>NZ_JBVJKV010000029.1:0-1047 GCF_055585065.1 Streptomyces sp. NPDC054047 | reverse complement strand
CTACACCCTTACCCCGGGACTACCACCGCCCGGGCTGGACTACCTTCCTGCGTCACCCCATCACTCACCTACTACAAGTCTGGTTCGTCGGCTCCACCACTTCCCTTTGCCCGAAGGCTCCAGGACGGCTTCACGGACTTAGCATCGCCTGATTCAATGTTTGACGCTTCACAGCGGGTACCGGAATATCAACCGGTTATCCATCGACTACGCCTGTCGGCCTCGCCTTAGGTCCCGACTTACCCTGGGCAGATCAGCTTGACCCAGGAACCCTTAGTCAATCGGCGCACACGTTTCTCACGTATGTATCGCTACTCATGCCTGCATTCTCACTCGTGAACCGTCCACCACTAGCTTCCGCTGCAGCTTCACCCGGCACACGACGCTCCCCTACCCATCCCAGCAGGCGTTGGCCCTAATGCTGGAATGACACGACTTCGGCGGTACGCTTGAGCCCCGCTACATTGTCGGCGCGGAATCACTTGACCAGTGAGCTATTACGCACTCTTTCAAGGGTGGCTGCTTCTAAGCCAACCTCCTGGTTGTCTGTGCGACTCCACATCCTTTCCCACTTAGCGTACGCTTAGGGGCCTTAGTCGATGCTCTGGGCTGTTTCCCTCTCGACCATGGAGCTTATCCCCCACAGTCTCACTGCCGCGCTCTCACTTACCGGCATTCGGAGTTTGGCTAAGGTCAGTAACCCGGTAGGGCCCATCGCCTATCCAGTGCTCTACCTCCGGCAAGAAACACACGACGCTGCACCTAAATGCATTTCGGGGAGAACCAGCTATCACGGAGTTTGATTGGCCTTTCACCCCTAACCACAGGTCATCCCCCAGGTTTTCAACCCTGGTGGGTTCGGTCCTCCACGACCTCTTACAGCCGCTTCAACCTGCCCATGGCTAGATCACTCCGCTTCGGGTCTTGAGCGCGCTACTGAACCGCCCTATTCGGACTCGCTTTCGCTACGGCTTCCCCACACGGGTTAACCTCGCAACGCACCGCAAACTCGCAGGCTCATTCTTCAAAAGGCACGCAGTCACGACG
>NZ_JBVJKV010000028.1:0-1136 GCF_055585065.1 Streptomyces sp. NPDC054047 | reverse complement strand
GCGCATCAGCGGGGCATGCGCGTGATCATCGATTTCGTGATGAACCACACCAGCGATCAGCACCCGTGGTTCCAGCAGTCGCGCACCGACCCCGAAGGCCCCTACGGCGACTACTACGTCTGGGCCGACGACGACAAGCAGTACCAGGACGCCCGCATCATCTTCGTCGACACCGAAGCCTCCAACTGGACCTTCGACCCGGTGCGCAAACAGTACTTCTGGCACCGCTTCTTCTCCCACCAGCCCGACCTCAACTACGAGAACCCCGCCGTCCAGGAAGAGATCATCTCCGCCCTGCGGTTCTGGCTGGACCTGGGCATCGACGGCTTCCGCCTGGACGCCGTGCCCTACCTCTTCGCCGAAGAGGGCACCAACTGCGAAAACCTCCCCCGCTCCCACGGCCTGCTCAAACGCGTACGCGCCGAGATCGACGCCCACTACCCCGACACCGTCCTGCTCGCCGAGGCCAACCAATGGCCCGAAGACGTCGTCGACTACTTCGGCGACTTCCAGGACGGCGGCGACGAATGCCACATGGCCTTCCACTTCCCCGTCATGCCCCGCATCTTCATGGCCGTACGCCGCGAATCGCGCTACCCCGTCTCCGAGATCCTCGCCAAGACCCCCGCCATCCCCTCCGGCTGCCAATGGGGCATCTTCCTGCGCAACCACGACGAGCTCACCCTCGAAATGGTCACCGACGAAGAACGCGACTACATGTACGCGGAATACGCCAAAGACCCGCGCATGCGCGCCAACATCGGCATCCGCCGCCGCCTGGCCCCCCTCCTGGACAACGACCGCAACCAGATCGAACTCTTCACCGCCCTGCTCCTGTCCCTGCCCGGCTCGCCGATCCTCTACTACGGCGACGAGATCGGCATGGGCGACAACATCTGGCTCGGCGACCGCGACGCGGTGCGCACCCCCATGCAGTGGACCCCCGACCGCAACGCCGGCTTCTCCTCCTGCGACCCCGGCCGCCTCTACCTCCCCACCATCATGGACCCGGTCTACGGCTACCAGGTCACCAACGTCGAGGCCTCCATGTCCTCGCCGTCCTCGCTGCTGCACTGGACCCGCCGCATGATCGAGATCCGCAAACAGAACCCCGCCTTCGGACTCGGCTCGTACAC
>NZ_JBVJKV010000027.1:0-1257 GCF_055585065.1 Streptomyces sp. NPDC054047 | reverse complement strand
TCGGGGTCGGTGCGCGACTGCTGGAACCACGGGTGCTGATCGCTGGTGTGGTTCATCACGAAATCGATGATCACGCGCATGCCCCGCTGATGCGCCGCATCGATGAACTCGACGAAATCCCCGAGATCACCGAACTCGGGCAGCACGGCGATGTAATTGGCCACGTCGTAACCGCCGTCGCGCAGCGGGGAGGTGAAGAACGGCGGCAGCCACAGGCAGTCCACGCCCAGCCACTGCAGATAGTCCAGCTTGGCGGTGGCGCCCTTGAGGTCGCCGATGCCGTCGCCGTCACTGTCGTGGAAGGAGCGGACCAGGACCTCGTAGAACACGGCACGCTTGAACCATTCGGGGTCCCGGTCCTTGGCGGGCGTGTCCTCGCCCAGCTCGGACACCGGCTCATTGATCGTCATGGGTCCTCCATTGCCGCACGGCTGGGGAGCGCGTGCTTCCTCACCCGACCGCGCATACGTGCGCGGGGGACACGCCCGGGGTCAGACGGACGTAATTGACCTCGCCCCACGTGTAGGTCGCGTCGCCCAGTTCGTCGTGCACCTGGAAGGACGTGCCGGGCGCGATGTCCAGGCGTGCGCAGTCCAGGCGCACGGTCGCCTCCTGGGTGTGGTGCGGGTCGAGGTTCACCACCACCAGCACCGTGTCACCGGGCACGTGACGGCTGTACGCGATCACGTGCTCGTTGTCCGTGGAGTGGAAGCGCACGTTGCGCAGCCGGTGCAGCGCCGGATGGCGTCGACGGATCGCGTTGAGCGTGGTGACGAGCGGCTCGATGGTGAGCCCTTCGCGCCGCGCCGACTCCCAGTCGCGCGGGCGCAGTTGGTACTTCTCCGAGTCCCGGTACTCCTCGCTGCCGGACTGCACGGGCGTGTCCTCGCACAGTTCGTAACCGCTGTACATGCCCCATGTCGGCGCGAGGGTCGTGGCGAGCACCGCGCGGAGCTCGAAGGCCGGGCGGCCGCCGTGCTGGAGGAACTCGGGCAGGATGTCGGGGGTGTTGACGAAGAAGTTCGGCCGCAGGTAGTGAGCCGTCTCGTCGGTCAACTCCTGGACGTATGAAGTGAGTTCCGGCTTCGTGTTGCGCCAGGTGAAGTAGGTGTAGGACTGCTGGAAGCCGATCGCGGCCAGGGTGCGCATCATCGCCGGGCGTGTGAAGGCCTCCGCCAGGAAGATGACGTCGGGGTCGGTGCGGTTGATGTCGCCGAGCACCTCCTCCCAGAAGACGACGGGCTTGGTGTGCGGATT
>NZ_JBVJKV010000026.1:0-1264 GCF_055585065.1 Streptomyces sp. NPDC054047 | reverse complement strand
AATCCGCACACCAAGCCCGTCGTCTTCTGGGAGGAGGTGCTCGGCGACATCAACCGCACCGACCCCGACGTCATCTTCCTGGCGGAGGCCTTCACGCGCCCGGCGATGATGCGCACCCTGGCCGCGATCGGCTTCCAGCAGTCCTACACCTACTTCACCTGGCGCAACGCCAAGGGTGAACTGACGGACTATCTGCGTGAATTGGCGGGCGAGACCGCCCATTACCTGCGGCCGAACTTCTTCGTCAACACCCCCGACATCCTGCACGCCTACCTCCAGAACGGCGGACGCCCCGCCTTCGAGGCCCGTGCCGTGCTCGCCGCAACCCTGTCGCCGACGTGGGGCGTCTACAGCGGGTACGAACTGTGCGAGAACGCCCCGGCACGGCCCGGCAGCGAGGAGTATCTGGACTCGGAGAAGTACCAACTGAGGCCGCGCGACTGGGAGTCGGCGGAGCGCACCGGCGCCACCCTCGCGCCCCTCATCACCGCGCTCAACCGCGTGCGGCGCGCCAACCCCGCCCTGCGGCAACTGCGTGACCTGCACTTCCACTCCACGGACCAGGAGGCGGTGATCGCGTACTCGAAGACGGCCGACGACACGGACGGATCGAACACGGTTCTGGTGGTCGTGAACCTCGACGCCCACCACACCCAGGAGGCCACGGTCTCGTTGGACATGCCGAAACTCGGCCTCCACTGGCACGAGACCGTGCCGGTGCGCGACGAGCTCACCGGCGACACCTATCACTGGGGCAGGGCCAACTATGTGCGCCTCGAGCCGGGCCGCGCGCCCGCGCACATCTTCCGCGTCCTGCGACCGTCCTCACCGTTGATCGGAGGGTCACCCACACCATGATCATCAACGAGCCCGTCCAGGACACATTCGAGGACACGCCCGCCAAGGACCGAGACCCCGAATGGTTCAAGCGTGCCGTGTTCTACGAGGTCCTGGTGCGGTCCTTCCAGGACAGCAACGGCGACGGCATCGGCGACCTCAAGGGCATCACCGCCAAGCTGGACTATCTGCAGTGGCTGGGCGTGGACTGCCTGTGGCTGCCGCCGTTCTTCAAGTCGCCGCTGCGGGACGGCGGTTACGACGTCTCGGACTACACCGCCGTCCTCCCCGAGTTCGGCGATCTGGCCGACTTCGTGGAGTTCGTGGACTCCGCGCATCAGCGGGGCATGCGCGTGATCATCGATTTCGTGATGAACCACACCAGCGATCAGCACCCGTGGTTCCAGCAGTCGCGCACCGACCCCGA
>NZ_JBVJKV010000025.1:0-1413 GCF_055585065.1 Streptomyces sp. NPDC054047 | reverse complement strand
AACACAGTGGACGCGAGCAACTGAGGACAAGCCCTCGGCCTATTAGTACCAGTCACCTCCACCCGTTGCCGGGCTTCCAGATCTGGCCTATCAACCCAGTCGTCTACTGGGAGCCTTAACCCCTCAAGGGGGTGGGAATACTCATCTCGAAGCAGGCTTCCCGCTTAGATGCTTTCAGCGGTTATCCTTTCCGAACGTAGCCAACCAGCCATGCCCTTGGCAGGACAACTGGCACACCAGAGGTTCGTCCGTCCCGGTCCTCTCGTACTAGGGACAGCCCTTCTCAATATTCCTACGCGCACAGCGGATAGGGACCGAACTGTCTCACGACGTTCTAAACCCAGCTCGCGTACCGCTTTAATGGGCGAACAGCCCAACCCTTGGGACCGACTCCAGCCCCAGGATGCGACGAGCCGACATCGAGGTGCCAAACCATCCCGTCGATATGGACTCTTGGGGAAGATCAGCCTGTTATCCCCGGGGTACCTTTTATCCGTTGAGCGACGGCGCTTCCACAAGCCACCGCCGGATCACTAGTCCCGACTTTCGTCCCTGCTCGACCCGTCGGTCTCACAGTCAAGCTCCCTTGTGCACTTACACTCAACACCTGATTACCAACCAGGCTGAGGGAACCTTTGGGCGCCTCCGTTACTCTTTAGGAGGCAACCGCCCCAGTTAAACTACCCATCAGACACTGTCCCTGATCCGGATCACGGACCCAGGTTAGACATCCAGCACGACCAGAGTGGTATTTCAACGTTGACTCCACGAACACTGGCGTGCCCGCTTCAAAGTCTCCCACCTATCCTACACAAGCCGAACCGAACACCAATATCAAACTGTAGTAAAGGTCCCGGGGTCTTTCCGTCCTGCTGCGCGAAACGAGCATCTTTACTCGTAGTGCAATTTCACCGGGCCTATGGTTGAGACAGTCGAGAAGTCGTTACGCCATTCGTGCAGGTCGGAACTTACCCGACAAGGAATTTCGCTACCTTAGGATGGTTATAGTTACCACCGCCGTTTACTGGCGCTTAAGTTCTCAGCTTCGCACACCCGAAAGTGCACTAACCGGTCCCCTTAACGTTCCAGCACCGGGCAGGCGTCAGTCCGTATACATCGCCTTACGGCTTCGCACGGACCTGTGTTTTTAGTAAACAGTCGCTTCTCGCTGGTCTCTGCGGCCACCCCCAGCTCACGGAGTAAATCCGATCACCAGTGATGGCCCCCCTTCTCCCGAAGTTACGGGGGCATTTTGCCGAGTTCCTTAACCATAGTTCACCCGAACGCCTCGGTATTCTCTACCTGACCACCTGAGTCGGTTTAGGGTACGGGCCGCCATGAAACTCGCTAGAGGCTTTTCTCGACAGCATAGGATCATCCACTTCACCACAATCGGCTCGGCATCAGGTCTCA
>NZ_JBVJKV010000023.1:0-22202 GCF_055585065.1 Streptomyces sp. NPDC054047 | reverse complement strand
CCGCTTCGCTCTGCCTCCGGCAGCCGAATACTACGAATCCTCCGGATTCTCCATTTCGCGCGTCCCCGCGCGAATTGCCGCCCTCCGGGCGGGAGTTATCTAAAGGCCCTCCGGGCTCTTTTCGATAACTGTTACGACTTCCAGTCGAAAAGAATTCCACCCTCCGGGAGGAATTCCCAATGCGCAGTATTCGAGGCGTACTTGACCGCCCGTCATTTTTCAAAATATCCCTATGGGCGGGTGTGATTCCCTCCGGGAATCACCCAGGGAATTTCCAATTCCCTGAATCTCAAAACAGAATACACCGTTTCCGGGAGAGATAAGCGAACTCCCGGAAAGAACAAGGGGTGTTGGCCCTCCGGGCCAGCACCACACCGCACACTGCTCGGAGCGCCCTCCGGGCGCTGCTGTGCACCTGAGGCACCCTCACGGGTACAGCAGCCCCTGACCCTCAACGCCACCCCTGTCCCCGAGGCTCAAGCACACCCCCCGACCACACTGAGACATAAGTGGCAAGCTCTCCTTGAGAAGATGATCGAACTCGGTGACGTAGCGGGGAGGCCGGCCCGGCAGCTGAAGGGCGACGTGCAGTTCATGGCGCACCGCGCGAGTGGTAGCACGGGTGTGGAAGGTGATGCGGCGGACGTCCTCGCCGGCTTCAAGCTCGCGCAGGCAGCCGGTGGCCGCGACCGTCTTGCCGAACCAGGCGCCGCCGTAAAGAGACATCATCGCGCGGGCATTGATGGTGCCGGTCCGGTCCTGTCTGGCGGCAAGCAGGGCACGGGTAGTGACCAGGCTCCGCACCCCGGCCGCTCACCGCCAAGTGCCCGAGCCCCGCACAGGCACCAACCGGGCCGAGGCTGCTATTCGGGCTGAGTTACCGCCAGGGCCCAGCGAACATCCTCCTGCGAGGCATCGACTCCCACCACGAAGGACCCAGAGCTCACCACGCCTGCATCCAGAGTCACCGACCCCACACCCGCGGTGCCGACCGGGCAGTCCACCTCGAACTCGGCCACCTGCACCTGCTGCGACTCCATCGTCACCGCCACGCTGCCACCACCCTCACAAGCCACCGTGAGCACCGTCGGCAGCCCCTCCCAAGCCCCGCCGGACACAACCCCACCATCGCCCGTTCTCTCCTCCACCCACACCAAACCGTCAGGCCCAGGGTGAGGAAGAAGCCCCCCAGCAGCCACAGCCGGCGCCACCCCGGCCCCAGCCACGGCAAAGACTGCCAGCATCCCCGCTAACACGAACTTACGTGTACTCACCACTCAGTGCCCCTCCCAGTGATCTGTCATAGCACGGCCATTATGGCGGGCAAATCCCCAACACACCTGAGTACCCATACTCATGACCCCCAGCCAGAAAGGCGGTCCACGCCAAAACCCACCCGCAGACCAAGCAGCGGACGCAAGAGGCGGGGCAAGGGCTGGGACGCAGCCAGTTCCTGCTCTGTCAACGGTAGACCGGAGCTGGGCCCGGAGGAAAGAGAGGAGGGACTGGAGGAGCAGGGGGCCCGAACAGGTCACCAGTAGGATCGTACGGCTGAGTCGAACTCCCGGTATTAGGCTCAGGGAAATCGGTGTTCTCTACAGCCCATATGACGCCCAAAGTGGCCGCCGCGACAGCCGCAATGGCAACCGCACAGAGAAGGATCCTCACCACTTCGCGACCTAGGCTGCGGCGCATCCAACTCCCCCACCCTTCGACCGGAGCCCCAGGGCTTGACGGGGTGACGGGTGTCGTCCCGGTTCGTGACAGCAAAAACCCCAAGGGCCCCGCACTGGTCGTACCTGACCATGGCTGGGACGCCTTCGTGAACTGGATCAAGCACTGACCCAGCCCAAAGGAGCCCCCGTCATGGGCGGGGGCTCCTTCATGTCCGGCGATATCAGCCCACTCCGCGTGAGGAGAACCGGCGGGGCGGCCACGCGATGGGCGTGACGATGCGCGCAGTCGGGCAGTGCCAGCCTGCCACCTGACTCTCCCAGGTGAATGTAGGGGCGTCATCGTGTTTCCCAGCTGGCCGTCACGAGGGTGAAGCCCTGCGCGAACTGGCCTCCTGGCTGCGCTGGAGCAGACAACTCGGCCAAATTAGCCCTGTCCTGGACGATGCCAGCTGAGACCAGCAGGAGGCATCGGCCCAAAGTGCAGGCCTGAGGGCAAGTGGCGCCCGGAGTCATCGGGATTTTGGTGCCGCCTGCCACATACATGGTCAGGACCGGTTCTGCCCAGCCGCTGCTGGGCCAGAGACGCGGCCATCTGTTATCCGTCTCCTCGCTACTCGGCATCCGTCAGTCCCGCCTCGACGGTTAGGGCGAGGAAGTGTTCGGCTTCCTCGTGCGTTAGACGCAGGCTGCGGACGTCTCGGCGCCTTGGTCCAGGGCAACTGACTGTGCAGTCGTAGTTGCCGCCGCCGGTTTCCTTCAGCCTCACGCACATGTGCATCGGCCAGTCGCACCCCTGCACGCCCCAGTTCAGGTGCAGATGCCGGCGCAGCGCGGCAAGTCTGTGGTGGGGCGGCAGATTGCGCTGGGTGTGGCAGTCGTTACAGCGCAGGAGGTGTTGCAGGCTTCGGGGCCGGGCTAGGAACTCTTTGCCTTGTCCTTCCATGGTGTTGCAGCTGCCACAGAGAGGGGCGCGGATCAGGCCGTGGGTGTGGCAGTGGTCCCAGTCGGTGGCAGGCCGGGCCGTCTCACATACCGCGCACAGGAAGTCCGCTGCCCTGGTGCCGCGTTCGCGTACCTGGAGGTAGGGGACACCCTGAAGCTCGTGTCCATAGGGCCTCAGGTGCGCGGCCGCACAAGCGGGACAGGTGACCTTCCACCCCGTGGCCGACGGGGTGCGCCAGCTGCTGTCCGGGCTGAGGGCACCACAGGCGTCGCACGGCTGTTGCATGAGATGCAGCTGGCGTTCGGCCTCGTCTCGCTGGTCAAGGAGGTAGGCGAGGACGCGAGGAATCCTCCAGGTTCCATCCGCCCGCACCAGGGTGCGTACGGGCAGGGTGCAGGCGATGGTGTAGTTCTGGTAGCGCTGGAGCAGGCAGTCTGGGCTGGAGTGCAACGACTGCGAGGCGGCTGCATTCAGCTGGCTGCACCCGCAGCCGCTGCCCGCTCCCCTGCTGTCGATGACACGCTGGATCTCCTTGCGCCAGCTGGTGTGCACAAAGGCGGCTGGCTCTGACTCGCCCTGCTCATCGCGCCCTAGGTCGGTCAGGTCCTCGGAGTTCCAGGGCAGTTCCGCCATCCTGCGCCCCGCCTGTCGGACATCCGCATCGAGGAACTGCCACTGCCCCGCCCTCTTGTAGGTGCGCACCGGCGTGTGCCCGAAGAACACAAAATCGTGCGGGGCGCGGTCTTTACGGCGAAAGCCCTCAGGATTCAGAGGAATTGGGCAAGTACGCGTTGCGTTGGCCAGATACCACACAGCTGACTTCTGATTCATCATCCGGCGAGCATTGCACCGGGCACTGACAGCTGGTGAACGAGGAACGAGGCCGCTGAGGGCTCGCGGGGATCCACACCACCGGCGTGTTCGCTGCGCCCCCGTCCCTTGCCTGCCAGGGGCGTCAACTAGCTGACGGTGTAGGTGCCGCCGGGGAAGTTCCAGCCGTCGGTGCCTTCGCCGATGTCGTCGCAGATGACGAAGTCGATGAAGTCGTCCTCGAACTCGGCGTCGCTCAGTTCCCCCTCGCTCCACTTGGATTCGATGGAGGTCCAGTGGCCGTTGCGGCCGTCGATGCGCAGCGGGGCGCTGCCGTTGGCGCCGCGGTTGCGTTCGTCGGCGCCGGTCTTGACGACGCCGCGGATCTCGAACTGGTGGTCCTTGAAGGCCTGCGGGATCGGGTCGGCGGGGATGGTCGCGGCTGCTTCGTAGGCCTGGGTGAGGATGTCGCGGTAGTGGCGGCGCACGTTGTACTCGTCGTCGGCCAGCCACTTGATGAGGGTGGCGTGCGTGATGTGGAGTCCGGCCTCCTCCAGGGCGGTGTAGCCGCGGTGGGTCTGGGTGAGGTGGACGAGCTGGGCGTGCCAGGTCTTGGCCTTGTAGGAGGCCAGGCGTCTTTGGGGGGTGAGGTGGTAGGTGGCGAGCAGGCTGTTGAGTGCTGCGCCCAGGGTGGGGCCCTGGCCTTGGGACATCAGCCGTCACTCCCCTGCTCGACCTCTGCCTTGACTTTGACCTCGCCGAAGCCGGTGCCGACCTTGTACTTGCCCGGTGCTGCGCCGTGAGGGGTCCAGAAGACGGCCTCGTCCACGTTGCGCAGGGCGATGAGGGTGTGGCCTTCCTGGACGGCGCCCCAGGCGACGACCCAGTGTCGTACGGAGGCTTCGGCGACCATGCTCAGACGCCAGTCCGGGCGCCAGAACGGCGAGTTGACGCGTTCGCCCTTGGGCCACAACAGACGCAGGGCGACGGACAGACGCCGCTTGTACTCGTCGTACGGCTCCCCGCCCGCCTCAATCAGCTCACCGCGGGCCTGCTTCGCCTCCTGGTAAAAGGGCTTGAGGAGCGAGTTGTTGGCGCGGCCGGTGAACGAGTCGTGGATGCGCAGCGGCTCGGCGATGTGCTCTTGCCGGATCAGCTTTTCCAGAAGTTCCATGTGCGGGGTGGTCACCCAGATCCGGCCCTGGTCATCGGGGCGGTCGGCCAGCCGTCCCAGCGGGTGCGCCATGGCTGGGTGGTCCCAGGCGGGGACGTCGATCTGGAAGATGCCTGCCTGATCCTTGGCGCGCTGCTCGAGCGGGCCGGTGTGCAGGAGTTTGTTCGGGGCCAGGGTGACGGCGGAGCAGGCCGAGGGATAGGAGCCGTTGCGGTCGATGGTGCACAACTGTCCGGGGCCGAACTCATCGGGCACGATCAGCTGGTGACGCTTGCCGCCGCGGCCGCGGACACTCTGCACATCGGGGTGCACCCAGCGCGGCTCGCCGTCCATGACCTCGTTGAACAACGACCACGGCTGGGCGTCGCGCTCGGTTTTGCGGACCACGGGGATCGGATGCATCTTCGACCGGTTGATGGCCTCCTTGAGCAGACGCAGCGCAGGGAAGGGCGCGTCTTCGGGTTCGTCGTCCTCGTCGCCGGGCTGCAGCTCCTGTTCCTCCTCCGCCGGTGCCTCCTCCCCCGCGGGCGGCTGCTGGGCTTCGGCTGCCGGGGTGCTGCGCTCGGCTCCCCCTGTCGGGGCATCGTCGCTGGCGTCCTGGTCGGTCTCTGCGCCGGTATCAGGGTCGGAGGTAACGGCTTCGGTGTGCTCGGCGCGATGGGCTGCGGCAAAGGCGTCCAAGGCGGCGCGCAGACGCTGGCCCTCCGGGGTGTCGGGGAGGATGAGACCGGCGGCCGAGGCCAGGGCGGCCGTGTAGGCCCGCAGGCCGGGCAGGTCCTGCGCCGCTCCCTTAAGTACCGCGTCGCGGTGATCGGACAGGAGTTGCAGGGCCTCGGAGGGCAGGCCTCTGACGGCGCCGGACGTAAAGGGCAGGGCAGCCTCGACCAGTTCGCGCTCGGTCTCGGTGTCGGGCTCGGTGACCGCACCGGCGGTAGCCGAGGCCGTGTCGTCGGCGGGCGATGCGGTGGATACCGATGGAGCCGGATGAGGCAGCGCGGGGGCGTCGGTGAAGCGGGCCCGGTCGAGCTCTGCCTGCAGGCGGAGCGTGGTCTGCCCGAAGTCCCGTTCAGTGACCGCGACGTCGGCGAGCCCGGAATCATCGGCGACGGCCAGGGTGAGCGTCACATCCGCGTCCAGGCCGCGCACCACCTCAGGGTCGTCTGTGTTGAGGACGGCCAGGACCGGCACCGACAGTTGCCGGGCCAGGTGGGTCAGCGTGCGCACCGCGGGTGGCACCTGGTCGCCGGAGAGCGGGATGTGCGGGTCATGGGTCTGGTGCAGGCGGTCCACGACGATCAGGGCGAGGTCGTCGACGTAGGGTGCGGTCTCGGTGATGGCCTGGGCGGTCAGCCCGGCGCCGTCGTCGAAGAGCACCGGAGCCTGCCCCACGCGGGCGCCGGCCGCCTCGGCGGCTTCGCGTTCGAGGGTGGTGAGTGTTGCGGCGCGCAGGCTGCGCAGGTCAACTCCGGCCTCGGCGGCAATGATCCAACGGGTGACGACTTCCTTGGTCAGGCCCGCGGCCGCGTACAGCACGTGGCGGCCTTGGACGAGGGCCGTGTGACGTGCCGCGGCCAGGGCGAGGAGGCTGCCGCCGGCTCCGGGGGGCGCGGCCACCAGAGTCAGGCGGCCGGGCTGGAGGCCGCCGGTGGCCGCGTCCAGGTCCCGCAGCCCGAAGGCCTGGCCAGGGGAGGCGGTGGGCGTGAGGACGTCGCCGACCATGTCGCCCAGGGCCGCCAGTCTGCGGGGCGCGGGGCGGGGAGGGGTCTGCTCGCTGTCCACCGTGTCTTCTCCCTTGGGGGATGCCGTGCGCGCGCCGGATGTGTCGGTGTCGCTCACCGGGCCGGTCCGTTCAGATGTAGGTGACGGGGTTGCGGGACAAGTGTGGGCTGGGGGTGGGCCGGCCGACCCGCGGGTCGCCGTTCAGGAGTTCCCCTTCGAGGGCGTAGCGGCCGTCGTGCTTGCTGATCCCGGTGATCTTCGCGACCGCGAGCACGGTCCCCTCGGTGTTGATGATCTGCGCCTCGTCCTGGGAGACGGCCCGGTCGGCGTTGAACTTCCAGATGCCGCGGCCTGCTTCCCAGGCCTCGGCCTCGCTCATGCCGGGACGCCAGCCGAGGGTGGCCCGCCCCAGCGGGTCGCTCGCGTCCGCGGCGCGCTCGGCACCGATCTGGATCTGCAGCACCCGAGCCCCCCCTCCGATTACTTCTCTACTTGTTGCAAAGTTACCACAGCGATTCTAACTTAACAACAAGTTAGAAAGTAGGGGCGTGGTGTCAGCGCGGCCTCATAGCCCGCCCACCAGCCGAGAGATCCCTTCAGGGCCGGACCCACAGCGGGCAGCGTCACGCCAACTGAGCCGACCGCTGCACACCAGACACCCTGCCGGCCCGCAGGAGATGTCTCGCTCCGGGCCCACGTGCACGGCAAACGAGTGCACCCCGGCCCGACGACTGACTCATGGACATCACCTCGGCTTCCCTCGTCGCTCCGCTCGGCGTCATCGTGGGCGCGGTCATCACGGCTGCTGTCACCCGCTGGACGACGGTCCGCACTGTTCAGACTGCCCGGCACAACGCCCACGTTGACCGGCAGCTCGATGCGCTCTACGGGGTTCTTAGATGTAGCGGCGGACCTCGGCGCGCTCAGCTGGGGTGACGCACTGAACCTGGCCGAGAACGAGGTCGCGACGCGTAAGGCAGTGCAGCAGATTCAGATCGTCGCACCGTCCGAGGCGCAGCCCACGATTCACGACGTGTGGCAGGCAGCCCTCGACGTGATCGTCCACGGCCGTAGAGAGAAGCCCTGCTACCGGGCCGAGTTGAGACTGAGGTTCCGCTCAACCTTCGCGGTGTTGGGAACCGATGGTGTTCTGACCGGGGGCTGCGTGGTCGGTTCCTTGCCAGACGGGTTCGACGGAGAGGCCGCGATCAAGGCCTGCGAATCGGTCGCTGAGCTGCACCGCGCGCAGGATCAGGGCGGCATTCCTGACGTGAAAGGGGAGGCACCCGCTGACGCGGCCCGCGAAGCTCTGGAGGGTATCGACGGCCTCACTCCGTTCGGATGACTCCTCCTCCTCGATAGGCGAGCTCGGCACCGGGAGACAGAAATGCGCTATCAGTTCGAGTAAGCCCGGGGCCGGTTGGAGACTCTCTGCGGGGCATTGATCATTGCGCCGAACCGATGGCTGCACCCTGCGACGCCCCATCGGATCCGTGAGAAGAGGCAGGCCTCATCGTGCGACCCGAGGCAAGTCGTGCCGCACAGGTGGTGGTCCACGCCACGGTTGAGGCTCAGCTCCCGTCGGGCTCCAGAGCGCCGGCGACGTCAGCGGCCAGACCGTAGCCGGGGCTGTCGTCGAGGAGTTCTTTTCGCCGGTTGTAGCGCTGGGTGGTGCGGGAGTCCTTGTGATCCGCCCAGCGCTGGACTTTGTCGGGGCGCGCATCTGACTTGGCCAGGGCGTGGGTGATGGCGTCGCCCTTGGTGCCGTGCGGGCCGCGCAGGGGCAGACCGGCGCGCTTGGCCAGGGACTGCAGCAGCCGCCACACCGCCGGTTCGTCGAGCTGGCCGCCGCTGGCGGTGCAGAAGAGCCACCCCTCGGTGCGGCCGTCGAGGTATTCCTGCAAGGCGTCCCAGGCCACCGGCGGGATCGGCTTCTTCCTCCGGCCGCCGCCCTTCATCTTCTCCAGTTTCAGCACCCGGTGCCCCTTGTCGTACCCGAGGTCCTCGACCCGGGCGTTGAGCAGGGAGTCGATGCGCAGGCAGCAGGTGTACAGAAGGAGCAGCAATGCGTACGCGCGCTTGCGATACGCGGCGACGCGGTGGTGGTCCCGGGCGGTCACCAGGAATGTGGTCCACTCCTCCTCTGTGTAGCCGGGGGTGGGCGAGTAGTCCGGATCGAGCACCGGGCGTTGCACCGCGTCGAACGGGTTCTTCACCCCGTCGTCGCTGACCTTGTCCAGGTAGGCGAAGAAGGAGGACGCCGACGACAGCGCGTTCGCCCGGGACGCCTCGCTGTACGGCTTGCCCGTGCGGGCCAGCTCGCCGCGCGCCCCGCCCTTGACCCGCACCCAGGTCGGCGTGTTCTCCAGATACAGCCGGAAGGTGTCGGCGAGTGGGAACTTCACCGCCATCGGGTGCGCGCCGTGCTCGCGGGCGAACTCCTCGAAGATCTTGAAGCCGCGGGCGTAGGACTTCTGGGTGTTCACGCTGCGCTGGTGGGCGATCCAGGACGCGGCGAGGGTGGGCAGCACGTCGTCCGCGCCGTACAGGGCGACGAGGTGGTCGTACAGCTTGCGGGCGTGCTCGGGCCACTGCTCGCGCGGATCGCGGTGCAGCGTTCCCAAGGCGGCGCGCGGTGCGCGGACCGGCGTCGTGGTGGTCATCGGGCCGCGGCCCCGTCCCGCGTCGGCGACGCGGTACCCAGCTTCATGGTCACCTCGCCGAGCACGAACACACCGTTCTCCCGGCGCAGATAGCCCTGTTGAGTCAGGGTGCGCAGCAGGTGGTATGTGGTGGGGAGCGGGAGGCCCGCCTCACGGGCCAACTGTTTCGCGGGAGCCCCCTCTCCATGGGCGGCGGCGACCTCCAGCAGGCGCATTGCCCGCTGCACGGAGCTGAGAGGGCGCTCACCGCGTGTCTCGTCAGATGCCGGGGCCGGGGCCCGGTCTGACGGCTCGGAGACGGCGATGAGGGATTCATGCTCGGCTGCCGTCGCCGCTACGGCCTGGGTGGCCGGGACGGCGAGGAAGGCCGCTTCGTCGTGCGTGAGCGGCCTGAACTCGTGAGGAGTGCCGCAGGTGTGGCACAGGACGTGGTGCGCCTCGGCGAGGTCCTCCTGGAGCTGGTGCATCAGGTGCGTGACGTCTTCGTCGGCGCTCAGGTCGCCGTCGGCGAGCCGGGCGTCCAGCCGGACGGCCCGACGGGCGAGTTGCTGCAGGGCCGCCCGTGCTTTCTGGCGGTTGCTCGCCGCGGCCGAGACATCGCCGTCACCGGTTGGGTCTGCGGTGGCGCCGTAGTGGTGGACGAGGGTGTTGCGCAGGTGCCGGGCAATCTCGGCGGCGCGCTCGCGGTCTTCGATGGGGGTCAGGGAGACAAGCACGTCGGTGAGCTCCGTAGCGTGAACCGGGGTGCTCGTCGAGAAGCTGCCGGTCACCAGACGGTGGACGGCGGTGCGGGGCACGCCCGAGGCTGCCTCCAGGCTGCGCACGCTGGGATTGCCCGCCCCGGCGTACAGCGCGGCCAGCAACACCTGGACCTGTTGCGTGTCCTTCGCCCGGTCGACGGCGTGCTGATCCCGCCGGCGGTCGAGGCGGGCTTCATTCGCATCCCGGTGCAGTTGCCGCCACGCACCGCGCTCGGTCTCCGGCACCTCGCAGGCGTCGAGCAGGGCTTCGAGCAGCTCGATGCTGGGAACCTGGTCCCCGCTGAGGGCACGGGAGAGGCTCGCCATGCCGTAAGAGGAACGGGCGCTCAGCTCCCGCAGAGTGAGCCCGCAGGCATGCCGCAACTCGCGTAGCGACTCCGCCAGTTCGCGCACCGGTGGCGGCGTATTCGCGTCCAGTGGCTTCTCCCGGCGCCCGGCCATCAGCGCCGACCTCCTCGGTTGTCCCATTCTTTCATTCTTCCGTATCCTCTGGGACATCCTGCGGTCCCGGGGGCAACGCGCCCCCACAGGAGTCTCCTCAAGGGGAAGCAAATGACCACCCTCCAGGCCCAGTTCCTCATCCTCCTCGTACTCGTCGCAGCCGTCGCGGCCCTCGCCGGATCCCAACTGGCCCTGGCCGACGGCGTCAAGGTGCGCGCGGCGTGCGGGTGGGCGGGACTGGCGGCCGCGGCCGCCGCGTTCGACCTCGGCGCCCTGTACGAGGCGCTGGACCTTGGCCAGGGCGCGCCGGACGCCGCCCGGTCGGGGGCGGTCGCGCTCGGGACGCTGGGCGCCGCCGTGATCGCGGGCATCGCGTACGCCGTTGCCTCCGACCTGAAACGGGGCAGGCGGTGGTGCGTGACCTCCACCGCCTTCACCCTCGCCATGGCCGTGCTCGCGGTGGTGGCGAAGATCGTCAGCTGACCTGCCCCGTCCCCGCACCGATGCCGGGTGGAGCTCCTGCTCCGCCCGGCATCTTTGTGTTCACCGGTGGCGGCTTCACGGTGGCTGGGCGCGATCGCCCCCGCCGCGTCGGCCTTGCCGCTTCCGCCGAGGAGCCGACCCTGCCCCGCGGTCCGCGCGGGTCCGTCCGTCGGCGAGATCGCGACGGCACCCGGCCCGGCCGGGCCGGGTGCCGCGAGGGCGGCCGGACGGGCCGGCGCCACTTCCCCGGCGGGCATGTCGGGTGATTCCCCCGATTGCAGGACGTTCTGATCCGGCGTCAGCATACGCACAGGATAACTGCAATTATCCTGTGCATTCTCGATCGTCACCGCGAGCCTCCCGGCACGGAAGACCGCCAACACCGTCCGTGGTGTACAACCCGCCCGCACGCTGTGTGAGATGGGCGCGCCCACAGGAGGTGGAAAGCAGGTGTACCGGCCGGTGCGCATCGACATGCTCACCGGGCACCAGCCGAGGGCTCTTGTCGCGCAGCAGCAGCCGCGGGCGGCATGCCGCTGCGCGGACAGCCGCACCGACACGGGCAGGGCTGTTGGCCCGGCACCACACAACGCCGCCGGCCCTGATCTCATGGCGTTCCTCGACGCGTACTTCGGCACGCACCGCCTTGTGCTCGCATCCCAGGAACTCCCCGCGCGTCAAAGCACCGGTCTTGACCACGGCCCACTCGCCGTCTAGCGCAGGCCGCCCCTGGCACAGCAGGAAGCGCCCCGCCTCGATCGTCTTGATGATGTCGCGCCAAGGCACCCCCACGTCCGCCCGCGCGGGACGCTCCGCCCAAAGAGTCCCTCCTGCATCGCTGCCAGGGCGCTGTGGGCCGCGTCCTGCAGCGCCATCACCCCTGCAGCAGCCCGGCCAAGGGCCTCCTGGCCCCGCTCCAGAGGCTGGAGGCGTCCGCGCGGTACGCCCACCCCGCCCGGTTACCGACGGCCCCCGGCCAAGGCGGCACTCCCCCGGGCAGATCCGCAAGGCCACTCCGCACGATCCACAACAGCCCCAACGAGCCCCACACCCAAGCCAGTTCACCCCACCACCATCCACCACGACTGCCCTCACAGCAGCCACCCTCGACACCCAGCCAAGGACACCCGAACGGGCCGCCCGGTCCCCTGCCGCAAGCACAGCGGTCCAGCACCCGGACCGCCCCCCCCCCGGCATCGAGCGGCCTCTCCACTCAGGGGCCGCCGTCGCCGTAATGCGGGCCGGGCCAGGCCAGCATGGTTCAGTCCCGCAACACCGCCAGGCGAAAGGCCGCTCCCGGCGGATCCCGGGTCGCCCTCGAGGAGCTGAACGGCAGCCAGGGCCCGTGCGGCCGAGCATGGGCCGCGCCCGGGCCGGACCGGGGCGAGGGGCCGGCCCGGGCCGTAATCGTGTTGACCGCCCCCGGCAGGCGGTGCTGGAGTCGCGTACGTGGACAGCATCCCCGCCAACCGGCGGCTCTGGAACCAGATCAGCGGCGCCTACCAGCACCAGCACGACCCGCGAATCGGCGCCGCGCCCCGGCTGTGGGGCATGTACTGCGTCCCCGACGCGCAGCTGCACGCCCTGGGCGAGGTCACCGGCAAGCGGGTCCTGGAACTCGGCTGCGGCGCCGGCCAGTGGTCCAGGGCGCTCGCTGCCCAGGGCGCCACCGTGGTCGGGCTCGACCTGTCCGAAGCCCAGCTCGCCGCAGCATCAGCCGCGATGGGCACGGCCCGCTACCCGCTGGTGCAGGGCGCCGCCGAACAGCTCCCCTTCGCCGCCGGCAGCTTCGACCTGGTGTTCTGCGACTTCGGTGGGCTCAGCTGGGCGCCCCCGCACCTGGCCGTCCCGCAGGCCGCACGCGTGCTGGGCCCCGGCGGGCGCCTGGTGTTCAACGTCGCCAGCCCCTGGTTCGAAGCCTGCTACGACGAAGCCGCCGGCCGCGTGACCACCACGCTGCACAAGGACTACTTCGGCCTGCACACCATCGCCGAGGACGACGGCGCGACCAGCTACCAGCTCACCTACGGCGGCTGGGTCAGGATCCTGCGCGGCGCGGGTCTCGTCATCGACGACCTCATCGAGCCGCGGCCCCACCCCGCAACACCCAACGGCTACAACGAAACCGACCCGCCCGACTGGGCACACCACTGGCCGGCGGAACTGCTCTGGGTCACCCACAAACCGTAAAGCCCGCCGCGCCGGGACGTGACGGCCTCCCCTTCGCCGGACAGGGGCCAGGGCCACGGCCGTTGCGTTACCGGCGGGCGGGCGGAGGGGCGGGCCGGGGGCGGTTGACGCAAAGGGCCTGGGGGCCGGCGGGCGGGGGCTGGGGCCAGTGACGGGGGGCGGCATGACCGCTGCGGTGCGCGGCGCGGCCCGCGGCCACGCGCTGCTCCCCCCCCTGCTCTCCCCTGCTCCCCCCTGTCTCCCCGCAGGCGCCCCGCCGCCGTCTCCGCCGCCGTACGCCCGCGGAGACGGCGGATCAGGGGCCCGGCCTGCGGGCCGCAGATCAGGTGCCCGGCTTGCGGCCGTAGACGAAGACGTCGTCGTTCTTGCGCAGCATGTTCCAGTACTGCACGGCGTCCTTCTTGGTCATGTTGACGCAGCCGTGGGAGCCCGGCGGGGACCACACGCTGACGCCGACCGAGTGGAACGCCTGGCCGCCGTCGAAGAACTGGCTGTAGGGCATCGGCACGTGGTAGATGCTCGACACGTGGTCGATGTTGCGCCAGTAGACCTTCTTCAGGCCCGTGCGGGTCTCATGTCCGTTGCGGCCGGTGCGCACCGCAACCGGGCCGTACTTGAGGGTCTTGCCCTCCTGGATCCAGCTGAGCTGGAGCGTCAGGTCGACGCACGCGATGCGCCCCTTGTCGGTCGGGCACCTGCCCGCCTTGTTGGGGGTGTCGCCCACCGCCTTCTGCTTGTTCATGAGGTTCATGACGCCCCAGGTGACGCCGCCCGCGTACCCGGCGTTCGGGGTGATCTTGTGTTTGGTCTGGAAGGCCTTGATGGCCTTGCAGTCGGCCGCCGACTGCCGGCCGTCCACCGGGCGGCCGAGGAACTTCTCGACCTGCTTCTGGTACGGGCCGCTCTGCGCCGAGCACGACGCGGCCTGCGCGCTGCCCGTGCCCAGCGCCACCGTGAGCGGGGCCACCAGCACGGTGATCCCCAGAGCCACGGCCCCTCGTCTGCGTATATCCCCCACTGCTGCCCACTCCCCGTTCGTCCTGGTGCGTCATGGGTCCGCGGGTCGGATCCCACCTGCTAGACGGCGCGGGCCCGCCGTTCGTTGTAGGACGAATCGACACAGATGTGTAACAGAGGGCAACTTGCCGCCCGGTGCAGCAGAGGGCGGCGTGCCGCCAAGGCCGCCGCCCGTCCCTCCGGCCCCCGGTCTCAGCCGCAGGGACGACGCTCGCGCCGGCGGGCACCTAGCCGGCTTTCGTCCCGCTGCAGGTGCAGGTGCAGGTGCAGGTCTTGTAGGTGTAGGTGCGGAGGTCGGGGTGCGCCTCGCCGCCGAAGAACCCGGTGCCGCGGACGGACGGTGTCATCTTCCGCAAGCAGGTCCGGTCGCTTGCGGCGGCCGGGCTCAGCAGCGAACAGGCTCAGCGGCGAACCGGGCAGAGACGGGCGGGGATGTGCCCGCCTCTGCCGGATCCGGCGGGTACGGGGTACGGGGTGCGTGGCAGCGGCGACGCGTCGTCCAGGGTCCGATGGCTTCCTGCGCGGGCCGCGCGGGACGACGGCCGGCACGGCCCGTCCGCGCCTCTGGATGACCATGCCCCTCCCCCACCAGCCCCCCCCGGCCACCGGCCACCGGCCCACCCCGGCCCACCGGCAGAGCCGGGCGCACGGCGGTGCTGGTGGCGTAAACCCCTTTGGGTCAACGGGAGTTCACGCGGACGTCTCGTTTATTGAAGTGCCAACTGTGGGCATGAAAGCGCTTGTTGAGACGGACGTGCCATCCCCCCTGCAGGAGGCCCCCATGCGCGCTCGCCTGACCGCTCTCGCCGTGAGCACGGCTTCCCTCACCCTGGCAGTCGGGGTAGCCGCCGCTCCCGCCGCCGCCGTGCCCGCCGACAAGGCGCAGGTACTTGGCCGGTGGACCCAGACCGACGCGGGCAGCTACGGCGCCTGGGCATCGGCCAACGCAAACCAGCAGGCCTGGAGCGCGTACCGGTTCAACTGGTCCACCGACTACTGCTCCAGCTCGCCCGACAACCCGCTGGGCTTCCCCTTCAAAACGGCCTGCGCCCGGCACGACTTCGGGTACCGCAACTACAAGGAGGCGGGCACCTTCGGCGCCCACAAGGCCCGCGTCGACAGCGCCTTCTACGAGGACCTGAAGCGCGTGTGCGCCAGGTACAGCGGCGCGACGAAGACCACGTGCAACTCGACGGCCTGGACCTACTACCAGGCCGTCGACAAGCTCGGCCTCACCGGCGCGGCCGGCGAGAAGACCGCCTCCTGACCCCGCGCCCCTCCGGACGCAGACCAGACGAAGAGCGGACCAGGACCGGACAAGGCGCGGACGAAGCACGGTGGCCGGCACCCGGGTGCGGCGCCCTCGCCGCGAGGACGCCGCGAACCGCTCCAGAGCGTCTCGAGGGCGGCTCGTCCCGAGGGCGGCTCGTCCCGAGGGCGGCTGGGGGTGTCTGGGGGTCAGAAGTACACCGGGGAGCGCTCGTCCGTCCGGGTGCGAAACGCCCACCACTGCATGGCCTGGAAGGCGAGCAGCACCGGCAGTACCAGCAGCATCATGGGGCCGACCATGCTCAGGGTGTCGGGGTGGGCGGCGGCCTCGGCGAGCGAGAGGTCCTCGCCCGGGTAGGTGCTCACCACCGTCTGCGGGAAGCGGGCCACGCCGATGGCCAGCACGGGAAGGCACGCGGCCAGGCCGCTGAACAGCCAGGCGCCCGGGCTGTTGGAGGCCGCCAGCCGTGCGGCCAGCAGCGCGGCGGTGATCGCGGCCAGGGCGATGAGCGCGGCGGGCAGCGCGTTGGGCACGCCGTCGCGGGTCTGGGCGTCGAAGGCGGCGGCGAAGAGGGTGAGCAGGCCCAGCCCCGCCGCCGTAGCCCCCAGCCACCAGGTCAGCTCCGCGGCCCGGTCGGCGACCGGGCCGCTGGTCCTGCGGGCCAAAAACACCGCGCCGTGCAGCGCCAGGACGGCCAGGGCGGTCAGCGCCGAGGCCACCGGCACCGGGCGCAGCAGCAGGTCGAGGGAGGGGCTCAGGTGTCCGTCCCTGACCGGGAGCGCGCCGAGCACCGTACCGCCCAGGGCGCCCCACATGAGGGCCAGGGCCACGCAGGCGGCCTGGACCACCGCGTCCCAGCGGCGCCGCCAGGAGGGGGAGGGCACCCGGCGGCGGAACTGGACGGCGGCGTGGCGCAGCAGCAGTGCGGCGACGGCCACCACGATCAGCGGGGCCATGCCGCTGACGACGGTGGACTCCAGGCCGGGGAAGCCGCCCAGCGTGATGCCCGCGGCGGCCACCAGCCACACCTCGTTGCCCAGGAAGAACGGCCCGGTGGCCGCGTCCACGGTGCGGCGGTCCGCGTCGGTGCGGGCCACCAGGCGGCCCACGATGCCGCTGCCGATGGTGATGCCGTCGAGCACGAGATAGCCCGTCAGCAGCAGCGCCAGCAGGGCGTACCAGATGTCGTCCCACATGGTGTGCGCCTTTCAGTAGGTCAACTCAGTAGGTCAACGTGGCGTGGTCTGCGGGTTTTCCGGCCGGGCTGGGGGGCCGGCCCAGTTGTGCCGCGTCCGGTCCCTGGCGGGCGAAGCGCAGCAGCAGTGCCCAGTCGATGAGGGTCAGGGCCACGACCAGCAGGCCGAAGACCAGGAGCGAGGCGAGGGTGCCGGCGGCGGTCAGTCCGGGGGTGAGGGCCTCCTCGGTCTTGAGGACGCCGTAGATGGCCCAGGGCTGGCGCCCGGCCTCGCGGAAGACCCATCCGGCGGTGCTGGCCAGGTAGGGCAGGATGACGCACGCGCTGAGCAGCCACAGCAGGACGCGGCGGCGGATCAGGTTGCGGCGGATCAGGAACAGCAGGGCGACGAGGGGGACGACGATCATCACGGTCCAGCTGGAGAGCATCAGGCTCTCCGCGGTCCTGACGTAGTCGGGGGCGTAGTAGTTGTCGGGGCCGAACTTCTCGGTGAACTCCCTGGCCCGGGCCGCCGCGTTCTTGTCCCCCGGGCCGAACTTGGTCGGGGTCTGGTCGGCCACCACCTGGAACAGGCCGGCGCCCATGATGCCGGTGACCAGGGACGTGAGGGCGGCGACGGGCAGGGCCAGCTTCATCGACGACCAGAAGAACTCCGTGTGGGCGGTGCGCCGGCGCAGGTGCCAGGCGCTGACCGCGACGATGAAGAAGGCGCCGGTGGCCAGCGCGCCGGTCAGGACGTGGCCCATCGCGGAGCCGGCGTTGGAGTTCTGGAAGAGGGTGGCGGTGTCGACCGGCACCATCTCCCCGTCGACCCGGCGGGTGCCCTCGGGGTTTTGCAGGAAGCCGTTGGCGGCCATGACGAAGAAGACCGAGGCGTAGGCGGTCAGCGCCACCAGCCAGATCAGTACGGTGTGCGCGGTGCGGCCCAGCCGGTCCCAGCCGAAGATCCACAGGCCCAGCAGGGTGGACTCGGCGAAGAACGCCACCAGTGTCTCCACCGCCAGGGGCGCGCCGAAGACGTTGCCCGCGGCGTGGGTCAGTCCGCTCCAGTTCAGCCCGAACTGGAACTCCATCACGATGCCGGTGCCGATGCCCAGGGCGTAGTTGATCAGATAGAGCTGGCCCCAGAACCTGGTCTGGGTGCGGTGCTTGTCCTTGCCGGTGATCGCCCAGCGGGTCTGCAGGACGACCAGGAAGGTGACCAGGCCAAGGGTGAGCGAGACGAACAGGTAGTGGGCGATGGCGGTGAGGGCGAACTGGAGCCGTGCGAGGGTGAGCACGTCGTCCACGGGGGTCTCTCCTTGTGCAGCCGTGCAGATGGCGAGCAGATGAACGGGCCGCCGGGCCGGCCCGGCAGGCGAGTGCGGGCGCGGCGGGCGCGGCAGGCCGACGCGCGGGCCGCCGGGCCGGCCCGGCAGGCCCGGCAGGCGCGGCAGGCGCGGCAGGCGAGTGCAGGCGCGGCAGGCGAGTGCAGGCGCGGGCCGCCGGGCGCGGCGGGGAGTGCGGGCGCCGTCAGGAGCGCCCGCACTCCCCTGCCGGGGTCAGTGCTTCTCGACGTTCAGCTTGGGCAGCATCCGGTCCAGGCCCGCCGGGATCCACCAGGCCTTGCGCCCCATCAGCTGCATCGCGGCCGGGACGATCATCAGGCGGATGATGATGGCGTCGACGAACACGGCCACCGCCATCCCGAAGCCGAACTGCTGCAGCATGCGGTCGCTGTTGAGCATGAACGCCCCGAAGACCGCGACCATGATGGCGCCGGCGGCGACGATGACCCCGCCGGTGTGCGCCAGGCCCTCGCGGATGGCGGTTGCGTGCTCGTCCGTGCGGTCCCACTCCTCCCGGACCCGGCTGACCAGGAAGATCTCGTAGTCCATGGACAGGCCGAACACGATCGCGAAGACCATGATCGGCAAGAAGGCCTCGATCGGTCCGGACTCGACGCCGAACATGCCCTTCTGGAAGACCAGCGTCATCGCACCGAGCGCGGCGCCGATGCTCAGCAGGTTCAGCAGCGCGGCCTTGAGCGGCACCAGCACCGAGCGGAACACCATGACCAGCAGGATCAGCGAGAGCCCCACCACGATCGCGATGAACAGCGGCATCCGCTCGGCGACGGTGTCGGAGTAGTCCACCACCGCCGCGGTCGACCCGCCCACCAGGTACTCGGCCCCGTTCTCCTCACCGAGCTGCGGAAGGACGTCATCGCGCAGCACATGCACCAGATCCGAGGTCCCGGCGTCCTGCGGGGCGGAGTCGGGGAACGCGATCACCGTGAACGCGCCCGGCTCCTCGGCCGGGATGGGACCGGTGGCGGCCGCGATGCCCTGCGTGTCGTTGAGCTTCGCGGACAGCGCCTGGGCCGCCTGGTCCTTGCCTTCGGCCACCACCACCAGCGGCCCGTTGAAGCCCGGGCCGAACCCCTCGGCCAGCAGGTCATAGGCGCTGCGGCTGGTGGACTTCTCCGGGTCGTTGCCCGCGTCGGCGAACCCCAGCCGCATGTCCAGGGCCGGGGCGGCCAGGGCGCCGAGCGCGACGACGGCCAGCACCAGCACCGCCAGCGGCCGGCGCTGGACGAAGCCGGCCCAGCGGCGCCAGCCGGTCCCCGGCGCGGGCTTGCCCTTGTCGACGCGCTTTTGGGCCTTGGCGGTGAACTGGCGGGCGAAGCGCTTGCCGAAGATCGCAAGGAGGGAGGGCAGCAGGGTCAGCGAGGCCAGCATGGTGACCAGCACCGTCAGCGCCAGCGCCACCGCGGTGCCCTGCAGCGAACCCAGCCCCAGGGCCACCAGGCCCAGCAGGGCCACGATGACCGTGCAGCCCGCGAAGAACACGGTGCGCCCGGCCAGGTCGAGCGCGCGCCGCGAGGCATCCTCCGGCGAGGCCCCCCTGACCAGTTCGGCCCGGTAGCGGGCGAAGACCAGCAGCGCGTAGTCGATGCCCACCCCCAGACCCACGATGATCATGACGTACGGGGTGTAGCTGGGGATGGTGAAGGTGTGCGAGAGCAGGATGATGGCGCCCAGCGTGCTGCCCACCGCGAACACCGCGGTGATCACCGGCAGTCCGGCCGCGATGATCGTGCCGAACATGATGCCCAGGATCACCAGCGCGGCCAGCATGCCCGCGCCCTCCGCCGCGCCGCTCTCCTCCTCGGCCAGCTTCCGGGCCGCGTCGCCGCCGAGCTCGACCTGCAGGCCGTCCGCCTGCGCCGTGCGGGCGGTGTCCAGGATGCGCTGGGTGTCGGCCTTGTCCATCTCATCGGCCGTGCCCTCCAGGACGACCGTGGCATACCCGATCGTGCCGTCCTTGGAGAGGGTGGACTGGTCCTGGTAGGGGCTGCGCACCTGGGCGACCTTGGGCAGGTCGGCCACCTTCTCCAGCATGCCCGACACCCGCTGCTTGACGGCCGCCCCGGCAAGCCCGTCCTTGTCGTGCAGCACGATCTCCACGGAATCGCCCGCGCCGGCCGACCCGTGCTCCTCCAGGACGTCCAGGGCCTGCTGGCTCTCGGTGCCCGGCAGGGAGAAGTCGTCACGGTAGCGGTCACCGGCCGCCGAGGCTCCCGCCCAGACACCCATGAGGATCACCAGCCACAGCACCAGCGCCGTCCACCGGTGGCGCTGGGCGAAAGAGGCGGTGCGCTCCAGGACACTGCCCCGGGGCGGGGGCGGCGCCGAACGGTTCTCCTGTGTCTGGCCGGGCGTATAAGTCACCGTGCGCTCCTTGTCTGGATCACCGCACCCAGACAACCCCGCGACGCGGCCGGGTCGGCCACGCCTGCGGCGGACCCGGACACGAGCGGAACTGACTGGGCGTCAGTTCGTGGGAACAGGACGAAAATCGGGACGAAAAATCGGGACGACAATCGGAAAGAGAATCGGGACGGGAATCGGGACGGGAATCGGGACGGGAATCAGGGGCACGGTGCACCCCGCGCAGCACCCGGACCCCGCCCCCGGACCCGGGGGCGGGACGTACCGGTCCTGCGGTCCTGCGGTCTTGCGGCCTTGCGGTCTTGCGGCCTTGCGGTCCTGCGCGCGGCGGCGTGCGCCGGATGACCGCCAGGGCCACCGGCCGAGCTCAGTGACACACCGTCAGACCCTCACGGGGGCCCGCCGGGCGGCGGCGGGTCCTGCCAGGTTCTGCCGGGCGGTGCCGGATCTTGCAGGGCGGCAGGTTCTGCCAGGTGCTGCAGGGGCGGTGCCGGGTCCTGCCGGGTTCTGCCAGGTGCTGCCGGGTTCTACAGAGCGGCGGGTCCTGCAGGATCCTGCCGAGAGGTGCCGGGTCCTGCCGGGTCCTGCCGGGTCTTGCTGGGCGGCGGCGGGTTCTACGGGGCGGCGGATCCTGCCGGGTTCAGCCGGGTGGTGCCGGGTGGTGCCGAGCGGTGCGGTGCCGGGTCATGCAGGGCGGTGCGGTGCCGGGTGGTGCCGGGTCCTGCCGAGCGGTGCGGTGCCGGGTTTTGCAGGGCGGTACTGGGCGGTGCGGTGCCGGGTCATGCAGGGCGGTACTGGGCGGTGCGGTGCCGGGTCATGCAGGGCGGTGCGGTACCTGAGCGGGTCCGGCCGCCGCGCGCGGATCCCGCACGGCCCCCGAACCCCCCGGCCACGGCCGCCCGGTGGGCAACGGATTGTGCGCGGCGCCCGGCCGGATCACGGCGCCCGGTCCTCACCGGGCACCGGGCCCAACCGCGCGGCCCAGGACGGCACACGGAGCACCGGGCGGCACACGCAGCACCCGGGGGAGGTGTGCGGGCGTGCACCGCCGCGGTGACCCCGTGCGCCACGGCCGGCCAGGGCCGGCCGGGACCGGTGGAGCGAGCGCCGGCCGCCGAGGAGGCCGCCTCGCGCCCGGGCCCCTGCCCGGGCGGCGCAAGAGGCGCGCCTGGCTAGCGGGCCTGCAGCCGCTGGGTCTCGGTGTGGAAGATCTCGTTGCCCCGGTCGGTGATCTCCAGCAGCAGTTCCTGCTGCTCCTCGGTGAGCCCGAGCAGCAGCTCGCCGAACGCCGCCCGGAAATCGGTCAGCAGCACATCGACCTGCGAGGCGAAGGCCTCGGGCACCGCCTCGACGATGACCCGCCGGCGGTCCACCGGATCAGGCCTGCGCCGCACGAACCCGGCCTTCTGCAACCGGTCGATCACCGTGGTGATGGCACCGCCGCGGCTGAGACCGACCTGCTCGGCCAGCCGCCCCGGCGTCGTGGGCCCCTCCAGGTCCAGCAGGCTCAGACAGTTGAAATCGGTGGCATTGAGCCCCACCGCCTGGGCCACCGCCGCCTGGAACAGCACGGTCCTGGCCGCCTGCACCCGCAGCGCCGTCGCCAGCGCCGGCAGCCTGGATCCCGAGCCGCCCACACTGTCCGTCGCACCGTCAAGACGCATGTCGGGGCTGCCCTTTCCCTCTGGTGACCGAAACCACCAGCCTACTGCCCCGCCCGGACCACTCCCCCGCCCGACAACCACCCCCGGGCGCCCTGCCGCACCACCAGAAAGCCCGCACCCCCCCGGCCGCCCCGGAGAGACACCGCCCCGCCGGACCGGACGCAGCGAGCACCGCAGACCAGCAGCACCCCCCACCCCCCGCCGCCCGCACGGCCCCGGCACCCGCCGGGACCCCGCATCCAGGGGCCAACACCGCGCCCCGCCGGGCGGAGCATGCGCACGCCCCAGCGGCCCCGCCCCCCACCGGATTCTCTCTATCTTCATGCTTCTCGAATTTAGAGAGACTTTGCCGTTCCGTCAAGCCCACACCAGAAACCACCCCGCACCAGCCACCACAACAACCCACCCACAGCACCCACCCCCACCCCACACCCGGCAGAAGACACCAACCCCGCACCCAAACCACGGAGTTGAGCACACCCC
>NZ_JBVJKV010000022.1:0-28483 GCF_055585065.1 Streptomyces sp. NPDC054047 | reverse complement strand
AACAACGGCAAAATCGCCGCCCAGGGAAGCGCCGAGGAGCTCAAGCGCCTGATCCCCGGCGGCCACGTCCGCCTCCGCTTCACCGACCCGACCGCGTACCAAGCCGCCGCATCCACCCTCCAAGGGACCGCCCGCGACGACGAAGCGATGTCACTCCAGCTCCCCAGCGACGGCACCCAACGGGAACTGCGCTCCATCCTCGACTGGCTCGACTCGGAGGGCATCGAGGCCGACGAACTGACCGTGCACACCCCCGACCTCGACGACGTCTTCTTCGCCCTGACCAGCGGCACCGCCGTCCCCAACCAGACCAAGGATGACGCCCGATGAGCTCCCTCTCCCTCGCCGTCCGCGACTCGAACACGATGCTGCGCCGCAATCTGCTGCACGCGTGGCGCTACCCGTCCGCGACCCTGAATCTGCTGCTCACGCCGATCATGATGCTGCTGCTCTTCGTCTACATCTTCGGCGACGTGATGAGCGCGGGCATCGGCGGCGGCGGGGCCGACCGCTCCGACTACATCGCTTACATCGTGCCGGGCATCCTGATGATGACCATCGGCAGCACCGTGATCGGGGCCGCGGTGTACGTCTCCATGGATATGACCGAGGGCCTCATCGCCCGCTTCCGTACGATGGCGGTCTACCGAGGCTCCGTGATCATCGGGCACGTCGTCGGCAGCGTGCTGCAGTCGATCGCCAGCGCAGTCCTCGTCGGCGCCGTCGGTGTGGCCATCGGCTTCCGCTCCACCGACGCCACGGCCGTGGAATGGCTGGCGGCGTTCGGACTGCTCACGCTGTTCGCCCTGGCGCTGACCTGGATCGCGGTGGGGATGGGCATGGCCAGCCCCAACGCCGAGGCGGCCAGCAACATGGCCATGCCGCTGATCCTGCTGCCGCTCATCTCCAGCGCCTTCATCCCCGCCGACACGATGCCGGGCTGGTTCCAGCCGTTCGCCGACTACCAGCCCTTCACCCCGGCCATCGAGACCCTGCGCGGCCTGCTGCTCGGCACCGAGATCGGCAACAACGGCTGGCTCGCACTCGCCTGGTGCATCGGCCTCATCGCGCTCGGCTACCGCTGGTCGATGGCGCAGTTCAACCGCGACCCGAGGTAGCCGACGAGTGCGGGCTCCGGAGCCAAGGCCGACAAAGGTGAGAGGGCCGGCGGCGCGGAACCGGGATCGGTAAACGTCCTGGTCCACCCACCGCATGACTCGATTCGGTCGGGAAAGGGCTCCTGAGGCTGGTAGGCCCTAAGATCCGCTCATGGGGCGGGACTTGAAGATTGTTCTGAAAGGGCGCGGTGGCGCCATGCGACTGGAGAGCGGGGAGGTCCGTGTGGTGCGGGGGCGCGCGACCTGGCGGATACCGCTGCGGGCCATCGGCGCCGTGGAGTGTGATGGCCGGAGCTCGGTGCGGCTGCGGATCAGCGGCGACACCTCGGGGGACGGCTTCCGGGTGAGCAGCGGCAACGGGAACGCCGTGGGTACGTTCGCCGAAGGGCTGCGGCAGGCCATGGAGGGCGTCACGCCGGTGGCGGACGGAGTGGCACTGGTGACCACCGGGCGCACACCCCGAGCGCCGCTCGCGCCGACCACCCGGGCGGCCCGGGTGAGCATGGGGGTGTGCGGCTATCTGCTGCTGCTCGTCCTGCTGTTCACCGTCCTCGACGCACCGGACCAACGGGGCTGGTTGAGCGCTGCCGCGTTCCTGCTGCCCCTCGGCGCCGGGCTGCTGACAGTGGCCTGGAAGTTCTTCCTGCGCGACCCGTGGATCCTGCGGCGCCGCGGAGTGACGGTGCCCGGTCAGATCGTCCAGTACCGCACGTCACCCAAGCAGCAGGCCATGAACCCGGTCCTGCGGTTCACGACGGCCGAAGGCCGCACGGTGACCCACGAGTCGTCGGTCACCGTGATGACGCGAGGCCGGAACCCGGCCGTGGACGTCACCTACGATCCGCAGGACCTCAGCAGGGTCCGCGGCGGCCGGGCGCTGGCCCATATGAGCATGGGCCTCATCCTCGCCGCATTCGGCGCGACCGCGACGCTCCTGCCACTGACCGGACTCATCACGAGCGTGCTGGACAGCCTGCTGCAAGGCTGAGAGAGCATCCCGCCGACAAGCCGCCACCCGAGTTCGGACCGGCTACGTCTGCTCGGCACGTGTGATGTCTCAGACTGCTCAGATCAGCCCGACCCGGACCTCCGTGCTCCCTGCTCCCTGCTCCCTGCTCCCTCCATGCTTTCTCAGCCGGTGTGGAGGATCCGGAAGCGGTCGGGTTCCTCCGGATCCCGATCAACTACTTGGACGGGCGGCCAAGCCCATTGCCAGACGCTGATGCCTGGCGTACGGGAGAACTGGATCTTCCCGCGGGTTCCTTCGACTCCGGCGTGCGGCCAGGATTCGGCGATGCGCGCCCGGTCCGTGCCGTGAGAGCGCAGCGCGTCGGCGAGGACGGTGATCGTGTCGTAGCCCTCGAAGGCGACGAAGCAGGGCGCCTCGGCCAGCCGCTCGCGAAGGGCCGTCTCGACTCGTACGCCGAGGGGACTGAGGCGTTCGGGCAGGTAGCGCAAGAACGGGATCGCGGCACTGTCCTCACCCAGCAACGTGGCCCATTCGGCGAATTCCGGCTGTCCGGCCGGCGCACCGATCAAGATGTCGGCGACACGGTGGTCCCGGCGGACGGACTTGACGATCGGCACCGCCGGTTCCGGGTGGCCGACCAGAAGGAGGAGGGCTGTGGCGCGCTGGTCGACGAGTTCGTCGCACACCTCCGTGGGGGCGAGCGCACCCATGTCGAGTTCGATGACGGTGCCGCCGCGTGGAGCGAGGTAGTCGCGCAGAATGCGGGTCCCCGCTGCCCAGTAGACACTCGGCTGGGCAGCGACGGCGATACGGCTGTGCCCCGCGCCGATGAGGAAGTCCGCGTAGACCTGCCAGCCCCGGGACTGCGGCGGGGAGAGGCGCGCCACCCATTGCGTTGGCTGTTCGGTGAGCGCGTCGAGCACCGCCGACGAGCAGAGGAACGGCAGGCCAAGGGCATCCGCCCGGGCGGCAGCGGTGCGAGCGACGACGCTGTGATACTCCCCCACCACGGCGCTCACGCCCAGCTGAGCCAGCTCGTCCACGGCCGCCGCGGCCCTCTGTGGATCAGCCGCGGTGTCTCGGACCAGCAGCTCGAGCGGTCGTCCGCCGATCCCGCCGGAGTCGTTGACTTCGCGAACGGCCAACTCGAGTCCAGCGAGCACGTGCCGGCCTGCCTCGACCCAGCCGGGCCGGGTCAGCGGAACGAGGGCGCCGATCTGAACGGATGATCCGTCAGTCCGCGCCGCCCCAGGTGGCGATGGTGGCGTACTCATGAAGGTGGCGTCTCCCGGGGGGCGATGCGGTTGCGGCTTGCCCAGATCGCAGAGTGAACGACAGTGGCGCCGAGGGTAGCCGAGCCGCGAACTGCCTGCTTCGGCGCCCCGTCCCGTGGCCATCAGCGGCCACTCGCGCCGCCGATCGAGCCTGCGGGGCACGCGGAGCTGCCCGCCGGGGGCGCGACGGGAGCGGCGCAAAGAGACTGGTGAAAGATCAGAAGCAGGTGTTGTCGGCGCCCCCGTCCCATAACCTCGTGCATGGAGACGTCAGATGCCGTGGGTATCCACATAGAGGAGGCGATGGTGCTCGGAAGGAGCACGCGGTTGCTCGCGGGCGCCATGACGGTGGCCTGCCTGGTGCTCGTCGGCCCCAGCGCGCCGGGCGGTGCCCTCGTCGGCTGGTCGCTGCCCACCGCTGTCAGGGACGTCGTACCGAACCGGGTCATGACGTGGAACATCTGCAACCCCTGCGACGAAAGCAACGTCGACCGGGCCGCGGAGATCGCCGCGCGTGCGCCTCAGGTCATCGGCCTGCAAGAAGCGTGCGTACGTGACGTCGAGAGAATCCGGGAGTACCTGCGGAACCTGCACGGCCTCGTCTACCACGTCGAGTACGGGACGGTTCTGCAGAATTGGGGCCGCTGCGGTGGCGCCCCGTGGAGTCCGGGCGCCTTCGGCCAGGCGATCCTCTCGGCGGCACCGATGACCGACCACGGCACCGCGGAGTACCCCGACGGCGGCTCCGAGGACCGCGGTTACATGGCCGTCACGACCAAGGTGGGCGGCGAGTCCGTCCGGGTCTTCAACACCCACCTCGCCCAGCGGCGTCAAGAATCAGTGCGGGCCGACCAGGTCCGCGTACTCGCCGCAGAGGTCACCCGACACAACCGCGCGATCGTCCTGGGCGACTTCAACGCCGTGCCGGACACTCCCGAACTCGCTCCGATGTGGGCCCTGGCCGCCGACGCGGACCCCCAGTGTCATTCCGCGTCCACCGGCACCTGCGAGCCGACCACCGACTGGCACACCAAGTTCGACTACGTCTTCCTGCGAGGCTTCACCCCGATCAATCACCGCGTGCAACCCACCGCTGCCTCAGATCACCACATGTTGCAGAGCGACCTGGACCCGGCTTAGGGCGCTGTCTGAGGTGGACGTGCGCCTGGAGCCCTTCGAAGGTTCGACGTAGGGTCGAGGCCATGACATCCGATCTGCCCCAGACGCTGGCCATGGCGTTCCTGGAATCTCAGGAGATAACCACGACAGACTGCCGCCGGTGCGGCACCGAGGTGTCTGGCGTCAACGGCCGCTACGCGTGCGGGGTGTGCGGGTGGGTCAACAACTGGACCGAAGGCCACAACGAACTGCCCAGCGGCGACAGCGACGTCTAGCGCACGACGCCGCGCGTATCCCGGAGCAAGTTGGATGCGCACTTCACAGGAACGAAGCGCTGGTTCAGGTCAGTTGCTGGTTCAGGTCAGTTGCAGGAGACGCGGCGCTGGATTGCGCTCATGATCAGTGACGCCGTACCGGCATCCTCCATGCAGCACATCGTCTTCATCGAGATCTCTGACGGGTCGTGGCTGGTGGAGGTGTGGTCGGCGCTCAAGCGAGTGACGGTCCGGATAACCACTGCGGAACAGGTACACGTTCAGCAGTACGTTCGTTGAGGCTTTCGCCGCGGGTCGCCGTGCCCGGCATGCGGCACGCGCGACGACACCGACCCCACCCGCCCCACCGGCCGCCCAATTCCTCGCCCTAACTGCCGGAATGCCGCATTCATACTAAAATCCGCGCGCTCGTGCGTCATGATGGTCCGGTGATGTCGGCCTTCCCTGCACTCGATCGCCACCGCTCGGCTCAGCGCCCCCACGCGAGTGGCGCTGCCGTCCGTGCGATCGCCCTTGCCCTGGCCGGCGCCGCGCTCGTCGCGGGACTGCACCTCGCGACGACGGACTACGCCATCCTGCAAACACTCCTGCTCGGCTGGCTGGAGCCGACCGGTGCGGTTATGCCCGCAGCCCGGCTGGATGACCACCTGCGGCTCCCGGCCGCCTGGCACCACAACCCTCTGGCCATGGCCGTGTTGAACCTCCTCGCCGGTCTCGCTCTGTTCCTCCTTTTCCGCAGCACGGCCAACCTGCCCGTGCTCCTGTCGTACGCAGCGGCCGGCACCGTACGCCGGTGGTGGGCGCGCCTGCTGTACGTCATCAGCCTCGTCCTGCACCGTACGGACAGGCCCCTGCCGGAGCCCCGACGGACGCCCAGACCGGCCGTCACACTGCCACGGCCGCATGCACTCGTGGTCCTGCTGCACCGCGCGCAGCCCTGCGCCCCGTAACTCCCGGGCACTCCACCGCACCACGCCATCACGCACGCCCATGACTTCGGCGTGCTCTCACCGCCACCGGAGTGTCTGCTGCGTCCGCCGTACTCGCCATGGCCGCAAGCCACCTGCGCGCGGAGCCGAGCCCGTGCCCGCCGGCCGAGGCACTCACTACGCAATTCCGAGACCGAGACTCGAAACGACCTGGGGGGTCATGCCTGATGAGGGCGGCAGAGAAAGGAACGTCAGTGTTGAAGTCGGGGGTCAAGCGGCTCTTGGGGCGTGCCGGATTCGACATCGTGCGCAGCACCAACAACCGGGGTGGAGTGGACGATTTCATACCGTTCGAGGCAGCGATGCGGGCTGCACGGGCGGCCGGTCTTCCGGTCGGGGACTACATCGACGAGGTCATGAACGGGACGCCTGGCGCCACCCAGACCACCATCGATGAACTAAGCGCTCTCGGCGTCTTCGCAGCCGACCCGGACACGGTGCTGGAGATCGGCCCCGGGTCCGGACGGTATCTGGAGAAGACGCTGAAGGAGTGTTCACCAGGGCGCTACGAGATCTACGAGACGGCAGCGCCCTGGGCCGACTACCTGGTGGACTCCTACGGCGTGGTCGCCCAACCCACTGCGGGATGCAGTCTCGCCCCGACACCCGACGGCAGCATCGACCTCGTTCAGGCCCACAAGGTCTTCAACACCCTGACCTTCCTCGGCACTTCCCGCTATTTCTTCGAGATGGCACGCGTCACGCGACCCGGCGGCCGGATCGTCTTCGACGTCATGACGGAGACCTGCCTGGACCCGGCCACGATGCGCGCCTGGGCGACGGAGGGCGGCGCGGGGCACGACTCCTATCCGGCCGCCATGCCTCGCCGGACATGCGTGGACCTCTTCGCGACCCTCGGCTGCGGCCTGGAGGCCAGCTTCCTTGCCCCGATGGGCTTCGCCTCCACTGAAGTACTTGTCTTCGCGAAGGGGGCCTGACCCTCGGAAGGCTTCGGCACATCGATGGGTGGGGCTTGCGTGACCACGCGGCTGCGAGAGCGAGGGTTCAACGGCCTCTCCGCGACGAGCACGTGCAGTCCCACTGCCTCCGGCCGGCAGTGACCTCGCGAACGGAGGTTCGTTGACAGCCCATGAAGAAGATCACCGCGGTTGCCGGACTCGTTCTCGGCAGCATCGCCCTGGCCGCTCCCGCCCACGCCGACAACGACAGCAACTTCGGCAGCGGCGTGAACGCCGCGAACAACTGGAACTTCACCGCAGCAGCCGTATGCCTGCAAGAGGTCGCTGTTCAGCCCGTGCTCGGCGACTACATGGCCGACCACACCAACAACTGCTCCAACGGAAACGTCATCGACCACGCGGAGAAGGCCTTGCCGCCCCTCCGCTAACCGGCCGTCCGCCAGCCCCGCGCCGATCAGGTGCGGGGCTTTCACATGTCGGGAGACACTCCTTATGGACCCCTCGGTCTACCAGCCACCGCCGGGGCCCAGCCGGAACGCGCCCATCAGCCCCGGCCGCTTGAGAGCCGGGACACGTGGTCGTCGGGCGCTCGTGCGAGCATTCCCGCATGCAGCGTTTCGAGACCGTCACACACATCGCCGCAGCTCCGGCGGCCGTCTTCGACCTGTCGTTGGACGTGGATCTGCACACCGCGTCCATGGCCGACTCCGGGGAACGGATCATCGGCGGCGTTCGGGCCGGACGTATGGCGCTCGGTGACACCGTGACCTGGGAGGCCCGGCACTTCGGCATGCGGTGGCGGATGACCTCACGCATCAGTGCCTACGAGCGGCCCGGAAGTTTCGTGGACGAGCAGGTGGCCGGGCCGTTCAAGCGGTGGCACCACACGCACTGCTTCGCGCCGGACGGGCGCGGGGGCACGGTGATGCGTGACGTGGTCGAATTCGCGGCGCCCTTCGGCCTGCTGGGCGCGGGCGTGGAGGCGGTGGCACTCGGCCGGTACATGCGCAAGCTCATCGAGGCGCGCAATGCGCACGTGACAGCGTGCGCCGAGGCAGCCGTCTGAGCCCCGACCCCGCCTGTCGGCACCCGTCAGATGAGTGAAATCTTCCGACAAAATGAGGAGCTCCTCGCGCGTACGTGCTGTCTCGGCTGCCGTACATGGTGCTGTCGTCCCTGATCTGTTCTCCGTCGCGAGGCCGTCGCGGCGTTGGTGACGAGAGCCGGGGCCACCTCATGCGCAGCCGCAATCGGCAGTACCTCGTGTCCGTTGACCATCTGCGTGCCTACGCGGCCTTGCTGGTGCTCTTCTGCCACGGTACGCACATGATCTCTCCGCACCTCAGGGAGATCGCGAACGGCGCCCCGAACAGCTGGCTGTACACGGAGAACCCGCTGGGCACGCTGGTGGTGGAAGGCCATACCGGAGTGGCCCTGTTCATGGTGCTGTCCGGATTCATCTTCACCATCGGCACCCTGGGCAAGGACATTCACTACGGCCGGTTCCTGGGCAACCGGGTACTGCGGATCTTCCCCCTGTACATCGCGCTGATCATTCTGGGGGTCGGGGCGTACAAGCAGCGTGCGGACCTGCCGGCCGTGCTGCAGTCCCTGATCGGGCTCGGAAATCTGCCCGGGTCTCTCAACCTGGGGGCCGTGTCGAGCATGTGGTGGGCCATCGCGGTCGAGTTGCAGTTCTATCTGCTGTTCCCGCTGTTCAGCAGGCTCCTCACCAAGAGCGGCCCGCTGGCTCTCTGCAAGCTCCTGGCCGCCGTCGCCGTCATCCGTACGCTGGTGTGGGCTTCGGCCGCCGGCGGCATCAACGTCAACTCGATGCTCTACTACAGCCTCGCCGGCAGGATCGACCAGTTCCTGATGGGAATGATGGCCGCCTGGTTCTTCGTGCACCATCGCAAGCGGTTCCAGGGGCTGCTGAAGGTCGGCCTCGCGACGGCCCTGGTGACAGGCGCGGTCTGGGCGTTCAACCAGACCCACTCCTTCCACGAAGGGCGCGCCAGCCGTCTGCTCTGGGTCGACGTCGAAGGAGCCCTCTGGGCCCTGGTGGTGCTGACCTATGTGGCCACCGTCTCCTCAACGGGGCGCGTGTCGCGCGGGATCGCCAAGGTCGGCGAGATGAGCTTCTCCGTCTATCTGCTCCACTACATGGTCGTCACCATGTTCGTCTCCCACCGCTGGGGCATCGAGCCGACCGGACGCCCGGTGGTGGATGCCTTCATCACCACGGTGGTGGCCGTGCTGCCCATCACCTTGATCACAGCTGTGGTCACCTTCCACGGCATCGAACGTCCCTTCCTCCAATGGCGTCGCACCTACCTCTCCGCCGCCCAGCCCCCGGCCACCGCCGCCGCCCCCTCTCCCGCTCCCAAGGTCGAACTCGTCTCGCCCAGGTAGCCGTGCGCCCGAGCACCCTCCCATCTGTCCAGCGTGGCCGCTGGAGAAACCTTGAGTACACCGATATCCAATAGCTACTTTGGCCGTGATAGGTTTCCGCATGCTCGGCGACGAGGTAATTAATCAGCGAGGCGTAGTCATCGATCGTGGGGCAGTCGCCGGGTGTGAAGGAGCGCCAGCCAGCTGAAGACAAGGAGCGATAAGCATGAGTGCCGTGGCGACCAAGGGTCGGACGCGAGTGCAGGCGGCGGAGGACGAGCTCGCGGAGCTTGCGTACGTAGATCCGTCGTCGGTGACACCGATGGACGCGCGGGCCGTCTCTCAGCGCTTCTTCGACCGCTTGGGAGAGCTCGAGGAAGGCACACACGAGTATCAGTACGTGCGCAACTGCCTGATAGAGATGAACCTCTCTCTCGTTCAGTACGCCGCCTCGCGGTTCAAGCACCGCGGTCCGCAGGAGATGGAGGACATCGTCCAGGTCGGCACCATAGGGCTGATCAAGGCGATCGACCGGTTCGAACTGACCCGCGGGGTGGAGTTCGCCTCCTTGGCCGTCCCGTACATCACGGGCGAGATCAAGCGGTTCTTCCGTGACACCAGCTGGGCCGTGCACGTGCCGCGCCGGCTGCAGGAAGCACGTATCGAACTGTCCAAGGCCACCGAGGAGTTGAGCACCCGGCTGGGGCGCTCCCCCTCGACCGCGGAACTCGCCGAGCTGATGCAGCTGGAGCCGGCCGAGGTCACCGAAGCCCAGCAGGCGTCCAACGGCTACAACTCCGTTTCCATCGATGCCGCCGTGACCGGCAAGGGCGATGAGTCCGAGACCGTTCTGGCCGACTTCATCAGCGTCGACGAGGACCGCTTCGAGCTGGTCGACAACTTCCATTCGCTGGCCCCGCTGATCGCTGAACTCGGCGAACGCGACCGGCAGCTCATCCATCTGCGCTTCGTCGAGGAGCTGACGCAGACCCAGATCGGCGAAGCGCTGGGCTGCTCGCAGATGCAGGTCTCCCGGCTCATCACCAAGGTCGTCGCCAAGCTCCGTGCGGGTCTGATCACCGACTGACGCCGATCTGGTCCAGGCGGCGGCCCGGCAACCGGTGCGTTGCCGGGCCGCGGCGCGACCGAGCCCGGTGTGATCAGGACGCTGTGGTGCCGGGAGTGGTGGCTGTTTCCGTGTCGGGGTGGAGGGTGAAGACCCGGTCCAGACCGGCGATGCGCAAGATCCGGACGGTGTTGGCGGGCACCGCCGCCAGGGCCATGTCGGCGCCTTGTTCCCTGGCCAGGTTGCGTGCCGCCAGGAGGACGGTGATGCCGCTGGAGTCGCAGAATTCCAGGCCGGCCAGGTCCAGGACCAGCAAGTGCCCGGTGTCCAGGGTGAGGCGGTCCACCTCCCGGCGGAGCGCGGGTGCCGTCCGGTGGTCGAGGTCACCGGTGATCGCCAGTACGGGACCGGTGGCCGCGGGTCGGGCAGTGATCGTCAGCGGGCTCATGTCGGGTCGTCACTCGCGGAGGCGGTAGAGGGGGCGGGCACGCCGAGGGCGAGCAGCGCGGTGTCGTCGTCGAGTCCGTCACCGAACCCGGCGAGCAGGCCGGTCAGGGCGCCGATCAGGGCCTGGGGTCCCGTGGCGGGCTGTTCGGCGGCGAAGGCACGCAGGGCGTCGTCGCCGTAGAGCTCACGCTCGGGGCCGGTGCGCGCTTCGGTCAGGCCGTCGGTGTAGAGCAGCAGGGTGTCGCCGGCGAACAGCTGGGTGCGGGCGGGCGCGAACTGCGGCTGGGGCAGGACACCGATGAGCATGCCGCCGGGGGTGGGCAGGTAGTGGGCGGTGCCGTCGGCGCGCTGGACCAGCGCGGAGGGGTGGCCGCCGGAGGCCAGGTGTATGTCGGCGTGGTCGCTGCCCGGGCTCAGGACGCCGAAGATGGCGGTGCAGTAGCGGGTGTCGCCGCTGGTGTACCGCTCGTGCAGCACGGTGTTCAAGGTGGTCAGTACGGTGACGGGGTCGGCGTCGTGCAAGGCCGCCGCCCGCAGCGTGTAGCGGGTCAGCGAGGTGACCGCGGCGGCCTGAGGGCCCTTGCCGCACACGTCACCGAGGAAGAACGCCCACCGTCCGGCGCCGAGGGGGAACAGGTCGTAGAAGTCTCCGCCGAGAAGGTCCGGGGAGGCGGTGTGGTAGTGGGAGGCGGCTTCCAGGCCCGGAACCGTGGGGAGTTCGGCGGGCAGCAGGCTTCGCTGCAGCACGGCGAGGGCTTCCTGGAGCCGTTCGCGGTCGGCCTCGGCCTGCCGCCGCGCTTCTTCGGCCGCCCGGCGTCCGCGCAGCAGCTCGGTTTCGTAGGCGCGGCGATCGCTGGCGTCGAAGACGGTGGTGCGCACGAGCATCGGTTCGCCCTGCTCGCTGGTCTTCACCTTCGAGGTGACGAGCACCGGCATCCGCTGCCCGCTGGTGGCCTTGATGTCCAGGGCGATGCCGCTGACCTCACCGTTCATCTGCAACAGCGGGGCGTAGTGCGTCTCGTGATAGAGCTTGCCGCCCACGGTGAGCAGATCGGTGAACCGCATCAATCCCACCACCTGGCCCCGGGACAGGCCCAGCCACTTCAGCAGAGTGGTGTTTATCTTCGCGATCGTGCCGTCCATCAGCGTCGACAGGTAGCCGCACGGAGCCTGCTCGTACAGCTCCTCCACGCTGTCCTCCAGCAAGGCGGTGAAGGCCACTCCCGTGGCGTTCACGTCGCGCTCCCCGTCCGGGTACTGATCGGTGCGGCACATCAACGGGCCACTCCCAGGAAGTCGGTGACCGCCTCAGCAGTAGCCTGCGGTGCGCTCAACTGCGGGCAGTGCCCCGTCGCCTCCAGCGTGACCAGACGGCTGCCGGGGATCGCGTCGTGGACGTAGGCGCCGACCTCGCGGGGAGCGATCACGTCCTGCGTGCATTCCAGCACCAGCGTCGGCACGGCGACCGTCTTGAGGTCGGCGCGGCTGTCGGACAAGAACGTCGTACGGGCGAACACCCGGGCCATGTCCGGGTCGGTCGCGCAGAACGAATTGGTCAGCTCCTGGCCGAGTTCCGGCCGGTCCCCGTTTCCCATGATCACCGGAGCCATCGTCGCCGACCAGCCCATATAATTCGACTCCAGCGACTCCAGCAACTCGCCGATGTCGTCCGCGCTGAACCCGCCCCGGTAACCGTCCTCGTCGATGTAGCAGGGCGAGGGCGTCACCATCACCAGCCGGGCAAACCGCTGGGGCGCCCTGGCCGCCGCGAGGACCCCGACCATGGCACTGACCGAGTGCCCCACGAAGGTCACGTCCCGCAGGTCCAACCCCTCGCAGACCTCCAGCACATCGAGGGCGTAACCCTCCAAGGAGCTGTAGCGCTGCTCGCTCCAGGCCGCGGGGTCCGCGCGGCCGGAACCGACGTAGTCGAAGAGCACCACCCGGAAGTCCTCGGCCAGCAGGGGGACCACCAGGCGCCACATGTTCTGGTCACAGCCGAACCCGTGCGCCAGCAGGAGCACCGGCCCGTCCGCCCGGCCCGTGACGGTGACGTTGTTCCTGCGCCGGATATCCATGACCGCTTTTTGCCCGTTGCTCGGGGCGGGCGATCCTGAACGGTCACGGGAAGAGTGATCGTTCGTAGGTGCTTGGCTCATTCAGAACCTTCCTCGATACGGCACGTTTCGTTTTCTGGAATTCCCGCCGCGTACGAGAGCGGTGCGGGGGCCACAAGAACGAGCCGAAGCGAAAGAAAATCTGGCCTGCACTTAATTCGGTAGGGGCGCAGGCAACGAAAGGTGGCGATACGAGTGCGGAATACGGGACTCAGACGGACGGAGCCGCACGAGAGCCCCTCATCCACGGAAAAGAAACTGCGGGTGTTGCTGGTCCTGTGGCAACCGAGGTTGGCGACACTGTCAGGCGGGAACGATGTTCTCGGCCGTCGGGCCCTTCTGGCTCTGGGCGATGTCGAAGGTAACCTTCTGCCCCTCGAGCAGCTCACGGAAGCCGTCGGCGGCGATGTTCGAGAAGTGGGCGAACACGTCGACCCCACTCTCATCCTGCTCGATAAACCCGAAACCCTTTGCCGCGTTGAACCATTTCACGGTGCCAGATGCCATGCCATATCTCCTTTGGGGCAGTACGCCGGTATTCGCTAGCACGGATACCGGGTCGCCGCGATGATGCCCCTTCCGGAAGCAACCGGAAATAGAAAAACGCTCCCGACGGCTGACAACACCGTCGAAGGCGCTTTAAATTCGGGTACCAAGACTGCAACTGTCATGGAGACTAGCACGCCCTAGTGACCGGCGTGTCTTGCGTAATTCAATTCCGCCCGTTACGGCAAAAACACTCCCGGCCCGGTGCGCCAAACCCTCACCCCGCGGCCGCAGTTATTGATCCATCAAGAGCAGAGCGTTTCGGAAAGGCCCCCTGCGCACCGCATAGAGGGGCCCTGGCGCCAATGGCACCAGGGCCCCGAAGGAACTGCTACACCATCCGTCGGCCCTGATACTGCGCCGACTTCCTGTTTCCGCCGACCCGACCGACGTGCTGCCGGGGGTGCGGGGATCGCGGTTGCTCGACCGGAGACCACCTCACTATCGATGTCCTGCGGTACCCGGACTCAAGACATCCGCCCGGGCGATCCTGATGGCGCTCGGCCCCTCCGTTCATCCCTCAGTGCTGAAACCATTTGCTTGGTACTGCCTACTACCGGTGATGCGTACTGCTGGTGATGCGTACTGCTGGTGATGCGTACTGCTTCACGGCGGCCCCTGATCACTGCGGGCCACCCGGTCCGGCCGTCAGTCCCGTCGCCGTCCTGCAACCGCTCTGGCTTCGAAACTCCACTGCCGTACCGCCCTGCGCACTGCAACTTCGGGTACTGCTGCCCGGCAGTTCGTCTCTGCCGGGCCTTGCTGTCTCTCTGGGCTACGAGAGAAACCATAACCACACGGCCACCCAATGTCTACTCCCGCCAACATAGTTTTCTGCGTGTTCGAGGGAGAGGTAATCGTCATCGAACAGCAGTTCAGCAGAGCCCGCTGCTGGCTCACCGGCCGCTGACGGCTGCGTGGGCCGCCTCGATGAACTCGTCCAGGCGGTCCCGGAAGCGCTGCTGTGCTTCGTCGAAGCGCTCCAGCGCCTGTGGGTCTTCCTGGGCAACACGCCACAGGGCCGAATTGGCCTCCGATGCTGCTTCCAGCACGCCGCGCGCAGCCTGGGCAACTGCCTCGGGACCCTCCAGCACGATGACGCGTACGCAGCGCATGAGCGGATCGAAGACGTCGCGCAGTTGCGTGCGCAGTTCCTCGATACGCGTCAGCCTGGCGGCCTGGTCGGCGAGTTGGACATACGCGTCGCCGACTCTCCAGTACAACTCGCCGGTGACGTGAGCCTGCTCCATCAGGTCCAGATAGGCGTTGCGCCGGCTGCTGCGCACACGGTCCCGGTACTGGACCTGAACCGACGACTCCGCCTGCACCTTCGCCGCCCGCGCGTTCCCGATCGTGGTCACCCAACTCGCCATGACCGCCGTGCCGCCGGTGAAGACCGCAACCCATACCGCGCTGTCGACCACGACGCCCAGTTTCGACGAGCAGGTTCAGTCTGTCGAGGCCGCCTCAAGGCTGCCGGCCGCTTCCAACTGCTCTTCAGGAGCGCCCTGTTGGCGTGGCCGAGCGGCTCAGGGCCGGAAGGCCCGCGTCACTGCTCACCGAGGGCTGTCTGCCGGGCGAGGAACTCCTCGAACGCCGCCTTCTGCTTCGGGTCCATGAAGCCTTGGCGGACATGGCGGGCCTTCTCCTCGAGCCAGTGCGCCTCGCCGGGGTCCAGTAGCTCGGCGACCACCACGCCGTCGCGAGCAACCGCCGTGCGCCCTCCCACGCGACGGCGAAAGAGCGTGAAGGCGCCGAATTCCGCTGGGTGGGCCAGTTCCGGCTCCTGAGCCGCCGTTCCTTCCCCTTCCTCGACTTCCTCAGCGCCCCGGGCCGGGCAGGCGGTTGGGGCCCAGTGCTCCCAGAGCGCCAGCGTGGCCGCGGGCACCAGCACCGCGCGGTCCCCCTCTGTACGCCCCTCCCACAGGAACGTGACCGTGACGGGCTCGCCGACCGCCTCGGCCAACCCGAGCACCCGCTCCACCTCGTCGTTGATCGGGTAGCTCACCACTGCGTCGATCTGTATGCCCATGGCGCCCGAGGCTACTGGCCGCCACCGACATGCCCGGGTCACGGCTTGGTGAGCGCGGGAGTCGCCTCGGTGCGCTGCGGCTGCTCCGTCTCCGGTGCGGGATCGGGCTCGGGGCCCGGCCCGGGGTTCCGTTCGGGCTCGGGGATTCCGGTGCGCAGGACACGGTTGACGCGTGCGGTGTCCAGGACGCGTTCCCAGCGGGCGACGACCAGGGTGGCGACGCTGTTGCCGGCGAGGTTGGTCAGGGCGCGGCATTCGGACATGAACTTGTCGATGCCGAAGACGAGCATGATGCCGGCGGCCGGGACGGTTCCGACGGTGGACAAGGTGGCGGCCAGGGCGATGAATCCGGCGCCGGTGATGCCACCGGAGCCCTTGGAGGTCAGGATCATGACGGCGAGCAGCCCGAGTTGCTGACCGATGGTGAGAGGGGTGTCGGTGGCCTGGGCGATGTAGATGGCGGCCAGGGAGAGGTAGATGGAGCTGCCATCGAGGTTGAAGGAGTATCCGGTCGGTACGGTCAGGCCGACGATGTCGCGGCGGACGCCGAGTCCTTCGAGCTTGGTCATGACGCGGGGCAGGACGCTCTCGGAGGACGAGGTGCCCAGGACGATGAGGAATTCCTCGCGCAGGTAGCGCAGCAGCCGAAAGATATTGATCTTCAGCAGGGCGAGGATGCCGCCGAGGACGACCACGACGAAGAACAGCGATGTTCCGTAGAAGAGGCCGATGAGCCGGCCGAGGCTGGTGAGGGTCGAGATGCCGTACTTGCCGATGGTGTAGGCCATGGCGCCGAACGCGCCGACGGGGGCCGCGAGCATGATGTAGTGCAGGATCTTGAAGACGACCGTGCTCAGCCGGTTGATGCCGTCGACCAGCGGCGCTCCCACGGGCCCCACGGCTTTGAGGGCGATGCCGAACAGGACGGCGAAGAAGATGACTTGGAGGATGTTGCCCTCGGCGAACGCCCCCACGGCGCTGGAGGGCACGATGTCGGTGAGGAAGTGCCACCAGCTCTGGTTCTCGCCGTCTTTGACGTACTGAGCGGCCTCGCCGGACAGTTGGAGGTCGCCGGGGTGGGCGTGGACCCCGGCGCCGGGCCGGAACAGGTTGACGGCGATCAGGCCGAGAGCGAGCGCGGCCAGGGTCCCGCCCTGGAAGTAGACCAGGGATTTCAGGCCGACCCGGCCGACGCGGCGCAGGCTGTCGACACCGCCGATGCCCGCGACGATCGTCAGGAAGACGATCGGCGTGATCAGCATTTTGATCGCGGAGACGAAGGTGGTGCCGACCGGTTCCAGGGCGACGCCCACGAAGGGCCACAGCCAGCCGGTCAGGATGCCCGCCACGATCGCGGTCAGCACCCAGAAGTACAGCTGCCGGTACCAGGGCTTGGCCGGTGCTGAGGGCGGGGACGTGCTGGGGGTGGTGGATGCGGTTGCTGCCATGGCGTTTCTCCTCGTCGAGGAACGTGGATGCAGCCGGGACGCGGTGCGGCCTGCCGGGGCGGGGTCGTCCGCGCGGCCCCGGGCCGTGCGCGGGTCGTGTCAGGTCAGAGGAGTTCGAGGAGCTTCTCGGTGAACTCGGTGGTGGTGGCGCTGCCGCCGAGGTCGGGGGTGCGTACGTCGGTCTTGGCGAGCACCGCCGCGATCGCGTCGGTGATGTCCTGGGCCGCTGCGACGTGGCCGAGGTGGTCGAGCATCATGGCGGCCGACCAGATCGCGCCCAGCGGGTTGGCGATGCCGCGGCCCGCGATGTCCGGGGCGGAGCCGTGGACCGGCTCGAACATCGAGGGGTGCTCGCGCTCCGGGTTGAGGTTGGCGGCGGGCGCGATCCCGATGGAGCCGGCCACGGCGGCGGCCAGGTCGCTGAGGATGTCGCCGAAGAGGTTGGAGGCGACCACCACGTCGAAGCGGGCCGGTTCGAGGACGAACTTGGCGGCCAGCGCGTCGATGTGCTCCTGGTCCCAGGTCACCCGCGGGTGGTCGGCGCCGCGCTCGGCGACCAGCTCGTCCCAGAACGGCAGGGTGTGCACGATGCCGTTGGACTTGGTGGCGGAGGTGAGTCTCCCGCCGCGCCGCGCGGCCAGGTCGAAGGCGTAGTCGAGGACGCGGGTGACTCCGGCGCGGGTGAACACGGCCTCCTGGACGGCCATTTCCTCCGGGAAGCCCCGGTTGAGCCGGCCACCGATCTCGCTGTACTCGCCCTCGACGTTCTCGCGTACGACGACGAAGTCGACCTCGCCCGGTGCGGCGGCGCGCAGCGGGCTGTCGACGCCCTCGAAGACGCGGATGGGGCGGAGGTTGACGTACTGGCGAAAGCCCCGCCGGATCGGGATCAGCAGCCCCCACAAGGAGACGTGGTCGGGCACGCCCGGGTAGCCGACCGCGCCGAGCAGGATGGCGTCCTTGTCTCGCAGTTGGTCGAGGCCGTCCTCGGGCATCATCGCGCCCTGCCGGAGGTAGCGTTCGCACGACCAGTCGTAGGAGGTGTAGGAGAAGTCGAGGCCGTGTCGGGCGCCCACGGCGCCGAGAACCTGCTGGGCGGGCGGCAGGACCTCGGCCCCTATGCCGTCGCCGGGGATGAGTGCGATGTGGTGGTGGGTCATGGCCTGATTGCAGCAATCAGGCCTCTGCGCCGTCCAAGACGCTCTGCCGATCTGCCTTATAGGGCATGCCTATGCGTGCTCGGCCGGGGCGAGTGCGCAGGTCAAGAAGGCCTGCGCGGCGGGCGATTGCTCGGCACGGCGGCTGACCAGGGCGATCTGTAGCGTCGTCTTCGGCTCGATGTCCAGCACGAGGGCGCCGGCCCGCTCGGCCATCGTGCGCCAGGAGTCGGTCACCACCGCGAGCCCGACTCGCGCGAGCACCAGCGGCAGGATCGCCACCCGGTGCTCGGTCTCCGCCGCGATCGCGAAGGCGATGCCCCGCTCGCGCAGTCCGTCGACATACGCGCGCATCCCCGTACCTCGCTGCCCGACGATCAGCCGCTGCCCGGCCAGCTCCTCGCAGGCCACCGCTCGGCCCGCCGGGAACGGCCCGTCGGGCGGGGTGACCAGCACGAAACGCTGCTCCCCCACGGCGTGCGCCGTCACCTCCTTCTCGGCCACCGGACCAGAGGTCGCAAGCAGTCCCAGCTCGGCGGCGCCCGTACGCACCATGTCGATCACATCGCGCGAGGTGAAGGCCGCCCGGATGTTCACCGACACCCCCGGATACCGGCCGCTGAATCCGCGGACCATGGTGGTCAGCGGCTCCACCGCCTGCGAGGGCATGGCCGCGATGTCCAGGCGTCCCTCGCGCAGTTCGTGCACGGCGGCAACGCTGGCGCGGGCCGTCTCCAGACTGCGCACGGCCGCCCGCGCGGGCTCGATCAGCGCCGTACCCGCCTCGGTGAGCACCGCCCGACGGCCGATCCGGTGGAACAGACTGCTGCCCAGATCCCGCTCCAGCGCCTGGACGGCCTGGGACAGCGAAGGCTGCGAGAGGTACAGGGCCGATGCCGCCCGGTTGAAACCCCCGTGATCCACGATCGCGAGGAAGTACTCCAGCTGCCGGATATCCATGACCACCATCCTCGCTGCCCGCGCAGCGCATGGCGTGGTACGCCGGTGGGGTCTTCGGGGCGTCTTCCTGGTGCGCGGCACCCTTCCCCTGCACAAAACTGGCTTTCGATATAGGTTTTCCTACTCAATGCAGCGAGCCCTGATGCCACCGCTCGCGCCGTTCCGGCTGTCCGCTGGCGGAGCCTCAGCGGGCAGCCCCACCGAAGGACGACCAGTGAGCCATCTTCCTTCCCTGTCCACCGCCCCAGGCCGCCCTGAACGGCACTACGCGCTCGGTGGCCGTCGTGACTTCGGGGCGGGGGAAAGCACATGACGACGCCCGCGGAGCTGCTCCGTTCCTTCGCCCGCACCCGGGCCTCGCTCGACGGCGAGGAGGTCACGTACTGGTGGTCCGGAGACGTGTACTCCTGGGCCCCCGACGAGCCCTACCAGCGCGTCTTCGGCTTCGAAGGGCTCAACGTCGCCCGCCTCGTCCAGGACCCCGGCAACGGCCCGGACGCCTACCAACTGCTCACCCGCGAGGCCGCCTTCTACCTGGACCCCGTCACGCGCGAGATCCTGGACACCTGGCAGGACCTGCCGCTGGTGCACATATGGAACGACCCGGCGAACCAGAAATGGCGCCCCTTCCCGATCCCGACGACCGATCTCGGCGAACAGGTCTGCTTCAGCCTGGAGATCCCCCTCGCCTATCCCTCGCCGATGCCGGTGGCGCAGTACCCCGTGCACTCGGCCGGCGACACGTACAAGGCCCTGGAGCTCTTCCAGTTCTTCGCCGACCGCGCCGATCTGGCGGGACCCGCACCCAGCGTTCCGGCCACCATGTCGTGGACCCGGATGTCGCAGTGGCTCCCGTGGATGGCCCGCGGCCAGCGGCCCGGCGGGCTCACCTACCACTGCCGGGGTCGCAAGCTCGGCGCGTACGCCGAGGTCCCCGAGCGCACCCGTGCCTACATCGCCGACCACCACCCGCAGTTCGCCCGCGCCCCGGAGAAGTGGAGCGAGCCGAACGAGACCAGCTGGACCTATTTCCGCAAGCTCCACCCGCCGCAGCAGCCGGACTGAACACCCGTCGAGGAGCGGGCCGAGGCGCCTCAGCCGGGGCTGGAGCGGCCGTGCCGCCAGTAGCCGAAGAAGGCGATGTCCGGCTTCGGCACGCCCCGGTCGCGTACGAGGTGCCGGCGCACCCCGGTGGCCAGGCCGGACTCCCCCGCGACCCAGGTGTAGGAGCGGCCCTGGGGCAGAGCCGCTCCCTGGACCGCGTCGAGTGCGAGCCTGCCGGGGAGATCGGCGGAGCCGTCCCGGGCCAGCCAGTGCACACGGACGCCCTCGGGGGCGACGAGGTCCTTGCGGACGTCCGCCGTCTCGGGCACCTCCAGGAAGACCTCCGCGACCAGGGAGGCGGGCGCGTCCTCAAGGATGGCAAGGACCGCGGGCACGGCGCTCTCGTCCGCGACGAGCACCTGTCCTTCCGCGTCGGCCGGCGGGAGGTAGGTGCGGCCCATGTCGAAGATGCCCGCCGGGTCGCCGGGGCGGGCGCCGAGCACCCAGGCGCACGCGGGGGTGTCACCGTGCAGGGCGAACTCGATGTCCAGCTCGCCCCGTTCGGGCCGCACCCGGCGGATGGTGTAGTTGCGCACCCGGGGCCTGCGGGACTTCGGAAGGAGCAGCACCTGGGCCATCCACGCCTCACTGGAGAGGGTGGGCATCGTGAGGCCGCTCTGGCCCGCGCGGGGGAAGAACAGCCGCACGGCCTGGTCGAAGCCGGTCGGCAGCAGATGCTCCAGTTCGGGGCCGCCGAGCGTAACGGTGGTGAAATTGGGGGTCGTCCGGGTCGTCCGGCGCACTTCCAGCGTGATCATGCGCCGGGACGTGGGCGACTGCACCTTGGGCAGCATGTTCGCGGTGCCTTTCAGAGATCGAGGATGATCCGGGAGGACAGCGCCCGGGACACGCAGGCATACAACCGGCCCTCTGGGGCGCCGATGTCGTCCCGGTGCTCGGGGGTGCCGCCCAGGACGGCGACTTCGCAGCTGCCGCAGACCCCTTCGCGGCACCCGGAGGGCAGGGGGTGCCCGGCGTGGGCCAGGGCGTCAAGGAGCGACGCGTCGGCGGGCACGGTGACGGTGTCCCCGGAGCGGGCGCAGAGCGCCTGGAACTCCGTGTCGGGACCGAAGGCCTTGGCCACCGGCTGGAACCGCTCGGCACGCAACTGCTGGGAGGAGAAGGCCTCTTCGGCCGCCGCCAGCAGGGTCGCGGGACCGCAGCAGTAGACCAGGGTGTCGGCCTCCAGCGTGGCGGCGAGGGCGTCGAGGTCCGGTCTGCCCTGCCGTTTGGTCTCCACGATCCGTACCCGGTCCCCGTCCCCGTGGGCGCGGCGCAGCTCGTCGGCGAAGGGCATGCTCTCCACCGACGGCCCCAGGTAGAGCAGGGTCGCGGGGAGTTCGGCGGCCACCGCCGCGTGCAGCATCGGCAGCAGGGGTGTGATCCCGATCCCGCCGGCGAGGAACAGGTACCGCGGTGCGGGGACGAGCGGGAAGTGGTTGCGCGGCAGGGAGACGTCCAGGGCGCGGCCCGGGCGCAGGAACCGGTGCACGTACTCCGAGCCGCCCCGGCTGAGCGGGTCGTAGCGGACGGCGACGCGGTAGGCGTCCCGGTCTGCGGGGTCCCCGCACAACGAGTACTGCCGGGTCAGCCAGTTGGGCAGGGACAGGTCGATGTGGGCGCCGGGGTCCCAGGCGGCCAGCTCCCCGGCGGTGGCGCGCAGGGTCAGGGCGACGACGTCGTCGGCGGCCCGGTCGATGCGGTCGACGACGGTCTGTTGCATCGGTGATCGAAGTGTCGGCCGCATCGGCGATTCCTGTGTCAGCTGCATCGGTGTTCCCCTCTGTCGGCCGGTGCGGCCGGGTCAGTAGAGCTTGCGGTAGCCGTCCTCGAGGGTCCGTTCGAGCAGCCCCACGTCCACGTCGGCACCGAACTGCGCGGCCGCGATCTCGCCCATCGACGGCATCCCCTCGGCGAGCGCCCGGCTGTCGGGATCCCACAGCCGCGAGCGGATCAGCGCCCGCCCGCAGTGGAAGTACGCCTCGGCCACCTCGACGACGATCGCCAGCTCCGGCTCCTTGGCCTCGGTGCGCATCCGGACCAGCACATCGGGCTCGTCGGTGACGTAGCCGCTGCCGTTGACCCGCAGGACCTCGCGCATGCCGGGGATCAGGAAGCACAGTCCGATGCCGTCGTTCTCGGCGAGGTTGCGGAAGGAGTCGGCGATCTTGTTGCCGGGGCGGTCGGGCAGGGCCAGGGTGTGCTCGTCGAGGACCTTCACGAAGCCCGGGTAGTCGCCGCGGGGCGAGCAGTCGGCGCGTCCGGCCGCGTCCGCCGTCGCCATCGTCAGGAACGGCGAGTGGGCGATGAAGTGACGGAAGTAGTCGTCGATACGGTCCTTCAGCTTCGCCCTGACCATGTGCTCGGGCGGCCCGAGCCGGGCAAGGACCTCCTCCGGGGAGACCCGTCGAGGGCGCGTGAGGGCATGCGTCATGGCATTTTCCTTAGGCAGGCTTCGGTTTCCTCAAGCAGGGATCGGCGCACGACCACGGGCGCTCGGCCCCGCATCGCCGCAGTTCATGGCACTATTGTGAGCAATTACTCGCGTCGTGCGCTACTCGCTTTCACGGCCCGCCGCAGGAGGTGCCATGACGTCCGACCGCCGCGGACTTCAGCCACGTAAACAGCCCCGTCAGGTCCGGGCAGAGCTGACCCGCCAGCGCATCCTCGATGCCGCTGCTCGCGTTTTCGCCGAGTACGGCTACGCGGCGGGCACCACCAACCGGATCGCCGAGCGGGCCGGGGTGTCGATCGGATCGCTGTACCAGTACTACCCGAACAAGGACGCGATCCTGGTCGAGCTGCTGACCCGGCACCTCGACGCCGGAATGGCCGCCGCCCCACTGGACCAGGACGATCTGCTCCCGGAGTCCATCGAGGGCATCATGCGCTTCTACGTGCGCGGCGCGATCGAGAACCACCGCGACGACCCGCAGTTGCTGCGCGTGATGATGGAACAGGGCCCCCGCGCACCGGAGTTGCTGGAGCGGATCGCCCAGGACGAGCTGAGGTGGATCGCCTACACCCGCAAGCTGCTCGGGAAGCATCCGGAGGTGCGGGTCACGGACGTCGACGTCGCCGCCCGGCTCGTCGTGTCCACGGTGGAGATGGTGGTGCACCGGGTGATGGCAGGGCCGGGCCAGGTCGAGGTCGCCCGGTTCGAGGAGGAACTCGTCACCATGCTCACCCGCTATCTGACGGGGTGTCCGGCTGCGGCACCTGGCGGCTGAGCGCGCCCCCAGCCACGCGGCCGGTGGTTCTGCCGCACGGCGGGGCGAGTTGACGCACCGTCAAGTAGGGGTGTCCGTACGCCGTGACCGGCGATCCTGTCCGGACGCGAAGGCGAGGATGTCGCTGGCCGCTTCGCGCAGGCTGCCGAAGTGGCGATGCACGCCGTCCACCGCCACGGGGCTGTTGACGCCCCACACCGTCATCCCGGCACGCAGCCCGGACTCCACTCCGGAGGGGGCGTCCTCGATGACCAGGCAGTTCTCCGGTGCGGCACCGAGCCGTGCCGCCGCCTGCAGATACGGCGCCGGCGACGGCTTGCCCTCCTCCACCGCGGCCGCGTCCACGACAACGTCCGGGACGGTCAGGCCGGTCCGTACGAAGCGGCCACGCACCCGGTGTTCGTAGTTCGACGTCACCAGCGCCCAGGACCCGGGCCGCAGGGCGCTCAGCAGCTCCGAGGCACCGTCGAAGGCCGCATAGACGCCGGATCGGACGTCCTCGTCCTCCAGCTCGTGCAGCGCGGCCAGACACTCCCGGGGGTCCCGGTGCGGCGCGACCTGCGCGAAGGTCTCCATCGGCCTCGTCCGCAGCGCCACCCGGTAGACCTCACCGGAGTCCAGACCGTGGCGCTCAGCCCACGTTCGCCACACCAGGCGCTGATTGTCCACGGCATCGATCAACGTGCCATCGACATCGAACAGCACACACCGCGTCGCACCGCACCGGCCAGGTTCACTGATCACGCTTCGATCATGCCACCAGCCCCTGGCCCGGCCCCTGCCCGCGCTGCCTGGATTCTTCGGACCGATCCCTCTTGGCCCTGCGGTGTCGCCAGCCCGAACCGGGGGCATGCATAGTCGCGCAACGGCACGCTGGGCGAGGAGCAAGGCATGCGGCGGCGGTCTCAGGCCCGCACGGGCGCGGGCGTCTCCGGTCTGCTGGCTGCCCTGACGGTGCTCATGGGCCCGGTGACGAACTACGCCAGCAGCTCCGTGCCCGCGTGGGCCGACGAGGCCTGGGTGATCTGGCCGGCCTTCGCCGGGTTGGCCGTGCTCAGCATCGGCTTGACGTGGTTCGGCCAGCGGCTGGGAGGCGCGGAGCCCCCGCCCACCGCGCCGCCTTCCTCGCCTCCCCTTGCCGTGACGCGTCCCGTGTCCCTGCGGCCCCCGCATGTCGAGACGGAGCGGATGCACGGCCGGCAGAGGGACCTGGACCGTCTCACCTCCATGCTCCGCAAGCCCAACGGACGCTTCGCCGTGCTCTGCGCAGGAGGCGGCATCGGGAAGACGACGGTGGCCGCGATGCTGTGTGCCCACGCGGCGGACATGGGGTACGAGCGCTTCTGGATACGGTGGCAGGGCCTGGAGCACTTGCAGGCACAGCTGACGCAGGTCGCCGAGGCCTGTGGGCTTCCCAACTCGCTCCTGGAACGGGCCCGGGCAGGCCATGACAGTGTGCCGGACGTCTTCTGGCTGCACATGGCCCGCACCCGCAAGTGGCTGCTCGTCATCGACAACATCGACGATCCCGGCCCGATCGTTCCGGACACCGAACAACTCAGTGACTACCGCGGTTGGATCCGGCCCTACGGCGGCGGCCTCCTCCTCGTCACGAGCCGTGACACGAGCCAGGACCTCTGGGGATCGGCAGCCGAACTGATGAGACTTCGCCCGTTGACCACACCGGCAGGAGGACAGGTACTTCTCGACCTGGCTCCCCAGGCAGGCACGTTGGCCGAGGCCAAGGAGCTCGCCGCCCGTTTGGGAGGGCTCCCCCTCGCGCTGCGGGCAGCAGGCCGCTACCTGACCGAGCAGACCAGCCGCTACCGCACGTTCACCGAGTACCAGCAGGCGCTGGACCAGGATCTGGCTCCCTTGCTCGGCCCGGAGCACCCTGATGCGACCGACCCGGAGACAGCCCGTGTCCTGGTCCGCTACACCTGGGAGATCTCCCTCGACCAGCTCGCCGCGGACCGCAGACCGCTCGCCCGGCCCGTCCTGCGGCTGCTGTCGCTGTTCGCGGACGCACCCATTCCGCGGCCCCTGATCGTCGGGGACTTCGTCCAGGCGGCCGTCGGCGAGACCGTCACCGAAGGAGCCCTCGACGAGGCCCTGGCCGGCCTCCGCCGCTACGACCTCCTGCAGACCACGGAGATTCCCCTCGCCGACGATGTCGCCGCCTCATGCCTCGTCCTGCATCCGCTGGTGCGCGAAGTCAACGCCTACATCCTGTCCGTGACGACGCCGGACGTCGCCGAGTGGCGCATGCAGGTCGCCAGGCATCTGATGTCGCAGGCCCGGGAACTGTCGGAAGCCTCGCAGTCCTCATGGGACCGCGCCCGGCTCATCGCACCTCACCTTGCGCTCGTCGCCGAGCTCGGCACAGACGGCTCCATTCCACTGCCCGAAGCCCGGGACGCACTGGAGAATCTCGCCGCGCTCCTCAGCGACGCAGGCGCTCATCCGCTTCAACTCGCTCTGCGGCGCAGCGCGCACGCCATGGCACGACAGGTGCTGGGAGCCGACCACCCGGACACCTTGGAGTGCCTCGGCAAGCACGCTCGCGCGCTACGCGCCATGGGGGACTACAGCGCGGCCGTCGACCAGCACAGGGAGGTCCTTGCCGCACGTACCCGCGTGCTGGGCCCCAGTCACCTCGACACGATCTCCAGCCGTCATCACCTCGCACGGGCCCTGCGGTACCTGGGTCGTCACGCCGAGAGCGCCGACCTGGCCAGGGACACCTCCCGTGCCCTGAACAGCAGACTCGGCCCGGACCATCCCGAGACCTTGGCCAGCCGTGATGTGCTGGCCCTGGCCCTGGACAGCCTGGGAAGCCCCGGAGAAGCGGCCGAGATCCACACCGAGGTGGCGGAGATCCGCACACGGGTGCTGGGGCCCGCTCATCCTCGTACGATCTCCAGCCTCAACCACCTGGCCGACTCGCTGAATCGCCTCGGCGCTCACCCCCAGGCCGCTCGTCTCGCGCGCGAGACGGTGCGGACGGCACACCAGGCCCTCGGCCCTGACCACCCCCGAACCTTGAACGGCCGCCATGCGCTCGCCACGGCCCTGTACGGGCTTGGTGAGTTCGGAGAAGCGGTTCGAATTCACCAGGACGTACTCCAGGCAAGGACACGCATCCTGGACGCCGAACATCCCGAAGCCGTCGAAAGCCGCGATGCGCTCGAACGCTCACTGGCCGCGCTGCGCGGTACGGGTCGTTGAAGTCGCCGTTCCCCTAGGGCAGTTCGCATGGCCGGCCGTTTCGGCGGGCGCCGCGGCTGTCTAGTCGCGATCCGGGCCTGGCTCGGCCGTGCCGCCTGCGGTCGGTTCGCCTGTCGTGTGCAGGATCTCGCGGGCCTGCTCGGCGGCGCGGGCGATGCCTTCGGAGACGAAGTCGAGAAAACGGGCGACGTTCTCGAGGCGGCCGGCGGCCGGAGTGTCGGGGCCGAGGACACCGACGCCCTGCCGTGCGATCTTGACGATGTCGGCGGTGGAGCGGGCACTGGCCATCATCGACTGGTACCAGATGTCGTCGTCGACGACGTAGCGATCACGGCGGCGCTCGTCGCGTTCCCGGCGCACGAAGCCCTGGCTCTCGAGGAACGCGATCGCCTTGGAGATGGACGGCGGGCTCACCTGGAGGCGCTGGACGAGTTCGGACGCGGTGAGGCTGCCGGAGTCGGTCAGGGTGAGGCAGGACATCACCCGCGCCATCATCTTCGGCATGCCCGACGCTATGAGGACGGTGGTGAACACCTCCTCGTACTCGCGCACCGCCTCGGCGTCACGCCCATGGGCCTGCGGGAGCGCCTCCGAGTTTCGGGGCGCGGCCTGCTTGCGCCGGTGGGCGCGGCGTTCGGTGGCCCGGTGGGCCAAGTCGGCGCGGTAGGCGGTGGGACCGCCGTTGCGCATCACCTCACGCGTGACCGTCGAAGTGGGGCGGTCGAGACTTCGGGCGATCTCCGCGTAGGCGAGGCCGTCGGCCACGCCCAGCGCGATCTGCTGGCGTTCCTGCTGGGTGAGCCTGCCTCCCGGCATCGCGGTCTCCTTGATGGTTCTTCGTTGTTCCCTATGCCGCGAGCATAGCGTTCACTCGCAATCCATTGCAATGATCGCGCGTCAAATGTTGCATTAGATTCCAGCCCATCGCAACGATTTACGTGCTCTGACCTGCTGTAATGCTGTTCATGCGCAACGACTCTGTTGTCTGAACCGTGAAGGCAACGTAGCTTTTCCGTTGTCGGAAACACCGAGCCGACATCGGCAAGACAACAGAGGAGAACACGATGCAGAAGTTCGACACCCCCGCCCCGGTCGCCACCGTCCTGGACATCCCCGCGGGGCTCATCCGGCTCATCGCCGCCGACCGCAGCGACACCACCGTCGAGGTTCTGCCCGCCGACGCCGCCAAGGGCCGCGACGTCAAGGCCGCCGAGCAGACCACCGTCGCGTACGCCGACGGCGTCCTGACCATCACCGGCGCACCGGCCAACAACCAGCTCCTGGGCGCCTCCGGCAACGTCGAGGTGACCGTCCAGCTGCCCGCCGGCTCCCAGGTCCAGGCCACGGCCGCCGCCGCCGAACTCCGCGGCGTGGGACGCCTCGGCGAGGTCGCCTTCGACGGCGCCCAGGGCACCGTCAAGCTCGACGAGGCCGCCGGCGCCCGCCTGACCCTCCAGTCCGGCGACATCACCGTCGGCCGCCTCAACGGCCCCGCACGGCTCAGCACCCAGAAGGGCGACCTGACCATCACCGAGGCCACCCGCGGCGAGGTCACCCTGCGCACCGAACACGGCGCGATCACCGTCGACGCCGCCCGCGGCGTCTCCGCCGCCCTGGACGCCGGCACCCCCTACGGCCGCATCCACAACACCCTCAAGAACACCGACGGCAACCCCGACCTCACCATCCACGCCACCACCTCCTACGGCAACATCACCGCCCGCAGCCTCTAACTCCCCAACGTCCTTGAACCGCAGCCCCTGAGGAGCACCCACCATGACGAACCTGGCCATCGCGGCGAACGGGCTGCGCAAGTCCTACGGGGACAAGGTCGTGCTCGACGGCATCGACCTGGCTGTCCCCGCGGGAACGGTTTTCGCCCTGCTCGGCCCGAACGGCGCCGGCAAGACCACCGCCGTCAAGATCCTCTCCACCCTGCTCTCCCCCGGCCCCGTCTCCGGCGAGATCCAGGTCGGCGGCCACGACCTCAGCACCGTCCCGCAGGCGGTCCGCGCCGCGATCGGCGTGACCGGGCAGTTCTCCGCCGTCGACGGCCTGATCACCGGCGAGGAGAACATGCTCCTCATGGCCG
>NZ_JBVJKV010000021.1:0-72854 GCF_055585065.1 Streptomyces sp. NPDC054047 | reverse complement strand
AACCCGGAAGCTAAGCCTCACAGCGCCGATGGTACTGCAGGGGGGACCCTGTGGGAGAGTAGGACGCCGCCGAACTATTATTAACGGGAAACCCCGCACCTCTGGTGCGGGGGTTTTCTGCGTTCCAGGCCCCCTAGAGGGCCTTTTCTGCGTTTAGGGTCGAACTATGCGATACGACTTGGTCATCTTCGACAATGACGGCGTCCTCGTGGACAGCGAGCCGCTCTCCAACACCATCCTTGCCGCTTATCTGACCGAGCTCGGGCACCCCACCACGTATGAGGACTCCCTGCGTGACTACATGGGGGCCGCCGTTCATCGCGTACACGATCTTGTTCTTGACCGCAGTGGGCAGCGGTTGCCCGAGGATTTTGACGTGACCTTCCATGCCCGTGTCTTCGCCGCCTTCGAGCGGGAGCTCGAGCCTGTGGCGGGGGCCGTCGACGTACTGGAGAAGCTGGTTGCCGGCGGGGTGCCCTACTGCCTTGCCTCGTCCGGGAGCCATGAGCGGATTCGGGTGGGGCATCGGCGTACCGGGCTGGATCGGTGGTTCGGTGACGAGCGGATCTTCAGTTCCGAGGATGTGGGGCGCGGGAAGCCGGCGCCGGATCTCTTTCTGTACGCCGCCGAGCGCATGGGAGTGGCGCCCGAGAAGTGTGTGGTGGTCGAGGACAGTCCGCTGGGGGTGCGGGCAGCCGTGGCGGCGGGGATGGATGTGTACGGGTTCACCGCCATGACGCCCGCCGAGCGGCTTGCGGGGGCAACTCAACTCTTCGGGGACATGAAGGAGTTGGCTGAGCTGCTCGTATGACGCGGGCCGGGGGTTCGGGCTGACATTTGTCATCGCCAGGTCCGGACGATCGTTTCTGTCGGCCGATGGGGGGCTGCGGCGAAGCTGAGTGCGTCGGGAACGAACGGGACGTACCCAGTGACAGTGACGACGGAGGACCGATCGCCATGAGCCAGCTCGCCGCCGCAGCCCCACCCCCGGCCCCAGCCACGGACACGGCCACCGCGCGACAGTCGCGCTGGGAGTCGCTGAAGCCGCTCGTGCTGGATGCCGTCGTGCCCACGGCCTCGTACTACCTGCTCAGCAAGGGCTTTGGGATGAGTACGCTCGCGGCGCTCGCCTGGAGCAGTGTGGTGCCCGCCGGGCGGACGCTGTGGGGTGTGGTCAGGGAGCGTCGGGTCAATGGGTTCGCGGCGCTCGTCCTGGCCGCCGGCCTCGTCGGGCTGCTGCTCAGTCTCCTCGCCGGAGATCCGCGGCTGATGCTCGCCAAGGACAGTGGCATCACCGCGACGATCGGCATCGCCGTGCTGGTGTCCGTGGCCGCCGGACGGCCGCTGATGACCGCGGCGCTCAAGCCCTGGGTGACCAAGGGGGACCCGGTGCGTACCGCCGTGTGGGAGCGGCTGGTCGCCGAGCGGGGGGAGTTCGCGCGGAGGGAGCGGCTGTTCTCGGTGATGTGGGGTGCGGCGCTGTTCGGCGAGGCCCTGGTGCGGGTCGTGGGGGCCTACACGCTGCCCGTCGACACCATGGTGTGGCTCGGCGGGGTGATCGCCGGTGTCACCATCACGGCGACGGTGATGGCCAGCGGGCCCCTGGTCGTCGACCCGATGGAGAAGAAGGTGAGCGAGGAGGTCGCCGCGCTCGGGCGGTGACGGTGGGGCGCCTCGCCTCGTAGGGGAGGGCGTCTCGCGGGGGAGGCGTGGGGAATTGGGTGAGTGATCTATCTACCCACCGGTAGTCAGGGGTCCTACGCTCTGCAGCCATGACAGTTGAGCTGCGGCGCGGCAGGGCCTCTTTGGCGTTCAGCTTCCTGGTGCAGGGCGTCACCTTCGCGTTGCTGGTGACACGGATCCCCGCCATCCAGGATCGGTACGGGATATCCGACGGCCTGCTGCCGGTCTTCCTCGCCGCCGTGCCGATCCTCGCGGGGGTCGGCAGCGTGGGCACGGAGTGGCTGGTCAAGAGGGTGCCGCCGAGCCGTGTGCTGCGGTGGGCGCAGCCCGTGGTGCTCCTGGCGCTGCTCGGGGTCGGCGCGGGGGACGCCCTGTGGCAAGTGGCCGTGGCGCTGGGGGCGTTCGGGCTCTCGGTGGGGGCGCTCGACGCGTCCATGAACATGCTCGGGGTGAGCCTCCAGCGGGCGTACGGGCGCAGCATCATGCTGGGATTTCACGCCGCGTACAGCCTGGGCGGGATCGCGGGGGCGTCGATGGCGTGGGCGGGGGCGCACTGGGACCTGTCGCTCTTCGTCTCGTATCTGCCGGTGGTCGTGGTGCTGTTGCCGGCGGCGCTGGTGGGGAGCCGGTGGTACGTCGACGCCGATGGCGGTAGTGGCACGGGTGCCGCAGGTCAGGGGCAGGGCGGGCCCGTCGTCTTCAAGCTGCTTCTGCCGCTCTGCCTGGTGATGACCTTCGCGTACATCGGGGATTCGACCGTCTCCAACTGGAGCGCGAAGTATCTGCAGGACGTGCTGGGCAGTTCGGAGGAGGTCTCGACCGTCCCCTACAACGTCTACATGGTCATGACCCTGTTGGGGCGGGGGCTCGGGGACCTGGGCGTGCGGCGGTTCGGGGCCGTGGCGGTGGTGCGGGCCGGGTCGGTGGTGGCCGCTCTCGGGTTCGCGATCGTGGCGGTGGCGCCCGGGGCGTGGACCGGGATTCTGGGCTTCACGGTGCTCGGGCTCGGGCTGTGCGTGATCGTTCCGCAGACCTTCGCCGCGGCGGGGCGGCTCTTTCCCGGGGCATCGGATGCGGCTGTGGCGCGGCTCAACGTCTTCAACTACGTGGGGTTCCTGATCGGTTCGCCGCTGGTGGGGGCGCTCGGGGATGCCTGGAACTACCGCGGGGCGATGCTCGTTCCCATGGTGTTGGTGCTCGTGACCTTGTTGTACGCCCGGTCCTTCGCCCCTGGACCGGACAGATACGGTGACGGGCATGAGCGGCCGCGCACAGCTGATGTGGGACGAGGCAGTAACGGGCTATGACTTCGGTCCTGAGCACCCCATGGACCCGGTCAGGCTCGCGCTGACCAGAAGCCTGGTCGGTGCCTTCGGGCTCGACCGTGAGATGGATGTGGTCGCGGCCAAGCGTGCCGGTGACTCGACGCTGCGGCTCGTGCATCGCGAGGACTATGTGGACGCGGTCAAGGCCGCGTCCGCCGATCCGGCGTCGGCGAACGGCAGCTATGGCCTCGGCACCCCGGACGATCCCGCCTTCGCGGGGATGCACGAGGTGTCGGCGCTGATCGCCGGGCAGTCGGTGGGCGCCGCCGAGGCGGTGTGGCGCGGGGAAGCGGTGCATGCCGTGAACTTCGCGGGCGGGCTGCACCATGCGATGCCGGGGTCCGCCTCGGGGTTCTGTATCTACAACGACGCCTCGCTGGCCATCGCGCGGCTGCTGGAGCTGGGCGCCGAGCGGGTCGCGTACGTGGACGTGGACGTGCACCACGGGGACGGGGTGCAGGCGTCCTTCTGGGACGATCCGCGGGTCCTGACGATCTCGATGCACGAGCATCCGCGGACGCTGTTCCCGCAGACCGGGTGGCCCGAGGAGACGGGTGCGAACTCCGTGGCGGAGGGGTCGGCGGTCAATGTCGCGCTGCCGGCGGGCACGGGGGACGCGGGGTGGGTGCGGGCGTTCCACGCCGTGGTGCCCGAGCTGTTGGCGGAGTTCCGGCCGCAGGTCCTTGTGACGCAGCACGGGGCCGATACGCACTTCGACGATCCGTTGGCGCATCTGGCCGTGTCGCTCGACGCGCAGCGGGCCGTGCAGGTGGCCTGCCACGAGTTGGCGCACACGTACGCCGACGGGCGCTGGGTCGCTCTCGGTGGCGGTGGGTACGCCGTGGTGGACGTGGTGCCTCGGTCCTGGACCCACTTGGTGGGGATCGCCGCGGGGCGGGAGGTCGCGCCTTCCGAGACGATTCCCGAGGCCTGGCGGCAGGAAGTCTTCGCGCGGACCCGGCAGTTGGCGCCCGCCCGGATGACGGACGGGCGGTGGCCCGTCTCCTGGGCGGAGTGGGCCGAGGGGTACGACCCCGCGGATCGGCTCGACCAGGCGGTGCTCGCCGCTCGCCGGGCGGCGTTTCCGCTGCGGGGGTTGTTGGCGTAGGGCGCGAAGCTGGGCTCCGCCCCAGGCCGCCCCAGGCCGCGGCGGGCAGTGGGGGACGCGGGGAGCGTTGAGCGTACGGCTTGTTAGCCCAACTGTGGGGGTTTTTCGGGGTTTTAGGGGTATGGGGAGGGTTCCTGCGGGACGCTCGCTGCGTGTTGAGCACCGGAGCGTTGCGTGCGCATCTGTTGGCTGCCCGGCTGGCCGGGCCCGTGGCGACCACTCGGGAAGAGAGCCTGCGGAGCTATCGGCTCTTCGCGGCCCGGGACCCGCGGATACTGCTGGGGCTCGATCCCGAGTGGAATTGGGGTCCCGGCGACCTCCTGGGGCTGATGGCGGACAAGTGCGGGGTCTCCGCCGACCCGCGGCACACCTCGGGGGTCGATGTCATCGACCCGGAGCGGACGTTGGCCGCGCTCGACGCCTTCGCCGAGAGGCTCGCGGACGCCGCGCGAAGGGAGCTTCCCGTGCTCCTCGGGACGGGCCATCCGCACCGACTCCTCGGCTTCTACGCCGCGCTGGCGGACGCTTTGTCGGCGGCCGGGTGCACCGTCCTCACCCCCGCGCAGGGCAGCAGTGTCGACATAACGACCCGGTTCGGCCTACGCACGTACAACCTTGACTACGTACAAGGAGTCGCGCTGGTGCGGGAACCCGGCGCGCGTCCCACCGGGAGTGAGACCGGCGCACACAGCCACTCCCCGCTCCCGGTTCGAGCCGCTCTCGCGGCCGCGGCGGAGGCCGAAGGACCGCTTCCCGAGCTCGTCATCGGGGACCACGGATGGGTCTGCGGGGCAGGTCAGCTGGGGTTTGAGGCGATCGGTCTGGCGGATACGGACGATCCCGCGCTGTTCGTCGGAGAGGCCGAGGGGCAGGTGTCCGTCGTCGTTCCGCTTGATGACGCTGTGCGGTCTGATTACTACCGACCGCTTACTCGCTATGTACTCAATCGAGCGTGTCTGTCACAGTAGGCGGCCGATCGCTACTCCTCTTCCCCACTCGCATCATCCGCCCCTAGTCTGGGGAGTGAGCGCGCAGAGACGAAGAGTCACCGGAAGGGGAAGCCGGTGCCCGTCATGTGCGGAAGGTTCAGGTGGGGTGTCATGGCTGCAGACCAGAGGCCGCTGAACGAGGTTCAGTTCTTGACCGTGGCGGAAGTCGCCTCGGTGATGCGAGTGTCCAAGATGACCGTGTACCGCTTGGTGCACAGCGGTCATCTGCCCGCCATCCGGGTCGGAAGGTCATTCCGAGTACCGGAGCAGGCGGTTCACGAGTACCTCCGCGAGTCCTATGTAGGAGTCGAGGCGGGCTGACCGGAGCCGGTCGATCCCCCTCGATTACGTCCCTCACCCGGGGGCGGGTAGGCTAGGGCCGACGTAGGTCGTGTGGGCCCAGTCAGCTGCCCCGCACCGAGTGATGAGAAGTGAGCGAGGGTAGTCGTGGGCTCTGTTATCAAGAAGCGGCGTAAGCGGATGGCCAAGAAGAAGCACCGCAAGCTGCTGAAGCGCACCCGCGTTCAGCGTCGCAACAAGAAGTAAGCGACAGCTGTACAGCGCGCCCCGAAGCCCTCCCGCCATCCGGCGGGGGGGCTTCGGCGTCTTTCCGGGGTCCCCAAGGGGTCTCGGAGGATCTCGGAGGGGTCTCGCAGGGGACCTCCCCAGGGTTTTCCCAGGGGCGTCCGGCGTTTTCCCGGCGTCGTCCGGGGCACTCGCCGGGGCGTCTTCCGGCCGGTTTTCGCGCTTCGCCGGACCGCCTGGGGGCTTGTTTCGAACGTACGTCCTGGGCAGGATGTGCGTCCCGATCCGATGTACGTCCTGGTCTGGGCGTAGAGCCTGGTTCGTGCGCTCGTATGTGGCTGTCGTCACTTCCTGCATCGGGCGGTCATCACAGCGCAACATCGACCCGCTAGCGTGTGCCGGGAGAGACATGATGGGGCGCGGCAGGACTTCGAGGGCTGGGGAAGGCAGGCGCTGATCTTGGGCAAGGTCGTGCTCGTGACCGGGGTGGCCCGACAACTGGGCGGGCGGTTCGTCCGACGCGTCCTGAGGGACCCCGAGGTCGACCGGGTGGTCGCCGTGGACGCGGTCCCGCCCGTGCACCATCTGGGCGGCGCCGACTTCGTCCAGGCCGACATCCGGCAGCCCGCGATCGCCAAGGTGCTCGCCGAGTTCTCCGTCGACACGGTCGTGCACATGGACGTCACGGGCACGGCGCTGGCCGGCGGCAACCGCGGCTCGCTCAAGGAAACCAACGTCATCGGCACCATGCAGCTGCTCGGCGCCTGCCAGAAGTCGCCGACGGTCAAGCGGCTCGTGGTGAAGTCGAGCACCAATGTGTACGGCTCCGCGCCGCGCGACCCCGCGGTCTTCACCGAGACGACGCCGCCGAAGTCGCTGCCCAGCGGCGGCTTCGCCAAGGACACCGTCGAGGTCGAGGGCTACGTACGCGGCTTCGCGCGCCGCCGCCCCGACGTGGCGGTCTGCGTGCTGCGCTTCGCGAACATCCTGGGCCCCGCCGCGGACTCCCCGCTCGCCGAGTACTTCTCGCTGCCGGTCCTGCCGACCGTCTTCGGCTACGACCCGCGGCTGCAGTTCGTGCACGAGGACGACGCGATCGAGGTCCTGCGCCTGGGGGCGCACGACCCGGTGCGCGGGACGCTCAACAGCGGCACGTTCAACATCGCGGGCGACGGCCTGCTGCTGCTCTCGCAGTGCTCGCGGCGCCTGGGGCGCCCGACGCTGCCGGTGTTCATGCCCGCGGTCACCTGGGTCGGCCAGGCGCTGCGCACCCTGGGCATGACGGACTTCTCGCCCGAGCAGATCAGGCTGCTCACCCACGGCCGGGTCGTGGCCACCCGGCAGATGCGCGAGACACTGGGCTTCAGCCCCAAGTACACGACCGCGGAGACCTTCGCGGACTTCGTACGCAGTCGGGGTCCGGGACTTGTGCCGCCGCAGGCCGTCGCGGGGGCCATCGACCGGATCGCCACGCTGCCCTTCGCGGGCAACCAGAGCGCCAACTGAGGAGAGCGTCAACGATGGCGGACGCCAAGGTCATTCCGTTCGACGACGACCGGTCGCGCGCGGGTGCGCAGCGCCCGTCGCGGCGCAGGGGCGCGGGCGCGGCCCGGCGCAAGAACGATCCGGCAGCCGTGCGTGAGGTCACGGCCATGCCGGGCCAGCAGGACGGGGAGCCGCAGGTGGAGAGGGCCGAGCCGGAGCCTTCGCGACAGGGGGCTCCCGGGCCGGAGGCAAGGACCGGGGGCGAATCCGAGCCGCGGGGCGGTGGCGGTGGCCTGGAGCGGCGTATCGCGGGTGGTCTGGCGTTTCTGCGCCGGCGGCTCACGGGTGACTACGAGGTCGACGACTTCGGTTACGACGAGGAGCTCACCGACCAGGTCCTGATGTCCCTGCTGCGGCCGCTGTACGACAAGTACTTCCGCGTCGAGGTGAAGGGCATCGAGAACATCCCGTCGGACGGCGGGGCGCTGATCGTCGCCAACCACTCAGGGACGCTGCCGCTCGACGGCCTGATGATGCAGGTCGCCGTGCACGACAACCACCCCGAGGGTCGCCATCTGCGGCTGCTCGCGGCGGACCTCGTCTTCATGCTGCCGGTGGTCAACGAACTGGCGCGCAAGGCGGGGCACACGCTGGCGTGCGCCGAGGACGCCGAGCGGCTGCTCGAGCGGGGTGAGCTGGTCGGGGTGATGCCGGAGGGCTTCAAGGGCATCGGGAAGCCGTTCAGCGACCGCTACAAGTTGCAGCGGTTCGGCCGGGGCGGGTTCGTCTCCACCGCGTTGCGGGCGGGGACGCCGATCGTGCCCTGCTCGATCGTGGGGGCGGAGGAGATCTACCCGATGATCGGCAACGCGAAGACGCTGGCGCGGGTGCTCGGCTTCCCCTACTTCCCGATCACGCCTACGTTCCCTTGGCTCGGCCCGCTGGGGGCGGTGCCGCTGCCGACGAAGTGGACGATCCAGTTCGGAGAGCCGATTCCCACGGACGGATATCCGCCGGAGGCGGCCGAGGACCCGATGCTGATGTTCAACCTGACGGATCAGGTCCGGGAGCAGATTCAGCACACGCTGTACAAGCTGCTGGTGCAGCGGCGGTCCGTGTTCTTCTGAGTTCTCTCACGACACGCGTTTGCTGTGACACGCGCTTCCTGTGACCTGAGGGAAGGGCGACCTGAGGGGTGACATGAGGGAGGGGCCAGATCCTCAGGATCTGGCCCCTCCCTCATGTCATGCCGCTACCTCACGTCCTCCTCGTCGATCCCCAGGCCGGGCAGCAGCCCCGGCAGGATCGGAGGCACCGTGACGTCCGGCTTGGCCGACGGGGACTGCTTGTCGGACGAATCGCCGTCCGAGGGGCTGCTCGGGGTCGTGTCGGACTTCGGGGGGTCCAGGAGGCCGCCCGTGTTGCCGCCCAGCAGGCCGTCGTCCTCGTCCTTGTCCGGTGCCGACGGACGGGGCTCGCCCTTGTCGGCGCTCGAGCCGTCCCGCGGGGACGAATCGGGGGCCGAAGGGCTGTCCGGTGCCGACGAGTCGGAGGAGCCGCCCTGGCTCGGCGGGCCGGGGGCGTCGCTCTTGTCCGGGGTGCGGGGGAGGAGGGAGCGGAGGGGGTCCACTTCCTGGTCCATCGCGTCGAAGACCGAGCTCACCTGCTCGCCCACGTCACCGAGCTGGACGGGCAGCCTGCTCTGCAGGTCGCTCCAGCTCCTGCGGTGCGACTCGGTGAAGGCGGACAGGGTCTGGATGTGGCCGATCGAGCCGTCCCTCTCGTACGCCTGGTGCAGAAGGCGGTGGCCTTCCGTGGCGTCGTGCCGCATGCCCGAGAGGGCTCGCCTGACCTCGCCGAGGGATTCGTGGTCGAGGTCGCCGGAGCGGCCCCGCTCCATCAGCCGACGGGCTTCGTTCAGGCGCGTCGACGCGTGGTCGAGATAGACCCCGCCCTTGTCGCTGTCGCCGTCGGCCATGCCGAGCTTGAGGTCCTCCATGCCGCGCTTCAGGCCGTACAGCGAATCGCCGGGCAGCGCGTCGGAGCTGGCCGCGGCCACTCCGCTGAACGCACCGGCGGCGACGCCGACGGTGAGCCCGCCCGCGGCGATGCCCTTCGACAGCCTGGAGCGTGGCTTCAGTTTGCGCAGTCCCGTGGCCCTGTGGGCACCCTTGCGGGACCGCTGTTCGGGCACCGAGGTGCCGATGGTCCCACCGCCCGCGGCCGTGCCCTCAAGGAGCATGGCCTCCATGGCAGCTACGAGCTGGGCCCGCTGGACCACTTTGACCTCGGGATCCAGCTCCGGCTTCGGCAGCTCGCCGAGGCCGGTAGCGAGGGTCAACATCCGGTCCGGGGCCGTCTGTTCGGACGGCACGGATTCGGGTGTGACGGAACCTTCGGTCTGCTCGGCCGCCGGGCCCTGGTCGGATTGCTCCTCCAGGGCCTGGGCGAAGGCGTTCGCCCGCCGGTGTGCCGATACGTTCGCGATCACTGGCGGCACCTCCTCTCGTCATGACGGTCGACTCCCCAGGGGGTCCTGAGGGTTGCAACATCTGAGCACTTCCACACGATCGAGTGATCGAGTGGGGTGTCCCCTGCTCAATATGAGCTCGGGGAAAGTCAGGGAGCAACCACAGGGAGCCTGCATCCCGCACAACGAGCGTCGCGGCACTTGGGTTACGGACGGAGGATGATCGGACCGCTCAATTTCCGTGGCGGCCATCTGGCCGCCACGGAGGGTCAGTTGAACGCTCCGCACGGCTACAGAGGGCTATCGGTGGCGCGCGGCGCTAGCGCGCGTCGTCCGGCAGGAGCCGGGCCAGCGTACGGACCGCGCGGTACTGGAGGGTCTTGATCGCGCCCTCGTTCTTGCCCATCACCCGAGCGGTCTCGGCGACCGAGAGTCCCTGCAGGAAGCGCAGGGTCACGCACTCCTGCTGCTGGGGGTTGAGGCGGCGCACGGCGTCGAGCAGTGCGGCGTTGGAGAGGGACTCCAGGACGGAGTCCTCGGGGCTGCGCTCGACCTCGTTGGCGTCGAGCATTTCGCCGGTGGTCACTTCGAGGCGGAAACGGCTCGATTTGAAGTGGTCGGCGACCAGGTTGCGGGCGATCGTGACAAGCCAGGCGCCGAAGTCGCGGCCCTGCCAGGTGAACGTGCTGATGCGGCGCAGGGCGCGCAGAAAGGTCTCGCTGGTCAGGTCCTCGGCGGTCGCTTTGCCGCCGACGCGGTAGTAGATGTAGCGGTAGACCGTGTCGCTGTACTGGTCGTAGAGACGGCCGAAGGCGTCGGACTCGCCCGCCTGGGCGCGTTCGACGAGGTCCATCATGCGGGCGCTGTCGCTGTCCGCGGCGGGACGGCGGGGGGTGGGGGTTGAGGTGGCGGCAGAGGCGGAACGGGCCCGTCTGCTGACCGCCGCGCCGCTGTCCGCCAGGGCATAGACGGGCCCGGCGGGTGTGGGGACGGCAAATGCGGGGACGGCGGGGCCGGCGTACGCGGTGGGGACGAAGCCGCGCAAGCGGTCGGCGACCGTTGCGCGCAGCGTAGCCAGGCCCGAGGCGTCAACCCCGACGTGTGGGTACACGGGACTCCCAGAGGCAGAGCTTCCATCACGTGCAGTGCGGAACCGTTCACCCGTCGTAGCGACGTGTGGGGTCCGTAATGCGTCTGAGGAGAATAACGCTTCGTACAGGCGGCACTACACCCAGTTGCTCAAATCACCGATTACGTCGCTTCTGTAACCGGTCTATGCCCGTTCAAGTAGCGCACTGTGACCGGTTGTTGATCGAAACAGGTCACATTCCGTCTAAGCGCGGGGCGTGTTGTGGCCGAGTGCTACCAACGTGACTGGCGAGAGCCCGGGCGGGGTAGGACCGAGAGAATGTTCAGTGGCGGCGGCGGTGCAGGGCGATCGCCGCGGCCGTGCCGCCCGCGATGGCTCCGACGCCCGCGGCGGCCGGGATGCCGACCTTGGCGGCCTTGCGGCCGGTGCGGTAGTCCCGCAGGCGCCAGTCCCGTTCGCGTGCGTGCTTGCGCAGTTTGGCGTCGGGATTGATCGCGTACGGATGCCCGACGAGCGAAAGCATCGGGATGTCGTTGTGCGAATCGCTGTACGCGGCGCAGCGGGCCAGCTCCAGGCCCTCCGCGGAGGCCAGTGCGCGGACCGCCTCGGCCTTCGCGGGGCCGTGCAGGGGTTCGCCGACGAGCTTTCCCGTATAGACGCCGTCCATGGACTCGGCGACCGTGCCGAGCGCGCCGGTCAGGCCCAGGCGGCGGGCGATGATCGTCGCCGTCTCCACCGGGGCGGCCGTGACCAGCCACACCTTCTGGCCCGCGTCGAGGTGGGCCTGGGCCAGGGCGCGCGTGCCGGGCCAGATGCGCTCGGCCATGTACTCGTCGTAGATCTCCTCGCCGATGGACATCAGCTCGGCGACCCGGTGGCCCTTGACGATGGACAGGGCGCTGTCGCGGGCGTCCTGCATGTGCTCGGGGTCCTCGACGCCGGCCAGTCTGAACCACGCCTGCTGCCAGGCGAATCGGGCCAGCTCCTGGCGCTCGAAGAACTTCCGCTTGTAGAGGCCGCGGCCGAAGTGGAAGATCGCGGCGCCCTGCATCACGGTGTTGTCGAGGTCGAAGAAGGCGGCGGCCTTGTCGTCGCCGAAGACCGGGAACTCCGGCTCCTCCGGCTCCTCGGGCGCCGTGGCGAGGGCCGCGGCGTCGTCGAGTGCCTCCATCTCCTGGGAGGTCTTGCGCGCTGCCTCAGCCGAGGCCTCGCCTGCCAACACGCTCCGCGCGGTGGCGGAGCGCCTACGGGGGGTGAGCCATCCGAGAGCGGCCATGTCGTGAGCATAGCTAGTTCGTTCGGTCGTTCCGGAGTCGGCAGGATTCGGCGCTGTGAACTCTCCGCGACCGCACCGTTAAACGGACGGGCCGCGCGGCGCGTCGGCGGGGCGAGAATGGTGTCATGAGCCCGATTTTTCGCCGTACGGAGAAGAAGAAGCCCCAGGACCGGACGGTCACCTTGATCGGTAAGCCCGGCTGTCATTTGTGCGATGACGCACAGCTGGTGATCGAGAAGGTCTGCGGCGAGCTGGGAGTCGCATGGGAGAAGAAGGACATCACGCAGGACGAAGAGCTCAACCGGGCCTACTGGGAACAGATTCCGGTGGTCCTGGTGGACGGTGAACAGCACACCTTCTGGCGGGTGAGTGAAGATCGACTGCGCCGCGAGCTCGCTCCGTAATCCTGATCGTCACTGACCGACGAGTCCAAACAGCCCGAATGGTCCCTTAGGATCGTGGGCGGTTTGGTCTCGGGGGCGATGATCGTGAGGAGAGTGTGCGGTTTTGCCCCCATCAAGTGAGCATCGCAGCCTCATGTGCGCCGGTTCTCGGAACGTGCGCCAGGGGCGCGTGACCCCGGTCACGTTGGCCGGGCAAATCGGACACCATCTTTGTGCACGCGTTCACAAAGACATAGCCTGCTTTCGACGGGGCGGTCTGGGGACGTGTGACCGCCTGCAGCCCCGCTCTACCCGCAGGAGCACCGTGGCAACTGGCCGAACTCACCGACCGGCGACCCGCAGCCGAGGGATTCCCGAGGCCACCGTCGCCAGGCTTCCGCTGTACCTCCGAGCCCTCACCGCACTGTCGGAGCGCTCGGTGCCCACGGTCTCCTCCGAGGAGCTCGCGGCCGCCGCGGGGGTCAACTCCGCGAAGCTGCGCAAGGACTTCTCCTACCTCGGTTCCTACGGGACGCGCGGTGTGGGCTACGACGTCGAGTACCTCGTCTACCAGATCTCACGCGAACTCGGTCTGACCCAGGACTGGCCCGTCGTGATCGTCGGCATCGGTAACCTCGGCGCCGCGCTCGCCAATTACGGCGGGTTCGCCTCGCGCGGCTTCCGGGTCGCCGCGCTGATCGACGCCGACCCGGCGATGGCGGGCACCCCCGTCGCGGGGATGCCGGTGCAGCACACGGACGACCTCGAGAAGATCATCAGCGACAACGGCGTCTCCATCGGCGTCATCTCGACCCCGGCGGGCGCCGCCCAGCAGGTCTGCGAGCGGCTCGTCGCCGCCGGTGTGACCTCGATCCTGAACTTCGCGCCCACCGTTCTCTCCGTGCCCGACGGCGTCGACGTACGCAAGGTGGACCTCTCCATCGAGCTGCAGATCCTCGCCTTCCACGAGCAGCGCAAGGCCGGCGAGGAAGCGGCGGCCGACGGCGCCGTGCCGCCCGTCGCCGCCAAGCAGCAGCGCAAAGGACCCGACGGGGACGTCCCCGCCGTGATGCCGGCATGAGTCTCCTCGTCGTGGGGCTGAGCCATCGCAGCGCGCCGGTGAGCGTGCTCGAGCGGGCCGCCCTTGCCGCCGACGCCCAGGCCAAGCTCCTTCAGGACACGCTGGCCGCCGAGCCCGCCGCCGAAGCGGCCGTGCTCGCCACCTGCAACCGCATCGAGCTGTACGCCGACGTGGACAAGTTCCACGCGGGCGTCGCCGAGCTCTCCACCCTGCTCGCCCAGCACAGCGGCGTGGGCCTCGAAGAGCTCACCCCTTATCTGTACGTCCACTACGAGGACCGAGCCGTCCACCACCTGTTCTCGGTGGCCTGCGGCCTGGACTCGATGGTCGTCGGCGAGGGGCAGATCCTCGGCCAGATCAAGGACGCCCTGGCGCGCTCCCAGGAGCTGCACACCGCCGGGCGCCTGCTCAACGACCTCTTCCAGCAGGCCCTGCGGGTCGGCAAGCGCGCGCACTCGGAGACCGGAATCGACCGGGCCGGGCAGTCGCTCGTGACCTTCGGCCTCGAACAGCTCGCCGGGCGCGAGCCGGTCGAGGCGTGGGCCAAGGGCAAGCGCGCCCTGGTCATCGGCGCGGGCTCCATGTCCTCGCTCGCCGCGGCGACGCTCGCGCGCGCCGGGGTCGACGAGGTCGTCGTCGCCAACCGCACCCTCGACCGGGCGCACCGCCTGGCCGAGATCCTCGCCGAGGGCGGCACGGGCACCATCGCGCGCGCCGTGCCGATGGACCAGGTGGCGGCCGAACTGACACGTGCAGACGTCGCCGTCTCCTGTACCGGCGCCACCGGCCTCGTGCTGACCGCCGAGGCCGTCGCGGCCGGAGTCGCCGACCGTACGGGCGCGCCCGTCGCGGTGGGCGCGCCCCTCGGACCCACGACTTCGGCCCCCTCGGCTCCGCACGGCGGCACCACCGACACCGCCGCCGACGACGACGAGGCCTGCCCGCTCGGACTCTCCGGCGACGGGGCGGCCGTGCCCCGCGGGGTCGGGTTCTCCGTCATGGGCGAGGACGCCGTCGCCGGCATGGACGCCGCGACGCTGGAGCAGCACGCGGCCTGGGTGGACAACGCGCCCGCCGCGCGCCGCGACGACCCGCAGAACGAGGCCGACACCATCACCGCGCTCGCCGCGGCCGTCGCCGCCACCGGACGGGTGCCCGAGAACCGCCGCAGGCCCTCGCTCGTCGAGACGGGCAACGTCCTGCTCGCCCTGCTCGACCTGGCCATGCCCCGCGACATCGACGCGGCCGTGCACCGCATCGACGGCGTACGCCTCGTCGACATCGAGTCGCTCGCCGACGCGTCCGCCGACGCCCCGATGGCCGTCGACGTGGAGCAGGTCCGCGCGATCGTCTCCGACGAGGTCGCCGCCTTCGGCGCCGCGCAGCGGGCCGCGCACATCACGCCGACCGTGGTCGCCCTGCGCACCATGGCCGCCGACGTCGTCGCGAACGAGATCGCGCGGCTCGACGGACGGCTCCCCGGACTTCCGGAGAAGGAGCGCGCGGAGATCACCCAGACCGTCCGCCGCGTCGTCGACAAGCTGCTCCACGCACCCACCGTGCGGGTCAAGCAGCTGGCGAGCGAGCCCGGCGGCGCCGGGTACGCGGACGCGCTGCGCACCCTCTTCGACCTCGACCCGCAGACGGTCGCCGCCGTCAGCAGGGCCGACAAGATCAATGAACCCACCGATCAGAACGTTCAACAAACAGACCCGAAACGAGGCCGGGCATGACCGAGAGGGCACTCAGGCTCGGGACACGGCGCAGCAAGCTGGCCATGGCCCAGTCCGGGCAGGTGGCCGACACAGTGAGCCGGGTGACCGGCCGCCCCGTAGAGCTCGTGGAGATCACGACGTACGGCGATACGTCCCGCGAGAACCTGGCACAGATCGGCGGCACCGGCGTCTTCGTGACCGCCCTGCGTGACGCGCTGCTCGGCGGCGAGGTCGACTTCGCCGTCCACTCGCTGAAGGACCTGCCGACCGCACAGCCGGACGACCTGGCCCTGGCCGCGGTACCGCTGCGCGCGGACCCCCGTGACGTACTCATCGCGCGCGACGGGATGACCTTCACGGAGCTGCCCGCCGGTGCGCGCATCGGCACCGGGTCGCCGCGCCGCATGGCGCAGCTCAACGCCTACGCCCGCAACCACGGACTCGCCATAGAGACCGTGCCGATCCGCGGGAACATCGACACCCGCATCGGGTTCGTGCACAAGGGTGAGCTCGACGCCGTCGTGCTCGCCGCCGCCGGACTCCACCGCGTCGGCAGGATCGACGAGGTGACCGACTTCCTGTCGGTCGACACAGTTCTGCCCGCCCCCGGCCAGGGGGCACTGGCGATCGAATGTGCCGCGTCCAACGCGTCGCTGACCGCCGCGCTCGCCGAGCTCGACGACCCGTACACCCGGGCCGCCGTGACCGCCGAGCGATCCCTGCTCGCCGCCCTGGAAGCCGGTTGCAGCGCACCTGTGGGTGCGTTGGCCGACTTGCTGGCCGACGGGCAGATTGTCAAGGAAATGCGCCTGCGCGGCGTCGTCGGGGCAACCGACGGCTCGACGCTGGTGCAGCTGTCCACCACCGGTCCCGTGCCTGAGACGCATGACCAAGCCATGGCGCTCGGCCGCGAACTCGCTGCCGAGATGCTTGCCAAGGGCGCGGCCGGTCTGATGGGGGAGCGAGCACTTTGAGCCCCACCTCGAACCTTGCCGGCCTTCCCGCACACGGGCACGTCACCTTCCTGGGTGCCGGACCCGGAGATCCGGGACTACTTACGCTGCGCGCCGTGGAGGCGCTGGCCCGAGCGGACGTGCTGATCGCCGAGCCGGATGTGCTCGACGTCGTTCGCGCGCATGCCAGGGGAGGTGTGGACACACCTCAGCCAGGGACGGTTGACGATGCGTCAGCGATCGCCGAAGCGTCGGCGTTGCGAGCCGCCACCAATCTTGTCATGGAGGCGGCACGCGGCGGCAGGCGGGTCGTGCGTGCCGTCAGCGGCGACGTCGGCCTCGACACCTACGCGGCCGACGAGATGCTCGCCTGCGCCGCCGAGGGCATCTCCTTCGAAGTCGTGCCCGGCATCGCCGCGGCGGTCGGTGTACCCGCCTACGCGGGTGTTCCGCTGCGCGACGCGCAGGGCACGGACGTGCGTTTCGTCGACGCGCGCACCGCCTCCGACCGCTGCTGGAGCGAGGTGGGGGCGTCCGACGGGACCCTGGTCGTGTCGACCTCCCTGGACTCCGTGGCCGCGGCCGCCGGTGAACTGGTGTCGTCCGGCCGCAAGCCGGACACCCCGATGACGGTGACGATCGCCGGTACGACGACGCGTCAGCGCACGTGGCAGGCGACCCTGGGCACCATCGCCCAGGTCCTCAAGCAGGCGAAGGTGCTGCCCTCGCCCGACGGAGGCCAGCCCGTCATAGCCGTGGTCGGTGAGCGGTCCGCCGCCGCCCAGCGCGACCAGCTGTCGTGGTTCGAGTCGAAGCCGCTCTTCGGGTGGCGGGTGCTCGTCCCGCGTACGAAGGAGCAGGCGGCCTCGCTCTCCGACCAGCTGCGGTCCTACGGAGCGGTGCCGCACGAGGTGCCCACCATCGCCGTGGAGCCGCCCCGCACGCCCCAGCAGATGGAGCGCGCGGTCAAGGGGCTCGTCACCGGTCGCTACGAGTGGATCGCCTTCACCAGCGTGAACGCCGTCAAGGCCGTGCGCGAGAAGTTCGAGGAGTACGGGCTCGACGCCCGTGCCTTCGCCGGGATCAAGGTCGCGGCGGTGGGCGAGCAGACCGCCGCGGCGCTCGTCGCCTTCGGCGTGAAGCCCGACCTGGTGCCCAGCGGCGAGCAGTCGGCCGCGGGTCTCCTGGAGGACTGGCCGCCGTACGACCCGGTCTTCGACCCGATCGACCGCGTCTTCCTGCCGCGGGCCGACATCGCCACGGAGACGCTGGTCGCCGGGCTCATCGATCTCGGGTGGGAGGTCGACGACGTCACCGCCTACCGGACGGTGCGCGCGTCGCCGCCCCCGGCGGACACGCGTGAGGCGATCAAGGGCGGCGGCTTCGACGCCGTGCTCTTCACGTCTTCCTCGACCGTGCGCAACCTCGTCGGCATCGCCGGCAAGCCGCACAACGTGACCGTCATCGCGTGCATCGGCCCCGCCACCGCCAAGACCGCGGAGGAGCACGGGCTCCGGGTCGACGTGATGGCTCCGGAGCCTTCCGTCCACAAGCTGGCCGAGGCGCTCGCCGAGTTCGGCACGAGACGTCGCACGGCCGCGCTCGATGCGGGGGACCCCGTCACCAGGCCCAGCGAGCGGCGGCCCGGTTCGCGAAGGCGGCGTACGGCGCCCTGACGTCCAGGCGTACCGTTGATCACCGGCTTCGCCGAGTTCGTCCTCCAACGCCGGACAGGCTGGATATCCAGCCTGTCCGGCGTTCGGGGTTGGGGCTGGGGCGGGCCGGAGAGCCAAACACAGCGTGAGGTGAGAGAGACAGTGACCACGTACGGATCCTTCCCCGGGGCCAGGCCCCGCCGGCTGCGCACCACGCCCGCCATGCGCCGCATGGTCGCCGAGACGCGGCTGCACCCGGCCGACCTGATCCTGCCCGCGTTCGTGCGCGAGGGGATCAGTGCCCCGGTGGAGATCGGCGCCATGCCCGGCGTCGTCCAGCACACCCGCGACAGCCTGAAGAAGGCCGCCGTCGAGGCCATGGAGGCCGGGGTCTCCGGGATCATGCTCTTCGGGGTGCCGGAGGAGTCGAAGAAGGACGCCGCCGGGACCGTCGGCACCGATCCGGACGGGATTCTCCAGGTCGCCCTGCGCGACGTGCGCGCCGAGGTCGGCGACGACCTCATCGTCATGTCCGACCTGTGCCTGGACGAGTTCACCGACCACGGTCACTGCGGTGTCCTCGACGCCGAAGGGCGCGTCGACAACGACGCCACCCTGGAGCGGTACGCCGAGATGGCGCAGGTCCAGGCCGACGCGGGCGCCCACGTGGTGGGCCCGAGCGGCATGATGGACGGTCAGATCGGCGTGGTCCGGGACGCGTTGGACCAGGTCGGGCACGAGGACGTCTCCATCCTCGCCTACACCGTGAAGTACTCCTCCGCCTTCTTCGGCCCCTTCCGCGAGGCCGTCGGTTCGTCCCTGAAGGGCGACCGCAAGACCTACCAGCAGGACCCGGCCAACGCCCGTGAGTCCCTGCGCGAGCTGGCGCTCGACCTCGAAGAGGGCGCCGACATGGTGATGGTCAAGCCCGCGGGCCCCTACCTGGACATCCTGGCGAAGGTCGCCGACGCCGTCGACGTGCCGGTCGCCGCCTACCAGATCTCCGGTGAGTACTCGATGATCGAGGCCGCCGCCGAGCGCGGCTGGATCGACCGGGACAAGGCGATCATGGAGTCGCTCACCGGCATCAAGCGCGCGGGCGCCAACATGATCCTCACGTACTGGGCCACCGAGGTGGCGCGGCAGCTCTGAGGGAGCGCCAGCGGTCGACCGCTTGACCTCAAGTTTGGTTGAGGTCGCAGAGTGGTGTGCATCGACGTCCGGACGACGGACCGTCGACGTTCTGAGGAGGACGTTATGCACGCCGTTGTTCTGCACGAGTTCGGGCCCGCCGAGAACCTGACGTACGAGACCGTGCCCGACCCCGTCGCGGGGCCGGGCCAGGTGCGGATCGCCGTGCGGGCGGCGGGAGTCCACCACGTCGAGACCGTCATGCGGCGGGGCGACGCGAGCGACATGGCGCCGCCGCTGCCCGAACTGCCCGCCGTCTTCGGCGGGGAGGTCGCCGGGATCGTCGACGCGGTGGGGCCCGATGTGGCCCCCTCCTGGCTGGGACGGCCCGTGGTGACCCCGCGCAGCGAGCCCGGCGGGTACGCCGAGCTGACGGTGGCCGAGCTCGCGCAGCTGCACGAGGTGCCGGACGGGCTCGGGTTCGAGGCCGCCGTGACCATGGTGATGACCGGGGCGACGGCCATGGGCCTCCTCGACACCGCCCGACTGACCGCCGACGACGTGGTGTTGGTGACGTCCGCCGCCGGTGGCGTCGGGCGGCTCGTGGTGCAGTACGCCGTTGGACTCGGCGCGGTCGTGATCGGCGCCGCCGGCGGGCCCGACAAGGTCGAGGCCGTGTGGGAGCTCGGCGCCGATCTCGCCGTCGACTACGACGAGCCCGGCTGGGCGGACCGCGTGCGTGAGCGCCTGGACGGGCGCCGGGTGAGTGTCGTGCTCGACGGGGTGGGCGGCGAGAAGTCCGCCGCCGCGTTCGGCCTCATCGGTGCGGGCGGGCGCTACGTGGTCATCGGCTGGTCCTCGCAGGAAGGGTTCGAGCCGGACGCCGAGGTCGTGGAGGAGCGGGGGATCTCCGTCGTCAACGCGCTGCTGCGGCTGATCGAGCGGCCCGAGGACGGCCCCGAGCACGAGCGGCGGGCCCTGGAGGCCGCCGCCAAGGGGGAGTTGGTGCCGGCGGTGCAGACGTTCCCGCTGGCTCAGGCGGGGAGGGCCCACGCTGCCATGGAGCGGCGCGGGACCACGGGCAAGGTCGTGCTCGTGCCCTAGCCCTGCTTGAGCAGGGTCACCAGGCGGGAGAGGCCGTCGGCGCCGTGCCCCTCCTCGACCGCACGGTCGAGGAGGGCCTGGAATGGCTCGAACATCTCGGACCGCAGACCCTGCTCGGCGTACGCCTGGAGGAAGTTGGGGAACGCCTCGCGGTTCATGGCGAGGTTGGACACATCGGTGAGGTGCTGATCGGTGTCGACGGCCTCGGCCGTGCCTGGCACGATCCCGTCCGTCATCGCGGCGACGAAGTCCTTGAGCAGCGGCGCGAACTCGCGGGCCGCGATGCCCTCGCTGCCGATCAGCGCGTACGCCTGCGCCACGCCCATCACCATCCCGTACATCCCGGTGAGCAGGGAGAGGTCGTAGAGGGCGGCCAGGCCGGGGTCCTTGCCGACCCACTTGGTGTCGGCGAGCGCGGACAGGGTCGCGCGGTGCGCCTCGAAGGCGGCCTCGTCCGTGCCGCTGTAGAGGATGTACGCGCCGGGCGTCGCGATCATCTGGGGTACGGCCATGATGCCGCCGTCGATGTACGTGATGCCGTGAGCCGCCGCCCAGTCACTCAACTCCCTTGCCTGGGAAGGCGATCCGTTCGTGAGGTTGACGAGCGTGCGTCCCGCGAGGGACTCCGCCTCCGGGGCGAGCAGGGCGCGGACGTTCTCGTTGGTGGTGAGGCAGACGATGGTGAGCGGGCTCGCGGTGACGGCGTCCCTGGCGGTGGCCGCCGGCGTCGCGCCCTGGGCGGCCAGGGGGCCCGTCTTGGCGGCGGTGCGGTTCCACACGGTGGTGGGATGGCCCGCCTTGAGGAGCGCGGAGGCGAGCGCGGTGCCCATGAGGCCGAGGCCGAGGACGGTCACGGGGGACTGGGAGGGGTCAGCGGGCTGAGTGGGCTGTGCGGGCATGGCTGGGGGACTCCGATCGGAGGGTGTGGGGTGGGAACGCCTTCGATCCTTCCCGCGTACGGAGGAGCGGACAAGTACCGACTTTTTTGTGCGTACTTACCGGGAGGTTGGTGAGGGAGCGCCGGTCACGGGGACCCGCGCGTCACGGGGACCCGCGCGTCACGGGGACCCGCGCGCCCGGCAAGGCGGGCGCGCGGGTCCCGCCGGTCACCACACCAGCGCGTCGGCCGCCGATGTCTGCCAGTAGGTGACGAACGCCGAGCTGTCCACGTACACGCCGCCCGACGGAAGCTTCGCGGCCGCGGGGGCGCCCACGCTGCCGTTCGCCCCGCGGTTGGAGAACAGGACGTCCAGGCTGTGGGCCTGGTAGCCGTCCGTGCCCTCCGGTGACGACGTGCCGATGCCCGCGTACGCGCTCTGGCCGGGCTTCAGCGTGACCACCGCCTGCGGAGTGCTGTCCTCCAGCCACGGCGTGGGGGCCTGCGCCTCGTCGAAGCGGAGGAACGGCGCGCTGTACGCGTAACACGTCTTGGTGCCCGTGTTCTTGGCCTTCAGGAGCAGGTGGTTGATGGGGCGGTCGACCTCCTGGACGGTGACCTTGGTGGTGGCGGCGGTGCAGGTGACCGGCGCCGCCTTGGCGGCGGGGGTGGCGGCCGACGCGGCGCTGCCGAGCGCGGTGAGCGAGAGAGCGGCGGTGAGGGCCGCGGCAGCGGCGGTGGCCTTGGTGGTGAGTCGCATGGCTGGTCTCTTTCGGTGTGACGGGGGTGACGTGCGGCGCGCCCGGAGGCTTCCGGACGCGGCGTGCTTGTATGGCCCACAGGTTGCGCGGGTTTCTGTCCCGGCGGCCAGCGCGGCACGGCAGTTGGGGACGCCGGGACATTCCTGCGGCGCTGATCTGCGAAGACGCCGTTCCTTGGAACGGCTGGATGGAATGGGAGAGAGCGTGGGGGCGGGCGATCTCGCGGAGTTGCTGCGGGAGTTGAAGGAGAGGTCGGGGCTCAGTTACGGGGCGCTGGCCAAGCGGTTGCATGTGTCGACGTCGACGCTGCACCGCTATGTGAGCGGTTCGGCCGTACCGACGGAGTTCGCTCCGCTGGAGCGGCTCGCCCGGATGTGCGGGGCATCGCGGGAGGAAATGGTCGAGGTCCACCGGCGGTGGATCCTGGCCGACGCGTCGAGGGGCGACCGCAAGGAGGCGGAGCAGTCGCCCGCGTCCGTGGCGGCCTCCGACGCGGCGGCTGCTCCGGCTGCCGATGCCGCGGCTGCTCCGGCCGCCCATGACGCGGGTGACGGTGAGGGCAACGGCCACCGCGACTCCGACGACGGAGCGCCCGGCTTCCTGATCGGCCCGACCCCCACGGCGGCGGCGCGGCGCGAGGGGAGACGTGTGCCCCGGGCGCGGGCACTCGTCGCCGCCGGTGTCGTCCTCGCGCTCGGCGCCACCGCCGTCGCCGTGCAGGCCGCGTCCGGAGGCGGTGAATCCGACAAGGTGGCCGGCGACTCCGCGATCTCCGACGACGGGAAGCGGGAGCGGGGCCCGGACGGCGCCAAGTCCGCCTCGCCCTCCGGGAAGGAGTCCGGCAAGGGCAAGCCGGGCAAGGAGGCGACGGACTCCGACAAGCCGGGAGGCGAGGACAAGGGCAAGGGCAAGGGCTCCGGCGGCGGGACGCAGGCGCCCGCCCCCGGGGACGGCGGCAAGGGCGAGGCGGGCCGGGGCGGTGTCCCGGTGACCGTCACCACCCAGCCCCAGTTCTGGTACGACCCCTGCGGCACCCCGTATCTCGTCGACAAGGCCCCGGACAAACTCTCCACGCCCCCCAACGAGCAGGACGCCCCCGGGTGGGTGGCCGCGAACGGCGCGGTCAACGCCCGCGACCAGACCGTGAAGCTGACCGTCCAGGGCACCGGCAAGGACACCGTCGTCCTGGAGTCGCTGAACGTGCGCGTCGCCTCGACCAGCGCGCCCCTCGTGTGGAACAACTACAAGATGGGGTACCTCGGCGTCGGCTGCGGCGGCAACGTTCCCCGGCACTCCTTCGACGTCAACCTCGACGCGTCGGTGCCCCGCCCGACCCCGCAGGAGGGCGAGAGCGGCTTCCCCTACACGGTGAGCGCGAGCGACCCGGAGGCGTTCTTCGTCAACGCGACCGCCAACACGCGCTATGTGAAGTGGTACTTGGAGCTGGAGTGGTCGAGCGGCGGCCGGCGCGGCACGGTGCGCATCGACGACACGGGCAAGCCGTTCGCCACGAGCGGCGACAAGGGCCGTCCCGTCTACGGGTTCTCGCTCAACAGCAAGAAGTGGACGAAGACGAACCGCGACAACGACGACGTGCCGGACCCGCCGGCGTAGCGGCCGGGGCCCGTCCGGCGGGGCGTCCGCCGGGGGCAGGCCCAGTCCGTATCCCGGAATGGCGCGTGTAGGCGGCACTTACGTGCCTAGGGTGCGATTCGAGCCATCCGCCCGTGCCGAAGGAGCCGTAGATGACCGCCACAGCCGACCAAGCGATCGCCGCCCCCACCCCGCCGCTCGCCGCCCGCGCCGCCTCGGTCGGTGGCTCGCCGGTACGGGACATCCTGGCCGTCACCGCGCGGCCCGAGGTCATCAACTTCGCGGGCGGGCTGCCCGCGCCCGGCCTCTTCGACAAGGAAGGCATCGCCGCCGCGTTCCGGGCCGTGCTCGCCGAGCAGCCCGAGCGCGCGCTCCAGTACTCCACCACCGAGGGCGAACCCGCCCTGCGGACCGCCGTCGCCGGGCGGTTCTCCGCGCGCGGGCTCGCCACCGGCGCCGACGACCTGATGGTCACCACCGGTTCGCAGCAGGCGCTCTCGCTGCTCGCCACCGCGCTCATCGAGCCCGGCGAGACCATCCTCGTCGAGAACCCCTGCTACCTCGCGGCGCTCCAGGCCTTCGCCTTCGCGGGCGCGCGGGTGGTCGCCGTGCCGTGCGACGAGGCCGGGATCGACCCCGACGCCCTCGACGAACTCGTCGCCCTCCACCGGCCCAAGCTGCTCTACACCGTGCCCACCTTCCAGAACCCCACCGGCCGCACCCTGCCGGCCGAGCGGCGCGCCGCGATCGCGGGCATCGCCGCGCGGCGCGGTCTGTGGATCGTCGAGGACGACCCGTACGGGGAGCTGCGGTTCGAGGGCGAGCGCGTGCCGTGGATCGCCTCGTACCCCGGCGCCGAGGACCGCACCGTCCTGCTCGGCAGCTTCTCCAAGGTCATGGCGCCGGGCCTGCGCCTGGGCTGGCTGCGTGCGCCCGCGGCGCTGCTGCGGGCCTGCGCCATCGCCAAGCAGGCCGCGGACCTGCACACGCCGACCGTCAACCAGCTCGCTGCGGCACGGTACTTGGCGGACAACGACCTGGACGCGCATGTGGCGCGGGTCGCGGCGGCGTACGGGGAGCGGCGCGACGCCATGCTGTCGGGCCTCGCCGACGCGCTGCCGCAGGGCTCTTCCTGGGGCCGTCCTGAAGGGGGCATGTTCGTCTGGGCGAAGCTGCCCGACGGGTACGACACCGCCGCGCTGCTGCCGGAGGTCGTCAAGCACGACGTGGCGTACGTGCCGGGGGCGCCGTTCTACGCCGGTGAGCCCGACGTCGCCACCCTGCGGATGTGCTTCGTGACGCAGTCCCCCGACGAGATCGCCGAGGGACTGCGGAGGCTCGGGGGCGCGCTGCGCCCCTGACGGGGATCAGAGGCGCTCGGGCGTCCTGATGCCGAGCAGGGCCATTCCCTGGTGCAGGGTGCGGGCCGTGATGTCGCAGAGGAACAGGCGGTTCTCCGCGATGTCCTGCGGCGGCTTCGGCTTGATGACCGGGCACTTGTCGTAGAACGTCGTGTACAGCGAGGCCAGTTGGTAGAGGTACGCCGCCAGCTTGTGCGGCGCGTACTCCTCGGCGACCTCCGCGACCGTCTCCGCGAACTGGTCGAGGTGCAGGCCCAACGCCCGCTCCGCCTCGGCCAGTTCGAGCTCGGGGTGCGCCTTGGGGGACACGTCGTCGGCCTTGCGCAGGATCGACTGGATACGGGCGTACGCGTACTGGAGGTACACGCTCGTGTCGCCGTTCAGCGACACCATCTGGTCCAGGTCGAACTTGTAGTCGCGCACCGCCGACGTCGACAGGTCCGCGTACTTCACCGCGCCGATGCCCACCTGGGCACCGCGCTCGGCGATCTCCTCCTCGGAGAGGTCCTGGGCCTTCTCGCGGACGATGGCCGACGCCCGGTCGATCGCCTCGTCGAGCAGGTCGATGAGGCGTACGGTCTCGCCCTCACGCGTCTTGAACGGCTTGCCGTCCTTGCCGAGGACGGTGCCGAAGCCGAGCTGCACCGCCTTGACGTCCTCGGTCAGCCAGCCCGCCCTGCGGGCCGTCTCGAAGACCATCTTGAAGTGCAGCGACTGCCGCGCGTCCACGACGTACAGCAGGGTGTCGGCCTTGAGGTTGAAGACGCGGTCGCGGATCGCGGAGAGGTCGGTGGCCGCGTACCCGAAGCCGCCGTCGGACTTCTGGACGATCAGCGGGGACGGGTTGCCGTCCGGGCCCTTCACGTCGTCGAAGAACACGCACAGCGCGCCGTTCGACCGGACCGCCACGCCGGACTCCTCCAGCATGCTGCAGGTCTCCGCCAGCATGTCGTTGTAGCCGGACTCGCCGACGATGTCCTCGTCGTGGATCTCCACGTCCAGCTTGTTGAAGACCGAGTAGAAGTAGACCTTCGACTCGTCCACGAACCGCTGCCAGATCGCGAGGGTCTCGGGGTCGCCCGCCTGGAGGTCCACCACCCGGCGCCGGGCCCGCGTCTTGAACTCCTCGTCGGAGTCGAAGAGCGTGCGCGAGGCCTTGTAGACGCGGTTGAGGCTGGACATCGCCTCTTCGCCCGCCTCGTCACCCTCGGCGGCCTTGTGGCCCAACTCGTCCGGGTGCTCGATGAGGTACTGCACGAGCATGCCGAACTGCGTGCCCCAGTCGCCGATGTGGTGGCGCCGGACGACCTTCTCGCCGGTGAACTCCAGGATCTGGACCACCGAGTCGCCGATGACCGAGTTCCGCAGGTGGCCGACGTGCATCTCCTTGGCCACGTTCGGCTGGGCGTAGTCGATGACCGTCGTGCCCGGGTGCTCCGCGAGCGGCACGCCGAGGCGGTCGCCGTCGGCGGCGCGCGCGGCGAGGTTCTCGGTGATCGCCCTGTCGGTGACCGTGATGTTCAGGAAGCCGGGCCCGGAGACCTCGACCTCGCTGATCAGGTCCGGGGCGGTGATCTCCGAGACGACCTTCGTCGCGAGCTCGCGCGGGTTCGCCTTCGCCTTCTTGGCGAGGGCCAGGATGCCGTTGGCCTGGTAGTCGGCCCGGTCGCTTCGTCGCAGCAGCGGGTCGGCGGAGCCGGCCTCCGGCAGGGCAGCCGAGAGGGCGTCCGCGAGGCGCTGGTGGACGGAGGCGGTGAGGGACGTGACCGAGGCCATGGAGTGGATGCCGTTCTCCTCGAGGTGCAGATAGACCCGGCAAGTATCCCATGCAGAGAAAAGCGGTTTTCGCGGTTGCGGGTGGAGCTGGGAGAATGGCCGCGACAAGCGGTACCCACGTAGAAGAAGATCAGAAGAAGAAAGGCGTGCCGATCGTGGCTCAGAGCACCGATACCACCGACTGGGTCTCCCGCTATGCGGACGAGGTCATCGCCGAGTCGGAGCGTCGTGCCCCGGGCAAACCGGTCGTCGTCGCCTCCGGGCTCTCCCCCTCGGGCCCGATCCACCTGGGCAACCTCCGCGAGGTCATGACCCCACACCTGGTCGCGGACGAGATCCGGCGGCGCGGGCACCAGGTCAGGCACCTCATCTCCTGGGACGACTACGACCGGTACCGCAAGGTCCCGGCCGGCGTCCCCGGCGTCGACGAGACCTGGGCCCAGCACATCGGCAAGCCCCTCACCTCCGTGCCCGCCCCGGCCGGTTCCGCGTACGCGAACTGGGCCGAGCACTTCAAGGCGGCCATGACCGAGGCGCTCGACGAGCTGGGCGTGGAGTACGACGGGATCAGCCAGACCGAGCAGTACACCTCGGGTGTCTACCGCGAGCAGGTCCTGCACGCGATGAGGCACCGAGGTGACATCGACGCGATCCTGGACCAGTACCGCACCAAGAAGGCCCCGGGCAAGAAGCAGTCGCAGAAGCCGGTCGACGAGGCCGAGCTGGAGGCCGCGGAGGGGTCCGGCGCCGCGAGCGAGGACGACGGCAGCGGCGGCGGCAGCGGGTACTTCCCGTACAAGCCGTACTGCGGCGCGTGCGAGAAGGACCTGACCACGGTCACGTCGTACGACGACGCGAGCACCGAGCTGTCGTACGTGTGCGCGGACTGCGGGCACACCGAGACCGTCCACCTGAACGAGTTCAACCGCGGCAAGCTGGTCTGGAAGGTCGACTGGCCCATGCGCTGGGCGTACGAGGGCGTCATCTTCGAGCCGAGCGGCGTGGACCACTCCTCTCCCGGGTCGTCGTTCGTGGTCGGCGGGCAGATCGTGCGCGAGATCTTCGACGGCGTGCAGCCGATCGGTCCGATGTACGCGTTCGTGGGCATCTCCGGCATGGCGAAGATGTCCTCCTCCAAGGGGGGTGTGCCGACCCCGGCGGACGCCCTGAAGATCATGGAGGCGCCGCTGCTGCGCTGGCTCTACGCCCGCCGCAAGCCCAACCAGTCCTTCAAGATCGCCTTCGACCAGGAGATCCAGCGGCTCTACGACGAGTGGGACAAGCTGGACGCGAAGGTCGCGGACGGCTCCGTGCTGCCCGCCGACGCCGCCGCGCACTCGCGTGCGGTGCGTACGGCCGCCGGTGAGCTGCCCAAGACGCCGCGTCCGCTGCCGTACCGGACGCTGGCGTCCGTGGCGGACGTGACGGCGGGGGCGGAGGACCAGACGCTGCGCATCCTGCGGGACCTGGACCCCTCGGACCCGATCTCGTCCCTCGACGAGGCGCGGCCGCGCCTCGACCGGGCCGTGAACTGGATCACCACCCAGGTCCCGGCCGACGCGCGCACGATCGTGCGGGCCGAGCCGGACGCGGAGCTCCTCTCCTCCCTGGACGACGAGGGCCGCGAGTCGCTGCGGCTGCTCCTGGAGGGCCTCGACTCGCACTGGTCCCTCGACGGGCTCACGCACCTCGTGTACGGCGTGCCGAAGGTGCAGGCGGGCTTCTCGGCGGACGCCACGGCCAAGGAGCTCCCCCCGGAGATCAAGGTCGCGCAGCGTTCGTTCTTCGCCCTCCTGTACCGCCTCCTGGTGACCCGGGAGACGGGTCCGCGGCTGCCCACGCTGTTGCTCGCCGTGGGCGCGGAGCGGGTCCGCAAGCTGCTGGGCGCTTAGCGCTTGGCTTGTACGTGATCGGGGGCGCCGTCCAGTTTCTGGCCGGCGCCCCTCCGCATCCCACGGACCTGCCGTGAGCCGCCGGGGCGCCTTCGGATGGGTCCCCGCTTCGTGCCCCACCGCTTGAACGGCCGCTCGGTTGCCTGTTCGGGGGCAGGCGAGGCTGCGGGGGAGCCGGTAGGGGGTGTGGAGGGGAAGCGGTAGCCGGCTTGCATCTTTGGGACTACCGGGAGATCACTCCGGGGCAGGACGAACAACGCCCCGGGGCGAGCGATCGTGGACGTATGAAGGAAATCATCGCCATCGTCGGGTGGGTCGTCGGTATTCAGGGCGCCCTCGGCGCCGCCGGGCGGATCTTCGGGGACAACCCGTGGGGCCTCCTCCACAAGTGGTGGGACATCCCCACCCCCGGATACCTCGCCCTGGCCGTCGTCGGCGCCGCCCTCGCCGTCTGGGGCGAGACCGGCAAGAAGCGTGCCCGCAGCGTGGGTTGAACCTCGGCTACGTGCTGTACTCGGAGTCCAGCTCCTCCTGGTAGCGGCTCCGGAAGTCCCGCAGGTACGGGCGCAGCGTGCTCTCCGCCGGAGGGCCGCCCGCCTGGCCGGTCACGCCGTACAGGTCCATCAGGTACAGGCCGAACTGGCGGGCGTTGGGGTAGTCCCCGCGCTCGCTCACGTACTTCCGGAACGCCACGAAGTACGCCTCGTCGCGCGAGACGTCGTCCGGCAGCCCGGGAACGTCATCCGGAACCGGCAGCTCCTCGGCCGCCTCCTGCTCAGCAGCCTCTCCCGCCTCCTCGCGCGGCCCCGGGATCAGACGCTGGCCGCTGAGCGGGCGGGTGCGGCCGGGTGCGCCCGAGGGGACCTGGAACGCCGGGTCGACCTCCGCCTGACCGGCACGGTCCTGCTCGTCGAAGTACGCCTGCTGCTGCTCCAGGTACTGCTGCTGCTCGACGTAGGCCTGCTGTTCCGCGTACGCCTGCTGGTCGGCGTACCACTGGTCGTGCGGCTCTTCAGGGACGTACGAAGGCTGCTGAGCCGCGAACCACGGGCTCACCTGCGCCACCTCGGGCTCGGGCTCCGGCGGCTGCTGTTGCTGCTGGGGCTGGACTTCCTGCCCCAGATGCCCCTGCTGCACCGGCTCCGCCTCCAGCTGCGGCGCCGTCGGCGCCACCAGCTCCGGCTGCTGCGGCTCCGCAGGAACCGGCGCAGGCGGAAGCAGCGCGGGCTCGATGCCCGCCGCCGCGAGACCCGCGGGGGCCGTCTCCGCGAGCGGGACGCCGAAGCGCGCCAGGCGCAGCGGCATCAGGGACTCCACGGGGGCCTTGCGGCGCCAGGAGCGGCCGAAGCGGGCCTGGAGGCGGGCCTGGTAGATGAGGCGGTCCTGCTCCAGCTTGATGACCTGCTCGTAGGAGCGCAGCTCCCACAGCTTCATCCGGCGCCACAGCTTGAACGTGGGCACGGGCGACAGGAGCCAGCGCGTGAGGCGTACGCCTTCCATGTGCTTGTCGGCCGTGATGTCCGCGATCCGGCCCACCGCGTGCCGCGCCGCCTCGACGGAGACGACGAACAGGATCGGGATGACGGCGTGCATGCCCACGCCCAGCGGGTCGGGCCAGGCCGCCGCGCCGTTGAAGGCGATCGTCGCCGCCGTCAGGAGCCACGCGGTCTGGCGCAGCAGCGGGAAGGGAATGCGGATCCACGTCAGGAGCAGGTCGAGCGCCAGCAGGACGCAGATGCCCGCGTCGATGCCGATCGGGAAGACCACCGAGAAGCTGCCGAAGCCCTTCTGCTCGGCGAGTTCGCGCACGGCCGCGTACGACCCCGCGAAACCGATGCCGGCGATGACGACCGCACCGGCGACGACCACGCCGATGAGTATTCGGTGCGTGCGTGTCAGCTGCATCGCGGCCACCCGCGAACCCCTCCCTGTTCGGTTTGTTGCGAGCGACAGCCTGGCACACGCATGCGGAAGACCGCGTGCCGGTACGGCAGGAGCCCGGCCACCGAGGGGCCGGGCTCCACAACTGCCTTGACCGCGCCACGAGTTGCCCGCGTGGCGCGTGCCGCGGATTCCGCGTCCGGCGTCAGTTCTTGGGCTTGCCGCTGGACTTGGAGTCCGACTTCGGGTCCGACTTGCTGCTGGACTTGGAGTCGGGCTTGGGGCTGTCCGACTCCTTCGAGCCGCTGCCGCCGGTGCTGCCGCCGTCGGCCTTGTTCGCGGAGACGACCGCCGCGGAGGCTTCCTTCGCGGCCTTCTCGGCGGCCTTGGACAGGTCCTTCGCGCTCGGCGCCTTGTCGCCCGCCAGGCCCGCGCCGTTGTAGTCGATCGTGACGACGGCGTTCTCCACGCGCGTCACGACCGTCTGCTGCTTGAAGTTTTCCTTGTCCTTCTTCAGGTCGTACGCCACGACCGTCGTCTGGTCGCCCATGCCCGGCACCGGCTCCGTCTTGACGCTCTTCGCGCCGTCCGTCGCCTGCGCGTCCGCGACCTGCTTGGCGAAGTTGTTCTGCGCGCGCTTGGCGCCACTGCCGAGCGACGCGTCCGAGTCGAAGCGCATCAGCGAGACGCGGAGCCAGCGGAACTGCGAGCCGTCGACGCCGTTGTTGTCCAGGCTGTCCCAGGAGCAGGTGCCGCGCGCCGACGTGTCGTCGGACGTGCCCGCCTTGCCCGACTTGTCCTTCGCCTCCGGGACGAGGTCGTCGAGCGTCTTCTTCGACAGGACGTCGCAGGGCTCGGGCAGCTTGCCGAACGCCGCCTTCTCCACGGTCGCGGCCTTGTCCTTGCCCGGGGCCGAGGCGGACGCCTTCGAGCCCGAGTCCTTCTTGGCCCCGTCCGAACCCGATCCGGAGTCGGAGGAGCAGCCGGAGGCAATGAAGATCACCGGTACGGCGGCTGCGCAGGTGAGTATGCGGGTGAGTCGCTGTGCTGGTCGGTGCATGGTTCCTTCACTCAAGTCACTCAAGACGGCTGTCGTCGGTTCGATGGGCCACGGTACGCCGTGCCCGACGCGGACGACTCCGCTTCCGGGGAGCCGGTGCCCCGTCCGAACCGTCCCTAATCGGAGAACCTGTCGGCCAGGCTCCCGGCCAGTTCCTGCGCCTTGTCCTGCATTTCCTTGCTGTCGGGGATGTCGGTGCGACGCCCCGGCTGCTCGTCGTACTCGACGGTCACGACGACGTTCGACGTGCGGAACACCACAGTCACCGTGCGGTGCCGGGTCGCGGACGCGGACGTCGTGAGCGCGTCGTCGATGAAGGCCTCGTCGCCCAGATCGTCCAGGATGCGGGGCTCGAGTCCGAGGGGTGTGACGGCGTCTTCCGGGGCTCCGCTGGAGGCGCTGCCGTCCGCGTCACCCTTGCCGTCACCCCCCTTGCCGGACTCGCCCTTGTCCGCCTTGCCCGTCTTGTCCGTCTTGGCTGTCCCCGCACCGGTGGACGGCTCGGGATCCGCCCCCGCGTCATCCGATTCCTCGTCGGTGGTCGGGGTGCCGGAGGGCTCGGGCAGATCGGCCTTCTGCGCCTTCGACGAGTAGACCTCCGTGGCGCGGGTGTCGTCGCTGACCTCCGCGTCGTACGACACGACGCGCTCGAAGTCGACGAGCAGATGGTGGGTGGCGTCCGACGACTCCACCTTCCAGCGGCAGCCCACACGCCGATCGGTGTCGTACGTGACGGTGGGCGCACCCTCGTACGCCCTCTCCTGCTGCTCCTCGTCCGGCATCTCCTTGATGCCGGGCAGCATCGAGTCGAGCGTGCTGCGGTCGACCTGGCCGCAGGGCTCGGGGAGCGTGCGGTACTTGCCGGGCTCGGCGGCCGCGGTGGTGCCGCCGGTGTCGCCGGGCTTCGAGTCGTCCGGTTCGCCGCCGAGCGCGCCCCCGCCCGTGCAGCCGGCGAGCAGCGCCGCGATGAGAGCTGCGACGCCTGGTACGTAGGCCTTCCGCTGCACCGTGTGGGCTCCTTCTCGCCAGGGATATTGGGTTGCCGCTGATGGGCGACCGGTGGACACAATGTGTATCGCACGCAATGCCGTGGACGCCGGTCCGTCATCCCTTTCGTTGACCTTGGCTCCGGTATTTGCGCTACGAGACTTTCAACACGTGTGTTCAACTACGGGGGAATGAGGACGTTATGTCGTACGTGGAGGTTCCCGGGGCAAAGGTACCGATCCGGATGTGGACGGACCCGGCCTCGGTCGAGGACGTCGCACTCCAGCAGCTCCAGAACGTGGCGACGCTGCCCTGGATCAAGGGCCTGGCCGTCATGCCGGACGTCCATTACGGCAAGGGCGCGACGGTCGGCTCGGTGATCGCCATGCAGGGCGCGGTGTGCCCGGCGGCGGTGGGGGTGGACATCGGCTGCGGCATGTCGGCGGTGAAGACGTCGCTGACGGCGAACGATCTGCCGGGGGATCTGTCGCGGCTGCGGTCGAAGATCGAGCAGGCGATTCCGGTGGGGCGGGGCATGCATGACGATGCCGTGGATCCGGGGCGGCTGCATGGGTTTGGCACGTCCGCGTGGGACGACTTCTGGTCGCGCTTCGACGGGATCGCCGATGCGGTCAAATTCCGCCAGGAGAGGGCCACGAAGCAGATGGGAACGCTCGGGAGCGGCAACCACTTCATTGAATTCTGTCTCGACGAGGCAGGTTCGGTCTGGCTGATGCTGCACTCCGGCTCCCGGAACATCGGCAAGGAGCTCGCCGACCACCACATAGGTGTGGCCCAGAAGTTGCCGCACAACCAGGGTCTGGTCGACCGTGACCTGGCGGTATTCATCGCGGAGACCCCGCAGATGGCGGCGTACCGGAACGACCTCTTCTGGGCGCAGGAGTACGCGAAGTACAACCGCTCGATCATGATGGGGCTCTTCCAGGACGTGGTCCGCAAGGAGTTCAAGAAGGCGAAGGTGACCTTCGAGCCGGTGATCTCCTGTCACCACAACTACGTCAGCGAAGAGCGGTACGACGGGATGGACCTGCTGGTCACGCGGAAGGGCGCCATCCGTGCCGGAAGCGGCGATTTCGGGATCATCCCCGGCTCGATGGGCACCGGTTCGTACATCGTGAAGGGTCTCGGGAACGAGGCGTCCTTCAACTCGGCCTCGCACGGCGCGGGCCGCAGGATGAGCCGCAACGCCGCGAAGAAGCGCTTCTCGACGCAGGACCTGGAAGAGCAGACGCGGGGCGTCGAGTGCCGCAAGGACTCGGGTGTCGTGGACGAGATCCCGGGCGCGTACAAGCCGATCGAGCAGGTCATCGACCAGCAGCGCGACCTCGTCGAGGTCGTGGCCAAGCTCAAGCAGGTCATCTGCGTGAAGGGCTGATCCCTGCTCCTCCCTACTTCGCGTTCTTGATGGCGAAGATCATGACGAACGCGATGATGTGGATGCCGAAGAGGAAGTACGCCAGGTACCACCACACCAGGCGTTCGTTCTTGGTCTCCTGGGCGAGGTGTCGCCGCTCGGCGCTCTTGTCCTCGGAGGGGGGCGTCACAGTTCGCGGTGGATCTTCGTGTTGGAGGCCTGGGCGCGGGGGCGGACCACCAGGAGGTCGATGTTGACGTGGGGCGGGCGCGTGACCGCCCAGGTGATCGTGTCCGCCACGTCGGCCGCCGTGAGGGGGGCCGATACGCCCGCGTAGACCTTCGCCGCCTTCTCCTCGTCGCCGCCGAAGCGGGTCGTGGCGAACTCCTCCGTCTTGACCATGCCGGGGGCGACCTCGATCACGCGGACCGGGGTGCCGACGATCTCCAGGCGCAGGGTCTCGGCCAGGACGTGCTCGGCGTGCTTCGCGGCCACGTAGCCGCCGCCGCCCTCGTACGTGCCGTGCCCGGCCGTGGAGGAGAGGACCACGACCGTGCCGTCGCCGCTCGCGGTGAGTGCGGGGAGCAGGGCCTGGGTGACGTTCAGGGTGCCGATGACGTTCGTCTCGTACATCTGGCGCCAGTCGGCCGGGTCGCCGGTGGCGATGGTGTCGGCGCCGAGCGCGCCGCCCGCGTTGTTGACCAGGACCGCGACCTTGCGGAAGGCGGTGGCGAACTCGTCCACGGCCGTGCGGTCGGTGATGTCGAGGGCGTACGCCAGCGCGTCGTGGCCCGCGGCCGTGAGCTCGGCGGCGAGGGCCTCGATGCGGTCCTTGCGGCGGGCGGTGAGGACGACGCGGTAGCCGGCTGCCGCCAGGCCGCGCGCGGTGGCGGCGCCGATGCCGCTGCTCGCGCCGGTGACGATCGCGATGCGGGTGGCGGCGGGCGCGGCGTTCGCGGCGGCGGTCATGGCTGCTCCTTGGGCGTACGTACGTTCTGTCCTGTTCCTCGGCCAAGGATAGGCGGGCCGCCGGTGGCTCTCAGCGGCCCCGTGGCGCGTACATGATCACCGCCATGCCTGCCAGGCAGATCAGCGCGCCGGTCACGTCCCAGCGGTCGGGCCGGTAGCCGTCGGCGACCATGCCCCAGGCGATCGAGCCCGCGACGAAGACCCCGCCGTACGCGGCGAGGATGCGGCCGAACTCGGCGTCGGGCTGGAGCGTGGCCACGAAGCCGTAGACGCCGAGGGCGATGACGCCCGCGCCGATCCATGCCCAGCCCTTGTGCTCGCGTACGCCCTGCCAGACGAGCCAGGCGCCGCCGATCTCGAAGAGCGCGGCGAGGACGAAGAGGGCGGCGGAGCGGGCGATGAGCATGGGGAGATCGTGGCATGAGGCAGTTCGTCCCGGTCCCCTGTGGCGTCGGGTATCTGCGCCGTACGCTTTCTGTCTGACGCAGATGTTGTTCGGAGCTGGAGGAGGGGGTCCCGCGTGGCCACGAAGACGACCGGTGCCGGTGCGCGGCGTGCTGCTCTGGTGGACGAGCTGTCCGTCGAGTCGCGGCGCTACATGGCCTCGTACGCCCTCTTCAATCAGGCCGTCGCCGACCACCTGAAGCTGCACCCCACCGACCTTCAGTGCCTGAACCTGCTCAGCCTGGAGGAAGGGCCCGTCACGACCGGCCGCATCGCCGAGCTGACCGGTCTGACGACGGGCTCGGCGACGCGGCTCGTGGACCGCCTGGAGAAGGCGGGTTACGTCGTACGGGAACGGGACGCGGCCGACCGGCGGCGGGTCCTGGTCTCGACGGTGCCGGACGCGGTGGCGGAGTTCGGGCGGATGTGGGACAAGCTCGGGGGCGGCTGGTTCGCGCTCTTCGAGCGGTACGACGACGACGAACTGGACCTGCTCATCGGCCACATGCGCCGCACCGTGGAGTTCAGTGCGGCGCAGGTGGCGCGGTTGCGGGGCGGGGAGCTGGACGGCTGACCCCGCTGGGGCGGAGCCGTGGTGCGGGCGTGGTGCGGGCGTGGTGCGGGCGTGGCGTAGGCAACCGGGTGGGGTGCACCACGCGTCTCTCAGGTCCCGCCCCGTCCCCGCACCCATGACCTGGAGAAGAGCCTTGGCGCACGATGAACGCGACCGGTCCGACGAGCATCCCCAGGCGCCGTGGTGGTGGGGCATCGGCCCCATCGGGGCCGCCCTCCTCGTCGTCGCCGGGATCGCTTGGGCGCTGTGGGGGATTCCGGTCTCCGGCGCCCCGGGTGGCGTGGTGACCGGATATCAGGGGAGCAAGGTCGTCGCCATCGGTCTCGTGCTCCTCGGCGCTTTCGTCCTGGAGCGCTTCCGCAGCCGTCGTTCCGGCTGATTCATAAGGACCGATCTAGTGGTGCTGCTCCTCCTGCGGCTTGCGCGGGAGGAGTCGTACGAGGCCGCAGCAGAGCAGTGTGACGCCCGCGACGACCGCGAGGGTGACCGTCATGGCGTGGTCGGGGCCGCCGTCGGCGTTCTTGAAGAAGACGGTGACGACGGTGGCCGCGCCGATCGCGTTGGCCAACTGCTGCACCGCGCTGAGCGAGCCGCTCGCGCTGCCCGCCTCCTGGGGCGCGATGTCGCCGATGGTGATGTCGTAGACGGTGCCGAAGCAGGTGCCCATGCCGAGGCCGATGACGAGCAGGGGCGAGGCGAGGAGCCAACTGCTCAGTTCCGTACCGGAGTTCGCTACGAGGGCGAGCAGGTATCCGGTGCCGGTCAGGATGATCAGCAGGCCGATGAGGACGAGCGTGCGGCCGAGCCTGCCGATGAGGCCGTGGCAGGCGATGGACGCGACGACGATGCCCACGGAGAGCGGGACGAGGCCGAGCGCGGTACCGGACGGTGAGCGGCCGAGCCCTTCTTGCAGGTAGAGCGAGATGACGTAGAGCAGTCCGGACACGGCGGCGGAGAAGCCGACGCAGAGGACGAGCCCCGATGTGAAGCCGCGGTTGTGCAGCAGCGAGGGCTGGATCAGCGGGTTGCGCGCGGTGCGTTGGCGGTGGCAGAAGAGCGCGAAGAAGGCCAGGCCCGCGGCGATCAGCAGGAGGGGCGTGGCGGTCCAGCCGTTCGTGGAGCCGTCGATGAGGCCGGAGAGCAGCCCGAGCATGGTGGCGCCGAGGAAGGCGGAGCCGGTGCCGTCGATCGAGGTGGTGCTGTCGCCGGAGTCCTTGGGCAGGAGGCGGGCGGCGGCGGCGAGGGCCGCGCCGCCGAGCACGAGGTTGATCAGGAACATGGACCGCCAGCCGAGGCCGCCGAGGTCGGCGTCGATCAGGAACCCGGCGAGGATGGGGCCGCCGACGGCGGAGAGCCCCATGGCGGGCGCGAAGAGGCTGAACGCCTTGCCGATCTCCTCGCGGGGCCAGACCGCGGCGAGGATGCCGAAGCCCTGCGGGATGACGAGCGCGCCGAAGGCGCCCTGGGCGAGGCGGGCGATGGTGATCGACTCGGGGCTGAAGGCGAGCCCGCAGGCGACCGAGGCGAGCGTGAAGCCGCCGAGACCGAGCAGGAAGAGGCGCCGCCTGCCGTACTTGTCGCCGAGCCGGCCGCCGATGACGAGGAGTACACCGAGGGCGAGCGCGTAGGAGGCGCCGAGCCACTGGATGAGTCCGGGGCCGCCGCCGAGGTCCTTGGTGATGGTGGGGGCGGCGATGTTGGTGATGGTGGCGTCGACGAGGTCGAGCACGTCGGCGGCGAGGATCACGCCTAGGACGGCCCAGCGTTTTCGTGGGGGGAGGGGTGCGGGTGGGGGTGGGGGCGGGAGTGGGGCGCTGTCTTTCGTGGGGGTGGGGGTGGGGGTGGGGGATTCCGTGGGCACGGGGAGTTCCTTCGGGTGGGAGGTCGGGTGCGAGGTGTGGTGTCGAGGTCACGCGGTCAGAGGGGTCGCGCAGTCACAGCGGAGAATGTGCGGCGCTGTGCAGAATCTGCGTCACGCAGGTAAATGTGCGGGAGGGGGGTCTGTGCTGTCAAGGCGGTTTGTGGGGGCGGCGCTTCGTCGCTGGTCAGCGGTGCGTGCGGTCGATCGGCGGGGCGTTTGGTCGGTGGGGCGACCGGCCGGTGGTGCGTCCGGCCGTCGGTGCGGGGCCCGTTCGGTGGTGGGGACGGTGCCGCGCCGGTATGTCCGTCCTCGCTATCGTCCGGTGGCCGCGAGGGTGCTTCGGCACCGGAGCGATGGGAGCCGTGCTCCGGGCGGACATACCGGCACGTCACCTTGCGTCTCGTTGCCGGCTGCGGGGCGTGGGGCGTCTTGTCTCCGGGCGTTGTCAGACCCTCGTCGTACGGTGGTCGGCATGGAGAGATCGACGCTGGCGGGGCCGGATCTGGTTCGTTGGGCGGAGGGCGACTTCGAGTTGCTGGTCGCCTGCAACTCCGCGGAGATGACCGCGCACTTGGGTGGGCCCGAGACGGATGAGCAGTTGGTGTCCCGGCATCGCCGCTATCTGGCGCTGGAGGAGCGGGGGCAGATGTTCCGGATAGTGCTCGACGGTGCTGCCGTCGGGGTCATCGGGTACTGGGAGACGAACTGGCAGGGGGAGCCCGCCTGGGAGACGGGGTGGGGCGTGCTGCCCGGGTTCCAGGGGCGGGGCGTCGCGGCGGCGGCCGCGCGGCTGGTCGTCGAGGAGGCACGGGCCGCCGGGCGGCACCGGCAGCTGCACGCCTTCCCCTCGGCGGACCACGCGGCTTCCAACGGGGTGTGCAGGAAGGCCGGGTTCACCCTGGGGGGTGAGCACGACTTCGAGTACCCGAAGGGGCACTGGATGCGGTGCAACGACTGGAGCGTCGACCTGAGTGTCTGAACGACTGGCGTCAGTGGGGTGAGTAGGCCGTGGGGGGTACGCCCACCGTTGTTGTGAAGTCTCTGATCAGGTGGGCCTGGTCCGCGTAGCCCAGCGTGGCCGCCAGCTCCGCCCAGTCCAGGTTTCGTTCCGTCTCCGCGCGCTCCAGCGCCTCGTGGATCCGGTGGCGCAGGATCAGCCACTTCGGGCCGACCCCCACGTACGCGTTGAACAGTCGTTGCAGCGTCCGTACGGACATGTCCTGGGCCCGGGCGAACTCGCTGACGCGGCGGACCCCGCGGTCCGTGCGGATGCGTTCGGCCAGGTCCATGGCCAGGTCCGCCTGGGGGTCGGGGGTGGGGCCGATGGCCAGGAGGAACGTGTCCAGTGCTGCCACGCGGGCCTGCTCCTCGGGAGGGGAGAGCACCGCCTCCAGTGCGCCCTCGGGGACCGCCCCGAAGACCTCCTCCAGGGGGAGGAGCCGCCGCCCCGTCCATCTGGACACCGGCGCCGAAGGGGCGAACGGGCGGAAGCCGCCCGGGCGGAACTTCGCCCCGCACACCCGGCCACGCCCCTCCAGCTTCTGCGTGAAGAGGTCGAGACCGATCCCCGCCACCTCGGCGAACGGCTCCTGGCCCGGGAGGGTCTGGAAGACGACATTCACGGACGGGTGCGGGACGACGTGCGAGGCGTACGGCTGGGTCAGGTCCCAGTCGATCAGCCAGTACTGCTCCACGTAGGGGCGCAGCGCGGGCGCCGGGAGGTGCCGGCGGAACCGTGCGTGGGTGAAGAGTCCGGCAGCGTCGACGATGCCCTTGGTGTCGCTGCGCGGGGCGGTCTCGGAGGCGTCGGCCATGGCTGGATCGTATGCCGGAGGTCTGCCGCGGTCTGCCGCCGTGTCGTGTTTCTTCAAGCCGCCGGAGCCCTCGTCGCCCTACCGTCACGGCATGACCGAGAACAGCATCGCCGACCTGTTGAAGGCGGCCACCGCCCACGCCGTCCCCGTGGTCCGCGCCGTCCCGGACGACCGCCTTGCCGCTGCTACTCCCTGCGCCGAGTACGACGTGAAGGCCCTGGTCAATCACCTCTTCCAGGTGATCGTCCAGTTCCAGGCGCTGGCCGCCAAGAAGGACGCCGAGTTCGGTGAGACGCCCGATCTCGTCGCCGAGGGTCCCGACTGGCGCGACCGGTTCGCGGACGAAGCGGGGAAGCTGGTCGCGGCCTGGGCCGCGCCCGGCGCGGACGAGGGCACCACGGGTGCGATGGACATGCCCGCGAGGACCGTCGGCTGCATGGCCCTGCTCGACCTGACGGTGCACGCCTGGGACCTGGCCCGTGCCACGGGGCAGGACTTCGAGGCCGCCCCCGAGAGCAGCGGTGTGGTCACCGCGCTGCGGGAAGCGGTAGCGGGGCTTGGTCCGACGGCCCGGAAGATGGGCGTCTTCGGGGAGCCGGTCGCGGTGGGGGAGGGGGCCTCCGAGCTGGAGCGGCTCCTGGCCGAGACGGGCCGTGCCCCCTCCTGGACGCCGTAACCCCTCCTGGACGCCGTGCCCCCTCCTGGCCCCGCCGACCCGACCGGAGCCGTCGGCCTGCCCGGACCCCTTTGGCCTGTTCAGATCCCGCCAGCCCGGCCGGACCTCCGTCGGCCTGCCCAGATCCCGCCAGCCCCGCCGGACCCCCGTCGGCCTGCCCAGATCCCGCCAGCCCGACCACCCCCCCCCGCGGGGGCCGCTGGGCGCCCCCGGGGGAATACCCCCTGGCCCGCCACCGTTCCGTAGGTATAGTTGAAGCATCAACAACCTGCGGAGAGTGAGTCAGCCATGCAGTCCGGATCCGGTATGCAGTTCGGGATCTTCAGCGTCGGCGACGTGACGCCGGACCCCACCACGGGCCGCACCCCCACCGAGCACGAGCGCATCAAGGCCATGGTGGCCATCGCGCTGAAGGCCGAGGAGGTCGGGCTCGACGTCTTCGCGACCGGCGAGCACCACAACCCGCCGTTCGTCCCCTCCTCGCCCACCACGATGCTCGGCTACATCGCCGCCCGCACCGAGCACCTGATCCTCTCCACCTCCACCACCCTGATCACCACGAACGACCCGGTGAAGATCGCCGAGGACTTCGCGATGCTCCAGCACCTCGCCGAGGGCCGGGTCGACGTGATGATGGGCCGCGGCAACACCGGCCCGGTCTACCCGTGGTTCGGCAAGGACATCCGCCAGGGCATCAACCTCGCCGTCGAGAACTACGCGCTCCTGCACCGCCTGTGGCGCGAGGACGTCGTGACGTGGGAGGGCAAGTTCCGTACGCCCCTTCAGTCCTTCACCTCGACGCCCCGCCCGCTGGACGGCACCGCGCCCTTCGTCTGGCACGGCTCCATCCGCTCCCCGGAGATCGCCGAGCAGGCCGCGTACTACGGAGACGGGTTCTTCCACAACAACATCTTCTGGCCGCAGGAGCACACCAAGAAGATGGTCGACCTCTACCGCCGCCGGTTCGCGCACTACGGGCACGGCACCGAGGAGCAGGCGATCGTCGGGCTCGGCGGTCAGGTGTTCATGCGGAAGAACTCGCAGGATGCGGTGAAGGAGTTCAGGCCGTACTTCGACAACGCGCCCGTCTACGGACACGGACCCTCTCTTGAGGAGTTCACGTCCCAGACGCCGCTGACCGTCGGTTCTCCGCAGCAGGTGATCGACCGGACGCTGTCCTTCCGGGACGCCGTCGGCGACTATCAGCGCCAGCTGTTCCTGATGGACCACGCGGGCCTTCCTCTGAAGACCGTCCTCGAGCAGCTGGACATCCTCGGCGAGGAGGTCGTTCCGGTCCTGCGGGAGGAGTTCGCCAAGAACCGCCCAGCGACCGTCCCGGACGCCCCGACCCACGCCGCCCGCGTGGCGGCCACCCAGAGCGGCATCGAAAGCGAGGTCACCGCATGAAGCTCGTCGTCGTCTCCGCGGGGCTCAGCGTCCCCTCCTCCACCCGGCTGCTCGCCGACCGCCTGGCGGCGGCCACCGGACGCCGCGCCGACGTGGAGACCGAGGTCGTCGAACTCCGCGACCTGGCCGTGGAGATCGCGCACAACTTCGTCACCGGGTTCCCGGGGCCGGAGCTGAGCGCGGCGGCGGACGCGGTGAAGGCCGCCGACGGCCTGATCGTCGTCACGCCGGTCTTCTCGGCCTCGTACAGCGGCCTGTTCAAGTCGTTCTTCGACGTGCTCACGGTTCTGGACAAGGACGCGATCGCCGGTACGCCGGTCCTGATCGCGGCGACCGGCGGCACCCCGCGCCATTCGCTGGTCCTGGAGCACGCGCTGCGCCCGCTGTTCGCCTACCTGCGGGCGGTGGTCGTGCCGACCGCCGTGTACGCGGCGTCCGAGGACTGGGGTGCGGACGGCCTGGAGGAGCGCATCGAGAGGGCCGCGGCCGAACTGGCCGACATCATGCGGCCCGCGGCGGTTCAGGAGGAGGAGCTGATCCCCTTCGAGCGGCAACTCGCCGCGCTGCGGCCGGAGTAGACGCGGCCTACGCGCGACGGCGCGGGGGCGTCAGGGCCACACCAGGCAGTACGCCTGATGCCCCGCGTCATGCAGCCGGTGGCTGAAATCCTGCCATTCGTGCAGCAGTTGGTAGACGTTGAACGCGTCGCGCGGGCCGCCGCGGTCGGGGACCGTGGACCAGATGAACGCGGCGGCGCCCACCGACTCCTCGCCGACGCCGCGCAGCGGGTCGACGACCGTCATGGGGAGCTTCACCACGGCGTAGTCGGGGTGCAGGACGACCAGTTCGAGTGGGGGGACCTTGTTCAGGGGTATGCCCTCGATGCCGGTCAGGACCATCGCGGCCACCGTCTCCGGCTTGATCTTCGTGAACATGCCGCCCATGCCGAGCTCGTCGCCGCCGAGCTCTTCGGGGCGCATCGAGATGGGCACGCGGGCGGCGGTCGCGCCGTCCGGGGCTCCGAAGTACTTGTAGGTCACCCCGCCCACCCGGCCACTCCTGGTCTCCGCCCGGTCCCGCTCCGTCTCGCCCCGTGCCAAGGCTTCTGCCTCGGCCGCTTCCGCCTCGCGCCGGTGCTTGCCGATCCGCCGGGCACGCCGCGGACCCAGGTCGTCGGTCCCCTCGCCCAGTCCGCCACCGCGATGCATATCTCCACCCGACTGCTTTTCCAGGGCGCCCGCCCCTGCTTTTCTAGGCCGCGAGGCCCCCGCCGCGCAACCCGATCATCGTGTCAGTGACCTCCCCCACGGTCACCGGCTAAAACGTCGAGTGAAACACCTGTCCGCAGGATGTCCGAAGCCTCTGACACCATGGTTCATGTGAGCTTCCCGTATAGCGCCCCAGTTTCGCAGACTCTCTTCGACCGTGCGGCGGCCGTGACGCCCGGCGGTGTGAACTCTCCCGTGCGCGCTTTCCGCGCTGTGGGCGGTACGCCCCGCTTCATGGTGTCCGGTACCGGTCCGTACCTCACGGACGCCGACGGCCGTGAGTACGTAGACCTTGTCTGCTCGTGGGGGCCGATGATCCTCGGCCACTCCCACCCCGATGTGATCGCCGCCGTCCAGGAGGCCGTCGCGCGCGGCACGTCCTTCGGCACGCCCGGCGAGGGCGAGGTCGCGCTCGCCGAGGAGATCGTCGCGCGCATCGCCCCCGTCGAGCAGGTGCGCCTGGTCTCCAGCGGCACCGAGGCGACGATGTCCGCGATCCGCCTCGCCCGCGGCTTCACCGGGCGCGCCAAGATCATCAAGTTCGCCGGGTGCTACCACGGTCACGTGGACGCGCTGCTCGCCGCGGCCGGCTCCGGCCTCGCCACCTTCGGCCTGCCGGACACCCCGGGCGTCACCGGCGCCCAGGCGGGCGACACGATCGTCGTTCCGTACAACGACCTCGATTCCGTGCGTGCCGCGTTCGCCGCGAATGCCGGAGAGATCGCCTGCGTCATCACCGAGGCCTCGCCGGGCAACATGGGCGTCGTGCCGCCGCGCGAGGGCTTCAACCAGGGCCTGGCCGACCTGTGCCGGGAGAACGGCGCGCTGTACATCTCGGACGAGGTGATGACCGGCTTCCGTACGTCGAAGGCGGGCTGGTTCGGCGTCGACGGCGTGCGGCCGGATCTGATGACCTTCGGCAAGGTCATGGGCGGCGGCTTCCCGGCCGCCGCTTTCGGTGGCCGGGCCGACGTCATGGAGCACCTCGCCCCGGTCGGTCCCGTCTACCAGGCGGGCACCCTGTCGGGGAACCCGATCGCGACGGCCGCGGGCCTCGCGCAGCTGCGGCTCCTGGACGACGCGGCGTACGAGAAGGTCGACGCCGTCTCCGAGCAGCTGCGCGGGCTTGTCACCGAGGCGCTCTCCAAGGAGGGCGTCGCGCACCGGCTGCAGAACGCGTCGAACATGTTCTCCGTCTTCTTCACCGAGCGTGAGGTGCGCGACTACGACGACGCGAAGACGCAGGAGTCGTTCCGCTTCACCGCGTTCTTCCACTCGATGCTGTCGCAGGGCGTGTATCTGCCGCCGTCGGCCTTCGAGTCCTGGTTCGTTTCCACCGCCCATGACGAGCGGGCGATCGAGCGGATCGCGGCGGCCCTTCCGGGCGCGGCGCGCGCTGCCGCCGAAGCCACTGAACCCACCACGGAGGCCACCGCATGAGCGCGGGCAGCGAGATCACTGTCGTCCACGTGATGCGCCACGGGGAGGTGGAGAACCCGGAGGGCATCCTTTACGGGCGCCTTCCCGACTACCACCTCTCCGAGCTGGGGCGGCAGATGGCCGACCGGGTCGCCGAGCATCTCGCCCCGCGCGACATCACACACGTGGTGGCATCGCCGCTCGACCGTGCGCAGGAGACGGCGACGCCGATCGCCAAGGCGCAGGGCCTGGATCTGGCGACGGACGGGCGGCTCATCGAGGCGGGCAACGTCTTCGAGGGCAAGACCTTCGGCGTCGGCGACGGCGCGCTGAAGAACCCGGAGAACTGGAAGCACCTGGTCAACCCCTTCAAGCCGTCCTGGGGCGAGCCGTACGTCGAGCAGGTCGTGCGGATGATGGGCGCCCTGGACGCGGCGAAGGACGCGGCCCGCGGCCATGAAGCGGTCTGTGTCAGTCACCAGCTGCCGATCTGGATCGTGCGCAGCTTCGTGGAGAAGCGGCGGCTGTGGCACGACCCGCGCAAGCGGCAGTGCACGCTCGCCTCGCTGACGACGTTCACGTACCGCGGCGACAAGATCGTGTCGGTGGGATACACCGAGCCGGCGCGGGATCTCGTTCCCGCGCATCTCCTCGCGGGCGCCAAGCCGGTGAAGGGGAAGGCGAAGGCGTTCGGCGCTTAGCCAATGGCCGCTCGCCTTCGATTCGATGTCGACGGCGGGTAATTGACCGGCAACTGTATGTCCGTTCTTGGTAAAAGGCACTAAATATGTGCTTGTTGCCGGAACCCCATAGTTCGTCGCGCCCTCTAACGGGGCGTCCATCGTGCATGGACGCAGGGCGCGACGAATGGGGATGGAATGCGCGACATCAGTCGCAGGGGAATGCTCGGCCTCGGCGTCGGGACCGCGGCCGCTTTGGGACTCGCGGGCTGCGGCACGGGCGGCGGCAGTCATTCGGCCGGTCCCGCCGCCAACGGCGGCAAGGGCGGCGAGAAGCACCCGGCGAAGCCGATCGGCGACGGTTCGACCTCGTACACGGGAAAGCAGCCGCATCAGCCGGGCAAGCCCGTGCCCCTGGAGCCGGGTGAGACGCCCCCGCAGTTCGTGATCTTCTCCTGGGACGGTGCGGGCGAGGTCGGCAACGGCCTCTTCCCGCGTTTCCTGAAGCTGGCCGAGGACCACGACGCGAAGATGACGTTCTTCCTCTCCGGGCTCTATCTCCTTCCCGAATCCAAGAAGCGGCTCTACAAGCCGCCGAACAACGGGGTCGGCGCGTCCGACATCGGTTATCTCACCGACGGTCACATCAAGGAGACGCTGAAGTACGTCCGCCAGGCCTGGCTCGAAGGCCATGAGATCGGCACGCACTTCAACGGGCACTTCTGCGCGGGCAGCGGCACGGTCGCCAACTGGACGCCGGCGCAATGGCAGAGCGAAATCGACCAGGCCATGTCGTTCGTCAAGGAATGGCGCACGAATACCGGCTGGACCGATCTGCCGTCGCTGCCCTTCGACTACGACAAGGAGCTCGTCGGCGGCCGTACGCCCTGTCTCCTGGGCCAGGAGAATCTGCTGCCGACGGCGAAGAAGCTCGGCTGGCGCTACGACGCCTCGTCGCCCGGCGGCCGTCAGCGCTGGCCCCAGAAGAAGATGGGCGTCTGGGACCTGCCGCTCCAGGCGATGCCGTTCCCCGGGCACTCCTTCGAGGTCCTGTCCATGGACTACAACATCCTGGCGAACCAGTCGCAGAACTCCACGAAGGCCCCGCCGGCCAACTATCCGGGCTGGCGCAAGCAGGCCACCGAGTCCTACATCGCCGGATTCAAGCGGGCCTACGAGACCAACCGCGCGCCGTTCTTCATCGGCAACCACTTCGAGGAGTGGAACGGCGGCATCTACATGGACGCCGTCGAGGAAGCCCTGAAGCACATCGCGGGCAAAAAGGACGTACGTCTCGTCTCCTTCCGGCAGTTCGTCGACTGGCTCGACGTCCAGGACCCCAAGGTCCTCGCCGACCTGCAGGGCCTTGAGGTCGGCACGGAGCCCACCGGCGGCTGGAAGGCACTCGGGAAGGCCGTCTGAAATGGGACTTTCCGCAACCCCGGGGGGTGCGGAAGATCCCCGAAACAGACATGCGAAACTTTTCACATGAGTGCCGCCTGCCGCGCCCCCCACCGCACGAACCGCAGCCGTAGCCGCAGCCGCGCCGTCCTTCTGGGCGCTGGGGCCGCGGTCGCCGCGCTGACCCTGTCGGCGTGCAGCTCCGGTGGCACGTCCGGAGGCTCCGGGAACACCAACTTCGTCACCGGCTCCGACGGCATCGCCACCGCCGACAAGGGCGAGCGGCAGGACGGGCCGAAGCTGGAGGGGGAGACCCTCACCGGCAAGCACCTCGACGTGGACGACTACAAGGGCAAGGTCGTCGTCCTGAACGTCTGGGGCTCCTGGTGTTCGCCCTGCCGGGCCGAGGCGCCGAACTTCGCGAAGGTCTCGAAGGACACCGCGGACAAGGGCGTGCAGTTCATCGGGATCAACACCCGCGACCCGCAGAAGGACCCGGCGCTCGCGTTCGAGAAGGAGTGGAAGATCTCCTACCCGAGCCTGCACGATCCGATGGGCAAGCTGATGCTGCGCTTCCCCAAGGGCACGATGAACCCCAAGTTCATCCCCTCCACGATCATCCTCGACCGGCAGGGAAAGATCGCGGCCCGCTCGCAGCAGGCGCTCAACGAAGAGAAGCTGCGCAAGATGATCGACCCGCTGATCGCGGAGAAGTGATCTCCCCGTGATGTCCACCCTCGCCGCCGTCGGCGAAGCGAACCAGACCGTCATGAACGGGGCGCTCCTCCTGGCGCTGCCCGTAGCGGTCCTGGGCGGTCTCGTCTCCTTCTTCTCCCCGTGCGTCCTGCCGCTCGTGCCGGGATACCTGTCGTACGTCACCGGGGTCGGCGGCACCGATCTGGCGGAGGCCAAGCGGGGGCGGATGGCCGCGGGGGCCGGGCTCTTCGTGCTCGGCTTCACCGCGGTCTTCGTCTCCACCGGCGCCCTGTTCGGGTATGTCGGGCAGAACCTGCAGGAATACCAGGACGTCATCACCAAGGTGCTCGGCGTGCTGATGATCGCCCTCGGCATCTTCTTCATGGGGCTCATGCCCTGGCTGTCCCAGCGGGAGTTCCGCTTCCACAAGAAGCCCGCCGCCGGGCTCGCGGGGGCACCCGTGCTCGGCGCGCTGTTCGCCGTCGGCTGGGCGCCCTGCGTGGGGCCCACGCTCACGTCCGTCAACTCCCTGGCCCTCGACCAGGGGAGCGCGGGGCGTGGGGCCATACTGAGCGTCGCGTACTGCGTGGGACTCGGGCTGCCGTTCATCCTCGCGGCCATCGCCTTCCGCAAGGCGCTCGGCGCGTTCGGCTGGGTCAAGAAGCATTACGTCTGGGTGATGCGCATCGGCGGCATCATGATGATCGCGACCGGACTGCTCCTCGTCACCGGCGTCTGGGACAGCATCGTGCAGGAGATGCAGGTCTGGTCCAATGGCTACACGGTGGGGATCTGATCCATGAGCAAGACCCAAGCCCCTGAAGAGCAGAGCAACGACCCGGGCCGGAGCAGTGCCGGCCAGGGCGGTGCGGGCCAGGGCGAGCAGGATCTGGGCGCCGCGGGTGCCCAGCTGTCCACCGCCCCCCTGGACCGGGCGATGCCCGGGTCCTTCGGCGGCAAGCGCGCCCCCGGGGTCGCCGGATGGCTCACCTGGACCAGCCGCGAAGCCGTCGGCTGGACGCGGTGGATGTGGCGGCAGCTGACCTCGATGCGGGTCGCGCTGCTCCTGCTGCTCCTGCTCTCGCTCGGCGCGATCCCGGGCTCGCTGATCCCGCAGACCAGCATCGACGAGCTGAAGGTCCAGGACTTCAAGGCCGCGCACACCACGCTCGCGCCGATCTACGAGAAGTTCCAGCTGTTCGACGTCTACAGCTCCGTGTGGTTCTCGGCGATCTACATCCTGCTCTTCGTCTCCCTCATCGGCTGCATCGTGCCCCGCACCTGGCAGTTCGTCGGCCAGCTGCGCGGCCGCCCGCCGGGCGCGCCCAAGCGGTTCGACCGGCTGCCCGCGTACACCACCTGGCGCACCGAGGCCGAGCCCGAGCAGGTCCACGACGCCGCGCTCGGCCTGCTCAAGGAACGCCGCTTCCGCGCGGACCTCACGGCCGGCAAGGGCGGCGCGGGGGCGTCCGTCGCCGCGGAGAAGGGCTACCTGCGTGAGGCGGGCAACCTCTTCTTCCACATCTCGCTGATCGTGCTCCTGGTGGCCTTCGCCGTCGGGGCCCTGTTCAAGTCCGAGGGCGGCAAGCTCGTCGTCCAGGGGGACGGCTTCTCCAACACTCTCACCCAGTACGACAACTTCAAGTCCGGCAACCTCTTCAACACCGACGACCTGGCGCCGTTCAGCTTCAAGCTGGACAGCTTCGAGTCGTCGTTCGAGAGGAAGGGCCCCGAGAAGGGCACCGCCCGCACCTACCGGGCGAACGTCACCTACAGCGAGGGCGTCGACGGCCCCGAGAAGAAGAAGGCCATCGAGGTCAACAAGCCGCTCGAGGTCGACGGCTCGAAGGTCTACCTCATCGGCCAGGGCTACGCGCCGACCGTCACCGTGCGCGACGGAAAGGGCAAGGTCGTCAGCACCCAGTCCGTCCCGCTGCTGCCGATCGACTCCAACGGCACGGCCACCGGAGCCATCAAGGTCCTGGACGGCTACCGCGACAAGAACGGCAAGAAGGAACAGCTCGGCTTCAACGCCTTCTTCGTGCCGACGTTCGCCGGCTCGGGCCAGGGCAACATGTTCTCCCAGTTCCCCGCGCTCGACTATCCCGTCCTCGCGCTCTCCGCGTACCACGGAAGCCTCGGCGTGGACTCCGGTCTGCCGCAGAACGTGTACCAGCTGGACACCAGCAAGATGACCAAGTTCAAGGACGCCAAGGGCGAGCTCCTGAAGAAGCGGATGGTGCCCGGCGAGACGATGAAGCTGCCGGGCGGTGCCGGCTCGATCACCTTCGAGAAGGACATCAAGCGCTGGGCGACCTTCCAGATCTCCCAGCAGCCCGGCAGCATGTGGGCGCTCGTCGGGGCGATCTCCGCGATCGTCGGCCTCGCCGGATCGCTGTTCATCCAGCGCCGCCGCGTGTGGGTGCGGGCCGTCCGGGGCGCCGACGGCGTCACCGTCGTCGAGATGGCCGGGCTCGGCCGCAGCGAGTCCGCCAAGCTGCCCGAGGAGCTGGGCGACCTCGCGGCGCACCTCCATGAGAAGGCGCCGAGCGCGCCCGATCCAGACCATGCCGACCATGCCGATCACGTCGATGCCGCGCATGCCGACTCCACCCCCCAAGTTGTTCCTGCCGAAGGGGCTGAGAAGTGAATCTCGCCACCACCCTCGCCGCCGAACCGAACGAGAACCTCGCGAGCATCAGCAATGTGCTGGTCTACTCCGCGATGGCCGTCTATCTCCTTGCCTTCTTCGCGCACATGGCAGAGTGGATCTTCGGCAGCCGCAGCAAGGTGGGCCGCACGGCCGCCGCGCTGACCGCGCAGAGCGCGGCCGTCACCGCCAAGGCACCCGCCGTCACCGTCAAGGCCGAGGGCGGCACCGCCGTCCTCGACCGGCCGAAGACGGCGCCCAAGGTCGTCACCCGCTCCGTCACCGGCACGCGCGACGTGCCGGACGGTCCCGGTGCGTCGGCCGGTGACGAGAAGGGGGACCTCTACGGCCGTATCGCCGTGTCCCTCACCGTGCTCGCGTTCCTCGTGGAGTTCGGTGGCGTGCTCACCCGCGCGCTGTCCGTGCAGCGGGCGCCGTGGGGCAACATGTACGAGTTCAACCTGACGTTCTCCACGATGGCCGTCGGTGTGTACCTCGTGCTCCTGGCGCTGAAGAAGAACGTCGGCTGGCTCGGGCTTCCGCTGATCACCACGGTCCTCCTCGATCTCGGTCTCGCCGTCACTGTCTTGTACACCGCCAGCGACCAGTTGGTTCCCGCCCTTCACTCGTACTGGTTGTGGATCCACGTCTCCACCGCGATCTTCTGCGGTGCCGTCTTCTACGTGGGCGCGGTCTCGACGATCCTGTATCTCTTCCGCGACTCCTACGAGAGCAAGCTGGCCTCCGGCGGGCAGCCCGGCCGCTTCGCGACCTCCGTCCTGGAGCGCCTCCCGGCCGCGGCCACGCTCGACAAGTTCTCGTACCGCGTGAACGCCGCGGTCTTCCCGCTGTGGACGTTCACGATCATCGCGGGCGCGATCTGGGCGGGCGACGCGTGGGGCCGCTACTGGGGCTGGGACCCCAAGGAGGTCTGGTCCTTCATCACCTGGGTCGCCTACGCCTGCTACCTGCACGCACGCGCGACCGCGGGCTGGAAGGGCCGCAAGGCCGCCTACCTGGCCCTGATCGCCTTCGGCTGCTGGCTGTTCAACTACTACGGCGTGAACATCTTCGTCACCGGCAAGCACTCGTACGCCGGGGTCTGACCCCCCGTACCGCCACTGCCTCCCGAAGGCTCCACTTGAAGGCCGGTTCCCGTGACCCACGTCACGGGAACCGGCCTTTGCCGTGCGGACAGGTAAGAGGGCGTGGAGACGAATCAGGGGGAACTTCAGGCGCACCAGAGGGCCTTGCGCGTCCGCATCAGGGACGGTGACGACGACACCTTCGGTGAGCTCTTCGACGCGTCGCGCGCTCCGTCTACAACCACGACCACGCCTACCGGCTGACGGGGGACTGGTCGGCGGCGGAGGACATGGTGTCGCTCACCTTTCTGGAGGCCTGGCGGCTTCGGGGGGTCGCGATCGCCCGTGAGAACGACGGACGGCGCCAGGAGCTGATCTTCGACGGGGCCGGCCAGCGCCCGTAAGCAGTCGCCGGGAGTGCGGAACGGGGCGTGCCGGGCGAGGCTTGGGCCATGACGGCGATGATCGGGCAGGGCACGAGCAGGACTGAAGGCTCCACCCAGCACCTCCATTACGAGCTCCGCCTTCCCCACCCTGTGGAAGAGGTCTGGGCCGCGGTGGCCACCCCGGAGGGGCTTCCGGGGTGGCTGGCCGCCGCCGACGTGTTGGAGCCGCGGCTCGGCGGCGCGGTCGTGCTGCGCTGGCTCAACGGGGGCGAGTCGGCCACCCACTCCGGGCGCGTCACCGCGTGGGACCCGGAGCGGGTCGCCGAGTACACGATCGACCTGCACGGGCGGTGCCGCTTCCATCTGGAGGCGGCCGACGGGAAGGCCGGTACGACCCTGCGCTTCACCAACGAGTTCGACGGCGACGACGAGCTGCGCCTGGACTGCCTCGCCGGCTGGCACAACCACTTCGAGTTCCTCGTCGACGCGCTCGACGGGCGGCCGAAGGACTGGTCGACGTGGAGCCTGGAGCCGTGGCGCAAGCTGCGCGAGTCGTACGAGAAGTCCTGATCAGTTCACCGTGATCGAGTCCAGCTTCGCCCGCAGATACGTGTGCGAGTCCACCGGCTCGTACGCCACCCGCCCCACCGGCGCGGGCACCGACTCCACGAGCGTGCCGGGCGTGCACTCGCCGAAGTAGACCAGGGACATCAGCTCCTCGGCCGGTGCGTCGGGCGGGGGCGGCAGGACGCGGTGGCGGCCCGAGCGCCATCGGTCGCCCGTCCAACGGGCCATCAGGTCCCCGATGTTGATGGTGAAGGCGTCCGGGTCGTACGGCGCGTCCTGCCAGCCGCCCTCGTCGGTGAAGACCTGGAGCCCGCCCCTGCCCGCCTGCCGGTCGAGCACGGTGACCGTGCCGAAGTCGGTGTGCGGGCCGATGCGGAACTGGCCGGGCCGCGGCTCCCCGACGACCTCCGTGCCCGGATACCAGTTGATGTTGAAGCCGTACGTCGGGTGGCTCATGTGCCGCGTGAAGAAGTCGGGCCGCTCGCCGAGCGCGTCGCCGAGCAGGGACAGGAGCCGGTTGGTGAGCTCCTCCATCCGCGCGAGGTACGCCGTGCACAGAGCCCGCAGCCCGGCCGCCTCCGCGGGCCACACGTTCGGTTCGTACCACTCGGCGTTGACGGCCGGGTCGTCGAAGGGGCGCTCGGTCGCGAAGGTCAGGGACTCCTTCAGGTCGGGCGGGGTCTCGGTCCCCTCCGCGTAGCCGTTGGCCTCGGCCCCCGGGCCGAGCCAGCCGCGGCCACCCACCCTCGCCGCGTACCTCTCCTTGACCGACGTAGGGAGTACGAAGAACTCGCGGGCGGCGGCCCGGATGCGCGTGCGCAGCGACGGGTCCACGCCGTGGCCGGTCACCAGCAGGAACCCGGCCGTCCGGAGCGCGCGGTCGACGGTCCGCGCGACGGCGGCACGGGCGGCCGGGTCTCCCGTGAGCCACGGCTGCAGGTCGATGGTGGGGATGCGGGGCTCGCCCCCGGCGGGTTCTCCGGTGGAGGTCGTCATGGTCTCCACTGTCCTCCCGGACGAGGCGCGGAGTCAGCCCGCCACCCGCAGCAGCAGCTTCCCCGTGCTCGTGCGCGCCCCCATCAGGCGGTGCGCCCCGGCCGCGTCCGCCAGCGGGAACTCCGCCGTCACCGGCAGCTCCACCGTCCCGTCGGCCACCTTCGCGAAGGCCCGTGCGGCGACCTCGCGCAGGGCCTGCGGCGCCGACTTGGCGAGGGAGAGGATCGAGAAGCCGGAGACGCCGAGCGCCGTTCCGTACAGCTCCGGCTGGCCCACCCGCCACGGCTCCGCCGAGCTCGCGTTGCCGAAGGAGACGAGCCGCCCGAAGACGGCGAGGGCGGCGAGCCCGCCGCGGAAGGTGTCGCCGCCGACCGGGTCGAGGGCGAGGTCCACCCCGCGTCCGCCGGTGGCGGCGCGGACCTGCGCGACGAAGCCCTGCCTGGACTCCCCGGACTCCCCGGAGCCCCCGAGATCTCCGAAGCCCCCGACGAACACCTCGTCGTACCCGTGCTCCAGCGCGTACTTCGCCTTGGCCTCGCTCGACACGACGCCGTACACCGCGCCCGCGCCGCCCGCCTTCGCCAACTGGCCGACCACCGTGCCGATTCCGCCCGCCGCGCCCTGCACGAGGACCGTCTCGCCCGCGCTCAGCCGGCCCACTTCGTGGAGCAGCGCGTGCGCGGTGGGCAGGACCGTGGGCAGGGTGGCGGCGGTGCGCAGGTCCACGCCGCTCGGCAGGGCGAACACCGTCGTCGCGTCGGCGAGCGCCACCTCCGCGTACGCGCCGCCCGCGGTGAGCGCGGCGACCTCCTGGCCGACCTCGAACCCCTCCACGCCCGCGCCCAGCGCCCGGACGTGCCCGGAGACTTCGAGCCCCGGAACGTAGGGGAGCGCGGGCACGCGGTAGCCCTCGGCCCGGGCCTTCAGGTCGGCGAAGTTCACGCCGGTGTAGGCGACGTCGACGGTGATCTGGCCGGGACCCGGCTCGGGGATGCCCGTGTCGACCACCCTGAGGACCTCGGGGCCGCCGTACTCCTGGAGCTGGATCGCGCGCATGGTGGACGGGGAAGACACCGTGGACGCGGTGGACTCGGTGGACTCGGTGGACATGGCTGGGCACTCCTTCGAGCGTTCGACGAGTGTTCAATGGGAAGCGAACACTCGGGAGTGTATGGTTTTCGTCGAACACTCGGCAAGAGGCATACGGGAAGGGGTGACCCTGTGGCGAACCATCACCACCGCGCGGCGCCGGTGCACGCCCATCCGGACGAGGTGCCCGTGCTGACCGCACTCACCGCGCTGGCGGACCCCGTACGCCTGGAACTGGTAAGGGAGTTGGCGTCGTCCCCGGACTGGACCCGCGCCTGCGGCAGCTTCGACGTCCCCGTCGGCAAGGCGGCGCTGAGCCATCACTTCGGGGTGCTGCGGGGAGCGGGACTCGTCGAGCAGCGTGACGAGGGGCCGCGGCGGGTCAACCGCCTCCGCCGCGAGGAGTTCGACGCGCGCTTCCCGGGGCTGCTCGCGCTGGTCCTGCGGCCCGGATAGGGCCGGTCGGGCCGGTCGGCGGCCGTGCGCTCAGGCGCTCCAGCCGCCACCGACCGCCCGGCTCGACAGGTACGAGTCGCGCAGTGCCTTGCGCAGGCCGGGGACGATCTCGTCGAAGCGCGCGGCGAGCGCCTTGAGCGCCTGCTTGTGGGTGCGGCGGTCTCCGCGGCTCCATACGCAGGTCACCTCGAGCTCGGCCGCGAACACGGCCATGGTCAGCTCCTCCAGCGGGATCGACGCCGGGTCGGCGCCGCCGAGCACGGTGTCGCGCACCCGCTTCTGGAGGGCGCGCACCTCCTCCGGGCGGGCGACGGTGACCTTGTCGGCCGGGATGAGCCCCAGCACCTTGCCGCGCGAGACGGTGACCTCGCCCAGCGCGGCGAGCTGGTCGCGGACGGGCGTCTCCGCGGTGTGCGCCTTGTTGTGCACGAACTGGAGCCAGCCCTTTGGCTTGTTGTCCGGCAGGTCGGCCCACACCGTGGCGACGAAGGTGTCGTCCGGCGCCTTGCCGGCCTCGCGGACCACCTTCCCTCCCGTGGCGTCGAGCAGCCCGTCGCGCGCCAGCTCGGTCAGGGCACCGGCACGCAGCAACTGGCCGCGGCCCTGGAGGTTGTCGAGCTGGAACTTGCCCTGGTCCACGGTGTAGCAGAGCAGGTAGAGGCGTTGCGGCAGCGTCAGGGTCATGTCGTCTCCCGTGTCGAGATGTCTGGATGCCTAGATGCGGGTCTCGAAGTGGGCCTCGAACCCGAGGTGTTCGGCCAGGAAGCGTTCCGCCGCCGTGTAGAGGGCGATCACGTTCTCCGGGTTCTCGATGGCGTGGCCCTCGTCCTTCATGACCGTGTACTGGACGGGCACGCCTCGTGCGCGGAGGGCTTCGACGAGCTGGTCGGACTCGGCGAGGACGACGCGGGCGTCGTTGGCGCCGTGCACCACCATCAGCGGTGTGCGGATCTGGTCGACGCGGCTGATCGGGGAGCGGGCCAGCATGTCGGCCTCCTGCTCCGGGTCGGCCGGGTCGCCGACGTACGTGAACCAGTTGTAGGCGAGCATCGGTTTGACGAAGTCGGGCTGGCTGCGCATGAAGTTGGCCAGGTCCGAGATACCGACGACGTCGACGGCGGCGGCGAAGACGTCCGGGGTGAAGGTGACACCCACCAGTGACGCGTAACCGCCGTACGAGCCGCCCATGATGGCCACGAGCTCCGGGTCGGCGTACCCCTGCTCGACCGCCCACCGCACGCCGTCGATGAGGTCGTCGTGCATCTTGCCCGCGAACTCCCCGATGCCGGCCCGGGTGAAGGCCTTGCCGTAGCCGGTGGAGCCCCGGAAGTTGATCTGAAGGACCGCGCAGCCGCGGTTGGCGAAGAGCTGCGCGGCGGGGTGGTGGCCCCAGCTGTCCCGGCTCCAGGGGCCGCCGTGGACGAACAGCACCAGCGGCAGCCGGGAGGGCTCGATGCCGACCGGCAGCGTCAGGTACGACGGCAGCGTCAGACCGTCGCGGGAGGTGATCGACACCGGTCGCATCGGGGCGAGCGACTCGGGGTCGAGGTGCGGCTTCGCCCGGTGGAGCAGGCGGCTCTCGCCCGTCGTGTGGTCGTAGAGGAAGGTGGCACCGGGGTCGCGGTCGTGGGTGAAGCCGGCCACCCACCGCTGTCCGCTCTCGTCGGATGACAGCCCGGCGAGGTCGCCGTCGGACAGCTTCTCCAGGTTCTCCAGTACGGCGGCGAAGTGCGGGTCCAGTGCGTGGATCACCTGCCGCTCCCCGAGGTACCGGACCCCGAGCAGCTCGCCCGTGCGCCGGCTGCGGATCAGGGGGGAGGGCAGGGCGGGAAAGACCCGGGCGCGGGTGTCCAGGTCGAACTGCGGGTGGGAGTCGACCTCTTCCTCCTTGCCGGTGGCCAGGTCGAGGCGGGCCAGGCGCAGGCGGTCGCTCCCACGGTGGGAGCCCAGCCACACTCCGGCGCCGTCCGGTGTGACCTCCATGGGGTAGATCCCCAACGGGGCGTCACCGCCCTCGAACCGCGCCACGGGGGTCGCCGCGCCCGTCACCCCGTCCCACCGGGACAGCTCGACGTCGCCCTCGGCCGTCGTCGCCACCGCGAACAGCTCGTGCTCGCTGTACAGCCACCCCTCGACATTGCTTCCGGGGCTCTGGGCGAGGGTCGTGAGGTCGCCGGTGGCGATGTCCAGTTCGACGAGGTCGAACTCGGCCCGGTCACGCAGGTTCAGCTGGGTGACCACCTTGCCGGGCCGCCCGGCGGGCAGGTCCAGGCCCACGGTCCGCACCCCGGGGTAGGGCGTGAGGTCGACCGCGGGGGCGTCCGGGGTCTCCAGGTCGACGCGGTAGAGGTGCAGGTTCTCGTCGCCGCCCTGGTCCCGGGTGTAGAGCAGCCATCGGGGGTCACGGGTCCAGTGGTAGCTCACCACTCCGCGGTCCTCGGTGGTCACGCACCGCGCGTCCCCCGGTGCGTCGACGCTCTCGATCCAGACGTTCATGCGGTTCTTCCACAGCGCCAGGTACGCCATTTCCCTGCCGTCCGGCGAGAGGGTCGCCTTCGCGCGAGTCGGCGGCCCGAAGAACTCCTCGACGGAGATGGTCTCCCGCTGTGCCATGTCGATCCCTTCCTGGGGTCAGCGTCCGGTGCCGTGAGAAGGCGACGGCAATCGGCTATCTGTCACTTAGTGACAGTGTCACTTAATGACACTCACGGCAAGTGGCTCGTGAACTTTCGATCACCGCCCACCGTCGGACCCTTGCGGTGATTGGGATCCATGGCCCGGAGCAGAAGGGGTGCGAGGCGCCGCCCGGAGGGTGGGTGTCCGAGGATTCGCCGCCATGTGACCCACGTCACAGTGCGGGAGGGGTGGCCAAGTGTGTCACTTAATGACACAGTAGCGCTTAGTGACACAGTGACATCGCATCTCGCCCCCAGACGAACTCGGGAGAACTGACCACCATGAAGGCCAAGAGCTTCCTGGAGACAGAGTCCGACACGCAGGCGGAGCGGACGGAGCAGACGGAGCAGGCAGAGCGGACGGCACAGACAGCGCCCCGGCAGCGCCCTTCGGCCCTCGACCAGGCCGGAGGCACCAAGGGGATCGTCTACTCGGCGCTGCCCGTGGTGGCGTTCGTCGTCGCCAACAGCGCGGGCGGACTGCGGGTGGCGGTCATCGCCGCCCTGGCCGTCGCGGTCGGCATCGGCGTGGAACGGCTGATGCGCAAGGAGTCGGTGCAGCCCGCGATCGGCGGTGTGTTCGGCGTCGCGGTCGCCGCGGGCCTCGTCTGGTTCACCGGCTCCGCCAAGGACTACTTCCTCATCGGCATCTGGGCGAGCCTGGCAGGCGCCGTCCTCTTCGTCCTCTCCGTCCTGGTGCGGTGGCCGCTGGCGGGCGTGATCTGGAACGCGGCCACCGGCAAGGGCAACGTCTGGCGCGCGGACAAGCGCTCGCGGCTCTACTACGACATCGCCACCCTGGTCCTTGCCGCCGTCTTCGGCGCCCGGTTCGCCGTCCAGCAGTACTTCTACGCGACCGACCAGGTCGGTTCGCTGGGCTTCGCCAAGATCGCCATGGGCTTCCCGCTGCTCGCCCTGGCCCTCCTGGTGGTCGCCTGGGCCGCCCGGCGCTCGAACAAGCGGCTCGCGGCCCTCGGCCTGCTGCCCGCCAAGCGCGTCTGACTTCCCGGTACGCACGGGCCTTTCCCCGTACGTACGGCTTTCCCCGCACACACGGGCTGCCCCGGTACGCACGGACGCACGGACGCACGGGTCGCCCCGCCACCCCGTAGAGAGAGGAAGCCGTAGTGACCGCGAGCCGAGGAGACGTCGTACGACCGCTGGGCGCGTTCGAGCGGACCATCGACTTCTACATGCGCCGAAACCCCATCCAGTTCTCCCTGGTCGCCGAGATCGAGCGGCCGATATCGGAGGCCGAGCTGGCCACGGCGCTGGCCGAGCTCTGCCGTCTCCACCCGCTGCTCGCGGTGACGGTGGACCGCACCGCGCCCGAGGCCGTCTACCGGCAGGCCGACCGCCCGATCCCGGTGACGACGCTGCCCGACGGCACGCCCTGGCAGGCGGTCGTGGCCGCCGAGCAGACCCGGCCGATCCCCGTGGCCCCGGGCCCGCCGGCCCGCGCCGCCCTGCTGAGGTGGGGCGGGCGGAGCGGCATCGTGCTCACGTTCGCCCACCAGATCGCCGACGGGGTGGGCGGGCTGCGCGCACTGCTGGACCTGGTGGCCGCCCTGGACGGTGAGGAGCAGGTGCCCGGCCCTGTCCCCGAGGCGCAGGAGGACCTCCTCGCCCGCGTCGTCACGCCGCCGGACACCACGGCCGCGACCACGGCCGCCACCGCCCCGCCGGACGATCCGCGCATGAGCGCCGCCGGTGAACTCGCCCCGTTCTCGGGGGCCTTGCCGCACCTCCAGTCCCTGGCGCTGGACCAGGAGCTGACCGCCCGGCTCGTCGGCCGCTGCCGTCTGGAGGGCACGTCGGTGCATGCCGCGCTCTGCGCCGCCGCCGCGGTGGTGTTCCACCGGCGTGGGCGGGAGTTCGTACGGGTGCTGACCCCCGTCGACCTGCGCCGGGCCTGCGGACTGCCCGACGAGGTGGTGAACCGCTTTGCCGGGGCCCGGACTTCGAGCGAGGCGCACGAGGCCGACGACTTCTGGAAGCTCGCCCGAGGCACCCGCGATTCGCTCACCCGCCAGCGCGCCCGGCAGGCACTGAAGGCCGCCGGTGCGCAGCTCACGCAGTACGCCCCCGAGAACGGGGAGCAGGCCGAAGCGATGATGGCCGCCGCCACCGCGGCCGACATCCAGATCACCAACCTCGGGGTGGCGCAGCCCCGGAGGCGGGGCGCGGGCACGCTCGCCGCCCTGTGGGGCCCGGCGCAGATCACCCAGCTGCGGGGGGAGCACGTGCTCGGCGTCGTCACCGTCGGCGGGCGGCTGCGGATGACCGAGCTCACGCACGACCCCGTCGCCGGTCTCGTCGGGGACATCGCCGCCGTGCTGGCCGAAGCCTGCGCCGGGCCCGGAGACGACGCGGACGGCCCGAGCGCGCGGCACGACGCGGACCGGGCCTGAGCGCACGGGTGGCATCGCTCCCAGGGCCGTCGGCCCCGCCGTGCAGGCACCGGGCACGGCGCGCGTCACTTAATGTCATTACGACACTGACGTGCTGGTAGGGAACGAGCGGAGGTGGCCGGCATGGCGACGGCCAAGCGTGGCGGGAACGGCATGAGCGAGCAGCGGCGCCACCGACTGCGTCTGGAGATCTCCCGGGAGGCGTCCCGCCTGTTCTGGGAGCAGGGCGTGGACGCCACCAGCGGGGATCAGATCGCCGAGGCGGTGGGCCTGTCGACCCGTACCATCTGGCGCCACTTCCGCAGCAAGGAGAGCTGCGCGGAACCCATCGTGTCGCAGGGCGTGGAATGGGAGATGCGCACGCTGCGCGACTGGCCCGCGCACCAGTCGCTCGAAGAGCGCTTCAGCGCGGAGGCGAGCCGGTTCCGCCGTGAGGCGAGCGCCGTCGAGCTGGCCGACACCGGGCTCGCGATGCGCATGATCCGCCTCGCCGACACGGAACCGGCCCTGCGCACCGCCTGGTTGATGGCCTGTGACCAGGTGGAGCGCGAGATGGCCGGGATCGTCGCTAAGCGTCTCGGGCGCACGGCCGACGACCTGGAGGTGCGCCTGCACGCCGCGGCGGCCTCCGCCGCCATCCGCGTCCTCAACGAGGACATCGGCGCGGCTCTCCTGGAGGGCGCCGACCCCGCGCAGTTCGCCGACGCCTCGGAACGCATCGCAGGCGCCGTCCGCAGGGCCACGGGAGGAGCCGTGGGGGACCCGGTGGCCGACACGCAATGACCCGGCGGCGGGTTCGCGCGGTGATCGCTCGGCCCCGCGGGTCGGCAGGGTGGTCCCGGGGGAGAGGCCCTAGCTGATCGTCAGGCTCGTGAACTGGATCGTGACGCTCTGGGCGTTGCCGGTCGGGGGGTTGTCGACCTTGATGACCGTGGGCTTTTGCATGGTGTACTGCTTGATCGGGTTGCCCGCGTGGTCCAGCACGTCGACGGACGCCGTCTCGGGCCGGGTGTTGCCGTTGACCAGGTCGGTGAACTGCTGGGACTGTTCGGCGCCGCGGACCACGGTCATCGTGCCCGTCTTCTGCTCGCCGGGGATGAGCGTGTTGGAGGGGGTCTGCTCCGTCTTCTGGTCCATCTCCAGTCCGGAGACGTTGCTGAGGGCCTCGGTGCCGCCGTCGACGTTCAACTGGAACGTGCGGCTGGCGAGGGGGGCGCCCTGCTGGAAGTTCGACTCCCCGCCTTCGGCCGGGGAGGACAGGTTCGTGTGGCCCTTCGCGCGGTTGTCGGACGAGTCGGCACGCGACTCGGCCTTCTGGGACGGGCTGGCGCTCGACGCGCCGGTGTCCGAGGACTCGGAGCCGCACGCGGTCAGCAGCCCCAGGGAGAGCAGGGCGGCGGTGGCCGCCCCGGCCAGGCGGCGGCGCGAGCTGATGGTGGAACGGGTCATGGGCAGACTCCCTGAGCTGTCGGCGCTCGAGCCGTCGACGGCGGGCCGGGCTCATCTCCCTGGCGCTCACCGGTCAACGGCTGCGTGTGGTGGACGGCTTGAGTCTGCGAGCCGGACAGCCCCGGCCACCACGGAAAGCGGGCAGAACGGGAAGCCGGGACGCACTTTCCTCCGCTGACCAGGTAAAACGAAGCACGGATGGAACGCTGGAACGGGACGCCCACGGCGGGCGCGCGGCGCGCCCCGTCTTGCGGGAGCGCACCCGGTCGAGTCGGGCGGCTGCCGTCCTGTCCCTAGCCGTCGCCGAGCCCGATGTCCTCGTGCCACAGCTCCGGCCGCGCCCCGATGAAGTCCTCCATCATCGCCACGCACGCGGGATCGTCGAGGATCACGATCTCCACGCCGTGCTCCGCCAGCCAGTCGTGCCCGCCGAGGAACGTCCGCGCCTCGCCCACGACCACCCGCGAGATCCCGAACTGCCGCACCAAACCGCTGCAGTACCAGCACGGCGCGAGGGTCGTGACCATCGTCGTCCCGCGATAGGTGCGCTGCCGTCCCGCGTCCCGAAACGCCGACGTCTCCGCGTGCAGCGACGGATCGCCGTCCTGGACGCGGCGGTTGCGCCCGCGCCCCAGCAGGGCCCCGTCCGCGCCGTAGAGCGCGGCGCCGATCGGGATGCCGCCCTCCGCGAGCCCCTGCCGGGCCTCGTCGACGGCGGTCGCGAGCCACGCGCGGGCCTGCGCCTGGTCCATGTGCACACCCCTCTTTCACGCTCTCTGTCACGCCTCATCGTCCCTGCCGATGACCCCATCGGCAGGACGCCCCACTGGCTCGTGGACCAGCGCATACGTCCGCTCGTAGCTTCATGGGCATGACCTCAGAGAACAAGGGCACGGCCCAGCTGACCGCCGCGATGGTGCTCTCCGGCACCCTCGGAATCTTCGTCGTCGAGTCCGGTGCGTCGGCGTTCAACGTCGTGTTCTTCCGGGTGCTCTTCGGCGCCGTCGCCCTCGGGGGCTACGCCTTCGCCCGAGGCTACTTCCGCGACCACGGCCTCACCCCGAGGAAGCTCGGACTCGCGGCGCTCGGCGGCGCGTTCATCGTCTTCAACTGGGTGTTCCTCTTCAAGGCGTACGAGGCGACCTCGATCTCCCTGGCCACCGTCGTCTACCACACCCAGCCGTTCCTGCTCGTGCTGCTCAGCGCGGTCATCTTCCGCGAGCGGCTGACGAAGCATCAACTCATGTGGCTGGGCATCGCGTTCGCCGGACTCGTCCTGGTCTCCGGAGTGCGCCCCGGCGACCTCGGCTCGCTCACCGGCATCGGCCTCGCGCTCCTGGCCGCGCTGCTCTACGGCCTCTCCACGCTGGTCACCAAGCGCATCACCGGCGTACGCCCGCACCTCATCGCCCTGGTCCAAGTCCTCGTGGGCATCCCGCTGTTGCTGCCCTTCGCCGACTTCGGCGCGATGAGCGGCACGGGCGCGGGCTGGGCCTGGCTGGTCGGACTCGGCGTCATCCACACCGGTCTGATGTACGTCCTGATGTACGCGGCGTACGCGAAGCTGCCCACCGCCAAGATCGCCGTACTCGCCTTCACCTACCCGGCGGTCGCGATGGTCGCCGACTGGGCCGTCTACGGGCACCACATCGGCCTGGTCCAGGCGCTCGGCGTACCGCTCATCGTCCTCGCCAGCCTGAAGGTCAACCGCGCCAAGTCACCCAGTACGGTGGCTAGTTCACCGGCTCCGCTGCCTGCTCCCGCACCAGCCGTACCGACTGCTCGATGAAGAGCCGCACATGCGCGGGCAGCCGCTTCCCCGACCGCCACGCCAGCTGCGTGTGCAGCACGAACGGCGGCTCCCACGGCAGCGCGACGAGCACCCCCGAGGCCAACTCCTCGCGCACCGCCATCCGCGGCAGCAGCGCCACACCGAGGCCACCGGCGACTCCCCGCTTGGTGGCCTCGATGGTGCCGAACTCCATGAAGGGCGGCGGAGCGCCGTTGCGCACCCGCAGCTCCTCCTCGAAGAGGTCGCGGTAGGGGCAGCCCGGCTCCGTGCCGACCAGCTGCACCGCCGCCAGATCACCCGTGGCGAGCGAGTCGCCCCCGTGCCCGGCCAGCGGATGCGTCGGCGCGCAGACCAGGACCAGCGGCTCCTCGGCGAGTACCTCGCACTCCAGGCCCGCGTGCTCGGTCTCGCGCTCCATCAGGAATCCCACGTCGTACGTCCCCTGCCGCAGCGCGTGGCGGGTCTCGTCGCCCAGCGTGGGGCGCAGGGAGAGCTGCACCTTCGGGTAGCGGTGGTGGAAGAGCTCCAGCAGCGGGGGCAGGCGGTAGGAGGTCAGCGACTCCATCGTGCCGACCGCGATCGCCCCGGCAGGCTCCCCGGCGTCGACGACCGCGGCCCGCGCCTCGTCCGTCAGCTCGATGATCTGCCGGGCGTAGGGGAGCAGGCGCTCGCCCGCCTCCGTGAGCCGGATGCGGCTGCCGAGCCGGTCGAAGAGTTCCGTGCCGAGCGAGGACTCCAGGGAGCGGATCTGGCTGGTGACGCTGGACTGGGCGTACTTCAGCTCGGCCGCGGCCTGCGTGAAGCTGAGTACGGACGCGACCTTTTCGAAGGTGACGAGCAGCCGCAGTTCCATCATCGGACTCCCGTTCGCCAGGACCTAGCTCTCCGTGCCCCGGTCCCGCTTCTTGTCGTCCGGGTCCTCGTCCCTGAGGGACTTCAGGAACTCGGGGTTGTCGTCCGGCGCCACCCACTGTCCGCCGCGCCCGGCGCGCGGACCGGTCCCGGTGGCGGGCGTCTTGCGGACCTTGCCCGTGACGAACCAGGCGATCGGGCCGAGCAGAACCTCGCCGAAGAGCAGCACGATGATGACCCAGACCACCTTCGGCAGATGCCTGATCTCCTTCTCCGGAGTGTTCAGGACATCGATGAAGGCATAGATCCACACGGCCAGGACCAGCAGGAACGGCAGATACCTGAGCATGTTTGCGCGATTCCCCAAGCGACGAAGGAGGGGCGGCGTGCGGGCCCCGCTGTCGGGGCCAGGGTAGCCGGTGCCCGATACTGGAACGCATGGCTTATGACGATCTTCGCTCCCTGCTCCGTGCACTGGAGCGCGAGGGCGATCTCAAGCGCATCAAGGCCGAGGTCGATCCGTATCTGGAGGTCGGCGAGATCACCGACCGGGTGCAGAAGTCCGGCGGCCCCGCGCTCCTCTTCGAGAACGTCAAGGGCTCGGCGATGCCCCTCGCGATGAACGTGTACGGCACGGACCGCCGCCTCCTGAAGGCGCTCGGCCTGAAGTCGTACGGCGAGATCAGCGAGAAGATCGGCGGCCTCCTCAAGCCGGAGCTGCCGCACGGCTTCGTCGGCGTGCGCGAGGCCTTCGGGAAGCTCGGCGCGATGACGCACGTGCCGCCGAAGAAGGTGAAGTCCGACAACGCGCCCGTGCAGGAGGTCGTGCTCACCGGCGACGACGTCGACCTGGAGCAGCTGCCCGCGCTCTTCACCTGGCCCGAGGACGGCGGCTCCTTCTTCAACCTGGGGCTGACCCACACCAAGGACCCGGACACCGGGGTGCGCAACCTCGGCCTGTACCGCCTCCAGCGCCACGACAAGCGCACCATCGGCATGCACTGGCAGATCCACAAGGACAGCCGCAACCACTACCAGGTGGCCGCCCGCAGGGGCGAGAAGCTCCCCGTGGCGATCGCCTTCGGCTGTCCGCCCGCCGTGACGTACGCCGCGACCGCGCCGCTGCCCGGCGACATGGACGAGTACATGCTGGCCGGGTTCGTGCAGGGCAAGCGCGTGGAGATGGTCGACTGCAAGACGGTCCCGCTCCAGGTGCCCGCGCACGCCGAGGTCGTCATCGAGGGCTGGCTGGAGCCGGGCGAGATGCTGCCGGAGGGCCCCTTCGGCGACCACACCGGCTTCTACACGCCGCAGGAGGACTTCCCCGCCCTGAAGATCGACTGCGTGACGATGCGGAGGCGTCCGCTGCTCCAGTCGATCGTGGTGGGCAGGCCGCCGACGGAGGACGGGCCGCTCGGCCGCGCCACCGAACGCTTCTTCCTGCCCCTCCTCAAGGTGATCGTCCCGGACATCGTGGACTACCACCTGCCGGAGTCCGGCGGCTTCCACAACTGCGCGATCGTCTCGATCGACAAGAAGTACCCGAAGCACGCGCAGAAGGTCATGCACGCCATCTGGGGCGCGCACATGATGTCGCTGACCAAACTGATCGTGGTCGTGGACAAGGATTGCGACGTCCACGATCTGCACGAAGTGTCCTGGCGCGCGCTCGGCAACACCGACTACGCGCGCGACCTGACGGTGGCCGAAGGTCCCGTCGACCACCTCGACCACGCCTCCTACCAGCAGTTCTGGGGCGGCAAGGCGGGCATCGACGCGACGAAGAAGCTGCCCGAAGAGGGATACACCCGGGACGGGGGCTGGCCGAACATGGTCGAGTCCGACCCGGAGACGGCGTCGAAGGTCGACCGCCGCTGGAAGGAGTACGGGCTCTAAAGATGAGTGCTGATTCAGCGACTCCGGAACTCTTCGGGCCCGAGCCCGCGCCGCCGGGCAAGGTCAAGGCGTTCCTGCGTCTGGTCATGATCGAGCACTCGGTGTTCGCGCTGCCCTTCGCGTACATCGCCGCGCTGACCGCGATGTTCCAGCTGGACGGGAACATCCACTGGGGCCGGCTGCTCCTGGTCACCATCTGCATGGTCGGCCTGCGCACGTTCGCCATGGCCGCCAACCGCATCATCGACCGGGAGATCGACGCCCGTAACCCGAGGACCGCCCACCGCGAGCTCGTCACGGGCGCGGTCTCGGTGAAGTCCGCCTGGACCGGCGCGCTGATCGCGCTCGTCGTGTTCCTGGGGGCCGCGGCCCTGCTCAACCCGCTCTGCCTCGCCCTCGCGCCCATCGCGGTGATCCCGATGGTGGTCTATCCCTACGGCAAGCGGTTCACGAACTTCCCGCAGGCGATCCTGGGCCTGGCCCAGGCCATGGGTCCGGTCGGCGCCTGGATCGCGATCACCGGCGAGTGGTCCTGGCAGGCCGTCATCCTCGGGCTCGCGGTCGGCGTCTGGATCGGCGGCTTCGACCTGATCTACGCCTGCCAGGACGTGGAGACGGACCGCGAGGTCGGCGTGATGTCGGTGCCCGCGCGGTTCGGCATCTCCAACGCCATCTGGGGCGCGCGCGGCTGTCACCTGGTGACCACCGCGCTGTTCGTCTGGTACGCCGCCGACACCGGCGCGGGCGTGTTCCTCTGGCTCGGCCTCGCGGTCGTCGCCGGCGCGTTCGTCTACGAGCACTCCATCGTCAAGCCCCATGACCTCTCGCGCCTCAACCGCGCCTTCTTCCAGGTCAACGGCTTCATCGGCATCGCGCTCTTCGTCTGCGCGCTGCTCGATCTGCTGGTGCGCGGCCTGACCGTCTAGGCTCACAGCGTGAAGCCAGGAGATACGCAGCGTAAGCCTTGGATCGTGGGGGTGTCGGGGGCCTCGGGGACCCCGTACGCCGCCGCCGTGCTGCGGGCGCTGCTCGCGGCGGGGGAGAGCGTGGACCTGGTGGTCTCGCGGGCCTCGCGGCTGACGATCCTCGACGAGACGGGCATCGCCTTCCGGGACGCGCACTGGCAGGAGGACCTGCGGGAGTGGCTCGGGCGCGGTGCCGACGGGAAGCCGGACACCTTCGAGGTGCCGGTCGACGGCGTGCGCTACTGGGCGGCCGGGGATCTGGCGGCCGGGCCCTCGTCGGGGTCGTACGCGACCAAGGGGATGCTGATCGTGCCCGCGTCCACGGCGTGCGTGGCCGGGGTGGCGCTGGGGCTCTCGAAGGACCTGTTGCAGCGGTCGGCGAGCGTGACGCTCAAGGAAGGCCGCCGGCTGATCGTCTGCGTACGCGAGACACCGCTGAACGGACAGACGCTGAAGCACTTGGTGACGCTGGACGAGGCGGGCGCAGTCGTGCTGCCCGCCTCTCCGGCGTTCTACGCGGGGGCGACGCACATCCAGGATCTGGTGGACTTCGTCGCCGGGCGGACGCTCGACGCGGCAGGGGTGCCGCATCAGCTGTACCGCCGTTGGAAGGGAGAGCTCGGTGGAGGCTCTGCCCCTTCGGGGGGCTAGCGCTTCTTGGCGGCGCGCTTCGTGGGGCGCTCGGCCTTGGGCGCGGCGGTCTGGTGGGCACGCGAGCGGTTGGCCAGGTCCTGCAGCTCGCGCATCCGGGCGTAGGCCATCTCGATCGAGTACACGGGTGACTCACTCCTGAAGATTCGTCATTGAATTGCTGAGATTGAGAAAGATTCACAGGGGCTAGACCCTGTTGCGCCTTAGATTCTACACATAGACTCGCGGTATCGCTGAATAATGAAAGGCATCGCACCTATGGACGCCGTGGACAGGCAGCTCATCCAGGCTCTTCGCGAGAACGGCAGGGCCTCGTACGCCGAACTTGGCCGTCTCGTCGGCCTCTCGGGACCGAGCGTCACGGACCGGATCAACCGCCTCGAAGCGGCGGGCGTCATCACCGGCTACCGCGCGACCGTCGACTCCGCGTCGCTCGGTCTCGGCGTCATCGCCCTCATCGGCATCTCCCTCTCGGACGCCGCCGACCACGAGGACGTGGCACGGCGACTGAAGGACCTGCACGAGATCGAGGACTGCTGGTTCATCGCGGGCGACGACTCGTACATGCTCAAGGTCCGGGCCAGTGACGTGGACGGCCTGGAGAAGACGATCCGCAGGCTGAGCGGCACGAAGGGCGTCTCCAGGACGCGTACGACGATCGTGCTCTCCACGAAGTGGGAGAACCGGGTCGGGGAGCTGCCGGAAGAAGCGTAGGCGTACCGTGGGCGAGGCCTGATTTACGCAGACATGTAGACACGGAGAGGCGGCCGGGGTATGGACGCTGGGCTCAAGCGCGAGCTCGAGGAGAAGGTCCGGGCCGGTGAGCGGCTGTCCCGCGAGGACGGGATCGCCCTCTACGCATCGGACGATCTCGCCTGGCTCGGCGGTCTCGCCCACGAGGTGCGCACGCGCAAGAACGGCGACGTCGTGCACTTCAACGTCAACCGTCACCTCAACATGACGAACGTGTGCACCGCCTCGTGCGCCTACTGCTCCTTCCAGCGCAAGCCGGGCGAGAAGGACGCGTACACGATGCGTATCGAGGAGGCCGTCCGCCTCGCCAAGGCGATGGAGGGCGAGAACCTCACCGAGCTGCACATCGTCAACGGCCTGCACCCGAACCTGCCGTGGCGGTACTACCCGCGTTCGCTGAGCGAGCTCAAGAAGGCGCTCCCGAACGTGTCCCTGAAGGCCTTCACGGCCACGGAGATCCACCACTTCGAGACGATCTCGGGGATGTCGGCCTCCGACATCCTGGACGAGCTGATCGAGGCGGGCCTGGAGTCGCTGACCGGAGGCGGCGCGGAGATCTTCGACTGGGAGGTCCGCCAGCACATCGTCGACCACCGCACCCACTGGGAGGACTGGTCGCGCATCCACCGGCTCGCGCACGAGAAGGGTCTCAAGACCCCGTGCACGATGCTGTACGGCCACATCGAGGAGCCCCGTCACCGGGTCGACCACGTGCTGCGCCTGCGCGAACTCCAGGACGAGACCGGCGGTTTCCAGGTCTTCATCCCGCTGCGGTACCAGCACGACTTCGTGGACATGAAGGACGGCAAGATCCGCAACCGCCTCCAGGCGCGGACCACCATGGCGTCGGGCGCGGAGGCCCTGAAGACCTTCGCGGTCTCGCGGCTCCTCTTCGACAACGTCCCGCACGTCAAGGTCTTCTGGGTCATGCACGGCCTCCAGACCACGCAGCTCGCGCTCCAGCACGGCGCGGACGACATGGACGGCTCGGTCGTCGAGTACAAGATCACGCACGACGCGGACGACTTCGGCACGCCGAACAAGCTGACGCGGGACGACCTGCTCGACCTCATCCGCGAGGCGGGCTTCCGCCCCATCGAGCGGAACACGCGCTACGAGTCGATCCGTGAGTACGACGGTCCCGACCTGTCGCTCCGGGAGACGCCGCAGGCGATGCGGCTCTGACGGCTCTGACGGATCTGACAGATCTGACGGCTCTGACGCACGTCGCGTACGAGTGGTGAGCGAGCCCCGGCCTCTTCGGCCGGGGCTCGTCACGTTGTCCGGCATGCGGAACACGGTTGAGCTCCGCTGTCTGTAATGGTTAATCTCGCCCTATGACGCTTACCTTCCGGCTGGACCCGGAGATCGATCCCGCCCTCCGCGACGGCGTCCTCGCCCTCTGGGCCGACGTGTCCAACGCCGGCGGGGCCGTCGGCTTCGTACCGCCCGTGACGGTCGAGGACATACGTCCCGAGTGGCTCAAGCGCCTGGCGCAGCTGAGCGAGGGGCACACCCGGCTGCTGGTCGGGTACGACGAGGACGGCGCCGTCGCCGCGACCGCCTTCCTCGCGTACAACTCGCACCGCCTGATGACGCACTGGATCTGGCTGTACGTGGTGATGGTGCACCCCAAGCACCAGGGCAAGGGATACGGGCGCGACCTGATGGCCGCCGCGGCGGACGCCGCTCGCGGACTCGACGGGATCGAGGCGATCCGGCTGACCTGCCGCGGCGGCACGGGAGTCGACCGGTTCTACGAGTCCTGCGGATACAAGGAGGTCGGGCGGGTGCCCGGCGCGATCCGCGTCGCCCCCGGTGACGACCGCGACGACATCACCATGCTGCTGCCGCTCGGCTGACGGTTCCCGCAGGGCTCACCCCCTTGCCGGACGCGACCCCTCCCGTGCTTCACTGGAGGGGCTCGTCCTACTCGGGCCCATTTCGGAACGGAAGAGTGGATTGACATGCTCCGCTACACGCTGATGCGCCTCGGGGTCTTCGTGGGCTGCTTTTTCGCGGTCTGGGGACTTGTCTACGCCGGAGTCCTGCCGAAGGGCCTCGGGGACTCCAACCTCCTCTGGGTGCTGCTGCTCGCGCTCGTCATCTCCGCGCCCATCAGCTTCGTGGTGCTGCGCAAGGAGCGCGACCGCGCGTCGGTCCAGGTCGTGGAGCGCGTCGAGCGGACCAAGGCCAACCTGGAGGCGAACCGCACCCAGGAGGACCTCGCCGACGAGGCGGCCCGCGCGAAGTCGTAAGCTTCGTCACAGAAGCCTCAACCCCGGTACTGGAGCAGCCGCTCCGGGCCGGGGTTTCTTGCGTCCCGGGGGGCTTCCGCCTCCGATCGGCCTCGTCTACCTCAAACAAGACCTTTGATGTTCTCAAAGTTCAAGTGTTAACGTGTTCGACATGAAGACAGCAGCCGCGCACCGCATCGCCATGAGCGTTCCGCTCGTGGCGCGCCTGCATGTCGATCTCTGCCGCTGCATGTCCGCGGCCTGTCGTTGCCGTCGTTGAACAACGCGAGCGACAAGCACCAAGTGACATCCGCACTGCGGCGGCGCCGTTACGGCCGTTCCCTCTGACCTCTCGCGGTCGCCGCTCCCTCACGTCCCTTTGCCATTACCCGGAGTGTGTCCGTGTCCGCGAAGTCCCCCCAATCCCCGGTCGCCACGGCCGAGCAGCCGAAGTCCGGCTCCGGGATACCGAAGTTCCTCAAGGTGCCCTTCTGGGCGCAGATCCTCGGCGGCCTGGTCCTCGGCGTCCTGCTCGGCTGGCTGGCCCGCAGCCAGGACGTGTCCTGGCTGGTCACCACCCTGGACAAGGTGGGAAGCACCTTCATCGGGCTCCTGAAGCTCGCGGTCGCCCCGCTCGTCTTCTTCGCCATCCTGGTGTCGATCACCAACCTGCGTAAGGTCAACAACGCCGCGCGGCTCGCCACGCAGACGCTGGTCTGGTTCATGATCACGTCGCTGATCGCGGTCGTCATCGGCCTCGCGATCGGGCTCATCACCAACCCGGGCGCCGGCACCGGCCTCACCCCGAAGGACGGCGCCAAGCCGGACCACGCGGGCTCCTGGATCGACTTCCTCACCGGGATCATCCCGACGGACGTCATCACGCCGTTCACCGAGCTCAACGTCCTGCAGATCGTCTTCATGGCCGCCGTCGCCGGTGTCGCCGTACTGAAGATCGGTGAGAAGGCGCAGCCGATCCTGGAGCTGAGCGAGTCCGTCCTCGCTCTCCTCCAGAAGGCCCTGTGGTGGGTCATCAAGCTCTCGCCGATCGGCACCATCGGCCTCATCGGCTTCGCCATCGCCGACTACGGCTGGGACCTGATCAGCAAGTACGCGACGTTCACCGCCGACATCTACGTCGGTTGCGCCCTGGTGATGTTCGGCGTCTACCCGCTGCTGCTCTCCACGGTCGCCAAGGTCAACCCGCTCCAGTTCTTCAAGGGCGCCTGGCCCGCGATCCAGCTGGCCTTCGTCTCGCGCTCCTCGGTCGGCACGATGCCGGTCACCCAGAAGGTCACCGAGCGTCTCGGTGTGCCGAAGGAGTACACGTCCTTCGCGGTGCCGTTCGGCGCCACCACGAAGATGGACGGCTGCGCCGCGATCTACCCGGCGATCGCCGCGATCTTCGTCGCGCAGATCTTCGACGTGCAGATGGGCATCAAGGAGTACCTGCTCATCGCCTTCGTCTCGGTGGTCGGCTCGGCCGCGACGGCCGGTCTGACGGGCGCCACGGTCATGCTGACCCTGACCCTGTCGACGCTGGGCCTGCCGATGGAGGGCGTGGGCCTGCTGCTCGCCATCGACCCGGTCCTGGACATGATGCGCACCGCCACGAACGTGGCCGGTCAGGCCGCGATCCCGGTGATCGTCGCCGCCCGCGAGAAGATCCTCGACCGTGAGGCCTACGAGAACGCGTCGGCCTCGCCGCTCGACGCGTTCGACGAGCCCGCCGACGAGCGGCAGCCGGTGCCTGCCACCGCCTGACGTCCCCCCGCTCGTAGCGAGCGTGCCCCGCACCCGGATTCGTTCCGGGTGCGGGGCACGTTTTTTGTCGTCGTGACGTAGGAGAAGAGGCGGGCCAGGAGGGCGGGATCGCCGTCCGGGGGGGGCCTGGGCTGCCCGGCGGCGGGGACGGGTCTGCTCGGGGCCGCTCATCGAATCGACGTACCGCTGTGTGGGTGTGGGTGCGGGTGCGGGTGTGCGTGGGGTCCGGCCGGTTACCTCGGGTCGCGGTCGAAGACCGACTTCGACCAGAAGTAGCCGAGTGCGGAGAGCGCCACGCACCAGGCGATCGTGAGCCAGCCGCTGTTGCCGATCTCGCTGCCGAGCAGCAGGCCGCGCAGGGTCTCGATGGCAGGGGTGAAGGGCTGGTACTCGGCGATCGGCTGGAACCAGCCCGGCATCGAGTCGACCGGGATGAACGCGCTGGACAGGAGTGGCAGCAGGATCATCGGCATGGCGTTGTTGCTGGCGGCCTCGGCGTTCGGGCTGACCAGGCCCATGCCGACCGCGATCCAGGTGAACGCCGTGGCGAAGAGGACGAGCAGTCCGAAGGCCGCCAGCCACTCCAGGAGGGTGGCGTCCGTGGACCGGAAGCCGATGGCCGCGCCGACGGCGCCCACGAGGATCACGCTCATGACCGACTGCAGCACGCTGCCGACGACGTGCCCGATGAGCACGGAGCCACGGTGGATGGACATGGTGCGGAAGCGGGCGATGATGCCCTCGGTCATGTCCATGGAGACGGAGACGGCGGTGCCGACGGTGGTGCCGCCGATGGTCATCAGCAGGATGCCGGGGACGAGATAGGCGATGTAGTCGGAGCGGTCGGCCCCGCCGCCGCCGATGCCCGCGCTCATCACGTCGCCGAAGATGTAGACGAAGAGCAGCAGCATCATGATCGGCGTGAGCAGCAGGTTCAGCGTCATGGACGGGTAGCGCCGGGCGTGCAGGATGTTGCGGCGCAGCATCGTGTTCGAGTCGCGTACGGCGAGGGAGAGGGCGCTCATCGCAGGTTCTCCTTGAGCTGGTTGGGGACGTTGGCCGGGCCGGTGAGGGCGAAGAAGACGTCGTCGAGGTCGGGGGTGTGCACGGTCAGCTCGTCGGCCTCGATGCCCTCCGAGTCGAGCCAGTCGAGGATGGAGCGGAGCTCGCGCTGGGTGCCGTCGCTGGGGATCTGGAGCGAGAGGGACTCGTCGTCGCGGGTGGCCTCCCGCAGGGCGGATGCGGCGGCTTGGTACGCGGTCGGGTCGGTGAAGCGGAGGCGGACGTGGCCGCCGGGGATCAGGCGCTTCAGTTCCTCTGCCGTGCCTTCGGCGGCGATCTTGCCGTTGTTGAGGACGGCGATGCGGTCGGCGAGTTCGTCGGCTTCTTCGAGGTATTGGGTGGTGAGGAAGACGGTGACGCCGTCGGCGACGAG
>NZ_JBVJKV010000020.1:0-105992 GCF_055585065.1 Streptomyces sp. NPDC054047 | reverse complement strand
GGCGGGCTCCTTATTTTGTTTTTTCCGACCGCTGGTTGTTTGGTCTTGTTTCACGTGAAACACGACGAACCACCGGCCTGTCATGTCAGATGAACCACCGGCACGTCATGTCAGACAATCACCGGCACGTCATGTCAACGGCGGCTTCAGAGCTGAAGCTTGAAACCCACATGCGATGCCGTGAACCCGAGCCGCTCGTAGAAGCGGCGGGCATCGGTGCGGGTGGCATCGGAGGTCAGCTGCACCAACTGGCAGTCCTGACGCCGGGATTCATCGACCGCCCACTCGATGAACCGGGTGCCGAGGCCGCTGCCGCGCGCGTCGGCGTGGACGCGTACGCCCTCGATGATCGACCGAGTCGCTCCCTTCCGGGACAGGCCCGGCACGATCGTGAGCTGGAGGGTGCCGACGACGCGTCCCTCGCGCACGGCGACGACCAGGTGCTGATTCGGGTCTGCGGCAAGGCGTTCGTACGCGGTGAGGTACGGGGTGAGGTCGTCCGGCGACTCGCGCGTGCTGCCCAGGGGGTCGTCGGCGAGCATCTCCACGATGGCGGGGATGTCGTCGGCGACCGCCGGGCGTATCTCAAGATCTCCCATGAGGCGCAGCCTATGCAGCCGCCCGCCGTGGCGGGCCGGCCGCTGCGCTGCCAGGCGCGCTACGCCGGGACGCGCACCGCTTCGACGGCCCTGACCAGCGGTGCGAGCTCCGGGTCCAGCGCCGCCTCGTCGAGCGCCTCACGCAGCGCGGTGTCGTTGGTGGGACGGGCCTCGGCGAGGAGCGCGGTGCCCGACTCGCTGACGTCCGTGTAGATGCCGCGACGGTCGGTGGGGCACAGGTAGCGGGAGAGCAGCCCGCGGTCCTCGAGCCGGGTGACCAGGCGCGTGGTGGCGCTCTGGCTGAGCACGACGGCGTCGGCGACCTGCTTCATCTGCAGATGGCCGCCCTCCCCGTCGTGCTGGCGGCTGAGGACATCGAGCAGGGAGTACTCGCGCACGCTCAGGCCGTGTTTGGCCTGCAGGGCGCGCTCGATGTGGGTCTCGATCTTCCCGTGGAGCAGGGAGAGAGCGCACCAGCCCTGCGCAAGGGCGGTCAGTGCGGGGTCCGTCGCTGTCATGGCTCTTGTTCCTCCGTCCCGGAGCGGCTGAGTACCAGGATAGTCCACCGCCGCAATATCCGGCGATTGCAAGTAACCCGCGTGTGCAACTATTGTGGACGCAAGCTAAGCGCACCTGCAACCGTCTGGAAGGTAGAACCATGCCTCTCGCGCTACTGGCCCTCGCGATCGGGGCCTTCGGAATCGGGACCACAGAGTTCGTGATCATGGGACTGCTCCCTGAGGTCGCGGGTGACTTCGGCGTCTCCATCCCCACGGCCGGTCTGCTCGTGACCGGCTACGCACTCGGCGTCGTACTGGGCGCTCCCCTGATGACGGTCCTGGGCACCCGCATCTCGCGCAAGCGGATGCTGATGCTCCTCATGGGCCTGTTCATCGTGGGGAACCTGCTCTCCGCCGTGGCCCCGGTCTTCGGCGTCATGCTGGCTGGCCGTGTCGTCGCCTCGCTCGCCCACGGTGCCTTCTTCGGCATCGGCTCGGTCGTCGCGGCCGAACTGGTCGCACCGGAGAAGAAGGCCGGGGCCATTGCCATGATGTTCACGGGCCTGACCGTGGCCAACGTGGTCGGTGTGCCGCTCGGCACGCTCGTCGGACAGACAGTCGGCTGGCGCGTCACCTTCGCCGTCGTCGCGGGCCTCGGCGTCATCGGCCTGGCCGGTATCGCCAAGCTCGTGCCGGACCTGCCCAAGCCCGAAGGCGTACGCCTGCGCCACGAGCTGGCCGCGTTCCGCAACGTGCAGGTGCTGCTCGCCATGGCGATGACGATCCTCGGCTTCGGCGGTGTCTTCGCGGCCGTCACCTACCTCGCGCCGATGATGACGGACGTCGCCGGCTACGCGGACTCGTCCGTGACCTGGCTTCTCGTCCTCTTCGGGCTCGGCATGGTCGCGGGCAACCTGATCGGCGGAAAGTTCGCCGACCGCGCCCTGATGCCGCTGCTCTACATCTCGCTCAGCGCGCTGGCCGTCGTGCTCGCCCTCTTCACCCTCACCGCCCACAACAAGATCGCGGCAGCCGTGACCATCACGCTGATCGGCGCCCTGGGCTTCGCCACCGTGCCGCCGCTGCAGAAGCGGGTCCTCGACCAGGCCTCCGGCGCACCCACGCTCGCCTCGGCCATGAACATCGGCGCCTTCAACCTCGGCAACGCGCTCTCGGCCTGGCTCGGCGGCCTCGTGATCTCCGCGGGCCTCGGCTACACCGCCCCGAACTGGGTGGGCGCCGTACTCGCGGGCTCCGCACTCGTCCTGGCCGTTGTCTCGGCCACGCTCGAGCGCCGCTCGGCAGCCGCCGCTCCCAGCCTGGTCGTGGCGGGCGTGTCCCCCGTGTCCCCCGTAGAGCAGGCGACGCCCGTCCACCACTGACCGACCCCTCCCGAACCCCCTCAGTACAAGCACCACCGCACAAGGAGAAACCTCATGAGCACCACCACCGCCGTCGCCCCGCTGACCACGCAGGACGCCGAGGCACTCATCACCGCGGCCCGCCGCGCGGCCGAGGCAGCCGATGTCACGGTCAGCGTCACCGTCCTCGACGCGGGCGGTCAGCTGCTCGCCTTCCTGCGCGACGACCGGGCCGTGCTGATCTCCGGCGAGACCAGCACCCGCAAGGCGTACACGGCGCTTCAGCTCAACGCCCCGACCGCCGACCTCGTCGACCTGGTCAAGCCCGACGGGCCCTTCCACACCCTGCCCACCGCCCTCGACCGGCCGCTGCTCTTCATCGCCGGTGGCGTCCCGGTCCACCGTGGCGGCCGTCTGATCGGGGCCATCGGCGTCGGCGGCGGAGCGCCCGAGCAGGACCACGGGTTCGCCACGACGGCCGTGGAGACCCTCGCGTAGTACGACGCCGGGAGTGCGGCGAGCACGACACCGCGCGAGGACATGACGAAGGCCCGCCCTCGAGTACCGGCAACCATCCGGTCTCTGGGGCGGGCCTCTGTGTGCGGTCAGCCGGCCGCGACCGTCAGCGGCGCGAAACGGCGGGTCCAGTCGCCGGGCAGCTCGGGAACGCCGTACGTCATCACGGCATTGAAGGCGATGGGCGCGAGGCCGCGCTCCTTCACCCAGGCGAGCAGCTCTTCATGGCGTACGTCGATGTCGGTGCGCAGCGGCCTGTCCGAGCCCGCGGCGAGCGAGGCGATCAGGGCCTTCGCCGTCTCCGTGTCCCGGGCGATCAGGGGGCCGATGACATGGGTCTCCATGTTCGGCCAGGCGCCCGCATAGCCGGTGATCGTGCCGTTAGCCTCCGCGACCCGCAGCTGGTCGACGAAGGCGGGGAGCCGGGTGAGCACGTGCGTGCGGTCGAGGCCGAAGACCTCTGTGTCGAGCCGGACGAGCGCTTGCAGGTCCTCCGCGGTCGCCGGGCGGGTGGTGACATCCGGCAGCGTGCCGCCGGGGGTTAACCGGCCGCGGACCATCTCGGCGCGACCCGTGGTCTTGAATCCGAGCTGTTCGTAGAGAGGGCGGCCGTTCGGCGTCGCGTGCAAGGTGAGCGGGGTGGTGCCCGCACCTTCGATGACATACCGCATCAGGCGGCGGCCGATGCCCTTGCGGGCGTGTCGCTCGGCGACGAGGACCATGCCGACCGCTCCGAGGCCGGGGCGCTCCTGTGGTCCGTACTCGGTCACCACGCAGGCGGCGACGAGGCCGTCACCGTCGGGGTCGTCGATGCCGTATCCCGTGCCGGCGGAGAGCAACAACCCCCATTTGTGTTCCTCGCGTGGCCAGCCGCGATCCTGCGACAGGTCGGCGCAGGCGGTGAGATCACGGAGGGTCAGCCGGCGGATGGGCAGTGCGGAGATCGTAGGTGTCGACACTCGGCTCAGGCTGTCTGACGCACGTCCTTGGCGTCCACCGGTTTGTGGGCAGAAGCACGTCGGTTTTGGTCACGCTGCTTCTGGCCACGGCGCGTCAGCCCCCACGGCTTGAGCACCGAGATGACCATCATGAAGAGATACGCGCTCAGGGAGACGACGGGACCGGCGATCAGGTCGGTCGGGTCCGCCAGCGGGGAGCCCGCGGACACGGTGGCGACCGTGTCGTTGATGCCCGGACGCAGCGCGAAGGCCGATGCGGCGGTGGTCGCCAGGGTCAGCCAGAACTTCGTGTAGACCCAGCGGTGCCTGGCGAGACCCCAAGGAGTCCCGAGGGACAGCAGCAGACCGCTCAGCAGGGTGAGCAGCGCGAGCGGGAGCACCAGCCAGTCCGCGAAGAGCTTCATGGAGCGGGCTGCGGCTTCGGTGGTCGGGGCGGACCCCGTGGTGATGGCCGCGAAGGCGAGCGCGAGCAGGCCGAGCGTGAGCCCGAGCCAGCCTGCGGCGGCGGTGACATGGACGACGAGGGTGGCCCGGCGAGCGGGGCGGCTTAGTTTCACGTGAAACACGGTGCCGGGAGCGGTGGCCGAAGGCGTCTGACAGCGGGAGTAACCGCGGGTACTAGCCTCGGCGTACATGGCACGCCTTCACCTCTTCGACCTGGACGGAACGCTGCTGCACGGCACGGCGGCGCCCGTGGAGATCTCGCGCCAGCTCGGCCTCGGAGCGGAGATCGCCGAGCTGGAACGGGACTTCGTGGCGCGGCGGATCGACTCGCCCCAGTACGCCGTCCGTGTGCGCGCCCTGTGGGCGGAACTCACGGACGCGCAGGTCACAGCGGCTTTCGAGGGAGCGCCGTGGCTGATGGGAATTCGGGAGACCTGGGCCGAGATCCGGGTGAGCGGCGACTACTGCGCGGTGATCTCCCTGTCGCCGTCCTTCTTCGTCGAGCGACTGCTCGGCTGGGGCGCGCATGCCGCGTACGGATCGGTTTTCCCCTCCGTGCCGTTCACCGAGCCGGTGAATCCGGCGGGCATTCTCAACGCCGCGGCCAAGGTGAAGATCGCGAACCGGCTCTGTGAGGAGTTGGGGGTGGGGCGGTCCGATTGCGTCGCTTATGGCGACTCGCTCTCTGACCTGGAGCTGTTCGGCGCGGTGCCTGTTTCGGTCGCTGTCAATGCGGATCAGCGGCTGGCCGGGCTCGCCACCCACTCTTATGTCGGGCGTGATCTGCGTAAGGCGTATGAATTGGTGTGTGGCATCCGGTAATTGGGGCAATTGGTGGGGCGCAGGCTCGCTGAATTCCCGGTGAAGGGCGGCGGGACTTGTGCGCCGGACGGCTGCCGGTATGGTCGAGTCCGGTTCGAGCCGGGTGCATCTCAGTGCACCCCAGGGGGGCACGGGCGGAGGTCAACGCAGCCTAACGGGGCGAAGAGATCGAAGACCTGAACTTTCCGTTATGCGACCGGCGTGACGGTGAGGGATGGGACGCTGCGGTGAGATGACTGCGGGCAATGTCACATTTGGTGCCTACTTGTCCGTAGGGTCCGGTAATTCGAGGTTCAATGTGGCCACATTGGCTGACGAGGCAGAGCGGGGAAAGTAAGCGGCTTCCCACAGGGAAGTGCATGGACCGACTGAGAGATGTTCGAGGCGAGGCACAGCATGGACGCTCCGACCACCACGTCGGCGGGCAACGGCACTTCCGGCGACAGCGGCGGTGGAGGCGGCTGGTTCACCCCACGCAAGGCGCCGAAGCCGTCGGAGGGCGGCGAGCCGACACGACCCGAGGGCGGTGAGCCCGAGGCGGCCGAGGGCCGCCGGGTGTCCGCCATACGCCCGGTGGGCAGGCCCGGCGCGGCTGCGTCCGCAGATGCTCCTGAGACGGCTGCTCCTGCGACAGCTGCTCCTGAGCCGTCTGCTCCCGAGGCCCGGCCCACGCCGGAACCCGATCGCGCCCCCGAGGACCGAATACCCGCCGCCCGGGAAGCGACTGAAGCCCCGGAAGCGGCAGGACCGGCGCCCGCTGCGCCCGCTGCGAACGTCGCGCAGAACGTGGCCCAGAACGCCCCTCAGGCCCCGGCGGGTCATCCCGAGCCGCGGACCGAGCGCGTACCCGAACCAAGACAGCCCTCTCCCCAGGGCTCCCCCGACGCGATCCGCGTCCAGCGCACGATGGCTGAGATAGGCCCCGTCGCCGACAAGGTGACCTCGTACTTCTACGCGCTCCTCTTCACCCGGCACCCCGACCTGCGCCCCTTGTTCCCCGCCGCGATGGACACCCAGCGCGACCGGCTGCTCAAGGCGCTGCTGACCGCGGCCGAGCACATCGACCACACCGACGTGCTCACCGCGTATCTGAAGAACCTCGGCCGCGGACACCGCAAGTACGGCACCCGGCCCGAGCACTACCCGGCCGTCGGCGAGTGTCTGATCGGCTCGCTCAGCCGGTACGCGAGCGCGGTCTGGGACGAGGAGACCGAGGCCGCCTGGGTCCGTACGTACACGACGATCTCCCAGATCATGATCGACGCGGCCGCCGCCGATGAACTGCGCGCACCCGCCTGGTGGTTGGCCGAGGTGGTCTCGCACGATCTCAGGACGCCTGACATCGCTGTCGTGACCGTCCGCCCCGACCAGCCCTACCCCTTCCTGGCGGGCCAGTACACGAGCCTGGAGACGCCCTGGTGGCCGCGGATCTGGCGGCACTACTCGTTCGCGTCGGCGCCGCGCTCCGACGGGCTGCTCTCGTTCCACGTGAAGGCCGTCCCCGCGGGCTGGGTCTCCAACGCCCTGGTGCACCACGCACGGCCCGGTGACGTCCTGCGGCTGGGCGCCCCCGCCGGCTCGATGACCGTCGACCACACCACCGACAGCGGCTTGCTCTGTCTGGGGGGCGGCACCGGCATCGCCCCCATCAAGGCGCTCGTCGAGGACGTCGCCGAGCACGGCGAACGGCGCCCGGTCGAGGTCTTCTACGGCGCCCGCACCGACCACGACCTGTACGACATCGACACGATGCTGCGCCTCCAGCAGACCCACCCGTGGCTCTCGGTCCGCCCGGTCGTCGACGATCACGCCCAATTCCCGGACGCCGTGCGCGAGTACGGCCCCTGGAACGAGTACGACGCCTACCTGTCGGGCCCGCCCGGCATGATCCGCAGCGGTGTGGACGCGCTGCGGGACATCGGCATCCCGGCCGGCCGGATCCGCCACGACTCCGTGGAGGAACTGGTGGCGGTGGCCGACTGAGGCTCAGCGCCCAGGAGCAAGAAAGCCCGGCTCAGCCCAGGTCAGGGGCGTGCATCGCGCGTACGCCCTCGATGTTGCCGTCCAGATAGTGCCGCAGCGAGAGCGGTACGAGGTGGACCGAGGCGATCCCGACGCGGGTGAAGGGCACATGGACGATCTCGTACTCGCCGCACGGCTCCTCCACCTCGGGGCCGTGCCGCAGCGAGAGATCCATGGACTCCAGACGGCAGACGAAGAAGTGCTGCACTTTGACGCCGGTCGCGCCACCGTCCTCGCCGATGTGCTCGACGGTGTCCACGAAGCAGGGAACCACGTCGGAGATCTTGGCGCCGAGCTCCTCGTGCACCTCACGATGGAGCGCGTCGACGACGGTCGCGTCCTCCGGTTCCACGCCGCCACCGGGGGTGAGCCAGTAGGGATCGACACCGGGCTTGGTCCGCTTGATCAGGATCAGGTCGTCGCCATCGAGCAGGATGGCGCGGGCGGTGCGCTTGACCACAGGTCGAACGGTCATGGGAGGAATGTGGCCCGGACTGTTCCACGTGAAACATCGTGAACCAGTCGGAGTCCTGCTCAAGCCCAGTCGACGGCAGCACGCAGCAGCCACTCGTGCGCCCGCGCTATGTGCGGCATCGCGAGTGTGCCGGTGCGTACGGCGAGGAAATACGTGCGCAACGGGGGCACCGCCGGGTCCAGCAGGGCCACGACCTCGCCATTCTTCAGAGCGGGCGCACAGAGATAGCGTGGCAGCACGGCGAGCCCCGCCCCGGCGACGACGCAGGCGAGCACCGCCCGCAGGTCCGGCACAATGACGGTGCCCGATGCGGCCGGACGGGTGTCGAAGACGGCGGCCCAGTACCGGGCGACCAGCGGCAGAGACTCGTGCACCTCCACCACCGGCAGGTTCTCCAGGGCGGACGCGCCCCTGCGGCGCAGCTTGCCGGGGCCGATGCGGGCGGCCAGGTGCGGGCCCGCGACCAGGACGTGCTCCTCGTCGCAGAGCGGCGCCGCGGTGAGCAGGGCGCCGCGTGGCCGGGCCGTGGTGATGGCCAGGTCGTGGTGCCCTGCGGAGAGCCCTTCGAGGACCTCCTCCGCGGTGCCGAACGAGGCACGCAGCGCGAAGCCCTGTCCGTCCTGGCCGGTCAGCGCGGTGAGGGCGGGTAACGCGCGGGCCGCGGTGAACTCCGGAGGCCCCGCGAGATGGAGGGTGCGTACCGAGGAGTCCTCTTCGAGGCCCGTCTCGGCGATCTCCACCAGGGCGTCGAGATGGGGCGCGGCCTTGTGGGCGAGTTCGTCCCCGATGGTCGTGGGGGTCACGCCGCGCGCCTGGCGCAGGAACAGCGGGCGGCCCAGCTGCCGCTCCAGGGTGCGTATCTGCGACGTCACGGCGGGCTGTGAAAGCCCGAGCAGTGCGGCCGCCCGCGTGAAGGAACCGGCCCGATGCACGGTCACAAACGTGCGCAGCAGGGCCAGATCCACGGTGACGCCCTCCCCGGCGCGGCATTCAGGCCGCGCCCAACTATAAATATGTCGATAGGTCTCTGTCGCTACTGTGATTGGACACTGACACAGAGTCAACTAGCCTTGTTCGCGCGGTTCTTCGCGCGCAGAACCGGAACGGTCCGAGCCACGAGGGGGGAGGCTCGGACCGTTCGTTGTGCGTAGCCCGGTACTAGCCGCAAGCGGTCCGTACGCACGCGGGACTGTCAGCCCGCCGACTCGTCCAGCGCCCGCAGCACGTCCGCGACCAGGTCATCCGGGTCCTCGGACCCGGCGGAGAGGCGGATGAAGCCCTCCGCGACGGCGTCCCCGCCCCAGCGGCCACGCCGCTCCGCGGTGGAACGCACGCCGCCGAAGCTCGTCGCGTCGTCCACCAGACGCAGCGCGTCGAGAAAACGGTCGCCGCGCGCGCGTGAGGGCAGGGTGAAGGAGACCACGCACCCGAAGCGCCGCATCTGCTGCGAGGCGATCTTGTACGAGGGGTCCTCGGGCAGCCCCGGGTAGCGAAGCCCGGTCACCTCGTCGCGTCCGCGCAGCGCCTGGGCAAGGGCCAGGGCGTTGGCGTTCTGGCGATCGGCGCGCAGCTGCAGCGTGGCGAGCGAACGATGCGCCAGCCAGGCCTCCATCGGCCCCGGGATGGCGCCGACGATCTTGCGCCAGCGCCGCACGGCAGCGGTCAGCTCGGCGTCGCGGCAGGCGACGTACCCGAGGAGGATGTCGCCGTGGCCGGTGAGCATCTTGGTGCCGCTGGCCACCGAGAAGTCCGCGCCGAGTTCGAGGGGGCGCTGGCCGAGCGGTGTGGCCAGGGTGTTGTCGACCGCCACCAGGGCGCCCCGCGCGTGTGCCGCCTCGGCGAGGCGCCGCACGTCGCACACGTCCAGGCCCGGGTTCGACGGCGTCTCGATCCACAGCAGCTTCGCGCCGTCCAGGACGTCGAGCTGGGCGTCGCCGCCGGTCGGGGCGGTGCGCACCTCGATGCCGTACGCGGTGAGCTGCTCCCTGACCAGGGGCAGCGCCTGATAGCCGTCGTCCGGCAGGACCACCGCGTCGCCGGCGCGCAGCTGCGAGAAGAGCACCGCGGAGATGGCGGCCATCCCGGAGGCGAAGACCAGGGTCTCGACGTCCGCGTCGGCGGCACCGCCCTCACCCGGCGCCTCGAGCTCGCCGATGGCCTGCTCCAGGAGCGTCCAGGTCGGGTTGTCGTCCCGCCCGTAGGTGTACGGCCCCGTCGGATCGCCCGGCAGGTGGAAGTGCGCGGCGAACACCGGTCCCGGGAGGGTCGGCTCGTGCTTCACGGGCTCGGGGAGACCGGCCCGCACCGCTCTCGTGCCGTCGCCCATCCCGGCGCCTCTTCCCGGGACCGCTCCCGCGGCTGTGCCCGCGCCGGTACCTGCGGCTATCGCTGCGGAGTCCGTCATGCCGCCCGCCCTTCCCTTGCTTCGCGTACGGCGTCGAGCAGACCGTCGCTCGCCGCCTCCACCATTCTCAGGCACGCGTCGAACCCGTCCTCGTCCCCGTAGTACGGATCGGGGACGTCCAGGTCGCCCCGGGCGGCGGCCTCGGGGTCGTACGAGCGCAGCAGCCGCACCTTGTCCGCGTCGGCCGGTGTGGGCGCGAGGCGGCGCAGGGTCCGCTGATGGCCGGCGTCCAGGGCGATCACCAGGTCGAGCCGGGGGAACCAGGAGACCTGGAAGCGGCGCGCCACGTGATCGCTCTCGTAGCCGGCCGCCGTCAGGGCGGAGACGGTGCGCGGATCGGCGCCGTCCCCCTCGTGCCAGCCGTCGGTGCCCGCACTGCCCACCTGGACCAGGTCGCCGAGCCCGGCCTCGTCCAGCCGCGCGCGGAAGACGGATTCGGCCATGGGGGACCGGCAGATGTTGCCGGTGCAGACGAAGCACACGGAGAAGGCCATGGGGCGGGCTCAGTCCTTGTCGTCGGGCAGGACGACGTTCATCGCCCAGGAGACGATCGAGATGATCAGGCCGCCCAGGACGGCGGTCCAGAAGCCATCGACGTGGAAGCTCAGGTCGAACTTGTCGGCCAGCCACGAGGTCAGCAGCAGCATCAGGGCGTTGACCACGAGGGTGATCAGGCCGAGCGTCAGGATGAACAGGGGGAAGGTGAGCACCTTCACGATCGGCTTGACCAGGAAGTTCACCAGGCCGAAGAGCAGTGCGACGACGATCAGCGTGAGGGTCTTCTTGCCTGTGCTGTCGCCGGTCAGGGTGATCTTGTCGAGGAGCCACACGGCGACGGCCAGGGCCGCCGCGTTGGCGATCGTCTTGACTACGAAATTCTTCATGTGTCTGATCGTTGCAGACGGACGGCCAGAGCGGTCGGCTCGCGACCTGGGGCAAGGGGCGTACGAGGACGATGAAGGCATTCCGGCTGGATGAACTGGAGACGGAGCGCGCGGCGAACGACGGCGCGTATCTGCAGTTTCTGCGCGAGCGGAACATGTCGGTCGGGCTGTACGCGCTCGACGCCGGGGAGTCCGACCCGCAGCAGCCTCACCAGCAGGACGAGGTGTACATGATCGTCAGCGGGCGGGCGTCGATCACGGTCGGCATGGAGACCACCCAAGTCGCGCGCGGCAGTGTCGTGTACGTGCCGGCGGGGGTCGCCCACAAGTTCCATCACATCAGCGAGGACCTGCGGGTACTCGTCGTCTTCTCACCGCCGGAGGGGTGATCTGCTGCGGTGGAGGGCCGATCCGCTCCCGCGGGAGCGGATCCTCTACGCCGCAGGGCTGACTTCTCAGGGCTGCGACCTCGGGGTTCCCTAGGGGGCGGATCAGGGGAGGGCAAGGGATGCGAGGCCCCCGTCGGGCCCTCCGCCGCCCTAGCATCGAATGCAAGAAGTAGGACAGATGCGGAGAGAGGTAAGGACGATGGCAGCGCAGGAGATCTTCTCGGGATTGCCGTGGTGGGTGAAGTGGATCGCGGTGCCGGTCATCGCCCTGGTCGTGTTCGGCGGTCTGATAGCGAGCGTCGTGGGATTCGTGGTCGGCCTGTTGTTCAAGGCACTGCTTTTCGTGGCGCTGGTGGGTGGACTGATCTACGTCGTACGGAAGTTCATATCCGGGTCGACCTCTTCGCGCAGCGATTGGTGATTTTTCGCAACAGTTCGCTCGGGTGGGGGAAGTTTCCCGCTGTGGGGGCTTAGGCCGGCGGCCACCGGTTAGAGTCCGAAAACCGACGCGGGGTGTCGATCCCCGCGCGCGGGCGCCCTGCGCTCCCACCCGTGTATCCCGGGCACGGGCGGAACCCCCACGCGTTTCGGGAGTGAACCTTGGCCTCGGTTGACGCCACACCCGCCGACACCTCGTCCAACGACCCTCCGGCCAGCGGCTCCCCGTCCGCCGGCTCCCCGCCCGCTGGCTCCCCGTCCAGTGGCTCCGCCTCCCGTGGCTCCTCGGCCAAGGGCTCCCCGGCGAACAACGCCTCGTACGGCGCACCGCCGACCGTCACGGCATCAACTGCCGCCGCGCCGACTCTCATTGGCTCGGTGCAGCGGGCGATGCGGTTGCTGGAAGCCGCCTCCGCGCATCAGGAGGGCGCCCCCGCCAAGCAGTTGGCCCGGGAGGCCGGGCTCGCGCTGCCCACGGCGTATCACCTGCTGCGCACGCTGACCCACGAGGGCTATCTGCGCCGGGACAAGGGAGTGTTCGTGCTCGGCGAGGCGGCCGAGCGGCTGAGCGCGAGCGGAGCACAGCAGAATCGTCGCGGCATGATCGGCGAAGCCCTGGAGCACTGGCGCGACGCCATCGGGGTGCCGGTGTACTTCGCCGTCTACCGCGAGGGCGAGATCGAGGTCGTGGCGGTCGCGGACACGCCGGGCAATCCGGCGGTGGAGGAGTGGGCCGACTTCCGCGAGACGGGACACGCCCATGCGATCGGACAGTGTCTGCTCGGCCAACTCGACGACGAGCAGCGCCAGGACCACCTCTCCCGCTACCCGGTGCAGTCGATCACTCCGTACTCGGTCCACGACGACCGGGCCTTCCTGCGCCGTCTGGAGGGGATGGGCCGGATGCGGCCCGTGGTGGAGCGGCAGGAGTACGCGTTGGGAACGGTCTGTGCCGCGATTCCGATCACTGCGGGTAACACGGCGGCGACGATGGCGATTTCCGTTCCGTCCTATCAAGCAGATCGACTACTGCCTGCGGCCGCGAGGTTGCAGAATGAGATCGGAAGGCTACTGGGGACACTTGCCTTCTCTATCAGCATCTGAAAACTCACTCCTTGTGATCTGATGTGTACGTTAAGCAAGATGCCATGAGTGTCAGGGAGTTGGTTCCTGGCCAGTCGAGCTTTAGCGACGGGGTAGGCGGGCGATGCGCGAGTCGGTCCAGGCAGAGGTCATGATGAGCTTCCTCGTTTCCGAGGAGCTGTCGTTTCGCATCCCGGTGGAGCTGGGTTATGAGAGCGGTGATCCCTACGCCGTCCGGCTGACCTTCCACCTCCCCGGCGACGCCCCTGTGACCTGGGCCTTCGGACGTGAGTTGCTGGTCGACGGGGTGGGCGGGGCGTGCGGCGACGGGGATGTGCACATCGCGCCCACCGATCCCGAACTGCTCGACGAGGTGCTCATCAGGCTTCAGGTCGGGCCGGACCAGGCGCTGTTCCGGGTGGGGATTCCGCCGCTGCTCGCCTTCCTCGACCGGACGGACAAGCTGGTTCCGCTGGGGCAGGAGCGGGCGCTCGCCGATCTCGAGACGCACCTGGACGAAGCGCTGGACCGGATCCTCGCCGAGGAGCAGAGCGCGGGCTGACCCCCGCGATCCAAAAGGCGCAGCCGTACGGCAGATTGGTGCATTTCGTGGCATCGGCCGCTCAGGCCTTGCGGCGTCGGCCCTTTCCGCCTCGGGTCTGCTTGGCGGCCGGGGTGGCACCGGCGCCGCCCGGGTGGCCCGCGATCCCCGGGTGCGACGTGCCTGCCGGGTGCGCCGTGCTTCCCGTACGGCCCGCGGGGGTCGAGCGGTCGGCCGAGACCACCAGGGCCGCGAGCGCGGTCGTCACCGGCACGGAGGCGACCAGGCCGATCGAGCCGACCAGGGTGCGCACGATCTCCTCGGCGACCAGCTCGCTGTTGGCCACCGTGCCCACGCTGCTCTGGGCGATCGAGAAGAGCAGCAGCAGGGGCAGCGCGGCGCCCGCGTAGGCCAGGACCAGGGTGTTGACGACCGAGGCGATGTGGTCGCGGCCGATGCGGATGGCCGCGCCGTACAGACCGCGCCAGCCCATCGTGGGGTTGGCCTGGTGCAGTTCCCAGACCGCGGACGTCTGCGTCACCGTCACGTCGTCGAGCACGCCGAGCGAGCCGATGATGACGCCGGCGAGCAGCAGACCGCTCATGTCGATGTCCGGGTACAGGCCGTGGATCAGGCCGGTGTTGTCGTCCGTGTTGCCGGTCAGTGAGGCCCAGCCGATGAAGAGCGAGCCGAGCAGCCCGATGAGGAGCAGCGAGATCAGCGTGCCCAGGACCGCGACCGATGTGCGCGCCGTGAGCCCGTGGCACAGATAGAGCGCGATCAGCATGATGGCGCTGGCCCCGATCACCGCCACGACCAGCGGGTTCGAGCCCTGCAGGATCGCGGGCAGGATGAAGAACGTCAGGACCAGGAAGCTCAACGCCAGGGCGACCAGGGCCATGACGCCACGCAGCCGGCCCACCACGACGACGGCGAGCGCGAAGATCCCGGCGAGCAGGGCCATGGGGAACTTCCGGTTCACGTCGGTGACCGAGTACTGGAGCTCCTCGGGGGCCGATGGCTCATAGGCGACCACCACCTCCTGGCCCTCGCGCAACTGCCGCGGTGAGTCCGGCTGGACGATCTCGGTGAAGGTGCGGCCCGTGTCCTTGCCGCTGGTCACCTCGATCGTCGCCTTCTTGCAGATGCCTTCCGCGCGGGACTGCGCGGACTGCCCCTCGGCGGTGGAGGTGTCGCCGTTGGGCGGGGTCTGCGAGGCGTTCACGTCCTTGCAGGAGAGCTTCTGCACCTTGGTCACATCGGCCGACTGGGTCTGCCGGTCGAAGCCGACTCCGGTGCGCTCGTGGGACGGAGCGCCACCTGGCCAGAACACCGCGAGCCCCACGAGCACCGCGGTGGCGAAGGGAATCAGCACGGCGGCGATGACCTTGCGCAGATGCTTGGAGACGGGCGCGGCGGGACCGTGGCTGTGGGAGTGCCCGTGCGGGTCCGGAGGCACGTTCGGGACGGGCGGCTGGGACGGCGGCTGTGTGGTGGTCACTGCCCGATCATCGCAAGAACGGCGGGGGCCCTCTGTTCAGCGCGCCCGATAGGACGCTAGCGTGGAGACACCTTTGCAATCGCGGGAGCTCGGAGCACCGGGCTGAGAGGGCGCTGACCTCCGTACGAAGCGGCACAAATGTGCCCGAGCCGTGCGGGATTCGCTGCGTCGACCGCCGAACCTGTTACCGGGTAATGCCGGCGTAGGGAGTAGGTCTCATGACCACAGCGGACGCACGCACGCCTGCCTCGACGCAGAACCAGAGCGACGAGGCCGGGAAGTCCATCGGCTGGCACAAGGCGTACGTCGAGGGCTCACGCCCCGACCTGCGGGTGCCGGTCCGACAGGTGCACCTCACCAACGGCAAGGCCGTGACCCTGTACGACACCTCGGGGCCGTACACCGACGAGTCCATCGACACCGACGTCCGCAGGGGCCTCGCGCCGCTGCGCGAGAACTGGATCATCGCTCGCGGCGACACCGAGGAGTACGTGGGCCGCCCGCCCCGTCCCGAGGACGACGGCATCAAGCACACCTCGCCGCGCGGCGGCCTGAAGAACCTCGACGCGGTCTTCCCCGGCCGTCCGCGTCAGCCGCGCCGCGGCCGAGAGGGCCAGGCGGTGACGCAGCTGGCGTACGCCCGTCGCGGCGAGATCACGCCCGAGATGGAGTTCATCGGGATCCGCGAGAACCTCGATCCCGAGGTCGTGCGCGCGGAGGTCGCCGCCGGTCGCGCCGTCATCCCCGCCAACGTCAACCACCCGGAGATCGAGCCGATGATCATCGGCAAGAGGTTCCTGGTGAAGGTGAACGCCAACATCGGCAACTCCGCGGTCACCTCCTCCATCGAGGAGGAGGTGGACAAGATGACCTGGGCGACCAAGTGGGGCGCCGACACGGTCATGGACCTGTCCACCGGGCGCAACATCCACACGACCCGCGAGTGGGTCCTGCGCAACTCCCCCGTCCCCATCGGCACCGTGCCGCTCTACCAGGCCCTGGAGAAGGTCGACGGCCAGGCCGAGGCGCTGACCTGGGAGATCTACAAGGACACGGTCATCGAGCAGGCCGAACAGGGCGTGGACTACATGACGGTGCACGCGGGTGTGCGCCTTCCGTACGTCCCGCTGACCGCCAACCGCAAGACCGGCATCGTCTCGCGCGGCGGTTCGATCATGGCTGCCTGGTGTCTCGCGCACCACAAGGAGAGCTTCCTCTACGAGAACTTCGAGGAGCTCTGCGACATCCTCGCTGCGTACGACGTGACGTACTCGCTCGGCGACGGTCTGCGGCCCGGTTCGATCGCGGACGCCAACGACGAGGCGCAGTTCGCCGAGTTGCGCACCCTCGGGGAACTCAACACGATCGCCAAGCGTCACAACGTACAGACGATGATCGAGGGCCCGGGACATGTCCCGATGCACAAGATCAAGGAGAACATCGACCTTCAGCAGGAGATCTGCGAGGAGGCGCCGTTCTACACGCTCGGCCCGCTGACCACGGACATCGCTCCCGCGTACGACCACATCACCTCCGGCATCGGTGCCGCGATGATCGGCTGGTGGGGCACGGCGATGCTCTGCTACGTCACGCCCAAGGAGCACCTGGGCCTGCCCAACCGCGACGACGTGAAGACCGGCGTCATCACGTACAAGATCGCGGCGCACGCGGCGGACCTCGCCAAGGGGCACCCGGGCGCGCAGGACTGGGACGACGCGCTCTCGGACGCGCGCTTCGAGTTCCGCTGGGAGGACCAGTTCAACCTGGCCCTCGACCCGGTCACGGCGCGGGAGTTCCACGACGAGACCCTGCCGGCGGAGCCCGCGAAGACGGCGCACTTCTGCTCGATGTGCGGGCCGAAGTTCTGTTCCATGAAGATCTCGCACGACATCCGCCGTGAGCACGGCGGCACGCAGAACGAGATCGAGGCGGGCATGGAGCAGAAGTCCAAGGAGTTCGCGGCAGCCGGAAACCGCGTGTATCTCCCGATCGCCGACTGAGCAGCGGCTCGCCCACTGAACAGCGGCTCGCCGACTGATCAGCGCCAGCGCGTGGTGCTTCGGGCGGACGGCCGTGACCGTCCGTCCGCCCGAAACCGCGCGTACTACTCCGGCTTGTGGTCGGGCCCGCCGAAGTCCGGGCTTGAGAAGTCCGGGCTCGAGAAGCTCGGGCGCGGTCCCGCCGCGGGGCCGCCGTCCGGGCTGCTGAATCCGGGCCTGTTGTAGCCGAGGTGGGGCATGCGGCTGCTCGGGTCCGCCGCCGGCGTACGAGCCGCGTGCGCCGCCCCCGGATCCGCGAGCGCCTCCCGCAGGAACGGCAGGAGACCGCGCTCCAGGAGTGCCTCGCCCCAGGCTTCCCTGGCGCGGACCACCTCCTCGTTGTGTTCGCCGTACGAACCGGCCTGCAGCGAGGTGGAGCCGTTGCGCAGGGCGGTCAGGAGCAGGCCGATCGCAGCGATCAGGATGCCGCCTGCGGTGAGCGCGCCGAACAGCCACCCCGCGGTGAGCAGGGTTTCCGCGAAGGCGGGCTCGGGGTTGAGCATCTTCAGGATGTAGCCGACGAGCAGGAAGATCGCGGCGGCCGCCCCGGCGAGAACAGGTGCGAGCACCGCGACGACGGCGACGGCCCCCGCCCCCGATGCCTGGGTGGTGACCTCCCCCATCGTGGTGGCGAGACCGAGGCCGCCGGAGCCGGCTTCCGCCGGGCCCTCTGGGCTCCGCTCCCGGATCGATGGTGCGGCAGATCCGCTTTCGCGCAGTTCCTCGCGGACCTTCACATAGTGCGTGTACTCGGTCGCGGCGGCGGCAGTGATCAGCGCCGTGGCGTTCAGCGCCATGGTGCGCAGTTGCTCGGGATTGAGCCGCTCGCCCACTGCGGCGAGATCAGGACGGTTCGGTGCGGTGCGCAGCGCCTCATCGAGGATCCGCTCGTATTCGGGGCGGTCCTCATTGAGCAGGTGTGGAGCGCTGTTCATGTGCATCCCCCGATGCTCCGTAGGGCTTGGGGCTCGCATGGCTACGAGCCGTCGGGCAGAAACGGAGGGGAGCCTGCTACGGATAAGCCGATGGTAGAGCCGTGACGGCACGCGGTGACAGGGGGTTTCCAGAAAAAGGCCCCTTGGCCAGCGTGATCGTGTAGGGGTGCACCTGCCCCGTGAAGGCTCAGTTATCCAGGGGCAGTTGGCAGACCAGCAGTTTTCCGGCCATGGTCACGCCGCCGTCCATGGCGATGGCCAGTCCGCCTGCGTAGATGTGGGGGCCCTCGATGACGGGTCCGCCGCCGTCCGAGTCATCCTCGGAGCCGACATCGCCGAGCAGATACGGGATGGGGCTGTGGCCATGCACGATGCGGTGGCCGCCGTACATGTCGAGGAGTTCACGTACGGCATCGGGGCCCGACTCGTCCCGGAAGGCGAAGCGCTTGGTGAACTTCCGGAAGAGATCCCAGCACTCGTCCGCGTCGTTGCGCGTGAGGGTCTCGCGGACCGTGTCGTTCACGGCTTCGATCGAGTCGCCGTAATCCAGATAGGCGGTCGTGTCGGAGTGCATCAGGAGATGCCCGTCCTCCGACTCGATCGCGTCGAGGCGGGCCATCCACTGCAAGTGGTGGTCCTCGAGGCGCTCCATGTCGGTCTTCTGGCCGCCGTTCAGGAGCCAGGCCGCCTGGAAGGTGGCCGTGCCGGCGCCCGAGTTGACCGGGGTGTCCCCGAACCGCTTCGCGCCGAGCAGGAGCAGCTCGTGGTTGCCCATCAGGGCCTTGCAGTAGCCGCCGGCGGCCGCCGCCTGCGCGGACAGGCGCATCACGAGGTCGATGACGCCGATGCCGTCCGGGCCGCGGTCGGTGAAGTCGCCGAGGAACCACAGGCGCGCGTTGCCCGCGGCCCAGTCGCCGTCGCCGTCGATGAGTCCCTGCTCGTGGAGGGCCCCGAGCAGCTCGTCCAGATAGCCGTGCACGTCGCCCACCACGAACAGCGGGCCGTGCTCGTCGGTCGCCTGCGGAGGCTCGGGCATGACCTGCACCTCCACTTGCACGGTGTCGCCGCGATTGATGACGGGCAGGTCGCGCTGGGTGGGGGTGTAGCCGTCGTCCGGCGCCCCGGGGATGTCCCCCGAGACGCCCGGAGCCGCCACGCCCGCCGAACCCCCGTCGACCGGACCGGTCTCATGGACGTACGCCGGAACGCGGAAGTCGCGCAACGTCGCCGTCCGCACATCGGGTCCCTGACCGGCCCCCTGAGTCATCGACCCCTCCACCACCATTGCGCCGCATCTGCACCGAGATCGGACTGCCTGGTCGCAGCGGCCCGCGGTGTCGTCCGCCCATCATAGGAATGCGGCTCGCGCTGTGTGGTGCACCAGGGGTGGTGAATCAGTGCGGAACCCCAGTTCACCGAGGTTTTCTCCCGAATTGGGTAGGGGTTTCCCCACAGGTCACGACCGGGCCGTGCCGGGCAGGACTGGTTGACGGGGGTTCTCCCCGCCCGGCGGCCCGCTCAACCGGGTCCGGGCGAGCGGGGTGGGCTGACCGTCGTACGCGGTGGACGTCGCTCGGACGAGGTGCGCACGATCAGCTCCGTCGGTATCACCTGCTCGACGGGCCGGCCCGAATCCAGGCCTTCGATGGCGTCGATCAGGAGCTGGACGACGGCCGTGCCGATGCGCCGCGGTTTGAGCGAGAGCGTGGTGATGGGCGGTTCGGTGGTGGCGTAGACGGTGGACTCGCTGCAGCACACGAGCAGCAGGTCGTCCGGGACGCGCAGTCCGTACCGGCGGGCGGCCGCGAGGAGATCGGTGCCGTTGGGGTCGAAGAGGCCGTAGACGGCGTCGGGCCGGTCCGGTCGGGCGAGCAGCCGGTCGGCCGCGACGGCGCCCGCGCAGGGGTCGTGGGCGGGGTAGGACTCGTAGACGGGGTCCTGGCCGACGCGTTCGCACCAGCGCAGATAGGCGGTCGTGGACAGATGGGTGTACGTGTCCGTGGTGGTCCCGGTGAGCAGCCCGATCCGGCGGGCTCCGGCCGCCGCGAGGTGGTCGAGGATCTCCAGGACGGCCGCCTCGTGGTCGTTGTCGACCCAGGCGGTGACCGGCAGAGACCCGGCCGGGCGGCCGTCGGACACCACGGGCAGGCCCTGGCGCACGAGTTCGCTGACGACGGGGTCGTGGTCGGACGGATCGACGACGACGGTGCCGTCGAGCGCGACGTTCGACCACACGTCGACCGGGCTGCGCCGGGAGGTGGCGGGCAGGATGACAAGGGCGTAGCCGCGGGCCAGCGCGGCCGAGGTGGCGGCTCTGGCCATCTCCGCGAAGTACGCGAATTCGGTGAAGGTGAAAGGTTCATCCCCGTAGGTCGTCACGGTCAGGCCGATCAGGCCCGACTTGCCGGTACGGAGCGTTCGGGCCGCGGCGGAGGGGCGATAGCCCAGCCGTTCTGCGACCTCGCGGACATGGCGTCGGGTGGCGTCCGGAAGCCGCCCTTTGCCGTTAAGAGCGTCGGAGACAGTCGTGATGGAGACACCGGCGGCGGCGGCGACGTCTCTGATGCCCGCTCGACTCTGCCGGTTGCCCCGGCGGGCGGTCTCCGCTCGGCTCACCTGGTGGTTCCCTGCTGCTGTCATGGCGAGCCGATAGTAGGGCTCATGGGGGTGGGTAGTGCGGACGCATATTCACTCGTTGACAGGCACGTTTCTGCATGGCCAAAACGGGTCAACGACCTTGGATTGCAAGGGAGTTGGCCGGTTCCAGGGTGGACGGTCCTTTGTCGCCGCGCACTGGCCTGCCAAATGAGCGATGTCTCGAAGAGGTCTCAACTCACCTTCACGGGTGATGCGCGCCACGGAGTGAGCCACCGGCGCGTGCAGGAGGAGGGAGCGCTCCCCCCTCTGCGCGCGCCTGTCGGAGCGGATCTCCCTGACCCATTCGCAGCAGAGCTGAATCCTCATAAGGTGAGGAGTATTGAAGTCAGGGTGTTCAGGTGTTCAAGAGGAGGACTGCGGTGAGCGAGACGAGCCCGAGGCTGCGTGCCGAGCTGGAGGGTATCCCCACCTACAAGCCGGGGAAGCCTGCCGCTGCCGCCGGACCGGTGGCCTACAAACTGTCCTCGAACGAGAACCCCTACCCGCCGCTGCCGGGCGTCATGGAGAGCGTGCTCGCCGCCGCGGGCACGTTCAACCGCTACCCGGACATGGCGTGCACCGGCCTGATGAGCGAAATCGCCGACCGCTTCGGGGTGCCGGCGTCCCACGTGGCGACCGGCACCGGCTCCGTCGGCGTCGCGCAGCAGCTGCTCCAGGCCACGTCGGGCCCGGGTGACGAGGTCATCTACGCCTGGCGGTCCTTCGAGGCGTACCCGATCATCACGCAGGTGAGCGGTGCCACGTCGGTGAAGGTGCCGCTGACGCCGGGGGACGTGCACGACCTGGACGCGATGGCCGACGCCATCACCGACCGGACGCGGCTGATCTTCGTCTGCAACCCGAACAACCCGACCGGCACCGTCGTGCGCAGGGCCGAGCTCGAGCGGTTCCTCGACCGGGTGCCGAGCGATGTCCTGGTGGTGCTGGACGAGGCCTACCGCGAGTTCATCCGGGACGCCGAGGTGCCGGACGGCGTCGATCTCTACCGCGACCGTCCGAACGTCGCGGTGCTGCGTACGTTCTCCAAGGCGTACGGCCTGGCGGGTCTGCGCGTCGGCTTCGCGATCGCCCATGAGCCGGTGGCGGCCGCGCTGCGCAAGACGGCGGTGCCCTTCGGGGTGAGCCAGCTCGCGCAGGACGCGGCGGTGGCCTCGCTGCGGGCCGAGGACGAGCTGATGGGCCGGGTCGGCTCGCTGGTCGCCGAGCGCACGCGGGTGGTCGAGACGCTGCGCGGGCAGGGCTGGACGGTGCCCGAGACGCAGGCGAACTTCGTGTGGCTGCGGCTGGGGGAGCACACGAGTGACTTCGCTGCGGCGTGCGAGAGGGCCGGCGTGGTCGTACGGCCGTTCGCGGGCGAGGGGATGCGGGCCACGATCGGCGAGACCGAGGCCAACGACATCTTCCTCCAGGCGGCCGAGGCGTTCCGCAAGGAGCTGTAGGCAGGCGGTGTGACGAGGGGCCGGGGACGCTGTCCTCGGCCCCTTCGCCGTGTCCGCGTGCTTCGCCGTGTCCCGTGTGACGGCTGTGTGAGGTTCCCGTCAGTAAGGGGGGACCCCCTGTTCGGGCTCAGAACCGGTACGACATAATGCTTGTGAATGTGAACGCGTTCACAAGCGTGTCCCGGTTGCTCCCGAGGTAAGTGGGATTAAAGGGGCAAACTGCCGATGTGATCACGGCCGTAAGGAGAAGTCGACGTGGATCTGGCTCTGGCGCCCGAGACCTTGGCGCGATGGCAGTTCGGCATCACCACCGTCTACCACTTCCTGTTCGTCCCACTGACGATCTCGCTGGCCGCCCTCACGGCGATCCTGGAGACGGCTTGGGTGCGCACGGGCAAGGAGCACTACCTCAGGGCGACCAAGTTCTGGGGAAAGCTGTTCCTGATCAACATCGCGATGGGTGTCGTCACCGGCATCGTCCAGGAGTTCCAGTTCGGCATGAACTGGTCCGACTACTCGCGCTTCGTCGGTGACGTCTTCGGGGCGCCACTCGCCTTCGAGGCGCTCATCGCGTTCTTCTTCGAGTCGACCTTCATCGGCCTGTGGATCTTCGGCTGGGACAAGCTCCCGAAGAAGCTGCACTGCGCGACGATCTGGATCGTCTCCGTGGGAACCGTCCTGTCGGCGTACTTCATCATCGCCGCCAACGCCTTTATGCAGCACCCGGTCGGCTACAAGATCGTGGAGCGGGACGGCACCAAGCGCGCGGAGCTCACCGACTTCTCGAAAGTGCTCTTCCAGGAGACGACGCTGGTCAACTTCTTCCACGTCATCTCGGCGGCCGTCCTGGTCGGCGGCGCCTTCATGACCGGCATCGCGATCTTCCACCTGCGCAAGAAGCAGCACATCCGCACCATGCGGATGTCGATGCGGCTCGGCCTGGTGACCGCGTTCGTCGGCACCCTGCTCACCGTGGTCAGCGCCGACACTCTCGGCAAGGTCATGTACGAGCAGCAGCCGATGAAGATGTCGGCCGCCGAGGCCCTGTGGGAGTCGGAGAAGCCGGCGCCGTTCTCGCTCTTCGCGTACGGCGACGTGTCCAAGGGGCACAACGACGTGGCCATCGAGATCCCCGGAATACTGTCCTTCCTCGCCAAGAACAACTTCAGCGCCGAGATCCCCGGCATCAACGACCTCAACAAGGAGGCGCAGGAGAAGTTCGGGCCCGGCGATTACCGGCCCAACATCCCCACCGCCTACTGGTCCTACCGCTGGATGATCGGCTTCGGCGGGGTCTCGATGGCCCTGTGCACCGCCGGACTCTGGCTCACGCGGAAGAAGTTCTGGCTCGCGCCGGAGCACCGCACGGGCGAGGACGACGTACCCAAGCTCATGTTCACCAAGAACAAGGAGCTGACGCCGAAGCTCGGCAACTGGTGGTGGCGGCTCTCGCAGTGGACGCTGATCTTCCCCCTCATCGGCACCGCCTGGGGCTGGATCTTCACCGAGACCGGGCGTCAGCCCTGGGTGGTCTACGGCGTCCTGAAGACCAGGGACGCGGTCTCGCCGGGGGTTTCGCAGGGTGAGGTGATCACCTCGCTGGTCGTGTTCACCGCTATCTACGCGATCCTCGCCGTGATCGAGGTGAAGCTGCTGCTCAAGTACATCAAGCAGGGCCCGCCCGAGCTCACCGAGGCCGATCTCAACCCGCCCACCAAGATCGGCGGTCCTGGCGCGGGTTCGGGCTCGGACAGCGACACCGACGCCGATGCCGACCGGCCCATGGCCTTCTCGTACTGAGGGAGTTGATCGACATGGAACTTCACGACGTCTGGTTCGTGCTGATCGCAGTCCTGTGGATCGGCTACTTCTTCCTGGAGGGCTTCGACTTCGGGATCGGCATCCTGACCAAGCTGCTCGCCCGTGACCGGGTCGAGAAGCGGGTCCTGATCAACACCATCGGCCCCGTCTGGGACGGCAACGAGGTGTGGCTCCTGACGGCGGGCGGCGCGACCTTCGCCGCCTTCCCCGAGTGGTACGCGACGCTCTTCTCCGGCTTCTATCTGCCGTTGCTGATCATCCTGCTCTGCCTGATCGTGCGCGGTGTCGCCTTCGAGTACCGGGCGAAGCGGCCCGAGGAGAAGTGGCAGCGCAACTGGGAGCAGGCCATCTTCTGGACCTCGCTGATCCCGGCGGTGATGTGGGGCGTGGCCTTCGCCAACATCACGCGCGGCGTGAAGATCGACGCCCACAAGGAGTTCGTGGGCAACTTCTGGGACCTGCTCAACCCATACTCGATCCTCGGTGGGCTGGTCACCCTTACGCTGTTCACGTTCCATGGCGCGGTGTTCGCCTCACTCAAGACGGTGGGCGACATCCGGGTGCGGGCGCGGAAGACGGCGTTCGGGCTCGGTCTTGTCACGGCCGTGCTCTCGCTCGGCTTCCTGATCTGGACCCAGGCGGACAACGGCGACGCCAAGAGCCTGGTCGCGATGATCGTGGCCGTGGTCGCGCTCGTCGGCGCCATCGGGGCGATCAAGGTGGGGCGCGAGGGCTGGTCGTTCGCGCTCTCGGGCATCACCATCGTGGCGGCCGTCGCGATGCTGTTCCTGACGCTCTTCCCGAACGTCATGCCGTCGTCGCTGAACGAGGAGTGGAGTCTCACGGTCACCAACGCCTCTTCGAGCCCGTACACCCTGAAGATCATGACGTGGTGTGCCGGCATCGCGACACCCATCGTGCTGCTCTACCAGTCGTGGACCTACTGGGTGTTCCGCAAGCGGATCGGGACGCAGCACATCGCGGATTCCGCGCACTGAGGTGTCCGTGCCTGAGTGATCGCTCGCTGGTCTCTGATCTCTGGTCCCTTCGGAGGGTGTGTTTCACGTGAAACCGATCGACCCGCGCCTGCTTCGGTACGCCCGTGCCACTCGGTTCTTCCTGGCCGCCGTGGTGATCCTCGGCGTCGCCGGGGCAGGGCTTGTCGTCGCTCAGGCGATGCTTATCGCCGAGATCGTGGTCGGGGCCTTCCAGAAGGGGTTCGCCCCCGGTGACTTGGGGACGCCGCTCGTCCTGCTCGCGGTGGTCGCGGCGGGCCGTGCCCTTGTCGCCTGGCTGACCGAGCTCGCCGCGCACCGGGCGAGCGCGGCGGTGAAGTCGGAGCTGCGGGGGCGGCTGCTCGACCGGGCGGGGCAGTTGGGTCCCGGCTGGCTGAGCGGCCAGCGGACGGGTTCGCTGGTCTCGCTGGCGACGCGGGGCGTGGACGCGCTCGACGACTACTTTTCGCGCTACCTGCCGCAGCTGGGGCTCGCGGTGGTGGTGCCGGTGGCGGTGCTCGCGCGGATCGTCACCGAGGACTGGGTGTCGGCGGCGATCATCGTCGTGACACTGCCGCTGATCCCGATCTTCATGATCTTGATCGGCATGGCGACCCAGAACCGGATGGACCGTCAGTGGCGGCTCCTGTCCCGCCTGTCGGGGCACTTCCTGGACGTGGTGGCGGGGCTGCCGACCCTGAAGGTGTTCGGCCGCGCGAAGGCGCAGGCCGAGTCGATCCGGCGGATCACGGGCGAGTACCGGCAGGCGACGATGCGGACGCTGCGCATCGCCTTCCTGTCGTCGTTCGCGCTCGAACTCCTCGCGACGCTGTCCGTGGCACTGGTCGCGGTGACCATCGGGATGCGGCTCGTCCACGGCGACCTGGATCTGTACGCGGGTCTGGTGATCCTGATCCTCGCGCCCGAGGCCTATCTGCCGCTGCGCCAGGTCGGGGCTCAGTACCACGCGGCGGCGGAGGGGCTCTCCGCCGCCGAGGAGATCTTCAAGGTCCTGGAGGCTCCGGTGCGGGCCGCCGGGCAGGCGCCGGCGCCCTCGGGGACGCTGAGCGTGGAGGGCGTGACGGTCCGCTACCCGGGGCGGGACTCGGACGCGGTCTCCGGGGTTTCGTTCGCGGTGGAGTCCGGCGAGACGGTGGCTCTGGTCGGGCCCAGCGGGGTGGGCAAGTCGACGCTCCTGGACGTGATCCTCGGGTTCGTCGAGCCCGCCGAGGGGCGGGTGTGCGTCGGGGGCGTCGACCTGGCCGAGGTCGCGCCGGAGCAGTGGCGGGAGCGGATCGCCTGGGTGCCGCAGCGGCCGCACCTGTACGCGGGGTCCGTCGCGGAGAACGTACGCCTCGCGCGGCCGGACGCGGACGACGCTTCGGTGCGGGACGCGTTGAGCGCGGCGGGGGCCTGGGAGTTCGTCTCCGCCCTGCCGGGCGGTGTGGAGACGCTGCTCGGGGAGGACGGGGCGGGACTCTCCGCCGGACAGCGGCAGCGGCTCGCGCTCGCCCGGGCGTTTCTGGCCGACCGGCCTGTGGTGCTCCTGGACGAGCCGACCGCGGCTCTGGACGGGGAGACCGAGGCGGGGGTCGTCGAGGCGGTCCGGCGGCTGGCTGTGGGGCGGACCGTGCTGCTGGTCGTGCACCGGCCGGCGTTGCTCGGGGTCGCCGACCGGGTCGTACGGCTCCACGCCCCTGCTGACGGAGCCCCGCGCGGGTTGGACGCGGCGGCCCTTTTGGGGGCGGCGGTGGACGCGCCGCAGGGCGGCGACACGTCCTTGGGGCACCCGGAGGCGCCGGACGACCCGGTGGACGCGTGGGCGAGTCCGCGGCCGAAGGGCGACGTCCTGGCCCGGGTGCGGGATGCCGCACAGGCGCGGAAGGGCAAGCTCGCACTCGCCCTGCTGCTCGGAACCCTCGCCATCGGCAGCTCCGTGGGGCTGATGGCCACCTCGGGGTGGCTGATCAGCCGGGCGTCGGAGCAGCCGCCGGTGATGTACCTGATGATCGCCGTGACGGCGACCCGTGCCTTCGGGATGGGCCGCGCCGTCTTCCGTTACGCGGAGCGCCTCGTCTCGCACGACGCCGTGCTGCGCATGCTCGCCGACACGCGTGTGGCCGTCTACCGGCGCCTGGAGCGCCTCGCCCCTGCCGGGCTCAGGAAGACCCGCCGCGGCGACCTCCTCTCCCGCCTGGTCGCCGACGTGGACGCCCTCCAGGACTACTGGCTGCGCTGGCTCCTGCCCGCGTCGGCCGCCGCCGCGGTGGGCGCCGGAGCCGTCGGCTTCACCGCCTGGCTGCTGCCCGAAGCGGGCGCTGTCCTCGCCGTCGGACTGCTCCTCGCCGGAGTGGGCGTACCGCTGCTCTCCGGAGCCGTCGCCCGCCGTGCGGAACGGAAACTCGCCCCCGCGCGCGGGGTGCTCGCCACCCGGGTCGCCGATCTGCTCACCGGTACCGCCGAGTTGACGGTCGCCGGCGCGCTGACCCGGCGTACGGCCAAGGTGAAGGAAGCCGACGCCGAGCTGACCCGGATCGCCTCGCGCACCGCCAAGGCCACCGCGCTCGGCGACGGGCTCGGGGCGCTCGCCTCCGGTCTCACCGTGGCCGCCGCCGCGGTCGTCGGCGTACAGGCGCTGCACGACGGCCGGCTCAGCGGTGTCGCGCTCGCCGTCGTCGTCCTGACCCCGCTCGCCGCCTTCGAGGCGGTCCTGGGTCTGCCGCTCGCCGTGCAGTACCGCCAGCGCGTCAGGAAGAGCGCCGAGCGCGTCTACGAGGTGCTCGACGCCCCCGAACCCGTCCCCGAGCCCGCCGCCCCCGCACAGCGCCCGCAGACACCCTTCCCGCTCCGCGTCGAGGGGCTGCACGCCCGGTACGAGGGACAGGACCGGGACGCCCTCGCCGGTGTCGACCTGACGCTGGAGCGCGGACGGCGCATCGCGGTGGTGGGGGCATCGGGTTCCGGCAAGACGACGCTCGCCCAGGTGCTGCTGCGCTTCCTGGGGACGAGCGAAGGGACGTACAGCCTGGGCGGCACGGACGCGGCCACGCTGGACGGCGACACCGTGCGCGAGCTCGTCGGGCTGTGCGCGCAGGACGCGCACATCTTCGACAGCTCCGTACGCGAGAACCTGCTCATCGCGCGCAAGGACGCCAGTGACGAGGAACTGCGCGGCGCCCTTACGCGGGCCCGGCTCCAGGAGTGGACCGACTCGCTCCCCGAAGGACTCGACACCCTGGTCGGCGAGCACGGGGCCCGGCTCTCCGGAGGCCAGCGCCAGCGCATCGCCCTGGCCCGCGCGCTGCTCGCCGACTTCCCCGTCCTCGTCCTGGACGAGCCGGCCGAACACCTCGACCTGCCGACCGCCGACGCCCTCACCGACGATCTCCTCGCCGCCACCGAGGGGCGTACGACGCTGCTCATCACGCACCGCCTCGCCGGGCTCGACGCGGTGGACGAGGTGATCGTCCTGGACGCGGGCCAGGTGGTGCAGCGCGGTGCGTACGCGGAGCTCGTGGCGGTGGACGGGCCGCTGCGGCGCATGCTGGAACGGGAGCAGGCGGCGGACCTGCTCGTGACGGCCGCCGGGTAGGACCGCGGGGTCCGCGCCCGGTGGGGAGCGGGCCCCGACTTTCCTCGCCAAATAGGACTAACTACTCTCAAAGCATGTCAGCCCCCTCGGCCTCCGCCGCCTCTCCGCAACCCGACGGCACACCGGACGCGATCGAGGCGGCGAAGCAGGCGACCCGCAGCCTCCAGGGGCTCTCCCCCGAGCTGACCGCCCGCGTGCCGCAGCTCCTGGAAGCGATGCGTTCCGTGGGCGCCGGGCTCGAACTGCACACCACGCTCGACCGCATCTGCGAGACGGCGGCCGAGCTCGCGGACGCCCACTACGCGGCGATCGGCGTCGTCTCCGAGGACGGCAAGGGGCTCTCCGACTTCGTCTACTTCGGCATCGACGGGGAGACCGCCGCGCGGATCGGGCGCCTGCCCGACGGACACAAGGGGCTGCTCGGCGCCCTCATCCACCAGCCGGAGACCCTGCGCCTCGCCGACCTGTCGGCCGACCCGCGCTCGTGCGGCTTCCCGGCCCACCACCCGCCGATGCGGACCTTCCTCGGCGTCCCCATCCGCGTCCAGGGCGAGATCTTCGGCAACCTCTACCTGACCGAGAAGCGGGGCGGCGGCGACTTCAACGAGTACGACGTGCACATGGTCCGCGTGCTCGCGACGGAGGCGGGCATCGCCATCGGCAACGCGCGCCTCTACGAAGCCGCCATGCAGCGCGAGCGCTGGATCGACGGCTCCGTGGCGGTCACCACCGCGCTGCTCTCGGGGAGCGACGCGGAGGAGGCGCTCGCCGTCGTCGCCGAACAGGCCCGCCATCTCGCCGACTCGGCCGCCGGGATCGTGCTCCTGCCCGACGACGAGGGCGGCATGGAGATCGTCGCCGTCTCCTCCGACGAACCCTCCGGGATGCTCGGCGTGGTCGTCCCCCCGGAGAGCCGCATCATCACCGACCTGCTCGCCGGTGACTCCGTGTTCCTCGACGACGCGGCCACGGACCCGCGCGTCATGACCGACCTCGCCCGCGACTACGGGCCCGTCATGATGCTGCCGCTGCAGAGCGACGGACGCGTCATGGGGACGCTCGTCACGCCACGCGCGCGTGGCGCACGGCCGTTCAGCGAGACCGAGCGGACCCTCGCCACCCAGTTCGCCTCGCAGGCCGCGCTCGCCCTGATGATGGCCGAGGCGCAGCGCGACCGGGAACGGCTCGCGGTGTACGAGGACCGCGACCGGATCGCGCGGGACCTGCACGACCTCGTCATCCAGCGGCTGTTCGCCACCGGGATGATGCTGGAGAGCGCCCAGCGCAGGTCCGTCGTGCCCGAGGTGCAGACGGGCGTGGGCAAGGCCGTCGACGAGCTGGACGTGACGATCCAGGAGATCCGTACGGCGATCTTCGCCTTGCAGCAGGGCCCGGCCGAGGCGCCGTCCGGGCTGCGTACGCGGGTCCTTCGCGAGATCAACATGGCCGCGGTGCCGCTCGGCTTCAAGCCCACGCACCACTTCGTGGGCGCCGTCGACACGGTGGTCGGCGAGCTCACCGGCAAGAACCTCATCGCGGCGCTGCGCGAGGCGCTGTCCAACGCGTTCCGGCACGCGGGCGCCGACCGCATCGACGTCGTCGTCGACGGGACGGTGACCCTTCCCGACGGGCAGCAGGGCGTACGCCTGACGGTGTCGGACGACGGGGTCGGCATCGCGCGGGGCGGTCGGCGCAGCGGCCTGAAGAACCTCAAGAGGCGAGCGGAGTCGCTGGGTGGGGACAGTTGGTACGGGCCCGGCATCGGGGAGGACGGCGGCGGTACGACGGTGGTGTGGCAGGCGCCGTACTGAAGCGGTCACTACGGGGCGGCTCGGAAGTGGTCTCTACGGGCGGCTCTGAAGTGGTCTCCACGGAGCGGCTGTTGTTGAACCGGCCTCCCCGGGGCCCTGTTCGGGGCGGCCGCTGTTGAACAGGCCTCTCCGGAGAGCCCTGTTCGGCCGTACGGCAGTGGGCTGTTCGGGGCACCGGGTGCCCCGGGTGTACGAGTCGGGCAGGACCCGGCGACGGCGGCGGGGCAACGATCCCTGACATGCGCTTGAGCCACCGCGGTATCCACCACCCGCTCTTCACCGTGTCGGTACTGCTGTGCGCGCTCCTGTGCCCCACGCCCGCCGATGCCTCCGAGGAGCCGGGCGACGGGTCCGGAGATGGGCCAGGTACGAGCGCCGAAGTGGCACGCCTCTACGAGGAGGCGTCCGCGGCGACCGTGCGCTACGAAGCGGGTCGGCACGCCGCCGAAGCGCAACGCGCGAAGGTCCGGAAACTGGACCGACTCCTCACCAAGGAGCGTCACGCGGTCGACGTGCTGCACGGGGACCTCGGCCGGATGGCCAGCGCCCAGTACCGCAGCGGCGGTGGCCTGCCCCAGACCGCCCAACTCCTGCTCGCCGACAGCCCCGAAGAGCTGATGCGCGGTCAGCGGCTGATGTGGCAGGCGGATCTCGCCGTCACGAACGCCGTCACCAAGACCCAGCGGGCCGCCACCAGGCTCGCGGATGCCAAGCGCACGGCGGACCGCGCCAAACGCACCCTGGACCGGCGCAACGCGGGCCTCGCGAAGCTGAAGCGCGGGATCGAGAGCAAGCTGGAGTCGGCGCAGTGGACGCTTCAGGGCGAGGCCGACCGGTCGGTCGCCGCCGGGCAGTGCAGGGGCGCCGTACGCCTGGACCAGCCGGAGACGGACTCCACGCGCGCGTGGGTGGCGCCCGTGGAGACGTACGAGCTGTCGGCGGGCTTCGACAGTGCCGGTGCGCGCTGGTCGCACCGGCACACCGGGCAGGACTTCGCCGTCGGCATCGGGGCGCCGGTGCGGTCGGTCGGCGAGGGCCGCGTGGTGTCCGTGTCGTGCGGGGGAGGCTTCGGCATCGAGGTCCTGGTGGCGCACGAGGGCGGCTACTACACGCAGTACGCGCATCTGGCCGCCGTCACCGTCGACCAGGGGGACCGGGTGCGCACCGGGCAGTGGCTCGGGCAGGCGGGCACGACCGGCAACTCGACGGGGCCGCACCTGCACTTCGAGGTACGGCTCACGCCGCATCTGGGGTCCGGGGTGGACCCCGCCGAGTGGCTGGACGAGCGGGGTGTGCGGCTCTGACCCGCTCTTGGGAGAGGGGCCGCTCCCACGAGGGGCTCTCTCGGGAGCGGTGCTCCCGAGAGAGGTGCTCCCGAGAGGGGGTGTTCCCGCGAGAGGGCTACCGCTCCTGCTGCTCGCTCAGGATGCGCTCGATGACGACCGCGACGCCGTCCTCGTTGTTGGCGACCGTGCGCCCCGAAGCGGCGGCGAGCACGTCCGGGTGCGCGTTGCCCATCGCGTACGACGTGCCCGCCCAGGTGAGCATCTCGATGTCGTTCGGCATGTCCCCGAAGGCCACGACCTCCGCGGGCGTGATGCCGCGCTCGGCGCAGCACAGCTCCAGGGTGCTGGCCTTGGAGACGCCCGGGCCGCTGATCTCCAGCAGAGCGCTCGGGCTCGAACGGGTGATCTCGACCTGCCCGCGCACGGCCGCGCGGGCCATGACGAGGAACGCGTCGGGCGCGAGCTCGGGGTGGAAGGCGAGGACCTTCAGGATGGGCTGGGTGGCGTTGTCGGAGTCCTCGGCGAGGAGCTTCTCCGCGGGGGCGACGCTCTCGCCGGGCTCCAGGTGCAGGGGCGGGTACGTCGGCTCGTGGTGCAGCCCGCCGGTCCGCTCGACCGCGAAGGACGTGCCGGGGGCCGCCGCGCGCAGGAGGCGCACGACGTCGAGCGCGTCCTCGCGCCGCAGTTCCCGCACCTTCACGAAGCGGTGGCCGCCGGAGCCGTCGTGCAGGTCGACGACGGCGGCGCCGTTGCCGCAGATGGCGAGGCCGTGGCCGTGGACGTGCGAGCTGACGACGTCCATCCAGCGGGCCGGGCGGCCGGTGACGAAGAAGACCTCGATCCCGGCCCGTTCGGCGGCGGCGAGTGCGGCGACGGTGCGGTCGGACACGGACTTGTCGTCACGCAGCAGGGTGCCGTCCAGGTCCGTGGCGATCAGCCGGGCCTTGGGCCGGTGGGGGACGGATGCGGCCGGGGTCTTGGGCCGTGGGGTAGCTGAGGTCACGCCATCGATTGTCCCGCATATGCGTGCACGGGCGTGCGCTGGGGCGCACATCTGAGTGCCTTTACGCCCCTGTTGTGTGGTCTCCCAGCTGGACCAGGGCCTCCGTGGCGATCCGCTCGAAGACCTTCTCGTCGGCCGCGAAATCCGTGCCCGGCAGCGGCCAGTGCAGAACGATCTCGTTGAAGCCCAGCTCAGCGTGGTTGCCGGCGAAGTCCACGAAGGCGTCGAAGGAGTCCAGGGGGCGGTCCGGGGTGAAGCCGGTGAGCAGGATCTTGTCGAGCTCGCCGACGTCACGGCCGATCGCGTCGCAGGCCGTGGCCAGCTTCTCGGCCTGGCCGCGGATGGCTTGAAGTGACTGCTCCGGAGTGCCGTTCTCGAAGAGTTTCGGGTCGCCCGTGGTCACCCACGCCTGCCCGTGGCGGGCGGCGAGCTTCAGGCCGCGCGGCCCGGTGGCGGCCACCGCGAAGGGCAGCCGGGGGCGCTGGACGCAGCCGGGGATGTTGCGCACCTCGGATGCGGAGTAGTACTCGCCCTCGTACGAAACGACGTCTTCGGTGAGAAGACGGTCGAGCAGGGGCAGGAACTCGCCGAAGTGGTCGGCCCGCTCGCGCGGGGTCCAGGGCTCCTCGCCCGCCTTGAGCAGTGCGGTGGCGTCGAAGCCGTTGCCGCCGGCGCCGATGCCGAGGGTGATGCGGCCGTCGGACACGTCGTCCAGCGTGATCAGGTCCTTGGCGAGGGTCACCGGGTGCCGGAAGTTCGGCGAGGTGACCAGGGTGCCCAGGCGCAGCCGGTCGGTGGCGGCCGCGGCGGCGGTCAGGGTCGGCACCGCGCCGAACCAGGGCCCGTCGCGGAAGGTCCGCCAGGAGAGGTGGTCATAGGTGTACGCGGTGTGGAATCCCAGCTCCTCGGCCCGCTGCCAACGCTCCTTGCCGCCCTCGTGCCAACGACGGACAGGCAGGATCACGGTACTCAGACGCAAACTCATGTATCAGAGCGTATGCCCCGCGGGCGGCTCGGGCTTTCACCGGAATCCGCTGGTCAGCCGGAGTGAGGACGGCCCTGGGGAGGTGCTCTTCCGCAGCGGTCAGTGCTTGTCCGGGAAACGGATGTAGCCCGGGGGCACGGCGGCGGTGAGCCAGACGCCGTTGGCGCTGACCTGGAACACGTGTCCGTCGCGGTGCATCGCGCCCGCGTCCACGGAGAGCACGACGGGCCGCCCGCGGCGGGCGCCGACGCGGGTGGCGGTCTCGCGGTCGGGCGAGAGGTGCACGGCATGGCGGTTCATGGGCCGCAGGCCTTCGGCGCGGATCGCGGGCACATTGCTGCCCACCGTGCCGTGGAAGAGGTACGCGGGCGGGGCCGCCGGGGGCAGATCGAGGTCGACGGCGACGGAGTGGCCCTGACTGGCGCGGATCCGGCCGCCTTCCACGGCGAAGCGCTTTTTGTCGTTCACGGCCACCACGTGCTCCAGCTCGGCACGTGTGAAGCGGAATCCGTGCGCCGCCGCGGCGGCGATGAGGGCGTCGATCTCCACCCAGCCGCTCTCGTCGAGCGCGATACCGATTCTCGCGGGCTCGTGGCGCAGGTGCCTGGAGAGGTATTTCGACACCTTTACGGTGCGTCGCTCGGCGGCCGCTTCGGCGGAGGGCGCTTCGTCGTCGGGGCGAGCGGCAGAGGGAGCGCCGGAGGGGGGTTCTCTATTCATCCATTCAGCCTCGCTCCGAGCCGTTCTTCCCGCACTCGATTTTCGTCCACCGACTTTTCATCCACGACTTTTCGTCCACAGGTTTGATCCACAGCCAAGTCCAGTTATCCACAGGGGAATTGGCGATTCTGTGGACAACACCCAGCTCATTTAGGGCTTTTGGTCAACAGATCCCCTATTGCTGTGACTTGCGGCAAGTGAGTCCAATGTCCTGGCCTGCACTTCGCGTTCAGTGGCCGCGGCGATGAACGCGGCAGCGTTCTCCCGCCCAACGAGCCCCTCCACGGCCTGCATTGTCGACGCCGGCAGTGCCACCGGAAGAGCCTCGTTCGTACGTTGAGCGGGCTGTCCCGACGCAAGGTGGTGCTGGAGATGGCGGGTGGCGAACAGACGCATGGCACGGGCCAGTTCGGCGTCGACGGACTGCTGGGCGAGCGGCCTCAGGCGCCGCACGAGAGCGGCTGCCTCCGCCGCTTCCGTCTCGCTCGGCGGGTGATGGCCGAGAAAGCGCGCGAAGACGTGCTCGGTCGTGAACTCCAGGAAACGAGAGGCTATGTGCTCGACCTGCCCCCTCAACTCCCGGAGATGACCGGAGATTGCGGACAACGGAACACCGGCGGCATGCAACTCCACTGCGACCGCCAGCTCTTGAGGGCTGGGCACGAGGAATTCGTCGTCCCGACCCGGCATCGGTTCCAGCACGCCGAGCGCGATCGCGTCGGCCACCGCCGCCTCGTCCGGATCGCCGCCGAACGCCGCGTCCAGCTCCGCCCGGGTCATCCGGTCGGCCTTCTCGTCCGTCCACGGGCCGTCGACCTCGGCGGCCAGCCCCAGGACACCGCCGAGCCCCCGGCCCGCGTCCCAGGCTTCGAGCAGCTCCTTGATGGAGGCCAGGGTGTAGCCCCTGTCGAGCAGATCGGCTATCTGACTCAACCGGGCCAGATGCGCATCGCCGTACACATTGGCCCGGCCGCGCCGCTCGGGCCGGGGGAGCAGGCCGCGGTCCTGGTAGGCGCGGATCGTGCGGACCGTGGCGCCGCTGTGGTGCGCCAGGTCCTCGATGCGGTACTCCACCGGCCTGTGCTCGGTGCTGTGGTGTTCCACCGGCCTGTGCTCGGTGCCGTGCTGATCCACCGGCCTCTGCCCCGCGCCCGACTGCTCGTCCACGCTCCCCGCCTCCGTAGAACCTCGTGCTAGGCGATGGCCGCTCGGCCGACCGCAGCGGCCGCGGCCCGTGCCGCGGGTGACTCCGCCAGATATTCGACGGCCTTGCGCAGCGAGCCTTCCTGCGAGGGATGGTACGACCGCCGCAGGTAGCGGGGTATGGCCGCACCGAGCTCTTGCCAGGAGGGCAGCAGGCCTTTTCTGACCGCCTTGTTGTGCTCGGTGAGGGAGTAACGGATGCGCCCCGCGAGCTGGGGGTCCCTGCGCATGAGATAGCCGGTGCCCCAGACCCACAGGTACAGCATCACGGGCGCGGTGACCGCCATGCCGGCGATGCGGCGGGCGTAGCGGGGCAAGCCGTCGCCGCCGCAGTGCTGGTACATGTCGAAGGCGACCGAGCGGTGCTCGACCTCCTCCGCGCCGTGCCAGCGCAGCAGGTCGAGCATGACCGCGTCGGCGTCCGCCTGGTCCAGGCCCTCGGCGTGCAGCACCCAGTTCCCCAGGACCGCCGTGAACTGCTCGATCGCCGCGACGACCGCGAGACGGAAGCGCAGCCACTCCTGCGTCGGTATCGGAGCCCCCAACGGCGGGCTCTCGCCGAGGAGTTTCTCGAAGAGGAAGTCGACGTACTTGGTGAAGGCCGCGGTGTCGAGCCGCTGCGCCGCCAGGTGGTCGAGCACGTGCGCGTGCTGCACGCTGTGCGTGGCCTCCTGGCCCATGAACCCCTTGACGTCCTTGAGCAGCGCCGGGTCGGTGATCAGGGGCAGGCCTTCCTTGAAGACCTTCACGAACCACCGCTCCCCTGCCGGGAGAAGCAGATGCAGCACGTTGATGACGTGGGTGGCGGTGGGCTCGTCCGGTATCCAGTGCAGCGGCGTCCGTTCCCAGTCGAACGAGACCCGGCGCGGAACGATCGTGTAGTGCTCCTCGGTGTTCGTGCCGGTGCTCTTCTCCGTGCTCACAGCGGCGGCTCCAATCGGGCGATCGCACGCAGGGCCTTGGGCGTGAAGCGGGACATGAGGTGGGCGCCACGGGCCTCCGGGGTGACCGGGACCACGGCCTGGTTCTTGACGACCGCGCGCAGGATCGCGTCGGCGACCTTCTCCGGCGGGTAGTTGCGCAGGCCGTACAGGCGCGAGGCCTTCTTCTGGCGGCGCTTCTCCTCCTCGGCGTCGACGCCGGCGAAGCGCGCGGTCGACGTGATGTTCGTGTTCACCAGGCCCGGGCATATCGCGGAGACCCCGATGCCCTGACCCGCCAGCTCCGCGCGCAGGCACTCGCTGAGCATCAGGACCGCTGCCTTGGAGGTGCTGTAGGCGGGCAGCGCCTTGGAGGGCTGATAGGCCGCCGCGGAAGCGGTGTTGACGATGTGGCCGCCCTGGCCGCGCTCGGCCATCTGCTTGCCGAAGAGCCGGCAGCCGTGGATCACGCCCCACAGATTGACGTCCAGGACCTTCTTCCAGTCCTCGGTGCTCGTGGCGAGGAACGAGCCGGAGAGGCCGATCCCCGCGTTGTTCACCAGGACGTCGACGATGCCGTACTCCCTGGCGACCTTCTCGGCGAGCTTCTCCATGGCCTGCTCGTCGGTGACGTCGACCGTCTCGCCCCAGGCCTCGGGGGCGCCGATCAGACGGGACATCTCCGCCGTGCGTGCCGCGCTCTCCGCGTCCCGGTCGACGGCCACCACGCGCGCGCCCGCCTCGGCGAACGCGAAGGCGGTGGCACGGCCGATGCCGCTGCCCGCGCCCGTGACCAGGACCAGCTGGCCGCCGAAGCGATCGGCGTGCTTGCCGGTGGCCACACTGTCGTTGGCGGGCACCCCGTCCTCGTTGCTGGTGACGAAGTCCGTGATCCAGGCCGACAGCTGGTCGGGCCGGGTGCGGGGCACCCAGTGCTTGGCCGGGATGCTGCGGCGCACCAGCTCCGGCGCCCACAGCTCCAGTTCGTCGTAGAGCTTCTCCGACAGGAAGATGTCGCCGGACGGCGTGATGAGCTGCACGGGGGCGTGCGCGTAGGCGTCGGCGCGGGGCCTGCGCAGCCGTGCGCGGACGTTGTCGCGGTAGAGCCATGCTCCGTGCGCGGCGTCCGAGGGCAGCGACGACGTCGGATAGTCGCCCGCGGGGACCTTCTCCATGCGTTCGAGGATCTTCGGCCACCGCTTGCCGAGCGGTCCGCGCCAGGCGAGCTCGGGGAGCACCGGCGTGTGCAGCATGTACACGTACCAGGACTTGGCGCCCTGGCCGAGGAGCTGGCCGACCTTGCGCGGTGTGGGCCGGGTCATCCGCTTCTTGATCCAGTGCCCGAAGTGGTCGAGCGAGGGCCCCGACATCGAGGTGAAGGACGCGATGCGCCCCTCGGTGCGCTTGACCGTGACGAACTCCCAGGCCTGTACCGAACCCCAGTCGTGGCCCACCAGATGCACCGGCTTGTCCGGGCTCACCGCATCGGCGACGGCCACGAAGTCATCGGTCAGCTTCTCCAGCGTGAAGCCGCCGCGCAGCGGCTGCGGAGCCGTCGACCTGCCGTGGCCGCGCACGTCGTAGAGCACGACATGGAAGCGGTCGGCGAGACGCTCGGCGACGTCCGCCCACACCTCCTTGGAGTCCGGATAGCCGTGCACGAGCAGCACCGTGGGCTGCGTCGGGTCGCCCAGCTCGGCGACGCACAGCTCCACTCCGCCCGTGCGCACCCAGCGCTCGCGGGCGCCCTTGATCCCCTTGGTGATTCCTTCCGTGCTCATGCGGCGGCCCTCTCCTCAGCCCAGCGCCGCACATGCGGCAGATCGTCATCCAGCCAGAACGCGCTCTGCTCGGGGTCCTTGGAGTCGGTGACGACCAGGATCTCCTCGAACTTCGCGCCCGTACCCCGGAATCCGAGGTGCGGTTCGACCGCCCAGAGCCCCGGCTGGGGCGGGTGGTCGGAGAATTTGTACGGCGACCACAGCGGCGACCAGCCGTCCCGGTGGCCATGGAGCGCGTCGCTCGCCAGCCCCTTCAGGGACTGGGTGCCGAAGCCGAAGACATGCGGCGACCGGCGGCGCTCCTTGACGCGGTCGATCTTGTGCGCGATGACGCCGAAGGGGTATGCGCGGTGGCGGTTGGCATAGCCCTGGCGGACCATGAGCCGGTCCACGTCCTCATAGATCTCGCGCAGCGGGCGACGCTCGCGCACCTCGCGCAGGAGCAGCTCGCGGTGCGCCTCCAGGTCGGCGAGCAGCTTGTCGTGCACGGGATTGAGGCCGAGGCAGCCCGAGTAGCCGATGTCCGCCGTGTATCCCTTGTAGACCGGGGCCATGTCGAGGATGAAGGGCATCCCCGGCTCGAGCCGACGGTTGGTGGGGAAGAACTGCAGCGGTATCCGGAAGTTCACGAACGCCGTGCGGTCCCCGAACCAGGCGAAGGGCAGGTGGAACCAGTCCCGCACGCCTCGCTCCCGCAGCCACTCACGCTGCATCCGCGCCGCGTCGCGCTCGGTCACACCCGGCTTGAGCTGCGCCGCGACCGCCTCCGCGCATTCATACGCGAGGGTCTGCACTTCCCTGAACCCCCGCAGTTCCGCGGAGAGTTCACCTGCCACTGCTGAGGTCATGCCACCGTCCGTCCGTGTCCGGTCCATCGCAGTACGCGTCCGTAACTTGACACTGATGAATGTGACAATGCTCAGCGGCTACGTCAATAGCTGCGTACCAGCCGGGCCCGACTCGGGTGGAAACTGCGGGGTATCCCCCAGGGGGCGACCTCAGGACGACCCCTACGGGCCCGTAATACCCGAGAGTGAGGCGAGGACAGCACCCTGGTCTGACGCCTGATGTGGCCTGCGCCACTACCTTCGAAATGTGACTGTGATCGCGACCGAAAGCCTGAGCAAGCGGTTCCCGAGGGTGACCGCGCTTGACCGGCTCTCCATGGATATCGGGCCCGGTGTAACCGGACTCGTCGGAGCCAATGGAGCCGGCAAGTCCACACTGATCAAGATCCTGCTGGGTCTGTCCCCCGCCACGGAGGGCACCGCCGCCGTGCTCGGCCTCGACGTCGCCACCAGTGGCGGCCAGATCCGTGAACGCGTCGGGTACATGCCCGAGCACGACTGTCTGCCGCCCGACGTGTCGGCCACCGAATTCGTCGTCCACATGGCGCGCATGTCGGGACTGCCGCCCACGGCGGCCCGCGAGCGCACCGCGGACACCCTGCGGCACGTCGGTCTGTACGAGGAGCGCTATCGCCCCATCGGCGGCTATTCGACGGGGATGAAGCAGCGCGTGAAGCTCGCGCAGGCCCTCGTCCACGACCCCGACCTGGTCTTCCTGGACGAGCCGACCAACGGCCTCGATCCCGTGGGCCGTGACGAGATGCTGGGCCTCATCCGCCGCGTCCACACGGACTTCGGCATCTCCGTCCTGGTCACCTCGCACCTGCTCGGCGAGCTGGAGCGCACGTGTGACCACGTCGTCGTCATCGACGGCGGCAAGCTCCTGCGGTCCAGCTCCACCACCGACTTCACCCAGACCACCACGACGCTGGCCGTCGAGGTGACGGACACCGACGAGCACCCCGACGGCACCAAGGTGTTCCGCGAGGCCCTGCAGGGACGCGGGGTCGCCACCCACGAGGGAAGCGGCCTGCCCGGTGCCGGTCACACCGTGCTCCTCGAAGCGGACGGCGACGAGACGTACGACCTGGTGCGCGACCTCGTCGCGGACCTCGGCCTCGGCCTGGTCCGGATGGAACAGCGCAGGCACCACATCGCAGAGGTCTTCCAGTCCGAGCAGGCCGAGCAGACCACCGGGCAGTCCGGGCAGTCCGGGCAGTCCGAGCCGTCCGAAGGGTCTCAACAGTCCGACCAGGAAGCGCGGAAGGAGGCGGTCCGCCATGGCGGTTGAGCAGACCCCGGCACGCGCCGGCGAACAGACCCAGATCCACAACATCGGCTATCGCAACTACGACGGCCCGCGCCTGGGCCGCGCCTATGCACGCCGCTCGCTCTTCTCGCAGAGCCTGCGCGGGGCGTACGGGCTGGGCCGCTCGGCCAAGTCCAAGGTCCTGCCCATGATCCTCTTCGCGGTGATGTGCGTCCCCGCCGCGATCATGGTGGCGGTCGCCGTGACCACCAAGGCGAACGACCTCCCCCTCGACTACACCCGCTACGCGATCGTGCTGCAGGCAGTGATCAGTCTCTATCTGGCCGCCCAGGCCCCCCAGACGGTCTCCCGCGACCTCCGCTTCAAGACCGTCCCCCTCTACTTCTCCCGTCCCATCGAGCACAGCGACTACGTACGCGCCAAGTTCGCGGCGATGGCCTCGGCCCTCTTCGTCCTCACGGCCGCACCGCTGCTCGTCCTCTACGTAGGGGCGCTGCTCGCCAAGCTCGACTTCGTGGACCAGACGAAGGGCTTCGGCCAGGGGCTCGTCTCCGTGGCGCTGCTCTCGCTCCTCTTCTCCGGCATCGCCCTCGTCGTCTCGGCGATCACCCCCCGCCGCGGCTTCGGGATCGCCGCCGTCATCGCCGTACTGACCATCAGCTACGGAGCGGTGTCCACGGTCCAGGCCATCGCCTACGAACAGGGCAGCACCGACGCCATCGCCTGGCTCGGCCTCTTCTCGCCGATCACGCTCATCGACGGCGTACAGACCGCGTTCCTCGGCGCGACCTCCGCCTTCCCCGGAGGGGAAGGCCCCTCGTCCGGCACCGGCGTGGTCTACGTGATCGTCGTCCTCGCCCTCATCGCGGGCTGCTACGGCGCACTGCTGCGCCGCTACCGAAAGGTCGGGCTGTGAGCACCATCAACATCGACCACACCAGCCGCTGGTTCGGCAACGTGGTGGCGGTCAACGACATCACGATGAACGTCGGCCCCGGCGTCACCGGCCTCCTCGGTCCGAACGGCGCGGGGAAGTCCACCCTCATCAACATGATGGGCGGCTTCCTCGCCCCCTCCACCGGCAGCGTCACCCTCGACGCCAAGCCGATCTGGCGCAACGAACAGATCTACAAGGACATCGGCATCGTCCCCGAGCGCGAGGCGATGTACGACTTCCTCACCGGACGCGAATTCGTCGTCGCCAACGCCGAGTTGCACGGCCTGGACGAGCGGGCCGCGCACAAGGCCCTCGCCACGGTCGAGATGGAGTACGCACAGGACCGCAAGATCTCGACGTACAGCAAGGGCATGCGCCAGCGCGTGAAGATGGCCTCCGCCCTCGTCCACGAACCGTCCGTGCTCCTGCTCGACGAGCCGTTCAACGGCATGGACCCCCGCCAGCGCATGCAGCTGATGGACCTGCTGCGGCGCATGGGGGACGAGGGCCGCACGGTCCTGTTCTCCTCGCACATCCTCGAAGAGGTCGAGCAACTGGCCTCGCACATCGAGGTGATCGTGGCCGGCCGGCACGCGGCGAGCGGTGACTTCCGCAAGATCCGCCGCCTGATGACCGACCGCCCGCACCGCTACCTGGTGCGTTCCAGCGACGACCGCGCCCTGGCCGCAGCCCTGATCGCAGACCCGTCGACGGCAGGAATCGAAGTCGACCTCAAGGAAGGCGCCCTGCGCATCCAAGCCATCGACTTCGGGCGCTTCACCGCCCTGTTGCCACGCATCGCCCGCGATCACGACATCCGGCTCCTCACGGTCTCGCCCTCGGACGAGTCCCTCGAGTCGGTCTTCTCCTATCTCGTCGCGGCCTGAAGGGAGCCATCGTGTACGACCCCACTGTCGCCCGGCTCACCTACCGGGCCCTGCTCGGCCGCCGCAGGGCGCTGATCCTCTTCGCCCTGCCCGTCCTGCTCATCGTCATCGCCGCAGCCGTCCGCGGATTCAGCGGCGCCGACGACCAGGTCGCATCCGACCTCCTGGGCGGCTTCGCGCTCGCCACGATGGTGCCGATCATCGGCGTCATCGCGGGCACCGGAGCCATCGGCCCGGAGATCGACGACGGCTCCGTCGTCTATCTCCTCTCCAAGCCGGTCAAGCGCCCCACGATCATCATTACGAAGCTCACCGTCGCCATCGCCGTGACCATGGCCTTCTCCGCGGTCCCGACGTTCATCGCGGGCATGATCCTGAACGGCAACGGCCAGCAGATCGCGGTGGCCTACACCATCGCCGCCCTGGTCGCCTCGATCGCGTACGCCGCGATGTTCCTGCTTCTGGGCACCATCACCCGGCACGCGGTCGTCTTCGGACTGGTCTACGCCCTCGTGTGGGAGGCGCTCTTCGGGTCGCTGGTCTCCGGGGCGCGCACGCTCAGCGTCCAGCAGTGGTCGCTCGCCGTCGCCCAGAAGACCGCGGGCGGCGACCTGGTCACCTCGGACGTCGGACTCCCGGTCGCCACGGTGCTGCTGGTCGGCGTCACGGTCCTCGCCACCTGGTACGCCGGGCAGAAGCTGCGCTCGCTGACGCTGGCCGGGGAGGAGTGATTAATTGAGTGGCGGGCAACTCGGGGCGCGGGCACAGTAGTTGTGTCACCGCGCCACGACCCTGGCGCCCGCCTACGGGGAGAGGAGCCGACGTGTCCTTCACCAGTCCGTCGAGTTCCCGGCAGGGCATCCCGCGGCAGGCTCCGGAGTAGTCACTCGCTCCGTCGAGCCCCGCCCACGGGGGAGATGCCCGGGGCGGCCGCTTCGAGCGCGCACTTCACTGCGCGGGCCGCCCACCCGACATCGCACTGAGCCGGCCACCGAAACGCGGTGGCCGGCTCAGTGCGTGCGGGGCGTGAAGCCCCCAGGGTCAGCCGAGGAGCCTCTCAAGGACCGCCGCGATGCCGTCGTCCTCGTTCGACGCCGTCACCTCGTCCGCCACCGTCTTGAGTTCCTCGTGGGCGTTGGCCATCGCCACGCCATGTGCCGCCCAGCCGAACATCGGGATGTCGTTGGGCATGTCCCCGAAGGCGATCGTGTCCGCGGCCTTCGCGCCCAGGCGGCGCGCCGCCAGGGACAGGCCCGTCGCCTTGGAGAGGCCGAGGGGCAGCAGTTCGACGATGCCCTCGCCGGCCATCGTCACGCCGACCAGTCCACCGGCCACCTGACGCGCCACCGCGGCCAGCTCGTCGTCGCTCAGGCCCGGGTGCTGGACGTACACCTTGTTCAGCGGAGCCGACCACAGCTCGGCGACGTCCGTGAACGGGACGGCGGGCAGCGGGCCGTCCTGGACCACGTACCCAGGGCCCACGATCACCTCGCCGTCGAGGCCGTCACGGCTCGCGGCCAGCGCCAGCGGGCCGATCTCCGCCTCTATCTTGGCCAGGGCGATGCCCGCCAGTTGCCGGTCGAGCGTGACCGACGTGAGCAGCCGGTGCTCGCCCGCGTGGTAGACCTGCGCGCCCTGCCCGCACACCGCGAGGCCGTCGTAGCCCAGGTCGTCGAGGATGTGCCGGGTCCACGGCACGGCACGGCCGGTGACGATGATGTGCGCGGCGCCCGCCGCGGTGGCCGCGGTGAGCGCGTCGCGCGTACGCGCCGAGACCGTGTCGTCGGAGCGCAGGAGCGTTCCGTCGAGGTCGGTCGCGACGAGTTTGTACGGGAAGGACGGGGTGGCAGGAGCAGGGTGGCTCACTTGGCGATGGGCTCCAGGATCTCTCGTCCCCCCAGATACGGACGCAGCACCTCGGGCACCCACACGGAGCCGTCGGCCTGCTGGTGGTTCTCCAGGAGCGCGACGATCGTGCGCGGGACGGCGCAGAGCGTGCCGTTCAGCGTCGCGAGCGGCTGCGTCACCTTCTTGCCGTCGTTCTCTTCGCGCATGCGGATCGACAGACGGCGGGACTGGAAGGTGTCGCAGTTCGACGCGGAGGTCAGCTCGCGGTACTTGCCCTGCGTCGGGATCCACGCCTCGCAGTCGAACTTCCGCGAGGCCGAGGAGCCCAGGTCACCGGTGGCGACGTCGATCACCTGGAACGGCAGGCCGAGGCCGGTGAGCCACTGCTTCTCCCACTCCAGGAGCCGCTGGTGCTCGTTCTCCGCGTCCGCCGGGTCGACGTACGAGAACATCTCGACCTTGTCGAACTGGTGCACGCGGAAGATGCCGCGGGTGTCCTTGCCGTACGTGCCGGCCTCGCGGCGGAAGCAGGGCGAGAAGCCCGCGTACCGCAGGGGCAGTTTGTCGGCGTCGATGATCTCGTCCATGTGGTAACCGGCGAGCGCGACCTCGGAGGTGCCGACCAGGTAGTAGTCGTCCTTCTCCAGGTGGTAGACGTTCTCGGCGGCCTGGCCGAGGAAGCCCGTGCCCTCCATGGCGCGCGGGCGGACCAGGGCGGGCGTCAGCATCGGGATGAACCCGGCTTCCGTCGCCTGCGCGATCGCCGCGTTCACCAGGGCCAGTTCGAGCAGCGCGCCGACACCCGTGAGGTAGTAGAAGCGCGATCCGGAGACCTTCGCGCCGCGCTCGACGTCGATGGCGCCGAGCATCTCGCCGAGCTCCAGGTGGTCCTTGGGCTCGAAGCCCTCGGCCGCGAAGTCGCGCGGGGTGCCGATGGTGTCGAGGACGACGAAGTCCTCCTCGCCGCCGACCGGGACGTCGGGGTGGACGAGGTTGCCCAGCTGGCCGAGGAGGCGCTTGGTCTCCTCGTCGGCCTCGTCCTGTGCGGCGTTGGCCGCCTTGACGGCGGCGGACAGCTCGCCGGCCTTCTTCAGGAGTTCGGCCTTCTCGTCACCCGAGGCCTTGGGGATGAGCTTGCCGAGCGCCTTCTGCTCGGAACGGAGCTCGTCGAAGCGGAGCCCGGACGACCTGCGCCGCTCGTCGGCGGAGAGCAGGGCGTCGACGAGCGCGACGTCCTCTCCACGGGCGCGCTGGGAGGCGCGAACACGGTCGGGGTCCTCACGGAGCAGGCGAAGGTCAATCACCCCACCAGGCTACCGTCGAGAGGTTCCGGCTCTCGACTCGATATTCCACTCTGTAGCGTTATGACCGATTTGCCGGAATGGGAATTCCCGAAAGCGGCGCGACGGAAATGAGCCACCGGGCAGTCGTCGTGCGCCCCTCGCGCAGCTGTCGCACCCTTCGCCGGATCTTCGGCTTCCGGGTCAATGAAAAGGGTGCCATTCCCCGAAATGGGGCAGAGGGGACGCGCCGCCTTGACCCGATCCCCTTGTGGGGAGCGGGACTTGGGACCCGGGTTGTCCACAGGAATATCCCCTCCGGAAAAGTTATCCACAGGCTGTGCGAAAGATCTGTGGATGCCGGAAGAGATCGTTCCGAAAGCCGCATGCACGGCGAAGGATTCCCGTCCCAAACCACCCTCACACCCACTTTCGAGTGGAAATGGTTCGCCCCAAAGAGTTGATCAATGGAAAAGGGTGGACGAGGGGTGACGTGCGGGACTGTGGACGGACTTGTGGGTTGTAGGCCGATTTGTCGACCATGTCGTGCTTCGTTGTCGACTTGTCCCCAGGTCGAGAAGCGCGCCTGTGGATAACTTTGTGGACAACGTAAATCAGCAGGTAAGACCGCTCAGAACCGGCCGTCCTGGCACTGGGTCAGCCAGTCCGACGCCGCAAGGAACTCGCCATCGGTCGTCCCCGGGCGCAGCGGCCGGACGTCCGCGGGCGCCACTCCCGCACGCGGGTACGAACCGAGGAAGCGCACCTGCGGGCAGATCCGCTTGAGGCCCATCAGCGCCTCGCCCACGCGGCGGTCCGTGATGTGGCCCTCGGCGTCCACGGAGAAGCAGTAGTTGCCGATGCGCTGGCCGGTGGGCCGCGATTCGATCCGCATCAGGTTGACCCCGCGTACGGCGAACTCCTGGAGCAGTTCGAGCAGGGCGCCGGGGTGGTCGTCGCCGAGCCAGATGACCACCGAGGTCTTGTCCGCGCCGGTCGGCGCGGCGGGCCGGGCCGGGCGGCCGACCAGGACGAAGCGGGTCTCGGCCGTCGCCGCGTCGTGGATCTCGCTGACCAGCGGCTGAAGGCCGTACGTCGCCGCCGCGAACTCGCCGGCGAAGGCCGCGTCGAAGCGGCCCTCCTGGACGAGGCGCGCGCCGTCCGCGTTCGAGGCCGCCGACTCCCACAGGGCGTCCGGGAGGTTCGCGGCGAGCCAGTTGCGGACCTGCGGCTGGGCCACGGGGTGGCCGGTCACCGTCTTGATGTCCTTGAGCTGCGTGCCGGGCCGCACCAGCAGCGCGAAGGCGATCGGCAGGACGACCTCGCGGTAGATCATCAACGGCTCGCCCTTGGCGAGCTCGTCGACGGTGGTGGTGACGCCGCCCTCGACGGAGTTCTCGATCGGCACCAGCGCGGCAGCCGCGTCACCGCTACGGACCGCGTCCAGCGCGGCCGGCACGGACACCATCGGGACGAGCTCCCTGGTGGCCGCTTCCGGGAGCGTGCGGAGGGCGGCTTCGGTGAAGGTGCCCTCGGGGCCGAGATAGGTGTAGCGCATCGCCGACATACCGTCACCCTAATGGCCTGTCCGTGGCATGGCTCACGCGTCTCACGAAGCGGCGCCCGCCCCACGTACGTACATACGAGACCGGGCCCAGCCCTACCCCTCCAGCAACCGCTGCCCCACGTACTCGCCCTTCGCCGCCCCGCCCGGCACCGCGAAGAGGCCGCTCGCCTCGTGCCGGATGAACTCCGACAGCGCGTCCCCCCGGTCGAGCTTGCGCTGCACCGGCACGAAGCCGCGCAGCGGGTCCGCCTGCCAGCACACGAAGAGCAGCCCCGCGTCCGGCTCGCCGCCCTTGTCGAAGCCGTCGTGGTACGAGAACGGGCGGCGCAGCATCGCGGAGCCGCCGTTCTGGTCCGGCCGGGTGATGCGGGCGTGGGCGTTGAGGGCGATGACGTACTTGCCGTCCGCGCCCGCCTTCTCCAGCTTCGGCTCGGTGGTCTCCGTGCCGCCGGTCAGGGGCGAGCCGTCCGCCTTGTGGCGCCCGATGACCGCCTCCTGGTCCTTGAGCCCGAGCTTCTCCCAGTCGTCGAGGAGCATCCGGATACGGCGTACGACGGCATAGGAGCCGCCCGCCATCCAGGACGGGTCACCCGTGGCGGGCACATAGATCCGCCGGTCGAAGTCGTCCTCCGACGGCTTCGGATTGTTCGTGCCGTCGATCTGGCCCATCAGATTGCGGGTCGTCATGGGCTGCGCGGTCGCGCCGGGCGAGCGGTTGAAGCCGTTCATCTGCCACCGCACGCGCGCCGCGTCACCCGCCTCCTTCTGGAGCGCACGCAGCGCGTGGAAGGCGACGAGCGGGTCGTTGGCGCCGATCTGCACCCACAGGTCGCCGTCGCTGCGCGCCTTGTCGAGGCGGTCGGAGGAGAAGTCCGGCAGCGGGTCGAGCGCCGACGGGCGCTGCTCCTCCAGGCCGGTGCGCCCGAAGAAGCTGTGCCCGAAGCCGAAGGTGACGGTCAGGGACGAGGGACCCGCGTCCCGCGCGACGTCCGTGTCCTCGCCCTGTGCGGCCTTGCCCGCCATCAGCCGCTCGGCCGTCGCCGACCAGCGGCGCAGCAGGGCCGCCGCTTCCTTGCGGCCCGCGCCCGCGGCGAGGTCGAAGGCCACCAGATGGCCGCGGGACTGGACGGGCGTGGTGATGCCCGGCTGATGTTTCCCGTGAAACATGACCGTGTCCGCGCCAAGGGAAGCCAGCGAGGCCGCCTTCTCGGGAGTGTCCGACGGCGCCGCGGCGTACCCGGCCGCACCACCCGCCGCGCCGAGCGCGAGACCGGTGGCACCGGCGGTGCCGAGCAGCCGCCGCCTCGAAATCCCGTTGTCCGCCATGGTGGTTCCGTTCAGCCGATCTGCACGTTCTTGTTCACGGTCACTTGGTCGATGTCGGACGTGCGCACGGTCACCGCGACCTTCCACTCGCCCGCCATCGGAATCTGGACCCCGCTGGAGCTCCAGTGTCCGGTGGCGATGTGGTCGGGGGCGACGGGCAGCGGGCCGAGGTCCTTCGACTTCAGGGTGAAGGAGACCTTCACCTCGGGGATGTCGAAGGCACTGCCGTTCGGCCGCTTCACGAAGATGTGCATTTCGTTGCTGCCGGTGCGGCCCGGGTCCAGGTCGAGCTGCACGGTGCCCTTGCCGTCGTCGGAGACCGTGTCGAAGGGGATCTTGAGGGTGAGCGGTCCGGACCGCTGCGCGGCGGCGGCCGTCTGCGAAGCGGCCGCTTCTTCCTCCGTGCGCCCCGGCTCGGTGGAGGTGAGGACCGTGGTGATGGCGAGCAGGACCACGGCGACACCCGCCTCGGCGAGCACGGAGCGGCGCAGGCCGGACCGGTTGGGGTCCGCGTCGCGGATCCGCTTCTCGCGGGCGGTGCTCATGGCGGCCTGCTGGCGGGCGAGTTGGGCCGAGCGCTTGGAGTCCGCTCCGGCGGCCCCCGCGGGCACCGTCACCGGCTTCTTCTCCACGCGCTTGGCCCCGGCACGCTTCTCCGCGCGGTTCTCGACGACGGCCGCGGCCGCCGCCTCCGGCGCCATGTCGCCGGCCTGGTCCGCGATCCGCGCCGTCCAGCGTCGCGAGATCCAGGCGATGCCGACGAGGACGACCACCAGGCCGACCTTGATGAGGAGCAGCTGTCCGTACCACGTACCGGTGAGCGCCGACCACGAGCCGACCTGCCGCCACGACTGGTAGAGCCCGGTCGCCGCCAGGGCGATGACGCTGCAGAACGCCACGCGCGAGAAGCGCCGCACCGCCCCGGCCTCCACCGACGGCGCGAAGTAGAGGGCGACGACGAGCGCCGCGAGCCCGCCGAGCCAGGCGGCGACGGCGATCAGGTGCACGACGTCCACGGGCATCGCGAGCCCGGCCTGGATGCCCGTCGACGCGTGCTCGGCCATGGCCCAGGTCGCGGCGAGTCCGACGGCGACGACGCCTCCGCCGATCGCGAGCCCGAAGGTGAGGTCCTTGCGCTCCTTGGGGTCGGTTCGCTTTTCGTACGCACCGAAGAGGACGGCGATGAAGAGCGCGGCGGCGGCGAGCAGTAGCAGCCGTGAGACCAGCGCGGCTCCCGTCTTCGTCTGGAGCACGTCGCCGAGCTTGGCCATGTCGAAGGCGTCGGCGATCTTCCCCGACCCCGTGTAGGGCGCCCGGAACAGCAGCATGACCAGGGTGGACGCGGTCAGCGTGAGCCAGCCGGACACCACGAGGCGCTGCACGGGCCGCACGCCCGCGCCGCCCGGCCAGCAGCCGAGGACGAAGGCCGCCCCGCCGACGACGAGGATGAATCCGGCGTACGAGAGGTAGCGCGCGAAGCCGTAGAGCCCGCCGACGAATCCGCCGCCCACTTCCTGGTCCGGCAGCGCGACCTTGGTGTCGGACGGCGCGCCCACGGAGAAGGTGTAGGCCCCGGAGATGGGGTGGCTGTCGGCGGAGACGACCTGGTAGGCCACGGTGAACGTGCCGTCGGGCAGCCCCTTGTGCAGCTTCACGCCGTACGTGTTGGACCCGAGGTCACTGGTCTTGCCGGTGTCGACGCGCTTGCCGGCCGGGTCGAGCACCCGTACGGAGCCGTCGGACATGGCGACCTTCTCGGAGAAGGTCAGCGACACCCGGGCGGGCGCCGTGTCGACCACCGCCCCCTGCTTGGGGTCGCTGCCCGTCAGCGCGGCATGGGCGGAAGCGGGGGCCGCCGTGGCCAGCAGGGCGCCGAGGAAGACGGCGACGACGAGCAGGAGCCGTCCGGCACCGGGGGTTATCCCGAAGCGGGCGGTGGCCCCGGAGCGAGCTCCACAGCGGGGAGCGATGGTCTGCATCAGCGATCAGTCCCTCAGTGCGACGCGTGCTTGCCGGGCTTGGGGTTGTACGTGGCGGCCTTCACCGGAACCTCGATCTCGATCGGGTCCGACTTCTCGAAGTGCAGCGTCACCGAGACCTTGTCGCCCTGCTTCGGCTTCTGCTTGACCTCTTCGAACATGAGGTGGTTGCCGCCCCGCGCGAAGTCGAGCTCGCCGTTCGCGGGTACGTCGAACGACTTCTGCTCCTTCATCGCGTTGTCCTTGGTGCTGTGCAGCGTCACGCTCCGGGCGACGGAGCTGGTCACCGATGTGAGCTTGTCGGCGCCGCCCTTGTTCGTGACGGTGAAGAACCCGGAGGCCATGGTGTCCATGGCGGGCTCGGGCATGAAGGCGCCCGAGACCTTGAGCTCCGGCTTGTCCGACGCCTTGGCGCCGTCCTTGTCGCCGGACGAGTCCGAGCAGCCCGCGAGGGCGAGCCCCGCCGTCAGCGCCACGGCCCCGGAGAGGAGAGTGCGGCGGTTCACGGGGTCGCTCCCTTGACGATCTTGGGGAGGTCCTTGGTGTAGTCGTCCACGGTGGTGTCCTCGCCGTACAGCACGTACCCGGCGTCGGTCTTCGGCGAGAACGCGATGACCTGCGTGCCGTGCATCGAGACGACCTTGCCCTTCTCCTTCTTGGAGGGCTCGATGCTGATGCCGAGGGTGCGGGCGCTGCCCTGGATGGTGTCGAAGTCACCGGTCAGACCGATGAAGTCGGTGTCCTGCCCCTTGAGCCACTTGCCGAGGGTGGCGGGGGTGTCGCGCTTGGGGTCGGTGGTCACGAAGACGACCTGGAGGTCGTCCTGTTCGGCCTTGGGCAGCTGCTTCTTGGCGACGGCGATGTTGCTCATCGTCAGGGGGCAGACGTCCGGGCAGTTGGTGTAGCCGAAGTAGATGAGCGTCGGCTTGCCCTTGGTCTGCTTGCGCAGGTCGTACTTCTTGCCGTGCGTGTCGGTGAGGACGAGGTCCGGCTTCTCGAAGGGCTTGTCGAGGATGGTCGCGGCCTTGTCGCCGTTGGACTCCACGGAGACGTCCGCGACGGGCTTCTTGCTGTCGTCACCGCCGCCGCAGGCGGACAGGGTGAGGGTGGCCGCGGCCAGCATGGCGGCGGCGAGCAGCTTCTTCTTGCGCATACGAAAATGTCCCAGATGTGAGGGGGGCCCGGGCGCACCGGGGGCAGGCGAAACGCCCCCGGCGCGGCCCGAAGGGTGGCTCAGCTGTTGGTGCGCCGACGACCGGCGAGGACCCCGAAGGCCACGCCGGCGGCACCGACGACGATGCCGACGACGCCGAGGACGCGGGCGGTGGAGTCGCTGCTGTCGGAGGAGGCGGACTCGCTCTTGTCGTCCGACTTCGCGTCTTCCTTGGTGTCGTCGTGCGAGGCGGCGGCGCCGTGCCCGTCCTCGGACGGTGCGGTCAGCGCGAGGGCGGGCGCCGGGTGCTCCGGCTCCTCCTGGCCCTTCTGCTGCGGCTCGATCCAGCGGACGACTTCCTTGTTGTCGTACGTCTGGACGGCCTTGAAGACGAGTTCGTCGGCGTCCTCGGGCAGCGCGCCGAGGGAGAGCGGGAACTTCTGGAAGGTGCCCGGCTGGACGCCCTTGCCGTCGGCGGTCCAGGTGACCTTGGAGACGGCCTCGTCGATCTTCTCGCCGTGCATCTCCAGCGGCTTGTCGAGCTTCTTCTTGGTGACCTTCGCGGTCCACCCGGGGACGGGCTGCGTCATGACGGAGGCGAGCGGGTGGTCCTCGGGGAAGGACACCTCGAGCTTGTTGGTCGAGGCGTCGTCCATCTCGTTCGGCACCTTGAAGTTGACCGTGGCGTAGCCGCCCTTGGCGGCCTCGCCCTCGGCCGTGACGCTGACGTGTGCGAAGGCGGGGACGGAGAGCAGCAGGACGGCGGAGGCGGCGACGCCACCGACGACGGAGACGCGGGAGGCCTTCACGGCGGACAGCGCGGACAGAACAGACATGGCAGAACACTCCACTTTCAGCGGTGGTGATCAACAGTGCTGATCAGGCCAGCAGTGGTGATCAGGGAGAGTGCGCGCGGCGACGAACCGAGCGGGCACGCGCGCGTGGACGCCGCCGGGCGTGAGGCACCTCTCCGTAGTGCTGCGGTAGGAGTGCGTCGCGTCAGGCAGCGAGTGCGAGTGCGGCGGCGGCCGGCGGGCCTCGCCTGATCACCGTGTGCTGGAGCGCGGTGGTGTGCGGCTTCTTCGGCGGTCCGAAGAACGCTGTACGGGATGCGCGGGAATCCGCGTCGGGCGCTCCGGGAAGTCCGGCGCGCAGGGCGCACACAAGAGCGACAGCCCCGCGCAGGGAACGCACGAGCGCCCCCTCGGCGACTCCATACGCCCCATGTGCCGAGAGCCGTACGAGGCGGAGCAGCGCGATGTCGCCGCGGCGCAGCAGCCATCCGGCGGCGACGGCGGCGAGTACGTGCCCCAGCAGCATCGGAAGCGACGGGAGCAGCGACATCGAGTCCATCGCGGAGTCCGCCGCCGTGGCCGGGGCGTTGTGATGCATGACGTGGCCGGTGGCCCCGCCGCCCGGCTGCACGCCCGCCGTCGTCAGGATCCGGTGGGCCTGGGCGGGGCTGAGATTGGCCGCGCCAGCCCCGCACACCAGGCGCGCGGCCTGCTCCACCAGGGAGGTGTCGGCGGTGGCCCCCGCGGCGCCGCCGTGCTGGCCGACCCCGAAGAGCGCGTGCAGCCCCACCTGCCCGGCAGCCAGTGCGGCGGCGATGCCCGGCAGCGAGCGCTCACGCCCGGCGAGCGGTGCCGCGACGGCCAGGACGGCGAGGAACCCGACGCCGAGCGTCCACAGCGGGACGGCGGCGCAGGAAGCGAGCACATGGCCCCCGGCGGACAGCACGACGCAGAGCACGGCGAACACCGAGGCTCTCAGCAGCCGGAGGTCGACTCCGGCGCGCGCTTCGCGCTGGTGGGGGGCAGTCATGGCCGGAACATCATCGCACTGGCCTTACCCGCCGCATACGGCAGGTCCGCAAGCTCCCATGGATGGTGATCGGTGCCGATCGATGCCCATCCACCACGAATGAGTGCCTTTAGGGGCATCGAAAGTGCCTTGTGGGGGACGTGTCTACACCGTCCCGAGCCGTTCGCGCGTCCGCCGTATGGGCGGCATCACGTCAAGTGCGCGCTTATACACGGGCGCTTGCGGCAATACGTATCGGTATGTCGAGCCGCGGCCAGGAGGCTGGAGCATGAGCATGTGGTGGTCTCTCCATTTGCGGCGCGAAGCTGCGAGCGTCCCACTGGCCCGTCGGCTGCTGATCGGCACGATGGAGACCGCGGGGGTGGATCCCGACGTCTCGTACGACCTGTCGGTGGCTCTCAGCGAGGCCTGTGCCAACGCGGTGGAGCACGGCGGGGCGGCGGTGCCCCCCGAGGGGGCGGCCGGGGCCTACCGGGTGACGGCGTACCTGGACGGCGAGAAGTGCCGCATCGAAGTGGCCGATTCCGGCCCGGGGTTCGTCCCTGTCGCGCAGACCGTGTCCGACACCGCCGAGCACGGACGGGGTCTCTACCTCATCCAGGAGCTCGCCGATCATGTGCACTTCGGCCCGAGGCCGGGAGGCAGGGGCGGTGCGGTGATCAGCTTCGACAAGATCCTCAAGTGGCGCGAGGACGCGCCGCTCGTCTCGGCCTGAGGGCTGCCTGAGGAGTGCCTGAGGGCGCCTGAGGGCTCTTCCCTGCCGCCCGGCCGCCTCACCCGCGGTGTGCCTCACCCGGGCGGCAGCGCCCTGCACAGGGCGTCGAGCGCCGCTCCGTAGGCGTGTTCCGGCGGCGTGGAGTACCCGACGACCAGGCCGTCGGGCGCGGGCATGGTGGCCTCCGGGTGGCGGAAATCGGCCAGGCCCTCCAGCGCGAGGCCCTGCCAGGCCGCCGCCTTCGCCGTGGACTGTTCGGTGCCGGGCGGCAGTTCAAGGACGGCGTGCAGGCCCGCGGCGACTCCGGTGGGGCTGATGTGCGGGGCGTGCGCGGCGAGCGCCTCGACGAGCTGGTCACGGCGGTGGCGGTAGCGCTGACGCATGCGGCGGATGTGCCGGTCGTAGTGGCCGGACTCGATCAGGTCGGCGAGCGTGAGCTGGTCGATGACACTGGCCCACGCCTCCCGTTCGCCCTTGGCCGCGAGTACGCCGTCGATGAGGTGTTCGGGCAGAACAAGCCACCCCAGACGCACCCCCGGAGAGAGGCTCTTGCTGACCGAGCCCATGTAGACGACGCGTTCGGAATCCAAACCCTGTACCGCGCCCACGGGCTCCCGGTCGTAGCGGAACTCCCCGTCGTAGTCGTCCTCCAGGACGAGGCCGCCGCCGGCACGCGCCCAGTCGATCACCGCCGCGCGCCGGGTCGGGTGCAGGGGGCCGCCGGTCGGGAACTGGTGTGCGGGCGTGAGCAGGACGGCCCGGACTCGCTGACCCTCGGTCAACTCCTCGATCCGGGCGCCCTTCTCGTCGAGGCCGAGCGGGACCGTCCGTACGCCCGCGGTCGCGAGGATCGAGCGGTGGAAGCCGAGGCCGTACGACTCCACGGCGATGGGGTATCCCCTGCTCGAGCGAAGCCGAGAGCTTGGGGAAGGGCCCCGCAGCATCCCGCCTCCCCCGGTCCCGAACAGCAGCCGCAGGGCGTGTGCGAACCCGGAGCACACCACGATCCGCTCCGGATCGGTGCGCACTCCGCGGGCGCGCCCCAGGTAGCCGGCGAGCGCCCGGCGCAGCTCTACGCGGCCCTGCGGGTCACCCGGCCCGAAGGCCTCGTTCGGCGCCGAGTTGAGGGCGCGCCGGGCCGCGGCGAGCCAGGCGGTGCGCGGGAAGGAGGCGGCGTCGGGCTGGCCCTGGCGCAGGTCGTACGCGGGCGGGGCCGGTTTCGCGGGCCGGGTGGGTGCCCGCTTGGGGACGCGGGTGCGCGCGGGAGGCGCCGCCCGGTCGGCCACCCGGGTGCCGGAGCCCTGCCGCGCGGTCAGCCAGCCCTCGGCGACCAGCTCGGCGTAGGCGTCGGCGACGGTGTTGCGGGCGATGCCCAGATCGGCGGCCAGCGAGCGGTAGGGCGGAAGCCGCGTCCCCGGAGCGAGCCGCCCCTCGCGCACGGCGTCGCGCAGCGCGCGGATGAGGACGGCGCGGCGGCCACCCGCCCCGGAGAGCTCCAGGTGCAGGTCGCTCCCGATGCGCTCCGCCAAATTGACCCATGATTCCGGCATGAAAATGCACCCTATCCGAGGTCTATGCGGCCCGTAGATTCATGGTCATGACGAACAACGAGAACGCCACGCAGATCGCCCCTCAGCCCGCCTCCCAGAGCGCCCCGCAGCCCGCCGCCCACACCGCCGGGCAGCCCCACACGCACGCCCCCCGCCTCAACTTCGCCAAGGCCGCCCCGAAGGCCTTCAAGGCCGTCATCGGACTGGACGCCGCCGCTCGCGAGGGACTCGACCCGGCGCTTGTCGAACTGATCCAGATCCGCGCCTCGCTGCTCAACGGCTGCGCCTACTGCCTCCACATGCACACCACCGACGCGCGCAAGGCCGGCGAGGACGAGGCACGCCTGCACATGATCGGCGTCTGGCGCGAGGCCAGGAACTTCTTCACGGAGAAGGAGCAGGCGGCCCTCGACCTGACCGAGGCCGTCACGCTCGTCCACCAGGGCGGCGTACCGGACGACGTCTACGCCCGCGCGGCGGCGCAGTTCGAGGAGACGGAGCTGGGCCACGTCCTGGCCCTGATCTTCACCATCAACACCTGGAACCGCATCGCCCTGAGCACCGCCAAGGTGGCGGGCGAGGATGAGCGCTAGGCCCCGGACAGCACCCTGCAGCACCCTGGGAACACGAAACCGGGCCCCTTCTTAAAGAAGAGGCCCGGTTCAGCAAAATGCTCAGCCCTTGAGCTCGGCCATCCACGCCTCGACGTCATCGGCCCGCCGCGGCAGCGCCGCCGACAGGTTCTTGTTGCCGTCGGCCGTCACGAGGATGTCGTCCTCGATCCGCACGCCGATGCCGCGGTACTCCTCCGGGACCGTCAGGTCGTCCGCCTGGAAGTACAGACCGGGCTCGACGGTCAGGCACATGCCGGGCTCCAGGACACCGTCGGCGTACGTCTCACGGCGCGCGGCCGCGCAGTCGTGGACGTCCATGCCGAGCATGTGACCGGTGCCGTGCAGGGTCCAGCGGCGCTGGAGACCCAGCTCCAGGACGCGCTCGACCGGGCCCTCGACGAGGCCCCACTCCACGAGCCTCTCGGCGAGCACGCGCTGCGCGGCGTCGTGGAAGTCGCGGTACTTGGCGCCGGGCTGCACCGCCGCGATGCCGGCCTCCTGGGCCTCGTACACGGCGTCGTAGATCTTCCGCTGGAGCGCGTCGAAGCGGCCGTTGATCGGCAGCGTCCGCGTCACGTCGGCGGTGTAGTACGTGTGCGTCTCCACACCGGCGTCGAGCAGCAGCAGCTCCCCGGAGCGCACGGCGCCGTCGTTGCGCACCCAGTGCAGCGTCGTGGCGTGCGGGCCCGCGGCGCAGATCGAGCCGTAGCCGATGTCGTTGCCGTCGACGCGGGCGCGCAGGAAGAACGTGCCCTCGATGTAACGCTCGCTGGTTGCCTCGGCCTTGTCCAGGACGCGTACGACGTCCTCGAAGCCGCGGGCCGTCGAGTCGCACGCCTTCTGGAGCTCGCCGACCTCGAACTCGTCCTTGACCAGACGGGCCTCGGACAGGAAGACGCGCAGTTCCTCGTCGCGCTCGGCCGTGACCTTGTCGGTCAGCGCGGCCTCGATGCCGGCGTCGTAGCCACGGACGACGCGGACGGAGCCGGTCGCCTCGCGCAGCTGTCCGGGCAGCTCGCGCACGTCGGACGCCGGGATGCCGTACAGCGTCTCGGCCTCGGTGAGGGAGTGCCTGCGGCCGACCCACAGCTCGCCCTGGCCGTCCAGCCAGAACTCGCCGTTCTCGCGGTTGGAGCGCGGCAGCAGGTAGATGGTGGCCTCGTGGCCGCTCGTGCCGTCCGCGAAGTCCGTCGGCTCCAGGACCAGGACGCCGTCCTCGGTCTGGTTGCCGGTCAGGTACGCGTACTCGACGGAGGCGCGGAAGGCGTACTCGGTGTCGTTCGAGCGGGTCTTGAGATTGCCCGCGGGGATCACGAGACGCTCGCCCGGGAAGCGCGCGGAGAGCGCGGCACGGCGGGCGGCGGTGTGCTCGGCCTGGGCGATCGGCTGCAGGTCGTGCAGCTCTGTGTCGGCCCAGCCGGACTTCATGTTCTCGGCGAGCTCGTCGGAGACGCCCGGGTACAGGCCGTTCTTGCGCTGCTTGATCGGCTCTTCCTCGGACTCGATCTCCAGGTCTTCCGGGGTCTCCGGGTTCTCCGGATTGAGCTCCTCCGACACGATCTGCCTCCTATGTACGACACTGGGCCCCCTCCATCGTACGGGCGTACGGAAGGGGGCCAAGTGCCGGAAGGCCCATTACATGCCGTATTGCGGGGGTCACTCGAAACGGACCCCGGGGCGTCACTCGAAGCGGGCCGCAAGAAGCACCACGTCCTCGTCGCTGTCGGCGGCGTCGAGGCCGTCCGGCAGCACCGTCCGCAGCACGTGATCGACGAGTGCGTCCGGGTCGTCGCGCACCGGCTTCGGCACGCTCGCCGCCGCCGCGTGCAGCCGTGCGAAGGCCCGGTCCATCGGGTCGCCCGTGCGGTGCAGAAGCCCGTCCGTATAGAGAAGCACCGTTTCTCCCGGCTCCGGCTGGAACTCCACGCTCGGCGCCTCCCAGCAGGCGAGCATGCCCAGCGGCGCCGAGAGCGAGGTCTCCACGAACTCGGTGCGCCGCTCGCCGATCACCAGCGGCGGGCTGTGCCCGGCCCCGGCCAGGACGATCTTGCGCAGCGCCGGTTCGCAGTAGGCGAAGAGGGCCGTCGCCGACCGCGCGGGCTCGGTGAGCCGCAGCAGCAGCTCCAGATCGGACAGGACGGCGACGGGGTCCTCGCCCTCCATGACGGCGTACGCCCGCAAGGAGGCCCGCAGGCGCCCCATCGCGGCGACGGCGCTGGGACCCGACCCGGTGACGGACCCGACCGCCAGGCCGAGCGCGGCGTCGGGCAGCGGCAGCGCGTCGAACCAGTCGCCGCCTCCGCGCGCGCAGGTGCGGTGCCGGGCGGCGAGCTGCACCCCGGCGACCCGCGGCAGCCGTGAGGGCAGCAGCTCCTCGCGCAGTGTGGCCTCCGTCGTGCGGGCGCGGTCGAGTTCGAGCAGCCGCGCCAGGTGCTCGGCGGCCTGGCGTGCGTAGAGGCCCACGAGGTGCCGCTGGCGCTCGCCGGGCTCCGCGGGCTCGTCGTACAGCCAGACCGCGGCGCCGATCCGGCCCGCCGCCTCGGTGGACAGGGGCAGTGCGTAGCTCGCCGCGTAGCCGAGCCGGACGGCGACCTCGCGGTGGCGGGGGTCGAGGGTGCTGTCGGCGAGCAGATCCGCGTTGACGATCCCGGTCTCCGAGCCGGGCGGCGCGGGCGGTGCGTCGAGGAGCCGCCCGAAGGCGGTGGCGCCGCGGGGCACCGTCTCGATGTGCCCCAGGTCGGCGCGGGCGAGGCCGAGGCCGACGGTGGTGTCGGGCCCGAGCCCGTCGGCGGGCTCCAGGACGAGCAGGCCGCGGCGGGCGCCGACCAGGCCGGCTCCGGCGCGCAGCAGTTCGTGCAGGGCCTCGTCGAGCGTGGCCGTGCGGGCCAGGCGTTCGGTGAGCTCCTGCAGGGTGGTGAGATCGGAGATCCAGCCCGCGAGCCGGTCCTGGATCATGAGGGTCGGTGCGCCTTGGGCCTGTGGGGTGGGCGCGACAGTGTGGGCTGGTGGCGGAACAGTTGAATCGATTCCGGCCACTTTCGGAAGGTGCGGAGCGTTCATGGCTGACGGCTTTCCGGCCGGTGCGTATTGCTCAATAGCATCGCAAACCCCCATGTCATTCTGCGCCGCTAGCAATGTTCTCCACATCTACACGCACTGATGAGGGGATGTCCAGCATTGTCCCGCTGGGATTCCTGGTGTCCGTGGGAATTCTGTGGCGTTTAGGCGATCTTGGTAACTTGGCTCAAAAGTGCCTGAGGCGACGGCCTATTGCGATCGACTGGGATTGTTCAACAAGGGGCACTCCCAGGCCCTCAGGCATGGGAGGCGCGTCACAGCGGCCGTGATGGGTACGTACTCGGTGATGACCAGGGGCAGTTGAGATCAGCCCGGAACCTGGTGACGGAACCGGGCGTCTTAACTCACGACGACCGTGCCCCATCCTCCCGTGGGGGAGGCGGCGAATAAGTACGCGGGACAGCAAACGCCAGGCACCGCCACCCCACGCCACGCTAACGCTCGGCCCCCTAGGGGTTCCCCATGCCGCAGGCTGGGGTGTGATGCGCCAGTTCTACGCACAGCGAAGTGATCCACACATGGTGTGATGTGGCCCGCCGTGTTCCTCGGCGTGTAAACGGAAAGGAACGAGCGCTCATGCGCGAGATCCTCGGAAGGCGACGCAGGCTCCTGTCCAGGCTCACCGGCAGGAAGTCTGACCAGATTCCCGGTCTGATCGGCGCGGCACTGACCTTTGCGACGGCATGGAAGTGGCCCGTGGTGCCCGGCGTCGGGCTCGACCGGCGAGACGACACCCGCTGCGCCTGCCCCGACCCCGACTGCACGGTGCCGGGAGCACATCCCCTGGACCCCGGTCTGCTGACCGCGACGACCGACGAGCGCATGGTGCGCTGGTGGTGGACGAACCGCCCGGACGCGCCGATCGTGCTCGCCACCGGCGCCAGTGCCCCGTGCGCCGTCAGTCTGCCCGCGATCGCGGGCGCGCGCGCCCTGGCCGCGCTCGACCAGATGGGCATCAGGCTCGGCCCGGTCGTGGCGACCCCCGCCCGCCTCTTCCTGCTCGTCGCGCCGTACTCCATGGAGCAGTTGGGCGACCTGCTGTACGCCAAGGACTTCGTGCCCGGCTCGCTGCGCTTCCACGGAGAGGGCGGATATCTCGCCCTTCCGCCCTCCGGGACGGGCCAGGGACCGGTGCGCTGGGAGCGGGCTCCGCTGCCCGGCTCGGCGGCGCCGTGGGTGCCCGATGTCGAGGCCGTGGTGGACGCGGTGGTGGACGCGCTCACTCGTACGGGTGTGAGCGCCCCCGAGTTGTAGGGGAAATGGGCGCGCGGCGAGCCGGGCGCCCATCAAACGTCGTTAGTGTCAGGCCCTATGAACCCCCGCCTGATCGCGCTCATGGGCGTCGTGGCCATTACGGTTCTCCTGCCGCTCGCCGGCGCGTCCGCGGGGCCTGTGGGCGACGGTGACGCCGAAGCCGGGCCGTCGGAGCGGTCGGCGGACGCGGCACCGGGGGCGGCGCCGGATCCCGACGCGAAACAGCCCTCTTCGGAGAAGCCGACTTCGAAACGGCCCTCTACGGAGGGCGCGTCTTCGTCTTCGGGCTCGACTTCATCTTCGTCTTCGGGTGACTCGTCGCTCCTCGGGGGGCTCGGCCTCGACAGCGCCGCCCAGTGCGGACCCGAACTCACCTCCCCCAAGGGCATCGAAGCCCAGACGTGTGTTCTGACCCAGGGACGCGACACCTGGGGGCGCACGTACTACCGCAACACGACCGGTGATGAGCTGAGCGCCGTACTGACCGTTATGGGTCCGGGCGGACGCACCGTCCAGACGCACTGCGCGGTGGGCGCGGCGGACGAGCCGGGGGCGTGCGAGACGCCGCGGGAGCGTACGGCGGGGAATACCGAGGCCTATTCGGCGGTGGTGGAGTTCGCCGACGGGAGTGGTGGACCGTTGCTCCTGCGCTCCGGGAGCAACTCCGCGCGGCCGACGGCCAGTTGAGATCGCAGGTCAGGCCGTACGGCGGGCCGGACATGGAAGGGCCCGGTTGCTGGCGACGGGGGATGCACCAGCAACCGGGCTACCTGAACGGTAACAAGAGATCTGCTCTGGGCAAATTCGATCTCGGATATCCAGACAGGGATTCACCTGCGACGACGGGGAGTTGTGACAGGAGTCACCCCTCCCCTCCGACTGACTGGTGGGTCAGCTCAGCGTCACCTGGCGGTTGGTGAGACCGCCGCGCGCCCGGCGCTCGTCCGGCGTGAGCGGGGCATCGCTGCCGAGCGCAGTCGCGAGCCGCTCGGCGAACTCCGCGGCGGGCTTCTCGATGTCCTCGGCGCCCATTCCGGTCGGCAGGTCCCACACCGGGACCGTCAGACCGTGCGCCCGGAAGGAGCCGACCAGGCGGGTGCCCTCGCCCAGACTCGACGTGCCGGCCGCGTGCAGGCGGGCGAGCGCGTCCAGGAGCTGCTCCTCGGGGTGCGGCATGACCCAGCGCAGGTGGTTCTTGTCCGGGGTCTCGCACCAGTACGCGGAGTCCACACCGGAGAGCTTCACGGTCGGGATCGCGGCGGCGTTGGCCCGCTCCAGGGACGCGGAGACCTCCGTGGACGCGTTCTCCGAGTCCGGCACCCAGAATTCGAAGCCCGCGTGCACGATCGGCTCGAATGCGCCGTCGGGGTCGAGGATGTCCTGAAGGCGCGGCCCGTCGGCGGGGGCGCGGCGCGCCTGGACCGGGGAGCCGGGCTCGGCGGTCAGGGCGCGCTGGAGGGTGTCGGCGAGGTCGCGGCTGATGTCGCCGGACGCCGTGTCGTTCTGGAGGCCGAGCAGGACCGAGCCGTCGTCGCGGCGCAGCGCGGGCCAGGCCATCGGCAGGACGGTCGCCAGGGCGACCGAGGGCACGCCGTCCGGCAGCCCGTCCTTCAGGGGCAGTTCGACGGTCGCCGCCGGGACGAGCTCGCGCAGAGCCACCCAGTCGCCCTCGCCGGGCAGGCCCTCGAAGGGGCGCTGCACCAGCTCGGTCACCGCGTGCGCGGCGGCCCGGCCGTGACAGGCCTTGTAACGGCGGCCCGAACCGCAGGGGCAGGGTTCGCGGGCACCGACGACAGGGACCTGCCCGTCCGTCAGCTGCGGCTGCTTGCCCTTGGTCTGAGGGCGCTTCTTGGCCATCTTGGGTGTCTCCCGGATGCGGCTTTCCAGCGTGGCTCTTCGTACGTCTTGGGCGTACGGGCGCGAGCCTAGCCGCTCACCCATGGGGCGTCGGGATCCAGCCTGAGTCAGTCGAGGTCGTCGAAGGGGTCCGCGTACGCCAGGTCGGGTATCGCCGCGCCCGACGGGGCCGCGACGCGCGTAGCGAAGTCCTCGTGACGCTGCTCGGCGTGGACCGCTGCCCAGACCGTGACCTCGCCGTGGGTGTCGTCACGCACGCCCCACGCGTCGGCGAGCGCCGTGATGATGTTGAGCCCGCGACCGCCGTGCGCGGTGACCGAGGGCGTGGCCGGAACGGGGCGCGTCGGGCCGCCGCCGTCCGTCACCTCGACCGTCAGCCGGCCTGCCGCGTCCACGCACCAGGCGGCCCGGACATCACCGTCGCCCACCATTCCTTCGCCCAGCGGCCTGCCGTGCCGACAGGCATTGCTGAGCAATTCCGAAAGGATCAGTACAGCATCGTCGACGACCGATTCCGGCACTCCGTTCCTGCGCAGTTGATCGCGCATCCGGTGCCTTGCTTCCCCCACGCCCGCCGGGCCATGGGGTACGGCCATGCTCGACGACGCGGGCACCTCCCGTGCCACCACCAACGCCACCCCCGAGACCTCCTTCGCCCCACGCCACGGTGTGAATGCCCCAATGGACTGGACCGGAAACCGGCCAATCCTTGTGCGGTGACGCACTCGTAACGATCGAATACGGACCGAACGCGCCGGTGCACACCCCGTAACCGACGTGGTCGCGGTTAGCGGCGGCCCAACTGGGACAGCACCTGCTTGGGGCGATTGGTGATGATGGCGTCGACGCCGAGGTCGGCGCAGAGCTCGACGTCCTCGGGTTCGTTCACGGTCCACACGTGCACCTGGTGGCCCGCGCGTTGGAGTTTGGCCACGTAGCCGGGGTGATTGCGGATGATCCGCATGCCCGGCCCCGCGATCCGGACGCCCTCGGGAAGGCGGCCGTCGCGGTGTCGCGGCGAGACGAACTGCATCAGATAGACCGTCGGAAGAGTGGGGGACGCGGCCCGTACCCGGTGCAGGGAGCGCGCCGAGAAGCTCATGACGCGTACGGGAGAGGGGCCGTCGGCGGGTGGGGAATCCAAACCGAAGCGCTTCAGTAGAAGGAGCAGCCTTTCCTCGACCTGGCCCGCCCAGCGGGTGGGGTGCTTGGTCTCGATGGCCAGCTGGACGTTGCGCCCCGAGGCGTTGCTCTCGGCCACCAGCTCGAGCAGCCGCTCCAGGGTGAGGACGGAGGTGTCCTCCCAGTCGGGGCCTTCGTCGGCCTCACCGTGGTTGTTCTTCCAGGAGCCGAAGTCGAGCGTGGCCAGGTCGGCGAGCTCCAGGGCCGACACGGCTCCTCGGCCGTTCGACGTACGGTTCACGCGGCGGTCGTGGACACAGACGAGCTGTCCGTCCGCGGTGAGGCGTACATCGCATTCGAGGGCGTCGGCTCCGTCCTCGACGGCCTTCTTGTACGCGGCCAGCGTGTGCTCGGGGGCGTCTTCGGAGGCTCCGCGGTGGGCGACGACCTGGATCTGGTGCTGTCGTGCGAGGGTCACCGCGTCATGGTGCCATCACGGGGTACCCGCAGGTGTGCCCAAGGGGTGGCGAACACCGAGCCGGACCTGGCACACAGAGCCGGATCCACAGGATCGGCTTATGGTGCCCTGACAGCCCATGGGAAAAGCTGACTGCAGACAGATGCACAGTTGGGCACAGCCAGGCCGTGACCGAGAACGACAGCGTGGACCGAGGAGAAGAGCTGTGAGCACCGAGAACGAGGGCACCGAGGTACCCCCGGCCCCGTCAGCGCCTCCTGTGCCGGTGGAAACTCCCGCTGCTTCCGCCGAGCCGACGCACCCTTCCGCACCCGACCTCGCGGCGCCGTCCCCCGCGGCGTCCGCCCAGGAACCGACGGCGCACCAGGCTCCCGCGCACGCCGGTGCCGCCGCGGGCGCGCCCCAGCACGCCGCCCCGCACGCCTCCGGTGCCGGCGCCTGGCCGCCTCCGCCGCCGCCCGCCGTTCCTTCGTACGCCCAAGGTGGCGGCTCGGGCTCCGGGTGGGGCGCGTCGTACGCGGCGCAGCACCCCGAGGGGCCCAAGCCCGCGAGCCGACGCGGTGGTCTGATCGCCGCGGTGCTCGTGGCCGCCCTGGTCGCCGGTGGTGTCGGCGGCGGCATCGGCTTCTGGGCGGCCGACCGGAACGACAACAGCACGGGCTCGACCACGGTGTCCGCGTCGGACACCCCGGCCGACCTCAAGCGCGACCCCGGCACGGTCGCCGACATCGCGAACAAGGCGCTGCCCAGCGTCGTCACCATCGAGGCCCAGGGCGGCAACGGCGAGGGCGGCACGGGCACCGGCTTCGTCTACGACAAGCAGGGCCACATCCTCACGAACAACCACGTCGTGGCCTCCGCCGCCGACGGCGGGAAGGTCGCGGCGACGTTCTCGGACGGCAAGAAGTACGACGCCGAGGTGGTCGGCCGCGCCGAGGGCTACGACGTAGCGGTCCTCAAGCTCAAGAGCCCGCCCTCGAACCTGAAGCCGCTCCCCCTGGCCAACTCCGACAAGGTGGCCGTCGGCGACTCCACGATCGCCATCGGCGCGCCCTTCGGCCTCTCGAACACGGTCACCACCGGCATCGTCAGCGCCAAGGACCGCCCGGTGACCTCCAGCGACGGCGCGAGCAGCAAGAGCTCGTACATGAGCGCCCTGCAGACCGACGCCTCCATCAACCCCGGCAACTCCGGCGGCCCGCTGCTCGACGCGGGCGGTGCGGTCATCGGCATCAACTCCGCGATCAAGCCCGCGGAGAGCGGCGGCGGCCTCGGCGGAGGCGGCCAGTCCGGCTCCATCGGCCTGGGCTTCGCGATCCCGGTCAACCAGGCCAAGTACGTCGCACAGCAGCTCATCAAGACCGGCCAGGCCGTCTACCCCGTGATCGGTGCCTCGGTCGCCCTGGAGGAGAAGGCGGGCGGCGCCACGATCTCCCAGGAGGGCGCCAGCGGCACGGAGGCGGTCACCCCGAACGGTCCGGCGGACAAGGCGGGCCTCAAGCCCGGCGACGTCATCACGAAGCTGGACGACACGGTGATCGACAGCGGCCCGACCCTGATCGGCCAGATCTGGACCCACAAGCCGGGCGACACCGTCGAGATCACCTACACGCGCGACGGCAAGGAGCACAAGGTCGACGTGGTCCTGGGCGAACGCAAGGGCGAGAGCTGACCCGCTACTCTTGACCCCGCACCGCCTGAGCGGCGGTGCGGGGTGGGTTGCCCGAGCGGCCTAAGGGAACGGTCTTGAAAACCGTCGTGGCGAGAGTCACCGTGGGTTCAAATCCCACACCCACCGCAGCAGGTCAGAGTATTGACTGGTCAGAAGGGGTGCCCCTCCGCGAGGGACACCCCTTCTGCGTTCACCCTGTCTCACCCTGACTCGGGTTGTCCCACCTTTGACCAGTGCGTGCGGCCAACCTGTGGCCAAGCGGCAGGCACCATAAAGCCTGGTCAGGCGCCTTCGGCCAGAGCGGCATCAATCATCTGGTTCGACACCGTCTGTTGGCCGCGAAGGATCTTCGCGTAGAACCGCCACAGCACCGCCGGACTGTGACCGGCACGCCGTGCGACTTCCACCGGGTCGACGCCCGCTTTGATCCACAGCGAGACCCCGGAGTGCCGGAGCGAGTACGGGACGTCTGCGAGCGGCGTGGCCGCTTCCTCCGGTGTGAGCGCAGCCTTTCGGGCCTGTTGCCACAGGTCTGTGTACTCGGTGGACCTGATCCGACCGCCACGGGCTGCACGGAAGAGTCGACCGTCCTCCGCCGTGCCGAACTGGTCCAGATGTGCACGCAGCATCGCGACCAGTGTGGGCGGGATCGGCACGGGGCGCGTGGCCTTGCGCGCCCGCCGCTTCAACCCTCGTTCCTCGAACGAGCGGCCGTCATCGGTCCAGCCCGAACCGACTTCCGGGCGACTCTGCGTGAGCACCAGTTCCCCCCAACCCTCGGCAGGGAGCTTGCAGTTCCGCCTCATGAGCGATGCCACTTCGGATGGGCGCATAGCGGCGTAGTAGAGGCAGCCAAAGAACGCGTGCAGATGCGGGCCGCGCCCGCCAGCAGCCCGTACCGCGTCGATCAGCCGTCGTGTCTGCTGTGGGTCTGGCACGTACTGGAAGTCCACTTCATCTGTGGTGTCCGGCGCTGCCCAGTCGATTCGCCCCAAGGGGTTCGCAGGAAGTACCTCCCGCTCGACCGCGTAACGCATGGCATTGCTGAACACCATCCGCTTACGCCTCATCGTGTTGTCCGCCGCACGCTTTCCGTCCAGCCGCTTGGACAGAGCAGTTAGGGCACGTCGGATGTTGTCCGACTCGGCCACCTCGATCACTTTGAGCGAGGCGCCGGACACCCAGTCCAGGGCGCAGCGGACATCGCGCGGAATGTCCTGCTCGGCATCCTTCAGAGCCCGGTGCTGCCCGTCGTTCCCGAGCGTGACCCTGAACGCCCATCCCTGAAGAGCGTGGCGCAGGACGAGTGAGTCCGGTGCCCCACGGGAGGTTGAGACGAGTGCCACGGTCAGGGCAGTCAGGGCCTCTGCGATGCCAGCACGATGCTTGGCAGACGCGTTGGGCCACTTCATGAGCGCGTACGCACAGGCGTGTTCGTACCAGGTCGGAGACGTCGCCTCCCGGAGTTCTGAAGCAGGGAGCCCCGTAGCGACGTCGAACGCTTCACCAGCGCCAGCGGCTGTGACGAGCTTCGCTCGACGGGCGTCCGCGAGTGTCTTCGTGGCAAAGGGCTCTTGGTGGACCTTGCCTGCCACGGTCCAACGCACCTGGAAGGGTGCCGACTTGCTCTCGCGGCGGCGGATGCCCCAGATCCGCACGTTGTGGCTCTTCATAGATCACCTCATGACGGAGGGGACCGCCGGAAGCGGTCCCCTCAACGGTCCTTTGATGGTGTGGCGTTGATTCAGGCGGCGCGCTGGTCGCAGCTCTCCCACCACGCGTCCAAGTCGGCGCGGTTCACGCGGATCTCGCCGTTAGGGAGTTTTTGGAGGCGGGGGGCCTGGCCACGTGCGCGCATGCGGTAGAAGGCGGCGCGGCTCATGCGGATCTCGGTGAGGACTTCGGACAACTTGAGCTTCTGTGGGCGTGCCATGCCATGGACTCCTTGGACAGAAGGAGGGGGGCTTGGCCCCCGTGTCTCTGAGGGCCGCTACTTCCGCTACCTCCGCTACCTCGCAGGTCAGAGGGCCTGTCGGAGGTAGCGGACGGGGTAGCGGTAGCGGATAGGTAGCGGCAAGCCGCACGGCTTGCCGCTACCTCGTTATCGCTGGTCAGGCCAGGTTTTCGGTGCCGGGTAGCGGAGGTAGCGGACTTTCGGGGGGTGGGGGGCAGTAGCGGGCCCACGCGTCGTGGAGATCGGCGGTGTAGTAGCCCTTGAGGACGCTTCCGGCGGTCTTGATGTTGCGGGAGGTGATGGGTTCGTTGTCGCCCGTCATGTACTCCGCGAGCATCTTGGAGAGGCGCCGGTTGTCGAGCGGCTTGCCGTTCAGATCGGCCCACGGTGCGTCGTCCAGGGCGTTGAGCCGGTCCAGGATGGCGATGGTGGGCAGGCGGTCGATGCCGCCCATGACGTGGTCGCGTAGGTCGGTCAACAGCCTTACGCCGAGGCTGCCTTTGTCGTTGGCCTGGGAGGCGGTCACCAACGTCACGCATGCCTCGCGTGCCCTGGCGGGCCAGTCGCCACCGGCCGCGTCGGCGATGGCGAGCAGGGGTTCCCACACATCTGCCGGGCGGTCGCTGACGCCTTCGGGCATGTCGGGCCAGGCGCCCATGACGAACCCGCGTGCGTGCTCGGCCCATTGGGCGAGGCGGTCACGGAGCTTGTGGCCCTCGGCCTCGTGGATGCGGGCGCGGAAGGGTTCGATGCGCTCGTTGCGGGCCCGCCGGCGCATCCGGATGATGACGGACCGCGTCATGATCGTGTCCGGCAGGTTCCCGAGTCCGGCAACCGCGACGCCTGCGTACGAGGGGAAAGCCTGAACGGTCTGGTTGCCGCCATCGCCGATGCACCGGTAGGTGACCCCCGTGCGGCGGTGGCCTGCGTTGAGGAATCCGCGCAGTTCCTCGTTGTCGCCTGCCTTCGGGCCAAAGATCGTGTCGATCTCGTCGAACAGGATCGTGGGCCGACCGTTGGGGTTGGACACGGACCGGAAGAGGGCGGCGGCGGACGCGTTGACGGCCGTCATGGGGTCGGGCACGAGGGTTTCCACGATCTCCAGCGCCCGTGACTTCCCGGAACCCGGCTCAGGGGAGAGGAAGGCGAGGCGTGGGGTGGAGTCGAAGCAGTCGAGTAGGTGAGCGTGGGCATCCCACAGGGCGACCGCGACGTAGGCGGCCTCGTGGGGGAAGACGTTGAAGCGGCGGTGAAAGGCTTCCACCTCGTCGAGCAGCGCGGCCCCGTCGATGACGTCGGTCATGCGGCGGCCCTCCCTTCCTGGGGAGTGCGGAGCGGGCAGGTTTCGCGGTGGGCGGCGTGGTCGTCGATGAGGGCGAGCACGCGGGGCTTGCCAACGGCGCTGCGGTCACGGCCGCACAGGCACCGTGACGTCGCGGTGGGCACCGCGCCGCGCGGGGCGACGATGTGCAGCCACGCCACGGGATACCGTCCGTCACCGGATGGCGGGTCAGGGCGAACAGCAATGGGGACGCCTTCGGCGACGCCCCTCGGCTCGCCCACGGCCGTCCGTGGTGCGGTGGGTTCGGCGGAGCAGGGGCCCGACGGGGTGCGGGTGATGCTCTTCAGAGGAGGACGGGGTGGCGTGCTCATGCCGCTTCCCGGCGACGCTGGTTGTGGGCGATTGACCAGTTCAGTGCGCTGCGCAGGGTCGCGCGGCACTGGGACGCTGGCAATCCGGCCGCCTCGCCCGCTCCCTGAAGAGCATCCTCGACCGACGATCGGGGCAGGTCGCCCCACGCGATGAACCGCCCCAGGGCGCGCGCCGCCGCGAACAACTTCGCCTCGCGCTCCCCCTGTTGGGCCCCGGAGACGTTGCGGGTCTCGTTGGCGAGCGCGATGTCAGCGTATCTGCTGGATTGTGCCGTTACGGCCACTGAGGGGGCCTGTGACGGCTTGGGGGCGGGCTTGAGGATGCACAGCAGCCATCCGGGCAGTGGGGCCGCCACGGGGCCGCCTACGGCTTCATAGGGGCCGGCGGGGGTGGTGCTGCCCGCTGCGACGACGTAGCCGCCCCATGCGCGGGTGTCGACCAACGGGGCGATCGTGCCTGCCGTATTGGCCAGCCGCACGTCGGGCGGCGTGGTGAAGTACAGGTGCTGTCCGCCGCTCGCGGTCCGCGTCCGGCAGGTAGCCGGGACGGTGCGGCCGGTGCGCTCGCAGAGCGCCTTGAAGGTCGTCACGCCGCAAGGCGTGTCCGCACTGCTGTTGGTCTTGGGCATGTCGAGATCGACGACCAGCAGCCCGGAGGGGCCGGTGGCGATGCCGACGTTGAACGCGCCGTGGGACCAGGTGGCGCGGATGCGGTCCGCGTCGGTGGTGGCGCGTTGCTCCCACTTGCGGTGGCCGCTCGCGCAGACGCCGGTGCGGGGGCAGGAGGCTTCGCCGTGCAGGGCGGGGCGCTTGGTGCCGGGGCGGAGCGGGAAGACGTGCCAGCCGCGTTCGGCGGCCTCAAGGGCCGCGTTCAGCAGGATCTCGCTCATGCCGCCACCCCCAGCACGCGGGAGGCGAGGAAGGCGCGGCCGATGTGCTCGCTGTAGGCGGGTGGGATGGCTTCGGTCAGTTCCTCGCGGACATCGGTCCAGTCGATGCCCATCGCGGCCTGAAGCTCTGGGATCGTGGGCTTGCCCCCGCCGTTGCCGTAGGCGGCCACGTACGGGCCGTCGAAGTACCGGCCGTGGCGGTAGCCACGTACGCGGCCCCGGTGTGCGACGTGCGCCGGCTGCTCGATGCTCCAGCCGCCCAACTCGAAGTTGCGATGCCGGATGACGCCGAGCCCGAACATCTCCCCGCACAGCGTGAGGTCTTTGCGGATCTCCGCGCGGCCGTTGGGCTGCTCGATCACGTACGGGAGGCCCGTGCGCTCCAACAGTGCGCGGGTGGGCGCCACGAGGTCGACGTGCGTACCGCCCCAGCCCTGGGACTGGTTGGTGCCCACGGTCAACGCGCACCCTGCCTGACAGGGGCAAGAAGCGTGCACGAACGCGTACCGCTCGATCTCGCCCGTCGAAATGAGGCACGCGAGGTATTCCAGCGCATCGCCTTGGTGCTGTGGGAAGGGGTAGTTGGACCGGTCGGCGATGTCGCAGCCGTGCACGCGGAAGCCCGCGCGGGCGTAGCCCATGCCTGCGCCGCCCGCGCAGGAGAACAGGTCCAGCAGTAACGGCCGGTGGCCGTCTCGCCGGATGCGGGTGGGTTGCGTCATGCTGGAGGTCTCCAGTTCTGTGAAGAGTGCTGGTGACAAGGGCGGCCCCAGTTCTTTGGCGAGATGCGGGGGCCGCCCTTGGCGTAGCTACTGCTGGTTGTTGGTCTTGGCCCACACGCCGTTCGTGCGGCTGTGGACGTTGCGCCGGTCCTGGTAGACGGGGCCCTGGTAGTGGTGGTGGACGTTGGGGGCGGGCTTGGCCCGCTGGACGAGCCGGGCGAGGGCGAGCAGGAGGGCGGTGGGGGCGCCGAAGACGAGGCCGCAGACGATCGGGTCGGCGAACTGGGAGACGTACATGAGCACGGCGGCGGTGCCGCCGACCATGACGGTGGTGGTGCCTCCCGCGAGCATGAGCACGCTGGCATCGGTGGCGCCCTGGCTCATCGGGGGCCGTCCGGGCTGAGCTACGGCCGGGGCGTCACCGTGGGCGGGGAGGGGAGCGTCGTCGCGGTAGGCGGTGGGCCGGTAGGCGTCCGCGATGATCCGGCGGGCTTCGGTTTCGGCCTGGGCTTCGCTCAGTCCGGGGCTCGGGGTATCGGTTTGAGGGGGTGTCTCGGGATGCATGCGGAATACCTTCTGGGATGGGGCAGGGAGGCGGAGGCACCCCCTGTCGGGTGGCGTGTGGAGGGGGTTTCAGGGGGCTGACCTGCGGCGCCTCCCTGCCTCCCTGAGCGATCATTTGTGCAGGTCAGGGCGAGGGAGGCGGGTTAGGGAGGCGGTCAGGGAGTTCTCCCTGCCTCCCTGACTAGAAGCGGCTTGCCTCCCTCTACTTCGCGGCGGAAGCGGAACCGTCGCCCTCGCGGTTCTTCAGGGCGCGGCTGAGGCGGTCGGCGGCGATGACCATGCGGCCATCCGACTTGTAGGGCTCAGCGCCGGTGCCGTCCAAGGCGCGCTTGAGGTCGATGAACGACCACTTGCCGTACGTGTCGCTGTCGAGCGTCGCCAACCGCTTGAGGACGTCCTGGGTGAGCAGCCGTGGGGAAGTGCCGAGCACGGCGGCAATGTCGGCGAGCCGGTCACGCTCCTCGCCCCGTTCGATGGCGTGCAGGGTGGTCACGCCGTCGCGCAGGGCCTTGGCGCGCTCCGTGATGGCCTCGGCCGCGTCGTCGTCGATGTAGTGCGTGCGCACCGTGAGGGACGACTGCCCCTGCGGGATGTCGATCCCGGACGAAGCAACGACCAACGTGCCCTGATCCAGGCCCGGACGAAGCAGGTTCGGCGCGGCCCCGCCGTCCACGGCCTTGTCGCCCAAGGCCATGCGCGCCTGGGATTCGGTGCCCAGCGCGAGCGAGGCGCGGGTGTGGGCGCCCTCGCGGACTAGCTTGGGCAGGTTCTCGTTGGTGGGGTCCTGGGTGCCCTGCCACATCAGGACGTTTACCGCACGCCCCTGGTTGTGGATTTTGCGGACGGCCATGAAGTAGCGGGAGTTGGCCTTCGAGCCGCCATAGGGGCGCTTCTCGTCGTCCTTGGCCGGGCACATGAACGCCACCTGCGCCTCGTCAACCAGCACGATGAGCGCCGGGAAGACAGTGCCGGGCGGGGCCTGGATGCGGCGGTTCATCTCCTCCACCGCGCCCTCAACCATCTCGGTCACCTGGATGACGTGTTCGTCGGTGGGGCCCTGGATGAGGGTGGTGGCCAGGCCGTCGAACATGGCCCAGTCGCCCACGCCCTTGAGGTCGCCCATCAGGAACTGCACCGACCGATCCAGCGCGACCCACAGCGCGAGGGAGCGCAGGGCCACGGTCTTGCCCTGGTTCGACAGGCCCGTGATGAGCAGGTGGCGCTGATACAGGCTCAGCGCCGCCGCGTCGCCGCGCAGGTCCTGGCCCCAGGGGGCGCGGCCCTTGGCGTAGTCGGCGGTCATCGACTCGTCAGTGACCAGCGGCGACGGCCCGATCGGCTCGTCCAGCGCGCCACTGTCGGCGATCCAGAGCCGCACCGTGCGGGCGGCCTGGGGGATGGTGATGAACACCTCGTGCTCGTGCCGGGTCAGGTTCTCCGCGAGCTTGCGCCGCTTGTTCTGCACCTCGATCGTCGACACCCCGGAGGGAAGGGTCACGTCGACTTCCACGCCGCATCCGGCGATCCGGATCGGGCCGAGCATGGCGGCGCCTGCGTCGCCCATCTCCTTGATGGCATTGCGCAGGGCGGGCACCCCGAGGTCGCGCAGGGCCTTGACCACGATGGACGGTGTGATCGGCTCACCCTCGCCGTTGCGGACGTTGGCGGGCAGTGCCCAGTTGGGGGCGGCCTGCTGCTTGTGGCCGACGGCCCACAGGGCGAGCAGCGCGAGGAACGGGCCGATCGTGAGGGCGGGGCCCCAGACGACTTGCACGATCCGGATGAGCAGGCCGATGAAGTCGATGGTGGCGGCGAGCGGGGTGATGACGTCGGCGATGTTGCCGTTGTTGATGGCCATCACGATGCCAAGCGCCACCAGAGTACCGATGCCCATGCCTGTGCCGACCAAGGCGCCCTTGGCCGCATCCACGGGCGAGTGGAGCAGGTCCATGCGGCGGCGGTGGCGCGCGTCGCGGAAGCGCTGAAGGCGCTCCTCCCACTCCTGGGCCACCTCATAGTTTCCTGCGGCTTCGGCGGCCCGCAGCATGCGTTCGTAGCGGGAGCCGGTGCGGCCGTCCCAGGTGCGGCGGGCCACGATCCGCGTGCCGCCCACCACGTACATGCTGTGGCGGGCCATGGCACGGGCGGCCGTCGTGGTGCGCTCGTCGGTGGCGATCCGGCGCAGGGCGCGTCCGGAGCGCACCCACAGCGGCACGACCGGCGCGGCGACAGGTTCGGGGACCACGCTCAGGGTGGTCACGGTCGCGGTGCCGGCAGCGGGTGGGGCGGGGTTCTTGTGCAGGTGAACGACGTTGTCACCCATGGCGGAAAGACTCCTGACTACCCCTTCCGGGGCGGGAAGTTGAGGGGCGCCGGGGCGTCCGTGAAGCGAGGTCGCCCCGGCGCGGGGTGCGCTCAGAACCAGCGGGAGGGCTTCTTGGGCACGAGGGAGGGGCAGCCGTTGACCATGTGGTTCAGGCACGGCGTGCAGTCCTCGCGCGGTTTGAGGCGGCGGTGGATGCTCTTGTCGTGGGCGTGCTGCCAGCACTGCGGGCACTCACCGGGAGGCGCCGGTTTGGCGGCCATGGTCACCACCACCCCGACGACTTTTTGGCGGCCTTGGCCTTGGCGTTCTCGTTGACGATGCGCTGACGCTCGGTCTGCATCGCGGCGATCTCCGCGATCAGCCGGGTCTCGGCCGCCTGCCAGGCGGTGTCGGCCTTGGTCACGGCGCGGTCGGGGCTCTTGTGCCGCGCGACCTTGACGGAGGTGCTGACGACGGCGGAGGCGACGGCGCGCCGTTCGCGGCTCTCCAGCGGCCACATCTCGCGATTCTGGACGGCGGCCAGCTTGCGGTTCGCCTGCTGGATCTCACGGTCCAGGCGGCGGGTGTCGGGCTTACCCATGGCAAGCACTCCTCGGGGAGTCGGAGGGTTCGGGGTAGGCGCAGGGCACGCACGAGCCGAGCGATGCAGGGATGACGTAGCCCGCATCGCGGCAGCAGGCGGGGCACACGCGGCGCGCAGCGTTCGCCTTGGCCAGAGCCGCCCATCGGGCCGGGGTCATCGGCCGCATGGGCTTGGCGAGGTCGACGCGGTAGAGGTAGGCGACCAGCGGTTCGCGGCGGCGGCGTGGCCGTTCGAGCTGCGCGGCCACGCACTGACCACCGGGCCGCAGGCCGCGCGCCCGGAGTTGGCGGCGGGTGGCGTAGCCGTCCGGGGCCAGGTGCCACCGGAAGACCGGCAGCGTGGCCATCAGGCGACGCGCTTCCACGCGGCCCGCAGCCGGACCTCCGAGGCGGAATGGCCGGACGCGCGGAAGCGGGCGGCCATGTCGCGGTAGGACAGGGCGGGGTGTTCACTGGTGCGGATCTCGTCGACCAGCAGATCCAGCTCCGTATCCGTGAGCGCGGGGGCGGCCGTCTCCAGGGCCGGAACCGGCTCGGTCGGACCCCAGATCGGAAGGTCCCAGCGGGCCGTGACGCCGGGCGTGACGGAGGCCGTCACGCTGGTCAGCGCCTTGCCCGTGCCTTCGCCCTTGCGGGCCGTCTCCAGCGTCGACCACGCCCCCGACAGGGTGCGGGCGGTCTTGGCCTGGACGCGGGCGACGCGTGCCCCGGCGGCCGTCACGGCCGTCAACCGCGTCTCCTCCGTGGCCGCTTCAGACCGCAGCCGGGCACGGGCCACGGCCGCCTCGTCGCGCGCCTCCTGCTGAATCCCCTGGATGGCGTCCAGCGCGTGCGGGGTGAGCGCGGTCCGCTCCCACATGCCGTGCACCAGCCACAGCGCCTTCGCGGCGATCGGCAGCCACGCCACCGCCAGCCACGCACCGGCGGAGTCCTCGGCACTCACCCCGTGGGCGACCAGGACCCCGGCGGCCAGGAGCCCGAAGGACCAGCCGACGGCCGTCACCACGCGGTTGTGGTCGCCCTGCGCGGCGAGGCGCCGTTCGTAGGCGAGAGTGGCCAGCCATCCCCCGTCGATGCCGAGACCGACGACCAGGGCGACCGGCCACGGCACCGCCGTGCCGAGCCACATCACGACCACGGCGAGGGTGAGCACCATGGACACGGCCGTCATCGCGACGGCCGGAAGCACCGTCTTCGCCTTCACAGCGCACCCCCGACCGCGATGAGCGCGGCGATGATGAGCAGGGCCCCGCCCGCGCGGGTCAGGTCGACCGCGCGCTGAAGGCTGGTGAACTTGGCGACCGCGATGCGGGACAGACCCGCGATATCCGCGCTCAGGTCCGTCGCGAGGGTGGCGCTGATCTCCTCGGCCGTGAGCGTGGCCCACAGCGGGAAACCGTGACGGCCGCCCAAGTTCGGGCGCACCGACCGCAGCAGCAGGCCCGCCGCGGCGAGCAGCAGCGCCGTACCGAGCCCGCCCACCACGTAAGCGGGGGCAGTCAGGGGCGCGTCTTTGGCGATCGTCCAGGTCCCGGCGAGCAGCGCGCCGACAAAGGCGAGCAGCAGGCTGGTCTTGGTGTCGGTGCGGGCGATCTCGGCCTTCACCTCAGCGTGTGCGGCCGTCAGCTTCGACTCGGTGGCACTCACGCGCCCACCCCCGGCAGCACGATGGCGGCGTTGGCGAGGGTCACGCGGGCGGCGAGGGCCTTGCGGCGGGCCCGGCGCAGGCGCCTGGCGTCCAGCTCGTTGGGTGTGCGGTCCAGGGTGATGATCTGCGCATCCAACAGGTCGACGTCCGCCAGGATGACGGGCATCTCCTGCTCGATGGCGTCCAGCTCAGCGGCCGTGGGTTCCATCCACGGCTCGAAGGCGGTAACAGCGTCCTGAACAGTGACGATGTGGTTCATGGGTCGTGTTCTCCCTAGCAGGTGGCAACGGCCCAAACAGCACCCCCGGAGTGCCAGCTCCGGGGGTGCGCGCCGTTGAGAGGAAGCCGCGGTGAGCGCGGCGGAGCGGTCAGCGAGTGCGACCGCAGTGCCCCGGCCAGGAGTCGAACCCAGCCTTGCGACCATCGGGGCGATCGTGCGGGGGCGGCGATCTAGCGGCGGTTGAAGGTCATGTTGAGCCCGCCGTGGTTGTCGCCGTTGATCACCTGCGAGGTGCTGTTCTCGCCGGTGACGACGACGCTGTTGTTGATGACCTGACCGCCGCCGGTGCTGATCACCTCGGCGCTCTTGGCGTCGATGACGTTGCCCGCGTCGCCGTTGTGGATCTCGTTGTGCTTGGCCATGACGTATCTCCATCTCAGAGGTGCGTGCGTGGATGAGCGGTGAAGGTTGGTGTGGGACGGTGCGCGGACTCAGATCGGGTGCTTGGGCTGCCAGGTACCGGCCTTGGCCTCCGACAGCTCGTCGAGGAACCCGTCGGTGGCAGCGCGCATGCTCTGCGCGCCGGGCGAACCGGCCTCTTCCAGCGCTTTGGTCGCGCCGTGCGCGGAGGCAACGTCCGCCTGGATGTCGGCGATCAAGTCGTCCTGGTCGATGCTGCCGGGCTTCATGAAGTGGCGTGCAGTCACAGCGATCTCCTCGGTTGCAGAGCGGCCGGACGGGCTGTCCGGCTCCCCTTGCCGCCCGGATCACCGGGCGACGCGGGCAGCCGTCAGCGCTGCACGACGGCCTTGCTCAGGTCCCGGTGGGAGACGGTCACCGAGTGCCCGGCTGCCGTGAGCTGCTCGGCCAGGGCGCGGGCGAAGGTGGGCGCCCGATGGCGGCCGCCGGCGCAGCCGTCGGCGACGGTGACCGTTCCGGCGCTGGGGCCGGAGGCGAACGCGGCGACCGCCGTGGCGGTGGCCGCCACCAGGTCCGTGATGCCGGGGGTGCGCAGCACGGCGGTACGTACCGGCTCGTCATCGGCCGTCATGTACCGCAGCTCCGGCGACACGTGCGGGTCGCGGAAGTGCTGGCGCAGGTCGATGGTCAGGTGCGCGGCGGGCGGGGCCTCGTGCAGGTAGCCGAACGAAACGATCTCAACAGCGCTCATGAAGGACTCCCAGGAAACGAAGGGGTGTTCCGGCTCCCCTCAGCGCTGCTCGTACGAGACGAGCAGCGGAGGCAACCGGCCGCAGCGCGGAACGCTGCGGAAGGTGAAGTGATGCGTTTGTCTCCTTCAGGGCGGGCGGCGGTAGAGCCGCCACGCCTGTCGAAGGCGTATGGAGACGTGACCTTTCGGTCTAAGCCCTCCGGCTGACAAGGCGCCGGGAAACCTCCCCCCGTCCGATGCGGGGCTCCTGGTCTGCAAGTACTGCTGTACGTGACACCCCGTACGACTTGTCTGGAGGAGTGCCGTGAGATGAGAATGCCCACTCGGTCTTGGAGAGTCAAGCCCCCTGGTCTAACTTGTATGGAGGAGTTAGACCGGTGAGACGGAGGGGACACGTGCGACGCGGACTTACGAAGGCGCAAGAGATCGCGGCTGACCTGCGAGAACAGATCGATTCGGGTCAGCTTGAAGGCGGCCAAGCGCTTCCCAGCGAAGCCAAGTTGATGAGCCAGTACGGCTACAGCCGTGAAACCGTGCGCGCCGGCGTCCGGGCCCTTGTCGATGAGGGCCTAGTCGTGACCGGGCAAGGGCAGGGGAAGTACGTCCGCGAGGACTACCCCCCAGTCGTGTGGAACTGGACGACGCTAGAGAGCCGCAAGCGTCACGCCACTGCCGTGGAGGGTCGGACGGCTGGTGACCAATGGGCCAGCGCCGTTGCCGATGAGGGCAAGAGCCCTCGGCAGGAAATCAGTGTCTCGATCGTCGAGCCCCCGAAGCACGTCCATGACGCGCTAGCTCTGTCTGAGGGGGGACTGGCGGTGGCGCGCAAGCGGGTGCGGTACGTCGACAACCGGCCGTACGCCCTCGCGGACTCGTACTTTCCCCAGGAACTCGTTTCCGGCACCCCGCTCATGGAACCCCGTGACGTGTCCGCACCCGGCGGAGTGCTCGCATCCGTCGGCCTTGTTCAGGCGACGTACCGCGATGAGATCGCCGTACGGATGCCGACACTCAAGGAGGCTGAACTGCTGGCTCTGCCGTCGGCCACACCGGTCGCGGAGCACACCCGGACTGGTTACGACGGAGACGGGAAACCTCTTCGCTGCATGGTCACGATCCTCCCAGGAGACAGGCACAAGATCCTCTATGAAGTCGATGCCGACTGAGTACCTTCGCCCTGCCGCAGCCGAGGACGTACCCGCGCTCATGGCGCTGCGGACGGAAGCTGAACAGTGGCTCCATGCGAGAGGCACAGATCAGTGGAATGACCGCGAGGCTGGCGCGAGAGCCATCAGCAAATGGCACGCCACGATCGATGACGGGCGGGCCTGGGTCGTCGTCGACGACAGTGGGGCGGCACTGGCTACCGTCAGCCGTGGGCCCATTGACCGAGACTTCTGGAACGACGACGACAAGCCGGAGTCCGCGTTCTACCTCTACAAACTGATCGTGGCGAGATCGGCGGCAGGCAGGCAGCTCGGTGTTCGCATCGTCGACTGGGCTTCTCGGGTTGCCGCGCTGGAGGGACGCGAGTGGGTTCGTATCGACACTTGGCGCACGAACACAGATCTGCAGGCCTACTACGAGCGTTTGGGGTTCAAGCACGTCCGGACGGAGGCGCCTTCGCACCGTCGGTCCGGCTGGCTCGCACAGAGGTCATCGGACGCCATTTCTCTCCCAGAGGACCCCTTGGCTGTGGGCAGACACTGAGGCTCGCGCCTGACCTGACCGGAGTGCCCAAACTGAGGCCCGTGGCCATCCTCTGGCCAACGTGAGGCTACGGGCGTGGCAGCGTCGGGCCCCCGTGCAGGTCGGAGGCCCTTTGGGTGTGGGAAACCGGCTGGTCTTGAAAACCGTCGTGGCGAGAGTCACCGTGGGTTCAAATCCCACACCCACCGCAGTGGTTGAGAGCCTCTGACCAGCGCAATCGGTCGGAGGCTCTTCCTCTTTTCCGGCCCTCGTGACGTCCCGCCCTTCCCTCCGGCCCTGGGCCGATCACGCACGCGGGGACTGGAGCCCAGGTGGCCTAAGCCATGGATGAACCCCGTACTCCACGTGGCCGCTGCGCGGCGAGCCTAGGAGAAGGTGCGGGCCGAGTGAGGTGTCGTTCTCCGCGGAGATCACTGGATTCGTCTCAGAGGAGAAACTCGTGTTGAAGCGCATCGCATCTGCCCTCGCCGTAGCCACCGTCGCCGGGTTCCTGGCCGCCGGTACCGCCGTCGCCGACGACCCGAGCACCACCATCAGCGAGGGCCGCTACGCAGGCCAGACCTTCACCAACATGGGCGGCCCCTACGGGATCACCACCGCCGGCCAGGCGGACGGCGGGCACCGGGACGGGACCGCCCTCCACGGCTTCGGCTTCGACGGCTGACAGTCGGCAGTCTGCTGTTCGAAAGGGTGCCTCTCATTGAGGGGCACCCTTTCGCGTGTGGGGGCGTGTGGGGCTTCGTGTGTGTGGGGGAGCGCGTGGAGGCGTGTCTCACCACCCTGGCCGGGGGTGGTGCCAGTGACACCCCCGAGAGGCCGGGTCGCCGTATGTCGCGGGCCGTCGGGATTCGCGAGCCTTGAGGACGTCAGCACGGCACGTCCCCACCACCTCCCCACCGTGAAGATTCGAGGCCCGTCATGAGTACCAGCGCCCTGCCGTACGCAGCCGCTCCCACCGCTCCCACCGCTCCTTCACCCGTGCGCTCCGCCGGGTCCCCGGGCTTCTGGCGTGCACCGTTTTCCGGTTCCACCTACCGGGAGATCGGCTACACGGTGACGTCGCTGCCCGTCGCCATCGTCGGCTTCACCTTCGCCGTGACGATGTTCGCGCTCGGCCTGGGCCTGTTCGTCACCGTGCTCGGACTGCCGGTCCTCGCGGCCGCTCTGGCCGGTGCGCGGGGGTTCGGCGCCGCCGAGCGGGGGCGGGCGCGGGCGCAGCTGGGGCTCGACGTCGCCGGGCCCGCTGCCGTGAAGGCGCCGCGGGACGCGGGTGCGTGGGCGGGGATGCGGGCGCGGCTCTCGGACGGTGCGGGCTGGCGGGCGCTGCTCTTCCAGGTCGTGATGTTCCCGTCGCGCGTGGTGTCCTTCGTTCTCAGCGTCACCTTCCTGGTCACCGGCTGGGTGGTCGCGCTCCTTCCGGCGTACACCTGGGTCTTCCCGCGCTACCTCGACTGGCCCGGCTACCGGGTGTTCGACTACACCTCCGGTGGCGAGCAGCACGCGTTCTACCTGGAGTCGCCGGTGCAGATCGCCGGGGCATCCCTGGTCGGCCTCACCATCGTCTTCCTCACCCCGAAGCTGGTCCGCGCCCTGACGAACATCGACCGTGCGGCCGTGCGTTCGATGCTCGGTTAGCGGTTAGCGGTTAGCGGTTAGCGGTTAGCGGTTGGCGGTTGGCGGCTTGTGGTTAGCGGCTTGTGGGGCGCCGGGGAGCGTGCAGGCTGGGTAAGGGGCGTCCGCCATTGCGGGCGTCCCTTACCGCGTCCCTTCAGGGGGCTCTACGCGTACCCCGTCAGGCGCGCCGCCGAAGCGATCGTCGAGCGTGCCTCGCGCTCCGTCAGGCCGACCTGGACCGCGGCATCGGTGAGGTCCTCGGTCAGGGACTCGCCGATGCCGTTCTCGTAGGCGCGGCAAGCAGCCCAGAACAGGCGGGTGTTGCGCTGGCCCTCGTGCGCGGCGAGCACGAACTGGACTAGGCCCTGGCCCCGTTGGGGCGGGGCGGGTGCCTGCGGGAGCGTGGGGCGGTAGACGCGGGGCGGGGGCATCAGCAGGCGCAGCAGTGCGGGCGGGCAGCTCGCCGGCGGGAGATGGGCGGTGCCGGCCACGGTGCTGTAGACGCCGTGCTCGGTGCGCGAACCGGGGCCGACGAGATAGCCGCCCGCGCCACGGATGTCGATGCCGGGGGCGAGGCGCCCCGCCGAGTTGGGGACGACGGCGTCGGGCGGGCCCGCGAGCCAGATGTGGCGGCCACCGCTCGGGGTCGCCACGACGACCGTCGCCGGGATCGTGAACAAGTGGCGCAGCGCCAGTTCCCGCAGGGCCGCCGGAGCATCCGTACCGGACTTGGTGTCCAGGTCGATGCCGATCAGATGGTGCGGGGGCAGCCCGCACGCGATCCCGTAGCCGGTGGCCCAGGGAGCGGCGGCGAAGAGCTCGCGGATGCGGCGGGGGTCGGTCGACGCGTCGTACACGCCGTGTCCGGGGCGGCCGCATTCGCCGTGGCAGGGGGTCGGTTCGGGCTGCTCGTGGTGGGGGGAGCGGAGCGCCGGCAGCTTGGTGCGGGAGAGCGGGATGACGGCGAGGCCGCGCTCGGCGGCTGACAGGGCGTGGGCGAGTACGAGTGCTGTGGCATGGCGGTCGATGGTGGCCATGCCTTCATTTTCGTACAGGTGTTCGAAGAAAGGAAGAGGGGGCGGCACGGCGCGCGGACGAAACGCGGGCGCGCCCGTCGATCTTCAGGAAGTGGCGGAACGCTTCAGCGCGTGCGGCGCCTGGGTTTGGGCGGGTTTTTAGGTGCTGAGCAGGGGCTTTGTGGGAGCCAAGCATGTTTATCGACTTGTACTCACGCTTGCGGGGGAATTGGGGCTTCCGGGGTGGTTCGCCGGGGATTCGGTGGGCAACTCTGGAGTCGCGACGTCGTGCAGAACACCAGGGGCGGTCGGCCAACTGCCCCGGAACAAGCCGCACTTCAGGTACTCCCGGCGCGTCGCCGGTGCGTACCCCCGTAACGGAGGAATTCACATGGCAAGCATCCGTACCGCCCGCGTCATCGCTGCAGCCGCGGCCCTGCCCCTGGCTGCCGCACTCTTCACGGGTGTCGCGACGGCCGACAACGGCTCCTTCGCGAACGACGGATCGAATGCCGGCGTGGCGACTGTCAACGGCAGCGGCGTCGGCGGCAACAACAGCGGCAACTCGTCCACGTCGCAGCAGCAGGCAGTCGGTTCGGGCGCCTCGAACCAGAACAACACCGCCCAGGTGAACGGCTCGGCGTTCACGGCGATCGACCAGTCGAACGAGAACGTCGCCGTCAACTTCACCCACCTCTGGTGAGGTGACGGCCCTCCGGGACACCTCCCGGGGCCCGCTCGATGGGGTGTGTGACGTTCTGCGCGGCGGTGCATCTGCACCGCCGCGCAGGCGTGTTCGGGGTACGCCCTCCCGCCTCGGGTGATCTCTCGCGAAGCCGGGGCGATCCCACGGCGTTCGGATACGGGGCGATCCCACGGCGCTCGGGTGTGGGGCGACCTCATGGCGCTCGGGTGTGGGGCGATCTCATGGCGACCGCATCCCGGGTGATCTCTTGACACCACGACAGTTTCTGACGGACAGTCAGAAACCATTGTCGGTGCGGCGCGTCGGTGCGCCGCCCGTACGCGGACGCCGTACGCGAAGGAGAGGCCGCCCCCGTGCACCTCGCCCCCACCGAACGCCAGCAGCAGCTGCGCGCGGAACTGCGCGCGTACTTCCGAGATCTGATGCCCGGCGGGCCGCCCGAAGGGAACGACCTGGAGGGCCAGCGCCGACTGCTGCGGCGCATCGGGGCCGACGGCATGCTCGGCCTCGGCTGGCCGGTCGAGTACGGCGGCCAGGGGCGCGGTCCCGACGAGCAGTTCGTCTTCTTCGACGAGGCCTACCGCGCGGGCGCGCCCGTATCGATGGTCACCCTGAACACCGTCGGGCCGACCCTCATGAAGTACGGCACCGAGGAGCAGAAGGCCGCCTTCCTGCCGCGCATCCTCAGCGGCGATCTCGTGTTCGCGATCGGGTACAGCGAGCCGTCGGCGGGGACGGATCTGGCCTCGCTGCGGACGCGGGCGGTGCGCGAGGGGGAGACGGAAGGCGAAGGCGCGGGGACGGAGGCCGCCTGGGTCATCGACGGGCAGAAGATCTTCACGTCGAACGCCCAGAACGCCGACTGGATCTGGCTGGCCTGCCGCACCGACCCAGAGGCCCCCAAGCACCAGGGCATCTCGATCATCCTCGTGCCGACCGACGCCCCCGGATTCTCGTGGACGCCCATCGAGACCGTGGGCGGTCTGACGACGACGGCGACGTACTACGACGGGATCCGCGTGCCCGCCACGAATCTCGTCGGCGAGGAGAACGGCGGCTGGGGGCTCATCACCAACCAGCTCAACCACGAGCGGGTGGCGCTCGCCGCGATCGGCATGCAGGCCGAGGACTTCTACGCCGCGGCCCTCGCCTTCGCCCGTACACCCGATCCGGTGACGGGCGAACGCCGGATTGACGCTCCGTGGGTCCGGTCGAGATTGGCCGAAGCGCAGGCACGGATTGCGGCAACGCGCCTGCTCAACTGGCGTTTGGTGGGGGATGTCGGGGCGGGCGCGCTGGCGCCGGGAGACGCGAGTGGCGTGAAGTTCATGGGAACCGAATCGGCGGTGGAGGTGTACCGAATATGTCAGGAAGTCACGGGCGAGACCGGTCTGGTGCGGGCCGGTTCACCTGGGGCCCTGGCGCTCGGCACGGGTGGTGAGGGGGAGTTGGAGCGGATGAACAGGGCGGCACAGATCAATACGTTCGGGGGCGGGGTGAGCGAGGTGCAGCGGGAGATCGTGGCGACGATGCGCCTCGGGATGCGGAGGGGACGGCGGTGACCGATCTTTCGTACGAGACGTTGAAGGCGTTCGAGGGGCGGGCGGCCGCCACGTCGGGCGTGGGCAAGGACCCGGTGAACGAGCCGATGATCCGGCACTGGTGCGAGGCCATGGGGGACGCGAACTCGGCCTACGCGGGGACGGATCCGATCGCGCCGCCGACCATGCTCCAGGCCTGGACGATGGGTGGGCTCTCCGGGCACCAAGGGCGTTCGCCCGCTCACGAGGAGCTGTTCGCGCTCCTGGACGGCGCGGGGTACACCTCGGTCGTCGCCACGGACTGCGAGCAGGAGTATCTGCGGGCCCTGCGGCCGGGGGACGAGATCACCTTCGACGCGGTCATCGAGTCGGTGTCGGAGCGCAAGACGACGAAGCTGGGCACGGGGCACTTCGTCACGACCCGGATGGACGTCAGAGCGGGCGGCGAGCCGGCGGGCACGCACCGCTTCCGGATTCTCAAGTACGCGCCAGCGCAGCGGAAACCCCAGGGCAAGCGGCCCCGCCCCGTGATCAATCGGGACAACGCCGGGTTCTGGGAAGGCGTGGCCCGGCACCAGCTCCTGATCCAGCGCTGCGGTGGCTGCCAGGCGCTGCGCTTCCCCTGGCTGCCCGGCTGCAATGCCTGCGGGTCGCTCGAATGGGACACGGTCGAGGCGAGCGGCGAGGGCACGATCTACTCGTACGTCGTCATGCACCACCCGCCCTTCCCCGCCTTCGATCCCCCGTACGCGGTCGGGCTCATCGACCTGGCGGAGGGCGTGCGCATGGTCAGCAATGTGGTGGGCCTGCCCAGCGACAAGGTGCGGATCGGTCAGCCGGTGCGGCTCGAATTCCAGCAGGTGGACAAGGAATTGGAGCTCCCGGTGTTCCGGGTCGTCGAGGGCATGACGGGGGGCGAGGTCTGACATGGACTTCACACCCACGGAAGAACAGGCCGCCGCGCGGGACCTTGCCGGAGAGATCTTCGGAGACCTGTCCACACCCGAGCGACTCGCGGCGGCGGGCACGGGGTCGGATGCCGAGCTGTGGAAGGCGCTGTGCGCGGCGGGGCTGCCGGGTGCGGTGGAGGACGTCGGGCTGCTCGGGCTCGTGCTGCTGGTCGAGGAGCAGGGGCGGACGACGGCACAGGTGCCGTTCGCGGCGAGCTGTGTCTATGGGCTGCTCGCGGTGGCGGCGCACGGCACGGCGGAGCAGCGGGGGCGGCTGCTGCCGGGGCTGCGGGACGGTACGGCGGTCGCGACGGGGGCGTTCCCGGCGCGGGGCGGCGTGGTGGCCTCCGCGGAGGGGGCGCCGGCCGACGGGACGACTGGGGCGCCGGCCGGCGGGTCGACCGGGGCGCTGACCGGGGTGGTGCCCTGGGTGCCCTGGCTGCGGGATGCCACGGAGGTCCTGGTGGCGGTGCGTGATCCCGCGCCGGGGGGTGGGCACAGCCTGTGGAGGGTGCGGGTGGCCGACGCGGAGGCGGAGCCCGTGGAGCTGACCGCGCCCTGGGCGGCCGGGCGGCTGGTCCTGGCCGGGACTCCCGGGGAGCGGATCGGAGGGGAGGGGGCGTACGACGACGTCCTGGCGAGCGCGCGGACAGCTTTCGCCGGGCTACAGGCCGGGGTGTGCGCGGGGTCGCTGGCCCGCGCGGTGGCCCACACGAACGAGCGGGAGCAGTTCGGGCGGCCACTCGCGGCCAAGCAGGGGGTCCAACTCCGGGCAGCGGACGCCCATATGGACACCGAGGCGATACGGGTCACGGCGTACGAGGCGGCCTGGCGCCGTGACACGGGACTGCCGTACGGCACGCATGCGCTGACCGCCGCGTGGTGGGCGTCGGAGGGCGGCAAGCGCGTCGTGCACGCGGGCCAGCATCTGCACGGCGGCATGGGGGCCGACCTCGACCACCCCGTGCACCGGCACTTCCTGTGGGGGCGGCAGCTGGACGCCTACCTGGGAAGCGGGAGCGAAGTACTGCAGGAGATGGGCGACTTGATCGCCGCGAGCGCGCAGGAGGGGACGGGATGACGGGGGGACGGTATGTCGGAGGAGGAGAGGGCCGCGTGAGGGTCGGGGACGAGCTGCCGGAGCTCACCATCCCGGTCACCCGGACGCTGATCGTCTCCGGTGCGATCGCGTCGCGGGACTACCAGGACGTGCACCACGACTCGGTGGCCGCCCAGGAGAAGGGCTCCCCCGACATCTTCATGAACATCCTGACCACGAACGGCCTGGTCGGCCGGTACATCACGGACCACTTCGGCTCCGGGGCGATCCTGCGCAAGGTGGCGATACGGCTGGGGGCGCCGAACTATCCGGGGGACACGATGGTGTTGACCGGTTCCGTGGAGCAGGTCGAGGGCGATACGGCCACGGTGCGGGTGGTCGGGGCCAACGGCATCGGCAAGCACGTCACCGGAACGGTCAGGGTCACGGTCCCGGGCGGGGCTTCCGCCGGGCCACCAGGCGGGGCGTCCGGCGCTGCGTCCGTCGGGAAGTCCGTGGGGGCGTCCAACGGGCCTCCCGGCAAGGCGCCCGGCAAGGTCTCCGGCAGGGCGCACCGCGAGGCGTCGGCGGGGGGCGCGGCATGAGCGTACATACGCGCGATCACCTGGGCGGCAAGGCGGCCGTCGTCGGGATCGGGGCGACCGAGTTCTCCAAGGACTCGGGGCGCAGTGAGCTCAGACTCGCCGTGGAGGCGGTGGGCCTCGCGCTCGACGACGCCGGGCTCGGCCCCTCCGACGTCGACGGCATGGTCACGTTCACCATGGACACGAACCCGGAGATCACCGTCGCGCAGGCGGCCGGGATCGGGGAGCTCTCGTTCTTCTCACGCGTCCACTACGGCGGAGGCGCGGCCTGCGCGACCGTCCAGCAGGCGGCGCTCGCGGTGGCGACCGGAGTGGCCGAAGTCGTCGTCTGTTATCGCGCGTTCAACGAGCGTTCGGGGCGGCGGTTCGGCTCGGGCGTGCAGCACAGGGAGCCGTCGGCGGAGGGCGCGGCGCTCGGCTGGGCCCTGCCGTTCGGGTTGCTGACCCCGGCCTCCTGGGTGGCGATGGCGGCCCAGCGCTATCTGCACACCTACGGCCTGACCCCCGACGCCTTCGGCCATGTGGCGGTCACCGACCGGAAGTACGCGGCGACCAACCCGGCGGCCTATTTCCACGGTAAGCCGATCACGCTCGCCGATCACGCCGCCTCGCGCTGGATCGTCGAGCCGCTGCGGCTCCTGGACTGCTGTCAGGAGACCGACGGTGGGCAGGCCATCGTCGTGACGAGCGTGGAGCGGGCCCGGGATCTGCCGAATCCGCCGGTGGTGATCACGGCGGCGGCCCAGGGCGCGGGCCGGGCGCAGGAGCAGATGACCAGCTTCTACCGCGACGACCTGAGCGGGCTGCCCGAAATGAGCGTGGTGGCAAGGCAGTTGTGGCGGAGTTCCGGTCTGGCGCCCGGGGACATGGACGTGGGCATTCTCTACGACCACTTCACGCCGTTCGTGCTGATGCAGCTGGAGGAGTTCGGTTTCTGCGAGCCGGGTGAGGCGGCGGACTTCGTGGCCGAGGAGGCGCTGCCGCTGAACACGCACGGGGGGCAGCTCGGGGAGGCGTATCTGCACGGGATGAACGGCATAGCGGAGGCCGTCAGACAGGTGCGCGGCACGTCCGTGAACCAGATACCGGACGCCGCGCGCACTCTGGTCACGGCGGGCACCGGTGTCCCCACGTCGGGGTTGATTCTGGCGGCGGACGGCTGAACGCGGCGCGTGTTCCGGGCGTGGCGCGTGCGTGGCGCGGGCTCCGGGCCCTTCACTCTGCGTATGCGTTGCAGAAAGCTGATGATGGGATTTGTCCTCGCCGTCGCCCTCACCGCCCTGGCCGAGGGCGTACCGCCGACCATCGCCGTGAGCCGGGCCGAGGCCGTGGGCCGCGAGGCCGGAGCTGGGTCCGGAGCTGGAGCTGGAACTGGGGCCGGAGCCGGAGTCGGGGCCGGAGCCGGAGCCGGAGCCGGAGCCGGGGGCGGAGCTGAGGGCCGTGCGGCTGGGTGGCCCGCCGGGGTCTCGACCTTCCGGGGCAAGGCCTTCGACACCTGCCTCGCCCCGTCCGCCGACACGATGCGCCGCTGGAAGGCCTCCGCCTACGGAGCGGTGGGCGTCTATTACGCGGGCCGCGGCCGGGCGTGCAAGCGCCAGCCTCAGCTGAACCGCGCCTGGATGCGCACTGTGCGGGGGCAGGGGTGGAAGGTGCTGCCGGTGTACGTCGGTTCGCAGTCGCCCTGCGTCATCGCGAAGCACAAGAAGCACGTACGCATGGGCCGGTACCCCGTGCGGCAGGGGACACGGGAGGGGCGTGACGCGGTACGGAAGGCGAAGGCACTCGGGATGCGGCGGCTCAGCCCGCTCTACTTGGACATGGAGGCGTACAGCTACCGGCAGAAGGAGTGCGCCCACGGCACGCTGGCCTTCGTGCGGGCCTGGGACCGCGAGGTGCGCAGGCTGGGGTACGTACCGGGGTTCTACAGCAGTGCGAGCTCCGGCGTACGGCACATGGAGGCGGCGCGGAAGGCAGGAGTGCGGGACCTGCCGGGGGTGATGTGGTTCGCGCGCTGGCACACGCGGCCCCACCTGTACCGCGAGCCCGCGCTGAGCAAGGGCGCGTGGCACCCTGAGCGGCGCATCCACCAGTACGCGGGGAACGTGAAGGAGCGGCACGGCGGACGCACGCTGAAGATCGACCGGAACCTCGTGCACGCGCCGGTGGCCCGGATCGGCTAGGGCGGGAGACCACCCGGGCCGGACCGTGGGCCCGGCCGTCGGGCCCGGCCGTCGGGCCGTACCGGAGTACGGCCTCTCAGGGGTGAACCCTCAGGGGTACGCTCCGCCTCCTCCACCTTCAGGAGGTGGGGCTACCACCCCGCGTACAACCTGAGGCGGACACCTCTTAGGGACCTGCGGCCGATCCGCAGAAGTAGGGGGCGCTTCTAGCGTGGAGCCATGACCGTATCCATGGTGCCCATGTGCACCAGCGCATCGAAGGCCGCGACGCGGACAGCGAGTCCTTCGGCGTATCCGTCGTTCGCGTCGTACGTACGGGCACGTCAGCCCGTGTTGCTGCGCACCGCGCGCTCGCTGACCGCGAATCCGAGCGATGCCGAGGATCTGCTCCAGACCGCCCTCACCAAGACCTACGTGGCGTGGGACCGGATCGAGGACCATCGGGCGCTCGACGGTTATGTGCGCCGGGCCCTGCTGAACACCCGGACCTCGCAGTGGCGCAAGCGCAAGGTCGACGAGTTCGCGTGTGACGAGCTGCCCGAGCCCGAGGTGACGCCGGTCGCGGATCCGGCGGAACAGCAGGTGCTCCGGGACGCGATGTGGCGCGCGATCATGAAGCTGCCCGCGCGGCAGCGGGCGATGGTCGTCCTGCGGTACTACGAGGATCTCAGCGAGGCGCAGACGGCCGAGGTGCTCGGGGTCTCCATCGGCACCGTCAAGAGCGCGGTGTCGCGTGCGCTCGGCAAGCTGCGCGAGGACCCGGAGCTCACCCCGGTCCGCTGATCGCGGCAGCTCGCCGGCCCCGGTTCGCGGCAGCCCGCCGGACCCCGGTCCGCTGATCGTCGCAGTTCCGCCGGACCTTTCTTCTCCCGACCTAGTGACATACCGTGCGGTATGCGGCAAGAATCTGGCGAGCCCTACTGCCAGGTAGGTCATTCGGGAGCCGCCCCGGATGAATGCCGCGCGCCCACCGGGAGGACGCCGTGCTGAGCACGATGCAGGACGTACCACTGACCGTCACCCGCATCCTCCGGCACGGGACGACCGTGCACGGGTCGTCGCAGGTCACCACGTGGACCGGCGAAGCCGCTCCACAGCGCCGCAGCTTCCGCGAGATCGGCGAACGCGCCGCCCAGCTGGCGCACGCGCTGCGCGAGGACCTCGGGGTCGACGGCGACGAACGCGTCGCCACCTTCATGTGGAACAACGCCGAGCATGTCGAGGCCTACTTCGCGGTCCCCTGTATGGGCGCCGTCCTGCACACCCTCAACCTCCGGCTGCCCGCCGACCAGTTGACCTGGATCGTGAACCACGCGGCCGACCGCGTCGTCATCGTCAACGGCTCCCTCATCCCGCTGCTCGCGCCCCTGCTGCCGCAGCTGCCGACCGTCGAGCACCTCGTGGTCTCGGGCCCCGGCGACCGTTCGCCGCTGGCGGGGATCCAGGCGCAGGTGCACGAGTACGAGGACCTGATCGCCGCCAAGCCGACGACGTACGACTGGCCCGAGCTGGACGAGCGCACGGCCGCCGCCATGTGCTACACCTCCGGCACCACCGGCGACCCCAAGGGCGTCGTCTACTCCCACCGCTCCATCTACCTGCACTCCATGCAGGTCAACATGAGCGAGTCGATGGGCCTGACGGACGCGGACACCACGCTCGTCGTCGTCCCGCAGTTCCACGTCAACGCCTGGGGTCTGCCGCACGCGACGCTGATGGCGGGCGTGAACATGCTGATGCCGGACCGTTTCCTCCAGCCCGCGCCGCTCGCCGAGATGATCGAGACGGAGCGGCCCACGCACGCGGCCGCCGTCCCCACCATCTGGCAGGGCCTGCTCGCCGAGCTCACCGCGAAGCCGCGTGACGTCAGCTCGCTCGGCCAGGTCACCATCGGCGGCTCGGCCTGCCCGCCCTCGCTGATGGAGGCGTTCGACAAGCTCGGCATGCGCGTCTGCCACGCCTGGGGCATGACGGAGACCTCCCCGCTCGGCACGGTCGCCCGCCCGCCGGCCAAGTCCATCGGCACGGACGAGGAGTTCGGCTACCGCCTGACCCAGGGCCGTTTCCCGACCGGCGTCGAGGCCCGCCTGGTCGGCCCCGGCGGCGAACACCTGCCCTGGGACGGCGAGGCCGCGGGCGAGCTGGAGGTGCGCGGGCCGTGGATCGCGGGCGCCTACTACGGCGGCGCGGGCGGCGAGGACCTCAAGCCCGAGGACAAGTTCAGCGCGGACGGCTGGCTGAAGACCGGCGACGTCGGCGTGATCACCCCCGACGGCTTCCTCACCCTCACCGACCGTGCGAAGGACGTCATCAAGTCGGGCGGCGAGTGGATCTCCAGCGTCGAGCTGGAGAACGCGATCATGGCCCACCCGGACGTCGCGGAGGCGGCGGTCGTCGCCGTACCCGACGACAAGTGGGGCGAACGTCCGCTCGCCACGGTCGTGTTGAAGGAGGGCGCGAGCCTCGAATACGCGGCCCTGCGCGACTTCCTCGCGGGCACTATCGCCAAGTGGCAGCTGCCCGAGCGCTGGGCGATCGTGCCGGCCGTGCCCAAGACGAGCGTCGGCAAGTTCGACAAGAAGGTGCTGCGCAAGCAGTACGCCGAAGGCGAGCTGGACGTCACCAAGCTCTGACGCAGGGCTTCACCCGCGATACCGATGCGCCGCTCCCCCACAGGGGGGGGGCGGCGCATCGCCGTATGTCCGCGCCCTGAGGCCTAGTTCGTACCGATCTTCGCCAGCAGGTCCACGATGCGGCCCTGCACCTCGGTGCTCGTCGAGCGCTCCGCGAGGAACAGCACCGTCTCCCCCGCCGCGAGCCGCGGCAGCTCCGTCTGGTCGACGGCGGCGGTGTAGACGACGAGCGGCGTGCGGTTCAACTGGCCGTTCGCGCGCAGCCAGTCGATGATCCCGGCCCTGCGCCGACGCACCTGCATCAGGTCCATCACCACCAGGTTCGGCCGCATCTGCGCCGCGAGCGTCACCGCGTCCGCGTCGCTCTCGGCCCGCGCGACCTGCATGCCGCGCCGCTCCAGCGTCGCGGTCAGGGCGAGCGCGATCTCCTCGTGCTCCTCGATGAGCAGGACGCGCGGCGGGTGCTGCTCGCTGTCGCGCGGTGCGAGGGCCTTCAGGAGTACGGCGGGGTCGGCGCCGTACGCCGCCTCGCGCGTCGCCTGGCCGAGGCCCGCCGTGACGAGCACGGGAACCTCCGCGGCCACGGCGGCCGTGCGCAGCGACTGCAGCGCCGTACGCGTGATCGGTCCCGTCAGCGGGTCCACGAACAGGGCCGCGGGGAAGGCGGCGATCTGGGCGTCGACCTCCTCGCGGGAGTTCACGATCACGGGACGGTAGCCGCGGTCGCTCAGCGCCTGCTGGGTGGTGACGTCGGGCGCGGGCCAGACGAGGAGGCGGCGCGGGTTGTCCAGCGGCTCGGGCGGCAGTTCGTCGTCCATGGGCTGCGGCTGGGGACGGTTGGCGACCTCGACGGCGCCGCCGGGGCCGTCCAGCGGCTCCGGGCCCTCGTCGGCGTCCTCGTCCGGTGCGCCGATCGCGTACGAGCGTCCCGTGCCCTCGCTGGAGGACGCGATCCGGGACTGCGGGTGGGCCTGCGCCTGGGGGTGCGGGCGGGCCGCGGCCTCGGGGCGGTCGTCCGCCGCGGGGTCGGGGGGAGTGGAGAGCCTGCGGCGACGCCCCGAGCCACTGACGGAGCCGCCGAGCGAGCCGCCACCGCCGAGGGTGTGGGACTGCGACTGCCCCGGCGCCTGCTCGGGCAGCGGGCCCGCGGTGGGCAGAGGCCCCGCGGTGGACCGCGGGGCGGCCGGGGCGGACGGGGCCGGGGCGGACGGGGCCGGGGTGGCGGCCTTGGCCTGCTCCTGGTCCTTCGCAGGCGCCCGCGGCGGTACCGGCCCCGCGGCCCCGGCGGCCTGCTGGGCCGGAGGCGCCTGCGGGGGCAGCGGAGGCTGCGGTGCCTGCGGGATCTGCGGATTCTGCGGATTCTGCGGTGCCTGTGGATTCTGCGGTGCCGCGGCCGGAGCCTGGCCCTGCTGGAGCCCGAGGCGGCGCTGCTGCTGCTCGGCGATCTGCTGGCCGAACGGCACACCCTGCCCGAGCGTACGCACGCTGATCGCGCGCCCCTGCGTCGAGTTGGGGTCGCCGGGCGCGGCCTCGGCGGGCAGCGGCTGCGCGGCCCGCTCCTCCGTACCGCGCTCGGGCGGGAGCGCGACGCCCCTGCCGGGTGTGTGGACGCCTCGCGCGGGAGTGCCTTCGGCGTACGTCGTGGGCTGCGAGGGAGTACCGGCGGGCGGGGTCCCTTGCGCGTCCCCCGCGGGACGCGACCGGCGGCGGCCCGTCGGCGCCTGTGCCGGGTGGGGCTGCGGCGGGGTGTGGTCGTCGGCGGGGTGGTGCAGGGCCGCTTCGTGCTGACCCGTGTCGTCCTGGTCCGCGGAGGCGGGCGGCAGCGCGAAGACGCGCCCGCTGGGAGCCTCCTCGGCGGCGGCCCGCTCCTTGGCGGCGGCCAGCGCGCGGCGGCGCCGTCCCGTCGGCCGGGGCGAGGCCTCGCCCGCGTCACCGGTGGAGCCGGGCGACCCCGCGACAGCCATAGCCGTCCCGGCCCCGGTACCACTGCCCCCGGTACCACTGCCCCCGGAGCCACTGCCCCCGGAACCCCCGGCGGCAGCACCCTCCTGCCCGCCACCACCCGAAGGCAGAGCGGGCGGCAACGCCAACTGCTCATCGCTCCGCCGAGCCCGCTGCCCGGCAGGAGCCACGCCACCCGCGGGCACCGGCACACCCTGCGGCGGCACCGTCTGCCCCAGAGCCGCCGACCCGGCGGCATGCTCGGCGGCGGTCACCACGGAGCCCACAGAGCCCGCAGAGCCTGCGGCACCCGCCGACCCTTCCGCGACGCTGGGCCTTGCACGCCGCCGCCCGGTACCACCAGAAGTCTGAGAAGCCTCGGCCGGCGCGGGCGCCGCCGAAGCAACGGGTGCCTCGACCGAAGCCGCGGCCTCAGCGGCAACCGCAGCCTGCGCCCCAGCAGCCCCAGCAGCCCCCGCAGCCTCAGCCGCCTGCGCGGCCTCAGCCTCCGCCGCACGCCGACCACGCCGCCGCCCGGTCCCACTGGGCGCAGCCCCGCCCAGGGAGTCGGCGCCGGTGCCCCCCGAAGTCGCGTCCCCGGAAACCGAGCTCTCCAGGAACGAGTCCACCGAGGGGCCGGCAGCACGCCGGGCCCGTCGCCTCCCGCCACCCGTGGCGGGAGAAGCCTGCGCGGGCACCACGACGGAAGAGCCGACGGAAGAGCCGACGGAAGAGTCGCCAGAGGACCCACCAGATGTTCCACCAGAGGCCCCGTCCGAGGCCCCGGCGGAGGAGTCCAAGGCACCGCCAACCACCGCAGGGGCAACGGAGACCGCCCCGCCCCCCGCACCGATCGGCACCTCAAGAACGTACGCCGTGCCGCTCATCCCCGGCACCTCGTGCGTCTGCAGCACGCCGCCGTGCGCCCGCACGATGCCCCGGACGATCGGCTCGTGCACCGGGTCTCCCCCGGCGTACGGCCCCCGCACCTCGATGCGCACGACCTCGCCGCGCTGAGCGGCGGCCACGACCACGGTCGAGTCCACGTACCCACCGGCGGTGACGGCCGAAGGGGCGGCGCCGGCGCGCGCGTTGCCCGTGGCGTCGATGCCCGCCACGTCGGCGACCAGGTGGGCGAGGGCCGTGGCGAGCCGCCCCGGGTCCACCTCGACCTCGATCGGCGGCGCGTGCACCGCGAACTGCGCGCGTCCGGGCCCGATCAGCTCGACCGCGCCCTCGACGCCGCTCGCGACGACGGCGTCGAGCATGACCTTCACGCACGACAATTGATCGGCACCCGAGTCGAGCAGTTGGAAGCCCAGCACGTTGTCGACGAGGGTGGTGATGCGCGCGTACCCGGCCGAAAGGTGATGAAGGACCTGATTCGCCTCGGGCCACAACTGCCCGGCGTCATCGGCGGCGAGAGCCGCCAGCTCGCGCCGCAGCTCGTCGAGCGGACCTCGCAGGGACGACCCGAGCACGGCGAGCAGCTGCTCGTGCCGCGCGGCCAGCGCGTCGTACCGCGCCTTCTCGCTCTCCGCGAGCTCCTCGAACCGGTCCTTCTCGCGCTCGGCGAGCGCCGCGTACCGCTCCTGCTCGGCGGCGATCTCCTCGGCGCGCTGCTCGGCGGCGGCGGCGAGTTCGGCGGCGTGCCGCTCGGTGGCGGCCCGCAGCTCCTCCGTGCGCCGCTCGGTCGCGGCCTGCATCTCCTGCGCGTGCGCGGCGAGCGCGGCCTCGTGCTCCTCAGCCAGCGCGTCGTAGGGCCGCCGGTCGGTGAACGTCATGACCGCGCCGACGAGCTGGTCGCCGTCCCGCACCGGAGCCGTCGTCAGGTCGACCGCGACCCGGTCGCCGCTCTTGGACCACAGGACCTGTCCGCGCACCCGGTGCTTGCGCCCGGAGCGCAGGGTGTCGGCGAGCGGGGACTCCTCGTACGGGAAGGGCTCGCCGTCGGCGCGCGAGTGGAGCACCAGGTTGTGCAGTTCCTGCCCGCCCAGGTCGCTGGCCCGGAAGCCGAGTATCTGCGCGGCGGCCGGATTGACGAGGACGACCCGTCCGTCGGTGTCCGTCCCGACGACGCCTTCGGCGGCGGCACGCAGGATCATCTCGGTCTGCCGCTGGGAGCGCGCGAGTTCGGCCTCGGTGTCCACGGCGCCCGAAAGGTCGCGTACGACGAGCATGAGCAACTCGTCGCCGGTGTAGCCGTAATTGTCGTAGGCGTCCCGGATGTCCTCGAGGTTCGAGCTGGTGACCTCGACGGGGAACTCGCTGCCGTCCGTACGCCGCGCGGTCATCCGCGTCGGCTTGGTCCGCCCGCGCTCGTCGATGGATTCGGGCCTGCGCATCGATCCGGGAATGAGCCGGGAGTCGAACTCCGGCAACAGATCGAGGAGCCCGCGCCCCACGAGGGCGGTGCCCGGCGTCTCGAACGCCTCGAGCGCGATCGCGTTCGCGTTCACGACGGTCCCGTTCGCGTTCACGAGGACCAGCGCGTCCGGAAGCGCGTCGAGTATGGCTGCGAGGCGAGCAGCGCCTCGGGATGGCCTGCTGCTCACGACGACGCTTCCTCCCTGGTTACTGCTGCTTGCCGACTCGCCCAGGCCATCTTGCCCCGCGGCCCGCGGCGTGTCACGGGAGGGAGTCTACGGGGAGAGGTTGTGCGCGCGACGCCGGATGAGAGGGAGGTCGCACGCAGAAGATGTGAGGCTTCCGTACCGCCTGGTCACGACGGGGTGGCGGGCGGACGGATTCAGCCGTGGCCGGGAACCGGTCACGGCTGTGGCCAGAACCGATCGCCGGGGCTAGCGCGCGATGTCGGGCAGCACCGGGACGAGCTTGTTCCACCGGGAGATCTCGCATCCGTTGCTGCGGCTGTACGTCGCGTCGACGGGCCGGCCGTGCCAGGTGCCGGTGACGTGCGCGGTGGCGGGGCCGCCGTACTGCATGGTGCAGATCGAGTCGGCGGGCGTGGGCGAGAAGGTGTCACGGCCCCACGTGCCTTCGTCGAGCTTCGAGCACGCCTCCTTGGCCTGGGGGTGCGTACCGCCCGACGGGTGACATTCCAGCTTGTACGTCCCGTCGTACCCGTCCCCGGCGTCGGTGACCTCCACCGTGAGCCGGTCGGGGGCCGGCTCGGTCAGCGGCGTCGACAGGGGCAGGGAGCCCATGTCGGCGTGGGCGACGACGGGAGCGGCGGACAGCGCGGCGAGGGACGCGGCGGCGGTGAGGACGAGACGGCGCAGCATGACGGGGCTCCACTGGGTGCGGGATACCGGGTACGCGAACACGTACGGGCTCTACCGCGTCTAACGCCGTTGACGCCGCGACGTTGCGGGCGCGGAAAGACGCTTTGCTCTGCGGGCCGCCCGACTAGTACCGTGGAAGCCGCGATTGGTGACACGCCGCTCGGCTGTGTCATCATCTGCACGCACCCCGCGCTCGCGCAGGTGTGCAAGCTGGAGGCGTCGCCTAGTCCGGTCTATGGCGCCGCACTGCTAATGCGGTTTGGGACTTAAATCCCATCGAGGGTTCAAATCCCTCCGCCTCCGCTGCAAGATCCCGAAGCCCCGGTCCCCTGGACCGGGGCTTCGGCGTTTCCCCGCCGGGAGGCACGTTTACGCAGGTCGCAAGCGGTGTGGCTAACGGATTTCACATGGCGGCGGCGGTCATGTAATGTTCTTCCTGTCGCCGCGAACGGGCCCAAAGGCCGGAGAGCGAAGACGGAAAACAGAAAAATCAAGCACTCGTAGCTTAACGGATAGAGCATCTGACTACGGATCAGAAGGTTGCAGGTTCGAATCCTGCCGAGTGCACACAGGCAAGAGGCCCCCGGAGATCATCCGGGGGCCTCTTGCGTTGCCCGTACAGCAGCGAAGTACAGCAACCGCCTCAGCCGGTGGCGTCCATCGCGCCGGACAGTTGATCGAGTGCCGAGCGCACTTCTTCCTCGCTCGCTTCCGCGTAGACCTCCATCGTCATGGCGATCTGCGAGTGCCGCAGGATGCGTTGCGCCACCTTCGGGTGCACCTTCAGGGCCACCAGGAGCGAGCTGCACGTGTGCCGGGTGTTCCGCAGCGGGATCACACGGAGACCGGCACGCCTAGCCCGCAGGGCGAACATCCGGGTCATGTTGCCCGGCTCGATCGGGGTCCCGTACTTCGTGGTGAAGATCAGGCCGTGCCTGTCCTGCCAGGCGTCACCGGCGGCGCTGCGGTCCCCGGCTTGCTGGGCCCGACGCATCCGCAGAGCCTTGAGACAGAGCGCGGGCAGGGGCAGGAAGTCGTCCGAGTCCTCGGTCTTGGTCTCGCGGTGGAGGATCTCGCGGCCGGCGCGCTGGATCTGGTGATCCACGTACAACTCGCCAGCATCGAAATCGACGGACTTCCACGTCAGCCCCAGGACCTCACCGCGGCGCAGGCCGAGGCAGAGAACCAGCATCCACGCGGCGAACAGGTGATCATCCCGAGCGGCAGCGTCGGTGAGAAACTGACCGGCTTCGGCGACCGACCACGGCTTGATCCGGCGACGACGCGGCTTGGGCACCTTCACCAGAGAAGCGACGTTCCTATTGATCTCCTCCTCGGAGACGGCATGCGTCAGGGCAGCCCGCAGGGCATCGCGGGACGCCTGGATGACCCGGCGAGAGGGGTACGCCTCGCAGCAGTCTCCGACCGCGCAGCATTGCCGCCGTGCCGGTGCGCGCTTCGCATCCTTGCCCTGAGCACAGCACTGGCAGACCGTCGCCAGCTTGGTCAGCCACTCGCGTACGTCCCGGACAGACAGCCGATCCAGCCGCTTCGCTCCGAGGTAGGGAGCGATGTAGAGGCGCACGCAGCCCTCGTACGACACGTACGACAGGGGGGCGAGGTTTGGCTTAACGATCGAGTCGAGCCAGTACGTGAGGAAGGCGGACACCGTGCGGTGCCGAGTGGCGACGGGCCCCTTCTTCGCTTCTGCGTGGAGGTTGAGCCACTTCTCGTGTGTCTCCTCACGAGTCTTGCCGTAGACGTACTTCCGGGCCCGTGTGCCGTCCGGCTTGGTCACCCAGACGTAGGCCGCGTAGCCATTCTTGTACGGGTAGATGGAGCCTTCACCGTTGCCGCGCTTGCCGCTCATGCTGCTTCCTCCTCAGCCAGGCGGGCGCGACGCTCGACGTACTCATCCACGTAGCGGGGAAGGATGCGGCGGCTCCCCCCGTCCTTGATGGAACGGATCTCGCCGGTGAGCACCAGCATCTTGGTCTTGGAGAGGCCGTAGCCGAGCATCGCGGCGACCTCTTTGGTCGTGTGCCACTTCGGTTGGATCACTGTCGTCGTCATGCTGCGGCTCCTTCCACGTCGAGTTGGTCTTGCAGGGCTTCGCGGGCTGTTTCTCGGTTGAGCTGTATGTCCCGGGCGATTGAGGCGGCGAGCCAGGATTCGCCGGGGGTGTGGCCGTGTCCGGCGTAGGACCAGTGGGCGAGCGTGAGCGTGGTTGCCTCCGGGTTCTCGTCGGGGTCGGGCAGGCCGAGGGCTGCGCGTTGTTGGGCGGCGCGGTAGTCGGCGCGGACCTGACGGAGGGCGCCGAGGGTGGTGGAGTAGCGGCGGGACTTGGTGGAGAAGTGGCCGCGGAAGCCGAGCATGTGGGCCCAGCGAGCTAGCACGCGCTCGGGGTAGTGCGCTTGCAGGTCGACGCAGGCGGTCATGAGACGTCGGGCGTGTGCGGAGATCTCCAGGCGGGCAAGGTCTTCTCCCAGTCCGGTGCCGTGGCAGCCCGCGCATTGGCTGAGCAGCGAGCCGGGACGCTCGTACACGGAGGAGTGGCCGGTTCCCTGGCACTTGCGGCAGTGGATCGGTGCGTCAGCGGCGCCGGTGGTCTCGGCTGCTTTGGTGGCGTACTTGGCGACGTAGGAGGCGACAGCCAGTTCGGTGATCTCGGATCCCTCTCCGAACGCCTTGATGGGGCGGACATCGAGCTGTTTGCCCCAGCCGAGGGTGCGGGCGGGTTGATCGTCGGCCGGGGGTACGTCGACTGCGACACGGGCAGCGGCGGCACGGATCGCGTCGTCGAGCAGAGCCAGGGTGGCCCAGGGCGGGGGCGGGGTATCGGGTCCTTCAGGCCCGTCGAAGCGGATCACGGCGTGGAAGTGGACGGCCCCGCGCTTTTGGTATTCGGCGACCTTCCCGAAGGAGACACGCGACTGTTCACGAGCGTCCTTCTGTGTGAGTCCGGCCCGTGCAGCGATCTCCCGGCGGAGGTAGATCGTGAAGTAGCGCCAAAGGTCCGAAGCATGGTTGTTCCACAGCACCGCCCCGGCGTAGTCGTAGGTGGCCGGATCGAGGGCGGTACCCAGTTCGGACGCATCTTCAGCGTGCCGTTGGCCGCAGCGGCAGGGCCGGTTGCCCGGGCGGTTGTGGACGGGGCCGAACGAGGGGGCGGTGAGGGTGGCGAAGACGCGGGGGTGATCGCGCACGGTGTGCGGGGTGCCCTTGTCCGGGTCGCCGACCAGTCCGGCGCGGATCAGGTGGTAGGTGTCGCCGGCGTAGGTCCAGGCGCAGGAGGGGCAGCGCGAGGCACGGCGGTTGCCGCAGGCCAGTCGGAGGGTGCCGCCCGGCTCGTGGCCGGTGCTGTAGGCGTGCAGCACGGTCTTGGTGGCCGGGTCGATGGTCTTGGTACCGCCGGTGAGGCGGATCGGGTCGGAGCAGCCTCCGGTACGGCGGATCTGCTCGTGCCAGCGGTCGAAGTCGTCGGCGCCGGCCACCCTCAGCACGTCGCTGAGGGTGGCCGGGTCGAGACCCGCCAGAGGGGCGGTGTCGTTCACGCGAACACCTCCTGCCGGGCGGTCAGGAAGGCGGTGCCAATCCACCGGGTGTAGGCCGGGGGGATCGCTTCGGTGAGTTCTTCGCGAACGTCGGTCCAGGTGATGCCCATCGCGCTCTGCATCTCGGACACGGTGGCTTTGCCGCCGCCTTCTCCGTAAGCGGCCACGTAGGGGCCCTCCCGCCGGACGCCGTGACGATGACCACGCACGTAGCCCCGGTGCTTGGGGTGAGCTGGCCTCGCGGTGGCCCAGCGGCCCAGCTCGAAGTTGCGGTGACGCAGCACGCCGAGCCCGAACATCTCCCCGCACAGGGAGACGTCTTTGCGGATCTCGGCGCGGCCGTTGGGCTGCTCGATCACATACGGCAATCCGGTCTGATCGAGCAGGTGCCGCGTGGCCGCCACGAGATCGGTGTGCGAGGCGCCCCAGCCCTGCGAGTGGTTCGTGCCGACAGTGAGAGCGCAGCCGGCTTGGCAGGGCGGGGAGGCGTGCACGAGCCGGTACCGGGCGATCTCACCGGTGGCGATCAGATGGGCGAGGTATTCGAGCGCATCGCCCCGGTGGTAGGTGAACGGGTAGCGAGGGCGGTCGGCGATGTCGCAGCCGTCCACCTCGAACCCGGCGAGGTGATAGCCGAAGCCGGCCCCACCCGAGCAGGAGAACAAGTCCAGGACACGCGACCCGTTGGGCGGGAGGATCATGAGAACCACCCGCGCTTTTTGGGCGTGCTGGCCGAGTCGCACGACGGCCCGGACGTGTCCCCGGACGAGCGCTGTGACGAGCGGTCGCCGTCATGGCGCTGGTGGGCGCTGCCTACCTGCTTGGCGCGGTCGTAGTCGCTGTCCAGTTCGTCGGACAGGATGCGGTCCGTTCCGCGGCTCCAACGTCGAGGCATTACGCGTTCACCTCCTGCTTGCCCGAGAGGCGGACACGGCCGCTGCCCGTGCAGGTGCGGCAGTCGACGTGCAGGGTGACGCGGGATCCGTCGCCGTGGCGGGCACCGGTGGTGATGGCCACGGTGGGAAAGCCGTCGCAGTCCTTGCAGATGGGCGGGGGCGGGGTGGGCTGGTGCATCATGAAGGTCTCCCTTTCGGGTCTGGTCGATCTGGATGGGGTGAAGCCGTCCGGGGCGGCGGAAGTTTGGCGACCGAGGCCGCCCCGGAGGGCGCTAGTACTTGCGGTAGCGGCTCTTGGACCGAGCGGGCCGGGAGCGTGTAGGGCGCCGGCGAGGTGAGCGCGAGCGCCCCTTGGCGATGCGGCCGGACGAACGGCCATTCCTGGATGCGCGGTTGAGGGTGTAGCTCAGCCCGCAGGTCGCGGAGAGGACCGCGATGATCGATGCGGCGATGATCTGGACGACGAAGGCGAGCACCAGCAGCACGACCGCACACCCGGCGGTGATGGCCAGGGTCAGCAGGATCGGGCCCTTGTAGGAGCGGGGAGCCTCCTGCACGATCACGACCGCTCGCGGGTCGGTGCCGGGCGGAAGCCGCTCGTAGAGATCGGCGGGGATGTGACCGGCATGGAGCTGTTCGTCGGGCAGTCGCATGGGACGGCTCTCCCTTGTCAGGCCGTGCAGCGGTGGGTGCGGGCCGCAAGTTCAGCGGCCGATCGGTTGCCGTGCTCGGTGGAGAAGCCGCAATTCGGGGCGGTGCAGGCGGCGGTGTGCTTGGTGCGTCCGCGTCCGTTGTTGTAGGTACCGACCTGGACGGGGCCGATACGGATCAGGTCGTAGAAGCGGTTCGGGCGGGTCACGGTGTTTCTCCTCTCGGCTCAGGCGAGCTGGGTCACGAGCGTGTTGGCGAGCGCTTCGGGGACCCCGAGCCGGGCGCGCAGGGTGGCCGCGTCGATCCGGTTTCCGGTCCGTGTGTGGTGCTCGGTGGCGACCTTCCGGGCGTGCTCGATCAGCGCCGGCGGAACCGCGGGAGTCGACGTTTCGGGCAAGGCCGGGGCAGGGTCCGGTACAGGGATCTCCTCGTGCTCGGATTCCGGCTCGGGCGTGGTGGCTTCAGGGGCGGGGGCCGGGGCTGCGGGCGCCGGCGGAACCGGCATCCGGTGGTCGGTTTGCTTGGGCGAGTGGGCCAGGAGGGTGCCGCCGAGGAAGGCCAGCGCGGGCCATCCGGCGACGCCGAACCGCAGCCAGGCCGGGGGATGCTGCATGTCGAGGAAGCCGGCGGTGGCCACGTTGGCGCCCAGCGAGGCGACCAGCGCGATCAAGAACCAGCACCAGGCCAGTCCGGTCGGTCCACCGGCGCGAAGCCGGCGCCAGGCGGCGACCAACAGCAGGTCGACCGAGATCGGGTAGGCCCAGGCCTTCCAGCCGTCCTGTCCCGCGGCGGCGGCAAGGTCGTGCAGGTGGGCGAAGGACAGGGCGCCGGCGATGACGGCTTGCACGAGCACCGCGTCCACGCGGATCGAGCGGGTCATGTCCTCACCTCCTTCGGGGGGTTGAGCCGGGGGCGGGGCGGGGATCGTGTCCGGCCGCCCGGCCCCGGCGGGTTCAGTCGGTGGCTTCGCCCGAGCCCCAGCACGTGGTGCACAGGGCGGCCTGTTGATCGGCGGTGGCGCGGCCCTTGCGGGCGCCGACCCGGACGGTCTCGGTGATCTCGCCCTTGCCCTTGCACTCCGGGCACTTCTTCGCCCTGGACTTGGCGACGGGCTTGCGTGCGGCCATGTGGTGAACTCCCAACTTCCGGCATGGGCGGGGTAGGGACGTGGCGCGAGACGGTCACGCCGACCGGGGTAGCGGAGTGCGCTGTTACTCGGTGACCGGCCGGGGAGCGACCAGCGGCGGGGCAGGCTCCGGTGTCGGCTCGGAGCGCACGATCGGACGGAACGGGGCCAAGAACGCCAGCTCCGGGGTCAGGTACGCGAACTCTCGGCAGACGGCCGCAGCCTCAGCGGGGGACATGGCGGGGGTGCGGATGCGGGACCAGCCGCCCGAGGAGTCGCCGGCCACCGCGACGCCGGGGCGGTCGGGCGGGATCGTCGTCACGGCCTGGACCGCGTCGGGGGCGATGTCACCCAGGCCCATTTCGCCGGTCTGCTTGTCGTTGACGCGGTGCACGACCCGGCCGGTCAGCTGGGCTCGGAGCGTGGTGGCGCCCTTGCCCAGCTCGGAGCCGAAGCGCTGCCCGCAGACCTCCAGATAGATGCCGATCGCGCGGGCCAGCTGCGCGAGCCGGACCATCTGCATGACCATCTGGTCCCGAGCCGCCTCGTCCTTCTTCGCGACCACGAGGAACAGTTCGGCCACCTCGTCGACCAGCACCACCAGCGGCACCGGCCGGGCATCCTCGGGCAGATCCCACAGGTCCGAGACGCCGTGCAGGCTCAGCAGATCGAAGCGGTCTTCCATCTCGGTGACCAGCACTTCGAGCAGGCGCCCGGCTTCTTGCGGGGTGGTCGCCAGCGCCGACAGGCGAGGCGCGTAGCGGCTCTGTTCCACCCCGCGCTTGCAGTCGATACCCACCAGGCCCACCGGCAGCTTGGCCAGGCCGGCGACCAGGTTGCGCTGATACATCGACTTGCCCGACTGATTGGCGCCCAGGGTCAGCGCCATCGGCACCTTGCGATAGTCCCGGACGAACACCGAGCCGTCCTCCCGCAGCGCGACGGGAACGACCATCGGACCGTCGACCTTGGAGCGACGCGGCATGCGCACCCGATTAAGAACGTCGTAGCCGGTCATCCGCAAGTCGACGATGCCCGGACGGGTCTCCCGCACGAGCACCGAACGGACCCCCCAGGCGTGCCGCAACCGTTCGGAAGCGGCCGCCACGTCCGCCGGTTCCAAGCCCGCGGGAAGCCGCAGGGAGATCCGCAAGCCGGTGGAGGTGGGCCGCACTCGGCGGACTTTCGGGGGCACCGGCCGGACCTCACGGCGGGCCACGTTGCGAGTCATGAACGCCCGCAGACCCGAGGGCTGCACGGTCAGCCCGCACACCTCCATCGTGGACCGGTAAGTCACCGTGAACCGGCCCCAGGTCAGCGGCAGGCCCACCAGCGACCAGTACACGCGAGGAGCGCGGACTTTCGCGAAGCCGAGTCCGCCGGCGATTACCGCGACAGCGGCCAGCAGTAAGCAGGTCCGGAGGTCCATGATCAGCCCCCCGCAGAGATCGCGACCGCGCGGAACGAGATGCCGTGACGCTTCTGGCCGTTGAACTCGTTCTCCCAGTCACGGGCCTTGAGGCCGATCACCGAGACCGGCATGCCCGGCGTCAGGCTCTCGGAGATCCCTGTCTCGGGCACGGTCACCTGATAGAGGTTCCCCTCCCCCTCGTCCGAGATCAGCAGGCCCACTGTTGAGAGCGCCGCACCGGTCTCCCGGTCCATGGCCCGCTCCCCGGTCTGCTTGCTGATCACCTTCGGTACGGCCGGCGTCGCCACGAACACGACAGCGGTTGAAAGGTCGATCTTGAAGGACGGCATGAAGTGCTCCTCTTGGAGGCGAGAACGGGAGTGGTATCAACCTCCCTAGGGAGATTAAAGCGTACCTCCCTAGGGAGGTCAAGGGTCCCGTTCTGGGCGAGCCGCCCCGCGCAGGAGTGAGGGCAGCAAAAAGGCCCACCGGGGTGGGCCTTTGCTTGCGAGCACTACTTTCTGACTGGGGGTCAGCTTCCGAAGCTGTAGCGCAACGCGTAAGCGCCGGCGTCCAACAGCATCTGATTGAGTTCCACGGCGCGACCGTCCTCCGTGTATGCCGTGCGGCAGATTTCGATCACCGGAGTGCCGGGAAGGATCGACAGCGCCGACGATTCTTCGGAGCTGGGCATTCGGGCACGTAGGTCTTCGCTGAAATGAACCGGCTCTGCGCCCAACTCCGCGAGGCGCTTGTAGGTTCCACCCGGCCCAGAGTCCGGCTCTGCGATGCGCGAACCGCGCACCAACTCCGCCGGCAAGTAGGAGACGGCTCGCTGTACCGGCTCGCCGTCCACCAGGAATCGACGACTCCGCACGACCACGAGCGAGCCTCCATCGAGGCCAAGGGCGCGGGTCACCCAGCGAGGAGCCTGCTCCTCGTACACCTCAACATCAGCCACGGTCATAGGCCGTTCACCAATGTCAGCCGACCAGATCGACTTGCCCGCAGCCCACTGGTCACGAGAGAGCCGCTTCGTCGCGTCTCGCAGGATCGGTTTGAACTCCCGTACGTACGTACCGGAGCCGGGACGCGAGACTGCCACACCCTCCGCGATCAACAACTTCAGTGCGCCGCTTGCTGTCATCTTGGCTACGCCGTAGTCCCTGACGAGCGCGGGTTCCCCTGGAAGCCGAGCGCCAGGCCCGAACTCACCATCATCGATCCGTGCCCGTAGGTCATCGGCGATCTGCCTCGCCGTTTCGGGCATTGATCGACCTCCAGGTCCCTAGGGTGGTTCCACCGTACCGGTGGCCTAGGCCATGCGCGAAGGCGAGAACCGGAGAAATTCACAGAGTGCCCAAATCCATACATACCGTGTTCATGGGCGAGGGGGTCCGAAGCTGTTACAGGTTTCTCTACTTCATCAAGCCCCGCCCGTTGGGCGGGGGAGGGGTGGCTCCCCCGGCCCCCACCTGGGTCTTCGGCTTGTGGGGTTCGGTAGATGCCTCAGCCGTGGCGCACTTGGAATGAACAGAACCCTTCAGCAGCAGCGCGGGGAACCTCAGCTCTCCCATGCTTCGCCACCCCCAGGACAGCACCACAGCCCCTTGCCTGGCCCTACGGCTTGTTGAGTCCCTGAGGTCTTCGGGAGGGGGAGCGGGGGTCTCTTGGCCTTCGGCCATCCGGAGCTCTGGCCTGGTGGCTCTTCCGGCCGCCGCTACTTGGGATCACACCCCACAGGCCCACACGCGGGCCTGTGGGGGCTCGGGGACTCGGGGCTTCGCTCCTGCCTTCGGCCCGCGCCGCCCCGGCCCCCGGCCCCCACCACCTTCGATGCCTTGGGGTGATCCCTGTTTCACGCTCTGGCCCGCCAAGGGCCGATGCACCGAACCGAGCCTGATACCCCGCCCCATCCCATGCCCCCGTGCCCCACAGCGCCTAGGTCCGAGCTGGGACAGGCGCCGCCCCGTGGTCGGCACGCCAGGTCTCGCCACGGACCCCACAGGACAGCTTTGGGTTTCAAAAGACAGGTGCGCCACGGCTGAGGCATCTACCG
>NZ_JBVJKV010000019.1:0-128341 GCF_055585065.1 Streptomyces sp. NPDC054047 | reverse complement strand
TATCAGACTCTTTCGTGTCCGATTTTCCTCGGTGCCTTTCAGGTTTCCGCTCCGGCCTTTCGGCTTTCGCGTTTCCCTTTCCGGCGGTTCCGACTCTACCAGATCCTTTCGGGCCTGATTCCCAGTCAGCGGGGTTTGTCTTCCCGGCTGTTGGGCCGTTCCGACGTCTCAAACTCTAGCGGTTCTTCCCGGCGACTCATAATCGAGCCGTGGAATTGAATTCGGGCACGCCGAAATCGTTCCCGGTGGGATGTCGTGCAGAGTTTGTTTTGCCGCGTCTCAGCGGCGGGAGGTGCTGTCGCAGAACCGTTACGGCTCCGTGGCAACCCGAAGAACCTTACGGATCCGCCAGGTGACTGTCAAACGCCCGAGGTCGAGCGCTCGCTCCCCCTCTGTACGGCCGCTCAGTCCGGCTCTGTACGGCCGCTCAGTCCAGATCGGTGAGGCGTCCGCCCGCGTCCGGCTGGGCGTGCTCGACCCGGCGCAGAAGGCGCGTCAGTACTTCCCCCAGGGCGCCGCGCTCCTCCTGTGAGAGGTCCTGGAGGAGGTCCTCCTCGAAGACCGTGGCCAGGCGCATCGCCTCCAGCCACTTCTCGCGGCCCTCCGCGGTGAGCTCGACGATCACTCGTACGCGGTTGTTCTCGTCGCGGTCCCGGGTCACCAGACCCTCCGCCACCATGCGGTCGATGCGGTGGGTCATGGCGGCCGGCGTGAGGCCGAGGCCTTTGGCCAGCTCGCCGGGGCCCATTTGGTACGGGGCGCCGGAGAGGACCAGGGCCTTGAGGACCTCCCACTCGGCGTTGCTGATGCCGAGGGTCGCGGTCTGCCGCCCGTAGGCGACGCTCATCCGCCTGTTGAGGCGGCCGAGGGCCGAGACGATCTCCTCGACCTGGGGGTCGAGGTCCTGAAACTCCCGCTGGTAGGCGGCGATCTGCTCTTCGAGAGTCGGCTCACTGGGGCCGGGAGTGTCACCCATGGCCCGCAGTATGGCACGCCCTCACTTGGCGTTGAAGTTCTTCTGTGTGTATTGTTTAGGCTCTAACTTTAGCTTCGAAGTCTTCACTCCTAAGGCAGGTGAAAGTGACCAGGGCGATGGGCGCAGCGATGCGTCGTATTCAGGTAGGCAGCGCGCTGAGTGCGTTCGGCGTCGGATTCACGGTTCCGTTCCTCTACGTGTACGTGGCGCAGGTACGGGATCTGGGCGCCGGTACGGCGGGCATCGTGCTCGCCGCCTTTGCCATGGCCGCGCTGATCGTGCTGCCCGTCACCGGGCGCGTCATCGACCGCCGCGGCCCGCTCCCCGTACTCATGGGAGCCGCGCTGACCGCCTCGGTGGGTGCCCTCGCCCTGGGCTTCGCGAACAGTGAACCGACGGCGATCGTCTCGGCGGCCCTCCTCGGTGCGGGCACCGCGGTCATGCAGCCGGCGCTCGCCACGATGATTGTTTGGTGCTCGACGCCCACCACGCGTACGCGTGCCTTCGCGATGCAGTTCTTCCTGCAGAACCTGGGCCTGGGCATCGGCGGTCTCATCGGCGGCCAGATCGTCGACGAGCACGACCCGGGCAGCTTCATCACGCTGTTCTCCATCGAGGCCGTGATGTTCCTGGTGCTCGCCGCGATCGCCGTGTCCGTGCGGCTTCCGCACGCGCCGTCCATCCAGGACGCCGTGCCCAAGGACGGGTCCGCGCCACAGAGCGGTCTGCGGGCGCTCCTGCGGCACAAGGCGATGGTGCAGCTGTGCGTGCTCGGCTTCGTGCTCTTCTTCGCCTGCTACGGACAGTTCGAGTCGGGCCTCTCCGCGTACGGCGTCGAGGCGGCCGGGATCTCGGCGTCGACGCTCGGCATCGCGCTCGCCGCCAACACGGCCGTGATCGTCGTCGCGCAGTTCGCCGTCCTGAAGTTCGTCGAGCGGCGCAAGCGGTCCCGGGTGATCGCCGCCGTCGGTCTCATCTGGGCCGTCGCGTGGATCGCGGCCGGTTACGCCGGCCTCGGGCACGGCAGCCAGGCCATGGCCACCGCCGCGTTCATCTCCACGTACGCGCTCTTCGGGCTCGGTGAGGCGATGCTGTCGCCGACCGTCGCGCCGCTGGTCGCCGACCTGGCTCCGGCCGGGATGGTCGGTCAGTACAACTCGGCCTTCGCCCTGGTGAAGCAGCTGGCGCTCGCCGTCGGCCCCGCGGTGGGCGGTCCGATGGGGGCCGCGCTGCACGGGCCGTACATCGTGACGTTCCTGCTGTTCTCGCTCGGCATCACGGTGCTCGCCGTGCGGCTCGGCAAGCAGCTCACTCCGCTGCAGAACCAGCCGTACGTGGCCAAGAGCCGGGTGGTCGCCCAGGGCGCCCCCGAGCCCGTACCGGCGAACTCCTAGGCACTACGCGCGCGGCAGGGCGAACTCGCACCAGACCGCCTTGCCGCCGCCCGGTGTGCGCCGCGAGCCCCAGTTCGAGGCGATCGTGGCGACGATGGCGATGCCGCGCCCCTTCTCGTCCGCGGGCTCGGCGCGGCGGCGCCTGGGCAGGTGGTCGTCGCCGTCCGTGACCTCGATGATCAGTCGGCGGTCCGTGCGGCGCAGCCGCAGGCGCATCGGCGGGGTGCCGTGCTGGAGGGAGTTGGCGACCAGTTCGCTGGCCGCGAGGACTCCCAGGTCGTGCAGTTCGGACGGGAAGCGCCAGCTGGCGAGGACTCCGGTCGCGAAGGCACGCGCGCGTGGCGCCGCTTCCACGCCGCCGAGCAGCTCCAGGGCGGCGTTGCGGAACAGCTCGGCGTCCAGGCCTTTGCGTGCCGGGTGCTGGAGGACGAGGACCGCCACGTCGTCGTCGTGGTCGGCCGTCACCCCCAGGGCGCGGATCAGGCGGTCGCACACCACCTGGGGAGTTCCAGTAGCGCCCGCGAGGGCGCGCTCCAGGGAGGCGACGCCTTCGTCGATGTCCTCGCTGCGCCGCTCGACCAGGCCGTCCGTGTAGAGGACGGCGGTCGAGCCGGGCCCGAGCGGGACCGAACCCGAGGTGTGCAGCCAGCCGCCGGTGCCGAGCGGCGGGCCCGTGGGCTCCTCCGCGCGGTGGATCGTGCCGCCCTCGTCCCGTACGAGGATGGGCAGGTGCCCGGCGGAGGCGTACACGAGGTTGCCTTCGTTCGGGTCGTGCACCGCGTAGACCATGGTGGCGATCTGGCTGGCGTCGATCTCGGCCGCGAGGCCGTCAAGGAGCTGCAGGACCTCGTGCGGGGGCAGGTCCAGGCGGGCGTAGGCGCGCACGGCCGTGCGGAGCTGGCCCATGACGGCCGCGGCGCGGACACCGCGGCCCATGACGTCGCCGATGACCAGGGCGGTGCGGCCGCCGCCGAGGGTGATCACGTCGTACCAGTCGCCGCCGACCGCGGCCTCCGTGCCGCCCGGTTGGTACGTGGCGGCGATGCGCAGGTCGTCCGGCTGCTCCAACTCCTGCGGGAGCAGCGAGCGTTGCAGGGTGACGGCCGTCTCGCGCTGGGTGCGCTCGCTGGCCCGCAGCCGCTCGGCGGCCTCCGCGTGGTCGGTGACGTCGGCGGCGAAGACCAGGATGCCGTCGTCCTTGAGCCCCGTGGCCGAGCCGCTCACGGGGAGCGTGACGGGGGTGCAGGTGAAGGTGTACGACCGGCCGCTCGCCGCCTTGCGTGACTTGACCGTGCGCGGCTTCGAGCTGCGCAGGACCTGGTCCAGCAGGGGCAGCAGGCCGAGTTCCTCCAGCTCGGGCAGCGCGTCGCGGGCGGGTTCGCCCACGGGACGGTCGCCGAATGCGGTGGCGTACGCGTCGTTGACGTACGCGACGCGGTGGTCGGGGCCGTGCACCAGGGCGACGAGGGCCGGAATGCGGTCGAGCACCTCACGGGTCGGCAGCTCGTCGACGCCGGCGGCGGGGGTCAGGGTCGTGCCCTCCTGGCTCCCCTCGGCACGGGCCGCGGGGACCGAGCTCTCGGCTCGCTGTGGCGGGGAGATCCCCAGGTCGGTGCGCGCCGCGGCGCGGCGCTGCGTTCCGGGGAGCCGGGCGCTCCAGCGCGTGAAGTTCACTGCGGTAGGCCTCGTGATGTCGCTTCTGGATCGGGCGGGGATTTCCGGCGGTCCTGGCCCGCCCATGGTCACACGAACAGTCTGGCCGACCGGACTGACATCCGTCAGACGCCGGTGTCACGCGGGGAGTTCCTGCCTCCGGTCAGGAGGACTCCTTCGGGCTTCTGCCCCCGGCCGCGAGTTCGAACTCCGCACGCGGGTGCTCGAGCGACCCCAGGGAGACGATCTCGCGCTTGAACAGGCCGGACAGGACCCATTCGGAGAGCACCCGGGACTTGCGGTTGACGGTGGGCACGCGGCTCAGGTGGTAGACGCGGTGCATGAACCAGGCAGGGTAGCCCTTCAACTTCCGTCCGTAGACATGTGCGACGCCTTTGTGCAGTCCCAGGGACGCCACGGAGCCCACGTACTTGTGCGTGTACTCCTTGAGGGGCTGTTCGCGCAGGGACGCCGCGATGTTGTCGCCGAGCGTCCTGGCCTGGCGCACCGCGTGCTGGGCGTTGGGGGCGCACTCCTTGCCGGGCTCGTCCGCGGTGACATCGGGGACGGCTGCCGCGTCTCCCGCGCCCCACGCGTGCGTGACGCCGTCCACGGACAGCTGGGCGGTGCAGTCGAGGCGGCCGCGTTCGTTCAGCGGCAGGTCGGTCGCGGCGAGCACCGGGTGCGGTTTGACGCCCGCGGTCCACACGACCGTGCGGGTGGGGAAGCGCGCGCCGTCGCTCAGGACGGCGACCCGGTCCTCGCACGAGTCGAGACGGGTCTCCAGGCGTACGTCGATGTTGCGGCGCCGCAGCTCACGGACCGTGTACTTGCCCATCTCCTCGCCGACCTCGGGAAGGATCCGCCCGGAGGCCTCGACGAGGATCCACTTCATGTCCTCGGCCTTGACGTTGTGGTAGTACCGCGAGGCGTAGCGGGCCATGTCCTCCAGCTCGCCGAGCGCCTCGACTCCCGCGTAGCCGCCGCCCACGAAGACGAAGGTCAGGGCCGCGTCGCGGATGGCCGGGTCGCGCGTGGAGGAGGCGATGTCCATCTGCTCGATGACGTGGTTGCGCAGCCCGATGGCCTCTTCGACGGTCTTGAAGCCGACGCCGTGCTCGGCGAGGCCCGGCACGGGCAGGGTGCGCGAGATCGATCCGGGGGCCATGACGAGCTCGTCGTACGTGATCTCGACGGCGCCCGAACCCTCGTCCTCGGTGGCCAGCGTGGTGAAGGACGCGGTGCGCTTGGCGTGGTCGACCGTCTTGACCTCGCCGATGACGATCCGGCATCTGTCCAGGACACGGCGGAGCGGGACCACGACGTGGCGCGGTGAGATGGAGCCGGCCGCGGCTTCGGGCAAGAACGGCTGGTAGGTCATATAGGGATCGGGCGTCACCACCACGATCTCCACTTCGCCCCGCTTCAGCTCCGGCTTCAGCTTCCGCTGGAGGCGCAGTGCGGTGTACATGCCGACGTAGCCGCCGCCCACAACGAGAATGCGCACAGGTTCCTTCACCATCCCATGACGCACCCCGCTCTTGCGTTTGTCCACAGCCTCGGCAATTTGTGTGACCGCTCGCGGCGGGCGGCGCGCCGTCGGGGCCTTGCCGGGCCTGATGGAAGGTGTGCAGGTCAGCGGGGGAAAGAGGGGGAAAGCAAGAGGGTGCAATCGGGTCGGAAACGGTGCGTACTCCGATCGGGGGGCGCTCTGTGCGGAACCCACCCCTTCTGAATTGACTCTGGCTCAACTATGTTCGTGTGCTGTCGGGGTGTCGGGGGATGCGCTCGTCGGGTCCAGCTACGGGGCCCGGGAATCGGGCTTGCTCCTCACACTTCGGTAGTCAATGGCGGGGAGTGTCTCCGGGGGGAGACGTCATTACCGGGGGAACGCGTATGCATATTCAGGAATCTCACTGGACTTCGAGCACGGCGTCGGCGTCAGCCGTCGCCACCAGCGGGAACGGACGCGACATGGGGGACGGACCGCGTTCGACGCCGCTGCGTGTGGACGCACAGCGCAATCTCGAGCACGTACTTCGCGCGGCGCGCGAGGTCTTCGGCGAGCTGGGTTACGGCGCGCCGATGGAAGACGTGGCCCGGCGCGCACGGGTCGGCGTCGGCACGGTCTACCGGCGCTTCCCCAGCAAGGACGTGCTGGTGCGGCGCATAGCCGAGGAGGAGACCTCCCGGCTGACCGACCAGGCGCGTTCGGCGCTCGGGCAGGAGGACGAGCCGTGGTCGGCGCTCTCGCGCTTCCTGCGGACGTCCGTCGCGTCGGGCGCGGGGCGGCTCCTGCCGCCGCAGGTCCTTCGGGTGGGCGTCGCGGACGAGATCGCGGGCGTTCGGGACGACGAGGCGCGCGTGCCGCAGCAGCGGCAGGCGGCTCCGGCCGGTCCCGACCTGCGGCTCGTCGAGCAGCGCTCGGCTCCGGCCGAGGAGTCGGCGGCGGACGACCCGGGGGCGGTCGCGCTCCTGGACGTCGTCGGGCGCCTCGTGGACCGGGCGCGGGCGGCGGGCGAGCTGCGCGCGGACGTGACCGTGGCGGACGTGCTCCTGGTGATAGCCACGGCGGCGCCCTCGCTGCCGGACCCGGCGCAGCAGGCGGCGGCCTCGTCGCGGCTGCTCGACATCCTGCTCGAGGGGCTTCGGTCGCGTCCCACGGCCTGAGACGGCACGAGGGCGGCACCAGGCCAACACCTGAACGGCTCGGGGACGGCTCAACTTCCGGTGAACACGCGGAGGTTGAGCCTTCCCCGAATGGGTGAACGGTAGTGCTCGGATACGGGAAGTCACCTCGGACGGGTGGTTGACCGTCATCGCCGTCCGCCGTAGCACGGCCGTATGGCACTCTTTCCCGGATGGCCGGGTCTGAGTGTGCAAGCGGGGGCTTCCGCGATGAGTGGTGACGGGCGGGACGAGTCGTCCTCCGCCTTGGGCGATGAGGCCGCGGGGCTGCCTCATCGACAGGTGCCGAGCCAGGGCGGACCCGGAGCCGCACCCGGAGCCGCAGCCGGCTCCGATGGTGGCTCCGGCGGCCCCGATCCCAGCGTTCCGCCTCAGCGTGCCGTTCCTGTTCCCGTTTCCGTTCCCGGGGACGGTCCACCGGCCGACAGCGACCTGATCACGCGGATGCGGGCGGGCGACGACACCGCGTACGAAGAGCTGTACCGAAGGCACGCCGAAGCGGTCCGCCGGTACGCCCGCACCTGCTGCCGGGACGCGCACACCGCCGACGACCTCACGGCCGAGGTCTTCGCGCGGATGCTGCAGGCCGTCCGTGGCGGCAGCGGGCCCGAGCACGCGGTGCGCGCGTATCTGCTCACCACCGTGCGCCGTGTCGCCGCCGGGTGGACGAAATCGGCGAAGCGGGAGCAGCTGGTCGAGGACTTCGCGGTGTTCGCCGCGCAGGCCGCGCGCAGCTCCGAGGTCTCCGACGACGACACCATGGACCTGGGCGCGGACGTGCGCGCGATGCACGAGGCCGAGCAGTCCATGGCCATGCAGGCGTTCCGGAGCCTTCCGGAGCGCTGGCAGGCGGTGCTGTGGCACACGGAGATCGAGGACGAGTCCCCGAGCGACGTCGCCACCCTCTTCGGGCTCGACGCCAACGGCACCCGGGTGCTCGCCAAGCGGGCGCGCGAAGGCCTGAAGGAGGCGTATCTCCAGGCCCACGTGAGCACCACGCTCACCGACAACGAGGAGTGCGCCCGCTACGCCGACCGGCTCGGCGCCTACGCGCGCGGCAGCCTGCGCACCCGGGCCGAGCGCGGCCTGCGCAAGCACTTGGAGCAGTGCGCCAAGTGCCGTCTGGCCGCGGGCCAGATCAAGGAAGTCGCCAGCGGCATTCCCGGGGTCGTGCCGATCGCGGTCATCGGCTGGTTCGGTGCCGCCGGGTACGCGAAGGTGGCCGCCCTCGTCGGCGGTGGCGCGGCGAGCGCCGCGGGCGCCGGTGCGGCGGGGGCGGCAGCGGCGAGCGGTGGCCCGTCCGGCGGCGCGGCGGGCGGTGGTGCCGCCGCCGAGGGGCTCGGCGCGCCCGCCAAGGCCGGTATCGCGGCGGCTGTGGTCGTCGCGGCCGCGGCTGCGGCGATCGCCCTGACCGCGGGGGGCGGGGACAAGCCCAAGGACCTGCCGAGCGCCGGGAAGACGCCGGCCGCCGAGCCCGAGGTGCCGAGCAAGCCGTCGCCCCCGAAGCCCAAGCCGAAGCCCGGGCCCGCGCAGCCGGCCGCCGAGCCCAAGCCGAAGCCGCCCGCGAAGGCGACCCCCGAGCCGAAGCCGAAGCCCACTCCCGAGCCGAAGCCGCCGGCCCCGAAGCCGGAGCCGAAGCCGACGCCCACGCCGTCCGAGCCGAAGCCCGAGCCGCCTCCACCCCCGCCCCCGCCTCCGCCCGCCCCGACGGTCTACCAGTGGAGCGAGCTGCGGTACGGCGTCGTCGGTGACGGCACCGCGCCCGAGATGCGGCTGGGCGAGAGCAGTTGGGTCTGGCAGCGGGACGGCCTGTCCATCGCGGACAAACAGTACGGCCACGGCGTGACCGTCCACGGCCAGTCCTCCGTCACCATCGACCTGAACCGCACATGCTCGGCCTATGAGGCGGTCGTCGGTGTCGACGACATGACGCTGGGTCTCGGCAAGGTGCGCTTCTCGGTCTTCGGGGACGGCGTACAGCTGTGGAAGTCACCGCTGATCAAGGGCGGGGACCCGGCGGTGCCGGTGGCGGTGAACCTGACCGGGCGCAAGACGATCCGCCTGGTCGTCGAGCCGCACTCGCCGTTCGACACCGCCGCGCTCGCGGACTGGGCGCAGTCGCGCTTCCGCTGCACGTAGTACGTGGGCCGTGGGTCGTGGGCCAGCTCGGCTCGGCGTACGTGGGCCGTGGCCCAGCTCGGCTCGGCGTACGTGGGCCGCGGCTCAGCTCAGCTCGGCGACGGCCTCGTCGGCGGTGAGTCCGGCACCCGCGGTGCGCTCCGCCTCGTACCGCTCGTCGCCGAGGGCCGCGAGCGCCGCCGTCTCGACCCGCGCTGCCGCGTCCAGATACGGCGCCGGGCGCGGATGGCCACTGCGCAGCCGGGTGCCGAAGGCCAGCAGTCGGGCGGCGCGCGGATGGTCTCCGAGCCTGCTCACCAGGGTGGCTCCGCCGTCCACCAGGGACGCGACGACCAGCTCCGCGCACCGGCTCTCCAAGGCCTCGCGCAGGCCGTGGGCGAGCAGCGGCAGCGCCTGTTCCGGCCCCGACTCGGCGGCCACGATCCTGGCCTCGAGGCCCCGAAGGTCCGCGTTGAACTGCGGCGGCGGGGTGCCGCGCTCGGCCTCGGCGTGGGCCGCGTCGAACAGGGCGCGGGCCTCGGCGACGTCGCCGTCGTCCAGCGCCATCGTCGACTGGACCATCCGCATGAACGCCCGGGAGTCCGCCACTCCGTACCGGTCGGCCTCGATCCCCGCCTCGTGGAGCGCCTTCGCCGCAAGATCACGGTCGCCCTCGCGGTACGCGATCTCGGCGAGCCGGACGATGAGGAAGGGCGTCTCGGCGTAGGCGCCCACTTCGTACGCGAGCCGCAGCGCTTCGTCGTACTCGGCGCGCGCCTCCTCGTGCAGGCCGCGTGCCATCGCGGCCTCGCCCGCCGCGCTGGACACCTGGGCGCGCATCCAGCGGTCGCCCGCGCGCCTGCTCAGCCCGCGCAGCTCCGCGAGGTCCTCGTCGACACCGGACAGATTGCCCGGGGCGTCGACGGCCTGGTGCGTACGGAACATCAGGCTGACGCCGATCTCCCAGTCGCCGCCGTACCTGCGGCAGTTGGCGACCACCGCGTCCAAGCCGGGCCGGGCCGCGTCGGGGCCGTCGAGGAAGTAGGCGGTGAACGGCCAGAGCAGCCCGGGGAAGCGGGCCGCCGCGGGCACCGGCCGCGCGAAGGCGTCCCGCACCCGCCCGAGGTAGCGGCGGTCGGCCTCCCCCGTCACCGCGTCCGTCGGCCTGGACTCCGCCACCAGGAAGAAGTGCAGCAGCCGCAGGCTCATCCAGGACCAGTGGAGCGGGTCGTCCGTGCCGTCGGGGCCGTCGGGGGTGCCGTCGGGGCCGTCGGGCGGCATCGCGGGCGCCAGGCGCAGGATGCGGGCGATCCACTCCGTGCTCTCCCTGCGGTAGTTCCGCAGCCACCAGAACCATCCGATGCCCAGGGCGAGTGCCAGGGCGTCCTCCGCGTCGTGGGACTCGATCGTGCGCTGCAGGGCCGCCCGGATGTTGTCCAGCTCCGTCTCCAGACGCTGGATCCACGGGAGTTGGTCCGCCGAGCGGAGCAGGGGCTCGGCCCGCTCGACGAGGGCGCGGACGTACGCGGTGTGGCGGTGGCCCGCCGCGGTGCGCAGGTCCGGGGTCTCGGCGGCCCGCTCGGACGCGTACTCGTGGATGGTCTCCAGCATGCGGTAGCGCATGTCGCCCCCGGCCGTGGGCTCGGCGATGAGCAGGGACTTGTCCACGAGGGCGCCGATGAGGTCGGCCGCGGGTCCGGTGCAGACCGCCTCGGCCGCCTCCAGGTCCCAGCCGCCCGCGAAGACGGACACCTCGCGCAGCACGGTCCGCTCGGGCTCGTCGAGCAGGTCCCAGGACCAGTCGACGACGGCCCGCAGGGTCTGCTGGCGGGGCAGGACCGTGCGGGCGCCGCTGGTGAGCAGGCGGAAGCGGTCGTCGAGGCGGTCGGCGATCTGCCGCGGGGTGAGCAGGCGCAGCCGGGCGGCGGCCAGTTCGATGGCGAGCGGGAGGCCGTCGAGCCTGCGGCAGATCTCGGCGACGGCCTCGGCGTCCTCCTCCGCCGCGAAGTCCGGGCGCACGGCCGTGGCGCGCTCGGTGAACAGGCGGTGCGCCGGGTCGGGCGGCAGGGGTTCCACGGAGCGGACGAACTCGCCTGGTACGCCCAGGGGTTCGCGGCTGGTGGCGACGACGGTGAGGTCCGGGCAGTGCGTCAGGAGGGTGTGGGCGAGCTCGGCCGCGGCGCCGATGACGTGCTCGCAGTTGTCAAGGATCAGGAGCAGGCTGCGCGGGGCGCAGTACTCGATCAGCAGGCCGACCGGGTCGTCCTGCGGCACCGTGAGGTCGCTGGTCATCAGCACGGTCTCGCGCAGACCGAGCGCGCTGACGACAGCACCGGGGACCGCCTCAGGCCGGTCGAGCGGGGCGAGCTCGGCCAGCCATGCCCGCGGATGCCCGGCGGCGGCTTCCTCGGCGAGGCGGGTCTTGCCGGAGCCGCCCGGTCCGGTGAGGGTGACCAGGCGGGCTCGTCCGATGTCTGAACGGATGGCGGCGAGTTCGGGTTCCCGGCCGACGAAGCTGGTCAGGCGAGGGCGGATGTTGCCGGTCCGCTCGGGCCGCTCCGTTCGCTCAGGCTTCGCGGGCGGCCTCTCGGCCGTGCGCGCCGCGGCCGTGTCCGGGTCCAGCAACTCCGCGTGCAGGGCGCGCAGTTCCGGGCCCGGGTCGGCGCCAAGGGCGTCGGCGAGCGTGCGGCGCGCGTTCTCGTACGCGGCGAGGGCGTCGGCGCCGCGGCCCGCGTCGCGCAGGGCGCGGATCAGCAGGGCGTGCAGCGCCTCGTCGTACGGCTGATCGGCGGTCAGCTCCCTCAGTTCCGGTACGACGTCGGAGGCGTGCCCCAGGAGCAGGTCCGCCTCGACGCGGGCGCGGGTCGCCTCGGCGAGCAGCGCTTCGGGGCGGGTCGCCGCGCTGCGGTCGGGCAGGTCGGCGAGTGCGGGGCCGCGCCACAGGGTGAGCGCTTCGCGGAGGGTGCGGGCGGCTGCCGCCGGGTCGTGGTCCAGGGCCGCCTTCCCCTCGCGTACGAGACGTTCGAAGCGGTGCAGGTCGATGTCTTCGGGGGTGGCGGTGAGGCGGTAGCCGCCGGGTCCCGAGGCGACGGCGTCCTTGCCGAGGGCGCGGCGCAGGCGGCCGACGAGGGCTTGGAGGGCGGCGGGCGCGTCGGTGGGGGGCTCGTCCTGCGCCCACACCTCGGCGATGAGGGTCTCCATGGGGACGGTGCGGTTCGGGCGCAGCGCGAGGGTGGCGAGGAGCGCGCGAAGCCGCCGGCCCCCTACGGGCAGGGGCTCTCCTTGTTCGTCGTACGCCTCGGTGGCGCCCAGGATTCTGTACCGCACGGGGTCATTCTCGCCGGTGGGGTGGGTCGGGGCGCGAGGGTTTACCTCCCCCGGGCCCGACGCGACGCCCGGCCCCGGTCCTCAAGCAGCGGGCAGAGCAGTGCGCAGAGCGCCGGACAGAGCCCCGCGCAGCGCACCGCGCAGACCACCGCGCAGACCACCGAACAGGCTGCGCCTCCGGCTACCGCCCCGCCCCCAACGCCCCCCTCTGCGGCACGACGCTCCCCGTAGGGACCGCCCTCTGCCGCGCGGGAGTGCCGGTCCAGCACGTGCCCCTGCGGGAGAGCAGGCGGCGCAGCCACAGCTCCGTGGAGACCAGGTCCGCCAGGCCGTCCAGCGGCAGTGGCTCGCCCTCCGCCGCCGCGCGCAGCGCCTTGCGGACCACGCGGGCCTCCACCAGGCCCGCCTGCGCGAGCAGGGGTGTGTCGAAGAGGGCCAGCAGGTCGTCCACCGCCACCCGCAGGCCCGTGCGCGCCGCCGCCGCGGACGACGCGTGGGACGGAGCGCCCCAGCCGGGCGGCAGTTCGGCCACTCCGGCGCCCTCCAGGACCGTACGCAGGATCGCCGCGCGGGCGCCTGGCTGGACGCGCAGGGCGACGGGGAGCGCGCGGCAGGCCCGGACCACCTGGTTGTCCAGGAAGGGCGCGTGCAGGCGCTGGAAGCGGACTTCGGCCGCCTGCTCCAGGACGCGGAGGTCCGCCGCGTGCCTCGCGAGGGCCGCGCGGGCGCGGAACTCGCCGGGGCGCTGGCCGGGCCCGGCGCCGGGGCGCCCGGTCGTGTCCTGGAGGCGAACCGATACTTCGGCCAGCGCCTCGCCCGTCAGCCACCGTGCCGCGGGCCCCGGCCTGGCCCACGCCAGGGCGGCCATCGAGGCCCCCACCGCGCCGCCCGGCTCGTCGAAGCGGCGCTGGAGGAGACGGTCGGCGAGCGAGTCGACGCCCGCGCGGTAGGACATCCGGGAGAGCTTGCGCGCGGCGCCGTACACGCGCGCGGGGACCATGACGGAGCCCGGGGAGCCGTCCGCCTTAGCCAACGCGGCCACGGGGCGCACCAGATGGCGCCGTCTGCGGTCCATCAGGAGATCGGCGAGGCGGGCCGGATGCGCGTCAAGGACCTGCCGGGCGCCGTACCCCGTGAAGTGGTCCGCGCTGCCCGACGCGAGCCGCGTGCGGTGGCGCTGGGCCGTGACGAGCGATGCGCTCGGCTCGTCGGTCAGCGGCCCGTCCAAGTCCGCGTACGGAAGGGCCTCTTCGCCCGCGGCGACCACCACGTGGTGCAGGCGGGGATTGGCCGCGATGGCGCCCGCCCGCTCCAGCTCGGCCTCGCGGCCGTTGATCGCCAGGTCGTTGAAGGTGACGGCAAGGAGCCGCTCGCCCGCGCCCGTGCCGTGGCCGAGGACCGTGCCTGGCATCCCCGGGAGGCCCGCCGCGAGCAGCGCGAGCGTGCCGGACGCGGGCCCTCCGGAGAGGTCGGCGCCGATGCCGGGCACCGGCATCCCGCGCGCCGCGCGCCGCTCGGCCGGTCCCATGCCGGGCACGGGGCCCGGGTCGACCTCGGCTCCGGGGACGTGCCGCGGGGCGCCGAGGCGGGCGCGCACCGCCTCCACGAGGGCGTCACGGACGCCGTCGACCGCGGTGGTCGCGTCGGCGGCGGGCGCGGCGACCGCGAGGGACGCCACGTGTTCGTACCCGGCGATCTCCCGTGCGCCCGCGCGCAGGATCAGTGCGTGCCCCGGGGGCACGCGCCGCACGCCCTGGTAGGGCGTCGAGTCCTGGAGCGCCTCCGGCACGTCGGGCGCGGCGAGCAGCGCCGCGAGATGGCCGATGTCCAGGTGGGCCTCGATGAGGTCGGCGAGCGGCAGCGCGGCCGTCGCGAAGGCCGTGCCGGAAGCCCAAGGGGTGTAGAAGACGGGGCGTGCGCCCGCGAGGTCGCCGGCGACCATGACGCGGCGCCCGACCTGGACGACCGCGGTGTAGCTGCCGGACCACGCGGTCAGGTGCCGCAGGGCGCCGCCGCGGGCCGCGAACAGACCGACCCTGAGCTCCTCGTCGCTCGCCCCGCAGGTGCCGAGGACCGCGATGCGGGTCTGCTCGTCGGCCTTGACCGTGCGCACCTCGTCGGCGCGCCAGTCGCCCACCGCCCACAGCGGATCCGGATCGCCCCAAAGGAGTTGGGAGCCCACGGGATGAACGGTCTCGCCATTCTCACCGGTGGCCCCGGCCGAGCCCACCACCGCAGGCTTCGCGGCAGTGCTGCTCCACCCCACCAACCACCGCATCGTTGCCTCCACAGGCTGTGGACAACCAGTGCATCGAGAACTGGGGTCCCATGCTGCCACGAAGGAGGCGCGCAGGAGGGGCTACGGAGGTGCTCGCGCTCCCCTTAATCTGCGGCCGGGGAGCGGTACTTGGAGGGCGCGACCACGCCCTTTCGGTTGCGCGGGGGCGCATTGCCCCGGCCTCCGGAGAGGCGATTTTCGGCCAAATCAGCGGGTGGCGCTCACGTGACGGAACCGTAAACGGCACCACACAGTCCGGGAGGCGTTGCCCGCCCCCCGGACTGGTCCGCCGCCCGCGGGGATGGAGGCGGCGGTGTCCCCCAGCCCGCTGACTCCAGCGCAGCGGGCCGACCCACGCACCGTCAATGGAAGCGCTGCCCTTATGGCCGGTGAAGAGCGCACACGCAGGCGCACGGCCACACACCCGGAGCACACCACCGCACTCCCCCGCTTCTCCACCGGCAACAATCTCGCCATACGGAACTGCGCCTCTTAACGCTTGGGATTCGGCGAACTACGCTGTGTGTGCTGATGTTTTCGCGGAGGCATATACCTGGGGGCTCGGCCAAATGCTCTTGCGGCCGAGATTCCGGGCCACGGCGGTCGTAGTCGCGGACGCCGCTGCCCTGGGGGAACGCAGCACGCATGCCGCGCGGTCAAGCCATCGCGGCAGCCGTCTGTGTCGAGGGGTGGCGCATGTCCAGGGAGCAACGCGGGCCGAACGAAAAACTCGGCACCGTTCTCGCCCTCGCGGGAATCAGCAATGCGGGACTCGCACGCCGGGTGAACGACCTCGGCGCTCAACGCGGGTTGACGCTTCGATACGACAAGACATCGGTGGCCCGGTGGGTGTCCAAGGGCATGGTGCCGCAAGGCGCCGCCCCGCACCTCATCGCCGCGGCCATCGGCCAGAAGCTCGGCCGTCCCGTCCCGCTGCACGAGATCGGGCTCGCGGACGCCGATCCGGCGCCTGAGGTGGGCCTCGCCTTCCCGCGCGACGTGGGCGCCGCGGTCAAGTCGGCGACCGAGCTCTACCGCCTCGACCTGGCGGGCAGGCGCGCGGGCAGCGGCGGCATCTGGCAGTCCCTCGCCGGCTCCTTCGCGGTCAGCGCGTACGCCACGCCGGCATCGCGCTGGCTGATAACCCCGGCCGACAGCTCGGTCGCCCGCGACGTCGCCCCGGACGAGCCCCGCGAGTTGGGGCACGCCGACGACAGCGCGAACAGCGGGATGCCGATGAAGGTCGGCCACAGCGACGTGGTGAAACTGCGGGAGGCCGCCGAGGACGCCCGGCGCTGGGACTCCAAGTACGGGGGCGGCGACTGGCGTTCGTCGATGGTCCCCGAGTGCCTGCGGGTCGAGGCCGCGCCCCTGCTGCTCGGTTCGTACTCGGACGAGGTGGGCCGCTCGCTCTTCGGGGCATCGGCCGAACTGACGCGCCTGGCCGGCTGGATGGCCTTCGACACCGGCCAGCAGGAGGCCGCCCAGCGCTACTACATCCAGGCCCTGCGCCTGGCCCGCGCGGCGGCCGACGTCCCCTTAGGGGGGTACGTCCTGGCCTCCATGTCCCTCCAGGCGACCTACCGCGGCTTCGGCGACGAGGGCGTCGACCTCGCGCAGGCGGCCCTGGAGCGCAACCGCGGCCTGGCCACCGCACGCACGATGAGCTTCTTCCGCCTCGTCGAGGCACGCGCACACGCGCGCGCCAGCGACGCGCAGGCGGCGGGGGCGGCACTGCGGGCGGCCGAAGGATGGCTGGAGAGGGCCAGGGACGGCGACAACGACCCGTCATGGCTCGGTTTCTACGGATACGACCGCTTCGCGGCGGACGCCGCCGAGTGCTACCGCGACCTGAAGGCGCCCCGCCAGGTGCGGCGCTTCACGGAGCAGGCGCTCTCGCGGCCCACGGAGGAGTTCGTGCGCTCGCACGGGCTGCGGCTCGTGGTGTCGGCGGTCGCCGAACTGGAGTCGGGGAACCTGGACGCGGCCTGCGAGCAGGGCACGCGCGCCCTGGAGGTCGCGGGACGCATCTCGTCCGCGCGCACCACGGAGTACGTGAAGGACCTGCTGCACCGCCTGGAACCGTACGGCGACGAGCCGCGGGTGGTGGAGCTGCGCGAGCGGGCGCGGCCGCTGCTCGTGGCCCCCGCGTAGTTCACCGGGATCCCTGTCGTGGGGCATCCAGGATTCAGGTCGAGGGCCCGAAGTGTCCCCCCGTGCGGCGCCGGAACGGCAACAGCATTTACGCACCCTGTAACCCCGCGGTCCTCGCCGGGTTTGAGGGCGTTGTCAGTGGCGCAGTGCACTATCGGGGTGGGAGGTGATGCGGGATGGTCCGGGCCGCGGCGTACGACTGCGACGTGCTGGTGATCGGCGGCGGAATCGTCGGTCTGTCGACGGCGTATGCCCTCACGCGTGCCGCGCCGGGCACGCGGGTCACCGTCCTGGAGAAGGAGCCGGGCCCCGCCCGGCACCAGACGGGACGCAACAGCGGGGTGATCCACAGCGGCATCTACTACCGCCCCGGCTCCCTGAAGGCGCGGTACGCGGTGCGGGGCGCCGCCGAGATGGTCAAGTTCTGCGCGGAGTACGGCATCGCGCACGAGGTCACCGGCAAGCTGATCGTCGCCACGGAGCGCTCCGAGCTGCCCCGCCTGCACGCCCTCGTCCAGCGCGGCAGGGAGAACGGCATTCCGGTGCGCGAGCTGGGCCCCGCCCAGATCGCGGAGTACGAACCGGAGGTGCGCGGGCTCGCCGCGATCCAGGTCGGGACGACGGGGATCTGTGACTACGGCTCGGTGGCGGAGCACCTCGCGGACGCCTCGGGGGCCGACGTCCGGTACGGCGCGGAGGTCGTCCGCATCGACCGGCGCCCGGCGCTCGGGGTGGCCGTGCGCACGGCCGACGGCTCGGTGGTGCGGGGAAAGGTCCTGGTCAACTGTGCGGGACTGCAGTGCGACCAGGTGGCACTGCTGGCCGGAGACGACCCCGGGATGCGGATCGTGCCCTTCCGGGGTGAGTACTTCGACCTGGCGCGGCCCGAGCTGGTGCGGGGCCTGGTGTATCCGGTGCCCGATCCCGCCTTCCCCTTCCTGGGGGTGCATCTGACGCGGGGCATCGGCGGCGGGGTCCATGTGGGGCCCAACGCGGTGCCGGCGCTGGCCCGTGAGGGGTACGGATGGGGTGTGGTGCGGCCGCTGGAGGTCGCGGGGACGTTGAGCTGGCCGGGAGCCTGGCGCATGGCCGGGCGGCACTGGCGGTACGGGGCGGGGGAATTTCGGCGCTCCCTCTCCAAGGCGGCCTTCACCTCGGCGGTGCGGCGGCTGCTGCCCGCGGTGACACCGGACGACCTGGTGCCGGTGGCGGCGGGGGTGCGGGCGCAGGCCGTCCTGCGGGACGGGACGCTGGTGGACGACTTCCTCATCCGGGAGGGGGCGCGGGCCGTGCACGTACTGAACGCGCCGTCGCCTGCGGCTACGGCTTCGCTGCCGATCGGGCGCGAGGTCGCCCGGCGGGTGCTTGCGGTGCTGTAGAGGCCGGCCCTCCAGCCCGTACGCCGGGCGAGGACGACCGCCAAGGCCCCGCGCCGGTGGGGTTCGGGAAGGGGCGTGGTTGGGGACTAAAATCCCCCCACTGTGTCTGATTCACCCGCCACCCCCAGCAGCCCCCGCCCCGCACGCCCGAAGGGCGAACCCCGTTTCCCCGACGGCCCCGCACCCGACCCCGCCGGGTCACACTTCGAGCGGCGGATCCGAAGCTTCCAGCCCCGGCGGAGCCGCGTCACCGCAGGCCAGGCGGACTCGCTCCAGCGGCTGTGGCCCAAGTGGGGCCTGGACATCGACGGGCAGCGCACGCTCGACCTCGCCGAACTCTTCGGCGGCCCGCGTCCCGTCGTACTCGAGATCGGCTTCGGCATGGGCGAGGCCACCGCGCAGATGGCCGCCGACGACCCGGACACCGGCATCCTCGCGGTCGACGTGCACACCCCCGGCCAGGGAAACCTGCTCGGCCTCGCCGAGCGGAACGGCCTGGAGAACATCCGCGTCGCCAACGGCGACGCCGTCATCCTGCTCCGCGAAATGCTCCCGCCCGCCTCCCTCGACGGCCTGCGCGTCTACTTCCCCGACCCCTGGCCCAAGGCCCGCCACCACAAGCGCCGCATCATCCAGCCCGACTTCCTCGACCTCGCAGCGCCCCGCCTCAAGTCCGGCGCCGTGCTGCACTGCGCGACCGACTGGGAGCCGTACGCCGAGCAGATGCTCGAAGTCCTCACCGCGCACCCCGCCTTCGAGAACACCCGGGCCGACGGCGGATACGCGCCCCGTCCCTCCTTCCGCCCCCTCACCCGCTTCGAGGGCCAGGGTCTGGACAAGGGGCACGTGGTCCATGACCTGCTGTTCCGGCGGACACCCGAGCACGGGACCGAGCACGGTGCCGAAACCGGAACCGAACCCGGAATCGGCCACGGAACCAGCCACGGAACCAGCCACGAGGCCTGAGACACCGTCGCGGCCCGCCCCCGTCCCTCGTTAGGGTCAACGGGTGGCCACACGTTCTCCGTACCCGTACCCGATGCCCCCCGCAGGGCCCGCCGGGCTGCGGCACGCGCGCTGGTGGCAGCGGCGGGCGATACGCGCGGCCGCCCTGGTCACGCTGCTCGCCCTCTCCGGCCTGGTGATCCTGGCCCTGGTCCGGGAGCAGACGGGCACCGAAGGCTTCCTCGTCGGGCTCGGCCTCGCGACGCTGCCCGTGCCGCTCCTGGTGGCCGCCTTCCGCTGGCTGCAACGGGTCCAGCCGGGCCCCTGGCGGAATCTGATCTTCGCCTTCGCCTGGGGCGCCTGCGCGGCCGCCCTCATAGCGATCGTCGCGAACAGCTTCGCGACCCGCTGGATAGCCACCGCCACCGCCGACCCCAACAGCGCGGACACCCTCGGCGCGACCGTCATAGCCCCGATCGTCGAGGAGAGCGCGAAGGCGGCGGCCGTGCTGCTCGTCTTCCTCTTCCGCAGACGCGAGTTCACCGGCATCGTCGACGGCGTGGTGATCGCCGGCGTGACCGCGACCGGCTTCGCGTTCACCGAGAACATCCTCTATCTCGGCAGCGCCTTCGGCACCGACCAGATCAACGGCGGCACCGGACTCGCCTCCGTGACGGCGGCGACCTTCTTCGTACGCGTCGTCATGTCGCCCTTCGCGCACCCGCTCTTCACCGTGCTCACCGGCTTCGGCTTCGGCATCGCCGCGCTCAGCGCCGACCGCCAGCACTGGCGCCGCGTCCTGCTCCCGGTGGGCGGGCTCCTCCTGGCGATGGGCCTGCACGCCCTGTGGAACGGCTCGGCGAGCTTCGGGAGCTACGGCTTCTTCACCGTCTACGCGCTCTTCATGCTGCCCTCGTTCGGCCTGCTCACCTGGCTGGTGATCTGGATCAGGCAGCGCGGCCTGCGCATCGTGCGGGCCGAACTGCCCGCGTACGCGCTCGCGGGCTGGCTCACCGCGCCCGAGCCGTACGCGCTCGGCACGATGCGCGCCCGCACGCTGGCCCGCGACTACGCCTCGTACACCCAGGGCAAGGCCGCGGCGCGCACGGTCGCCCAGTACGAGACGTACGCGACGTCTCTCGCGCTTCTTCGCCACCGTGGGCGCAAGGGCCGCGCGGGCGCCGACTTCGTCGTACGGGAGCGGGAGTTGCTGCACGCGCTGTGGGAGCGCCGCGAGGCGGCACGGCCCGCCCTCGCGTACGCGGCGCGCGCGACGGCACCGGTGCTGGTGCCGATGCCGCCGCCGTACGGGTACCAGCAGCAGCGCGGGTACCAACAGCCGTACGGATACCAGCAGCCTTATCCACAGCAGCAGCACCAGCAGCCGCCGCAGCCCCCGTACGGATATCCCTACGCCCAGCCCGCGATGCCCTATCCCGCGTACAACCCCTACCGCGGCTGAGAAGGGCTCGACTCAGGCGGAGGCCACCGTCAGCGCCGACAGCTCGGCGGCCGTCAGCTCGAACTCCCCCACCGCGAGCAGCGCAGGCAGCTGCTCGACCGTACGGGCCGACGCGAGCGGCGCCGCCACCGTCGGCTGCGCCGCGAGCCAGGCCAGGGCCACGGTCGCGATCTCGGCGCCGCGCGCCTGGGCGACCTCGTCCAGGGCGGCGAGCACGCGCCGCCCGCGGCCGGTGTCCAGGTGCTTGCCAGCGCCCTCGGCCCGCGCGCTGTCGACCTTCGCACCCGGGCGGTACTTGCCCGTCAGGAAACCGGACGCGAGCGCGTAGTACGGGACGGCGGCCAGGCCGGAGCGCGATGCGACCTGCTCCAGGGTGCCCTCGTACGTGTCGCGCGAGACGAGGTTGTAGTGCGGCTGGAGCACCGAGTAGCGCGCGAGGCCCTCGCGGTCGGAGAAGTCCAGGAACTCCTGGAGCCGGTCGGCGGTCACGTTCGACGCGGCGATGGCGCGGACCTTGCCGGACGTCACCAGCTCGTCGAGCGCGCCGATGATCTCCTCGACCGGGACGGTCGGGTCGTCGTAGTGCGTGTAGTAGAGGTCGATGTAGTCGGTGCCCAGGCGGCGCAGCGACTCCTCGGCACCGGACTTGATGGTGCTCGCGGACAGGCCCTTGTAGTCGGGGTGGGCGCCGACCTTGGTGGCGAGCACGACGTCGGAGCGGTTGCCGCGCGCGGCCAGCCAGCTGCCGATGACGGTCTCGGACTCGCCGCCCTTGTTGCCGGGCACCCAGGCCGAGTAGACGTCGGCGGTGTCGATGAAGTTGCCGCCGGCGGCGGTGTAGGCGTCCAGCACGGAGAAGGACTGCGCCTCGTCGGCCGTCCAGCCGAAGACGTTGCCGCCGAGTGCCAGCGGGAAGACCTCGAGGTCGGACGAGCCAAGTTTGCGGAGAGAAGTCATACGGGGCTCAACGCCCCTACGGATCTCGGCATTCCGTACAACGGGATGCCGGTTCCACTCGGTGGACACGCGCAACGGGGAGCGGGCGCGGAGCGCGGACATGCCGAACCGGCAGCCCTGGCGTCGGGGGGTTGTCGCCAGGACCGCCGGGGTTCTGCGGCTACATCAGATCGACTGGCCCTTGCCGCGCAGCCACGCCGCCGGGTCGACCCCGGTGGAGTCGCCGCCCGGGTGGATCTCCAGGTGGAGATGGGCACCGGTGACGTTGCCGGTCGCGCCGACGCGGCCGATGGTCTCGCCGGTGGTGACCTTCTGGCCGACGCTGACGCTCATCGAGGACTGGTGGCAGAACCAGATCTCGGTGCCGTCGTCGAGTTCGAGGACCGTGCGGTAGCCGTAGGCCCCCGCCCAGCCGGCTTCCTTGATGGTGCCCGAGTGGATCGCCTTGATGGGCGTGCCCGTGGGCGCCGCGAAGTCCAGGCCGGTGTGGTAGCCGGAGGACCACATGGAGCCGGGCTGACCGAAGGTGCCGGTGAGCGTGTACGAGGCGACGGGGAGGGTGTAGCTCTTGGCGAGCTTGGCCAGGCGCTCCGCCTCGGCCTTGCGCTTGGCCTCCGCCTCGGCCTTCTTCTTCGCGGCGGCCTTCTCGGCGGCGATCTTCTTCTCGGCCGCGGTCTGCTCGGCCGCCGCCTGTGCGGCGGCCTGCTTGACGGCGGCCTCTTCGGCCGCCTTCTGGACCGCGTCGTCCGCCTGGTCCTGCTGGTTCTCGGCCTGCTCCATGATGCGGGCCCGCAGTGCCTCGCCGGCGTCCGTGGTGCCCTGCTCGGCGTCGGCGGTGCTGATGCCGGCGGCGCTCAGGGGCGCTGCGGCGACCGTCACGCCGTCGTCCGCGGAAGCCGCGTCGGACGAGTCGTCGGATATCAGGGAGCCCACGCCCGGAAGCGACTTGGCCTCCGGCAGCGAGTCCGTGACGGCCGAGAGGTCCGGCATCTCGATGGCCACCGGGGGCTTGCCGCCCTGCGCGGTGGCGATGCCGCCCGCGCCGACGGCGGCGATGACGCCTACGCCGAGAACCGTGGAGCTGCGGGCGAGCCCGCCACCGCCCCGCTTGTGCACGCGGTGCCTGCCGCGGACGGGACGAATGGACTCCTCGGTGGGGTTCCATTCCTCCCAGGAATTGTCGTCGTACCCACCGAAGTCGTCGTCATTCGGTACGTACGCGCCTTGGGGGGCAGGGCGGTTGGACGCCACTGGGGCGCACTCCTTTCCTTCCTTCTCGCCTACCGGGTTAGCTGACGGGTTCGGAGCAGGAAGGTCTCCTACGAACATCTGGCACGGATGCACAGATGCCCGATTCACCCCAATTAGTGGTTCCCCGGCTCCCTTTCGGGATTAGGCGCGTGCGCGCGGAGCCGACTCGAGTGACGGCTGGGACGACCGCGCTGCGTTATCGAACGTTAATAGACAGCGGGGTCGTATTCCAAGCCGTTCCGACTGATCGTTAACGGCTTTGGCCTGTACTTAATGGGACACGGAGGGCTGGAACGGGGCGAGTTGACCCCGATTCTTCACACACCGGAGCTTCACACTTCCTTGACAGTACGTCAGTTGTTATGCGGAGTGGTGTCCTTCAGTCACGGCCCGTGACCTCGGCCCCCGCGTCGGCCTCCGCGTCGACCTCCGCGCCGGCCCTGGCGTCACCCGTCCCCAACGGCCGCCGCACCGCGAGCAGCGCCATGTCGTCGGTCGTGCCGCCCCCGGTGTGCCGCCGCACCTCGTCGGTGAGCGTGGCCAGGAGCGCGTCCGGGCCATTGGGCCCGGGGAAGATGCGGCCGCCGAGCCGGACGGCCGGGTCGTAGAACTCGCCGCGGCCGTCACGCGCCTCGGAGAGCCCGTCGGTGTAGAGCAGCAGCATCGCCCCCGGCGGGAACTCCGTCTCGTCCGCACGGTCCGGCCAGGCGCCCAGATCCCCCATCCCCAGCGGAAGGGCGGGCTCGGTGGCGGACAGGACGCACAGCCGTCCGTCGCCGCGCAGGAGCAGCGGTCCCGGGTGCCCGCGGTTGATGAGGCGCACCAGACCGTCGCCGTGCGGGATCTCCGCGAGGACCGCGGTGGTGAACCCCTCGAAGGCGTCGAGCCCGTCACGCCGCGTGCCCTCACGAGCAAGCGCACGCTCAAGGCGCTGGGCCACCGCCTCCAGCGTGGCCTCCTGCTCGGCGGCCTCCCGGAACGCCCCGATGACGACGGCGACGGCCGCCACCGCGCCCATGCCCTTGCCGCGTACGTCACCGACGATGACGCGTACGCCGTGCGGGGTGTCCTGCACGGCGTACAGATCACCCCCGATGAACGCGTCGGCCTCCGCGGCCTCGTACCGCGCCGCGATGTCAAGACCGCCGATCCGGGGGTCCGGCTGCGGCAGTACGGCACGCTGGGCGGCCTCGGAGATGGAGCGGGCGGAGGCCAACTGTTCGTCGCTGCGGCGCTGGACGCGGTTGATGAGGACGGCGAGCACGGCGACGGTCACCACCGTGATCAGTTCGGTGACGGCCTCGACGTCGGTGGTGGTGCTGGTCTTGAAGTGCAGGGCGAGCACGGCGGCGCAGGAGCCGAAGCCGATGAGCGCGGTGCTGATCAGCGAGTAGAAGGGCGCGGCGATGAGCGGGGCGGCGGTGAAGAGGGGCGCCGCGGTGAACGCGGGCGGGGTCGAGACGTCGTAGACGACCCCGGCGACGATGAGCAGCAGCGGAAGGGCCCGCACGAGCGCCCGCTCATGCCGGACATCGGGACTCTTGCCACCGCCCCCGCCACCGATTCCTCCTGGCTGCCCCACCGGTCTTCTCCTGCCGAATTCCGCGCCCAGGACCAGATCCATGACCACGCTCATTCAGGGTTCCCGGAGCGGCGGCACGGGGCGACCGGTGTGGGCCGACCGGGTTAATGGAGAGACCGGACCACCCCGGGGCGGAAAACACCGAAGGCCCGGATCCATTTCTGGATCCGGGCCTTCGGTCTTTAGTAGCGGGGACAGGATTTGAACCTGCGACCTCTGGGTTATGAGCCCAGCGAGCTACCGAGCTGCTCCACCCCGCGCCGTTGAATGCAACTCTACGCCATCAGGGGGAGTGAAAGCGAACCGGTTCACGCGTTCTCGGCGTGCGTCAGCGTTTCCCAGGCCACGAAGAGATCGTCCGTCCCCTCGGGCCGCCGCTCGTGCGTGAACCTCTCCGTCTCCGGAAGAGCCAGCTTCAGCCGTTCCCGCAGGTGATTGAGACCGACCTCGGTGTCGGGCCCCATGTCGCGCCGCACCTTGCCGCCGCACAGCCAGTCCGGCGCCTTGGCGCCCCGCTGGTACTTGGAGTGGAATTCGAGCGCGGCCCGCAGCCGCTCCTTGACCTCGCCGTACAGGTCGACGCCCTGATGCCAGGCGGTCTCGGCGATGTGCGCGGTGGCCGCGAGCGAGTAGCTGGCGTGCTTGAAGTTCCGGCAGGTCTCCTGGGAGAGCCCGTCGGCGAACGTCTTCTGCCCGAACCAGTACTTCTGGAGCTTCGCCGGGGTGTTGATGTCGCTGCCCGCGGGCGATACGGGCAGCGGGCCGTCCGACTCCAGATAGAAGTAGGCGGGCACGCGGGTCCGGAAATGCGTCACCGCCTTCTCGAAGGACTCGTGGTCGTCGAGGAAGACCGCCATGCTGATGGTCGCGTCGGCCATCAACAGGTCCCAGTTGCCGTTGAAGTCGGCCGCTCCGTCGCGCACTTGGGGCAGATAGGCGTTGCGCAGCATCCGCTCGAAGCGCAGGAGTTCGCCGTCGGTCCAGCCGTCGTAGGTGTAGCGCACGGCCTCGGCCGCGCGGGCCCAGGAGGAGGCGGCCCAGGCGGTCTGGAGACCCGCGTTGGACTCCGTGTGCCGGGTGATCACCCGCGCCCAGGCGTCCATGATCTGCACCGCCTTCTTGGCGTGCGCGCGGTCGCCGGTGATGTTCCAGAGCAGCGCCTGGGTGTACGCGGCGATGGCGTCCTCGCGCTCTTCGACGCAGCCCTGTCCGGGGCGGGTGCCGGGCGGGCACGCGACGACGGCGTACGGCTTGGCCGTGTAGTCACCCGCGCCGTACTTGCTGTCCCGCATCTGCTCGAACGCCGTCAGCCAGGGCTGCTCGCGCGCCGTGACGTGGGCGCGCACGCGGTCCAGCTGCGCCTTGCTGACGAGCACTCCGGGGTGCTCGAAGGCCAGCTCGGCGGGGCGCGCGCGCTCGGTGGCCGCCCCCTGGGAGCCGCTGCCGGAACCACCGCAGGCCGCCGAGAGGCCGATCAGCGACGCCACGAGCACCATCACGAGAACCCGTCGTACGGAACCCATGCTGAACCTCCGGATCGGCCACCTGGCAGGCCCAGCGTCACTCGCGGGCCACGGGGGCGCAGGCGAGGAGGGTCCGTTCGGGCGAGCGACGCCCCGGGGCACGCCGAAGGCCCAGGTCAGAAGATGTCTGACCTGGGCCTTCTCCGGTAGACCGTGTGGGACTCGAACCCACAACCAATGGATTAAAAGTCCACTGCTCTGCCAATTGAGCTAACGGTCCGTGCGGACGCACCCCCCGAGCATAGCCGGACAGGGCAAGCCGTCCGATCGGGTATCGCCTCCTTGGCCCGTCGCGCGTTCCGCGACGGGCCGGGTGCGGGCCGGGTGCGAGCCGTGGACGGCCGCGGCGGGCTCAGGGATCGGCCGGTTCCGGCGCCCCGTTCCTGGCCGCCTCGCGGGCCGCCGTGCGCTCGTGGTCCGGGTTGAGGAACCAGTGCCTGGCCGAGGCGAACCACCACGTGGCGGCGAACCCGAGGACGACGAGGACCGCGATCGGGGCGTAGTTGAAGGTCTCCCAGGTGACCGGCGAGACCTGCGGCAGCATGAAGAGGACCGTGATCACGCCGACCCAGGCCACCGCCACGATGCCGATCGGGCGTGACCAGCGGCCCAAGTGCCAGGGCCCGCGCTCGAATTCCTCGCCCTTGCGCAGCCGCAGGAAGGTGGGCACGACGTAGGCGATGTAGAGACCGATGACGGCGATGGACGTCACCGCCGCGTACGCCGTGACATTGATCAGATAGGGCAGGCCGAGGACGAGCGCGCCGAGTGCCGCGAGCCAGACCGCGGCGACGGGCGTGCGCGTACGCGGGTTGACCGAGTGCCAGATGTGCGAGAACGGCAGCGCTCCGTCCCGCGAGAAGGCGTAGATCATCCGCGAGTTGGCGGTCACGGACGCCATGCCGCAGAAGAGCTGGGCGCCGATGACGACGAGGAGGAGCAGCTTGCCCGTGGTGGCCCCGAGCGCGTCGAGGAGGATCTGGGCCGGCGGCGCCCCCGTCGCCGACTCGCGGGCGCCGTCGTACGACTGGATGGCGAAGGTGAAGCCGAGCAGCAGCACGAACCCGGCGATCCAGGACGTCCAGATGGACCGGACGATGCCCTTGGGACCGGCGGTGGACGCGTCGTGCGTCTCCTCGGTCATGTGGGCGGAGGCGTCGTAGCCGGTGAAGGTGTACTGGGCCATGAGCAGCCCGATGAGCGCCACGTACAACCCGCTCCCCCACCCGGTGTTGTTGACGAACTCGGTGAAGACGAAGGACGCCGACTGATGCGAGTCGGGTGAGAAGGCGAGCGCGCCGACGATGACGGCGACCCCGAAGACGTGCCACCACACGCTGACGCTGTTCAGCAGCCCGACGATGCGCACCCCGAAGGTGTTGAGCAGGCCGTGGAGCACGAGGATCGCGGCGAAGAGCAGGATCGTGCGCCCCTCGGTAACCTGGAAGTCGAACTGCAGATTGAGGTACGCGCCGAGGAACGAGGCGGCCCCGAAGTCGATCCCCGCGGTGACCGCGACCTGCCCGAGGACGTTGAACCAGCCCGTGAACCACGCCCAGGCGGCCGCGGTCCGCGACGGCGCGAGCCGGTGCGCCCAGAAGTAGAGCCCGGCGGAGGTCGGATAGGCGGAACAGATCTCCGCCATGGCCAGACCCACGAACAGCGTCATCAGACCGACCCCGACCCACCCCCAGGTGATCAGGGCGGGACCGCCGGTGTTCATGCCGAACAGATACATCGTGAGGCAGCCGGACAGGACCGAGATGATCGTGAAGGAGACCGCGTAGTTGGAGAACGCGGACATGCGCCGGGCCAGGACCTGGGTGTAGCCGAGCTGGGCGAGGCGCTCCTCGTCCGAGCCGGCGGCCGTGGGCCCGGGTGGTGCCGTGGGCCCGGGTGGTGGGGACTGCTTCCGCTCTCTGGGGTCACTTGTCATGCCCCCAGCGATTCCCTCGCCGGGGGCACGACATGCGCCACCGCTGGCCAAAAAGCGCTCAACTCAAGGGCTAGTAGAGGCCCTTGTAGCCGCTCCAGCCGGTCGCGACCTTCGTCCGCGCGGTGAACGAACCGTTCCCCTTGCCGTCGTTGCGGTAGAGGTTCCCGGACGTGTCGCGCACGACCAGGTCGGCCTCGCCGTCACCGGTGATGTCGCCGGCACCGACCACGGCGTTGTACGAGGCGCCCCACTCGGTGAAGACCGTGGCCCGGTCGGCGAGGGTGCCGTCGCCCTTGCCCTCGTACCGGAACAGCGTCCCGTCCTCGCGCCGGGCCAGGACGTCCCCGATCCCGTCACCGTTCAGGTCACCCGCCCCGACGACGTGCGTGTACGTCGTCCAGGCCGAGCGGATCTTCTTGCCGGCCGCCAGCTTCCCGTCGCTCTTGGCCGCGAAGACGAGGATGTCGCCGGTGGAAGCCTTGCGGGCGACGAGGTCGGCGCGGCCGTCACCGGTCAGATCGGGTCCCCTCCCTCGCGGTCCGGCTCCCCACCGGACCGTCCTTCTGATCAGGCCTGAAGCTGATCAGGCCTGAAGGTAACAGCGAGCACCGGCACGGATACGACGAAGGGCCCGCACGACAGGTATGTCGTGCGGGCCCTTCGGTCAGATCAGACCGGCCGTGGGTCAGCCGTTGCGCTTCCAGCGCGGCTTGTCGTCACGGCGTCCGAAGGAACCCGTGCCGGTGCCGGAGCGGTCGCGGTTGAACGCCGGGCGGTCGTGGCCGCCGGAGCGGGCACCGCCCGCGGGGCGGTCGTCGCGGCGGTCACGGTTGAACGGACGGTCGCTGCCGCGGTGGCCGCCGGAGGGGCGGTCGTCGCGACGGAAGCTGGAGCCGCCGCCACGGTTGTCGTCCCGACGGTCGCCGCCACGGAAACCGCCACGGTCGCCACCGGAGGGACGGTCGTCACGACGGAAGCCGGAGCCACCGCCACGGTTGTCGTCCCGACGGTCGCCGCCACGGAAACCGCCACGGTCGCCGCCCGACGGACGGTCGCCGCCGCGGAAGCCGGAGCCACCGCCACGGTTGTCGTCACGACGGTCGCCGCCACGGAAACCGCCACGGTCGCCGCCCGACGGACGGTCGCCGCCGCGGAAGCCGGAGCCGCCACGGTCGTCACGACGCTCGAAGGAGCGGCCGCCACGGTCGTTGCCGCGGTCACGGTTGAAGCCGCCGCCACCCTCACGACGGTCGCCGCCGCGGAAGCCGGAGCCGCCACGGTCGTCACGACGCTCGAAGGAGCGGCCGCCACGGTCGTCACGGCGCTCACGCTCGTAGTTGCCGCGGTCGTCGCGCTGCGGACGACGGTCGTCACGGGCGGCCGGCGCGGCCGACTGCTCCGGGACGGAGACGGCGGCCTCGACGACGGCCTCGGCGGCTGCGGCGGCCTCGGCCACCGCGGTCTCCGGGTCGTCGCCACGCTCACGGGCGGCACGCGCGGTGAGGCGCGAGGCCTCCTCGCGCAGCTCCGTGGCGCGGCGGGTGGCGCGCTCCAGCTCCTTGGTGAGGTCCTTGACCTCACGCTCGGCCTGGGTCGCGGCGTTGCCCGCGGAGTCGGCCTGCACCTCGGTCATCGAACGGGCGCCGGTGATCTCGGCGACCTCCGGGTCGAAGGTGCCGCCGCCGTTGATGATGTGACGCGTGGCGTCGACGCCCGCGTCCTCCATCAGACGGAAGATCTGGCGACGCTGGTGCGGCAGGGACAGCGAGACGACCGTGCCAGAGCGGCCCGCGCGAGCGGTACGGCCGGAGCGGTGCAGGTAGTCCTTGTGGTCGCCGGCCGGGTCCACGTTCAGGACCAGGTCGATGCCGTCGACGTGGATGCCTCGGGCGGCGACGTCGGTCGCGACGAGCGCGTTGACGTAGCCCTTCTTGAAGTCCTCGAGGACGCGGGTACGAGCGCCCTGCGTCATGCCGCCGTGCAGCGCGTCGGCCTTCACGCCGGACTCGCAGAGCTGCTCGGCGATGCGGTCGGCGCCCAGCTGGGTGCGGACGAAGATGATCGTGCGGCCCTTGCGCGCGGCGATGGCGGCCGTGACGGGCGCCTTGTCGCGGGGCTTCACGATCAGGATGTGGTGGGTCATGGTCGTGACGTTGCCCTGGGCGCTGTCGACCTCGTGCGTGACCGGGTTGGTCAGGTAGCGCTTGACCAGCGTGGAGATCTCGTTCTCCATCGTGGCCGAGAACAGCATCCGCTGACCGCCGGACGGAACCTGGTCGAGCAGCTCCGTGACCTCGGGCAGGAAGCCCAGGTCGGACATCTGGTCGGCCTCGTCGAGCACCGCGATCTGGGTGTTCTCCAGCGAGCAGGCGCCACGGCTGATGATGTCGCGCAGACGGCCCGGCGTGGCGACGAGGATGTCGACGCCGCGCTCGAGGGCGTAGATCTGGTTGCCCATGGACGTACCGCCGCAGACGACCTTCATCTTCAGGCCGAGCACGTCGCCGTACGGCTGAAGCGCGTCCGCGACCTGCATCGCGAGCTCACGGGTCGGGGTCAGGATGACGCCGCGGGGCTTCTTCTTCTCGGTGTGGCCACCGGCGAGCGTGGTGAGCATCGGCAGACCGAAGGAGAGGGTCTTGCCGGAGCCCGTACGGCCGCGGCCGAGGATGTCCTTGTGGGCCAGGGCGTCCGGGATGGTCGCGGCCTGGATCGGGAAGGGCGCGGTCACGCCGTTCTGGGCGAGCTTGCGGACGATGGCCTCGGGGAGACCGAGGTCACCGAAGGTGGGGCCGGCCGGAGCTTCGTCGGCGGCCTTGACGGCCTCGTCGGCGGCCTTGACGGCCTCGTCGGCAGCGTCGGTCGCGGGCTCATCGGCCTCGGCGACGACCTGCTCGGCGGCCTCCACGACGTCTGCGGCCTGGACGTTCTCGACGGTCTCGACAGCCTCGGCGGTCTCGACGACGGCCTCGGCCGCCTCGGCCTTCAGCTCGTCGGTCGTCTCGTTCTCGGGCAGGACGGCGTGGTCAGAATGAGAAATGGACATGCGAAATGCGAAACCTTCCGGAGTCTCGGCACGCGCCCGTCAACTCCGTGATTTCGCAATGGACCGCCTCTATGCGGTCAGCCACGGCAAGGGAGAGTACGCGCCACGCGGCGCTCTTCTTTTTCGGCGCCGGGCAAATGGGATCAAACGATCTACCACCATACGCACCCAACCCCCCAGAAGGCAAACCGCACCCTCCGGGGCACCTTGGATTCCACCCCCCACAGCTCGTCTCACCTGCGACGAAGCGGGTTTCGGACAGGGGCTGAACCCCGCCCCGAGGCGTCCCGGACGGACCCGAGGCCGCCCGAAGCCGTCTTAGGCGGGCCCGGCCTCCGGCGAGGGCTCCCGCGACCTGAGCCCCTCCGAGCGCTCCCCCAGCTGCGTGTCCTGCTTCGGGGGCTCGTGCGCCGACGACGAGGGCTCCGGAGTGGGCTCAGGAGTCGGCGTCGGGGTCGGCTTCGGAGGATCGGGCGTCGGCGTGGGGCGCGGCGGGTCGGGCTTCGTACGGGTGGGCGCAGGACCCCCGCCCTTCGCCGGCGGGGCGGGGGCGTCGCCACCGCCGGACGCGGACGCCGAGGCCTGGGCTGCGTCGGAACCGGACTCGCCGCGCTTGCCCGATCCCCCCTTGCCCTTGCCTTTGCCCTTCCCCTTGCCCTTCCCCTTGCCGCCCTTCGCGTCGCCGCGGTCGGCATCACCGCCGGCCGAACCGGCGCCCGGCGTGACGCTGCCGCCGTCCGGGGCGGCCGCCGCGCTGCGCTCGCCCGCGGACCGCGCGGGTCCGGGCTCACCGCCGCCGTCGTCGCCGATGCTCATGCAGCCCGCGGTCGCCATGACGGCCACCGCCGCCGCGGCCAACCGGACAGGAACGTACAACTGGCGCACGGCCGAGCACCTCCGAGGCGCTGAGAAGCGGGGACGTCCTACCCAACTCCCTTGCCCCGCAAGAGGACACGGACGACGAGCCCCGCCGCCGCCCGGTGCCGCCCGGCCGTCAGCCGTATCCCAGGGCGTGCAGGCGCTCGTCGTCGATCCCGAAGTGATGTGCGACTTCGTGCACCACTGTGATCTCCGTCTCCACGACGACGTCCTCGCGCGACTCGCACATGCGCAGCGTCGGCCCCCGGTAGATCGTGATTCGGTCGGGCAGCACTCCCGCGTACCACTCGCCCCGGTCCGTCAGCGGAGTCCCCTCGTAAAGCCCGAGCAGCTCGGGGTCCTCGGCGGGTGGTTCGTCCTCCACGAACACCGCCACGTTGTCCATCAACCGCGTCAACTCGGGAGGAATCCGGTCGAGCGCCTCGGCGACCAGTTCCTCGAACTCTTCCCGCGTCATCTCCAGCACGCACCCATTGTCGGCCACCGCCCCGCATAGCCGCCCCTCCCCTTGGGCATACCGGCCCAATGGCCCGCGACTTCCGTGCGCCCGCCGCCCTCGTACGCCACTACCGGTCCCGCCACCCGCACCCGGTGAGCGAGCTCATCAGCCCTCCCCACCCGTACGGCCGCGCGGTGGGCCTGATCGCGGTCGTCCTGTTCGGCGCCTGGCTCGGCCTGCTGATCGTCGGCAGCGTGCACGCTCCGGTCGGCCCGATGGACACGCGCATGACGCTGCGCCCCTCGCTCACCGGCGGCACGAAGATCGACGTCTCCCCGCTGGGCGCCCTCGAACTGCGCTCGCACCTCGCGCCCATCCGCCTGGACGTGGACGTGGACCGCCTGGACCCGGTCCGCTCCCAGGCCCTGGTCGACCACCCCGAGCGGATCTCGGGCCTCCAGGACGAGGTGACGAGGGACGTCGGCCACGGCACGCTCGACCTGGCCGTACGCTCCTGCGCCGCCGTCGTCGCGGGCGCCACGACGCTGGGCCTCGCGGTCTACCGCCGCCCGCGCCGGGCCATGGCGGCGGGCGGCCTCGCCCTGGCCCTGCTCGCCGCGTCGGGCGCGGCGGCGTACGCGACGTGGAACCCGAAGTCGGTCCTGGAGCCGAAGTTCTCGGGCCTGCTCAGCAGCGCGCCGTCGGTGGTCGGCAACGCCCGGAGCATCGTGAGCGAGTTCGACGTGTATCAGCAGGAGCTGGCGCGCCTGGTCACCAACGTGACGAAGCTGTACGACGCGACGTCGACGCTCCCCGCGTACCAGCCGGACCCGTCCACGATCCGTGTCCTGCACGTCTCGGACATCCACCTCAACCCGGCGAGCTGGAAGATCATCGCCTCGCTGGTCGAGCAGTACGACATCAACGTCATCGTCGATTCCGGCGACACGATGGACCACGGAAGCGCCGCCGAGAACACCTTCCTGGACCCGGTCGAGGACCTGGGGGCTCCGTACGTGTGGGTCAGGGGCAACCACGACTCCCACACGACCCAGCGCTATCTCCAGCGCATGAAGAACGTCCACGTCCTGGACGAGGGCAGGGCGGCGACGGTCGCGGGGCTGCGGTTCGCCGGGACGGGCGATCCGCAGTACACCCCGGACCGCTCGGAGCCGGCCGAGGGCGAGGCCGTCGAGGAGATGGCGGGCATCGGCCTCGCCTCCGCCCTGCGGGACCAGAAGGCCGCGGGCACGCCCGTCGACATCGCCGTCGCGCACAACCCCGACGCCGCGCGCGAGACGGACGGCGAGGTGCCGCTCGCCCTGGCGGGCCATGTGCACCACCAGGAGATGGAGGTCATGGACGGCGGGACGCGGCTGCGCATCGAGGGCTCCACGGGCGGCAGCGGGCTGCGGGCGGTGGAGGGGAAGTACCCCGACCCGGTCGAGACGTCGGTCCTCTACCTGGACCGGGACACCCGGCGCCTCCAGGCCTGGGACGAAATCAAACTGGGCGGCCTCGGGCTGACGAAGGCGGAAGTCAGCCGCCATCTGCCGAAGGAGAACCAGCCCGGCGCGACGCCGTCCCCGCCCCCCGCGGGCCGCTCCCCGGACACCGGCTCCCCGGCCCCCCGATAACCGTTTTGGCGATAGCTCCCCGCATCCCATATGCTTCTCACGTCCCCGACGCGCTGCAAAGCGCCCAGGTGGGCCCTTAGCCCTCATCGTCTAGTGGCCCAGGACGCCGCCCTTTCAAGGCGGTAGCACGGGTTCGAATCCCGTTGGGGGCACGCAACACCTTGTGCGAGACTAGTGCTCGCACAACGCTTGGTCCTGTGGAGCAGTTTGGAGTGCTCGCCACCCTGTCAAGGTGGAGGCCGCGGGTTCAAATCCCGTCAGGACCGCTTGCGATTCCTTGAATCGCGTGGCTGGGTAGCTCAGTTGGTACGAGCGATCGCCTGAAAAGCGATAGGTCGCCGGTTCGATCCCGGCCCCAGCCACCTCTTCGAAGGCCCCGTCCGATGGACGGGGCCTTCGCCGTTCCCGGAGACCGGAGACCGGAAGCCAGGGGACGGCAAGGGCCGCCTCACCCCGCCGGCGCCGCCGCGTGCGCCGCCGGCCTCTCCCGGCCGCCCGGGTGGCGGTGGCGCCAGACCCAGAACACCGTGCACGCGAGCACCGCCCACGCCGCGAGCACCAGGAACGGGAACACGTGCTGGTGGCCGCCGAAGTACACCGCCGTGTGCTGGGCGTTGACCGATGCCCCGGGCGGCAGCCAGCGCCCGATGTGGCCGAGGACCGAGGGGAGCAGCGGCCACGAGACCGCGCCGCCCGACGACGGGTTGCCCAGCAGCACCATCAGGCCCCAGGTCGGGATCATCGCCCAGCGCCCGAACAGGGTGTTGAACATCGTGAAGACCATCCCCGAAGCGAACATCGTCAGCGCCAGGATCAGCCACGACTCCACGAACGGCAGGTCCACCGCGCCCAGCCACCAGTCCACCACCGCCGCGATCACGAACCCGCCGAGCAGCGCGTAGAGGACCGTGAAAGCGATCCGCTCCGCCGGGTTGAGTCCTCGCGCGTGGACGCTCAGCTGGATCGCCCCCACGAAGCCGATGATCACCGCGGCCAGCGAGATGTAGAAGATCGCGAGCCCTCGCGGGTCGCCTTCCTGGAGGGGCTTGATGTCCTTCACCGTGACCGGCACCCCCACTTCCTTCCCCACCTTCGGGGCCGCCTCCGCGAGGACCTGTGCGACCGACGCACCGGAAGCCCCCGAGACGTCGAACGTCACCTTGTCCCCGGACGCCACCGCGAGGATCGCGAAGACCTTCTGCTCCTCCACCGCGGTCCGCGCCGCGCCCACGCTGTCGTACTCGTGCACTTCGAGCGAGGCGTTCAGCGCCTTCTCCATGCCGTCCAGGAACGCCTTGCCCCGGGTGGCCTCCTGCGCGCCGACCACCGCGGTGGGGATGTGGTGCGGGGTCGGTTTCGCCATGGAGTACGTGTACGACCCCGCGAAGAGCCCCGCGGCGGCCGCCAGGATGAACACCAGCACGACCGCGGGCAGGAAGGGCGAGTCCTTGAACGCCGACCACCGCTCGCCCCGGGTGGGGGCCCTCCCGTGGGCTCCGTGGGCGCCGTGGGGACTGTGGGCGCTGTGGGAGCCGTGGGCTGCGGAAGGGTCTTCTTCGTGGCCAGGGTGGTCAGGCTGTTCAGGCATACGAATACGCTAAACCACCTAAAACGGACTCACCCCTGCTCGGCCTCGACCGGCCCCCTGGCCCTCCGGCGCCAGGCCCGCACCGCGAACCCCACGCCCACCAGCGCCACGACCCCGACCAGGAGCACCGAGTCCGGCACGGCCCGGCCCACGCCCCCGGCCCACCGCTCCACGGCGAACGAGTCGTCCACGTCGAGCAGACCCGGCAGCGCGGTGGTCCCGTCGTACGCGAGGAAGAGCGCGCCCAGGACGACGAAGAACGCCCCCGACAGCAACGACGTCGTGTGCAGCTCGAAGCGCCCGACCCGGAACGTCCGCCCCCGCAGCCAACGCCGCCGCCCCAGGTCGAACCGCTCCCAGAGCAGCGCGAGGACGAACAGCGGCACCGCCATCCCCAGCGCGTACACGGCGAGCAGCAGTCCGCCGTAGACAGGGCTCCCGCTCACCGCCGCCACCGTCAGGACGCTGCCCAGGATCGGCCCCGCGCAGAAGCCCGCGAGCCCGTACACCGCGCCCAGCGCGTACACGGACACCGCCGTCGTCGGCCGGATGCGGCCCGACAACTCGGCCATCTTCCGCGAGGCGAACCCCATGCCCACGACCTGGAGCACGCCGAGCGCGATGATCAGCCACCCGGCGACGAGCACCAGCTGGTCCCGGTGGCCGAAGAAGAACCGTCCGGCGACCGAGCCCGCCGCGCCCAGCGGCACGAGGGTCGTCGCGAGACCGGCGTAGAAGATGCCGGTGCGGGCGAGCAGCCGCGAGGTCGAGTCGATCGAGTACGCGAAGAAGGCGGGAAGCAGCAGCGCGCTGCACGGGCTGATCAGGGCGAGGAGACCGCCGAGGAACGCCGCGAAGTACCCGACATCGGCGGTCACTTGTCGCCCGCCCCGGACGCCCCGGACGCCCCGGAGGACTTCGCCGTCTTCGCCGCCTTCGCCGCCTGCTCGATCGCCTGGTCGAAGACCTCGTCCGGCTGCGCCCCGGAGATGGGCCGCCCGTTGACCAGGAAGGACGGGGTCGACGTGGCCCCCAGGCCGTAGGCCTCCTCCTGGTCCTTCTTCACGGCCGCCTTGGCGCCCGCGCTGTCCACGTCGTCCGAGAAGCGGCCGACGTCCTTGACCCCGGCCTTCTTCGCGAGCTCCTTGAGCCGGTCGCCGCCGAACCCCTTCTCCTTGGAGCCCTCCGCGTACGCCGCCGCGTGGAACTGCCAGAAGCGCCCCTGCTGCCCGGCGGCCCACGCGCCCCGCGCCGCGGACTCGGAATCCGCGCCGAAGATGGGGAAGTTGCGCCACTCGATGCGCAGGGTGCCGTCCTCGACGTACTTCTTCACCAGGTCCGGCTCGGTGTCGCGGGCGAACTTGCCGCAGTAGCCGCACTTGAAGTCGGCGTACTCGATGAGCACGACCGGTGCGTCCTTGCGCCCCTGCGCGAGCGGGTCCTTGGCGTCGCGCCGGGCGAGCTCGGCCAGCTCCGGGTAGACCCCGGCCTGCGGGTCGGCGGAGACGTCCGCGGGGGACTCCTCCTTCGCGGTGACCGAGGAGGACTCGTCGGGCCGGGTGGCGCTGTAGGAAGCGGCGCCGAGCAGCAGGGCGGCGAGGGCCACGCCCGCTCCGATGGCGATGTTCTTCTTTTTGTTGTTGTTCTTGGGCATCAGGGAGTTCTCTCTCGTTCCGTACGTCGTTGAAGGGGCCCCGAACGGGGGCCTCTACACGCGCAGGATCGAGAGATCTATGGGAGAAGGCGGCGTCAGCGGCGGAGGACCGCGCTCCGGCGTCAGGGACGGCACCGTCTGTCCGACGCCCCACCCACCGGACGCGGAATGGGCCTGATGCAGGGCGGGCAGCAGCTCGTACGCCGTACTGGAGCGCGGCGGGGCCGCGGGGGCCTGACCGGCGTCCTGCTGGCCGCCCTTGCCGCAGCCGGGCACCCCGGCGGACGCCTCGAGCTGCACCGACACCGGCGCCGACACCGCGGAGTTCACCGCCGGTTCCGCGGCCGCCGCCGGCCCGCAGAACGCCCCGAGCACGACGAGCAGCACCCCCAGCAAGGGGCACCACGACAGACGCGCACGGGACGACATGCCCAAAATCGTACGTCCCCGGGCGCCCCGCCAGATAAATCGGTTCGCCACCTTCGAGCGGCGGGTGAGATCCTGGACGCCGTATGTCTACGCAGCCTGCCCTCACCCTCGACACCCTCGCCCCGCGCCTGTCCGAGCTGTCGCTGCGCGACGAGCACCGGATCGGCCGCCGGATGGAGGGTGCACGCCGGATCCGCAAGCCCGACGCCCGGGCCGCCGTCATCGCCGAGATCGCGGCGGACGTCGACAAGGCCGCGGCGCGGATGGCCGAGCGGGGCAGTCGTCTGCCCAAGATCACGTATCCGCAGGAACTGCCGGTCAGCCAGAAGAAGGACGACATCGCGGCGGCGATCCGCGACCACCAGGTCGTGATCGTCGCGGGCGAGACGGGCTCCGGCAAGACGACGCAGATCCCCAAGATCTGCATGGAGCTCGGGCGCGGCCTGCGCGGCATGATCGGCCATACGCAGCCCCGCCGCATCGCGGCCCGCACGGTCGCCGAGCGCGTGGCGGACGAGCTGAACACCCCGCTCGGCGAGGCCGTCGGCTGGAAGGTCCGCTTCACGGACCAGGTGGGCGCCGACACGTACGTGAAGCTGATGACGGACGGCATCCTGCTGGCCGAGATCCAGACGGACCGCGAGCTGCGCGCGTACGACACGATCATCATCGACGAGGCCCACGAGCGGTCCCTCAACATCGACTTCCTGCTCGGCTATCTCGCCCAGCTGCTGCCCAAGCGCCCGGACCTGAAGGTCGTCATCACCTCGGCGACCATCGACCCCGAGCGGTTCTCGCGGCACTTCGGTGACGCCCCGATCGTCGAGGTCAGCGGCCGTACGTACCCCGTCGAGGTGCGCTATCGCCCCCTCCTCGAAGACGACTCGCAGGACACGGACCGCGATCAGATCACCGCGATCACGGACGCCGTCGAGGAGCTCCAGGCCGAGGGCAAGGGCGACATCCTGGTCTTCCTCTCCGGCGAGCGCGAGATCCGTGACACGGCGGACGCGCTCAACAAGAAGAACTATCGCTTCACCGAGGTCCTCCCCCTCTACGCCCGCCTCTCGCACGCCGAGCAGCACCGCGTCTTCCAGCAGCACACGGGCAGACGCGTCGTCCTCGCGACGAACGTCGCCGAGACCTCCCTGACCGTCCCGGGCATCAAGTACGTCATCGACCCGGGCACGGCCCGCATCTCCCGCTACAGCCACCGTACGAAGGTGCAGCGGCTGCCCATCGAGGCGATCAGCCAGGCCAGCGCCAACCAGCGCAAGGGCCGCTGCGGCCGTACGTCGGACGGCATCTGCATCCGCCTCTACTCGGAGGACGACTTCGTCGCACGCCCCGAGTTCACGGACGCGGAGATCCTCCGTACGAACCTGGCGAGCGTCATCCTGCAGATGACCGCCGCCGGCCTCGGCGACATCGAGAAGTTCCCCTTCATCGACCCGCCGGACCACCGCAACATCCGCGACGGCGTCCAGCTCCTCCAGGAACTGGGCGCGCTCGACCCGACGCAGAAGGACCCGAAGAAACGCCTCACCCCGGAGGGCCGCAAGCTGGCCCAGCTGCCGGTGGACCCGCGCCTGGCCCGCATGGTCCTGGAGGCCGACAAGAACGGCTGCGTACGCGAGGTCATGGTGATCGCCGCCGCGCTCTCCATCCAGGACCCGCGCGAGCGCCCCGCCGAGAAGCAGACGCAGGCCGACCAGCAGCACGCCCGCTTCAAGGACGAGACCTCCGACTTCCTGGCCTTCCTCAACATGTGGCGGTACGTCCGCGAGCAGCAGAAGGAGCGCGGCTCGTCCTCGTTCCGCCGGATGTGCAAGGCGGAGTACCTGAACTTCCTGCGGATCCGCGAGTGGCAGGACATCTACACGCAGCTGCGCACGGTCGCCAAGCAGATGGGCATCAACCTCAACGAGGACGACGCCCCCGAGAAGCAGGTGCACATCTCCCTGCTCGCCGGACTGCTCTCCCACATCGGGATGAAGGACGTGAAGGAGTCCAAGGACAGCGACCCCAAGCAGCGCGGCGGCCGTGGCGAGTATCTGGGCGCCCGCAACGCCAAGTTCGCGGTCTTCCCGGGCTCCGCGCTCTTCAAGAAGCCCCCGCGCTTCATCATGTCGGCCGAGCTCGTCGAGACCTCCCGGCTCTGGGCGCGGGTCAACGCGCGCATCGAGCCGGAGTGGGTCGAGCCGCTCGCCCAGCACCTCCTGAAGCGCACGTACAGCGAGCCGCACTGGGAGAAGGACCAGGCCGCGGTGATGGCGGTCGAGAAGGTCACGCTGTACGGCATCCCGCTCGTCACCGACCGCAAGGTGAACTACGGCCGCATCGACCCCGAGGTCTCCCGCGACCTGTTCATCCGCAACGCGCTCGTCGAGGGCGACTGGCGCACGCACCACAAGTTCTTCGCCGCCAACCGCCGCCTCCTGACCGAGGTGGAGGAGCTGGAGCACCGCGCGAGGCGCCGCGACATCCTCGTGGACGACGAGACGCTGTTCGACTTCTACGACCAGCGGGTGCCCGCGGACGTGGTGTCGGGGGCGCACTTCGACTCCTGGTGGAAGAAGAAGCAGCGCGAGGAGCCCGAGCTGCTCGACTTCGAGCGGTCGATGCTCATCAACGAGCGCGCGGGTGACGTGTCGAAGGACGACTATCCCGACACGTGGCTCCAGGGGCCGCTCAAGTTCCGGGTGACGTACCAGTTCGAGCCGGGCGCGGACGCGGACGGCGTCACCGTCCACGTCCCGCTCCAGGTCCTGAACCAGGTCACGGCGGACGGCTTCGACTGGCAGATCCCGGGCCTGCGCGAGGAGGTCGTGATCGAGCTGATCCGCTCCCTGCCCAAGCCGATCCGCCGGCACTACGTCCCGGCGCCCAACTACGCCACGGCGTTCCTGGAGCGGGCGGTCCCCCTCCAGGAGCCGCTGCACGTGACGCTGGCCCGTGAGCTCCAGCGGATGGTCGGCGTCCCCGTCTCCCCGGACGACTTCGACCTCACCCGCGTACCGGACCACCTGAAGATCACCTTCCGGATCACCGACGAGCGACGCAAGAAGCTCGCCGAGGACAAGGACCTGGAGGCGCTGAAGCTCCAGCTGCGCCCGAAGGCCCGCAAGGCGCTCTCCCAGGCCGCCGCCGCGACGGCCGAGCGCACGGGCGGCTCGGCAGTCGAACGGACAGGCCTCACGGACTGGTCCATCGGCTCCCTCAGCCGCGTCTTCGAGACGCGTCGCGCGGGCCAGCCGGTGAAGGCGTACCCGGCGCTCGTGGACGACGGCGACACCGTGTCCGTACGCCTCTTCGACACCGAGGCCGAGCAGCAGCAGGCGATGTGGAAGGGCACGCGGCGCCTCATCCTGCGCAACATCCCGGTGAATCCGGCCAAGTTCGCCTCGGACAAGCTGACCAACGCCCAGAAGATCGCCCTGTCCGCGAACCCGCACGGCTCCATCCAGGCGCTCTTCGCGGACTGCGCGATGGCGGCGGCGGACAAGCTGATCGGCGACTTCGGCGGTCCCGCCTGGGACGAGGAGTCCTACCGCAAGCTGTACGAGAAGGTGCGCGCGGAGATCGTCGACACGACGGTCCGCACGGTGAGCCAGGTCCAGCAGGTCCTCGCCGCCTGGCAGGCCTGTGAGCGCCGCCTGAAGTCGACGAAGAGCCCGACGCTCCTGGCCAACCTCGCGGACGTGCGGGCGCAGTTGGACGCCCTCGTCGGCCCCGGCTTCGTCACGGCCACCGGCATCCGCCGCCTGGCGGACCTGATGCGCTACATGACGGCCGCCGACCGCCGGCTCCAGCAGATGCCGACGAACGTGCAGCGGGACACCTCGCGCATGGAGAAGGTCCACGAGATGCAGGACGAGTACGCCTGGCTCCTGGAGCAGCTCCCGCAGGGCCGCCCCGTGCCCCAGGAGGTCCTGGACATCCGCTGGATGCTGGAGGAGCTCCGCGTCAGCTACTTCGCGCACGCGCTGGGCACGGCGTACCCCGTCTCGGACAAGCGGATCGTGAAGGCGATCGACGCCGTGGCACCGTGACGAGCCGCTCACGCAGAGCGAGTTCGACCAGCGCCCGTGGCCTGCTGTAGAGTCTCGTCTCGCAGCACAACGCAGCAATCAGTGCCGCAAAGCAAGGTCCTGTGGAGCAGTTTGGAGTGCTCGCCACCCTGTCAAGGTGGAGGCCGCGGGTTCAAATCCCGTCAGGACCGCAGTAAAGGAAGGGCCGCACCCGGCAAACGGGGGCGGCCCTTCTTGCGTACCACCCCATGCACCCCAATCGCCTCGCCACCCCACGGGCCGCACCCCGCAAACGGGCGCGGCCCGTTGTCGTACCCGCATCTTGACTGCGTCACATTCCGCCGGTACCTAGACAACAGGGAGCGGGGCGGGACCGGTCCCTCATCAGGAGGTGGCGCATGACGGCATCTGCGGCGTCCGCACGGCACGAGACACGCGCTCTGCTGCGCGCCCACCTCTCGGCGGCGACCAGCTATCGCCACCTGACCCGGCACTGCCCGATCTGCCACCGCCTGGAGCGCCTCGCCCTGGAGACCTCACCCGCCGCCCAGAACGGCTGTGAGAGCGGCGGCGAGCCGGGCGAGGACGAAAGTCCCCCGAATGCGTGACCAAAGCCGACCCGCGACCCACCCCGGTGGTGGGAGGGTGAGGGGGAGGACCCCCCGGGCGCCTCGGGCGCGCGGGAGCCAACTCCCCTGTGCGCCCCGGGATCTCCTCTAGCTCAGAGGTATCGCGGGCAACAAGGTTCACGGCGTGTGACGGGTGTCACCGAAGTCGTTTTGAAAACCCCTGAACTTACACCCGTCTTACAACCAGTCAATTTAATATGTGCAATTGCACCACCCCGCACAGCGCCCGTCCGGGCCGCACAAGGGCGGGGGGAGGGTGGCGCCACAGCCGCTCCACAGCGCGGCCCCAGCACTCCTCAGAGACCAACAAGCCCGCTCACAGCGGCGCTCACCAGCACCTCCCGGGCACACAAAAAAGATCGCGCTGGACCCGGCGGAGTCCAGCGCGATCGAAGACGACTCACCCATGAGGCTCAGGCGTGGGACCCGTTGGGGCGGGACCCGCGTCGCATGTAGCTAGAAGTCGGACGTTGCGGCTGGATTGGGGGACCCAGCAGCGGTCGTACGTTTCGTCCGGGTACTGCGTGGTACTGCGGTAATGCGGTAGATCAGGCCTCGCTGCGCTGCTGCGGGATACCCGCGAGCAGTGCGCGGACCTCAGCCTCGCGGTAACGGCGATGGCCGCCGAGCGTGCGAATCGACGTGAGCTTGCCAGCCTTGGCCCAGCGCGTCACCGTCTTGGGGTCGACGCGGAACATCGTGGCAACCTCAGCCGGGGTCAGCAGCGGCTCGGCATCAGGGGTGCGAGCGGTCATGAGCGGCCTCCTCGGAGAACCGAACCTTCTCGGTTCATTCCTCTAAATTCTGCACCTTGACCCGCGTTGCCCGAAATGGCGGACGCGAGTCGAGTCGGTTATAGGACGAACGGCTTGTCCTCGGCACTACAACTACACCATCCGTCCAGCCACGTCGGCCAAACCGATGGAATTGCCCTCCCAGGTGTCTATCAGCGACGGAAGCCGATGGACCATGCCATAGCGGACAGTCACGCCACAGTGACGATCAGTCACAGAGCGATCAGGAGTCAACAGACCCCCCATAGCGTGCAATGCTGAGCATTCCGCCCACACATGGACGGAAGGAGCCCTCCCCGGACTCCTTGTCCTATTTTGGCACGAGGGGGGGCGATGGGCGCAAGGGCCCAGTAAGTGCGGTCCGTCACGCTTGAGACAAAAGCCCGGATCGGGACCTACGTCCCGTGTAGGCGTCAGGTAGGGATGACTCGTTGGGATGACCCACGAACGGCCCGCTGACGCTCAGTTCGAGAACTGACGGTCCCGGACCGCCCTCCATCGCTCCATGAGCCTCGCATACGCCTCGCCGGCCCCCTCGCCGTCGCCGTCGCGCAGCGCCTCGATTCCTTCCGCCACGTCCGCCGCCGAGTGGTCCTCGTCGAGCTGCTCCTCGGACAGGGCGTGCACGAGCCCGCCGTAGTCGAGCTCGACCAGCGAGCGCGGATGGAACTCCTCCAGCCACCGGCCGACGTCCATGAGCCCGTCGACGAGCGGCCCTTCGTCGATCGTGTCCCGCAGCGTCCTGAGGCCGCGTGCCACCCGGCGCCGCGCCTGCACCATCGGGGTCCGGTAGCGCAGGACGGGCGCGCCGGCCGCCGCCTCGCCCCCCTCGTCCTCCTCGCGCTTCTTCTCGTACCCCTTCTCGAACTGACGCTCCTCGTCCGAGACGAGCACGAACCAGTTCAGCGGCACCTGCCACGTCGACGTACGGATCCACGGGCGCGCGTCCGGGTTCCGCACGAGCCACTGTTCGTAGTCCGCGGTCGTCTGGCGGCGCACCACCGGCGGCAGGACCGCGTCGAGGACCGGCATCGGCAGCTGCCCCGGCAGCTCCCCCAGCGCCTGCCAGCCGCGCAGCCGGGTCCGCCAGGGGCAGACGCACACCACCCCGTCGGCCTCCACCACGAACGCGTCGCTGCTCTCGTGCACCGGCACGGGCACCGGCGGCGTGGGCAGCAAATCGGCCAGCGACCGCCTCAGTTCGTCCTGGTACGAGGGACGGTCGGTGCGACGCGCGTAGCGCGCCCAGTGATCACGCTCGGGCTCCGGGAAAGCGGCGAGCGGCTCATAGACGCGCAAGTAGGACGCGTACGGGACGACCAACGAAGACACCTTGGGCACGGCTGCTCCCTCCCCCGCGTACCGGCTGGAAAACACTGCAAATCGTGCCATGGCCGAACTCCGCCGTACTCCTCGCTGCGCCGGGAGAGGGTGATCCTCGGCACTGCGCGGCCACCGGGTTCTCACAGGCTCTAGTCTCATGCCCATCGGGCCCCGCCACCCGCACGGGCGCCCGCCCAACCGCCGCCACTTGACCGGGAGTCACCACAGTGACCGAAGCAGACAACGGCGTCCTGCACACCCTGTTCCACTCGGACCAGGGCGGCCATGAGCAAGTAGTGCTCTGCCAGGACCGTGCCAGCGGCCTCAAGGCCGTCATCGCCATCCACTCCACCGCCCTGGGCCCGGCCCTCGGCGGCACGCGCTTCTACCCGTACGCGAGCGAGGAAGCCGCCGTCGCCGACGCGCTGAACCTCGCGCGCGGGATGTCGTACAAGAACGCCATGGCCGGTCTCGACCACGGCGGCGGCAAGGCCGTGATCATCGGCGACCCGGAGCAGATCAAGAGCGAGGAGCTCCTCCTCGCCTACGGCCGCTTCGTGGCCTCGCTCGGCGGTCGCTACGTGACGGCGTGCGACGTCGGCACGTACGTGGCGGACATGGACGTCGTCGCACGTGAGTGCCGCTGGACGACCGGCCGCTCCCCCGAGAACGGCGGCGCGGGCGACTCCTCCGTGCTCACCGCCTTCGGCGTCTTCCAGGGCATGCGGGCCTCGGCCCAGCACCTGTGGGGCGACCCCTCGCTGCGCGGCCGCAAGGTCGGCGTCGCGGGCGTCGGCAAGGTCGGCCACCACCTCGTCGAGCACCTCCTGGAGGACGGCGCCGAGGTGGTGATCACCGACGTGCGCGAGGAGTCCGTGAACCGCGTCACGCACAAGCACCCGTCCGTGACGGCCGTCGCCGACACCGAGGCGCTGATCCGCGTCGAGGACCTCGACGTGTACGCCCCCTGCGCGCTGGGCGGCGCCCTGAACGACGACTCCGTGCCGGTGCTCACCGCCAAGGTGGTCTGCGGCGCCGCCAACAACCAGCTCGAGCACCCCGGTGTGGAGAAGGACCTCGCCGACCGCGGAATCCTCTACGCGCCCGACTACGTGGTGAACGCCGGCGGTGTGATCCAGGTCGCCGACGAGCTGCACGGCTTCGACTTCGACCGGTGCAAGGCGAAGGCGTCGAAGATCTTCGATACTACTCTTGCCATATTCGCTCGTGCGAAGGAAGACGGTATTCCGCCGGCCGCGGCGGCCGACAGGATCGCCGAGCAGCGCATGGCGGAGGCCCGCCGCAGCTGACCCCGCAGGCGCCGTGCAGGGGCCCCGTCGACGTGCGCGAGAGACAAGACTCACCCCCGTCGGCGGGTCGCCCGACAAGAAGAGGTTAAAATCGCAGTTGACCAGCGAGGACAGGGCTCCTCGCGGGTTCTGCGCCGAGGCGCGTCCTGCGGGCGACGTACCGTATGGCCGCAGGAGCAGGTACCGTGGAAGCCCTACGGACCGGCCTCTCCACGGAGAGCCCGTTCCTGATCATGAACGCGTGTCAAGACTCTGGGGTCACCAAGCCCCATATCCGAGGGGGTCGAGCCATGGGGCGCGGCCGGGCAAAGGCCAAGCAGACGAAGGTCGCCCGCCAGCTGAAGTACAGCAGCGGCGGGACTGACCTGTCGCGTCTGGCCAATGAGCTGGGCGCTTCGACTTCGCAACAGCCGCCTAATGGCGAGCCGTTCGAGGACGACGACGAGGAAGACGACCCGTACGCCCAGTACGCGGATCTGTATAACGACGACGAGGACGACGACTCTGCTGAAGAGTCCGGCCCCTCGTCGCAGCGCCGCGGCGCTTGACCTCGTTGCATTCGCAGCACTTGCAGCATTCGCAGTTCTCGTAGCAACTGCACCTGACCCGGTCCGGGGTGGTCACCACACCGGACCGGGTTTTGTGCTGCCCCGCAGGGCTTACTTGGAGTAGTCACCGATCAGCGCCGCGCCATCGGTGTGCTCGCCGCGCTCGGTGATCTCACCGGCGATCCAGGCGTCCACGCCGCGGTCCGCGAGGGTCGCGAGGGCCGCGTCGGCGGACTCCTCGGGGACGATCGCCATCATGCCGACGCCCATGTTCAGCGTCTTCTCCAGCTCCAGGCGCTCGACCTGGCCGACCTTGCCGACGACGTCGAAGACCGCGCCGGGCGCCCAGGTCTCGCGGTCGACGATCGCGTGCAGACCGTCCGGGACGACCCGGCCCAGGTTCGCCGCGAGGCCGCCGCCCGTGATGTGGCTGAAGGCGTGGACGTCCGTGGTGCGGGTGAGCGCCAGGCAGTCCAGGGAGTAGATCTTGGTGGGCTCCAGGAGCTCCTCGCCGAGCGTGCGGCCGAACTCCTCGACCTGGCGGTCCAGGGACCATCCGGCGCGGTCGAAGACCACGTGCCGCACCAGCGAGTACCCGTTCGAGTGAAGACCGGAGGACGCCATCGCGATGACCGCGTCCCCCTTACGGATGCGATCGGGGCCGAGCACGCGGTCGGCCTCGACCGCGCCCGTGCCGGCGCCCGCGACGTCGAAGTCGTCCGGGCCGAGCAGGCCCGGGTGCTCGGCCGTCTCGCCGCCGATGAGGGCGCAGCCGGCGAGCACACAGCCCTCGGCGATGCCCTTCACGATGGCCGCGACACGCTCGGGGTGGACCTTGCCGACGCAGATGTAGTCGGTCATGAAGAGCGGCTCGGCGCCGCACACCACGATGTCGTCCATGACCATGGCGACCAGGTCGTGCCCGATGGTGTCGTACACGCCGAGCTGGCGGGCGATGTCGACCTTCGTGCCGACACCGTCGGTGGCGGAGGCGAGCAGGGGGCGCTCGAAGCGCTTGAGGGCGGAGGCGTCGAAGAGTCCGGCGAAGCCGCCGATGCCGCCGAGTACCTCGGGGCGCTGCGTCTTCTTCACCCACTCCTTCATCAGCTCGACGGCGCGGTCGCCCGCCTCGATGTCGACGCCTGCGGAGGCGTAGCTGGCACCAGTGGTCTCAGACATGTGGGGTGAGAACTTTCGTGTCGTTACTACGTACGGGGCTTACGGGCGACGGATCGCGTCGGCCGCTGCCGTGGACGCCGGACCGGCGGCCAGCTCCGTCTCCAGGAGCTGCTTGCCGAGCAGCTCGGGGTCGGGGAGGTCCATCGGGTACACGCCGTCGAAGCAGGCGCGGCAGAGGTTCGGCTTGTCGATGGTCGTGGCCTCGATCATGCCGTCGATGGAGATGTACGAGAGCGAGTCGGCGCCCATGGACGTGGCGATCTCGTCGATCGTCATGCCGTTGGCGATGAGCTCGGCGCGGGTCGCGAAGTCGATGCCGAAGAAGCAGGGCCACTTCACGGGCGGCGAGGAGATCCGGATGTGGATCTCGGCGGCGCCGGCCTCGCGGAGCATCTTGACCAGGGCGCGCTGGGTGTTGCCGCGGACGATCGAGTCGTCGACGACGACAAGACGCTTGCCCTTGATGACTTCCTTGAGGGGGTTCAGCTTCAGACGGATGCCCAGCTGGCGGATCGTCTGCGAGGGCTGGATGAAGGTCCGGCCGACGTAGGCGTTCTTGACCAGGCCGGCGCCGAAGGGGATGCCGGAGGCTTCCGCGTAACCGATCGCGGCGGGCGTTCCGGACTCCGGGGTCGCTATGACGAGGTCGGCTTCCGCCGGGGCTTCCTTGGCGAGTTTCCGGCCCATCTCGACGCGCGAGAGGTAGACGTTCCGGCCCGCGATGTCGGTGTCGGGGCGCGCCAGATAGACGTACTCGAAGACACAGCCCTTGGGCTTCGCTTCCGCGAATCGGGCCGTTCGCAGGCCGTTCTCGTCGACCGCGATGAACTCGCCGGGCTCGACCTCGCGGACGTAGCTGGCGCCGCAGATGTCGAGCGCCGCGGACTCCGACGCGACGACCCAGCCGCGCTCCAGGCGGCCGAGGACCAGCGGGCGGATGCCCTGCGGGTCGCGCGCCGCGTACAGCGTGCCCTCGTCCATGAAGACCAGGGAGAAGGCGCCCCGGACGTCCGGGAGGACCTTCATGGCGGCTTCTTCGATGGTCAGCGGCTTGCCGTCGTCGTCCGTCTGGCCCGCGAGGAGAGCCGTCACCAGATCGGTGTCGTTGGTCGCCGCGACCTGGGTCGCGCGGCCGTTCTCCTTGGGCAGCTCGGCGACCAGCTCGGCGAGCTGGGCCGTGTTGACGAGGTTGCCGTTGTGCCCGAGCGCGATGGAGCCGTGCGCGGTGGCACGGAACGTCGGCTGGGCGTTCTCCCATACGGAGGCCCCGGTGGTCGAGTAGCGGGCGTGACCGACCGCGATATGACCCTGGAGCGAGCTGAGAGAGGTTTCGTCAAAGACCTGGGAAACCAGCCCCATGTCCTTGAAGACAAGGATCTGGGAGCCGTTGCTGACCGCGATTCCCGCGGACTCCTGGCCTCGATGCTGTAGGGCGTAAAGCCCGAAGTAAGTGAGCTTGGCGACCTCTTCACCCGGAGCCCAGACACCGAAGACGCCACAAGCGTCCTGGGGGCCTTTCTCGCCGGGGAGCAGATCATGATTGAGTCGACCGTCACCACGTGGCACGACACCGAGTGTAGGCGAGATCGACCACTGGTCCGAATTGGGGATACGGCCCCCGCACGGAGCGTGATGACGCTCCCGGTGCGTCCGTGGAGTACGAAGCCCTTGTGAACAGGTGAGCGAGAGCGTTGACAGGGGCGGGCGGGTCCCGTGAAGCTCCTGGTCCATGCCCCTGCAGCCCCTCGGTGACCCCTCGGCCACCCTTGTGGAGCGCCGCCACGTCGACCTGGTCCGTGTCGCGAGCGCCATCTGTCGCCGCGCGCTCTGAGCTCACTCTCCGTCTCACTATTTGTCGACTCCGGGTACGTGCCCCAGCCGCGCCGTGCCCCGTTCAGGAGCGCAGCCATGCCTTCGTACGACCAGTCCGCCCTGTCCCGCCGCGCCTTCGGGGGCGCCGTGGGAGCCGGTGCCGCCGCCGCGGTGGGTCTGCCCGCCGCCGCCGAGGCCCACGAGCGGCCCTTCCGCGCGGCCCCGCGCCGCGGCGCCAAGCGGCCGAACATCCTGTTCATCCTCGGCGACGACCTGGGCTGGGCCGACCTCTCCTCCTACGGGTCGCCGCACATCAGCACCCCGAACCTGGACCGCCTCGCACGCCAGGGCGTGCGGTTCACCGACGCCTACTCCGGCTCCGCGACCTGCTCCCCGACCCGCTTCAGCCTCTACACGGGGCGCTTCCCGGGGCGTACGAAGGGCGGGCTGGCGGAGCCGATCGCGGACAAGTCCGTTGGCCTGGAGCCGACGCATCCCACGCTGGCCTCGCTGCTGCGGGACGCCGGGTACGCGACCGCGCTGATCGGCAAGTGGCACTGCGGCTATCTGCCGGACTACTCGCCGACGAAGTCGGGCTGGGACGAGTTCTTCGGGAACTTCGGCGGGGCCCTGGAGTACTACTCGAAGCTGGGGCTCGGCGGTGAGTACGACCTCTACGAGGGCGATGTCCGGGAGGGCGACGCCGAGTACAAGGACCTGCGCTACTACACGCGCATCCTGACCGAGCGGGCGAGCGAGTACGTCCGGCGGGACCACGGCGACAAGCCCTGGCTGCTCAACCTGAACTTCACCACTCCGCACTGGCCGTGGATCGCGGACGGCGACACGGAGGAGAGCGCGGAGATCGTACGGAGGATCAAGGCGGGCGAGAAGGGCGCGCTCTGGCACCAGGACGGCGGCTCCGTCGAGAAGTACACGGAGATGGTGCAGGACCTGGACCGCTCGGTCGGCGAGGTCCTCAAGGCCCTGAAGAAGTCGGGTCAGGAGCGGGACACGCTGGTCTTCTTCGCCTCCGACAACGGCGGCGAGCGCTTCTCGTACAACTGGCCCCTGTCGGGCAACAAGGCCTCGCTCCAGGAGGGCGGCATCCGCGTGCCGACCATCGTGCGCTGGCCCGCGCGGCTCGACGGCGGGCAGGTCAGCCACGAGCCCGTGTTCACCCCGGACTGGACGGCGACGCTCCTGGAGATAGGCGGGGCCCGGCCGAACCCCGCCTACAAGCTGGACGGGACGAGCCTCGCGCCCTACCTCCTCAAGGGCGAGGAGCTCGCGGAGCGGGAGCTGTTCTGGCGGGTGCGCGGGGAGCGGGCGCTGCGGCGCGGGCAGTGGAAGTACTACCGGGGCAAGGGCGGCAAGGACCAGCTGTTCGACCTCGCGGCGGACCTGCGGGAGCAGGCCGACCGGGCCGCGGACGAGCCGAAGCGCCTCGCGGAGCTGAAGGCGGCCTGGGAGAAGACGGAGAAGGGGCTGCTGCCCTACCCCGCTGCCTGAACTGGGCCTTAAGCGCGGCCTAAGAAGCCTTCCCGGGGGTTCGCGCGGGCCGATGTGATCGCTAGCGTGCCTCGCGCGCGCCCAAGTTGATCTCCAAGGTCCGCGCGAACCCCACTCGGAAGGTCCCCCATGAAGCCGTCCCCGCGCCTCTGTCTCCTGCCGGCCGCCGTGGCCGCCGCCCTGACCGCTGCCGCCGCCGCGCCCGCTCCCGCCGCCGACGGGCCGCAGCGGCGCGTCCAGGTCGCCATGGTGAACTTCACGGACAGCCGCATCCCGGACGCGGGCACGCTCGAAACCGCCCTGAAGGACAACTACTTCGGGTCGAGCGGCTCCCTCACCTCGTACTACAACGAGGTCACCGGCGGCGCGACCACCTTCCAGGCCGCCGAGGGCGACGGTGTCACCGGGCCCGTCGACATCGACCTCGCGGCCACCGGCTGCGACACCGGAAAGATCAACGACCTGACGCGCGAGGCACTCGCCGCGAAGGGCGTGCCCGAGGACGGCTACGACCACCTGTCGCTCGTCTTCCCCTCGGAGAAGGCCGGCTGCGACTGGCTCGCGCTCGGCACCGTCGGCGGCGGCACCACCTGGATGCCCGTCGGCGCCGACGGCAAGATGTCGATGACGGCCCTGGTCCACGAGTTCGGCCACAACTTCGGCTACAGCCACCACATGCGCCTCCGCTGCCCCGAGGGCGACCTCGGGGCGGGCTGCGAGGAGGACGGCACCAGCCACAAGACCCCGATGGGCGGCGGCGGTTGGGAGGCCGGGCTCACCGCCCCCGAGCTCCTGCACAACAAGTGGCTGACGGGCGGCGAGGTCGCGAAGGTCGCCAAGTCCGGTACGTACACGCTGCGTCCGCTGTACGGCAGTGGCGGCGGGGTCCGTGCGCTCGACATCCCGCTGGGCGACGACCGCCTGGTCGTGGAGCTGCGGCACGAGTCCGGCACCCTCGACGGCGAGATCCAGGGCGTGCACGCCTACCGGGTGCAGGACGGGAAGTACGCCGATTCGGCCCTCGTCGACCCGACGCCGGACGCCGACGAGTCCACCGGCGGCGACGCACCGGCCGACGCGGACGCGCTCAAGGCGGGCGCGACGCTGACGGACGAGGCCCGGAAGGTCGAGGTCGAGGTCACCAAGGCGGGGGCGGACACGGCCACGGTGAAGGTGAGCCTGGACGGGGTGGCGGCTCCCGCGGCTGCCGCCGAGCCCGCGGCAGAGGAAGAGGCTCCCGTGGAAGCCTCCAACGACGCGCGCCCCGAAGGCGGTTCCACCGAACTCGCCGAGACCGGCGGCGACTCCGACACCAGCCTCGCCTACTCCATCGGCGGCGGCCTGATGCTCGCCTTCGGCGGCGCGTTCCTGCTGAAGTCCCGCTCCCGCCGGGGCGTCGCTACTTCGTCTGCTTCAGGTCGGCGTTCGCGCTGACGACCGTGCCGTCGGCGGCGGTGAGCGAGAGCCCCCGGTGGGACAGCTGGTAGGTCACCTTGCCGTCGAAGAGCTTGAGGAGCTTCTTCTCGGTGTCGGCAGCCGCTCCCTCGCACATCATCCGGGTGCTCCGGGGAGCGCCCAGGGTGATGCTGTCGCCCTCCACCTCGGCCTTCGCGGTGACGTTGTTGCAGCCGAGCTTGCCGCGGACGGTGCCGTCCTTGCCGAAGGTCAGATGGGCCTTGCCGTCCACTTCCTTCGGCAGGGAGGCGGTGACCTTGCCGTCGCCGATGGCGTTCACGTTCCACTTGGTGCCCGTCAGCGGGACGTCCGGCTCCGAGGTGAGGGCCACGCGGTCTCCCTTGTCGGTGGTGAGGGTCAGCCGGTCGCCGTCGACCGCGGCCTTCAGCTCGCCCTTGCCGATGGCGCCCTTGAAGGCGTCCTCGAAGTCCAGTTTCGCGCAGCCCCTCTTGGTGGAGATGGCGTTGGCGAAGTCGACCTTGTCGCCGTCCGTCGAGACGTCCGCGGTGAAGCCGTTGCAGCCGTAGTTGCCCTCGGCCCTGCCCTTGTCGCCGATCTTGACGTAGGCGTCGGCCGGGGCCTGCTGCTTCTTGCCGCCCACCGTGACGCTCTCGACGCTCCAGTGCACGCCGGTGAGGGACTGTCCGGACCCGACGGACCCACTGCCTGAGCCGGTCTCGGTGCCGCACGCGGTGAGCATGCCCGCGGCGGCCAGGGCCATGACGGTCGGAGTCAGTCGTTGCTTCTGCATGCCGGTGTGACGGGGCAAGTGGGGGTTCTGGTTCCCCTCCGCCAGCCGAAGAGGACCGTCGCCCGCCGGGGCGGATCGTCGGTACGGATCGGCTCAGCTCATGACCGGCAGCAGCTCCGCCAGATCCGCCCGCTCCCCGCTCGCGCTGACCTTCGCCGCGTCCCGGGCGCTCTTCCAGTCCGTACGCCCGGTCGCGAGGCGGATCCAGGTCAGCGGGTCGGTCTCGACGACGTTCGGCGGCGTGCCGCGGGTGTGCCGGGGTCCCTCCACGCACTGGACCACGGCGAACGGCGGGACCCGGACCTCGACGGCGCCGCCGGGGGCCTTCACCGCGAGGGCGTCGGCGAGCAGCCGGGTGCAGGCGGCCAGGGCCTGGCGGTCGTACGGGACGTCCAGACCCGGCACCGCGTCGTTCAGGTCGTCGGTGTGGACGACCAGTTCGACGGTGCGGGTGACCAGGAAGTCGTCGAGGGTCATCGCGCCGAACCGGGTGGGCACGAGCCGGCCCGCCGTGACGTCGGGCAGCGCCTCCTCGAAGCCGGCGAGCGTGCGCGTGTACAGCTCGCCGAGGTCCTCCTGCGCGGCGAAGGCCCGCGACGCCTCGTCGACCTGCGCGGCGGCCGAGGCGGTCGCGAACGGCCAGTCCAGCAGCGCCACTTCACGGGCCGGGGGCTCGGGCATGGCGAGGAAGCGGGTGGCGCCGATGAGCGCCATCGTCAGGTGTGCGGCCAGCTCGCGCACGGTCCAGCTGCCGAGCCGGGTCGGCAGGGCGAGCTGCTCGGGCTCCAGGGCGCCGACCGCTTCCCGTACGTTCCCGAACTGGGCGAACACGGCGGTGCGGATCTTGGCGGAGTCGTACGAACGCGTGCGCTTCTTGGCCGGTGGCATGGGCCGAGCCTAATTCTTCTCGGGGTACCCCTGGAGACCCTTTTCCACCTGGCCGAAGACGCGCTCGGCGGACGCGGCGCAGCCCTTCGCGATCTCGTCGAGCGGGTCGCCGGCGAGGGTGCGCTGGTGGTTCTCCACGATGAGCGCGTTCCGGGCGCCGATCAGCTGGGAGGCGGCGACGCGTGCGAGGAGCATGTCGCCCGTCTCCTGGGCGAGGGCGTCCGCGAGGAGCTGGACGCTGCGCATGTGGAAGATGACCATGCGGTGCGCGAGGGTCGGCGTCTCGCTGATGAGCTGGCGGACCTTGAGGGTGCGCGGGTCGCCGCTGAGGCCGATCGAGGGGTCGCGCGCGGTGATCTGCTCCAGGAACTGGCCGCGCATCGCGGCGACCGCGGACTGTCCCGGCGCCCGCTCGCGCACGGCGCGGGCGGGATCGCCGACGTGCTCCTCCAGGGGGCTGACGATCACGCTTTCCTTCGTACCGAAGTAGTTGAAGACGGTCATCTTCGACACCTCGGCGGCCTCGGCGATCTCCGCCACGGATACGTGGTCGAAGCCCCGCTCGGAGCAGAGGTCCACGGCTACCCGCCAGATCCGCGACGCGGTCTGCTTCTTCTTGCGCGCACGCAGCCCCAGCTCCTCTGTCATGCAGGTCACGGTACCGGGAGGGCCTCTTCCCGCACCGTGAACGTCTCGCCGTTGGCGGGCACCCCGACCCCCCGCCAGCGGAACGGCACGCCCCGCGCGGTGGCCAGGTCGGGGCCGTCCATCAGCTGGAAGTGCACATGGGGTTCGGTCGAGTTGCCGGAGTTCCCGCAGCGGGCCATGACCTGCCCGGCCCGGACCCTGTCCCCGGTGCGCACGGCGAGCGAACCCCGCTGGACGTGCGCGTACACGGCGTACGTCCCCTCGCCGATGTCGAGCACGATGTGGTTGCCGACGACGCGGCGGGCGCCGCCCACCGTCCTGCCGACGCCTTCGACGATCATCAAGTAGGCGAGCGCGACGAGGGAGTTGCGGCTCAGGTGGTCGCGCTGGCCGTCCTCCGCGTGCACGACGGTCGCGTCGGCGACGGCGAGGAGCGGGGCCCCGAAGGCGGGGAAGGCGTCGTTGCGCCGGGCGATCGGCCACAGCCAGGCGAAGGCGGGGCGCACCCCGTCCTCCGGCTCGGCCACGACGTCGATCGCGTAGGTCTGCCCGAGACCGTGCGTGCCGTGGCTCGGCACCTTGTCGGCGGGGCTGTTCAGCGCGGACCAGCGGCCGGTGACGGGCGGGGCGATCTCCACGGGGGCCGGGGGCTCGGCCCGTGCCCGGTGGCGGCGGGCGACCTGGCCGAGCACCACGGCGAGGGCGACGAAGCCGACCGCGGGGACGATGCCCCACCAGGAGGGATAGGGCAGGTCCACGAAGAGCCCGGTGATCACGTGGACGAGGACGACGAGCATCAGCAGCCGCTGCAGCAGCACCGCGAACTTGCGCTGACGGACAGACATGGTGTTTCCCCCAGTGGTCGGTTCAGGGCCGCGCGGCGGACAGCACCACGAGCAGCGGGACGATCCGCCCCGCGGGGACCTCGTGGCGGCCGCGCCCCGTGGTGTGCAGCCAGCCCGCGCCGGTCAGCTGGCGCAGGTGGTGGTAGATCTGGCCGGTCGTGCCGATCTCTGCCAGTTCCGCGAGCTCGGCCGCGGTGCGCCGGCCGCCGAGGATCTCCCGCAGGAGCCTCAGCCGCACGGGGTGCCCGAGCGCGGCGAACGACTCGGCGGCCTCGGACCAGTCGTCGCCGAGGAGCTGCTCGGTGGTGTGGCCGTACTGCCACTCGTACCGCTCGCCCGTCGGCACGCGCACCGCTCCGGTGAACACGACGGCGCCGTCCGGGACCCGCTCCTCGGGCAGTCGCGCCTTCAGCGCGTCCAGCGCCCAGAAGTCACCCTCGACCGCGGCGGGCGCGGGGGCGCCCGCGCTCTCCAGCTCGGCCATGCGCCGCTCCAGCTCCGCGACGCGCTCTTCCAAGTCCATGGGACCAGTATTACGTAATTACGTAATCCCCTGCAAGGGAAAGGCGGAGGGAACGACGAAGCCCCCGCCCGGACCAGGTCCGAACGGGGGCTCGCGGCAGCGATCGTCAGGCGAAGAGCCCCGGAAGGGTCCCCTCGTGCGCCTCGCGGATCTCGCCGAGCGTCAGCGTGAACTCGCCCTGCAGCTGCACGGCGTCACCGTCGACCACACCGATGCGCGTCGCGGGAAGACCGCGCGCCCCGCACATGTCGGTGAAGCGCAGCTCCTCGGAACGGGGGACGGACACGACCGCCCGGCCCGCCGACTCGCTGAACAGGAGCGTGAACGCGTCCAGGCCGTCCGGGACGACCAGGCGCGCGCCCTTCCCGCCACGGAGGCAGGACTCGGCGACGGCCTGCGCGAGGCCACCGTCCGAGAGGTCGTGCGCGGCGTCGATCATGCCGTCGCGCGAACCCGAGATCAGGATCTCGGCGAGCAGCCGCTCGCGCTCCAGGTCGACCTTCGGGGGAAGCCCGCCGAGGTGGTCGTGGACGACCTGCGACCAGGCCGAGCCGCCGAACTCCTCGGTGGTGTCACCGAGCAGGTAGAGCAGCTGGCCCTCTTCGGCGAAGCCGATCGGCGTGCGCCGTGCGACGTCGTCGATCACACCGAGGACGGAGACGACGGGCGTCGGGTGGATCGCCGCCTCACCGGTCTGGTTGTAGAGCGATACGTTGCCGCCGGTCACCGGGGTGCCCAGGATCTGGCAGGCGTCGGCGAGGCCACGGGTGGTCTCGGCGAACTGCCACATGACGTCCGGGTCCTCGGGCGAACCGAAGTTCAGGCAGTCCGACACGGCGAGCGGGCGGGCGCCGGTCGCGGCGACGTTGCGGTACGCCTCCGACAGGGCCAGCTGCGCGCCGGCGTACGGGTCGAGCTTCGAGTAGCGGCCGTTGCCGTCATTGGCGAGGGCGACACCGAGGCCGGACTCCTCGTCGATGCGGACCATGCCGGAGTCCTCGGGCTGCGCGAGCACCGTGTTGCCCTGCACGAAGCGGTCGTACTGATCCGTCACCCACGCCTTGGAGGCCTGGTTCGGCGACGCGACGACCGCGAGGACCTGCTCGCGCAGTTCGTCCGACGTCGCCGGGCGGGTGAGCTTGTTCGCGTCGTCCGCCTGGAGGGCGTCCTGCCACTTCGGGCGGGCGTAGGGGCGCTCGTAGACCGGGCCGTCGTGGGCGACGGTGCGCGGGTCGAGGTCGACGATCTTCTCGCCGTGCCAGAAGATCTCCAGCCGGTCGCCGTCGGTGACCTCGCCGACGACGGTGGCGATGACGTCCCACTTCTCGCAGATCGCGAGGAAACGCTCGACCTTCTCGGGCTCGACGACCGCGCACATGCGCTCCTGCGACTCACTCATGAGGATCTCCTCGGGAGTGAGCGTGGAGTCGCGAAGGGGTACGTCGTCCAGCTCGACGCGCATGCCGCCGGAGCCGTTGGACGCCAGCTCGGAGGTCGCGCAGGAGAGTCCGGCGGCGCCCAGGTCCTGGATGCCGACGACCAGCTTCTCGGCGAAGGCCTCCAGGGTGCACTCGATGAGGAGCTTCTCCTGGAAGGGGTCACCGACCTGCACGGCCGGACGCTTCGACGGCTTCGTGTCGTCGAAGGTCTCGGAGGCCAGGATCGAGGCGCCACCGATGCCGTCGCCGCCGGTGCGGGCCCCGTAGAGGATGACCTTGTTGCCGGGACCGGACGCCTTGGCGAGGTGGATGTCCTCGTGCCGCATGACGCCGATGGCACCGGCGTTGACCAGCGGGTTGCCCTGGTAGCAGGCGTCGAAGACGAGCTCGCCGCCGATGTTCGGCAGGCCAAGGCAGTTGCCGTAGCCGCCGATGCCCGCGACGACGCCCGGCAGGACGCGCTTGGTGTCGGGGTGGTCGGCGGCGCCCATCCGCAGCGGGTCGACGACGGCGACCGGGCGCGCGCCCATCGCGATGATGTCGCGGACGATGCCGCCGACACCGGTGGCCGCGCCCTGGTAGGGCTCGACGTACGAAGGGTGGTTGTGCGACTCGACCTTGAAGGTCACGGCATAGCCCTGACCGACGTCCACGACACCGGCGTTCTCGCCGATGCCGACGAGCATCGCGTCGTTGGCGGGGGCCTTCTCGCCGAACTGGCGCAGGTGGACCTTGCTGCTCTTGTACGAGCAGTGCTCGGACCACATGACGGAGTACATGGCGAGCTCGGCACCGGTGGGACGGCGGCCCAGGATCTCGCGTACGCGGGCGTACTCGTCTTCCTTCAGGCCCAGTTCGGCCCAGGGCAGCTTGACCTCGGGGGTCTCGGCGGCGTGCTTGACGGTGTCCAGAGTCATCAGACGTTGACCAGCTTCTTCAGGATCGAGGTGAAGAATCCCAGGCCGTCCGTGCCACCGGTCCCGACCAGCGGCTCGACGGCGTGCTCGGGGTGCGGCATGAGGCCCACGACGTTGCCCGCGGCGTTCGAGACACCGGCGATGTCGCGCAGGGACCCGTTCGGATTCACGTCGAGGTAGCGGAAGACGACCCGCCCCTCGGCCTCGAGCATGTCGAGGGTCCGCTCATCGGCGACGTACCGGCCGTCGATGTTCTTCAGCGGTACGGAGATCTCCTGGCCGGCCGTGTAATCGGCGGTCCAGGCGGTGTCGGACGTCTCCACGCGCAGCTTCTGGTCGCGGCAGATGAAGTGCAGGTGGTTGTTCTTCAGCATCGCGCCGGGCAGCAGGTGCGACTCGGTCAGCACCTGGAAGCCGTTGCAGATACCGAGAACCGGCATCCCGGCCTTCGCCTGCTCGATGACCGACTCCATGACGGGCGAAAACCGCGAAATGGCCCCGGCCCGGAGATAGTCGCCGTACGAGAATCCGCCGGGCAGCACCACGGCGTCGACCTGCTTCAGGTCCTTGTCCCGGTGCCAGAGCGGCACGGCTTCGGCACCGGCGACGCGCACGGCGCGCTGGGTGTCGCGGTCGTCGAGCGTTCCGGGGAAAGTGACGACTCCGATTCGAGCAGTCACTTCTCTTCCTCCACCTTTACGAAGAAGTCCTCGATCACGGTGTTGGCGAGGAAGGTTTCCGCCATCTCGTGGATACGGGCGAGGGCGGCCTCGTCGACCGGCCCGTCCACCTCGAGTTCGAAGCGCTTTCCCTGACGTACGTCGGCGATCCCCTTGAATCCGAGGCGCGGCAGTGCACGCTGCACCGCCTGGCCCTGGGGGTCGAGGATCTCCGGCTTGAGCATGACGTCGACTACGACGCGTGCCACTGGCACTCCCGGTGTGTGGTGCTGGCTGAGCGGTCCCTTCAGACTACCCGCACAAAAATTCTACTCGCGTAGATTCGTAGAAACGTACGTGAGGACGGTCACGTTCCTGCCCCTACTCGCGTATCGAACAGGGCACCTTCGCGAAAAATCCAGGAAAAGATCACGCATCACCATTGCGTCCGGACACGCGGGGGGATTTAGTCGGGCTTCACAATGCAATGCCGGGCACTGTACAAAGGAAAAGGCATTAGCCGATCCTTTGCACATAACAGTGCCCATAACAGCCGGACAGTCGGCATCACCGCACGTCAACGCGGTAGAGCCGCACGAAGGGACCGATATTCGTGGCGCAGCGTGTCGTAGTCACTCTCTCTGACGACATCGACGGCGGGGATGCGGCGGAGACGATCGCCTTCGGTCTGGACGGCAAGTCCTACGAGATCGACCTCAACCAAACCAATGCCAAGAAACTGCGCACGGCACTTGCTCCGTACCTGGACGCGGCCCGCAAGCAGTCGAAGTCCGGCAAGGCCTACCGGCACACGACGGTGGCCGCGAACCCGGCGGCCGTACGCGCATGGGCCCGCTCGCACCAGATGGACGTGCCGCCGCGCGGCCGCATCCCGAAGAAGGTCTACGAGGCCTTCGAGGCGGCCAACTGACCTGGGCCGACGCCCGGCCAGGAGGGCCCCTCGGCAACCGACTTGACCTGCACCCCCGACGGTCGGCTAAAGTCTGGAGCACGCCGAGGGGCAAGGCCGAAAGGCCCGAACCTCACGGAGTCTTGCGGGTGTAGTTCAGTAGTAGAACATCCCCCTTCCAGGGGGAAGGCGCAGTGTGCAATTCCTGTCACCCGCTCTGCATCGCTCACCGATCACTCTTTCGAGTGCGGTAGGCTGGTGCTCGCGCCGATCAGTGAGAGCTGGTCGGAGGCAATGCGAACGTAGCTCAGTTGGTAGAGCGCAACCTTGCCAAGGTTGAGGTCGCGAGTTCGAACCTCGTCGTTCGCTCCAGAGAAGAAGGCCCCGGTCATCGCGACCGGGGCCTTCTTCGTGTGTGGCTGCTGCCTCGTATGTGCCTCCTGCTGACCGCCGCCTTCTGACATTTGTCATGCGAGCCGGTGACAGCGCGCACTGCTCCGGCGCCCGGGGCCGGGGGACGCTGTGGTCATGACTGACCAAGTGATCGACGTGACCGATCTGCGGCGCGTGTACGGGGGCGGTTTCGAGGCGGTCCGGGGAGTCTCGTTCTCCGTCGGACGGGGTGAACTCTTCGCGCTGCTCGGAACGAACGGCGCGGGCAAGACCTCCACCCTCGAACTCCTCGAAGGGCTCGCCGCACCCGCCGGGGGGCGGGTGCGGGTGCTCGGGCACGATCCGTACACCGAGCGCGGCGCCGTGCGCCACCGGATCGGTGTGATGCTCCAGGAGGGCGGCTTCCCCTCCGAGCTGACGGTCGCGGAGACCGTGCGGATGTGGGCGGGGTGCACCAGCGGCGCCCGTCCGGCCGGAGAGGCCCTGGAGATCGTGGGGCTCGGCAAGCGGTCCGGCGTCCGCGTGAAGCAGCTGTCCGGGGGCGAGAAGCGGCGGCTCGACCTCGCCACGGCCCTCATCGGGCAGCCCGAGGTGCTCTTCCTCGACGAGCCGACGACCGGGCTCGACGCCGAAGGGCGCCGCGAGACCTGGGAATTGGTGCGGGCCCTGCGCGACAGCGGCACGACCGTGCTGCTCACCACGCACTACCTCGAAGAGGCCGAGAGCCTCGCCGACCGGCTCGCGATCATGCACGAGGGGCGGATCGCCACCGAGGGACGGGTCGCCGACGTGGTGGCCCAGCAGCCCTCGCAGGTCTCCTTCGAACTGCCCACCGGGTACTTCGTCGGGGATCTGCCGCCGCTGGGCGAGCTCGGCGTGAGCGAGCACGAGGTGGACGGGCAGCGGGTCCGGCTGCGTACGCACGAACTGCAGCGGGCGGCCACGGGGCTGCTGCTGTGGGCGCGGGACGCCGACGTCTCGCTGGGCCGGCTCGATGTACGGGCGGCTTCGCTGGAGGAGGCGTTCCTGCGGATCGCGCGGGACGCCGAGGGGGTCGCGGGTGCGGCTGGTGTGACGGAGAAGGAGACGGTGGCATGAGTGGCATGAGTGGCGTCAGTACGGCGACGGTGACCAGGTCCGTGACGACGACCCCCGCGGGGCGGATGGGGGCGCTCGCGCGGGCCGAGCTGACGCTGCTCGGGCGCGCCAAGGGGACGTTGTTCGCGGCGCTGTTCGTGCCGCTGGTGATGCCGTTCAGCCTGCGCCAGGTCGCGGACGGCATGGATCTGAAGGCCAACGGCCTTTCGGTCGGGGCCGTGGTGGTGCCCGGCGCCATCGGCATCTCCCTGCTCTTCGCCGTCTACTCCGCACTGACGACCGTCTTCGCCGCCCGCCGCGAGGAGCTCGTACTGAAGCGGCTGCGCACCGGCGAGCTGCGGGACCCGGAGATCCTCGCCGGGGCCGCGTTGCCCTCGGTCGCCATCGGACTCACGCAGTGCGTCGTCCTCGCGGTCGGCTGCGGGCTGCTCCTGGACGCCGGGGCGCCGAGCGCGCCCCATCTCGCCGTGGTCGGCGTACTGCTCGGCCTGGTGATGTGCACCGCCATCGCCGCCGTCACCGGCAGCTTCAGCAGGTCCGTGGAGTCCGCGCAGGTCATGGCCATGCCTCTGACGTTCGTGTCGATGTTCGGCTCGGGCCTCTTCGTCCCCTTCGAGGTCATGCCCGACAAGCTCGCCTCGGTCTGCGAGTTGCTGCCGCTGAGCCCGGTGATCACGCTGGTGCGCGGCGGCTGGACCGGGGAGCTCTCCGGGACGGAGACCCTGGGCGCCCTCGCCACCGCGGTGGCCTGGACCGTGGTCTCGGTGTTTGCTGTACGCCGGTGGTTCCGCTGGGAGCCGCGGCGGTGAGGAAGGGGTCAAGTGGTGGTCGGCCGATTCCGTGGGCTGCAGCGCGGCTGGCATGAGCGGAGCAAGATCGAGAAGGTCGAGTTCCAGAGCATGGCCATGTGGCACGCCATGCCCTGGCTCTTCTTCCTCAGCTGGGCCTCGGTGCCGCTGGCCGTGACCCTGCGGCGCGACACCGTCCCGATGGTCCTCGGCTGCACGCTGATCGGCGTGGCCCTCGTGCAGTGCGTGCACGTCAACCGCACGCTGCGCCGCTCCCTCGATCACTTCCTGAAGCGCGCGGAGCCGCCGCGCCGCGACCTCGCCGTGTCGCTCGCGCTCCTGGTCATGACGCTGGGCCTCGTGCTCGCCCTACAGACCGTGGGCGGGGTCAAGGCGGAGATGCTCACCCTCGCCTTGATGTTCGCGGTGATGCCCTACGGACAGTCGCTGGCCTTCGCCGTACCGATCCGCGCCTTCTTGATCCGGTTCGCCGTGATCGACGCCGCGACAGTGGCCGGGTTCGCCGCGGTCGGCGTCCGCGGCGGGCAGCTCGTGGGCACGGCTCTGGTGATCGCGTTCGGCACGCTGGTCTCCCTGCTCTCCTCGCGCTGCGGCGCCTGGACGCTCTCCGTGATGTGGGAGGCCGACCGGGCCCGCGAGGTCGAGGCACGGCTCGCGGTGGCCGAGGAGCGGCTGCGGTTCGGGCGGGATCTGCACGACGTGATGGGGCGCAACCTCGCCGTCATCGCGCTGAAGAGCGAGTTGGCCGTGCAACTGGCCAAGCGGGGGCGGCCCGAGGCCGTCGACCAGATGGTCGAGGTGCAGCGGATCGCGCAGGAGTCGCAGCGGGAGGTGCGGGAAGTGGTGCGGGGGTACCGGGAGGCCGATCTCGCGGTCGAACTCGCCGGGGCGCAGGGCGTCCTCGAGGCGGCGGGGATCGACTGCCGGGTGAGCGGTTCGTCGGCGGGGCTTTCGCTGTCCGTGCAGTCCGCTCTGGGGTGGGTCGTGCGGGAGGCGACCACCAATGTGCTGCGGCACGGGGACGCGCAGCGGTGCGACATCGCTCTGGCGATCTCTGAGGACCGTACGACTCTGGTCGTCGAGAACGACGGGGCGCCCGAGGTGACATCCGACGGCAGTACGGGGTCCGGGCTCGCCGGGCTTCGGGAGCGGCTCTCCGCGGTGGGCGGGACGCTGGACTTCGCGTCCCGCGACGGGCGGTTCCGCCTTGCCGCCGAGGTGCCGCTGACCCGCCCGCGGGGCAGCCGGGAGCAGGACGGCCATCAGGAACGGGCCGGCAACCAGAAACAGGACGGCCACCAGGAAGCCGAAAGGGTCGCGCCATGAGCCTGCGCGTACTGCTCGCCGACGACGAGCACCTCATCCGCGGCGCCCTCGCCGCGCTCCTCGCCCTTGAGGACGATCTGGTCGTGGTCGCCGAGGCGGCCACCGGGCCCGAGGCCCTGGCCATGGCTCGGGCACACCGGCCCGATGTGGCCGTGCTCGATCTGGAGATGCCGGGCGCCGACGGTGTGAGTGTCGCCACATCGCTGCGGGACGAACTGCCGCACTGCCGCACCATGATCGTGACGAGTCATGGCAGACCGGGGCATCTCAAGCGGGCACTCGCGGTGGGGGTACGGGGCTTCGTCCCGAAGACCGTGAGCGCGCAGCGCCTCGCCGAGATCATCCGGACCGTTCACGCCGGTAACCGCTATGTGGACCCGGAGTTGGCCGCCGACGCGATCTCCGCCGGGGACTCTCCGCTGACCGCCCGCGAGGCCGAAGTGCTCGAACTGGCCGCCCACGGTGCGCCCGTCGCGGAGATCGCCGAGCGGGCCGCGCTGTCCCAGGGGACCGTCCGCAACTACCTCTCGTCGGCCGTCACCAAGACCGGGGCGGAGAACCGTCATGCCGCGGTGCGTCTCGCACGCGAGCGAGGTTGGGTATAGTTGTCCTCGCGCTTCGGCGCAGCGCGGACGTAGCTCAGTTGGTAGAGCGCAACCTTGCCAAGGTTGAGGTCGCCAGTTCGAACCTGGTCGTCCGCTCCACATGAAGAACCCCCGGTGCCTCTCGGCCCGGGGGTTCTTCTCGTTCCTGGGTTCCGCCGCTACCAGGCCGTGCCCGTCAGACGCTCGTACGCCTCGATGTACTTGGCGCGCGTGGCGTCCACCACGTCCTGCGGCAGCGGGGGCGGCGGCTGCTCGCTCTTGCGGTCCCAGCCGGAGACCGGCGAGGTCAGCCAGTCGCGGACGAACTGCTTGTCGAACGACGGCTGGGCGCGGCCCGGCTCCCAGCTGTCCGCGGGCCAGAAGCGCGACGAGTCCGGAGTCAGGACCTCGTCGGCGATCACGAGGTCCTCGCCGTCGAAGCCGAACTCGAACTTCGTGTCGGCGAGGATCACACCGCGGTCGCGGGCGATGTCACGGGCCCGGCCGTAGACCGCCAGGGTCGACTGGCGCAGCTGCGCCGCCGTCTCCGCGCCCACCTGGCGGGCCACTTCCTCGTAGCTCACGTTCTCGTCGTGCTCGCCCACCTCCGCCTTCGTGGCGGGCGTGAAGATCGGTGCGGGCAGCTCCGAGCCGTCGGTCAGGCCGTCGGGCAGCGCGAGGCCGCAGACGGTGCGCGTCGCGTTGTACTCGACCAGGCCGGAGCCCGTGAGATAGCCGCGGGCCACGCACTCGACCGGGACCATCTCCAGGGACTTGCAGACCGTGGTGCGGCCCTCCCAGTCGGCGGGGGCGCCGGCCGGTACGTCGGTGGAGATGACGTGGTTGGGGACGAGGTCGGCGAGCTGGTCGAACCACCACAGGGAGAGCTGCGTGAGGACCCTGCCCTTGTCAGGGATCTCCGTGGGCAGCACCCAGTCGTAGGCGGACATGCGGTCGCTCGCGACCATCACGAGGTCGCCCGCCTCGTTCCGGTACAGGTCGCGCACCTTGCCGGTGTGCACATGCACCAGGCCCGGCACCTGAAGCGGCTCGGGCTTTTCTACGAATCCGGACACGGTTCCTCCCCGTGGTTCTGACTGAGTGCTGCCGATTCTCCCGCATGGGGCGGCAGCTTTTGGCCAGGGGTTGTCCCGAGGGTGCGTGGGGCCGGTCTCAGTCCCGTTTGCAGATGCGGTCAAGGAGATTGGCGGTGGCCCGCTGGACGCGGGTGTCCACATGGCCGGGGCGGTCGAGCGCCGGGGACCAGGCGAAGGTGCCGGAGGCGAAGACCAGGGCACCGGAGGGGGCGCGGTAGAGGGACGACTCCTGGTGGCGCGTGACGCCCTCGGAGTCCTCGTACGGAGAGTGGGCGAGGAGGATGCGGCCCTGGTGCTCCGGGAGCGCGGTGCGCGGGAAATAGCGGTCCGCCTCGCCCGCGACCAGGCCGGCGAGCTCGTCCCCCTCGTGCGCGCCGGTCGCCTCCCACAGCCAGTGGTCGGCGTTGCGCACGACGAGGGGAGCCGGCTCCGGGACCCGGCCCGCGTACTGGATGCCCAGGAGCTGCTGCTCGGCCTTGTCCTGCTCGCGCCAGAGGGCGGGTCTGCCGGGGCCGTGGCGCTTGCGGCAGGTCAGCAGGCGGTCCGCAACGCCGGACGGCGAAGGGCCCAACTCCACCTGCCAGTACATCGTGTTGGCGGATAGGAAGACGAGCGACGTGCCGTGCTCGCGGGCCCGCTCCGTGGTGCGGCGCATGTTCGACGACCAGTACTCGTCGTGACCCGGGAAGACCAGGCCCCGGTAACGGGTCGGATCGATGCGTCCCGCATGCAGGTCGCGGGTGTCGGCGTACGCGAGGTCGTAGCCGTACCGCTCGGCCCAGCGGATGAAGTCGTAGGCGTGGCCCACGTGCAGGGGCAGTCCCGCGCCCGCGTACGGACGGTCGAAGGAGACCGTGTGCGCGGCCTGGCTCTCGCCCAGGAGACGGCCCTTCTCGTCCCACGCGTGGTAGAGGCTCGCGCCCGTGCGGCCGTCCTCGGGGTAGAGGTTGTACGCCTGCCAGGTGATGTCCGGCAGCAGCAGGAGCAGATCGGCGCGGTGGTCGTCGCGGACCGTGAAGGGGACGTGCGAGCGGTAGCCGCCGACGGTGGTGAGGACCGCCACGTACGCCCCGACGCTCCAGTAGCTCGGGATCTGCAGCCGCCAGGAGAGCCACCAGTGGTGGCAGGAGACCGTGCGGTCGGCGGTGAGCGGGGGCGGCTGGACGATGCCGGAGAGGCGCGGGCTCGTGGTGATCTTGCTGGCGCCGTCGCCGCCGTAGTGCCCGATGCGGTAGATGTCGACGCTGAACTGCTGGGGCGGGTCCACCGTCACGTGGAAGTCGATCGCCTCGCCGGGGGCCGCGGCGCCGGTGGAGGCGAAGCCCTTGATCTGGCCGTGCACGTCGTCGGCGGTGCGGGGGCCGTTCGTCCGGACGCGGTCGCGGGGCGCGGGGATGTTCTGCGCGCCGGGGGCCGGGGCGTGGTCGACGTACCAGGGAACGACCTGGCCCGTGTCGTCGAAGTAGTGCTCGGCGCCTCGGAGCCAGGGCAGGGGCCCCTGCCCGAAGGGGTCGGTCACGGCGTGCGCCAGGGCGCCCGATTCCCACCTGCGGATCTGCTCCGACCCCATGTGTGTACCCCTCCCTCGCTGCTCCCCCGAGATTGCTCTGTGGTGTGTGGCGCTACTGCTGGCACGTTCGGACCGGCGGTCGATCCCAGCACATCACATTACGCACGCACTCCGTCACCGTTCGTCGCTAATCGTCGAGAACGGAAGGGAACGTTCCGGGTGTTGGCGGGAGTGGAGGGTCGTTGCGGGGCTCGTCGCGAGGGCTCGTTGCGGGGCTCGGCTCGGGCCGGCCGGACCGGTGGAAGGAGCCCGGCTCAGACCAGCCGGACCGGTGGAAGAAGCCCGGCTCAGACCAGCCGGACCGGCTTCTCCGGGCGGACGCCCAGGCGGGCGAGCCAGCCGCGCAGCGGGATGGAGTCGCCGTCCTCCACGAGGCTCCGGACATGCGGCGTGAGGTCCGCCGCGCGCTCGCCGTCGATCAGGAGGGACGGGCCGTCCAGCCAGTCGAGACCGGGGGCGGCGCCCGCCGTGTCCACGGCCGCGCAGCAGACGAGCGCCGTGACGTGATCGGCCAGCAACTCCCTTCCCGTGCGCGGCGGCTGGAGCGGGAAGAGCGGCAGCATGCCGTCGTCCCAGAGCGCGTCGTCCGGGCCCTGCCCCGTGGGCGCCGGGCGGGGCGGCGCGGCGGCCTCCTCGCGGGCGAGCTCCGCGCTGAGGCCTGCGGCCAGGAGCCCGCCGGGGCCGTCGGTGGACTCTTCCGGGTCCTCGGGGTCCGCGGAGTCCTCGGAGCCTTCGCCGTACGCGACCATTTCGTTGAGCTCGCTGGACTCGCTGGACTCGCTGGGTGCGGGCACAGCGCCATACGCGGGCTCTTCGCCGTACGGGGGCTCTTCGCCGCCGGGGGTGAGGGCGCCAGGTTCGGTGGTGAAGGTGGCGGGCCCGTCGGGCCTGTTGCCCTCCCCTGCCTCCCGCGCCTCTTCCGCCTCTTCCGCCTCCTCCGCCGTCAGGTGGTCCAGCACGCGGCCCAGCGTCGGCCCCTCGGAGTCGGGGGCCGTCGGGTCGGCGGCGTGGCCGACGCCCAGGGAGTCCAGGACCCGGTGGAGGCGGGCGGCGTCCATGCGCCACTTGCGGTCGACGACCTCGTCCGGATACTCCTGCCACGCCACCGGCGCCCAGTCCGGGCCCTGCTCGGCGGGGCCGCCGTGGAAGAGGCGGGCGGCGAGCAGCGAAGCCGCCTCGTCCACCGAACCCGGCTCCTCCAGGAGGTCACAGGCGGGGCGCTCGCCCAGGCGGGACGTGAAGCCCTCGGCCAGGCGGTCCCTGCGGGAGAGCTCGGTGAGGGCGGAGACCACGCCTGCGTCCAGGCGCGAGGGCCAGCGGCCCATCCGCCAGGCGGGCAGCGCGACCTTGGTCAGGAGCCGGTCCCACCCGGCGTACGCCAGGCCCACCTGCTCCTGGGCGACGATCCGCACTCCGTAGTCAACGGCCTGGGCGCGCTCGGCGGCGGCTGCCGCCACCCCGCGCTCCATCTCGCCGGCATGCCCCCGGCAGCTGCGCAGGAGCAGCCGTGTCACCCAGCCGATGCCGCCGAGGACCGTGCGCACCAGCGGACCGCGCCCCGGTGCGGAGGTGACCGCGACCGCGGCGTCGAGGCCGCGGATGAAGCGCCGGGCCGCGGCTATGTCGGGATGCGCCGAGGGGCCGGTGCCGGCCACGACCGGGGCGAGCACCGCGCGGAGCTCGCCGACCCGCATCCACCACAGGAACGGGGAGCCGATGACGAGCACCGGAGCCACGGGGGCCGGGCGGCGCGGGGCGGGGCGGCCGTCTCGTACGCCATTGCCCTCCGCGCCCTCCGCCGATGCCTGGGCGGAGGTCTCCGCGGGCGGGCCGTGCGCCGGGTGGGTGCGGTCCTCCAGCCAGCTGTCGCAGTCCGGGGTGAGCGCTATCGCCGACGGCGCGGGCACGTCCAGACGGTCGGCGAGGTCCCGCACCAGGCGGTACAGATCCGGGGCCGAGCTCTCGGCGATCGGGACGGTGGGGCTGACGGCGGGCCTGGACCGCGCGACCACGAGCGCGACGGCCGCGGCGGCGAGCAGCACCAGGGCGGCGACGGCCGTCACGGCGCCGCGCACGACGTCCCAACTCCCGCCGCTGACATGGCCCGTGGCCCCGCCCGCGATCAGCACGACGGCGACGGCCGCTGGCAGCAGTGCGACGGCAAGGGCCCTGCTGCGGATGCGCAGCACGGCGAGCGCCTGGGAACGCGCGGACTGCACGCCCACCTCCACACCCGTACCTGACACGACCGATGTCACCCCCTGCTGCCTGGGACGCCCGCCGACCGGCCATGGGCCGGGACCGCGGGCGGACGGCAGCCGCCGATGGATTTACTCACTCCCCCACTGTGGCACCCGCCACCGACATCGCAATGCCGGTGGTCTGTTTGGCTCTGGGCACCTGAACCGCTTGCGCCGCACCCTAGTTGGGGCACAGGGCATCGTCAGCCGGATGGGCCAGCGGTCACTCGATGGAATGGCTTTGGGTAAAGGTGGATGACGGGGCGGGTGACGGGCGGACGACTGGCGGACGACTGGCGGACGACGGACAGGCCCCGGATCCAGGGTGGGATCCGGGGCCTGTGAGCCGTTCATGGGTGCCGCGTGGGTGCCACGTGGGAAGCGGGTGAGGCGACCTCTGTTACGCCTCCGCCGCGTCCGACGCCGCCTTCGCCGCGATGTCCGTGCGGTGCTGGGAGCCGTCGAGGCGGATGCGGGACAGCGCCGCGTACGCGCGCTCGCGCGCCGCGGTCAGATCCGCGCCGGTCGCGGTCACGGAGAGCACACGGCCGCCCGCGCTGACCACGGCGTCGCCGTCGCGCTTCGTCCCCGCGTGCAGGACGTACGCATCCGGGGCATCCTGTGCCGCGACGTCGCCGAGCCCCTCGATGGGGTCGCCGGTGCGCGGGGTCTCCGGGTAGTTGTGCGAGGCGATGACCACGGTGACCGCGGCGTCGTCGCTCCAGCGCAGCGGGGGCAGGTCGACGAGGGTGCCGTTCGCGGCGGCCAGCAGGACTCCGGCGAGCGGGGTCTTCAGGCGGGCGAGGACGACCTGCGTCTCGGGGTCGCCGAAGCGGGCGTTGAACTCGATGACGCGTACGCCGCGGCTGGTGATCGCGAGGCCCGCGTAGAGCAGCCCGGAGAAGGGAGTGCCGCGGCGGCGCAGCTCGTCGACGGTGGGCTGCAGAACGCTCTGCATGACCTCGTCGACGAGCTTCGGGTCGGCCCACGGGAGGGGCGAGTACGCGCCCATGCCGCCGGTGTTCGGCCCTTCGTCGCCGTCCAGCGCGCGCTTGAAGTCCTGCGCGGGCTGGAGCGGGACGACGGTGATGCCGTCCGTGATGGCGAAGAGCGAGACCTCGGGGCCGTCGAGGAACTCCTCGATGACGACGCGGTCGCAGGCGAGGGCGTGGGCGCGGGCGGCCTCGATGTCGTCCGTGACGACGACGCCCTTGCCGGCGGCGAGGCCGTCGTCCTTGACGACGTACGGCGCTCCGAAGGCGTCGAGGGCTTCGTCGACCTCTTCGGGGGTGGTGCAGACGTAGGACCGGGCGGTGGGCACCTGGGCGCCCGCCATCACGTCCTTGGCGAAGGCCTTGGAGCCCTCCAGCTGGGCGGCCTCCTCGGAGGGCCCGAAGCAGGGGATGCCGGCGGCGCGTACGGCGTCGGCGACTCCGGCGACGAGGGGTGCCTCCGGGCCCACGATCACCAGCTCGGCGCCGAGCCGGGTGGCGAGGGCGGCCACCGCGCTGCCGTCGAGGGCGTCGACCGGGTACAGCTCGGCCACGTCCGCGATGCCGGCGTTGCCGGGGGCGCAGTACAGGGCGGAGACGTCGGGGTCGAGGGACAGAGAGCGGCACAGGGCGTGTTCGCGGGCACCACTGCCGATGACGAGGACCTTCACGGGCGCCAGCCTAGCTGGCGCGGGCCGGTGCGTTCGTACGGGAGCCCCACGGAGGACCCCTCCGCCACCTGTACGTTCCTCCAGTCCACGGAGCCGTGGGCCGGGGGCGCGACACCTTCACCGGCGGGCTGAGCCCGAACTGGCCCGCTCGATCCGCTGCCCTTCGCCGGGGGCGCCGTGCCTTCGCCTGCGGGCAGCCGGGGGCGCGACGCCTTCACCGGCGGGTTGAGCCCGAACTGGCCCACTCGATCCGCTGCCCTATCCCCGGGGGCACCGCGTTTTCGCCTGTGGGCCGAGTCCGGACCGGCCCGCCGCTTCGCGGCGGATCTTTCCCGCCCACCCACCCGATTACCCTGCGGTGCCGTCCATCCCCGGCGTCGCGGAACGGCAGCTGAGCTGGGCAGGCGTCGTTGCTCCTACGTGCGGGGCGCGCGGCGGGGTGAACGGGCGGGTGGGCGGGGAACATCCGCCGCGAAGCGGCGGGACGGCCAGGGACGGCGGCCCCTGTGCTGCTCCTACCCCTACCTCACCACGCGGGGGTGGCCAGGGCCCAGGGGCCAGAGGACATCAGGGTTCGTTGTTGTATTCCTCGACGATCGTCGCGCCCAGTTCGCGGACGATCAGGTCGTGGCCCGACAGGGCCGACTCGACCAGGTCGGGGTCGTCGTCCGCCGGGACGTCGTCCTCCGCGGAGACGTGCTCCGGGGCCGGGGCGGGGGCCGGAGTGGGAGTCGGCGCCGGTGCCCGGTGCGCGGCGGGCGGCGGCGACTGCTGCTGCTGCTGTTGCGGGGCCGGGCGGGCCGGCGGCGGCGCGCTGCCGCCGAAGTTGCCCGCCGCGGGCGGCGGCGCCGAGCCCCCGGAGGGGTCGACGATCGCCTCGACCTTCCACTGCACCCCGAACTGCTCCGACAACGCCTGCCGCAGCACATCCTCACTGCCGCTGCTGGCGAAGTTGTCCCGCGCACCCGCGTTGACGAAGCCGATCTGCAGTGTCGTCCCGTCGAAGCCCGCCACCTGGGCGTTCTGGCTCAGCAGGATCCAGGTGAAGCGGCGGCGCCCCTTCACCGCGTCCAGGATGTTCGGCCACAGGGTGCGCGGGTCGGGCCCGCCCACCGGAGCCGCAGCCGCAGCCGGGGTTGGAGCGGGCGTCGGAGCCGAAGCCGCCGGAGCAGGCTGCTGCGGCGCCGGAGCGACGCTTCCCGCGGACGCGGCCGTGGGCCAGCCGCCCGGGCGAGGGGCAGCCGCCTCCGGAGGCGCGGACGGGGCCGGAGCCGCAGCGGGGCCGCTCCCCGGCGCCGAAGCCGTGGGCCACCCACCGGGCCGACGCTCACCGGACGGCGCGGCAGCCGCCACCTCGGGAGCAGGAGGAGCCGGAGGAGTAGGAGCAGCGGGAGGAGCCACAGGAACCGCAGGAGCCGCCTCCTGCTCAGGCCCCCCGCCCCGCACAGCCGCCCGCGCCGCCGCAGGCCCACCGCCCGGCGGGACCGGGGCCCCCTGCTGCTGCGCCCCGGCATGGGCATCGGGCCCGGGAACGTACGCCATCGCAGGTCCAGGAACGGACCCAGGAGCGGACCCAGGAGCCCCGCCCACCTGCGGCGCCCCCGCCATGAAATTGCCGCCACGCTCCAGCCGGTCGAGCCGGGCCATGAGCGAGCGCTCGTCGTCGTACGCAGCCGGGAGCAGCACGCGCGCGCAGATCAGCTCCAGCTGCAGCCGGGGCGAGGTCGCCCCCCGCATCTCCGTGAGGCCTTCGTTCACGAGGTCGGCCGCGCGGCTGAGCTCCGCGCCGCCGAAGACGCTCGCCTGCGCCTGCATCCGCTCCACGACGTCCGAGGGGGCGTCGATGAGCCCCTTCTCCGCCGCGTCCGGAACCGCCGCGAGGATCACCAGATCCCGCAGCCGCTCCAGAAGATCGGCGACGAAGCGCCGCGGGTCGTTCCCGCCCTCGATGACGCTGTCGACGATCTCGAAGGCCGCCGCCCCGTCCCCCGACGCGAAGGCCTCCACCACGGCGTCGAGCAACGACCCGTCCGTGTACCCGAGCAGGGACGTCGCCATGGCATACGTCACACCGTCGTCCGCCGCGGACGCGAGCAGCTGGTCCATGACCGACATCGAGTCACGCACGGACCCGGCACCGGCCCGCACGACCAGCGGGAACACGCCCTCCTCGACGGCCATCTGCTCCCGGCCGCACACCTCGGCCAGATACTGCCGGAGCGTCCCGGGCGGCACGAGGCGGAACGGATAGTGGTGCGTGCGCGAGCGGATCGTCCCGATGACCTTCTCGGGCTCCGTCGTCGCGAAGATGAACTTGAGGTGCTCCGGCGGCTCCTCGACCACCTTCAGCAGGGCGTTGAAGCCCGCCGGGGTGACCATGTGCGCCTCGTCGATGATGTAGATCTTGTACCGACTGCTCGCCGGGCCGAAGAAGGCCTTCTCGCGCAGGTCACGGGCGTCGTCCACGCCACCGTGCGAAGCCGCGTCGATCTCGATGACGTCGATCGACCCCGGGCCGTTCCTCGCCAGGTCGCGGCAGGACTGGCACTCGCCGCAGGGCGTCGGGGTGGGACCTTGCTCACAGTTGAGACAGCGGGCCAGGATGCGCGCGCTGGTCGTCTTGCCGCAGCCGCGCGGACCACTGAACAGGTAGGCGTGATTGACCCGGTTGTTGCGCAGCGCCTGCTGCAACGGGTCGGTTACATGCTCCTGCCCGATGACCTCGGCGAACGACTCCGGGCGATAGCGGCGGTACAACGCGAGAGACGACACACATACGAGGTTATAGGCGCCCACTGACAACACGTACCGCGAACGCAAAGCGCCCCCCACGCACCCGCCAGAGCCAACCTACCCTTGCTGCCTTCCGGCCCTGGGGGAGTTCAGTCAGATAGCGCCACGTGAGGGGCTGAGCCCCACCCTAGCCGATCCCCGGGCCCGGAAGCGACGCCGGACCCCACCCCGACGGCCGCCACGGAACGATCTCGGGAGCGATCTCGGCACCGGAGGCGGATCGTGTTCGCGAGCACTCCTCAACGTCTTGTATTGTTTGCGGCGGAGGATTCGCCTAGTGGCCTAGGGCGCACGCTTGGAAAGCGTGTTGGGGGCAACCCCTCACGAGTTCGAATCTCGTATCCTCCGCCAGTGCCTCACCGGGCACGATGTTGAAGGGCCCCGCTGCTTGCAGCGGGGCCCTTCTCCGTTGTCCGTCTCAGTTTCCGTCTCAGTCGGCTTCTGGGGCTGCCGGAGGCGGCTCCCAGAGTGCATCGCCAACCTGCTGCGCGACCTTCCGCAGCATCGGCCCGGTGATGTGCATGTACCGAGCGCGCATCCGGGCCGCTCCCCCGGGCTCCCAGCCCATGATCGAGTCGACGACGACGTCCGGAACGCCGAGGAGCAGGAGCACGGTCGCGGCAGTGTGGCGTGCGTCATGAAGTCGGCCGTCTCGTACGCCCGCGTCCCGAAGCAGCCGCTTCCACACGTGGAAGTCGGTGTTGGGGTTCAGCGGCCCACCGAGCGGAGACGCGAAGACGTACCCCTTCCCCTCCCAGTCGGCCCCAGCTGCGGTCCGCTCCCTGCTCTGCTCCTCCTGGTGCTGGCGCAAGAGCTTGATGAGCGGATCGGGCAGTCCGATCGTGCGCCGCCCGGCACGAGACTTGGTGCTCTTGTGCTCACGCCGGATCTGCTCGCGGTGCGGGCAGTAGCCAGGCTTGCGTCCGCAAGGCTTGGCGCCACAGCCGTGCGCGTACTTCGGCCGCAGCCGGTTCTTACGGATACGGGCGTAGCCCGCGTCGAGGTCGACGTCCTCCCAGTGCAGCCCAAGCGCTTCTCCTTGCCGGAGGCCGAGCGCCAGGGCGACCACCCAGCGGGAACTGTTGCGCAGCTTGGCCGCCTCCACCAGCACGCTCTGAACCTCCTCGATGGTGAACGGTTCGATGTCCTCCTCTTCGAGGCGTGGGGCCTTGGCGATCTCGGCGACGTTCGTAGCGACATGCCCGCGCCTCACGGCCTCGCCGAGGGCGACCCGGACGGTCCGGTGAACGTGGTGGGCGGTGCCGGCCGAGCTCCCGGACTGCTGCATCTTCCGGTAGAAGCGCTCCAGGTGCTCGGGCTCCACCTTGTCGAGCTTGTGGGCGCCCAGGCCGGGAACGATGTGCACGCGTACGTCGACCTCGTACCCGTCGTACGTGTTCTCGGAGACGTACGGCTTGGCGATGTTCTCGACCCAGTGCTCAAGCCAGCTCTGCACGGTCCAGCTCTGGCCCGGCTTCCGGAGCTTCTTGGCGTCACGGTCCCGCTCCATCTGCCTTACTGCTTTGGTGACTTCGGCGCGGGTCTTCCGCTCGACGTGTCGACGATCCGGCTTGCCGTCGTCACGCACTCCGACGGTGACTCGGCCGTGCCATTTGCCGTCCTTGCCGAGGTAGATGGACGAGGCCCCGTTGGGCTGACGAGTGCGCTTCTTCTGCTCTGCCATGTCGCCCCTCCTCAGGCCGCTTCTGCGGAGCGGTGCCGCAGCTTCGCCACGAAGGCGGGCAGAGCGTCGGCGGGAACCCTGCGCAGCCGCCCGACGGTCACCGATTCGATCTCTCCGGCCAGGACGAGCCGGAAGGCCGTCGTACGTCCGATACGCAGTCGCCGAGCCGCCTCCTCGACGGTCAGCAGCACCAAGGCGGAATCGACGGCCTCCAGGACGGCGACAGCGGAACTGGACTCAGTCACGGGTCGGTTCTCCTTCCGTTCCCAGGGCGGGTTCGATGGTTTCGGCGAGCCAGGCTTCGGTGTCGGTGAGGCCGGTTCCGGCGTAGACCCAGTGGGCGAGCACGAGGGTCGTGTCGACCACCACCTCCGGATTTCCGTAGGTGGTCGGGTCAGCGGTGGCCGATGCGGCCTGGGCTGCGCGCCATTCGGCGCGGGCCGTGCGGAGCGCGCCGAGCGTGGTGGAGTAGCGGCGGGACTTCGTCGAGAAGTGGCCGCGGAAGCCGAGCATGTGGGCCCAGGCGCGAAGGCGGAGGTGTTCGAGTTCCTTGCGAGCACCGAGCTCCCAGGCGCCCCTGATGAGGCGCTTGGCGTGATCGCTGATGTCGAGCTGGGCGAGTTCGGCGAGGAACTTGAGCGGACGGTCCAGAGCTCCCGTGGCGGTCTCCGCGCCCTTGGTCGCGTACTTGGCGATGTACGCGGCGACAGCCCGTTCGGTCAGGTCCTGGCCACCGTCGAAGTCGGCCGAGCGGATCGTGCGTACGTCGAGTTGGCGGCCGAAGGCGAAGGCGTGGGCGCGCCCGTCGATGACCGGGCCGTCCACGCTGGCGGCGGTCGCGGCAGCTCGGATGGCGTCGGTGAGTAGCTCGGCGGTCGCCCAGGCGGGAGGCGGGGTGTCACCGCCTCCCGGGCCGTCGATACGGATGACCGCGTGGAAGTGGACCGAACCGCGCTTCTGGTACTCGGCGACCTTGGCGAAGGACACCCGCGCGTACTCGCGGAAGGCTCGCTGAGTGAGTCCGGCGCGCTTGGCGACCTCTCGGCGGACGTAGGTGGAGACGCGCCGCCAGAGCGCTCCGGCATGCGCGTTCCAGAGCACGGCCGCTTCGTAGTCGTAGGTGTCGGGGTCCAGCGGAGTGCCGAGGGCGGCGTCCTCCTGGTCGTGGACGACGCCGCAGCGGCAGGGGTGGACCGTTCGGGCCGGGCCCTTGGGGCGGTTGTGGACCGGGCCGAAGCCGGGGGCGGTGAAGGTGGCGAAGACGCGGGGGTGGGCGGCGACCTGTTCGGGGACGCCCTTGCCGCCACGGAGGCCGGAGGTGATCAGGTGGAAGGTGTCGCGGCGGTAGACCTCCGCGCAGGCCGCGCAGCGGGTCGTACGGCGGTTGTTGCAGCGGACGAGAAGGTGACCGGCCGGGAGGGCGGTCGAGTCGAGGTGGTGGAGCACGTCGCCGATCTCGCCGGTACGGGTGTTCACGGTGTGCTCGGTGCGGTGGCCGTCGAGGCGGATCGGGTGCGTGCAGCCGCCGAGTCCGGAGAGTTGGCGCAGGAGCGCGGGCATGGTGCCGAGTGCGGCCAGTTGACCCAGTTCGCGGAGCGGGGGCGGGGTGGCGCGGGTGATGATGGCGGTTCTCCTTCTGGCTTCGGCTAGGAGGGGCAGGGCCCCCGGGGCGGCGGATGCTTGGCGGTATCAGGGCCGCCCCGGGGGTCTGTCAGTGCTGGCGACTAGCGCCGCCGCTGGTCGCGGAGCATCGAGCGGATGACCACGGCGCACACGGCGACGGAGATGGCCGTGACGGCGACGGCGGCCAGGAGCGCGGTCAGCACGACGCCGCCGACGAGGACGGCCACGACCGCCCCGGAGGTGACGGATATCTGGGGCGTCGGCCGGGGCGCGAGGGCCGGATCGGCCACGGTGTGGATGTGCGCGGGCGGCGTCGGGCTGTCGGGGTACTTGGGCAGGAACACGGCGATGTTCTCCTTACCTACTCGTCTAGTCATGTGAGCCGTTTACGACGTCCACGCCGGAGCGCGTGCCGGATTCGATGGCCGGGGCCATGAAGGTGTGCGAGAGCCAGAAGCCGAACAGTGCGATCACCACGACGATCCACGTGCGGACGCCGAGGAACTTGACCGCTCCCCAGGCAAAGAGGCCGAGGACGAACACGAGCGGCAGGCTGACGGTCACGGAGGCGGGTCCTTTCAGCGGACGGGGCAGCGGTGGGTGCGGGCGGCCAGCTCGGCGGCGGCGCGGCTGTCGTAGTCGGCGGAGAAGCCGCAGCGCGGGGCCGTGCAGGCAGCGGTGTGCTTCTCGCGGCCCCGACTGTCGTACGACGTGCCGACCTGGACGGGACCGATACGGGCGACGGAGCGGAAACGGCGGTTGGCGCTCATGTGGATCTCCCTTCAGAACGTTCCGAGCTTTCAGAGCTGAGCGGCGATGGCGTCGGCCATGGGCATCGGGACGCCCAGGCGGGCGCGCAGGGTCGTGGAGTCGATGGCCGTCCCCGTGCGGGTGTGGTGCTCGGTGGCGACTTTGCGGGCGTGGTCGACCAGGGCGGCCGGGACGGAGACGGGAGTTGGAGGGGTCGGAGTGGGCGCAGGTTCGGTGGCCGGTGGCGGCGGGAGCTCTGGCACGGGATCGGGCGCGTGCTCCTGGTCGTCGCCCTCCTGGTCGTCGATGCGCTCGGGCTCTCGGCCGTACTCCTCGGTCACGCCATGCCGGTTCGGCGCCGAGTGGGCGAGGAGCGTTCCGCCGAGGAAGGCGACAGCAGGCCAGCCCGCGACGAGGATGCGGAGCCAGGCCGGGACATGGTTCAAGTCGAGCAGTCCAGCGGTGGCGACATTCGCGCCTAGCGAGGCCGCGAGCGCGATGACGAACCAGCACCAGCCCGCGGCTTTGGCCTCACCGGTGCGCAGTCGACGCCAGGCAGCGACGAGCAGCAGGTCGACCGAGACCGGATAGGCCCACGCTTTCCACCCGTCCTGTCCGGCCGCCGAGGCGACGTCGTGCAGGTGGGCGAAGGACAGGGCGGCGGCGATGACGGCCTGGACGAGTACCGCGTCGACACGGGCCAGTTGGGCGCGCATGCTGCGACTCCTTCCGGATTCAGGCATGGCAGGGGTAGGGACGTGGCGCGAGACGGTCACGCCGACCGGGGTGGGAAGGTGCGGCTCAGCCAGTGACCGGGCGCGGCTGCACGACCGAGGCCGAGGACTCGACCGGCTGCATGGGCACGGAGGGCCGGAAGGGCTTCAGTGCGGGCAGGTCGGGGACCATGTGGGCTGACGCGCGGCAGGTCTCAGCGGCGTCGGACAGCGAGAGATACGGGGTACGGATGCGGGACCAGCCGCCCGAGGTGTCACCGGCGACGGCGAGGCCGGGCCGTTCGGCAGGGATGGCGCAGGCGGCCGAGACCGCTTCGGGGGCGATGTCGCCGAGCGCCATTTTCGCGGAGGCTTCGTCGTTCACTCGGTGGCAGACGCGGCCGGTCAACTGGGCTCGGAGCATCGTGGCGCCCTTGCCGAGCTCGGCGCCGAATCGCTGCCCGCACACCTCCAGGTAGATACCGGCCGCGCGGCCGAGCTGAGCAAGCCGGATGAGCTGAGTGACCATCTCGTCCCGCCGCTCTTCCTCCTTCTTCGTGGCGACGAGGAAGAGTTCCGCCACTTCGTCGACGAACAGGACTACGGGCACGGGTCGTTCCTGCTCGGGAAGCCCCCAGATGTCGGAGGTGATCTCCTCGTTCGGGGTGCCCGGGGTGATCCTCTGGCGTGCCTTGATCAGGTCGTACCGGTCCTCCATCTCCTTGATGAGTACGGGCAACAAGTCGGCAGCCTGCTCAGGGTCGGTGGCGAGCGCCGACAGTCTTGGGGCGAAGGGCGCCAGCTCCACACCGCGCTTGCAGTCGACGCCCACCAAGGCGACGGGCTGCGGTGCGAGTCCGGCAACGAGGTGCCGCAGGTACATCGACTTGCCCGACAGCGTGGCGCCCAGGGAGAGGCCGTGCGGCACAACGCGGTAGTCGCGTACGAAGGGAGTCGCGTCTTCCCGCAGCGCTACGGGAACTTGCAGGGCCCCGCCCACCGCTTTGCGCGGCATACGGACCTTGCGCAGCACGTCGTAGCCCACGAGTCGCAGGTCGACCACGCCAGGCTTGACCGTGGTCACGTAGACGGCGTGAACTCCCCAGGCGTGCCGTAGCCGTTCGGCGGAGGCGGCCACGTCGGCGGGCTCCTGGCCCGGTGCGAGCCGCAGACGGAGTCGTAACCCGGTTGTGGTCGGGCGGATGATCCCGCGACGAGGCGGTACGGGCCGAACCTCCCCACGGGTAGTGGCCTTGACCGCCAGGACCCGCATTCGTGACGGCATCACGGTCAGGCCGCAGGCCTCCATGACCGATCCGTACGAGCTGAGCAGCCGGGCCGTGGACATCGGCAGGCCGACCGCAGACCAGTAGATCTCGGGGTGCTTGGCCCGGGTGTAGGCAGCCCCGCCGCCGAGTGCGGCGACAGGACCACCCACCTCCAGAAGCGTCGTCAGGTCGGTCATCAGGCCGAGGCCTCCATGGCCGCCGGGAAGGCTGCCGGAGTGACGGCGGCGCAGCGGTAGGCGATGCCGTGCCGCTGCTGGCCGTTGAACACGCTCTCCCACGGCCGGGCCACGAGCCCCGGAAGCGAGACCGGCGCACCGAGCGTCAGCCCCTCGGACACTCCGCTCTCCGGGATGGTCACCTTGATCAGGGACGACTCCCCCTCTTCGATGTAGACGACGCCGATCGTCATCAGGGCTTCACCGCTGTTGATGTCCTTGGCGATCTCGCCCGTCTGCCGGTCGCGGACCTTGGGCTCGGGCGCCTCAGTCAGCAGGATCGTGGCGGCGGAGGTCTCCACACGGATGGTTCGCAAGATTCTTCCCATCTACTCGTCTATACAAGATGCAGCCTTCGAACCCGATCTCCGGGAACGACGACCACGTTGCCACACAACTTGCCCACTCGTCTATACGAGTATGCCTGTTGGGATGTACGAGTTCGGGAAGCGGACCACCGCGCGCCACGGCCGTCAGGCCCTCACGTAGCCGGGAGCTGGTACGACAGGACGTAAGCGTCCGCCGCCATGACGGTGTCGCAGACCTCCACGGCCCGCCCTTCGGTGTCATACGCGGTGCGAATCAGGTGGATCACGGGCACGCCAGAGGCCAACCGGAGCGTCCGCACTTCTGACGGCGCGGGCATCCGGGCCCGGATCTCCTCCTCGAAGTGGTCGAGGCGATGCCCCAGCTCTTCGAGGCGGGCGTAGATGCCGCCGGGGCCGGGGTTGGGTTCGGCGATCTGCGTTCCGCGCGCGATGTCGAGCGGGAGGTAAGAGGTGGCGAACTCGACCGGCCGACCGTCGAGCAGATACCGGCGCCGACGAGCGAGCACGCGCCGTACGGAGCCGAGGCGGGTGGAGATGTCCTGGCTGGCCTTCTCTTCCTTGACCTCCAAGCTGTCGACCTGGGGGTGACTGCCCGCAGCGTCAGCCTCGACGATGAAGGCGGACTTGCCTTGCTCACGGTGGCGCCGGGCGAAGCGGTCGGAGGCCAGACGCCGGACGGGCGGCCGGGGGCGCACGAAGACGCCCTTGCCGTGCTCGGCATGGACCAGGCCCTCACCCGTGAGAACCGAGAAGGAGTTCCGAACGGTCATCCGGGAGACGCCGTAGTGCTCGACGAGTTCGGCTTCGGAGGGCAGCTTTTCGCCCTCCTTGAATCGCCCACGGTCGATGGCCTCGCGCAGCTGGTCGGCGATCTGCCGAAAGACCGCACGATCACTCGTGGGGTCGATATCGCCGAGCAGGCTCGGGAGTGACGTCACGTGTACTCCTTTAGGTATCTAGACGAGTGGGCGAGTGTTGTTGCTACGGTGGAGAGCCTAGCCATCCGAGAGGGCCGAGGACCTTGAGCACTGACCGTCCGCACTCCGTGAGCGTTGCCGGAGTCATCGTCGACGACCAGGGTCGAGCCCTTCTGATCAAGCGCCGCGACAACGGCCATTGGGAGCCCCCGGGCGGCATCCTCGAACGCGAGGAAACCATCCCCGAGGCCTTGCAACGCGAGGTCCTCGAAGAAACCGGCATCAAGATCGCACTTCCCGCGACCCTCACCGGCATCTACAAGAACATGACGGGCTTGATCGTCTCCATGGTCTTCCGCTGCGAGGCCGCCGACGGCACGCCCACCACCGGCGACGAGACCCGAGCTCTGCGCTGGGCCACCCGCGACGAAGTCACCGAACTCGCCGACGAGGCATACGCGATCCGTGTCCTGGACGCACTCGACGCGGCTTCCCCACCGGCCATCCGCGCCCACAACGGCGTGAAACTCGTCTAGCTCGAACCCCCTGCACATGGCGGCCTACCAGCACGAAGGAACTTGTATGCACGAGTATACGAGCACTATCCGAGTCTGGGGCCTCACTTGCCCAGGTTTCCCAGAAGAGGTCAGCCGGGCCCGACGCTGGACGCGGGACATCCTTCGTGACTCGCCCTTGGCGGAGGACGCCGAGCTGATCGTGAGCGAGCTGAGCGCGAACGCGATCCTGCATACGGCGAGCGGTCGCCAGTCGGGCAGCTTCTCCCTGGCCGTCGAGGTATCACCGCAGATGGTCGCCCTGTCGGTCACGGACGACGGGGGCACGAGAACCGCGCCGAAGGTCGAGCGCCAGGACGACGAGGCGGAACACGGCAGAGGCCTGGGCATGGTCAGCGCGATCGCACACCGGGTCGTCGTCCACGACAGCGACAAGGGCCACACGGTCACCGCGGAGCTCTTCACCGATGCCGGCCGGGGAGTCCAACCATGCGGATGAGAGGGCCCCGACGCGGCTACTGGTGCGAGTGCTGGACAGAGACCACCACGGGGCACCAGGGCGGGCGCCAGCTACGAGCATCGTTCGACGCCTACTCTGCACCGCAGGCCGACAGGTGGGTAGCGATCGCACTCCGCACCATCTCACCGGCACTCGACGCCGAGGCTTCGGACGAGGCTTGGGGGTGGCTGTGCGCGGGACGGGTCCAGACCCGCAGAGCGCTCCTGGGCATGCAGCCCTGCACGGTCTCAGTGACGCACGCCGACACCCGAATCACCTGGACGATACGACCGGTTGTCTTCCTGCCCCTCGCCGACCGCCAGGCGGCCGAACTTCCAGCGTGCGCACACGACTTCAAGCCCCAATAGACGGACTGAGTTACAACTTTCTCTACTGGTTCAAGGCGGCTCGCTCCGCTCCCCGCGCGCGGCCCGGCTCCCCGGGCCGTCGCTCCTGTCTCCGCCCCGCTCCGGCCCGGTCCACCAGGCCGCGCGACAAGAGCTGGCGGCCAACTGAACTCAGAGAAGGGGTACATCGCGGCTGGGGCGGTCGGCTCCACGGCTTTAGGCAGCCACTTTGGGGCGAGCCTCTAAGATCATGGCCCCAACGTCGTGCTTTAACGGGCAGGTCCACAGACTGCCCGACTCGCGATGAGCTTACGGGGCCATGATCACTCGCCCCAAAGCAGCTCCAGCCCAAAGCCGCTCCACCGACCTCGTTGCGACGCCTGGGGCAGTAGCGCTTGCCGGAATCAAGTTCCCTTAGCCAGAATCACCTTATGACATTCGATCCCCTGGCCGCGACGGGCCTACTCACAGCTCAAGAGGATGGACCGGCTGAAATTACCGGTACGTGCTTCCTCTTTCGCCATGACACTATCGCCCTGACTGCTGCTCATTGTGTTCCGCAAGGGCAAGTGAGCATGGCAGTACACCTCCCCCGCCTGGGTCGCGTTGATAGCGTCAGCGAAGTTCACCGTCATCCGAGTGCCGACATTGCCGTGTTGTTCCTCGGGGAGCAGCCAGATGAATACCCCGAACGTTCCCAGAATGCTTTCTGGGATCGCGTATCGAATTGGTCACTGGGTGAGGACTTCATGACTTATGGATTCCCCTCGGAAGGCCCTAGTTTCACAGCAGAGAACGGCCCAGTACCTCGCCTCCTCAAGGGGCATTATCAGCGATTCTACGATCATGAGATACCTCAAGGAGGATGCTATCTAGCAGGAGAAATGAGTATCCCTGCACCGGGCGGCCTTAGCGGGGCCCCGATATTTCGACCAGGCGCCCATCCGATGCTAACCGGCTTGGTCACGGCGAACAATGATTCGTACGCCATAACTGATTCCATTAATGAGGTGAAGGATGGAGGAAAGGAGTTTCGTCTAGAGTCAAGAAGAGTGATCACCTACGGTGTTGCCCTGATGCTTAGCGGGGTCACCGATTGGCTCCGGGTACAGGTCCCTGCCGGTACCGGCAGGGACTGGGTGTCATAATGCACGTCCCGCAGCGCCCCCCTCCCCGGGGGCCGTTGGGCAACTGCTATGGCCATCTGCAGCATCAGCACGTCATCGGCACTCCGAACGCCAAGCAGCCCTTCGCAGGCCTGCTACAACAATCCAAACAAGGCTGAAGCCCCCGGTTTAAGGCGCCGTTCTCAACCGATGGCTGGCACCTCACCTGCTTGACTCGGTCATTGAGGCCGCACCGACGTCTGCTCTAGCGATCCTCGGTCTGGGGTCGTTGCTGCCCTGATGGGTATAGCCAGTCGTATCCGTCTACCCAGCCAATGACGGTGGGATTATTTGGATCCGATATTTCGCCATGTGAGTTATCAACCGCCAACCCTAGGGACCGCACGTGATGGCGAAAAGTTATAGTGCACGGCTTGGAGAGGAATTGGTGATAATACTCAGGGAGTGGAGAAAATGATTCGTGCCCTGCACTCATGTCGGAAAAGGCCAATCCGTTAGCCACCTCTTTTGAATGTTGGTGCATCCTCTGGGCGACTTCATCGGAGTCGCGAGACAGGACTTCCAGGTACCTCGGGAGGAATGATTCATGCACGACGTCGAAGTAGCGAACTGCGCCACTCAGATCTCTCTCATTTTCTCCACCTTCTGTAGGTTCCAGGTGGCCAACCCTCACCCAGGGGAGTGCAATGAGTTCACTCTCTCCGTTATTTTCAAAGGCGCAGATCATGGGAGCCCTGACTACGGCCAAGTTGATGACGATCCGCGGAAAGAGCAGTGGATGGCCCTCGGTAGGCCTGCTGAGTGACTTGAGGTGATCAGCGGCCTTCAGAAGCGGGAGAGTCAGTGACCTGTATGCATCTTCACCTGTGAGCTCAAGTTTGGAACCACGCCTGACGGCCTTGGCGAAGGAAATCGCGTAAAGCGTAGGTGCGCCAAAGAATGGCACTTCAGCAAATTCCAAAGCATCTCGGAGATTTACCCACCATGAGAAGCTGTCATTCTTGGAACCTTCCTCCTTCGCCGCATTTGTGAATACCCGCATATCTTGTTTCTCAAGACCATAAATCTCGGGGAACTCGTTATGTGGGACGGGAGCGGATTTACGCAGGAAGAAAATGTACGGCAAGTCGCTTTGCTTGCACTCAACCAGAAGATTCAACCGGGTCCTGAGTTTCGAGTCAGGCTCATCATAGTCATGGGCGAAAGCAAGGTCGACTAGGATGTCAATCGATCTAGCTTGCCCAGAGTCCCGATCAATGAACGCCCACTCCTCTTGTATCTTGAAGTCTCGCACATTACCCAAAGGTGAAGAGCGAATAATGTCTGCAACTGTGGCTTGGAACGGGTATCCGGACTTCGCAATTACTTCTCGTAGGTCTTTCGCGGTGATACCCGCGTGCAGTTCTGCGAAAGGCGGAGTATTGCCAACGCTCATGTTTCCCCCACTGCTAGGCCATCTCAATCCTAGCCAATGAGTCTGTTCTGTGGGGCTTGATTGCAGGTGCGAGATGCACGGGTTCCGATTTGCAGCGCACCAGTTGCGCCCTCATAGCGCAGCGCCTGGGTCGTCCAAGGCCACAGTCGGCACCCCCCGTAACCGCCCCCACCCGCTCTGGCCTCGGCTCCTGGAGTCGATCTGCCTTCTAGGACCGGCCGACACCGGGTGGGAGGGACGCCGTCCCCAGCCGCGGGCACGTCGTGGTAAGCGTGGTGGGCTCCCATCCCGTCCACCGTCGACCCAGGCAAAGCCGAGCAGATGCGGCCCATGGCGGACGGGATGGGAGCCGGGGTATAGCTGACCGTCGGGACCTCTGCCACCCTTGGCAACCGAAGTTGTCGGTCGCGAATCTGGGGGCAGTGTTAATGGCGAGGCATTCAGACGGAGCAGGATCCCTGCGAGATCGACTGAGCGCGGCAGCGTTAAAGCTTCACGAGGTTGGCGCTTCAGAGCTAGCCATGGCCGTTGAAGACGTCTTGGCCCCTGGCGCTTGGAGCCGCCTTCGCCGGTCTGACCCCCATGCCAATCAAGGGGAGCGGAACATGGCTATCCCGATGCCTCCTAAACAGTACGAGCACATCAAAATGATGGCTAAGGCCGCGGGCGATAGCCTCACGGATCGAGTAAATGAAGGACTCCGCCGCTTCGTCTCTGGCGAGTTCATTCCAGACCGACCGAAAAGAGCTTCTAGGGGCACGGCGGAAAAAGCCAAACAGCTGAACGTCAGACCCGACGGCCGGCTTCGCGCCCATGCAGAATCGCGCTGCCTCGAAGTCGAGAAGGAGCAGGGCTGGACGCCGAGCGTCTCGGGCGTCGCCTTCGCGTACCTAAAGACCCTGTACCCACTACGCGAGGCATGAAGCTGCCCAGCCGGGCACTCCAGCCAGCTTCTGTGGTTCCAGGTCGACTGGGTTTCTGTCAGCGTAGGCATCCCCGGTGGTTACACCCAGCGGGAGAGGTGTCATTACGTCGAGCAGTGGCGGATGCGGCAAGCATGAGGCTGAGCAACCGACGCGCAGTGGCCAGGCAACCTTCTAAGGCCGTCCGTCTCAGTCTCCGTCTCATTCAGTACCGTTCACGGCCGTTCAGGCGAGGCGGAACCCGGTAGGCGCTCTCACGATCGGCCGCCCGTGAACGCAGGTGAACGGCCCCGTTCAGAGCCTTCGGGGCCACCACCACAGTTGGAAAGCGTGTTGGGGGCAACCCCTCACGAGTTCGAATCTCGTATCCTCCGCCAGTGCCTCACCGGGCACTAACGTTGCAGGGCCCCACCGTTCGCGGTGGGGCCCTTCGACGTTCCCGGGGCGATGTTCTGGTTGGCGTGGAAGAGATTGGCCGGGTCGTACGCGTTCTTGATGCGCGTGAGCCGGGCATAGTGGTCGCGGTACGTGGCCCGCACGCGGCTCCGGTTCTCGTCCTCGCCGATGAAGTTCACGTAGGCGCCGCCCATGGAGTGCGGGTGCAGCTCCTCCCAGTAGTCGACGCACCACTGTCTGATAGCCCCGGCGTTGGCGGGGTCCGGGTCGATGCCGCCGATGACCCCGGACCAGACCGCGTCGCGGTAGCCCCACGCGGTGTCCTCCTGGTCGACGCGGGCGGCGGCCCCGTCGACGGGGTAGAGGTGCATGGTCGACAGGTCGGTGGGGAGGTTCTCGGCGTACTTGGCGTGCACGTCGATGGCGTCGTCGGTGATCTCGTCGAAGAAGTCGCCGCGCCAGTACCACTGGAGGCCGGTGGGGATCAGCTCGTCGAACATGCTCTGCAGCGCCGGGTAGGGCATCGGCGCCGTGAAGTGGAAGGCCGGCGGGCCCGGTTCGCGCACCGCGGCCAGGACCTTCTCGGCTCCGTCCGGGTCGCCCGTCCAGCACCACACGACGCCGCACATCCGCTGGCCGTGGATCTCCTCCGGGAACGGCGGGCCCGGCGGGACGGTGAGCGCCGCGAAGAAGCCGTTCAGGTCGTCGGGCGCCTGCGGGAGGAAGTCGCGGTACCAGCGCAGTACGTCGCGCGTCAGGTCCACCGGCCACACGGTGACCGCGACGACCACGTCGCCCACCGGGTGCAGCCGGAAGCGGAACGAGGTGACGACGCCGAAGTTCCCGCCGCCGCCGCGCAGCGCCCAGAACAGGTCCGGGTGCTGGGACTCGCTCGCGGTGACGAAGCTGCCGTCGGCCAGAACGACGTCCGCGGCGACGAGGTTGTCGATCGTCAGGCCGTACTTGCGGGTGAGGTGACCGTGGCCGCCGCCGAGGGTGAGGCCTCCCACGCCCGTCGTCGACATGATTCCGGCGGGGGTGGCCAGGCCGAAGGCGTGGGCCGCGTGGTCGAGGTCCCCGAGCAGGGTGCCGCCGCCGACCCGGGCCGTCCTCGCCACGGGGTCGACACGTACCCAGCGCATGGGCGACAGGTCGATGGTGACGCCGTCGTCGACCTCGCAGAGCCCGGCGCCGCTGTGGCCGCCGCCCCGGACGGCGAGTTCCAGGTCCCGGTCGCGGATGAAGTCGACGGCGGCCATCACGTCCGCCGCGTCCGAGCACCGCACGAGGGCGGCCGGGCGCCGGTCGATCATCGCGTTGTACATCGTGCGGGCCCTGTCGTACCCGGGGTCCTTCGGGCCGATGACCGGGCCGCGGAGCGCGGCTCTCATGTCGTCGAGTGTGGTGCCGTCCATGACGGGCTCCTTGCCGAGACGCGGACCGCTTCGTCCCGCCCGGCCTCTCCCCTGTCGGGCCGTCGGTGAGCGGTTCTGCGCCGGCGTCCGGGCGCCCCCTGTCAGCCGATGCCTCAACAGGGCTGACCTCTCCAGGATCCCGCCGGTCGGCCCGGCCCGCAATCGGCGGGCGGCCGGGCCACCGCCTCAGGGCTTCGCCGCCGCGTCGTACGCCGTCAGCGCCGCCCGCAGCGTGAGGAGATCCGTGTGTGCGGCGAGGTCGAGACCCGTCAGGGCGGCGATGCGGCGCAGGCGGTAGTCGACGGTGTTGGGGTGCACGTGCAGGCGGGCCGCCGTCTCGCGGCGGTCCAGGTTCGACGCGAAGTACGTCCGCAGGGTGGCCGGCAGGTCCGGGCCGTCCGCCAGCGGGGCGAGCAGCGCGGCCAGGTGGGCGCGGGCCGGGCTCGCGCGGGTGAGCTGGTAGTCGAGGAGCAGCGCGGTCAGGGGGTAGACGCCCGGCGGCCGTCCCGTGCCCGTCGCCGTGTCGCGCAGCTCGGTGGCCAGGCGGACGGCGTGCGGGACGTCGGCCGGGGTGCTCGCGGCGAGACCCGCGGTCAGGGACACCCCGCTGACCGTCATGAGGGACGCCGTCAGTTTCGACAGTCGCGCCCGGTCGGTGTCGGCCGCCAGGTCCGGTGCCATGTCGGACGGGATGAGCGCGAGGCCCTCGTCGGCGGACAGGCGGGAGAGGACGGGGTGGCCGAGGGCGCGGTCCAGCTCCGTACGCAGGCGTCGGATCTTGCGCCGGGATGCCACGGTGGCGTCGACGTCGTCGCGGTCCTCGTCGGGGTGGCGCCCGATGGTGAAGGCGAGCACCAGATAGCACGGCGGCAGGCGCGTCCCCAGGTGGGCGGTTGCCAGTTGGGCGCCTCGGCCGTCGAGCAGGGCGGACAGGACCGTGTGCCGGGCCGCGTCGCGCTCCCCTATCAGTGACTGGCTCTCCTCCACGTACCCCGAGGTGACGGCGGCCGTGATCTCGCGCAGGCAGTCGAGCAGCAGCCGGTGGGCCTCGATCAGTTCGTGCGGTTCGACCGTCGCCGTCACCGCCTCGACGCAGATGCGGGCCCCGTAGTGGTAGGCGCTGACGACCGCGTCCACGGGGAGGCGTTCCTCCGCGCGCCTGGCCGCCGAGCGGCGCACCGTGTCGAGGAACTCCGGGGGCGGCATGCGCTCCGTGCGCAGTACGTCGGCGAAGGCGCGGATCGTCATGTCGACGATGGCCCGTACGTCCCCGTGCAGTTCCTCGGCGGGCAGTCGGCCGTAGACCGGCAGGTCGTCGGCGATGCGCCGGGTGACCGTCGCGGCCAGCCCCGGTACGTCGGCGATCAGGAAGCGGCCCACGCTCTTGTCACCGGTCACAACTGACCCCTCGGAAAGTCTGGTTGCGCGCCTAGAACAGCGAGGCCGCGATGGCCCGGATCATAAGGGCGTCCGTTACCCCCGGTACACCCCACCCAGGAGAGCCCGTGCGCCCCACACGCGCCCGCACCACCGCGGTCATGGCCGCCGCCCTGTCCGCCGTCTGCGTCCTCGGAGCGGCTCCGGCCGGTGCGGTGTCATCGCAGGTGTCATCGCAGGTGTCATCGCATGAGCCCTCACCGGCGTCCTCGCAGGCCGAGGAGCCCATGGAGTACGTCGCCATCGGCGACTCGTTCGCCGCGGGGCCCCTCATCCCCGGCCAGAGCCAGCTGTCCTGTCTGCGCTCCGACCGGAACTACCCGGCCGTCGCCGCGAAGGCCCTGGGCGCGCGGCTCACCGACGTCAGCTGCTCGGGCGCGAAGGTGAGCGACTTCTCCGGCCGCCAGTTCGGGCTCCTGCCGCCCCAGTACGACGCGCTCAAGCCGAGCACCGACCTGGTGACCCTGACCATCGGCGGCAACGACGTCAGCCTGGTCAGCAAGGCGCTCGGCTGCGTGAACCTCCTGCCCGAGCCCACCGGCATCTCCTGCGCCGACACCGCCGCGGCCGAGGGCGACCCCACCGCGAAGGCCATCGACGCCTGGAGCGCCACCTTCGGCAAGGCCCTCGACGAGGTGCGGCGGCGCGCCCCCAACGCCCGCATCGTCGTGGCGGGTTACGCCACCTACGTCCGCAAGGACGGCTGCTGGCCCACCCAGCCCCTCTGGGGCAAGGACGCCAACTACCTCCAGGCCCGCGTGAACCAGCTCAACGGCGTGCTCGCGGAGCAGACCAGGGCCCACGGCGCCACGTACGTCGACACCGCCGCCGTCAGCGCCGGTCACGACACCTGCGCCGCACCCTCCGAGCGCTACATCGAGGGCCTGGTGCCCACCAGCATCGCGGCTCCCCTCCACCCCAACGCCCAAGGCATGGCCGCCTTCGGAACGGCCGTCGCCCAGGCCGCGAGGTCCTGACAGGCCCTGACAGGCCCTGACAACCTCCCTCCGCCGCTGTCAGCGCGCGGTCCGCGCGCTGACAGCGGCCCCCGGCATCGTCTTGCTCGCCGGCCCAGACGCAGTTCCGCGTCGAAGCGGTCCTCCACGGCGGCGGCCCGCAGGTCCTACCGGCGCGTGGCGGCAGCGCGCGCGAAGGGTGCCTCCAGGACGTCCGCTAGGGCGGCGCCCCGCCAGAGCGCGAGGGCCTCGCCGAGCGTCGCCGCGGCCTCGTCGGCGTGACCCGCGGCCAGTTCACGCCTGCCCTGCCCGGCCAGCTCCTCGAAGCGGTGGGTGTCCACGTCGTCGGCGGCCACCGCGATCCGGTAGCCCCCGCGACCGACTCCACCGTCCCCGCCTCGCGCAGGGCCTTTGCGCAGCCGGGACACCAGTGCCTGGAGGGCGTCGCCCGCGTCCGCCAGCGGGTGCTCACACCCCGCAGGCCGTCGGCGAGCGCGTCCACGGAGACCGGGCGTCGTCCCTCACCGCTCGACGAAGAAGCTGTCGTGCTTGACGAGGAACTCGCCGAATTCCTTGCCGCCCTTCTGGGCCATCTCCGCCACCTGCTCGAAGTACTCCTCGCGCGGGGCGCCCGGCGAGAAGAGCATGATCATGGAGGCGGGGTCGTCGCTGTCGTTCTTGAAGGCGTGCAGGCCGCCGACCGGGACGTAGAGGAAGTCGCCGGGGCCGCCGGTGATCCAGCGGTCGCCGTCGTAGAGCTGGACCTGGCCGGACAGGACGAAGAAGGACTCCGATATGGACTTGTGGAAATGGGTGCTCGGGCCCGGCGACTTCGGCCCCAGATCCACTTTGTAGAGGCCGAATTCGCCGCCGGTGGAGGCGTGCGTGGCGAGGTAATGCGTGCGGTTGCCGCCGGGGCGGACCAGCTCGGGCTCCTGGTCGGCGGGCCTGAACACCGCGTTGATCTCGCCTTCTTCGCCGAGATAGCGCGGCTCCGGATAGGACATGTTCCACTCCTTCGTTACAGACAGGTCCGTTACTGACAGATCCGTTGCTGACAGATCCGTTGCTGACAGATCCGTTGCTGACAGGTCCGTTGCTGACAGGCTCAGTTGACGCTCACTGCTCGATCGCGGGTGGCCCACTTCTCGCTCACCGGCTGCCGACCCTATCCATCGCGGCCCCACCCTCCCCATTAGTTGTACGTAAGGCTTGCGGGGCAGCATTAAGCTGGACTGCATGCTTGATACGCGGCGCATGCAAGTCCTCCGGGCGGTGGTCACCAGCGGCTCGGTGACCGCGGCGGCACGGAACCTCGGGTACACGCCCTCCGCGGTGAGCCAGCAGATGGCCGCCCTGGAGAAGGAGGCGGGCATCGCCCTCCTGGAGCGCACCGGGCGCGGGGTGCGGCCCACGGACGCCGGGCGCCTCCTCACCGAGTACGCGGTGGCGATCGGCAAGCAGCTCGCCGAGGCGGAGACCGCGCTCGCCGGGCTGCGGTCGGGGCGCACGGGCCGGGTATCGATGCGGTACTTCACGACGGCGGGCGCGGCGCTCGTCGCCCCGGCCCTGGCCTCGCTGCGGCGAGCGCAGCCGGATGTGCGGGTCGAGCTGAAGCTGGCCGATCCCGACGACCCGATGCCGGAGGTGCGCGACGGGCACGCGGATCTGGCCCTGGTGGTCCGGCCGCAGGGCCAACTGGGCGTGGACGGCGTCCGGTTCGAGCACCTCCTGGACGACCGCTATCACGCCGTACTCCCGGCCGGGCACCCGCTCGCGGCGAAGCGGCTCATCGACATGACGGACCTGGCCGACGAGCCGTGGGTCGCCAGCGAGTCGCCGGGGCCCTGCCTCGACCCCATCCTCGAAGCGTGCGGCGCGGCGGGTTTCAGTCCGGACTTCGTGGTGGAGAGCGGGGACTACGCCACGGCGCAGGGCTTCGTCGCCGCGGGTCTCGGCGTCAGCCTGGTCCCGGAACTGGGCCTGGACACACCCCACTCCGGGGTGGTCGTGCGCGAGGTCCACAACCCGGTGCCGGTCCGTTCGATCTACGCGGCGGTGCGGGGCCCGGCGCCGGACCGCCCGGCGGTGCAAGGACTCCTCGACGCGCTACGGGACGCGGTGGCTCAGCTCGGGGAGACCTCTGCCGGGAGCTCCGGCGCGGCGTAACACCGCACGGTGACGGTCTGCCGCGGACTCCAGTGCTGCTCGCCGGTCCCGAGGAACCGCCATCCCGTACGTTCGTAGAGCGCGGTCGCAGAGACATCGGACGCGACGACGTCCAGCACAGGGAACAACCCCAACTCCCCCGCCTCCGCCACGACCCGCGCCAGCAGCAGCGCCCCGAGCCCGTGCCCGCGGGCCCCCGGCGCGACGAACAGCCGGCTGACCACGGCGATCTCGTCGACCGCCACGGCCGTGCGCCCGCTCCACAGAACGGGCGCCACGTCGCCCTCCCCGCTCCGGCAGAGCGAGACGTGCCCCACGACGCGCCCGCCGAGCTCGGCGACCCAGGCCCCGACGACGGAGCCCCCGGCCAGCCAACCGGCGGGCCGCGCCGGCCAGTTGGCGGGATAGCCGTCGGCCACGTGCACCTGAGCGAGGGCTTCCACGCAGGCGGGGAGGTCGGCGGCATGGCGGGGGCGGACGCAGGGGGCCGGGGCGTGACTCATCGCCGTATGCAAGCACAGAGGCGAGCTAGGCGAGCGAGACGAGCTCCCGATGGTCCGGGCCCCAGAGATCCTCGGTCCCGTCCGGCAGAAGCAGCACGCGATCGGGCCGCAGCGCGTCGATGGCCCCTTCGTCGTGCGTCACCATCACGATCGCCCCCGGATACGTGCCCACCGCGCCGAGCACCTCGTCGCGCGATGCCGGGTCGAGGTTGTTGGTCGGCTCGTCGAGGAGCAGGACGTTCGCCCCCGAGTGCACGAGCCCCGCGAGCGCGAGCCGGGTCTTCTCGCCGCCGGAGAGCACCGCGGCGGGCTTGTCGGCGTCGTCCCCGCGGAACAGGAAGGACCCCAGGACGCCCCGCGCCTCGCCGTCCGTGAGGCCGGGCGCGGCGGCGGCGAGGTTCTCCCGCACGGTCATCCCGCCGTCGAGGGTGTCGTGCTCCTGCGCGAAGTAGCCGAGCCGGGCACCGTGGCCGTGCACCACGCGTCCGCTGTCCGGGAGTTCGGCACCGGCGAGGACCCTGAGCAGGGTGGTCTTGCCGGCCCCGTTGAGCCCGAGGACGACGAGCCGGCTCCCCCGGTCGACGGCGAGATCAATACCGTCCAGCACCCTCCGCTCCCCGTACGCCTTCACCAGAGCGACCGCACCGAGCGGCGTCCGCCCGCAGGCGGCGGGCTCGGGCAGCCGGATGCGTGCGACGCGCTCGGCGCGGCGCACGGGCTCGGTGGCGGCGAGCATCCGGTCGGCGCGGCGGGCCATGTTCTTCGCGGCGGTGGCGGTGGCGACGTGCGAGCGCATCTTCTCCGCCTGGCTGCGCAGCGAGGCGGCCTTCCGCTCGGCGCTGGCCCGCTCGCGGCCGCGGCGCCGCTCGTCCGCTGCGCGCTGTTCGCGATAGGTGTGCCAGCCGGTGTTGTGCACGTCGAGGGAGGCACGACCGGGATCGACCTCGAACACACGATTGACGGTGTCCCCAAGAAGCTCGACGTCATGACTGACGAGAACGAGCCCACCGGGATAGCCCCCGAGATACCCCCGCAACCAGCCGACGGAGTCGGCATCCAGATGGTTGGTCGGCTCGTCGAGCAGCAGGGTGTCGTGGCGCGAGAAGAGAATCCGGGCGAGCTCGACGCGGCGCCGCTGGCCGCCGGAGAGGTGGCCCACCGGCGCGTCCAGGGTGCGCGCGGGCAGCCCGAGCCCGGCGGCCACGCGGGCGGCCTCCGCCTCGGCGGCGTACCCGCCCCGCGCCTGGAACGCGTCGTCCGCGCGGGCGTAGGCGGCCATGGCCCGCCGCTGCTCACCGGCGCTTGTGGCGGCGGCCATGGCGCTCTCGGCGGTACGCAGGGCCTGCGCCGCGCGGTCGAGGCCGCGGGCGGAGAGGATGCGGGCCGTGACGGTGCCGTGCGGGTCGGCGGCGGCGGGGTCCTGGGCTAGGTAGCCCACGGAGCCGGTGCGGTCGAGGGTCCCCGCTGCGGGGGCGAGCTGCCCCGCGAGGGTCTTGAGCAGGGTGGTCTTGCCGGCGCCGTTACGGCCTACGAGGCCGATGCGGTCGCCGGGGGCGATGTGGAAGGAGGCGCCGGCCAGCAGGAGCCGGGCGCCGACGCGGACGTCGATGCGTCGGGCGGTGATCATGGGGTAACGCTCCGCAGTAGCGAATGGACACACGGGTGACGTGGAGACCGGTGTCCTGGCTAGGAGATGCGGGGCGTAGACATGCGGCGAGGGTAGTAGGAGCAGCCCTGCGGCCGCACGCGGTTTTCCACCCCCTCCCTCCGGCGCACCGTGCGAACCGCCACCCCCCGGGGGATGATCGACTCCATGGACGTCACCCTGCACCTGGCCCAGGAGCCGGAAGCCGATGAGCTGCTCGGCCGCAGTCCGCTGGCCGCGCTCGTCGGGATGCTGCTCGATCAGCAGGTCCCGATGGAGTGGGCGTTCGCGGGCCCGCACACGATCGCGCGGCGGCTGAACGCGGACGATCTCGACGCGCACGAGATCGCGGCGTACGACCCCGACGAGTTCGCCGCGCTGCTCTCCACCAAACCGGCGGTGCACCGCTATCCGGGATCGATGGCGAAGCGGATCCAGCAACTCTGCGCGTACCTCGTCGAGCACTACGAGGGCGACCCCACCGCCCTGTGGGAGGGCGCCACCTCCGGCAAGGACCTCCTGAAGCGCCTGAACGACCTCCCCGGCTTCGGCAAGCAGAAGTCCCAGATCTTCCTGGCCCTGCTCGGCAAACAACTGGGCGTACGTCCCGCGGGCTGGCGTGAGGCGGCGGGAGCGTACGGAGAGCCGGACGCGTACCGCTCGGTCGCGGACATCACGGGCCCGGAATCCCTCCAGAGGGTCCGCACCCACAAGCAACAACTAAAGGCAGCAGCAAAGACCACCCCCAAGTAACAACCCCACCACCCAACCTCTCCCGCCCACCCGTCCGATTGCCCGGGGTGTGGGCGGATGGCTCGCTGGCACGGGTTGGGTGGCGGGTCGGGGGCTGCGCGGCGGGCGGGGAGAGCACGCCGGGCTGGCGGGGAACGCGCGCAACAACAAGGCTGCATGATCCTGCACACCCCAGCTACGGCCGCTCGCCCCCACACGGGCCGGTACGCCCGCCCACAGCGCGGCCTAGCGGCGCTCCCGCCGAACAACCCCGGCAGCACGCCCCACGCCCCGCAGCCGGCAGCGCGACGCAAGGGGACGGGCCGGTATGTCCGCCCGGAGCACAGCTCCCAGCACTCCGGTGCCGAAGCACCCCCACGGCCACCGGACGATAACGAGGACGCACATACCGGCACGGCCCCGCACCCACCAACAGACCGACCCCGCAGCACGCCCCCACGCCCCGCACACGGCAGCGCGACGCAAGGGGACGGGCCGGTATGTCCGCCCGGAGCACGACTCCCGGCACTCCCCCGCCGAAGCACCCAAGCGGCCACCGGACGATAGCGAGGACGGACATACCGGCACGGCACCGCACCCGAGGCGGACCCTCACCGCAGAGCCGCCCCCGCCCCCGCCCCCGCGTCCGCCGTAGCCCAAGAGGGCGGATCTCGGCGTCAGGTAACAGCAAGCGGGCCCCGCCGGGGGACATCACCCCTCATGAGCCGCGCCGCGCCACCCCGCCCCGCGTGGCTCCGCGCTGCCCTCGTCCTCCTCGCCCTCCTCGGCACCGTCCTGGCCCCCGCGTCCCCCACCGAAGCCGCCCCCGCCCCACCCGCGGCCGTCTCCACCGAGCCCACTGGCGAGGCCCACCAGGACACCGCCGACAGCGCACTCCGCGTCACCACCAGACGCCCCGCCCCCGCCGCGCGCCCCCGCAGTCCCCGCAGTCCCCGCAACCCCCACCGAAGCCGCCCCCACCCCCTCCCCACCCGCGCCCGTAAGCACCTCCCCGCCCCACGCTCCGTCGTCCTCCGCTGCTGACAGGCCCGCCCACCCGGCGGCCCCCACCACCACCAGCGAACCGAGGACAGGACAGACACCCATGCCCATCGACCCGTACGCGGCCCTGCACGCCCTCCTCCGCGCCGAAGCCGTACGCAACGCGCCCCCCGCCCCCAACCCGCCTCAGGCCCAGGCCCAGACCGACGAAGACGGCCAGCAGGAAGAGCGTCCCGAGCCGAACGACCGCTGACCCCGCCGGCGCAGACGCAGACGCAGACGCTACGCAGCCGCCGGCCTCAGCGTCTGCGCCGAGCCGTCCCGAACACCGACCGCGAGATCTCCCGCCCGATCTGCGTCCCCAGCGACCGCGCAAGCGACTTGAAGATCCCGCTCCCCACCACCTGGTCCACCACGGAAGCAGAACCAGGACCCTTCGCCGCCGGCTTCTCCACCTCAGCGGCAGCCGCCTCCACCTCCACCCGCCGCGCAGCCAACTTCTCGTAAGCCGACTCCCGATCCACCGCCTCCGCATACCGCCCGTACAGCAACGACCCCTTCACCGCCCCCTCCAGCGCCCCCGCCTCCACCGGCCCCATCAACGACTCCGGCGCCCGCAACCGCGTCACCGCCACCGGCGTGGGCGCGCCCTTCTCGCTCAGTACGGTGATCACCGCCTCGCCGGTGCCGATCGCGGTCAGCGTCTCCTCGAGGTCGTACGCCGAGTTGGGGAACGTCCGGACCGTCGCCTTCAGCGCCTTCTGGTCGTCCGGCGTGAAGGCGCGCAACGCGTGCTGGACCCGGTTGCCCAGCTGGGCCAGGACATCGCCGGGTACGTCCTTGGGCGTCTGCGTCACGAAGAAGACGCCGACCCCCTTCGAGCGGATCAGCCGCACGGTCTGGGTGATCGCCTCCAGGAACGCCTTCGACGCCCCGTTGAAGAGCAGATGCGCCTCGTCGAAGAAGAAGACCAGCTTCGGCTTCTCCAGGTCGCCCACCTCGGGCAGGTCGTTGTAGAGATCCGCCAGCAGCCACATCAGAAACGTCGAGAAGAGCTGTGGCTTGTCCTGCACGGCGGGCAGTTCGAGCACCGACACGAGCCCCCGCCCGTCCGGCGCCGCCCGCATGAACTCGCTCGTGTCGAACTCCGGCTCCCCGAAGAAGTCCCCCATGCCCTGCGCCTCGAAGGCGGTAAGGGCCCGCAGGATGACGCCCGCGGTGACCGTGGAGAGACCGCCGATCCCCTTCAGCTCGGACTTTCCCTCGTCCGACGTCAGGAACGTCACCACGGCCCGCAGATCCTTCAGATCGACCAGTTCCAGCCCTTTTTGGTCGGCGTAATGGAAGATCAGGCCGAGCGACTGCTCCTGGGTCTGGTTCAGCTGCAGCACCTTCGAGAGCAGCACCGGGCCGAAGCTCGTGATCGTGGCCCGCACGGGAATCCCGGTCCCGATGCCGCCCAGTGCGTAGAACTCGCTGGGGAAGCCCCGCGCCTCCCACGTCTGCCCGACCTCCCGCGCCCGCTCGGCGACCTTCTCGCCGCTCTCCCCCGGCACCGAGATCCCGGAGACGTCCCCCTTGATGTCCGCGAGGAACACCGCCACGCCCTGCGCGGCCAGTTGCTCGGCGACGAGCTGGAGGGTCTTCGTCTTTCCGGTGCCGGTCGCGCCCGCGACGAGCCCGTGCCGGTTGAGCATGGCCAGCGGAATGCGGATCTGGGCGTCGGGCAGACACCGCCCGTCCCACAGGAGCGCCCCGAGATCCAGCGCGGGCCCGGCGAAGGCGTACCCGGCGACGATCTCCATCGCTCCTTGAGGCAACGCACCGCCCCCGCTGCCGACCTCACCGGAGACGCCCTCCCCGGAACCCGCCCCTCCGCTCGTCACCCCCGCGACCGGCGAAGACTCGTTAGAGGGGTTCGCGCCTTCCGTCGTGGACGGCATCGGCTGGCTCTCGCTCACTTCTGCCCCTGTTCCCGGCTTGAGTGTTCCCGTTTTGCCCCGATTTCCGGCGTCATTTCCCAGAGTCGCACTCCGTCGCCATGGCTGCGCCCGGAGAGCCTTGCCCGGTAGGCTTTCCGTGTGATCTTCAAGCGCATCGGAAACGGCCGGCCGTACCCCGACCACGGCCGGGAAAGCACCCGGCAGTGGGCGGACGTCGCGCCGCGCCCGGTCCGCCTCGATCAGCTCGTGACGACCAAGGGCCAGCTGGACCTAGAGACGCTCCTCGCGGAGGACTCGACGTTCTACGGCGACCTTTTCGCGCACGTGGTGAAGTGGCAGGGCGACCTCTACCTGGAAGACGGGCTGCACCGCGCGGTCCGCGCCGCGCTCCAGCAGCGCCAGGTGCTGCACGCCCGCGTCCTCGAACTGGGCTGACGGCGGCAGAACGCGGCTGACGGCAGCGGCCTGCCCCGGCAGCGGCCCGCCACGGCACCGGGCGCCCACTCCCTCATTGGCCCTTTCGGGTTGGACTGAGCCCGAGTCAATGATCATTTAGTAGGCATCACGGCGTCGTCGCACTACGCTGCGCCCATGAGCATGCTCACTCCCCCCGGCATGGGCGGCAAGTACCGCATCACGGGGGCCAAATATCCGCGTATGCGCCGAACCCGTGGCCGCCGCAGGATCGTGCTCGCGGTGGTCGCGTCCGTCGTCGCGGTCGGCCTGATCGGCTGGGGAACCCTGCAGCTCATCGACGTCTTCACGGGCGGCAGCAAGGCCACGGCCGCGGGCTCGCGCAGCGACTGCGCGGCCAAGCCGGGCCCCTCCGCAAAACCGCCCGCCCCCAAGGCGCTGCCCAAGCCGGGTCAGATCAAGGTGAACGTCTTCAACGCGACGCCCCGCGGCGGCCTCGCCAAGGACGTCGCGGCCGAGCTCAAGAAGCGCGGCTTCACCGTCGGCAAGGTCGACAACGCCCCGAAGGCGTACGACAAGAAGGTCAAGGGCACCGGGATACTGCTCGGCGCCAAGTCCGCCACGGACACCGCGGTACCGGTGCTCGGCACGCAGCTCGCGGGCGCCGAGAGCCGGACGGACGCCCGCAAGGGCGGCGAGGTGGACCTCATCCTGGGCTCGAAGTTCAAGGATCTGGCAAAGAAAGAGGACGCCGACAAGGCTCTGGCGGTACTCGCCAAACCCAAGCCGGCGCCCTCGACGTCCAGCGGCAAGAAAGACTGCTGAGCGCTACGCCCGACGATCGCTGAGCGCTGAGCGCTACTCCGCGGTCCCGTACATCCGGTCCCCCGCGTCGCCCAGACCCGGCACGATGTAGCCGCTCTCGTTGAGCCGCTCGTCGACCGAGGCCGTCACGACCGTCACCGGCGTGCCGGCGAGCTCGCGCTCCATGACCTCGACGCCCTCGGGCGCGGCCAGGAGCACCACGGCGGTGACGTCGTCCGCGCCGCGCTTGATCAGTTCCTGGATGGCCGCGACGAGCGTGCCGCCGGTGGCCAGCATCGGGTCCAGGACGTACACCTGGCGCCCGGAGAGGTCCTCCGGCATGCGCGTCGCGTACGTCGACGCCTGGAGCGTCTCCTCGTCGCGGATCATCCCGAGGAAGCCCACCTCGGCGGTCGGCAGGAGCCGCACCATGCCGTCCAGCATGCCGAGCCCGGCGCGCAGGATCGGTACGACCAGGGGGCGCGGGTAGGACAGCTTGACGCCCGTGGTCGGGGTGACCGGGGTCTCGATGTCGACCTGCTCGGTGCGCACGTCCCGGGTGGCCTCGTACGCGAGCAGGGTGACCAGCTCGTCGGCGAGGCGCCGGAAGGTAGGGGAGTCGGTGCGCTTGTCGCGCAGCGTGGTGAGTTTGTGCGCCACCAGCGGGTGGTCGACGACGTGGATCCGCATGCCGTCAACAGTAACCGCGCCCGGACCACCCGGGCTCCCCCGCGACGACCGGTGCCTTTCACGCCCCGGACCACCCGGAACCCTGCGCGCTGGCATCAAACCCGCCGTACGGGGGAAAGTGGACGTACGACCTGGGGTGGTGATGCCCATGCCGGACAGAGAGCCGGGCGGCCGAGAGCCGGACCGCGAGACCGAAGCCGAGCGCCGGCGCCGACGCGCCCAGTTCCTCCACGAGCGGGCCGAGGCCATCGAGCTCCGCGACCGCGTGAAGCCGCGCCGCGCCCGGGCGGCACGGATGCGTCAGCAGATGCGTATGCGCACGTTCCGCTGGTAGCGGGCACCTCTCACACAGGCATCGGGAAGGCGTCCGGGAAACGCGACGCGGAACACAGCGGGCGGAAGACCTCTCCTCGGGCCGTGGTTTCTGCCACGATTCCGAGTGGGCGGGGCTTGGAACAGCAACTCCCCCGCTCCCCGAACTCGCCGGGGGGACACCCAAACCGTCAACCGGCACTGTCTATGACCAGTGGGAGAGTCACGGTGTACTTCGCCGCACTGCTCGCGCGCACCGAAGACGGGTGGGAAGCGAGCGACACGGAGCTCGACGATGTGGAGACCCTGTCGGATCTGACCGACCTGGCCCGCGAGGCCACGGCCGGCAGCGCTGAGGACGACACCGTCCTCGTCTTCATCGAACAGGAGGACGCCTGGTTCGGCGTCGTCCGCGTCGACGGGGAGGAGGACCCTCGTATCTACGTCTCGGACGCGGCCGCGGCCGCCCGGAGTTCGTACGGCGAGATCCTGCTCACCGACGAGATGCTCGGCCGTGAGCCGGGCACCGAAGACCCGGGTGTCGACCTGGACGCCCTGGACCTGGACGGCACGGAGGACGGCGAACCCGCCGAGTCCGGGGCCGCCCCCGATTCCGCCGCCGACGACGAACCGGGGGAGACCGCGGGCGACGCGGTGCCCGCGGGGCCGCTGGGCGACTCGGAGCTCCTGACCGATCTCGGCGTGCCCGAGAAGGATCTGCTCGGTCTGGAGCCCGGTGACGCGCTCAGCGACATCGCCGAGATCCTCGGGGCGGCGGAGGTGCTGGAGACCGTCCGCTAGGTTCCCGGTGTGACCGACCGGAACACCCCCATCACCCCACCCGAACCCGACCGAGAAGCCGATCCCGTACGCGACCGCTGGCGGGCCCCCATGCGGCTCGCCCTGGCCCAGGCCGAACTGGCCGTCCAGGGCGGCGATGTGCCCGTCGGCGCCGTCGTGCTGTCCCCGGACGGCACGACGGTCCTCGCGGCGGGCCACAACGAACGCGAGGCGACCGGCGACCCGACCGCGCACGCGGAGGTGCTCGCCGTCCGCCGGGCCGCCGCCGCGCTCGGCGAGTGGCGTCTGGCCGGCTGCACGCTGGTGGTGACCCTGGAGCCCTGCACGATGTGCGCGGGCGCCCTCGTCCAGTCCCGGGTCGACCGGGTCGTCTACGGAGCGCGTGACGAGAAGGCGGGCGCCGCGGGCTCCGTCTGGGACGTCGTACGCGACAGAAGGCTCAACCACCGACCCGAGGTGATCGAGGGCGTCCTCGCGCAGGAGGCCGCGGCCCTGCTCACCCGCTTCTTCCGCGGGCGCTGAGCGGCTGCCGGGGCGCTGCCGGGCGGCTTCGGCCAAACGGATTTCTGACCACGGGGCACTTTGGGCTAGAGTTCCTCTCGGTAGCGTGTCCGAGCGGCCGAAGGAGCTCGCCTCGAAAGCGAGTGTGGGGAAACTCACCGTGGGTTCAAATCCCACCGCTACCGCTCTTGATACGAAGGCCCCGTCCGCGAGGACGGGGCCTTCGTCGTTCCCGGGACCGGCGGACGCATTTCCCGGGACCGGCGGACGCACGAGAGCCCCGGTGCCTTCACGGCGCCGGGGCTCTCTCCCGCACAGGCCGGGGGAAGCGGCATCGGGGGGACAAGCCGCTTCCCCCGATGAGGACCGGAACCCTTGGCCGGCGCCGTCGTTCGGGGGAAGCAGACGGCGCGCGACCCCGCAGTGGGGCCAGTCCCGTGCCCTGCGGATTCCTGCCAGATCCGCCGGGGCACACACCAATCCTGCGTCCCGCGCCGCGGGGAACGGCCCGGCAAAGGGCCCCTGCTGCCAGGCCGTTGGTCCTTAAAGGCCCCGTGAGGACGTGCCGGGTTAGACTCACGCCCGTCACAGGGGTCACAGGCGCAGCAGGTAAGGGGAGGCCGGGAGCGTGGCGGTGCAGTGGAAGAAAATCGGGCTCTTCGCGGTCGTCGTCTTCATGCTCTACGTGATCATCACTGACCCCGCCAAGGCCGCGGACTATGTGCAGATAGGCTTCGAGGCGGTTTCGGACGCCGCTCAGAGCATCGGCGACTTCATGACGTGGGTCGCCAACGGAGGCAAGGACTGAGCGGTTCGTTCCGCCGTCCCCCCTCCTCTCCCCGCCCTTCCCAGGAGTGCGCATGATCCGCCATCTGGTCCTCTTCAAGCTCAACGACGGTGTGGAGCGCGACGAGCCGCGCGTCGTCGAGGGCGTCAAGGCCTTCCGCGCGCTCGGCGACCAGATCCCGGAGCTCTCGTTCTGGGAGTGCGACTGGAACATCACCGACCGGCCCATCGCGTACGACTTCGCCATCAACTCGGCGGTCGAGGACACCGATGCGCTGAAGCGGTACATCGAGCACCCCGCGCACCAGGCCGGTGTCGCGCTGTGGCGTGAGTTCGCCACGTGGGTGATCGCGGACTACGAGTTCTGAGCCGGGCGGCTCAGCGGCCCCGCGCGAAGCGGCCCCTCACCGGAACGGTGAGGGGCTTTTCTGCGTCTTTACGGCTCAACTTGCCCCTCAACACGTAGTTATCGGGTGCTTGCACACAGTGCACATGTCTTGTGATGCTATGACCGCTTTTGACGGATGAGTTGACCAGGGTCGGCTGATCTTGACTGAGCTCGACAGGACTTGACTGGGCTTGACCGAGAAGGGGTGGCGTTGACCGTGCCGGCCAGTACTGCGCCCGAAGCACCACCCGTGACCCCGCAAGCGAGCAGCAGCCCCACCACGCAGAGCGCACCGAGCTCACCGAGCTCACCGAGCACATCGAGCGCGCCGGGCCCACAGGGCGTGCAGCAGGGCGCGCAGGGCGCCCCCATCAGCGAGAGGGCCCCCAGCAGCAGGGGAGCCGACACCCGGGCCCTGACGCAGGTCCTCTTCGGCGAGCTCAAGGAGCTCGAACCGGGCAGCCCCGAGCACGGCCGCGTCCGCGGTGCGCTCATCGAGGCCAATCTGCCGCTGGTGCGGTACGCCGCCGCCCGCTTCCGCAGCCGCAACGAGCCGATGGAGGACGTCGTCCAGGTCGGCACGATCGGTCTGATCAACGCGATCGACCGCTTCGACCCCGAGCGCGGCGTGCAGTTCCCGACCTTCGCGATGCCCACCGTGGTCGGCGAGATCAAGCGGTACTTCCGCGACAACGTACGAACGGTCCATGTGCCGCGCCGTCTTCACGAGCTGTGGGTGCAGGTGACCGGGGCGACCGAGGACCTCACCACGGCGTTCGGGCGCTCGCCCACGACCGCGGAGATCGCCGAGCGCCTCCGGATCACCGAGGAGGAGGTCCTGGCCTGCATCGAGGCCGGACGTTCGTACCACGCAACGTCGTTGGAGGCGGCCCAGGAGGGCGACGGGCTCCCCGGTCTGCTCGACCGGCTCGGCTACGAGGACCCCGCACTCGACGGCGTCGAGCACCGCGACCTCGTCCGCCATCTCCTCGTCCAACTGCCCGAGCGCGAACAACGCATCCTGCTGCTGCGCTACTACAGCAATCTGACGCAATCACAGATCAGCGCCGAATTGGGCGTTTCTCAGATGCATGTGTCAAGACTGCTGGCCAGAAGCTTCGCGCGACTTCGATCCGCAAATCGGATCGAGGCGTAACCGTAACGAGTGGACTGCTCTCACGAGGGTTCCCGACGTTCTCGTGAGCAGAAATGCCTCAGACCCCCTCTTTCCTGCATCGATGTCACCCTTCTTTGTCGACATGTAACTACAGCGTGTTGCCGACATGTGACATTCTGCTGGAACCGCGTTTGCCGCAGCCCCACGTCCGGTATTCAGGTGGAGGCTGCGTTCCTCCGACGGGAGCGTCCGCCGTGACCGTCCGCGACCTCAAGGGGGTGGCATGTCCGCAGACCAGGGCAGCTCGAAGGTGCTCACGCTCACGAAGAGCGAATCAGCGCCCGCCGCGCTTCCGAGCCCGGTGGTTTCCGGGGCTTCCGGAGCCATCGACACCCGCACCCTGTCCCGCTCCCTGTTCCTGCGGCTCGCCGCACTCGACAAGGACAGCCCGGAGCGTGTCTACGTAAGGGACACGCTGATCGAGCTCAACCTCCCTCTCGTCCGGTACGCGGCGGCACGTTTCCGCAGCCGCAACGAACCGATGGAGGACATCGTCCAGGTCGGCACGATCGGCCTGATCAAGGCGATCGACCGATTCGACTGCGAACGGGGCGTGGAATTCCCGACGTTCGCGATGCCGACGGTCGTCGGTGAGATCAAGCGCTTCTTCCGCGACACGAGTTGGTCGGTGCGCGTGCCGCGCCGCCTTCAGGAACTGCGGCTCGCGCTGACGAAGACGAGCGACGAACTGGCCCAGAAGCTGGACCGCTCGCCGACCGTGCCCGAACTCGCCAAGGCGCTCGGGGTGTCCGAGGAGGACGTGGTCGACGGCCTGGCCGTCGGGAACGCGTACACGGCCTCGTCGCTCGACTCGCCCGCCCTGGAGGACGACGGCGGCGAGGGCTCCCTCGCGGACCGTCTGGGGTACGAGGACAGCGCCCTGGAAGGCGTCGAGTACCGCGAGTCGCTCAAGCCGCTGCTCGCCAAGCTGCCGCCGCGCGAGCGCCGCATCATCATGCTGCGCTTCTTCGCGAACATGACGCAGTCGCAGATCGGCGAGGAGGTCGGCATCTCGCAGATGCACGTCTCGCGCCTGCTCACGCGCACGCTCTCGCAGCTGCGGGAAGGGCTCATCGCGGACTGAGGGCACTCCCCCTGTGGCCGAACGAGCCGCAGGGGGACGGAAGTTGCTGACGGGGTTCCTAATTGACGGCCCGTCAGACACACTGACGCGATGCGACGTGGCATGCGGAACGTACTGGGTGCGTCCACGGCTGTCCTGTGCCTGGGCGGTCTCCTCGCGGCTTGCGGCGGCGGGGACGGCGACGGCTATGTGGCCACGGGTCCGGCTGCCGCGGGGCCTGAGCGGGCGCCTGGCGCCGGCGTGGCCCCCACCGGTGACGTGGAGCTCGTGCCGCTGGACGAGGCCGAGAAGGCGCCTGGCGGCAAGGGGGGCTCCGAGCGTGAGGTCGGTGGCCCCGGGTCCTCATCGGAGCCCGGACCGGACGCCTCCGGCGGTAAGTCCCCTGACGGCAAGTCCCCTGACGGCAAGTCCGGTTCGGGGCCCTCGGGCACCCCGGACGGCGGCGAATCCTCCACCGGCTCGACCGACGGCGCCAAGCCCGGTCGTACGGAAGGGAGTTCGGAAGGGAGTTCGGACACCAGTCCGGACACGACGCCCTCGAACCCCGGCGGCGGCTCCAGCGCCCCTCCCAGCGGCCCCGCGAAGCTCAGCGTCGGCGAACCGCAGCGGAAGCCCGCGGACGACCGCTGGTGCGAGAAAGTGACCGTCGCCTTCAAGAACACCGGCGGATCGCCGGTGCGGTCGGGCACGGTCACCTTCGGTACGCACGTGATCGGCGCCCTTGGCGTGGACTGGGCCACGATCAAGTCCACCGAGAAGCTGCCCGCACCCATCGGCGCGGGGGAGACCTTGAAGAAGACCTGGCCCGTGTGCGTCGAGGCCTGGCGGGTGCCGCTGGGGATGCATGTGGAGACGCGGGACGTCTCCGTCGACTGGAAGTAGGGGTTCTTCTCCGCCTGCGGCTCCGCCGTGGCCGAGCGCGCAGTTCCCCGCGCCCCTAGAGGGGCGTTCTCCCTGCTTGAACTACTTGAGGGCCAGCCACGCCACTCCCGCCACCACCACGATCGCGAGTACGACGCCGATGATCAGGCCGATGCGCGGGCCCGCGGGCGCCGCCGCCGGCTGCTGCGCTCGGCCCTGCGGGGACTCGTCGACGAAGGCGCGGAACATCTGCGTGCTGCCGGCGGGGTCGGGGGTGTTCTGGGGGCCCTGGGGGTTGTGTGCCATAGCGCAGGACCCTAGCGAACCATCGGGGGTCGGCCCAACCCCCGCTGACCACCGACTTTACGAGCGCGGCGGCAGACCTTTGCCGACTCTTTAGGGCGTTGGTCCAGTTTTAGTTTGCCTGCGGCAACCAACTGTCTCTATCGTTGCCCTAAGCAACAACATAGGAGGTGCCGTGGCCGCGCAGCGTCATTACGAGGAGCTGGCCCGACAGCTCAGCGCCATCGGTGCCGTGAAGCGTGGCCTCGGAAGAGGGCTGCCGCACGACTGCCCGGCCGGGTCCGCCGCCGTACTCATCCTGCTCGACCGGCACGGAGAGATGCGGATGAGCAGACTCGCCGAGCTGCTCGCCGTGGACATGTCGGTGACGAGTCGCCACGTGGCCCATGTCGCCGAGAAGGAGTGGATCCACCGGGATCCCGACCCCGCCGACAAGCGCTCCCGCATCCTGCGCCTCACCCCCGAGGGCAGGACCAAGGTCGATGAGCTGTCCGAGCTGTCCATCAGGACGCTCACCCACTACTTGCATGACTGGTCAGACGACGAGGTCGTCCAGCTCAGCACGCTGCTCGCGCGACTGCGCGACAGCTTCGGGGACTGCCGTGCGGCTTCGGCCCGGCTCCCCTTCGAAGAGACCACCCGTACACCCGCGTAACGAAGAGGAAGCCCATGGCAACAACCACACCATCCGGTGTGCGGGGCAGCCACGCCAAGCACGGAGCGTCGCACGACGAGAACGCCCCGATGACGCACCGCCAGATCATGGAGGCCCTTTCCGGCCTGCTGCTCGGCATGTTCGTCGCGATCCTGTCGTCGACGATCGTCTCCAACGCCCTGCCTGAAATCATCGGCGACCTGGGCGGCGGCCAGTCCGCCTACACCTGGGTCGTCACCGCCTCGCTCCTGGCGATGACGGCGACCACGCCCCTGTGGGGCAAGCTGTCGGACCTCTTCAGCAAGAAGGCCCTGGTCCAGATAGCACTGATCATCTACGTGCTCGGCTCGGTCGTCGCCGGTCTCTCGCAGAACGCCGGGATGCTGATCGCCTGCCGCGTCGTCCAGGGCATCGGCGTGGGCGGTCTCTCCGCCCTCGCGCAGATCGTGATGGCCGCGATGATCGCCCCGCGCGAGCGCGGCCGTTACTCCGGCTACCTCGGTGCCACCTTCGCCGTCGCCACCGTCGGCGGCCCGCTGCTCGGCGGCGTCATCACCGACACCGACTGGCTCGGCTGGCGCTGGTGCTTCTACGTCGGCGTGCCCTTCGCGATCATCGCCCTGATCGTGCTCCAGAAGACCCTGAAGCTCCCCGTCGTGAAGCGGGACGTCAAGGTCGACTGGAGCGGCGCCTTCTTCATCTCGGCGGCCGTCTCCCTGCTCCTGGTCTGGGTGACCTTCGCGGGCGACAAGTACGACTGGATGTCCTGGCAGACCGGCGCGATGGTCGGCGGTTCGATCGTCCTCGGCCTGATCTTCCTGCTCGTCGAGTCCAAGGCGAGCGAGCCGATCATCCCGCTGCGGCTCTTCCGCAACCGCACGATCACCCTCGCCTCCATCGCCTCGCTCTTCGTGGGTGTCGGGATGTTCGCGGGCACCGTGTTCTTCAGCCAGTACTTCCAGCTGGCGCGCGACAAGTCGCCGACGATGTCCGGCGTCATGACGATCCCGATGATCGCCGGTCTGTTCGTCTCCTCGACGGTCTCCGGCCAGGTCATCACCAAGACCGGCAAGTGGAAGGCCTGGCTGGTCTCCGGCGGCGTGCTCCTGACCGCGGGCCTCGGCCTGCTCGGCACGATCCGCTACGACACCGAGTACTGGCACATCGCGATCTTCATGGCCCTCATGGGTCTCGGCATCGGCATGATGATGCAGAACCTCGTGCTCGCCACGCAGAACCAGGTCGCTCCCGAGGACCTCGGCTCCGCGAGCTCGGTCGTCACCTTCTTCCGTTCCCTCGGTGGCGCCATGGGCGTCTCGGCGCTCGGCGCCGTGATGTCGACGCGCATCACCCACTACGTGAAGGACGGTCTGGAGGACCTCGGTCCCAAGGCCGCCGGCATGGGCCACGGCGGCACCGGCGGCGGTGGCATCCCCGACCTGGACGCCCTTCCGGCGCCGTTCCGCACGGTCATGGAGAGCGCCTACGGGCACGGCATCGCCGACGTCTTCCTGATCGCCGCGCCGCTGGCCCTCATCGCGCTCCTGATCACGCTCTTCATCAAGGAGGTCCCGTTGCGTACGTCGGGTGGGCTCGCCCAGGCCGCTGAGGCGTCCCAGGCTCCGGCCGCGTCTCCCGCCACTCCGGCGGCGTCCGCCCCGGTCGCCGACGAGCAGCCGGTCCTCGCCTCCGTCGGCGCGCACACCGAAGCGGGTCCGGACGGCACGCAGAAGCTCGCCGCCGTGGCCTCGTCGGCCACCGGTGACGCGCTCCCGCAGACCACCGGCGGCGGCACTCCGGTCCACGGCTTCGTCCGCGGCGCGGAGAGCGCCCCGGTCCCGCGGGCCGCGGTCACGCTGATCTCCCTCGGGGGACGCCAGCTGGGCCGTGCGGTCGCGCAGGGCGACGGGTCCTACGCGGTCGACGCCCCCGGCGCCGGTTCGTACGTACTGATCGCGTCGGCCGACGGCTTCCAGCCGCAGGCCTCCACGATCGTCGTCTCCGACGAGGCCCTGAACTACGACATCCTGCTGAGCGGCACGAGCGGCCTCAGCGGTGTGGTGCGGGCCTCCGACGGCAAGCTGCCGGTCTCCGGCGCGATGGTCATCGTGACCGACGTGCGCGGCGACGTCCTGGCCACCGGGCTCACCGGTGAGCAGGGCGAGTTCACCTTCGCCGAGCTGGTGCCCGGACAGGTCACCATCGCGGTGAACGCCGCGGGGCACCGCCCGATGGCGCTGCCCGTCGAGGTGGGCGCGGTCGGCGTCACCCGGGTCGAGGTCGAGCTCAGGGCCGGTTCGCAGGTGCTGGGCACCGTGCGCGCCAAGGGCGGACCGCTGAACGACGCGCGGGTCACGCTGGTGGACGCGGCGGGCAACGTCGTCGCCACCGCCACCACCGGGTCGGACGGCGCGTACGCCTTCACCGACCTGGACAGCGGCGAGTACACGGTCATCGCGACCGGCTACCCGCCGGTGGCGACGGGCCTGACGGTCTCCGGTGAAGGTGTCGGTGACCACGACATCGAACTCGCCCACCCGGGCGAGTAATTGACCCCGGCCCGTGCGCGCGCTTCGAGCGGATGCGCGCGCACGGGCCGGTTGGGGAAAGGGCCCCCGAGTTGGTGGTGACGCACACGGCAGGGGACGGCCGTGTCACCGCCACCGGGGGCCACACTCTTTTGTGAGCTCGGCAAGGAGAAGGAACGGGATGGGACTCAGCGCTCGGATTCGGACGCGTGACGGGTGGGCGGTGTCGCACGCCGTCGTCACCCTGACGGACATGACCGGTACGCAGGTGCTGCGGGCGGCGGCGGACGCGGAGGGTGCCGTGCGCGACGCCACGGAGCTGCCGCCGGGCCCGTACACCGTGATCGTCACCGCGGTCGGCTACGCGCCCGTGGCCTCGACCGCGCTCGTCACGGCGAGCGGCCGTGCCGAGGTGGGCAACATCGTCCTGGCCCGGCAGGGCGGCACGGAGCTGCCGCCGCCCGGCCCCTGGACCATCGACCCGGCGCACTCGACGGTGGGCGCGGTCGCCCAGCACCTGGGGATCACCAGCGTGCACGGCCGGTTCACGGAGTTCGGGGGCCGCGTGGAGATCGCCGAGGACGTGGAGAAGTCGCGCGTCGAGGCGGTCATCAGCTCGGCCTCCATCGACACGGGCAACGGCATGCGGGACGGCCACCTGAAGTCGCCGGACTTCCTGGACGTGGAGCGGTACCCGGAGCTGACGTACCGGTCCACGGGCCTGACGCCCGCGGGCCCGGACCGCTGGACGGTTCAGGGCGATCTGCAGATGCACGGCGTCGTACGCCCGGTGGAACTGGACCTGAGCTACCTCGGTACGGGGGCGGACCCCTGGGGCGGCACGCGTGCGGCGTTCCGGGCGACGGCGGAGCTGCGCCGCGAGGACTTCGCGATGAACTACAACCAGGTGGTGCAGGCGGGGATCTCGGCGATCGGCACGACGCTGCGGGTGGAACTGGACATCCAGGCGGTCCAGGGGGAAACGTTGCCGCAGGTCTAGCGGGGCTGGCGGGAGCGGTTCTGCTCCGTGGTGGGGCGGGGCCGCGCCGGTATGTCCGTCCTCGCTGTCGTCCGGTGGCCGCGGGGCTACTTCGCCCCCGGAGCGCCGGGAGCCGTGCTCCGGGCGGACAAACCGGCACGCCCCCTCACGCGCGTCGCCGACTGCGGGGCAATCGGACGGGCGGGCGAGAAAGGCCTGTTCGTCCAGGGTCGGATGCGGGGTGAACGGGCGGGTGGGCGGGAAAGGCCTGTTCGTCGCGGGGCAAGACTGCGGGGCAATCGGGCGGGTGGGCGGGAAAGGCCTGTTCGTCCAGGGTCGGATGCGGGGTGAACGGGCGGGTGGGTGGGAAAGGCTTGTTCGTCGAGGGTCGGATGCCGGGTGAACGGGCGGGTGGGTGGGAGAGGCACGGCCCCCCGCGCCGCCCCCGGCGTATCGTGCGGGGCATGGCTCCGAACATCGCTACCAACACCACCGTGTCCCTCGCGGAGTTGCTGGACTTCGTCCGCCCCCGGCATCGGGCGATCCTGCTCACCGCCCGCGCGGACGGCGCCCCGCAGGGGTCCCCCCTGACCTGCGGGGTCGACGACGCCGGACGGATCGTGGTGTCCACCTACCCCGAGCGGGCCAAGACGCGGAACGCCAAGCGGAACGCGAAGGTCAGCGTCATCGTGCTCAGCGACGAGTGGAACGGTCCCTGGGTCCAGATCGACGGCACGGCCGAGGTCATCGACTCCCCGGAGTCGGTCGAGCCCCTCGTCGAGTACTTCCGGAACATCTCCGGTGAGCACCCCGACTGGGACGAGTACCGCGAGGCGATGGTGAAGCAGGGCAAGTCCATCATCCGGATCACCCCGGAGCGGTGGGGCCCGGTCGCCACCGGAGGTTTCCCGGCAGCGAAGGCCTAGTCGGCGCCCAAGGCCCAGGGGCCCGTCACAGCGTGGCCTCGATGCCCGCCACCAGCAGGTCCAGCGCCACCTTGAAGTCCAGCTCCCACATCTCCTCGACCGTGGACCCGCCCCGCGCCTCCATCATGTCGGCGGAGCTGTGCAGGGTCTCCTCCAGGCCGGGATGCGCGCTGACCGCGCCCATCGCCTCCTTGAAGTACTCCCCGGGAGTGAGCCCCGCCGCCGTACAGCGCGCGATGTAGTGGCCCTGGACCGTGCCGAATCCGTACACGAACTGGAAGACCGCGGCGATCGCGCCGGCCTGCTTCTCCGTGGGCAGGCCGGTCTTGCGCACCACTTCCTGCACGGTCAGCGCGAATTTGATCCAGTTCGGGCCGATGTTGAGGAAGTTGCCGACGAGCGGCGACACCCAGGCGTGCCGGACCAGCAACCCCCGGTACTCCTCGGCCAGTTCGCGCATCGTCTCGCGCCACCGCTCGGGCGTGATCGACTCCGGGTCGGGCAGGACCATCTCCCCGGCGGCCGCGTCCAGGGCGAGTTCGAGGAGGTCGTCCTTGGTGTCGACGTACCAGTACACGGACATCGCCGTGACGTTCAGGTCCGCCGCCAGGCGCCGCATGGAGAACTTGGCGAGGCCCTCCTCGTCCAGGAGGCGGACCGTGGCCTCGGTGATGCGGTCCCGGTCGAGGCCGGAAGGCTGGTCACTCCTGCGGCTGCCCGCGCCGTTCCGGGGGGCCTTGCCCTCCAGCCAGACGCTGGTCCGCGCGGGGCGCTTCGCGCGGTCGGCTGCCTTCGCCATGGCGCACCTTCCTGGTCCTGAGCTGTTGTACCGGTACCGGTACCGGTACCGGTCCTACGAGTCCTGCGAGGCGGACGGCAGACCGGAATCGGCCAGTCCGTCGCCCACCCGTCGATGCTATGCGGACGCCGTGGCCGCGCCCGCCTTCGCAGAGTCTGCCCTCTCGGCCCGCTTCAGCAACGCGGCCGCCAGCAGGCCACCGAGGAGCACGGCCACCGCGCCCACCAGCTGACTGGTCTGAAGACCCGAGGAGAACGCGTCGGCGATCCTCGTGCGTTCGGCGTCCGACCCCGCCGCGGCAAGCGCCGCGGGCAGCGAGACCGCGGAGACGGTCACGAGCGAGGCGAAGCGTGAGTTCAGGACAGCGCCGAGCACGGCGACGCCCAGACCGTTGCCGAACTCAGCGAGCGTGCCGTTGACGCCCGCGCCCACACCGGCCTTCTCCGGCGGGATCGCGCTCATGATCGCGTTGGCCATGGCGGGCATGGCGAGCGCGATGCCCGCGCCCATCACGATGAGGCCGGTCAGCATCCCCGCGTAGTTGTCGCCGCCGAGCACGGCGATCGCGGCGAGGCCCGCGGAGAGCAGGGTCATGCCGATCGCGATCGTCGCGGGGGTGCTGGTCTTCTTCAGGAGGCGTGCGCCCAGGCCGGTGAGGTTGAGCGCGACGACGGTGACCGCGAGCGGCGCCGTGCGCAGGCCCGCCTCCAACGGCTCGTATCCGAGGACGAATTGGAGGTGCTGGGTCAGCAGGAACAGCGAACCGCCCATGCCGAAGGCGACCAGGATGGCGCCCGCGACGGCGCCGATGAAGCGCTGGTTGCGGAAGAAGTGCATGTCCAGCATGGGGTACGGGATGCGCAGCTCCCAGACGACGAAGACGCCGAGGACGGCCACGCCCACCGCGGCGGCCACCAGGACCTGCGTCGACGTCCAGCCGTGTTCGGGGCCGGAGATGATCGCGTACACGACCGAGGCCATGCCGATGGTGGAGAGCAGCGCGCCGAGCAGGTCGGGGCGGTCGCCCTGCGGGTTCTTGGACTCGGGGACCAGCTTGATCACCGCGGCGAGCGCGACGAGCACCACGGGGATATTGATCAGGAAGATCGCGCCCCACCAGAAGTGGTTGAGCATGACCCCGCCCATCAGCGGGCCGAGCGCGAAGCCGAGGGAGTTGACGGTCGACCAGAGGCCGATCGCCTTCATCCGCTCGCTGTCGTCGAAGATCTGCACGACCACGGCGAGCGTGGTGGTGATCAGGAGCGCACCGCCGATGCCCATGCCGGCGCGCGCCGCGATGAGCTGCGCGGAGGACTGGGCAAGGCCCGCCACCAGCGAACCGACGCCGAAGAGGGCGAGGCCCGCGGTCAGCATCTTCTTGCGGCCGTAGCGGTCGGACGCGCTGCCCGCGGTGAGCAGGAGGCCGGACTGGACGAGCGAGTAGGCGTTGATCATCCACTGGATGTCGGCCGTGGACGCGTCCAGTTCCTCGGTGAGGGAGGGGATGGCGACGTTCAGGACGGTGTTGTCCAACAGGACGGTGAGCTGGGCGAGGCAGATGACGCCCAGGATCAGCCAGCGCTGGGGGTGCCCTTGGGGGGTGCTGGGGGTCTCGGCGGTCGTCGTTGCCGTCATGCCTCCCTCTCCTTCTGCTTATACGGTGTACGTGTGGTCAGCGACGTACACCGTAAGGCATGTCCCGTACGGCGTACAAGACGGTTTCCCCGCGGACATTTGCCCCGCGGACAGCACGACGGGACCGACCGCAGGCTGCGGCCGGCCCCGAACCCGAAGACGTACGGGCTGTGAGCTTTTGGGTTACGTCAGCTCTTCGGCCGGGTCAGGTCGTAGAAGGTCGCGCTGCCGACCGTGACCTTCTCGAACGTGTCCTCCACCCAGGACGTGATCTTGGAGGAGGTGCCGCTGTCGCCGCCCATGCCGCCTCCCATGCCACCGCCCGAGATGAAGTAGTGGATCCTTCCGTCCTCGACGTACTGCTTGAACTGGGCGAGGGTCGGGGACGGGTCGCTGCCGTTGAAGCCGCCGATGGCCATCACCGGGTCGCCGGTCGCGAGTTGGTAGCTGGCCGCGTTCTGCGAGCCGATGGCCGCCGCCGACCAGGTGTAGTCCCCGGCATTCGCCTCCAGGAGCTTCTTCGCCTTGGCGCTGACCTGGGCGCCGTCGAGGAGGCCGCCCATGCCGCCGCCTCCGCCCATGCCGCCGCGCTCGGCGGTGCCGCCGCCGGGCATGGCGCCCTGCTGCTTGCCCTGGGAGTTGGTGCCCTGCTTGCCGTTCTGGCCCGGAGGACGGCCCGTGCCGCCGCCGTTCTGGCCGCCGGCCGGGGGCTGCATGGCGTTGCCGCCCTGCTGGCCGTTCTGACCCTGCTGCGCCTGGCCGTTCTGGCCGTTCTGCCCGTTCTGCCCGTTCTGGCCGGGCGGCTGCATCCCGCCGCCCCCGCCACGGCCGCCGCCCCCGCCGGGACCGCCACCGCCAGGGCCGCCGCCCATCCCGCCCGCGGAAGCGGGCCCCGCGGTCACGATCGACCCGGTGTGCGCGCTGTTCACGGTGGAGAGGGTGTACGCGACCGGGCCCGCCAGGGACGCCGCGAAGCTCAGCCCCACTGCCGCGACGGCGAGTTGGCGCCCGAGCCGGGCCGCGAGCAGCAGGCCCACCGCGCCCACGAGGCCGCCGACCAGCACCGCCCAGCGCAGCCACGGCACGTAGTCCGGGGTCCGGCCGAGCAGGGTGTACCCCCACCAGGCCGTGCCCGCGACGCTCACGCCGAGCAGGGCCCCCGCCCACCACTTGGCGCGCTCCTCCCACAGGACCGTGGCGCCCATGCCGATCAGCGCCGCGATGTAGGGGGCGAGGGCGATCGTGTAGTACTGGTGGAAGATCCCCGCCATGAAGCTGAAGACGGCCGCCGTCATCAGGAGCGCACTGCCCCACGCCACGAACGCCGAGCGCACGGTGTCGGTCCTGCGGGCCTTCCAGGTGAGGACGATGCCGCCGACGAGCAGGATCAGCGCGGCCGGGATCAGCCAGGAGATCTGGCCGCCGACCTCGGAGTTGAACATCCGCCCGAGCCCGGTCTCGCCCCACTGGCCACCGCCACCGCCGCCACCGCCGCCACCGACGCTGCCGGTCTCCTCGCCGTTGATGCGGCCGAGGCCGTTGTAGCCGAAGGTCAGCTCCAGGAAGGAGTTGTTCTGCGATCCGCCGATGTACGGGCGCGAGGACGCGGGCCACAGCTCCACGATCGCCACCCACCAGCCGCCGGCCACGATCATCGCGAGCCCGGAGAGGGCGAGCTGGCCGAAGCGCCTGCGCAGCCGCACGGGTGCGCACACCGCGTACAGGACCGCGAGCGGCGGCAGGATCAGGAACGCCTGGAGCGTCTTGGCCAGGAAGGCGACGCCGACCGCGACGCCCGCCCACACCAGCCACTTGGTGCTGCCCTTCTCCAGGGCGCGCAGCACGCAGTACACGGTGACGGTCATCAGGAGCGCGAGCACCGCGTCCGGGTTGTTGAACCGGAACATCAGCGCGGCGACCGGCGTGAGCGCGAGCACCGCCCCCGCGATGAGCCCGGCCGCCGGGCTGAAGCGGCGGCGCACGGCGGCGTACAGGACACCGACCGTCGCGACGCCCATGAGTACCTGCGGGGCAAGGACCGCCCAGGAGTTGAGCCCGAAGAGGCGTACGGACAGGGCCATAGGCCAGAGCGCGGCCGGGGGCTTGTCGACGGTGATCGCGTTGCCCGCGTCGAGCGAGCCGAAGAACATCGCCTTCCAGCTCTGGCTGCCCGCCTGGACGGCCGCGGAGTAGAAGGAGTTGGCGTAGCCGGACGCGCTGAGGTTCCAGAAGTAGAGGACCGCGGTCGCGAGCAGCAGGCCCAGGAAGGCGGGGCGCGCCCAGCGCGGGTCGTCGGGACGGCCGCGCCAGAGCCGCGCTGGCAGGGCGCGCGGGCCCCGGTGGGCGCGCTCGCCCGGCGCCGCGTGCAGGGGCGCGGGCGGATGGGAAGTCGTCGTCATCGTGCGTTCCTCGGGTCGTGTGCGTAGGTGAGCTCGTACGAGGACGGGGCGTCGCCGGGCTGCGGCGCCGCGTCGGAGCGGCGGTCCGGGAAGACCCAGGCCCGCAGCAGCAGGAACCGCAGCACCGTCGCCGCGAGGTTGGCGGCTATCAGGACCGCCACTTCCGTGCCGTGCGATGCGTCGCCCGACGCCGCGTCCAGGGCGGCCAGCGAGCCGCTGGTCAGGGCGAGGCCGATGGCGAAGACCACCAGGCCCTGCGCCTGGTGGCGCATCGCGCGGTCGCGGCCGCGCACCCCGAAGGTGAGGCGGCGGTTGGCGGCCGTGTTGGCGACCGCCGACACCAGGAGGGCGAGCGCGTTGGCCACCTGCGACCCCGAGAACGTACGGAAGCCGGAGTACAGGAGCAGATAAAGGAGCGTGGAGAGCGCGCCGACCACGCAGAAGCCGACCAGCTGGCGGGCCAGACCGCCCGGCACTCCGGTCAGCTGCCGGTCGCGCGGGTCATCCCCGAAGGGGCGCGCGAGGCGGTCCAGCGGGAGCGCGCCGACCGCGAGGGCGCGCCCGACCCGCCACACCCCCTTGAGGTCGTCGGTGGCCGTCTTGACCAGGTGGACCGTGGAGTTCGGGTCGTCGACCCAGTCGACCGGCACCTCGTGGATGCGCAGGCCCGCGCGCTCGGCGAGCACCAGCATCTCGGTGTCGAAGAACCACCCGGTGTCCTCGACCAGCGGAAGCAGCACCCCCGCCACGTCACCCCTGATCGCCTTGAACCCGCACTGGGCGTCGGAGAAGCGGGCGTGCAGGGAGCTGCGCAGGATGAGGTTGTAGCCGCGCGAGATGAATTCACGCTTGGGGCCGCGCACCACCCGCGAGCTGCGCGCGAGCCGGGAGCCGATCGCCAGGTCCGAGTGGCCGGAGATCAGCGGCGCGACCAGCGGGAGCAGCGCGTTGAGGTCGGTGGACAGGTCCACGTCCATGTAGGCGAGGACGGGGGCGTCCGACGCGGACCACACGGCGCGCAGGGCACGCCCGCGCCCCTTCTGTTCCAGGCGCGTGTAGCGGACCTCTTCGCTCGACGCCGCGAGCCGCGCCGCCACCTCGGGGGTGCGGTCCGTGGACGCGTTGTCCGCGATCGTGATCCGGAAGGGATAGGGGAAGGTGCGGACGAGGTGGTCGTGCAGGCGCAGCACGCACGGCCCCAGATCCTTCTCCTCGTTGTAGACGGGGATCACGATGTCCAGGACGGGCACATCGCGCCATCCGGCGGGGAGGTGGGCCCGCGCCGGCAGAGGGACCGAGCAAGCGCCGCCCGGAGAAGAGTCGGTTTGCATGACACCGACATTCGCCAAGTGGTCTGTCAGGCCTGTGTGGTGAGCCTGTGGCCCGCCTGTGAGTCCCGTCCGGCGCCGCTGACCTGGGGCGACACCTCGTCCGACACCGCGTCCGACACCGCGTCCGACACGGCGTCAGACACCTCGTCCGACACGGCGGGCAGCAGCACCGTGAACACCGTCCGTCCCGGCACGCTGTCCACCGTCACACGACCGCCGTGGGCCGCGACTATGGCCTGTACGAGGGCGAGGCCGAGCCCGGTGGACCCGGCGTTGCGGGAGCGGGACGCGTCGCCGCGGGCGAACCGTTCGAAGACGTGGGGGAGGAGGGCGGGGGCGATGCCGGGGCCGTCGTCCTCGACCTCCAGGCGGACGCCGGGCCCGGCCCGCCGCACGCGTGCGGTGACCTTCGTGCCCGGTGGCGTGTGCGTGCGCGCGTTGGCGAGGAGGTTGACGACGACCTGCTGGAGGCGGGCCGCGTCGGCGAGGACGAGCGCGGGCTCGTCCGGCAGCTCCAGGGCCCAGAAGTGCCCGGGGCCCGCGGCCCGCGCGTCGCTCACGGTGTCCACGACCAGCGGTGAGAGATCAGTGCTCTGATACGAGAGCGCCTGTCGGGCACCGGGCCCACCCCCTCCCGCACGCCCGCCGTCACGCCCCTCGTCCAGGCGGGCGAGCAGCAGCAGGTCCTCCACGAGGCCCGTCATCCGTTGAGCCTCGGACTCGATCCGCCCGAGCGCGTGCCGCGTGTCGGGACCCGTCGACTCCCGCCCCCGGCGCGTCAGTTCGGCGTAGCCGCGGATCGAGGCCAGCGGCGTACGCAGCTCGTGGCTGGCGTCCGCGACGAACTGGCGTACCCGCGTCTCGCTCTCCTGGCGCGCGTGCAGCGCGGAGTGCACGTGGTCGAGCATGCGGTTGAGCGCGGCGCCCACCTGCCCGACCTCGGTGTTCGGCTCCGTGTCGGGGACGCGTTCGTACAGCGTCACCTCGCCGCTGTGCAGGGGGAGTTCGGAGACGCGGGTGGCGGTCGCCGCGACCCGGCGCAGCGGGCGCAGCGCGACGCCGACCATGGCCGCACCGGCGAGCGAGGCGGCCACCAGACCCGCGGCGGTGACGCTGACCTCGACGATGACCAACGTCTCCAGGGTGTTCCGCACCTTGGCGGTGGGGATGCCGACGAGGAAGTCGCCGGCCGGCCCGGTCGCGTACTCCACGCGGTATCCGCCGAGGCCGGGGATGTCGACGTCGTGCGGATGCCCGTCGCGCGGCACGGAGGCGAGCGCGGCGGACTGCGCCGCGTCGAGCTGATCGGTCCCGGGCTCGAAGGTTCCGCTGTCCGGCTCGTTGCTGACGAGGGCCTGGCCGACCGAGCCGTCGTCCTCGACGACGGCACCGATGGTGCCGACCTCCTGCGGACCCTTGGAGACGAACCGCAGCGGATCGCCCTGATCCGCGGACGGGACGCCGGGACCCTCGTCCCCCGGCTTGGGCTGCGGACCCTTCGCCCGCATCGCGACCGTGCCGAGCGAGGTGTCCAGCTGGTCGTACAGGTGCGAGCTCAGCGCGATGGTCGTCACCGTGCCGATCACCGCGCAGACGACGGCGATCAAAGCCACCGCCGAGACGACGAGCCGCGTCCGCAGCGACCGCGGCGACCGCGGCTGCCGCGGCTGCCGCCCGAGCCTCATGAAGCCGCAGCCGCCTCGGTCGACGGCGCGGGCTTGATCAGATACCCGGCACCGCGCCGCGTGTGGATCATCGGCTCACGGCCGGCGTCTATCTTCCTGCGCAGATACGAGATGTAGAGCTCGACGACGTTGGCCTGGCCCCCGAAGTCGTAGTTCCACACGCGGTCGAGAATCTGCGCCTTGCTGAGCACGCGGCGCGGATTGCGCATCAGATAGCGAAGCAGCTCGAACTCGGTGGCGGTGAGGTGGATGGAGTCCCCGCCCCGCGTCACCTCGTGGCTGTCCTCGTCGAGGGTGAGATCCCCGACGGCGAGCACGGACTCGCTGCGCCGGTCGGATGCCCCGGCCCGGCGGATGAGCCCGCGAAGCCGCGCCACGACCTCCTCCAGGCTGAAGGGTTTGGTGACGTAGTCGTCGCCCCCGGCGGTGAGCCCGGCGATCCGGTCCTCCACGGCGTCCTTGGCCGTGAGGAACAGCACCGGCACGTCGGGCAGCTCGCGCCGCAGCCGGCCGAGCACGGCGAGGCCGTCCATGTCCGGCAGCATCATGTCGAGCACCACGGCGTCGGGCCGGAAGGCGCGGGCGGTGCGCACCGCGCCGGCACCGTCGCCCGCGCTGCGGATCTGCCAGCCCTCGTAGCGCAGGGCCATGGAGAGCAGCTCCGTCAGCGACACCTCGTCGTCGACGACGAGCACGCGGACGGGGCTCCCGTCCGCCCTGAGCAGTTCTGTACGCCCCTGGGGCGAGGTCGTAGTCATGGCACACAGCCTGCGCCGCGGCCCTGAGAGTGCTCTTGCCAGAACCTGTGAATTCCCTGAGAAACGCCCTCGCGCTAGGCGCTGCCGCCGCCCGGCAGTCCAAAAAGCCGGGCCGCGTTCCCGTGACAGACCGCGCGCAGCCAGTCGTCCCCCAGACCGAGCCGCTCCAGGGCGTGCAGCTGATGAGCGTACGTGTGCGGGGTGTTGGGGAAGTCCGAGCCCAGCAGAATCCGGTCACCCAGATCGGCGAGCCGCGGCAGCTCGGCGCGCGGGAACGGCGAGAGCTGCTCGCAGAAGTCGGTGAACGCCAGGGTCGTGTCCAGCCTGACCTCGCCGTACCGCTCGGCGAGGTCGAGGAAGTCGACGTACTCCGGCATCCCCATGTGCGCCACGACGAGCCGCAGCCGGGGATGGCGCGCGAGCAGCCGCCCGATCGGCTCGGGCCCGGTGTGCTTGCCCGGCGCGGGCCCCGACCCGCAGTGCACGACGACGGGGACACCGGCCTCGGCGAGCAGCCCCCAGACGGGGACGAGCGCGGGGTCGTTCGGGTCGTAACCCCCCACCTGCACATGGGACTTGAAGATCCGCGCACCGGCGTCGACGGCGTCCCGCACATACGCCTCGGCTCCCGGCTCGGGAAAGAAGGTGGCCGTCTGCAGACAGTCTTCGGTCCGGCGGGCGAAATCGACGGCCCACCCATTGAGCCACTGCGCCATGCCGGCCTTGTGCGGATAGATCATCGACGTGAAGGCGAGGACCCCGAACTCACGGAGCAGGGCGAGGCGTTGCTCCTCCTCGTGCCGGTAGACGATGGGCCACCGCACGCCGGTCAGCGGTCCGGCGGCATCGAAGTAGTCCCACACCTTGGCCAGCACGCGCTCGGGCATGAAGTGCGTGTGTACGTCGATGAGGCCGGGCAGCCCGAGCCGCTCCCAGAAGTCGCGGACGGCCTGGGCCTCGCCGTCGTGCTGGGCGGCCCCGCCATCGTGCTCGGTGGCCTCGCCATCGTGCTCGGCGGCCCCGCCGCCCTCATGCCCGCTCAAAACCGTAGCTCCGCTCCACCTTGGCGACATGGACGACGTACTTCTCGTACCACTCGTCGCGCCCGCGCTTCTGTGCCGTGCGGTGCTCGGCGTCGGCGCGCCACCGCTTGATCGCTTCCTCGTCGCGGAAGTAGCCGACGGTGATGCCGAGCCCGCCGGGCGTCCGCGCGGATTCGACGCCGAGGAAGCCGGGCACGGAGGCGACGAGCTCGTCCATGCGGGCGCCGGTCTCGTCGTATCCGGCGTCGGCGCCGGTCTCGCCACCGGAATCGGAGTCGGCACCGGACGCGCCACCGGATGCGCCACCGGATGCGCCACCGGTATCGGCCAGCACGGAGGTGAACACGACGGTGTAGTAGGGCGGTTCGAAGGGAGGTACAGGTGCGACGGGCTGATCACTCATGGCCCCAGACTCGGCCGCGCCCCACCCGCCTGTCCACCCTCTCCCCGCCTTCATTGCCGTACGGGCAGCCAGACTTGACCATCCGGTCAGCTTCGGCGCCCCAGGGCTCAGAAAAGCCCGCCCTGAACAGCGGGAACCTCCCGCACGGGAACATTCGTATGCTCCGCCCCCCGCGCCCCTTCGAGCCGCCACCCCCGCAGCAGACGGCTGTCGAGCACGACGAGACGCCCACCGTCATCGAGATAGACATCGGGCCCGGCGACGGCGACGAGGCTCCCCAGCACCACTCCCCCGTCGACGAGCTCGGTGACGGCGAGCCCGCCGAGCCCCGCAAGCCGCTCCACCCCGAAGGCCGCCCCGTGATCCACCACACCGCACTCCCCGGGCTCCCCGGGCTCCCCGCGCACCCCCAGGGCCACCCGCTCCAGCGACTCGGGCCACCCCTCCAGCGCGAGGGCGAAACCATGCATCCGCTCCAGCTCACGCCGCCGCTCGTCCACCCCCGGCAAGGTGGCCCGGACGGCCCGCTTCTTCGCGTACGAGATCCGGTCCGGCACCCCGAGGGCGACCCGCAGCAGCTCCTCGGCCCGCCGCGCGGCCATCAGGGGCCCGCGCCCCAGCCAGGCGAAGGCGACGGCCCCCTGCTCCAGCAGCCGCGCGGCTCCCCGCTCCTCCCGGGTGATCCCGACCTTGACCATCCCGACGCCGAACCACGCGAGGTAGACGCGATAGGTGCGGGGATCGTCCGCGATGGTGTCGGCGGCCACGGAATGCGCCCGGTCGAGCCGCGCACACTCGGCACACCGGGCCTGAGTCCCCCGCCCCGGCACGACGGCGCCCACAGGACAGGCATTCCCCCGCGCCCCCACGCACTCCCGCCGCCCCACGGCCCGAAACCCGACCCGCCGCCCCACAACCAGCGAACTGACGTCCCCCCGCTCCCACACGAGCCCGGGCCGCTCACTGTCCGCCCAGCTCAGCCCCGCGATACGCCACTCCATGGGGACAGTCTCGCGCAGCCTCCCCCATCGCCTTCTCCCGCTCGGCTCGTTCACCCGGCGGCCGCCGCGAGGCGACGAGGGCGTTCACTTGCGGGCTCCGTGCCGTCTCGAAGCTCCGCGCAGACGCACCGCGGCGGCTCCGGAACGGGGCGGCAGGCACGGACGTTGTCCCCCGCACCGCCCACGACCAGGCATTTCGAGTCGTTTTTACAAACCTGTATCAGCCATAGATCGCAGCTGAGGCGGAAGTATGGCCTCCATCACAGCGGGTGATGGCACCTCCTGGTTGAGTGATCTTCACCGAACGGGCACAGGATCATCACCACGCCGAGTGAGAGCTCCACCGTGCCCGAGGCCATCACCTGGGGGGACTTCCAACACCATGACGACCGCTATGCCCAGACTCCGTGTGCTCGCCCGCACCTCCGCGGTTCTCGTGAGCGCCCTCGCGGCGACCACGCTGCTCACCTCGGCCGCCACCGCCGACGACACCGTCCCTGCCGGTGACAGCGTCGACATCACCGACGACGCGAGCACCGTCAGCCTCGACGAGGAGGGCCTGTTCGAACTGCCCTCTTCCGACAGCGGTGAGGTCCAAGCCCGGAACTTCACCAGCAGCATCGGGGGCTGGCTCCCCAGCAGCCACGAATCCAGTCACTGGTCTGACAACGACTACACCGAGATCAAGTTCACCACCTGCACCCTGAGCGGCGCAGCGGGCAGGTCCCTGCACGTCCAGCTGCACCAGGCCATTCCGTTCGGCCTGGACAAGAGCCTGGGCTCGAAGCGCTTCACGAACTGCTTCGAGGGCTCGGGCAAGACCTCAAGGGGTGAATGGGACACGCACGTCTCCAACGGCGACAACCGCTACTTCACCATCCCCAAGCACAACGACTCCGAGCACAGCCGGACCTCCCTGAAGGTGGCGAAGGTCTACGTCGACACCTCGAAGGCAGACTAGTCACGGCTGAAGTGGCATGAAGCAGAGCCGGGAAGCGCCCACGCGCTTCCCGGCTTCCCCCATTTCTTCACAGAGCGGCCTCGTTTCCTTGAACCTTCGCACCCGACTGCGCACCACCCCAGCCGTGTGGACCGCGCCGATCTGGCTCGGGATCATCGGCTTCTACTACTTCTACGCCCTGCACTTCGAAGACTCCTACCAGGAAGTCATCGACGGCCCGCTCTGGGCACCCGAGCAGGTCGAAGTAGCGCTGTCGTACTTCTACGCCTTCGCCTACGCCATCACTCTCGGGCTCGCCGTGTGGGAAGGCGGGCGGTTGAAGCGGGACGGGGTGTGGCAACTCGCCCCCGGCCGGTCCCGCTATCGCGTGGCCGCTCACACGCTGGCCCCCGTGGTCGCCGCCGGCTGGCTGGTACTCCTGCTGCCGGTGGTGATGCGCCTGGTCGAAACCCGGCTCATACCGACACCGGCCGCTCTGTCGCCGCTGTTCATGGCCATGGGCATCGTGTGCGCGTACGCGGTGATCGGCTGTGCCCTCGGGCATCTCACCCCCCGCACGATCAGTGCTCCCTTGTCTGCCGTCGCCGTGTTCTACGTGATCGTCGAGACCGTGAAGTACGACGCCCCGACGTGGCCCAGGCACGTCTCGGGCCAGCCGGACACCTCCCTCGGGTTCGGCGAGGAATACGGTGCCGCCACGCTCTTCGTCCCCTTCCTCTTCATCGCCGCGCTGGCGGCGGCGGTCGGCGTCTGGTGGATTCGCACGGCAGGCCAAGGCCGCTGGGCGATACGCGGCGGCGCCGCAGCGGCAGCCGCGGCGCTCATGGCCGTTTGCGCCGATGCCGCCGGGGGTTGGGCCATCGCGGACGGTCCCGTGACCTCCCAGCACGCCGCAGCGCGCTGCACCGGCAGCGCACCGCGGGTGTGCATGGCCGAGACCGGCGGCGCAGTGGAGAAACTCGGCCAGGTACGCCGGCAGATCGTGACGTCGACGGCCAAGCTCCGTGCCGCAGGAGTCGACGTTCGCATGCCCGCCACCGTGTCCGACAGCCTCCTCAACGGCCGAGACCGCAAGGCCTCGTCGAGCACCACCTGGTGGCTCCCGCTCTCCCGACAGGCCGGGCAGGCCGGGGATGACATGACCGCCGTCCGGTACGCCGTCCTGCGCAACAGCGTCACGTTCCCCTGTGCGTTCCCCTCGTCCTTCGAGTCCGCGCCCTCGGCCGACTACGTCGTCAACCACGACGCAGCCATGCTGTGGGCCGCTGCGGTCATCGACGCGGACCGGCCTTATCTGGCATGGCGCAGAGGCGAGTACGGCGGGACGTTCCAAAACCCCCGCCAGGTCCTGAACAAGGTCACGCAACGCGCCGACGACGCCCTGAAGCTGCCCGCCGAGCAGCAGGCCGCCTGGTTCCACAAAGAGCAGGCCAAGGCCTGCCGCCTCGCCGGCCCGGGGACCACGTCGTGATCTGGTGGATCAAGGCCCGCCGCCTGCTCCCCGTGCTTCTGCCCGGCACTGCGGCGTGCGTCCTCATCGTCGCCCTCGCGCACGATCGGGCCATTGAGCTGCCCGGCATGCTGACCGCCGGCGCCAACCAGGTCTTCCTCATGCAGCTCATCCCCCTCCTGGTCACCTCCACTCTCGCCCACTGCCTCGCCCAGCGTCTGGACGAGGCCGAAGTGGTGGCCACCCGAAACCTCCGCCGCCTGGACATGCTCGCGGTCCTGACGTGCGTATCCGTCGTGGCAGTGGCGGCACTGGCCATTGGCGCCGCAGCAGGTTCCGACGAGGCCACCACGGTCGGACGTAACACCGCCTTCCTCACCGGCCTCATGCTGCTCGCCGAAGCCGTACACCCCAAGGCCGCCGCAGTGGCACCGGTCGGATGGGTGTTCACCATCATGTTCCTGGGCCACTCCGACTACCACCGCCCCTGGCCGTGGGCCGTGACCCTGCACGCCCCGGGGGATCTCCCCGCCCTCATCGTCTGCCTGATCGTCTTCCTCGGCGGCCTCATCGCCCAGGCCCGCATCCGCCGCACCATATGAAAGGCCGTCCCGCCCATGCCCGTTGAACTCCATGCCGTGTCCTACTCCTACGGCCGCAGCAAACCCCGCATCCTCGACGAGCTCACCTACACGACCCCGCACGGCTTCACCGTCCTGCTCGGCCCCAACGGCGCCGGAAAATCCACGCTGCTCAAGCTCGCGGCCGGCGTCAACCAGCCCACCACCGGCGCGGTACGCCTGGGTCGGCTGGCCTCGACGACCCGGGAGTACCGCACCAAGGTCGCCTGGATGCCCCAAAGCATCACCGCGATGACAGGCCTCACTGCCCGCGAACAAGTCGCCTACACGGGCTGGCTCAAAGGCATGAACCGCACAGCTGCCTGGGATGCCGCAGCCACCGCCCTGGACCGGGTACAGATGAAGGAACGCGCCGACATGAAGACCAAACAGCTCTCCGGCGGTCAGCTGCGGCGTGTCGGCGTGGCCTCCGCCCTCGTCCATGACGCCCGCGTTCTGCTCCTCGACGAGCCCACCGCCGGTATGGACCCCACCCAGCGCCGCGTCTTCCGTGATCTGATCCTCCGCCTCGCCACCGACGAGGTACAGGTACTGATGTCCACCCACGACGTCGCCGACCTCGCCGAAGAGGCCGACCATGTCACCGTCCTCGCCGAAGGCGTCATCACCTTCACCGGCACCACCGGGGACTTCCTCGACCATGCCCCCGCCCAGACCCCCGCAGGCCGACGAGCCGAAGCGGCGTACACCGCCGTCTCCAGTCACGCCTTTTCCACCACGTAGGCATACGCCAGAGGCCCCGTGGATCTCTCCACGGGGCCTCTGGACTGCTGTGCACTCGGCAGGATTCGAACCTGCAACCTTCTGATCCGTAGCTCTATGTGGAGCGGTCAACTTAGGCCATTCCGGTCGTCGTCCAGCCCACGAACGCCCATGACGCGCGAGGTCGGTTACTGACGTTGCGGTACTTCGTGCTGTACAGCAGTGAAACCGTTCGACATGAGACGCCTCTTGGCGATCGCAGTCTGCTGGCCTTGCTGCCATCTCGGCCCGGTGTCAGACCCCCGTGGGAACATGCCCCCATCAAGGTCATGTCCACATCTCTGTCCAGATTGACAGATCAAAATTAAGCCGCCATGCTGTCCTGCATGCCGCTTGAGCTGATCACCGAGGCTGAGGCCCGGACGTTGCTCCACCCGCATCTGCCCGCGCTCCGCGCGAGCTTCGAAGGTGCGTGGGAAGACTGGCAGGAACTGGAACCCGCTCTCGTAAGCAAGGCTCCTCAGTACCGCACGACTTCCCGCGCCAATGTCATGTACGACCTCCTTGTGGCTCGAATCCAAAAGGAATTCGAAGACATACAGGGCGTCACCTTCAATTCCCACCCTGGGTTCTTGGCCCTGACCTTTGGCGGCAGACTGGTTGTCCGCTTCAAGAAGTTCAGGAGCAAGACCCTCAAGGTCAGTCAGATCATGACATTGCAGCAAAGGCGCTTGGCGAAGCAGGAGTTGGACCTGGGCCTCAATGCGACAACCGTGGTCGCCGGATATCTCCTTGACACCCTTGGGACCGAACTCAAGAAGCTGGCTGTAGTCTGTCCCTTGAACGGTGAAAACGTGTGGGAGATTGACCTGCACGGCGAAGCCACCGGTGGCTTGGCAGGAGTAACCATGCTGCCTACCCCCGATTCGGGTGCGCCCAAGCCTGGTGTGCGTTCACGCAAGCCCAAAACCGAACCTCAGGCGGAGATGGAATAATGCCGTACAACCCTGCCATGGTGACACTAGCTCGTGAATCTCGTGGGATGACTATGGGTGAGCTGGCGACGAAGGTGGGGGTTACCTCCTCGCTCATCTCAAAGATTGAGCAAGCAAATCGTGAGATGAGCGAGGAGCGGGCGAAGAGTATCGCTTCGGCGCTGGACTACCCGGTGGACGTACTGACGTGGCGAGAGCCGGTATACGGATTCGGGTCGTCCAGCTTCTACCACCGCAAGCAACAAAGTCTTCCCCAGAAGACACTCAAGCAGATTCAGGCGTTCGTGAACTTTCATCGAATTCGAGCGAAGCGCCTAGCCTCTGCTCTCGATCTGGATTTCGCTCTCACCATTCCTTCGATGCTCGTCGAGGACTACGGCAGCCCTGAAGAGATTGCACGCGCGGTCCGTGCCGCCTGGAGAATTCCCATCGGACCGGTCCAGAACCTGACTGAGTGGATCGAGGCCGCTGGCGGTGTCGTTGTGGCCAAGGAGTTTAGTTCGGCCAAGATCAACGCAATCAGCGTTTGGCCGCCTGGCGAAAGCCCATTCTTCGTACTAAACACGCTTCTACCTGCCTGCAATCTTCGATTTTCCCTCGCTCACGAACTTGGGCATCTAGTGATGCACGATGTTCCCGAACCGGGCCAAGAGGAAGAAGCCGACAGGTTTGCCGCCGAGTTTCTCATGCCATCTCGGGAAATCAAGTCACAGTTGCGGGGGATGAATCTAACCATCGCCGCACGACTGAAGCCCGTTTGGCGCACGTCTATGGGAGCATTGATCCGGCGGGCCCGTGATCTTGAAGTCATCACAGATCGGCAGCACACATCCCTTCGTGTGCAACTTTCGCAGAAGGGATGGACGAAAGATGAGCCAGTTCAGATTCCTCACGAGAATCCATCTTTGATCCAAGAGATCATTCGAGTTCACCACGTTGACCACGCGTACTCGCCGTCTGACCTCGCAGATATGGTCGGCCTCTACACACACGAGTGGCTCGACTTGTATGAGCCACGAGGTCTGAGAGCTGTGTAACTCCCAACTCCACCCGCGGTGGTGTCAGCCGCTGATGTCAGGGAACAGGGCGCCCTTTGCCAACCTGGCACGCACGCCTGATCTAGTTACTGCTCTTTCAGCAGCTCGATCAAGCGATCGACACGGACCTTCTTACCGTTGCCGTCCCGCGTTCTACCCTGCATCCACTCGACGGTCGCCCTGCCGATGCGGAGGTCCCCGACGTGCTTGCCGTTGTTGTCCGAGATCTTGAGCAGGATGCCCTTGTTGCCCAGAGAGATCGTGACGTCTTCCATCTCGACCTTGACCTTCATGGTGGTCTCCCGTCCCAAGCAGACCCGAGCCATACGTACAGAATGCGCCCTTTCGTCACAGATGACTATGTAGGTCGGTGGAGCGGCTTTGGGCGGGAGCTGCCATGGGGCGAGTGATCATGGCTCCGTAAGCTTCCGGCGAGTCGGGACAGGCGGTCGATGGTTTGGCTTCGGACCCCGACCTGAGCCGGGGTCCTGGGCGGCTGTCAGCCTTGGGTCGCCTCGTAGTCGTAGCCGTCGCGGGGGTCGTAGCCGGGGTTCTCGTCCGGGCAGAGTGTGAGGTCCTCGGGGTCTTCGGCGTACGGGTTGGGGACCAGGCCGTTGTCGCACTGGGGGTTGGGGCAGGTCATGGTGTGCTCCTTCGAGGTCGGTGCCGTTGTCCTGATGGGCTCCG
>NZ_JBVJKV010000018.1:0-131527 GCF_055585065.1 Streptomyces sp. NPDC054047 | reverse complement strand
GGTTACATTCCGAACCCGGAAGCTAAGCCTCACAGCGCCGATGGTACTGCAGGGGGGACCCTGTGGGAGAGTAGGACGCCGCCGAACTATTATTAGAAGAGCTGGTCCCTGAACTTCGGTTCAGGGACCAGCTCTTTTTTGTTTTGCGACACTTGCCGTTCACGTTCCGCGGCCAACATCTGGAGGCATGGGGACAGTTGGCATGTTGCGAGCCGCAGGTGTCGGTGCCGGTGACGAGGTCATCGTGCCGGCATATGGAAACGTCGAGATCGCCGAGGCCGTGGTCCTGGCCGGGGCCGTGCCCGTGTTCGCGGACATAGATCGGGCGACGTACTGCCTTGATCCTGACGCGGTGAACGCCGCAGTTACCTCCCGTACGGCTGCCGTGGCCGTCGTGCACCGCTTCGGGCACCCGGCCGACGTCAGGCGGCTTCGGGACGTCGGGCAGCGGCACGGCATTCTCGTGCTGGAGCAGGGCGAGTCGGACGCACCGTACGACGAACTGGCGCAGCGGCGGGCGCACGCGGCCTATCTGAACGGTCGGCTGAGCGGTGTGGTGACCCCCGACGGCGTCGAGGGGCACAGCTATCAGCAGTATGTCGTGCGTGTGCCCGGCAATGGGCGGCCGGACCGGGACGCGTTCGCGCGTGCCGTGCGGGCCAAGGGAATTGAGTGCCGGGTGCCCGTGAAGACACCCGCTCATCGGACGCCGAAGTTCTGGCGGGACGTCTATCTGCCGGAGACCGAGCGTGCCGCGGACGACACGCTCGCGTTGCCGGTCGACGCTTCGATGTCGCGGCGTGAACTACAGAAGGTCGTGTCCGCCTGCAACGCGCTCGGTGGACTTCTCCAGCCGGCCTTCTAGGAACCCGTTTCCTGGGGGGCCTTCTTGGTGTGGGACGCGAAGAACTTCCACATCAGGTCTGTCGCTTTGACGCCCGCGGTGGGGTCGGACATGCTGCCGCCCGCGCCGCCCGGCCATGAGTGGCCCATGTCGGGCAGCCGGTAGACGACCACGTCCGAGCCGTCGCGGCACTCGGCCGTAGTCCTGCTGATCTTCTTCTCGAGCTTCTCGGGGCGGCTCGTCTTGCAGGACAGTCGCTTCTGCCAGGCCGTGATGCCCTCGTCCATCCCCGTGTAGTGCTCGTCGAGGCCGCCGATGAAGGTGACCACGGAGACCGGGGTCTTCGGCATGTACGAGTCCGTCGCCGAGTCGGGGCCGAGATAGCCGCCGCTGACCGGGGCGATGGCCGCGAAGGTGTCGGGGAGCTCGACCGCCAGCTTGAAGGACATGTCGCCGCCGTTGGATATGCCGGTCGCGTAGACGCGGTCCGGATCGGCGTTCCAGGTGCCGGTCAGCCTCTTCGTCATCGTACGGATGAAGCCCACGTCGTCCTCGGTGCCGCAGCAGATCAAGGCGTTGAAGCCTCGGTTGAGGCCGTCGGGGTAGGCGACGAGGAAGTTCTCCTTGTCCGCCTTGGCGCTGAGGCCGCTGATCGCGGCCGCTGCCGCGCCGTCGGCCGGATAGGGGTGCATGGCGATGACCAGCGGGAGCTTCTCGGTGCGTGAGTAGCCGGGTGGGGCGTGCACCGTGTAGACGCGCTTCTTGCCCTTCCAGGTGAGCGTGACCTTCTGGTCGCCGGGGCGCGGGGTCTCCGCGCTCCGCGGCTTCTTGGTGGGCTTCTGGTCCGCCGCGTCGTCGTCGGATCCACAGGCCCCGACCGGCAGGAGCAGGGCTGCCAGCGCCAGGGGTAAGAAGTACCGCATGGATGTTCCACGTCGGGTCGGCATGGGCGCAGAGTGGCAGTGGCCGTGCGGGCGGTCCAGAGGAACGGTCGGTTCGAGGCACCTTCGCTTTCGGGTATGATCTATTCCGTTGCCAAGCGGGAAACCGCGAAGCGCAACAGGCCCCTATAGCTCAGTCGGTAGAGCGTCTCCATGGTAAGGAGAAGGTCAGCGGTTCGATTCCGCTTGGGGGCTCAGAGAGTAAGTAAGGAAAGTCCCCGCCCAGTTGGGCGGGGACTTTCCTGTTCCCCGGGGGCCCTTGGGCCCCCGGGCGCGGTTCTTCAGTCCTTCTGGAGGCCGGGGACGCGCATCGCGAGGATCGCCATGTCGTCCGACGGGGCGTCCGTCGCGAAGCGTTCCACCGCGCGCATGATGCGGGCCGCGACCGCGCCCGCTGTGAGGCCCGTGCACGTGGTGAGGACGTCCGCGAGGCCGTCGTCGCCGAGCATGCGGGTGCCCTCGCGGCGCTCGGTGACGCCGTCCGTGACGCAGAGCAGGACGTCGCCGGGGTCGAGCGTCATCGTCTGTTCGTAGAGTTCCAGGTCTTCCATGACGCCGAGGAGCGGCTGCGGTTCCGCGTACGGCTCGACCGTGCCGTCCTGGCGCAGGCGGAGCGGGAGCGGATGGCCGGCGCAGACGATCTTCAGGACGGCCGAGCCGTCCTCCTGCGGCCACAACTCCCCGTAGAGGAGGGTGAGGAAGCGGCTGCGGGCGCCTTCGTCGAGGATTGCGGCGTTCAGGCGCTCCAGGACCGCGGGGCCGCCGAAGCCCTCGCGGGCCAGGAGGCGCAGGGCGTGGCGGGCCAGGCCGGTGACCGCGGCGGCCTCCGGGCCCGTGCCGCAGACGTCGCCGATCGCGAAGCCGTACGCGCCGTCGCGGATGGGGAAGAGGTCGTAGAAGTCGCCGCCGACCTCATTGCCCTCGCCGGCCGCGCGGTAGATGACCTCGACCTCGACGCCCGGGATCTGCGGGAGGCCCGGGGGCAGCAGGCTGCGCTGGAGGGACTGGCTGATGGCCATGCGCTCCGAGTACAGGCGGGCGTTGTCCAGGGCGAGGGCCGCTCGGCGGGACAGGTCCTCGGCCAGTTCCAGGATCTCCTGGCGGAAGTGCTCGTCGGAGGGCTTGCCCAGGGTGAGCATGCCGATGACGCGGTTGCGGGCGACCAGGGGCAGGACGACCGTCTCGCCGCCCACCGCCGATGCCGTGGAGAGCGTCGTGCCGATGCCTCCGCCCAGGTTCATGGGCTCACCGAGGCCGAGGCTGCGCATAGAGGTGCGCAGGGCGGCCTGGTGGGCGGCTTCCGAGGGGGCGGCCCAGACGCGGGCTCCGGGGGTCGGCACGGGGTCGGGAGGGGCGATCTTGGAGAGGAGTGCCTTCAGGCCGTCGATGCGCTCCTCGTCCTCATGGAGGACGTACGAGAGATAGGGCTCGGACGACTGGTCGGCGATCGTGTAGACGGCGCACCAGGTGGCGAGCGTCGGGACCGTCATCTGGGCCATGAGGGCCAGCGTCTGGTCGCGGTCCAGGGTGCCCGCGAGGAGGTCGGAGGCCTCGACGAGGAAGGAGAGCGAGCCGCGGCGCAGGCGTTCGAGCTCGCCGAGGCGCGCGGACTCCACGGCGAGGGCGATGCGGTCGGCGGCGAACTGGAGGCGCAGGGCCTCTTCGTTCGAGTACCGGTCGGGGGACTCGGCGGCGACGCCCAGGGAGCCCGTGAGGCGCCCCTCGACCTTCAGGGGGACCGTGACCACGGAGCGCATGCCCGTGCCGTTGAGGAGCGGTACGGCGCCGGGGACGACCGTGAGGTCCTCGTGGACGGCCGGCATGCGTGCGGAGCCGTAGCGTCCGGGGCCCGCCTCCACGGGGACGCGGGCGAAGCGCTGGCGGGCGGAGGGCAGGCCCGTGGAGGCGCGGACCTCCAGTTCCGTCTCGTCGTCCGTGGCGAGGAGCAGGAAGGCGGCGTCGCCGTCGAGCATGTCGCGGGCGCGTTCGACCGTGCGCTGGAGCAGTCCGTCGAGGTCGTCCGGCGCCGGGGAGCCGATGAAGACCTCGAAGGGGTCGGCGGTGTGCGACTCCGTGAGCGCCCCGGGCTCGGGGGCGGGGCCGCGCAGCGGGGTCTGCAGGACGGCGCGCTCGTCGTCGCGCACGAGCAGGCAGACCGTGGACGGTTCGCCGTCGGTGTCGCGGACGCGCAGGTGCGATGCGTAGACCGGGGTCACGCGGCCGTCGGAGCCGCGGATGCCATAGCTGCCCTCCCAGCGGGAGAGTTGGAGCGCTTCCACGATGCCGGTGCTGGTGCCCGGGGTGTGCGGCCAGGCGGCGAAGTCGGTGAGGGGTTTGCCGGTGACTTGTTCGGAGGCGTACCCGAAGAGCTCCTCCGCGTCTTCGTTCCAGGCGGAGACCGCGCCCACGCGGTCGATCTGGATGACGGCGACGCGGACGCGGCCGTCGGTGAGCGGGAGCATCTCGGCGGGCAGGGCGGGGCCGGCGGCGCGGGTGCCCACCGAGCGGTCGGGGAGGTCGAGTTGGAACCAGACCTGCTTCTGCGTGGGGGTGTAGTCGACGCCCCAGCGGGTGGCGAGCGCCGCGCACAGCTGGAGGCCGCGGCCGCCCTCGCGGTCCGGGTTGCCCATGTTCACGGCGGACTGCTGGAGCGGGATCTCGCGTTCCGGATAGTGGTCGGAGACCTCGATGCGTACGGCGTCCTCGCTGCGCAGACAGAGGACGTCCGCGGCGGTGCCTGCGTGCACCACGGCATTGGTGACGAGCTCGCTGGTGAGGACGACCGCGTCGTCGACGATGTCCGTGAACCCCCAGCCCTGGAGGGTGTCGCGGACGAAGGAGCGGGCCGTCGCGACGGACCGCCCGACGGGGTCGAAAGTCGCAGCCGCGCGCGCGGTGATCACAGAACTCCTCGTACGAGTATCGACGCCCAGATCTCCCACCATGGTGCGGCCGCCCCTCCGATGCCCGCTTGTACGTGTGCCACCGCCCAGGCCGGGCAGGACCGGGGTGGTTGGACAGCCGGATGCCAGGTTACTTACCTTCGCCGTCCATGCTGATGCCGGTCGTCAGTGTTTCCGCCCGGAGGGTGTGCGGACGGTGTGCGAAGCTGCCGAACTGTTATGGCCTGGTTCAGCCATGGTGAAACACTGGGCAAGCTTCTTGGAGAGAGCCCAGGTAACCCGAGCAGTACGGTCGACCCTTGCGGGAGGGACACAGTGGAGTCTGGCGCAGCGACGCGGGGCACTAAAACGCGTGCGAAAGACGGACAGTCCCAGAGTAAACAGCGCAAACCGCGCCATGGGGCGACTACGTCAGTGGACACGGCGGCCCTGAACAGGTTGCTCGCGGCGCTCGCGGCCATGCGGGACGGAAACTTCCGCAAGCGGCTCACGGTCTCCGGTGACGACGTCATGTCCGAGATCGCCGCCGTCTTCAACGAGGTGGCCGACCGGAATCTGCATCTGACCGGTGAGCTTTCCCGGGTGCGGCGCATGGTCGGACGTGAGGGAAAGCTCACGGAGCGGCTGGAGAGCGGCGCCAGTGAGGGCTCGTGGGCGGCGGCGATCGACGCGTCGAACGCCCTCGTCGACGATCTCGTACGTCCCGTCTCCGAGGTCGGCCGGGTGCTCTCCGCGGTCGCGGAGGGCGACCTGGAGCAGCGGATGGAGCTGCGGGCCCAGGTGGACGAGGGGAACGGCCATCCGCTGCGCGGGGAGTTCCTGAAGGTCGGCCGGACGGTCAACAACCTGGTCGACCAGCTCTCGACGTTCACCGACGAGGTCACGCGCGTGGCCAGCGAGGTGGGTACCGAGGGCAAGCTGGGTGGCCAGGCGCGGGTGCGTGGAATGTCCGGTTCGTGGAAGGATCTCACGGATTCGGTGAACACCATGGCGTACCGGCTCACCGCGCAGGTACGTGACATTGCTCTCGTCACCACGGCGGTCGCCAAGGGTGACTTGTCCCGGAAGGTGACGGTTCACGTCGCCGGCGAGATGCTGGAGCTGAAGAACACCGTCAACACGATGGTGGACCAGCTCTCGTCGTTCTCCTCCGAGGTGACCCGTGTCGCGCGCGAGGTGGGCACGGAGGGTGAGCTCGGCGGCCAGGCGCAGGTGCCCGGTGTGGCGGGCGTGTGGAAGGACCTCACCGATTCGGTGAATCTTATGGCTGGCAACCTCACCGCCCAGGTGCGGGGGATCGCCCAGGTCACGACGGCCGTCGCGAACGGCGATCTGTCCCAGAAGGTCACGGTGAGCGCGCGCGGCGAGGTCGCGCAACTCGCCGAGACCATCAACCAGATGACCGAGACGCTGCGTACGTTCGCGGACGAGGTCACCCGGGTCGCGAACGAGGTCGGTGCCGAGGGGCAGCTGGGCGGTCAGGCGAACGTGCCGGGCGCCGCGGGCACGTGGAAGGACCTCACCGACTCGGTGAACACGGTCTTCAGGAACCTCACCACGCAGGTGCGGGACATCGCGACGGTGACGACGGCGGTCGCCAACGGTGATCTGTCGCAGAAGGTCACCGTCGATGTCGCGGGCGAGATGCTCGAGCTGAAGAACACCGTGAACACGATGGTGGACCAGCTCTCCGCCTTCGGTGCCGAAGTGACGCGCGTGGCGCGGGAGATCGGTGTCGAGGGTGAGCTCGGCGGTCAGGCGCAGGTGCAGGGTGCGGCCGGTACGTGGAAGGACCTGACGGACTCGGTCAACACCGCCTTCCGCAACCTCACGGGCCAGGTCCGCAACATCGCGCAGGTGACGACGGCGGTCGCCAACGGCGATCTGTCGCAGAAGGTCACCGTCGACGTCTCCGGCGAGATGCTTCAGTTGAAGAACACCGTGAACACGATGGTGGACCAGCTGTCGTCCTTCGCCGATCAGGTCACGCGGATGGCACGTGACGTGGGCACGGAAGGCCGCCTCGGCGGCCAGGCGCGCGTGGACGGCGTCAGCGGCACCTGGAAGGAACTGACCGACTCCGTCAACTTCATGGCGGGGAACCTGACGTCGCAGGTGCGTCAGATCGCCCAGGTCACGACGGCGGTGGCGCGGGGCGACCTGTCGCAGAAGATCGACGTGGACGCGCGCGGCGAGATCCTGGAGCTGAAGAACACCATCAACACGATGGTCGACCAGCTCTCCGCCTTCGCCGACCAGGTGACCCGGGTGGCCCGCGAGGTGGGCACGGAGGGCCGCCTGGGCGGGCAGGCGCAGGTGCCCGGCGTGGCCGGCGTATGGCGCGATCTGACCGACTCGGTGAACGGCATGGCCGGCAACCTCACCGCTCAGGTGCGCAACATCGCGCAGGTCGCGACCGCGGTGGCGCGGGGCGACCTGTCGCAGAAGATCGACGTGGACGCGCGCGGCGAGATCCTGGAGCTGAAGAACACCCTCAACACGATGGTGGACCAGCTGTCGGCCTTCGCCGAGCAGGTGACGCGGGTGGCCCGCGAGGTGGGCACCGACGGCATCCTGGGCGGCCAGGCGGAGGTGCAGGGCGTCTCCGGCACCTGGAAGGACCTCACGCAGTCCGTGAACGGCATGGCGAACAACCTGACCCTTCAGGTCCGCAACATCGCCGAGGTCACCACGGCCGTCGCCATGGGCGACCTCTCCAAGAAGATCACCGTCGACGCGAAGGGCGAGATCCTCGAGCTCGTCACCACCGTGAACACGATGGTCGACCAGCTCTCCAACTTCGCCGAGCAGGTCAACCGCGTGGCCCGCGAGGTGGGCACCGAGGGCAACCTGGGCGGCCAGGCACGGGTTCCGGGCGTCACCGGCACCTGGAAGGACCTGAGCGACAACGTCAACCTGATGGCGAACAACCTGACCGGCCAGGTGCGCAACATCTCCCAGGTCGCGGCGGCGGTCGCCAACGGAGACCTGACCAAGAAGGTCACCGTCGAGGCGCGCGGCGAGGTCGCGCAGCTCGCCGACACAGTCAACACGATGGTGAAGACGCTGAGTTCGTTCGCGGACGAGGTGACCCGCGTGGCCCGCGAGGTGGGCACCGACGGCATCCTCGGCGGCCAGGCCCGCGTACCCGGAGTGTCGGGTACGTGGAAGGACCTGACGGAGTCCGTGAACGGCATGGCCTCCAACCTGACCGGACAGGTCCGCAACATCGCGATGGTCACCACTGCGATCGCCAAGGGCGACCTGACCAAGAAGATCGACATCGACGCCCGGGGCGAGATCCTCGAACTCAAGACCACCATCAACACGATGGTCGACCAGCTGTCGTCCTTCGCCGAGCAGGTCACGCGCGTGGCCCGCGAGGTGGGCACGGAAGGGCAGTTGGGTGGTCAGGCGCGGGTGCGGGACGTCGACGGGACGTGGCGCGACCTCACGGAGTCCGTGAACGAGATGGCAGGGAACCTGACGCGTCAGGTGCGCGCCATCGCCGAGGTCGCCACCGCGGTGACGCGCGGAGACCTGAACCTGAAGATCGACGTCGACGCGGCGGGCGAGATCCAGGTTCTGCAGGACAACATCAACTCGATGATCGCCAACCTCCGCGACACCACCCTGGCCAACAAGGAACAGGACTGGCTCAAGGGCAACCTCGCCCGCATCTCCGGTCTGATGCAGGGCCGTCGCGACCTGGAGGACGTCGCCTCGCTGATCATGAGCGAGCTGACGCCGGTGGTCTCCGCGCAGCACGGCGCCTTCTTCCTGGCGCTGCCCACGGACGACGCCGCGGAGCCCGGCGCCGAGCAGGGGGACGCGTACGAACTGCGCATGATGGGCAGTTACGGCTACTCCATGGGCTCCATGCCGACGTCCTTCCGGCCCGGCGAGACGCTCATCGGCACCGCCGCGCAGGAGCGGCGCACCATCCTCGTGGAGAACGCGCCCTCCGGCTATCTGCGGATCGCCTCCGGCCTCGGCGAGGCGCCGCCCGCCCAGGTGATCGTCCTTCCGGTGCTCTTCGAAGGGACCGTCCTCGGCGTGATCGAGCTGGCCGCCTTCCAGGCGTTCACGCAGATCCAGAAGGACTTCCTCAGCCAGATCGCCGAGATGATCGCGACGAGCGTCAACACCATCAGCGTCAACACGAAGACCGAGGTGCTGCTCAAGCAGTCGCAGGAGCTCACCGAGCAACTGCGGGAACGTTCGGCCGAGTTGGAGAACCGGCAGAAGGCCCTGCAGGACTCGAACGCCGAACTGGAGGAGAAGGCCGAGCTGCTTGCCCAGCAGAACCGCGACATCGAGGTCAAGAACACCGAGATCGAAGAGGCCAGGCAGGTCCTGGAGGAGCGTGCCGAACAACTCGCCGTCTCCATGCGCTACAAGTCCGAGTTCCTGGCGAACATGTCGCACGAGCTGCGTACGCCGCTCAACTCCCTGCTGATCCTCGCCAAGTTGCTCGCCGACAACGCCGACGCCAACCTCACCCCCAAGCAGGTGGAGTTCGCCGAGACGATCCACGGGGCGGGCTCGGACCTGCTCCAGCTCATCAACGACATCCTCGACCTGTCGAAGGTCGAGGCGGGCAAGATGGACGTCTCCCCGACGCGCATCGCGCTCGTCCAGCTCGTGGACTACGTAGAGGCCACTTTCCGGCCGCTGACCGCGGAGAAGGGACTCGACTTCTCCGTACGCGTGTCTCCGGAGCTGCCCGCGACGCTGCACACGGACGAGCAGCGGCTCCTCCAGGTGCTGCGCAACCTCCTGTCCAACGCGGTGAAGTTCACCGACTCCGGAGCGGTCGAGCTGGTGATCCGGCACGCGAACGCCGACGTGCCCAACGCCATCCGTGAGCAGCTCCTGGAGGCCGGTTCGCTGCGGGACGCGGACGCGGATCTGATCGCCTTCTCGGTGAGCGACACCGGCATCGGAATCGCCGGCAGCAAGATGCGGGTCATCTTCGAGGCGTTCAAGCAGGCCGACGGGACGACGAGCAGGAAGTACGGCGGCACCGGTCTCGGGCTCTCCATCAGCCGGGAGATCGCGCGGTTGCTCGGCGGAGAGATCCACGCGGCGAGCGAACCGGGCCGCGGCTCGACGTTCACGCTCTATTTGCCGCTGCACCCGAGCGAACTGCCTCCCCAGGGCTACACGCAGCTGGCGCCCCTGCCGGGGACGCCGTCGCGGCCCGCCCTGGAGGAGGGCGCGTCCACGGCCGAGCAGCCGCCCCAGAGCGAGGGGACCGCACGGCCGAGCCTCGACGCGGTACCGGAGTCCGGCACGCTCTTCAGGCGCCGCCGTCGCGCCGCGCACGCCTCGTCGGAGCAGCCGCCGGTGCTGCCCGGGCAGGGGCCGACGGGGCCTCAGGAGGAGCGCTCGCAGGAGCAGTGGCCGACCGCCGGGCAGGAGGCGCCCGAGGGGCGTCCCGGCTATCAGTTCGGCGGCGAGAAGGTGCTCATCGTCGACGACGACATCCGTAATGTGTTCGCGCTCACCAGCGTCCTGGAGCAGCACGGGCTCTCGGTGCTGTACGCGGAGAACGGCCGCGAGGGCATCGAGGTCCTGGAACAGCACGACGACGTGACGGTCGTCCTGATGGACATCATGATGCCGGAGATGGACGGGTACGCGACGACGACGGCGATCCGCAGGATGCCGCAGTTCGCCGGACTGCCGATCATCGCGCTCACCGCGAAGGCCATGAAGGGCGACCGGGAGAAGGCGATCGACTCCGGAGCCTCCGATTACGTTACGAAGCCGGTCGACCCGGATCATCTGCTCTCGGTGATGGAGCAGTGGATGCGCGGGGAGTGACCGAGAAGGGGCTTCATTACGCGGAGTTGCTGACAGAGTGTGGCCGAAGCCGTGTAGAACCACGGTATTCGGGGAACCTTCTGGTCTCCCACTGCGTTTCTGCTACGTGCACAGTGACATCGCGGTGACAGGGTGTGGCGACAGGCGGGGTGCGGCTACGATGACCGGCACAAGGACGGACGGCGTAAGGGAGTCGTCCCCTGGGGCGGCGCCCGGTGTACCGCCGGGGCGAGGAGGGCGGGCCATGGTGCAGAAGGCCAAGATCCTCCTGGTCGATGACCGGCCGGAGAATCTGCTGGCGCTGGAGGCCATCCTCTCTGCGCTCGATCAGACCCTGGTACGGGCATCGTCCGGGGAGGAAGCGCTCAAGGCACTACTCACGGACGACTTCGCGGTCATTCTGCTGGACGTCCAGATGCCAGGCATGGACGGTTTCGAGACCGCCGCGCACATCAAGCGGCGAGAACGGACCCGGGACATCCCGATCATCTTCCTCACCGCCATCAACCACGGCCCGCACCACACGTTCCGCGGTTACGCGGCCGGTGCGGTGGACTACATCTCCAAGCCGTTCGATCCGTGGGTGCTGCGCGCGAAGGTCTCGGTGTTCGTCGAGCTCTACATGAAGAACTGCCAACTGCGGGAGCAGGCAGCGCTGCTGCGTCTCCAGCTCGAAGGCGGTGGCAAGTCCACGGCGGGTGACGCCAAGGAGCCCGCGGGGCTTCTCGCGGAGCTCTCCGCGCGCCTGGCGGCCGTCGAGGAACAGGCGGAAGCGCTCTCGAAACAGCTCGATGACGACTCGGCGGATGCCGCCGCTGTCGCCACCGCAGCCCATCTCGAACGCAAACTCACCGGCCTGCGGCGGGCTCTTGACGCCTTGGAGCCGGGCACCGGCAGTGGTGCGCCTTCGGTGTCCTCGCAGAGCTGATCCGGCGCGGACGCCGGGCAGAAGCCGACGCGAAGGCGGTGAACGTCCGTCAGTTCACCGCCCTCGCAAGGGCGACACAAACGGGTGAAGCAGTAGGCACACGTGTCCACGGTGGCCTCCACCGGTAACCTCAGACCCATGGCCTCACGTCCGTCCGCAGCCAAGAAGACGCCCGCGAAGAAGGCGGCCGCGCCCACAAAGGCTCCGGCGAAGAAGGCCGTCGCCAAGAAGCCGCCCGCCAAGAAGGCTCCGGCGAAGAAGGCGCCCGCCAAGAAAGCCGTGGCGAAGAAGCCCGCGCCCAAGCCGGCGCCCAGTCCCACGGGCGGCGTGTACCGCCTCGCGCGCGCCCTCTGGCTCGGTCTCGCGCACAGCGTGGGCGCGCTGTTCCGCGGCATAGGGCGCGGCGCGAAGGGACTCGATCCGGCACACCGCAAGGACGGCGTCGCACTGCTGCTGCTCGGCATCGCGCTGATCGTCGCCGCGGGCACGTGGTCGAACCTGCGGGGTCCCGTGGGCGATCTCGTCGAGATGCTGGTGACCGGCGCGTTCGGCCGCCTCGATCTGCTCCTTCCGATACTGCTCGCGGTCATCGGCGTACGCCTCATCCGGCACCCCGAGAAGCCCGACGCGAACGGCCGCATCGTGATCGGCCTGTCCGCGCTCGTCATCGGCGTGCTCGGCCAGGTGCACATCGCCTGCGGTTCGCCCGCCCGTGCGGACGGCATGGAGGCCATAAGGGACGCGGGCGGTCTCATCGGCTGGGCCACGTCCACCCCGCTGATCTTCACCATGGGCGAGGTCCTCGCCGTACCGCTGCTCGTCCTGCTGACCGTCTTCGGGCTGCTCGTGGTCACCGCGACGCCCGTCAACGCCATCCCGCAGCGGCTGCGGCTGCTCGGCACCAGGCTCGGCATCGTCCAGGCGGAGCCCGAAGCGGAGCAGGGCGACTACGCGGACGACGAGCGGTACGACGAGCAGTGGCGCGAGGCGCTGCCCGCCCGCTCCCGCAGGCGCTCCGAGGCGCCTGAGGCGTACGCCCCGGACCAGGCCGAGGAAGAGGCGCTCACGCGGCGGCGCAGGCCCCGCAGGGCGTCCGCACAGCCCTCCCTGGACCGGCCGATGGACGCGGTGGACGTGGCGGCCGCCGCTGCCGCCGCCCTGGACGGCGCGGTCCTGCACGGAATGCCGCCCTCGCCGCTGGTCGCCGACCTCACGCAGGGCGTCTCCGGGGAGCGCGCCGAGAAGCCCGCGCAGGAGGAGCAGCCGGAGGAGAGCTCCGCGCCGGTGCCGAGCGCGCGCGCCACGGACAGCCCGCCGCCCGGCGTGCTCCGCAAGAAGCCGGGGGAGTCGCGCGACGCGTCCGCCTCCGGCGTGAAGGACCTGACGAAGGCCGCCCCGGAACAGCCGAGGGACCTCCCGCCGCGCGCCGAGCAGCTACAGCTCGCGGGGGACATCACGTACTCGCTGCCCTCGCTCGACCTGCTGGAGCGCGGCGGCCCCGGCAAGACCCGCAGCGCGGCAAACGACGCGGTCGTCGCCTCGCTCAGCAACGTCTTCACCGAGTTCAAGGTCGACGCGGACGTCACCGGCTTCACGCGCGGCCCGACGGTCACGCGGTACGAGATCGAGCTCGGCCCGGCCGTGAAGGTCGAGAAGATCACCGCTCTGGCCAAGAACATCGCGTACGCGGTCGCCAGCCCCGACGTCCGCATCATCAGCCCCATCCCCGGCAAGTCCGCGGTCGGCATCGAGATCCCGAACACCGACCGCGAGATGGTCAACGTCGGAGACGTGCTGCGTCTCGCGGACGCGGCCGAGGACGACCACCCGATGCTGGTCGCGCTCGGCAAGGACGTCGAGGGCGGCTACGTCATGGCCAACATGGCGAAGATGCCGCACATCCTGGTCGCCGGAGCCACCGGCTCCGGAAAGTCGTCCTGCATCAACTGTCTGATCACGTCGATCATGATGCGGGCGACCCCCGAGGACGTACGGATGGTCCTCGTCGACCCCAAGCGCGTCGAGCTCACCGCGTACGAGGGCATCCCGCACCTGATCACGCCGATCATCACCAACCCCAAGCGGGCCGCCGAGGCGCTCCAGTGGGTCGTACGCGAGATGGATCTGCGCTACGACGACCTGGCGGCGTTCGGCTACCGGCACATCGACGACTTCAACCAGGCCGTCCGTGACGGCAAGCTCAAGACGCCCGAGGGCAGCGAGCGGGAGCTCAGCCCCTACCCGTACCTCCTGGTGATCGTCGACGAGCTCGCCGACCTGATGATGGTCGCCCCGCGCGACGTGGAGGACTCGATCGTCCGCATCACGCAGCTCGCCCGTGCGGCGGGCATCCACCTGGTGCTCGCCACGCAGCGGCCGTCCGTGGACGTCGTGACCGGTCTGATCAAGGCGAACGTGCCGTCGCGGCTCGCCTTCGCCACCTCCTCGCTCGCCGACAGCCGCGTCATCCTCGACCAGCCCGGTGCCGAGAAGCTGATCGGCAAGGGTGACGGGCTCTTCCTGCCGATGGGTGCGAACAAGCCCACCCGAATGCAGGGCGCCTTCGTCACCGAGGACGAGATCCACGCGGTCGTCCAGCACTGCAAGGACCAGATGGCGCCCGTCTTCCGGGAGGACGTCACCGTGGGGACCAAGCAGAAGAAGGAGATCGACGAGGACATCGGCGACGACCTCGATCTGCTGTGCCAGGCCGCTGAGCTGGTGGTTTCCACTCAGTTCGGGTCCACGTCGATGCTTCAGCGCAAGCTGCGGGTCGGCTTCGCGAAGGCCGGACGGCTCATGGACCTCATGGAATCGCGCGGCATCGTGGGCCCCAGCGAGGGCTCCAAGGCTCGTGACGTTCTTGTGAAGGGCGACGAGCTGGATGGCGTGCTGGCCGTGATCCGGGGGGAGGCTCACCCATAAGGGTGCGGCAGGCAACCGTTTCCCCTGGGCATACGTCAAGTTGAGGGGAGGGACAACACCATGCACCACCATCAGGATGTCCGGCCATTCCGATGGCGTACAAACTCCGTCGCCCAGTTGCCCCACCCTTCGCGAACCCCCCTAGACTGAGCATCCGGCAGGTGGCTACACGCTCGAAAGGCGCCCCCGTGTCCATCGGCAACTCCCCTGAAGACGACCGCCCTTCAGACCACCGACCCACTGACGACCGGCCCGTTGACGACCGTCCGGCAGCTGAGAGCCCGGCTGACGACCGGCCCTCGATCGGGCGCACGCTGCAGCAGGCACGCATCGACGCGGGCCTGACCGTCGACGAAATCAGCTCGACCACCCGGGTGCGCATCCCGATCGTGCACGCGATCGAACAGGACGACTTCTCCCGGTGTGGCGGAGATGTGTACGCCCGCGGCCACATCAGGACGCTCGCCCGCGCCGTGGGGATCGACCCCGCCCTGCTGCTGGCGCAGTACGACGCGGCGCACGGCGGGCACCCGCCGGCGCCCACCCCGGCGGCCCCGCTCTTCGAGGCCGAGCGGATCAGGTCCGATCCGCGCCGTCCCAACTGGACCGCGGCCATGGTGGCCGCGATCGTCGCCGTCATCGGTTTCGTCGGCTTCACCGCGTTCAGCGGCGGGGACGACGACAACGGATCGAAGTCGCAGGTCGCCGAGGGCTCCACGCCCGCCACCAGCAAGCCCGCCACGAAGCCGGCTCCGAACAAGCCGGCCGACCCCAAGCCGGACCCGTCGGACAGCGCGATCGCCGGCGCCCCCCGGGACAAGGTCACGGTCAAGGTCAACGCCGCGGACGGCCGCAGCTGGATCTCGGCCAAGGACCACAACGGCCGGACGCTCTTCGACGGCGTCCTGGAGCAGGGCAAGTCGAAGACCTTCCAGGACAAGCAGAAGATCGACCTGGTCCTCGGCGACGCGGGCGCGATCAAGCTGTTCGTGAACGGCAAGGCGGTCGAGAACGAATTCGACCCCGGTCAGGTCGAGCGGCTCACGTACACCAAGGGTGATCCCGAGGTCGGCTGAGCCGTGTGACAGAGGCCCGGACCCTCGCGGCGGGGGCCCGGGCAGGGACAAAGTAGTCTTGAGAGCATGCCCGAACGCCGCACCGTCGCCCTTGTCACTCTTGGCTGCGCCCGTAACGAGGTGGACTCGGAGGAGCTCGCAGGCCGCTTGGAGGCGGACGGCTGGCAGCTCGTCGAGGCCGCCGAAGACGCGGACGTAGCCGTCGTCAACACCTGTGGATTCGTCGAAGCCGCCAAGAAGGACTCCGTCGACGCCCTCCTGGAAGCCAATGACCTCAAGGGGCACGGCAAGACCCAGGCCGTCGTGGCCGTCGGCTGCATGGCCGAGCGGTACGGCAAGGAGCTCGCCGAAGCCCTGCCCGAAGCCGATGGTGTCCTCGGCTTCGACGACTACTCCGACATCTCTTCCCGCCTGAACACCATCCTGAGCGGCGGCAGTGTCGAGGCTCACACCCCGCGCGACCGGCGCAAGCTGCTGCCGATCAGCCCCGCAGAGCGGCAGGAGGCGGGCTCCGACGTCGCGCTGCCCGGGCACGCGCCCGTGGACCTGCCCGACGGCCTCGCGCCCGCCTCGGGGCCGCGCGCCCCGCTGCGGCGACGCCTGGGCACCAACCCCGTCGCCTCGGTGAAGCTGGCCTCCGGCTGCGACCGGCGCTGCTCGTTCTGCGCCATCCCCTCCTTCCGCGGGTCCTTCATCTCGCGGCGCCCCTCGGACGTGCTCGGCGAGACGCGCTGGCTGGCCGAGCAGGGTGTCAAGGAGGTCATGCTCGTCTCCGAGAACAACACCTCGTACGGCAAGGACCTCGGCGACATCCGGCTCCTGGAGACGCTGCTGCCCGAGCTCGCCGCCGTCGACGGCATCGAGCGGGTGCGCGTCAGCTACCTGCAGCCCGCCGAGATGCGCCCCGGGCTCATCGACGTACTGACCTCCACGGAGAAGGTCGCCCCCTACTTCGACCTGTCCTTCCAGCACTCCGCTCCCGGCGTGCTGCGGGCGATGCGGCGCTTCGGTGACACCGACCGGTTCCTGGAGCTCCTGGACACCATCCGGACCAAGGCGCCGCAGGCAGGTGTGCGGTCCAACTTCATCGTGGGCTTCCCCGGCGAGACCGAGGCCGACGTGGACGAGCTCGAGCGGTTCCTCACGGGTGCGCGGCTGGACGCCATCGGCGTCTTCGGGTACTCCGACGAGGAGGGCACGGAAGCGGCGACGTACGACCACAAGCTGGACCAGGACGTCGTCGACGAGCGGCTCGCGCGCATCTCGCGGCTCGCCGAGGAGCTGACCTCACAGCGTGCCGACGACCGTCTCGGTGAGACCGTCGAGGTGCTTGTGGAGTCCGTGGACGAGGAGGACGGCGCGATCGGCCGGGCGGCTCACCAGGCGCCCGAGACGGACGGCCAGATCCGCTTCACGGGCCCCACGGGTGGGGACGACCTGCAGGTCGGTCGTATGGTCGTGGCAAAGGTGGTCGGCACGGAAGGCGTGGACCTGGTGGCTGAGTACAGCGAAATTCTGGGGGCCTCGCCCCGGATTCCGGCTGAGGAGGCGCGCAGATGACCGGTGTCCCGGCATCCGCGGCGGGCGGCTCCGGCGCGCAGGGCGCCAAGCCGGTGCGCGGTGGAAAGTTGGGCGCTGCGGCCGTCAACCAGGCCAGCGTGTGGAACGTCGCCAACCTGCTGACGGTGATCCGGCTGATCCTCGTGCCGGGTTTCGTGATGCTGCTGCTCGCCGACGGCGGGTACGACCCGGCCTGGCGCGCGTGGGCCTGGGCGGCCTTCGCCGTCGCCATGATCACCGACCTGTTCGACGGGCACCTGGCACGTACGTACAACCTGGTCACGGACTTCGGGAAGATCGCCGACCCCATCGCCGACAAGGCGATCATGGGCGCCGCGCTGATCTGCCTCTCCTACCTCGGCGATCTGCCCTGGTGGGTGACGGGCGTCATTCTCGGACGTGAGCTCGGGATCACCCTGCTGCGGTTCTGGGTGATCCGCTTCGGTGTCATTCCGGCCAGTCGCGGCGGCAAGATGAAGACGCTCTGGCAGGGCGTGGCCGTCGGGATGTACGTCCTGGCGCTGACCGGGCCGCTCGCCACGCTGCGGTTCTGGGTGATGGCGGTCGCCGTCGTCCTGACCGTGGTGACCGCGCTCGACTACGTGCGCCAGGCGGTCGTGCTGCGCCGCCTCGGTCTCGCGGAGGCGCGGGAAGCGGCCGCCGCTTCCGCCGCGGCCTCCGGCGAAGGGGCCCGGGAGTCGGCGACGTGATGTCCTCCGGGCCGGCTGCGGAGGTTCTGCGGCTCCTTCAGGCGCGCGGCGAGACGCTCGCGGTCGCCGAGTCGCTCACCGGCGGTCTGGTGGCCGCGGAGGTGACGGCGGTCCCCGGGGCCTCTCGGGTCTTCCGGGGGTCCGTGACGGCGTACGCGACCGAGCTGAAGCACGAGGTGCTCGGGGTCGACGGCACTCTGTTGGCCGAGCGGGGCGCCGTGGACGCAGAGGTGGCGCTGCAGATGGCGGCAGGTGTGCGCAAGGTCATGGGCGCGGACTGGGGGATCGCCACCACGGGCGTCGCGGGGCCCGATCCGCAGGACGGACAGGCGGTCGGCACCGTTTTCGTGGCGATCGACGGGCCGGATTCCCCGGTTGGCGGGTCGGCTTCCCCGGTTGGCGGGACGGGTTCCGCTCTTCGCTCTGAGGGGAAAGTAGCCGCTCTGAGGTTGAACGGTGAGCGTTCGGACATCCGTATGGAGAGTGTACGGAGCGTGCTCACGCTGCTGCTCGAGCGGCTGTCCGGCGAACGTACCGGGAATGGGCGGGCACAGGATACGGAACAGAACGGGGGGAATTGATGTTTGCAGCCCTGAGTGAACACGACATCGCTCCCCGCACGGCCGCCGCGCGAGGCGGTACGGTGGGGCGTGAAGGATGCGGCTACGCGGTCCGAGGAGGGAGCCACCGATGATTCTGCTCCGTCGCCTGTTGGGTGACGTGCTGCGTCGGCAGCGCCAGCGCCAGGGCCGTACTCTGCGCGAAGTCTCCTCGTCCGCCCGAGTCTCGCTCGGCTATCTTTCCGAGGTGGAGCGGGGGCAGAAGGAGGCATCCTCCGAGCTGCTTTCCGCGATCTGCGACGCGCTTGACGTACGGATGTCCGAGCTCATGCGCGAGGTGAGCGATGAGCTCTCTCTCGCCGAACTGGCTGCGTCGGCAGCGGCTACGGAACCGGTGCGCGCACCGGTTCGCCCGATGCTCAATTCCGTCTCGGTGAGCGGTGTGCCGCCGGAACGGGTGACGATCAAGGCGCCCGCGGAGGCAGTGGACGTCGTCGCCGCGTGATGCTGCGCTGACTGTGCATGCTGCTTGAGCGCTCAGAAGTGTGGGAAGCCCCGGCCGGGTCACTGGCCGGGGCTTCTGTCTGTCTCTTGCTCTCAGCCCTCTCAGCCCTCTCAGCCCTCTCAGCCCTCTCAGCCCTCTCAGCCCTCTCAGCCCTCTCAGTCCTCTCAGCTGACCCTGTCCTGAGATGCCCCAATTGGTGCACGTGTGCCATTGTTGGTGGGGATTTTCGATTACGGGGGTTTCATGAGCTTTGGAGGCCGAATGTACGTCGTGAAGAGCCCTCTGTCCGATGCGGATCTGAAGACGGTCTCGGACGCCCTGCAGGGGGCGCTCGTGGACCTGGTCGACCTCTCCCTGGTGGCCAAGCAGATCCACTGGAACGTGGTCGGCACGCGGTTCCGGTCCGTTCATCTCCAGCTCGACGAGGTCGTCGACACGGCGCGGACGCACTCCGACACGGTGGCCGAGCGGGCTTCCACCCTCGGCGTCTCGCCCGACGGGCGTGCGGCGACCGTGGCGCGGAGCAGTGGCATCGGGGACGTCGCCGGGGGCTGGGTCAAGGACGCGGACGCGGTGGGGACGCTCGTGGACGCGCTCGGTGCGGTGATCACGCGGATGCGGGAGCGCGTCGAGGCGACGGGCGAGGCGGATCCGGTGAGCCAGGACATCTTCATCGGGATCACGGCCGATCTGGAGAAGCATCACTGGATGTTCCAGGCGGAGAACGGCTGAGCGGGTCGATCGGGCTGATCGGGCCGAACTGACCGGCGGGCTGATCTGACTGGTCTGATCGGTCTGATCGGTCTGAGTGGGCTGGCTGATCTGGCCGTCTGGTCGGTCTGGTCGGTCTGGCCGGGCTGGCCGGGCTGGCCGGTCTGGTCGGTCTGGATGGGCTGGTCGGTCTGGATGGTCGCGGATCGTGGAGAGCGGGTGGTCCGGGTGGTGGTCGTGCCTCGTGTGCGCTGGGGTGCGCCCTCCCGCCCGGTCGCACCTGGCGTCTAGCGTCGACTGGGCGTCGGGTGTGGTGGGGGCGCGTGACGTGTGGCGTGTGCGGTGGGGTGTCGGACGGACGTCGGGCCTCGTACGGAGGTGGTGGCCGTGGCATGGAGAGTCGTGCGGTGGGCGCCGGCTCTGGCCCTCGGTGCGCTCTGGTGGTGGGGCGTGCTGCGGCTGGCGTTCGTGCCTGACGCGGGGGTTCTGGAGGGGGCGGTCGCGGCCGGCGGATGGGGGCTGAGTCTGCTGCCGGTGCACTGTGTGCCGAAGTCCCGGGCGGGGGTCGTCTTCCGGTCCAGGCGGAGCTCTCGGCGGCCGGACGGTTCGCTGCGGTGGCCTGGGGAGCGTACGGCCAAGGGCGCTGCGCAGACCGTCGGTGGCGCTGTCACCAAGGCATGGCGACGCCGCCGTTCGGGCGGAGGATCTGCCCCGTCGTGAAGGCGGACGCGTCGGACGCCAGGTGCAGGACGGCGTGCGCGATGTCCTCCGGTTCGCCGACGCGGCCCAGGGGGGACATGCGGACCATGAGGCCCTCGGTGTGCGCCTGGGCGTCGCTGTCGTGGCGGTCGGTCATGGGGGTGCGGATCCAGCCCGGCGCGACGGCGTTGACCCGGATGCCGTGCGGGCCCACCTCGGTGGCCAGTGTCTTCGTGAGCTGAACCACGGCGGCTTTCGCCGCGCCGTAGCAGAGGAGGCCGGGGCCGCCGGTGTCCACGGCGCCCGAGGCCATGGTGATGATGCTGCCGGGGCGGCGGGAGTCGTCGGTCCGGTCGGCGTTGGCCGCGATCATCGCGCGGGCCGCGGCCTGGCAGGCGTACAGGACGCCCTTGAAGTTGATGCTCAGGACCCGGTCGAGGTCCTCGTCGCTGGTCTCCAGGACCGGGCTGTTGTGCATGATCCCGGCGATGGCGGCCATGACGTCCAGGCGGCCGGTGGCCTCGGTGGCGGTTGCGACGGCCTGGTCGACCTGGGCCCTGTCGGCCACGTCCAGGGGGTGGGTGTGCGCGGTGCCGCCCGCGGTCTTGATGAGTGTGGCGGTCTCGTGGAGCCCCTGGGTGTCGCGGTCGGCGCAGTGGACGGTGGCGCCCGCTTCCGCGAGGAGCACGGCTGACGCCCGGCCGATGCCGCTGGCCGCGCCGGTGACGAATGCGGTGCGTCCGCTGAGGTCGTACGCCGTGAGGGGCATGACGGGACGGTACGGCGGGATCTGACGGGGCGTCAACTGGTGGGTGGGGGTGGGTTGCTGGGGGGTGGTGGTTGCTGGGTGTGCGGGGCTGGGGGTGGTGTGGGGTGTGGGGTGTTGGGCATCCGGGCGGGCTGGGTGGAGCGTGGGATGGATGTGGTTGCCGCCGGGGTCAGGGGGTCGGGCCCTGTTGGCAGGTGGGGCACCAGTACGTGGGGCGGCTGCGGGAGCCGTCGCCCTGCTCGCCCTTGCGGATGGGGGTGCCGCAGCGCAGGCAGGGGCGGGGTGCGCGGCCGTATACGTAGAGACGCTGGCCCGGGCGGTCGTGGCCCGTGGTGGTGCGCGACGGGCGGTCGCGGTTGGCTTCCAGGAGCTTCTTGGAGAGTGCGGGGACGCGGGCGGCCGTCTCGGCGGGGAGTTCGCCGACGGGGAGCCAGGGAGTGACGCCCAGGAGGAAGCAGATCTCGCTCTTGAATACGTTGCCGACGCCCGCGAGATTGCGCTGGTCCAGCAGGGCCTCGCCGAGGGGGCGCTCGGGGGTCGCGAGGAGATTGGCGAGGGCGAGCTCGGGGTCCCAGTCGGGGCCGAGGAGGTCGGGGCCGAGGTGGCCCACGGCCTTGTCCTCGTCGGCGGTGCGCAGGAGTTCGAGTACGGGCAGGCGGTAGCCGACGGCTGTGCGCTCGGCGGTGCCCAGGATCGCCCTGATCTGGTGCCCGGGGCCGCCGCTCCAGCGCTCGCCGGGGGCGTACAGCTTCCAGGAGCCGTCCATGCGGAGGTGGGAGTGCAGGGTGAGGCCGCCCTCGAAGCGGGTGAGGAGGTGCTTGCCGCGCGGGGTGACGTTCAGAACGGTGCGTCCGGTGAGGTCGACGGTCGCGAGCTTCGGGACGCGGAGGTCGGAGCGCGTGACGGTGTGCCCGGCGAGGGCGGTGTGCAGACGCCGGGCTGCCTGGTGGACGGTGTCGCCTTCGGGCATGGGTCCAGGGTGGCATGTGGGGGGTGGGGAGGGCGGGAGGTGCGGGGTGGGGGCGTCATGCCAGTAGGCGTAGCCCCCGGGAGGTGGCCGTCATGCCCGCAGCCGCAGCCGCAGCTGCAGCCGCAGCTGTAGCCGCAGACCCCGCGAGAAGCTGGCCGTCATGCCCGCAGCCGCAGCCCCCGGGGGGTCGCGTGGAAGCCTGCTCCTTCCAGGAGGGGGGCGAAGGGGGAGGTCAGGGAGGAGCCTCCGTTGATGCGTTCTACCGTGACCGTGCCGAGGGAGCCCGCTCGGGCCGAGGCGGCGAGCGCTTCGGCGGCCGCTTGCAGGCGGGCGTCCTCGGCGGCGGGGGTGTCGTCCTGTGGGGTGGCGGGCCAGGCCAGCAGGGTCTTGCCGCCGCGCTCCATGTAGAGGGTCAGTTCACCGTCGACGAGGACGACCAGGGAGCCTGCCTTGCGGCCCGGCTTGTGGCCCGCGTCGGTGGGCGGGTCGGGCCAGGGGAGCGCGGCTCCGTAGGCGTTGGCCGGGTCGGCGGCGGCCAGGACGATGGCCTGGGATTCCGAGGAGCGCGGGGCGTAGTTCATCGCGGACGGTGAACTGTCCGTGCGGTCCCGGGCGTTCGCCGCCGCGCGCAGCCGGTCCACCGCGCCGTCCATGGCGAACTGGGCGGCGCCGAGCCCCTCGACGACGTACCCGCGGCGCGCCTGGCCGCTGTCCTCGAAAACGGACAGGACGCGGTACGTCGCCGAGAAGCCGCCCTCCACTCCCTCGGCCGCGACCGCCCCACGGGTCACCACGCCGTGTCGGTCGAGGAGCGTGCGGGCAAGGGCGTGGGCGCGCAGGGTGGGGTCGGGTTCCTGGGCGGGGAGCAGCGACCAGCGGCCCGCCACGGTCGGTGGGCCCGTACGCGAGGTGGGGCGGGCGGCGGCCGTCAGCGTGCCGTAGCGCCCGCGCGGGGCGGAGCGCTTGGCGCGGTGGGCCGTGGAGCCCGCGGTGCGGCCCGAGCCGAGGAGCGAGCGCATGGGGGCGAGCGTGTCGTTCGTGAGCCGTCCGGACCAGGCCAGGTCCCAGATCACGTCGGCCAGTTGGAGGTCGGAGGCCTCGGGGTGGGTGGTGGCGCGCACCTGGTCGGCGATCTGCCGGAAGAACAATCCGTACCCCCCGGAGAGGGTGTCCAGGGCCGACTGGTGGAGCGCGGTGAGCTCCAGCGGATGGGCCTGCGGCAGGAGCAGGGGCGCGGCGTCGGCCAGGTAGAGGGAGACCCAGCCGTCCTTGCCGGGGAGGGACCCGGCTCCGGCCCACACCACCTCTCCGGCGGCGGTGAGTTCGTCGAGCATCGCCGGTGCGTAGCCGGAGACGCGCGAGGGCAGGACGAGCTTTTCGAGGGCGGACGCGGGCACGGTCGCCCCTTGCAACTGCTCGATGGCGCGCACCAGTCCGTCCACGCCCCGCAGGCCGTGGCCGCTCAAGTGCTGCCACTGGGGCAGGAACTGGGCCAGCGCGGCGGGCGGCACCGGCTCCAGCTCGTGCCGGAGGGCCGCCAGGGAGCGGCGGCGCAGGCGGCGCAGGACGGCCGCGTCGCACCACTCCTGGCCGATGCCCGCCGGATGGAACTCTCCTTGTACGACGCGCTGGTTGGCGGCCAGGCGCTGCAGCGCGCCCTCGGTGACCGCGACGCCGAGGCCGAAGCGGGCCGCCGCCGTCGCCGAGGTGAAGGGGCCGTGCGTGCGGGCGTACCGCGCGATGAGATCGCCGAGGGGGTCCTTGACGGGCTCGGTGAACGCCTCCGGGACACCGACCGGCAGCGCGGTGCCCAGCGCGTCGCGCAGCCGTCCCGCGTCCTCGATCGCCGCCCAGTGGTCGGCCCCGGCGATGCGGACGCTGATCGCGCGGCGGGCCGAGGCGAGCTCCTGCGCCCAGTCGGGCTCGGCGCCGCGCTCGGCCAACTCGGCGGAGGTGAGCGGCCCGAGGAGACGCAGCAGGTCGGCGACGCCTTCGGCGTCCTTGACGCGGCGGTCCTCCGTGCGCCACTGGAGCTCCTGCTCCAGTTCCGTCAGGACGTCCGCGTCGAGCAGCTCGCGCAGCTCGGCCTGGCCGAGGAGTTCGGAGAGGAGCCGGGAGTCCAGGGACAGGGCCGCCGCGCGGCGCTCGGCCAGGGGTGAGTCGCCCTCGTACAAGAACTGCGCCACGTAGCCGAACAGGAGGGAGCGGGCGAAGGGGGACGGCTCGGGGGTGGTGACCTCGACGAGCCGGACCTTGCGGGACTCGATGTCGCCCATCAGTTCCGTCAGGCCGGGGACGTCGAAGACGTCCTGGAGGCACTCCCTGACCGCTTCGAGGACGATGGGGAAGGATCCGAACTCGCTGGCCACCTGGAGCAGTTGTGCGGCGCGCTGGCGCTGCTGCCACAGAGGTGTGCGCTTTCCGGGGCTGCGGCGCGGCAGCAGCAGCGCGCGGGCGGCGCACTCGCGAAAGCGCGAGGCGAACAGGGCCGAGCCGCCCACCTGGTCGGTGACGATCTGGTTGACCTCGCCCTTGTCGAAGGCGATGTCGCCCGCTCCTACGGGTGCCTGATCGCTGTCGTACGCCGGGTGCTGGTCGGTGGGTTCCTGGTCGAGCAGGTCCAGGCCCATGAGGTCGGCGTCCGGCAGGCGCAGCACGATGCCGTCGTCGGCGTGCATGACCTGGGCGTCCATGCCGTACCGCTCGGTCAGCCTGGAGGCGAGGGCGAGGGCCCAGGGTGCGTGCACCTGCGCGCCGAAGGGGGAGTGCACCACGACCCGCCAGTCGCCCAGCTCGTCGCGGAACCGCTCGACCACGATCGTGCGGTCGTCCGGGATGTGGCCGCAGGCCTCACGCTGCTCGGTGAGGTACGTCAGGACGTTGTCCGCCGCCCAGTCGTCCAGGCCCGCGGCCAGCAGGCGCACGCGCGCGTCGTCGCGCGACAGGGAGCCGACCTCCCGGAGGAACGCGCCCACCGCACGGCCCAGTTCGAGCGGGCGGCCCAGTTGGTCGCCCTTCCAGAAGGGGAGCCGTCCCGGAACGCCGGGTGCGGGGGAGACGAGCACGCGGTCGCGCGTGATGTCCTCGATGCGCCAGGAGCTGGTGCCGAGCGTGAAGACGTCGCCCACCCGGGATTCGTAGACCATCTCCTCGTCGAGCTCTCCGACGCGGCCGCCGCCCTTCTTGGGGTCGGCGCCCGCGAGGAAGACCCCGAAGAGGCCGCGGTCGGGGATCGTGCCCCCGGAGGTGACCGCGAGGCGCTGCGCGCCCGGCCGCCCGGTGACGGTGCCGGCGACGCGGTCCCAGACCACGCGGGGGCGCAGCTCCGCGAAGGCGTCCGAGGGATAGCGGCCCGCGAGCATGTCCAGGACGGCCGTGAACGCCGACTCCGGGAGCGAGGCGAAGGACGCGGCGCGGCGGACCAGGGCGAGGAGGTCGTCGACCTGCCAGGTGTCGAGGGAGACCGTCGCGACGAGCTGTTGTGCCAGGACGTCCAGGGGGTTGGCCGGGACGCGCAGCGACTCGATGGAGCCGGTCCGCATCCGCTCGGTGACCACGGCGGCCTGCACCAGGTCCCCTCGGTACTTGGGGAAGACGACGCCGGTGGAGACCGCGCCCACCTGGTGTCCCGCGCGGCCGACCCGCTGCAGGCCGGAGGCCACGGAGGGCGGTGACTCGACCTGGATCACCAGGTCGACCGCGCCCATGTCGATGCCGAGCTCCAGGCTGGAGGTGGCGACGACGGCCGGCAGGCGGCCCGCCTTCAGGTCCTCCTCGACGAGCGCGCGCTGCTCCTTGGAGACCGAGCCGTGGTGGGCCCGGGCGAGGACCGGAGGGGCGCCCTTGGCCGCGCCCGACTCGGCCATCAGCTCGGCGGGGGAGTGGTCCTCGGGAAGAGGCTCTCCCGTCGCGCGTTCGTACGCGATCTCGTTCAGCCTGTTGCACAGGCGCTCCGCGAGACGGCGTGAGTTGGCGAACACGATCGTCGAGCGGTGTGCCTGGACGAGGTCGGTGATGCGCTCCTCGACGTGCGGCCAGATCGAGGGGCGCTCCGCGGCCTGGTCGGAGTCGGCGACCGGGGAACCGCCCAGCTCCCCGAGGTCCTCGACCGGCACGACCACCGAGAGGTCGAACTCCTTGCCGGACGGTGGCTGGACGATCTCCACCCTGCGCTGCGGGGAGAGATAGCGCGCCACCTCGTCCACCGGGCGGACCGTCGCCGACAGGCCGATGCGGCGGGCGGGCCTGGGCAGCAGCTCGTCGAGCCGCTCCAGGGAGAGGGCGAGATGGGCGCCGCGCTTGGTGCCCGCGACCGCGTGCACCTCGTCCAGGATCACCGTCTCGATGCCCGCGAGCGCGTCCCGCGCGGCGGAGGTGAGCATCAGGAAGAGCGACTCGGGCGTGGTGATCAGGATGTCCGGCGGGCGCGTGGCCAGGGAGCGGCGCTCGGCGGGCGGGGTGTCGCCCGAGCGGATGCCGACCCGCACCTCCGGCTCGGGGAGTCCGAGGCGCACGGACTCCTGGCGGATGCCGGTCAGCGGGCTGCGCAGATTGCGCTCCACGTCGACCGCCAGGGCCTTCAGGGGAGACACGTACAGCACCCGGCAGCGCTTTTTGGGGTCGGCGGGCGGCGGGGTCGAGGCCAGCTGGTCGAGGGCGGCCAGGAACGCGGCCAGCGTCTTGCCCGAGCCGGTGGGCGCGACGACCAGCACGTCCGAGCCCTCGCCGATGGCCTTCCACGCCCCGGCCTGCGCGGACGTGGGCGCGGAGAAGGCCCCCGTGAACCAGCTGCGGGTCGCGGGGGAGAACCCGTCAAGGGCGCCGAGGGCGCTGGATGCGGACCTGACCATGACCCCATCGTGCACCCCGCCACTGACAACGGCGCCGACCTGCGAAAAAGGGTTTGCGTGGCTGTCGCAGAATGGGGCCATGGCAGGTTCGGCGGAGCAGGCGCGGCACTGGCGTTACGCGGAGCTGCCCGGGGTCGACCTGCTGCGGGCCCACTACATCAGCAAGACGTTCGTGCGGCACACCCACGAGCACTTCGTGATCGCCGCGATCGCCGAGGGCGTCGACGTGTTCCACCACGGTGGCGCCGATCAGCACGCGGGGCCGGGGACGCTGGCCCTGATCAACCCGGACACCACGCACACCGGCCGGGCCGGCGCACCCGAGGGATGGCGGTACGCGGCGGTCTATCCGTCGCCGGAGCTGGTCACCGCCATCGCCGCCGAGACCACCACGATCCGCGGAACCCCCGGCTTCGTCCGTCCGGTGCTCGATGACCCGTACGCCGTGACCCTCGTCCACCGGGTGCTGCGCGCCGCCGAGGAGGGCAACGCGCTCGCCGCCGACACCCTCCTGCGGGTGGCCGTGACCCGGCTGCTGCGGCTGAACGGCGGGCCCCTCCCCGAGCGCGCCGTGCCCACGGCGGGGGCCAGGATCGCGGCACGCGCGCGTGCGGTCCTCGATGAGCGGATGGCCGACCCGCCGAGCCTGGAGCGGCTCGCCACCGACCTCGGAGTCGGCCCCTTCGCCCTGCTGCGGGCCTTCCGTGACGCGTACGGGATGCCTCCGCACGCGTGGCTCACCGATGCGCGCGTGCGCGCCGCACGGCGCCTCCTGGACGTGGGCACGGCGCCCGCGGAGGCGGCCGTCGCCGTGGGGTTCACCGACCAGCCGCACCTGAACCGGCACTTCGCGCGGATCGTCGGGGTGCCGCCCGGGGCGTACCAGCGCGAGCGCAAGAACGTACAAGACGGCGCGTCGGCCCTCCTCGTACCGTCCGGCGTGTGGCAGAACAGACGACACCCGCAGACATAGGCCCAGGCCGGATCGAGCACGGCGACCAGACCCCCCGCACACCGGAGAAACCCGACTCCGCCGTGGTCCGCGACGCCCTCGGCGTCGGGATCGCCGTCGGCCTCTCCGGCTTCGCCTTCGGAGTGACCTCGGCGGGCAGCGGCCTCACCGTGCTGCAGACCTGCGCGCTCAGCCTGCTGGTCTTCACCGGCGCCTCGCAGTTCGCGCTGGTCGGGGCGCTCGCGGGCGGCGGGAACCCGTTCACCGCGGCAGCGGGTGCCTTCTTCCTCGGCGTACGCAACGCGTTCTACGGACTGCGCCTCTCGCAGCTGCTTGCCCTCCCGCGCGCGGTGCGCCCGTTCGCCGCCCACTGGGTCATCGACGAGACCACCGCCGTCTCGCTCGCCCAGCCGACACGGCGCGCCGCCCGCATCGGGTTCACCGTCACCGGACTGAGCCTCTACGTGCTGTGGAACCTCACCACGCTCCTGGGGGCGCTCGGCGCGGAGGCCATCGGAGACACGGACGCGTGGGGGCTTGACGCCGCGGGGCCCGCGGTCTTCCTGGCGCTGCTCGCGCCGATGCTGCGGACGGCCACGGAGCGGGCGGTGGCGGCGATCGCGGTCGTCCTGGGGCTCGGCCTGCTGCCCGTGCTGCCCGCGGGGGTGCCGGTCCTGGTGGCCGCGCTCGCCGTGCCGGCGGTGCTCTACGTAGAGGGCCGCAAGGCCGCCGCCAAGGAAGAGGCACGCCCCGACGGCGCCCGGAACGACACCCAGTACAACGCTCGGAACGACGCACAGAAGGAAGACCGTTGAACATCTGGATCGCGATCGGCGTGACCTTCGTCGGTTGCTACCTCGTGAAGCTCGCGGGCCTCCTGGTGCCCGCGGGCGCCCTGGAGCGTCCGCTCGTCAAGCGCATGGCCGCCCTGCTGCCCGTGGCCCTGCTCGCCGCGCTCACGGCCCAGCAGGCCTTCGCCGACGGCCGGGTCCTGGAGCTCGACGCCAAGGCGCTGGGGCTCGTGGCGGCGGCCGTGGCGCTGCTGCTGCGCGCCCCGTTCCTGGTCGTCATCGGGGCGGCGGTGGTCGTCACCGCGGGGGTGCGGGCGCTCACGGGTTGAGCTTCGGTGCCGTCCTCCACAGGGACTCACAGGTATCGGTGGCCTCGAGCACCCGCTCCCGTCGCGCACAGACCCCGTGGGTAATGTGACGCGTCACAACCGCGGCCCCACCCCCGGAGAGGAGACACCGTGGCGCTGTCCTCCGAAGCCAGGTCTCTCGCGGCGCGGTGCGAGCCCCGGGTCAATGAACTGGCCCGCAGGATGGCCCGTGAGTCGTTCGAGGAGCTGCCCGGATACGCGGAGCTCCCCGACGACGTGAAGGACGTGGAGATAGCCGCGACCGCACGCCACGGAGTGCGCCTCTTCCTGCGCCGCGTCACCGATCAGCCCGGCAGCCACCGGCTCTTCCGCGAGCGGGCCGCACAGCGCGCGGAAGAGGGCATGCCGCTGCACCTGCTGCTGCGTACGCACGCGCTGGGCGTCTACGTCCTGTGGCAGGCGCTGCGCGACGTGGCACGCCCCGGCGAGGAGGCGGCCCTGGTCGAACTCGTGGACGTACTGCTGCAGTCGCACCCCGCCGTCGTCGGGACCGTGGCCGAGACCTACCTGGACGAGCGCTCCGCGCTGGAGGCCGAGCAGCGCGCCCAGCGCAGTTCCCTGGTGCGCGGCCTGCTCGACGGCATGGTGCCGCCCGGACACGTGCTCCTCGACCAACTGCGCCTGGCGGGTCCCGCGCTCGTCCTCGCGGTCGGCTTCGACGGGGCGCCGGCCGAAGGCCCCGTGGCGGTACGGCGGCGGCTGCGGCGCGTACAGACCGCCCTGGACCACGCCTTCGACGTGGAGGTGCTCGCGCTCCTTGAGACCGACGGCGGCCGGGTCATCGTGCCCAGGGAGTGCCGGGCTCCCGAAGACCTGCCCCGCCGCCTGAGCAAGGCCTGCGACCTGCCCGTGCGCGTGGCCGCCGTGGACGCCGCGGGGCCCGAGGCCGTGACCGGCGCGGCCCGTACCGCGACCGAGATCCTGCGCATCACGCGCGCGTGCGGCATGCCTCCGGGACTGCACCGCATGGACGACGTGCTTCTGGAGTACCACCTCTCCCGCCGCAACGAGAGCAGCCACCTCATCTCCGCACTGCTCGACCCGGTCGCCGACCGACCCGAGCTCCTGGAGACGCTGCGCACCCACCTCGGCCACCAGCAGGACCGCAGGGCGACCGCCGCCGCCCTCGGCCTGCACCCCAACACCGTCGACAACCGCCTCGCGAAGATCGGCGAACGCACCGGCATCGACCTGTCGGCGCCGCGCGGCACGGCGCTCGCCATCGCGGCACTGCTGCTGAGGGAGGCCGAGGAGCCTCCGTCAGGCGATGGGGCGCCCGTAGGCCCGTAGCGTGCGCAGCGCCTCGATGGTGACGATCGGGCGCGCTTCGAGGGCGGTGGTCGGCGCCCACTGCCGCCAGCGGATGGGCCAGCCGCCGTCCTCCTGCTGCTCGCGCTTCAGGAAGTCCAGGGAGCGCGCCATCTCCTCGTCGGTGAACCACGCGCGCGCGAGCGACTCGGGGGCCTTCGCGTAGTCGTGCGCGAAGTGGTGCTCACCCGGTGCGTAGCCGGGCGCCACGGGATACGCGTCCAATCGCTCGGGGTCGAGGGCCACCAGGCCCTGCTCCCGCGCGATCCTGCCCAGCCGGTCGGCGGCCGCCTGCGCGCGCGGGCGGTCGGGTGCCCCGTCGAGGAACGCGACGGCCGCCTCGATCTCGTACGGATGGGACTTCTCGAGGGACTCGACGGCCGCCCAGCAGAAGTCGGTGGCCCTGAACAGCCAGGCGTGCCACACCTCGTTGCGGTGCAACAGGCCCACTACGGGGCCGGTGGCGAGGAGTTCGCTCGGCGGATCGTCCACCACGGGCACGAACGGCGCCGAGGGGTAGCCGCGCTGGCTTGGATGGATCGCCGGAAGGGCGCCGTCGGACGTCGACACCGAGGTCAGATAGCGGCACACGCGCTCCACCCGCTGCCCGCCGCAGCGCCGGATCGAGTCCAGGACGCGCAGCGCGTGCCCGGCGTGCAGGGGCTGGCTGACGGGGCCGCGCAGATCCGGTTCGAGCGCGTACCCGTACCCGCCGTCCACGGTGCCGTACGCGGCCAGGGCGGTCTCGACGGCATCGGCCGCCGGGTCGGCTCCGGTGCCGCCCGCGCCGCCCGTGCCGCTCAGGAAGTGGTACGCGAACCGCCGCTGTTCCAGGACGCGCGCGGTGAGCCAGACGAAGTGCTCGGCGCGTGCGACCGGCGAGGGCGCGGCGTGCGGGGATGCTCCGGTTTCGGCCATGCACAGACCGTAGGCCGGAAAGCGCCTTCGGTAAGCCCCCTGCGTCCGGCTGCACTCTCTAGGGCGCGATACTGAAGGCATGCGGTTGACGATTTTCTGGGAGCGGATGGCGGACCACTTCGGACAGGGGTACGCGGACTCGTTCGCTCGCGATCACGTGATGGCGGAGCTCGGCGGCCGCACGGTGCATCAGGCACTGGACGCGGGCTGGGACGCCAAGGACGTCTGGCGTGCCGTGTGCACGGCGATGGACGTGCCGGCCGACAGGCGCTGACACCGGACGGCCCGCCGTCTTCCCGCGGCTCGTCCCGGGCGCCGGAGACCGTCAAGATGCGGGGGCGGCGGCTGAATGTCGGCGGCGTGGGCGAGACTGGCTCTGTGTCATCGACAGACGAGACCGCGCAGGTCACTCAGGACGTAGCTCCGCTCGGCACCACGCCGCCCGCACGGCCTCCGAACGGGGCGGAGACCGGGCGGGCCGCCAGCATGCCGCGCTGGCTGCCGCGCGCCATGGTGCTCGCCCTCGCGCTCATCGCCTGTTTCCAGCTGGGCAGTTGGGCCTTCCACCAGGTCACAGGACTGCTGATCAACATTCTGATCGCGTTCTTCCTGGCGCTCGCGGTCGAGCCCGCGGTGAGCTGGATGGCCGCGCGCGGGCTGCGCAGGGGCTTCGCCACCTTCCTGGTCTTCCTCGGCGTCCTGATCGCGAGCGCGGGCTTCATCACGCTCATGGGGTCGATGCTCGCGGGCCAGATCGTGGAAATGGTCGAGGACTTCCCCGAGTACCTCGACGATGTCATCAGCTGGATCAACCAGACGTTCCACACGGAGCTCTCCCGGGTCGAGATCCAGGACAGCCTGGTCCACTCGGACTGGCTGCAGAAGTACGTGCAGAACAGCGCGAGCGGCGTCCTGGACGTCTCGGCGCAGGTCCTCGGTGGCCTCTTCCAGCTCCTGACGGTCCTGCTGTTCTCGTTCTACTTCGCGGCCGACGGACCGCGGCTGCGGCGCGCGCTCTGCTCGGTGCTGCCGCCCGCCCGGCAGGCCGAGGTGCTGCGCGCCTGGGAGATCGCGGTGAACAAGACCGGCGGTTATCTCTACTCGCGCGGTCTGATGGCACTGATCTCCGGAGTCGCGCACTACGTCCTGCTCCAGGCCCTCGGTGTGCCGTACGCGCCCGTGCTCGCGGTGTGGGTGGGCCTGGTCTCGCAGTTCATCCCGACCATCGGCACGTATCTGGCGGGCGCGCTGCCGATGCTGATCGCCTTCACGGTCGATCCCTGGTACGCGCTGTGGGTGCTGATCTTCGTAGTGGTCTACCAGCAGTTCGAGAACTACGTCCTGCAGCCCAAGCTCACCGCCAAGAGCGTGGACATCCACCCGGCGGTCGCCTTCGGGTCGGTCATCGCCGGCACGGCGCTCCTCGGCGCGGTCGGCGCCCTGATCTCCATCCCGGCGATCGCGACACTCCAGGCGTTCCTGGGGGCGTACGTGAAGCGGTACGACGTCACGGACGACCCGCGCGTCCACGGGCACCGGCGCAAGGGCGGGGCGTCCCTCCTCACGCGCGTACGGCGTGCCCTGCGCGGGCCGAATCGTCCGGGAGCGGCGTCGGAGGCCGAGGTCGCGGCGGAGGAGGCCGCGGGCTCGCGCCCCGGTCCCGCATCGGGCTCCGGCCCGGAGTAGAGGGCGACGCGGAGGAGCGACGCGGAGGGTCTCAGGGGCGATGTGCGCCGGGCGGACCGGACCCTTCCGTACTCTCGGTGGAGCCGCGTGGTGCGCTTGACACCGAAATCGAACATCCATTCTCATAGGTTGCCTGGCGGCGTTTTCCCGGGGTTTTCGCGGGGGGATCCCTGGGGCTCCGGCGGATTTCGGCGGGGCGATCGCCTCGAGTTATCCACAGGCGGGACGGGCGTCGGGGCGGATTGTCAGTGGCAGGCGCTAGCGTCATTGACGTGAAGCGATCGACACAAGCAAATCGGGTGGAACCCATGGCAGGAACCGACCGCGAGAAGGCGCTCGAAGCCGCGCTCGCACAGATTGAACGGCAATTCGGCAAGGGCGCAGTGATGCGCATGGGCGAGCGGCCGAACGAACCCATCGAGGTCATCCCCACCGGATCGACCGCGCTCGACGTCGCGCTCGGCGTCGGCGGCATCCCGCGCGGCCGTGTGGTGGAGGTGTACGGGCCGGAGTCCTCCGGTAAGACGACGCTGACGCTGCACGCGGTGGCGAACGCCCAGCGGGCAGGCGGCTCGGTGGCCTTCATCGACGCCGAGCACGCCCTGGACCCCGAGTACGCGAAGAAGCTCGGCGTCGACATCGACAACCTCATCCTGTCCCAGCCGGACAACGGCGAGCAGGCGCTGGAGATCGTCGACATGCTGGTCCGTTCCGGCGCCCTCGACCTGATCGTGATCGACTCCGTCGCGGCCCTGGTGCCGCGCGCGGAGATCGAGGGCGAGATGGGTGACTCGCACGTGGGTCTGCAGGCCCGCCTGATGAGCCAGGCACTGCGGAAGATCACCAGCGCGCTCAACCAGTCCAAGACCACCGCGATCTTCATCAACCAGCTGCGCGAGAAGATCGGCGTGATGTTCGGCTCGCCGGAGACCACGACCGGTGGCCGCGCGCTGAAGTTCTACGCGTCGGTGCGGCTCGACATCCGCCGCATCGAGACCCTGAAGGACGGCACGGACGCGGTCGGCAACCGCACCCGCGTCAAGGTCGTCAAGAACAAGGTCGCGCCGCCCTTCAAGCAGGCCGAGTTCGACATCCTCTACGGCCAGGGCATCAGCCGCGAGGGCGGCCTGATCGACATGGGCGTGGAGAACGGCTTCGTCCGCAAGGCCGGCGCCTGGTACACGTACGAGGGCGACCAGCTCGGCCAGGGCAAGGAGAACGCCCGCAACTTCCTCAAGGACAACCCCGACCTCGCCGACGAGATCGAGAAGAAGATCAAGGACAAGCTGGGTGTCGGCGTGAAGCCGAAGGCGGAGGAGCCCGCTGCCGAGCCGGCCAAGGACGCGGGGGACGCGGTCGAGGACGCCGCCAAGACGGTGCCCGCACCGGCGACCAAGGCCACCAAGCCCAAGGCCGCCGCGGCCAAGAGCTGATCCATGACGCGGCGCACGGACTGGGCGGACCAGGTCACCCCCGATTACCCCACCGACCCCGCGGGCAGCGGCCTCGCGGACGGTGCGGATCAGAGCGGCGCCGACCAGGAGGGTGACGGCACCGGCTTCCGCGGGGGCGGCGGCCGGAGGGGGCGCCGACGGCGTGGCGGCTTCGGTGAAGGCCGAGGCGGCGGAACACAGGACAGCGGCCCCCCTTCCTCGTCGAGGGCCGAGAAGAAGGGGGAGCCGCCGACGGATCCGGGTGAGCGGGCACGGGCGATCTGCCTGCGCCTGCTCACCGGGACCCCGCGCACGCGCAAACAGCTGGCGGACGCGCTGCGCAAACGGGAGATCCCGGACGACGTGGCGGACGAGGTGCTGACCCGCTTCGAAGAGGTCGGCCTGATCAACGACGGCGCCTTCGCGGGAGCGTGGGTGGAGTCCCGGCACCACGGCCGGGGCCTGGCCCGACGGGCGCTCGCGCAGGAGCTGCGGACGAAGGGCGTGGACGCCACGCTGATCGAGGAGGCCGTCGGGCAGCTCGACTCGGAGCAGGAGGAGGCGACCGCGCGCGAGCTCGTCGCCCGCAAGCTCCGCGCGACGCGCGGCCTGGACCGCGACAAGCGACTGCGCCGCCTCGCGGGCATGCTCGCCCGCAAGGGCTACTCGGAAGGCCTGGCACTCCGGATCGTCCGGCAGGCGATCGAGGAAGAGGGCGAGGACCCGGGGGACTTGGGGTACGACGGGGGATGAGCTGACCAGGGCCCTCGCGGGGGTGGGGCTCAGGTCCGGGCCGGGCAGTGCGGTGAGAACCGCGGCCCGGCCCTTTCGCGTTCCCAGGGCCCCGAACTCCCCCTCTCCGCCTGAGGGGTGGGGTTCACCGGGGTGGGGTTAACCCCCGGCCGAAGACGCCGGTCCGCCGCACTGCAAAGGAACCTGTGCACAGACGACTGTGTACGCATGGCAAAGGAACCCGGCACGACCGACGGCGCACCCGAGGAGCTGAGCACCCTCCCCGCGGAACGGGGCGCCCTCCCCGAGAAGCTGAGCGACCTCCGCGTCCTCAAGGCGCTCGCACAGCCCCGGCGGCAGCAGATGCTTCAGCACCTCACCGTGCACGGCCCGGCCACCTCCGCGACGCTCGCCAGGGCGCTCGGTCTCAACACCGGGGCCACCAGCTACCACCTGCGCGAACTCGCCCGCTACGGCTTCGTCGAGGAGACCACGGGCACGGGCCACGGACGCGAACGCTGGTGGCGCGCGATCCCCGGCGACCGGCGCTTCCCGCCCCGTAGCGAGCAGAACGCCGAGACGCGGCTCGTCATGGACGAGCTGAACCACCTCTCGTACGCCGCCGACCTGGAGCTCTTCGAGCAGCTGCAGCGAGAGGGCGGCACCGACCTCGGTGAGTGGGCCGACGCGTTCCCGTACTCGCGCGGCACGATCCGGCTGACGCTCCCCGAACTCCGCGCGTTCTTCGAGGAGTACATCGCCCTGCTCAACCGCTACAAGCGCCCCGACGCCGAGACACCGGCCGGCGCCCGCACCGTGCTCACGCGTCTCCTGGCCTTCCCGGCACCAGCGCCGCCCGCGCCGCCCGGCGATCCCGGGTCCTCCCGCACGCCCCTGCCCTCCCCTTCCTCCGAGCCCGAGGCGACATCATGATGCTGCGCTACGCACTGCAGACAGTCCGAGACCGCAAGGGCGGATTCCTCGGCGCCTTCCTGGCATTGATGTGCGCCGCCGCGCTCATCACGGCCTGCGGCACCCTCCTGGAGACCGGCCTGCGCGGCACCATCCAGACCGAGCGCTACGCCGCGGCCCCCGTGATCGTCTCCGCGGACCAGAACGTCCACCAGACCACGGTCAAACACAAGAAGGGCAAGACCAAGGTCAAGCACAAGGCCAAGCCGATCGCCGAGCGGGCCTGGCTGTCGGACGACATCGCACGCAAGCTCAAGGGCGTGCCGGGTGTCGGCAAGGTCGTCCCCGAACTCACCTTCCTCGCCACGCCGTTGAACCCCGCCGCCGGTGACCTCGCCGACAGGCCCGCGTACGGCCACGCCTGGGAGTCGGCCGCACTGACCCCCTTCGGGCTCGTCGAGGGCAAGGCCCCGCGCGCCGCGGGCGACCTCGTCATCGACCGCGACCTCGCCGGGCGTGCCCACCTCAAGACCGGTGACCGCCTCACCGTCCAGTCGACCCAGGCCCCGCGCTCCTACCGCATCACCGGCATCGCGACCCCCGCCCAAGGCGCCCTCGCCCACCAGACGTCCCTCTTCTTCTCCGCCGCGGAGGCCGAGCGGCTCGCCGCCCACCCCGGCCAGATCACCGCGCTCGGCGTCGTGCCGGCCGAGGGCACCGGGACGGGTGACCTCAAGAAGGCGGTCACGGACGCCCTTGCCGGTACGAAAGCGCAGGTCAGCGTTGGCGACGACCGTGGCCCCGTGGAGTTCCTCGACGCGGCGGGCGCCCGCGTCAAGCTGGTCAGCATGGGCGGCGCGATGGGCGGTACTTCCCTCCTCGTCGCCGTCCTCGTGGTCGTCGGCACGTTCGCCCTCTCCGTGCAGCAGCGCCACCGCGAACTGGCCCTGCTGCGAGCCATCGCCGCCACCCCGAAGCAGATCCGCAAGCTTCTCGGCCGCGAGGCCCTGATCGTCGGTGCGGCCGCGGGCATCATCGGCTCGCTCGCCGGCATCCCGCTCGGCGGCTGGCTGCACGGCAAGTTCGTGGACATGGGCGCCGTCCCCGCCACCCTGGAGCGGACCGTCAGCGTTTTCCCGGTGTTCGCCGCCGTGGCCGCGACGCTGCTCGGCGCCTGGGCCGCGGCCCGCCTCTCGGCGCGCCGCATCGCCGGTATCCGCCCGGCCGAGGCCCTCGCCGAAGCACGTGTCGAGCGCACCCGGCCCGCGTGGAGCCGCATCGTCGCCGGGCTCGTCCTCCTTGCCGGAGGTGTCGTGCTGGTCGCCGTGCTCAGCGTGCTGCGTACCGAGCCCGCGTCGACTCCCGTGACGTTCCTGGCCGTTGTGGTCCTCTCCTCCGCCATCGCGCTCCTCGGACCGCTCGTGGTCAGGGCGGCGGCCGCCGTACTCCGCGGCCCGCTGCGGCTCTCCGGCCCCGGCGGCCGCCTCGCGCACGCCAACCTCCGCGGCAACGCCGCCCGGATGGCGGCAGCCGTCACCCCGCTCGCCCTGCTCACCGGCATGACCTGCACCGTCCTGTTCGTCCAGCCCACCCTCGGCGACGCGGCCCGCGCACAGGCCCGCGAGGGCATCCGCGCCGACTGGGTCCTTGCGGCACAGGGGCCCGGCGTCCCGGCCCAGGCCGCGCAGAAGCTGCGTGCGACCGAAGGCGTCGAGGCCGCCACCGAGATCGTCCGCACCACCGTGCGCGTCGGACTCGCCAAGTACCCCGCGCAGGGCGTCAGCACGGCCGGGCTCACCCGGACCTGGGACCCGGACGTCACCGCCGGGTCCCTGAAGGGCTTCGGCAAGGGCAGCGTCGCCGTCAGCGAACTGGCCGCCGACCAGCTCGGCTTGAAGCCCGGCAGCACTCTCAAGCTCACGCTCGGCGACGGCACGAAGACCGCGCTCAAGGTCAGCGCCGTGTACGCGCGCGGGCTCGGGTTCGGGGACCTGACCATGGCGCACGACCTGGTCGCCCGCCACGTCGACAACCCGCTCGCCGCCACGGTCCTGATCAAGAGCGACCGTACACAGGAACAATTCGCGGCAGGCCTCGCGAAGTTCCCGGGCGTGCGCGTTCTCGCCCCGGCCGCCGTCGACAACCTCCAGGCCGAGCGCCAGCAGGCGAACGCCGAAGTGAACTACCTGGCCATGGGCCTGATCCTGGCCTTCACCGCGATCGCCGTCGTCAACACCCTCGCGATGTCGGTCTCCGAGCGCGTCCGTGAGTTCGCGATGCTGCGTCTCGTGGGCGCCGGCCGCCGCCAGGTCCTGCGCATGCTGCGCACCGAGGCCCTGTCCGTCCTGCTCATCGGCACGGCACTCGGCAGCGGTATCGCGCTCGCCGTCCTGACCGCCTTCAGCGTCGGCATGACCGGCAGCGCCGCGCCCTCGATCACACCCCTGGTGTACGTCTCCGTGGTGGCCGTCGCGGCTCTGCTCGCCCTCACCGCCACCGCGCTCCCGGGCCGGGTCGCCCTGAAGCCGCGCCCCGTCACCGTGGCAACGGCCAAGGAGTGAAACGGCCGACGAGTGAGGCGCGCACTCACCCCGCGACGGGAAGCCCGGCGGCCTTCCACGCCTGGAACCCGCCGACGAGGTCGGTCGCGTGCCGCAGCCCCAACTGCCGCAAGGAGACGGCCGCGAGGCTCGACGCGTAGCCCTCGTTGCAGATCACGACGACCCGCAGGTCATGGCCGACGGCCTCCGCGGCACGGTGGCTGCCCTGCGGGTCCAGGCGCCACTCCAGCTCATTGCGCTCGACGACGAGGGCGCCGGGGATCAGACCGTCGCGCTCGCGCAGGGCGGCGTACCGGATGTCGACCAGAAGTCCCCCCGCGGCAGCGGTGTCGCGCGCCTCCTCCGGAGTGACCCGGTCGAGGTCGCGCCGCACACGCTCCAGCAACTCGTCGATGCCGACGGGACGTTCGCCTGCTGTCTGATGCCCACTCACTGCCAGTCCTCCGGGCGCTCCACGGACTCCAGGCGCAGGACCGCGCCCGTGCGGCTGTAGCGGCGGATGCGCGGCAGCGGAGGGTAGTAGGCGTGCACGGAGACGGCGTGTTCGCTCGTGGACTCGTTCAGCACCTCATGCACGTGGTTCTGGCCGAACGCCCTGCCCTTGCCGGCCGTCAACTCCCGTTCGCGGTCCACCCCGTCGGACAGCTCCAGGGTCTTCCAGCCGTCGGTGGGCAGCCGGGCGGCGAGCGAGTTCTCCTTGAGGGTGCCGGCGGCGGTGAGGAAGGCGCCGACCGACTCCGCGTGGTCGTGCCAGCCGGTGCCGGTTCCCGGCGGCCAGCCGATCAGCCAGGCCTCGCTGCCACCGGGCCCTTCGAGCCGCACCCAGGTGCGCCCCTCGGGGTCGAGTGGCAGCGAGGCGATGAGCTCGGGGTCGGAGGCACTGCGACGCACGAAATCGAGAAGATCTGCGGCGGTGGGCGCCGACACCGCAGGGGAGGCAGAAGAAGGGTTGGTGACAGAGAGGGACATGGCTACCGTCCTGGACGTTCGCGGAAACGCGCGCCGAGAAGAGGGCACGCGAGAGGGAGAGGCGAATTCAGCAGGACGGACGACACACGCAGCCCGCATAGCGGACGAGGTCCATATGGACCCTCCGCCACAGGCGCACATCGGTGTCGGTCACGTTTCGGAGTAGACCATGACGCTGCGTGCCGGTCAACCCGTTCTCACTGTGTGGTCGGCCGCCCCGCGACGGCCGTACTCTCCGCCTTCTCCGTAGCGTCCGCGCTCTTCTCGCGCCGCTTCCGTTCCGCCCCGCCCAGGGCCGCCTCGGCCGCCGTATACAGCTCGGCCGGGCGTACCCCGCTCAGCGCGGTGACCAGGTGGCCGTCGGGGCGGATGAGCAGCACCGAGTGCGCTGCGGCCCCGGGGTAACCCTCCGCCACGAGCAGTTCCGCCGGGTGCGGCAGCGCCGTGACGGCGGCGGCGAGCCGGGGCATGATCCCGGCCGTCACCCAGTGCCGCCGCTCCCACACCACCGTGCCGGGCGCGACGAGGACGACCAGCAGCTGCCCCAGGCCGAGCCGGTCCCGCAGCCGCACGAAGGATCCGTCGGGTGCCGTCACCGGCACGTCGGCCACCGGAGACCCCGGTTCCGTGCCCACGGGGACCTCGGACTCGGAGGGCGGGGGCGCCAGCGGTGACTCCGCGTACGACCCCGGGGCGCCGAGCGGCCCGCGTCCCACGTGGCCGTCGGTGAGGAGCATGTCGTGGCCGCGCGCCGACCCCGGCACGTACGAGCGCAGGCCTTTGCCGCCCCGCAGTATCGGCAGCGACTGGTCGGCGGCGCGCAGGCGTGCGGCGACCCCGGCCCGCCGCTCGGCCTGGTAGCTGTCGAGCAGGGTGTCCCGCGCGCCGTGGTGCCAGGCAAGGGCCAGCTTCCAGGCGAGGTTGTCCACGTCCCGCAGCCCCTCGTCGAGGCCTTGGGTGCCGAGCGCGCCGAGCAGATGCGCGGCGTCGCCCGCGAGGAAGGCACGGCCGACCCGCCACCGGCGGGCCAGCCGGTGGTGGACGGTGTGCACGCCCGTGTCGAGCAGTTCGTACGGCGGCGTGGCGCCCCCGCACCAGCCCGCGAGGGTCTCGCGGATGCGCACCACGAGGGCGTCGGGCGTCACGAGCTCGCCGCGCGGCGGCAGCAGCCAGTCGATCCGCCACACCCCGCCGGCGAGCGGACGGCCCGTCACCTCGGCGCCTCCGTGGCGCCACGGAGGCATCCGATGCAACAACGCCTCGCCGGGCCGGGGAAGTTCCGTGCGCAGGGCGGCGACGGCGTGTCGCTCGACGGCCGTGCGCCCCGGGAAGCGGATGTCGAGGAGCTTGCGCACCGTCGACCGCGGTCCGTCGCAGCCCACCAGATAACTGCCCCGCCACCAGTTGTCCTTGGGGCCGCGCGTGTGGGCGGTCAGTCCGCCCGCGTCCTGCTCCAGGGAGTCGAGCTTGCTCTCCACCGCGACCTTGATCAGCCGCTCCTCGGCGATGGCCGCGCGCAGGGCGCCGGTCAGCACGTGCTGGGCCACGTGAAGCGGGGCCGGCACCTCATCACTGAACGTGAGCTCCCGCATCAGCTGCTTGCGCCGCAGGGAACGCCAGCCGCCCCACCGTGCGCCGGACTCCTGGTCGCCGAACGAGTGACCGGTGAGCCGCTCCATGAGGGCCGCCGTGTCATCCCGCAGGACGACGGTCCGCGCGGCCCGCTGCTCGTCCTTGCCCGGTCCTTCGTCGAGCACGACGGTGGGCACGGAGTGACGTGCGAGAGCCAGGGCGAACGCGAGGCCCACGGGGCCCGCGCCGACGACGATCACCGGGTCCACGGTGCGCACCCTCCCGCCGCAAGGGCCCGGGAGCGCTGGACGTACGTACAGGAACTGGCAATTGGAGCCCGGTGCACGATCACAGAACGTATGCAACAGACTGCGTGCCGACCCGTCAAGCTGGACGCACGGTGGCGGAGCTCCCTCGGGGGCCGTTCGTGGGGAACGGGAGGCAGAGGACGCGTCAGGGCCCGCCGAGTGTCCTCGGCGGGCCCTGACGGACGAGCTTTCGTGCGGGTGGTTCCCGACGCTGAGGTCGCGTCAGATCTTCTTGTCCGTGGGGCCGTCGTCCGGCTGCGCGTCCGCTGCCGCGGTGCCCGCGGCGGTGGGGCCGAGCGGCGCGGAGGGATCGAGCACACCGGGTGCCTCGGCCGGTTCGGCGGCCGCGGCGACGGCGATACCGGTCTTGGCGCGACGTCCGCGCTTCTCGATCCAGGTGGCCAGCGAGGACAGGATCATGCAGAGGCCGATGTAGATGGCGCCGAACACGGTGACCGTCTGGACGAACGGGTAAACGCCGTTGACCGGAGTGTTGTTGGCGATCAGGCGGGCCGACTGGAGCAGCTCGGGGTAGAGGACGAAGAATCCGAGCGAGGTGTCCTTCAGCGTCACCACCAGCTGGCTGATGATGGTCGGCAGCATCGACCGGACCGCCTGCGGGAAGAGCACCGACGCCATGACCTGGGTCTTGCGCAGACCCAGGGCGTAGGCGGCCTCCATCTGGCCCTTGGGCACCGCGTTGATGCCCGCGCGGAGCACCTCGGCCTGGACGCATCCGTTGTAGATGGTCAGGCCGAGCACCAGCGCCCAGAACGGGGTCATGTTGCCGACGAGGCCGACCCAGAACGCGAAGATGGTGATGAGCAGCGGAATGGACCGGAAGAGGTCGATGAAGGCGACCGCGATCCAGCGCACCGGCTTGTGCTCGGAGAGCCGCGCCACACAGAGCACCACGGCGAACACCAGCGAGAAGACGCCCGCGAGGGCGAACACCTTCAGCGTGGCCAAAAGGCCGTCAAGGACGTTCTGCTGAATTCCGGTGTAGTTGAAGATGTCCCACAGGTCGGCTTCGAACTCACCCTTTTCGTTCAGCCGCAGAATGACCCAGAGGATGCCGCCCAGGAGGGCGGCGGTGCCGATGACGCTGTAGATGATGTTGCGGACACGGGCCTTGGGGCCGGGGGCGTCGAAGAGAACGTTGGCACTCATCGGGCGACCTCCAGGCGGTGCTCGAGCAGCCGGAAGAGGCCGTTGATGGCGTACGTGATGATCAGGTACGCGATGGTGATCCAGAGGAAGATCATCACGATGTCGTAGCCCTCGTTGCTCAGCGTCTTGGAGACGTTGAACAGCTCGACGTTGTCGAAGGCACCCGCGATGGCGGTGTTCTTCGTCAGGGCGATGAAGATGCTGGAGAGCGGCGGTACCACGGTGCGCGTGGCCTGCGGCAGCACGATGAGCCGCATCGTCTGGCTGAAGGTGAGCCCGACGGCCCGGGCCGCCTCGGCCTGCCCGAGAGGCACCGTGTTGATGCCCGAGCGGACCGCTTCGGCCACGAACGCGGAGGTGTAGAAACCGCAGGCGAGCGTGGCGAGGAGGAAGGAGTCCAGGTCGGGGTAGAGCACCTTGGGGACGACGAAGAACGCCACGAGGAAGAGCAGGGTGAGCGGGGTGTTGCGCAGCAGCGTGACCCAGAGGGTTCCGAATATTCGCAGCGGCGGTACGGGGGATACCCGGAACCCGGCGATGATGACCCCGACGACCACAGCAACGAGCGCGCTGGATGCGGTCAGCTTCAGAGTCCCGTAAAACCCTTCGCGGAAAAGCGACAGGTTGTCGAGTAGTACGTCCATGAATTCTCCGCGAGGTCTTTCGCGACGGGTCGCAGGTGATCGCGACGGGCCCCGGCCGTCAGGGCCGGGGGCGGTGGCAGGGTTTCGCGACAGGTCCGGCAGCGATGCGCGCAGCGAACGTCCCGCTCCGTACCGCGGCCGAGCGCGGACGGAGCGGGGCGTGCCGGATTACTTCGGGTCGGTGAAGGCCGGCGGGTCCTTGTACTCGGAGCCGGACTTGCCGAGGGTGGCCTCGTAGGCCTCCTTGTAGTCGCCGTTCTCCTGGTGGGCCTTGATGGCGTCCGCGACGGCCGTCTGCAGGGCCGCGTCGCCCTTCTTCAGGCCGACGCCGTAGGGCTCGTCCGAGAACGGCTTGCCGACGACCTTGAGCTTGCCCTCGTTCTGCGCCGCGTAGCCCATCAGGATCGCGTCGTCCGTGGTGACGGCGTCGACCTGGTTGTTCAGGAGCTGGGCGACGCACTCCGAGTACTTGGAGAGCTCGGTGACCTTGGCGCCGTACTTCGGCTTCTTGATGTTCTGCAGCGGCGTGGAGCCGACGATGGAACAGACCTTCTTGTCGCGGACCGTCTCCGGGCCCTTGACGTCCTTCTCGTCCTTGCGGACGAGGAGGGAGGCACCGGCGTGGAAGTACGGGCCGGCGAAGTCGATCTGCTTCTTGCGCTCGTCGTTCATCGTGTACGTGCCGATCATCAGATCGACGTCGCCCTTGGAGACCGCGGTCTCACGGGCACCGGAGTCGACCGTCTTCCACTCGATCTGCTTGGCCGAGAAGCCCAGATCGGCGGCGATCATCTTGGCGATCTCGATGTCGAAGCCGGAGTACTCCTTGGTCGACTGGTCCTGGAAGCCCAGGTACGGCTGGTCGGCCTTGGCGCCAATGACGATCTTGCCGCGCTTCTTGGCCGCCTTGAAGACCGACGAGTCGACCGAGGCGTCCTTCTTGACCTCGTAGCTGAGGGCCTTGCCGGAGTTGTCCGGGCCTTCCGGCTTGTCGCCGGCGGAGCCCTCCTTGCCGCCGCAGGCCGTGGCGGCAAGGGAGAGCGCGGCGATCGCCGCTGCGACGGCGGCGGACTTACGGAGCTTCATCGTGGACATCCTTTGTTTCGACTGGCGTTGAGACGACGTGGGAGCCTCAGTGTTTAAGGATCTTCGACAGGAAGTCCTTGGCCCGGTCGCTGCGCGGGTTGCTGAAGAACTGGTCCGGCACGGCCTCTTCGACGATCCGGCCGTCCGCCATGAAGACGACGCGGTTGGCCGCGGACCGGGCGAAGCCCATCTCGTGGGTGACCACGACCATGGTCATGCCGTCACGCGCGAGCTGCTGCATGACCTCGAGCACCTCGTTGATCATCTCGGGGTCGAGCGCCGAAGTGGGCTCGTCGAAGAGCATGACCTTGGGGTCCATCGCCAACGCGCGGGCGATCGCCACGCGTTGCTGCTGGCCGCCGGAGAGCTGCGCGGGGTACTTGTCGGCCTGCGACGCGACACCCACGCGGTCCAGGAGACCGCGTGCCTTTGTCTCTGCTTCCGCCTTGGACGTCTTGCGCACCTTGATCTGGCCCAGCATCACGTTCTCGAGCACGGTCTTGTGCGCGAAAAGGTTGAAGGACTGGAAGACCATGCCCACGTCCGCACGGAGACGGGCGAGCTCCTTGCCCTCCTGGGGCAGCGGCTTGCCGTCGATCGAGATGTCTCCCGACTCGACCGTCTCCAGGCGGTTGATGGCGCGGCACAGTGTCGACTTGCCCGACCCGGAGGGGCCGATCACGACGACGACCTCACCGCGGGTGATGGTCAGGTCGATGTCCTGGAGGACGTGCAGAGCGCCGAAGTGCTTGTTGACGTTCTTCAGCACGACCAGGTCGTCCGCCCCGGGCGGTATGGCGTCCTTGGTCACCGATACTTCGGTCACGGCTTGTTGCTCCATCCTCCTCGGTTGGGAGGACAGTAATAACCCGGTGCGACCAGCGTCATTACATCTGAGGGGAAATTGAGCATAACGATCCGGCCGCAACCGGACACTCCGTGTGAAGGGGACGCCCTGCCGCGTACCGGCTGGATAACGGAACGTGTCCGTGACCCGCACCCCCTTGACGCGGTCCTTATCCATCGGCGTGGATGCCTTGGTGCCTGTGCACGCGCGCATACCGGCCATCGGCGAGCGCGAACGGAACGACCGATGAACCGGAGGGGGCCTGTATGAGACTGCTCCTCGTCGAGGACGACGATCATGTGGCCGCCGCCCTGTCCGCGGTCCTGGCCAGGCACGGCTTCGACGTCGTGCACGCCCGCAGCGGCGAGGAAGCGCTTCAAGCCCTGCTGCCCGGTGAAACGGCACCCTTCGGAGTCGTGCTCCTCGATCTGGGACTGCCCGATCAGGACGGCTACGAGGTGTGCGGCAAGATCCGCAAGCGCGGGTCGACCCCCGTGATCATGGTGACGGCCCGTGCCGACGTGCGCTCGCGCATCCATGGCCTGAACCTCGGGGCCGATGACTACGTAGTGAAGCCGTACGACACCGGGGAGCTGATCGCCCGCATCCACGCGGTCATCCGGCGACCTCCGTCCGGCGCCGCCGCGGGCCCCGCGGACAGCGAACTGCGCCTCGGTTCCGTACGCATCGAACTGCCCACCCGCCAGGTCAGCGTGGACGGTTCGACGGTCCAACTGACCCGCAAGGAGTTCGACCTGCTCGCACTCCTCGCGCAGCGGCCGGGCGTGGTGTTCCGCCGGGAGCAGATCATCAGCGAGGTGTGGCGCACCAGCTGGGAGGGGACGGGACGCACCCTTGAGGTGCACGTCGCCTCCCTGCGGTCCAAGTTGCACATGCCGGCCCTGATCGAGACCGTCCGGGGTGTGGGCTACCGGCTCGTCGCCCCGGCCGCGTAGCGCGTAGCGAGGTCAGGTGCGCTCTCGCCTCCTCCCGCTGCTCATCGTCCTCATGGCGGGTGTGCTGCTCGCGCTCGGCTTCCCACTCGCGGTGAGCGTGGCGGCGGCGCAGCAGCAGAAGGTGATCGTCGACCGGATCGACGACACGGCGCGGTTCGCGGCGCTCGCGCAGTTCGTCACGAAACGTCCCACGGGCTCACGGCTGCGGGACAAGGACGAACGCCGCGAAACCCTCCAGACCGAACTCGACTACTACCACGAGGTCTACGGGATCAAGGCGGGCGTCTTCTTCCGGGACCGTGAGCCCATGGCTCACGCGCCCGGGAGCTGGTTCCTGCCCCCCAGGGGCGCCGAGGTGCGGGAGGCCTTCGAAGAGGCCCTCAGGTCCCGTGGAAGCCACGATCCGCGTCAGGTGTGGCCCTGGCAGCGCGGCCGGCTCGTCGTCGCCTCTCCGGTGATCAGGGACGGGGACGTCATCGCCGTCGTCGTCACCGAGTCGCCCACGGGGCGCATGCGTTCGAAGACGCTACAGGGATGGCTGCTCATCGGCGCCGGCGAGTCGGCGGCGATGCTTCTCGCCGTGGGTGCCGCGCTGCGCCTCACCGGCTGGGTGCTGCGCCCCGTGCGGGTCCTGGACGCGACCACCCACGACATCGCGACCGGGCGCCTGAAGTCGCGGGTGGCGGCCGCGGGCGGACCGCCGGAACTCAGGCGTCTCGCACGGTCGTTCAACGAGATGGCCGACAACGTCGAGGACGTGCTCGAGCAACAGCGGGCCTTCGTCGCCGACGCCTCGCACCAACTGCGCAACCCGCTCTCCGCCCTGCTGCTCCGCATCGAGCTGCTCGCCCTCGAACTGCCCGAGGGGAACGAGGAGATCGCCTCCGTGCGCACCGAGGGCAAGCGCCTCGCCCAGGTCCTCGACGACCTCCTGGGCCTCGCGCTGGCCGAGCACGCCGCCGCCGATCTGCGGCTCACCGACATCGGGGCGCTCACGTCCGAACGGGTCGGCGCCTGGCGGCCGCTCGCCGAGGAGCGCGGGGTGCGGCTGCACGGCGTCTGCCCGGCGACCACCGGCTGGGCCGACCCGGTCGCGCTGTCCAGCGCCCTGGACGCGGTGATCGACAACGCCCTCAAGTTCACGCCCGAGGGCGAGGAGGTGCGGGTGGAGGTCTCCTGGAGCGGCGAAATGACGACCATCGTGATCACGGATGGCGGCCCCGGCCTCACGGAGGACGAACTCGCCCGCATCGGCGACCGCTTCTGGCGCAGCAACCGCCATCAGAACGTGAAGGGCTCGGGCCTCGGCCTGTCGATCTCGCGGGCCCTGCTCACCGCGGGCGGCGGCTCCATCGCGTACGAACAGCGCGCGCCGCACGGACTTCGGGTGACCGTCAGCGTCCCGCGCGGTGAGCCCGGCCCCCACGTCTGACACGGCCGGAACAGGGCCCGACGGCTACGGCTTGACCGACTGGTAGTAGCGGCGTGCGCCCTTGTGCAGGGCGAGCGGATCCGTGTAGAGGGCCGTGCGCAGGTCCACCAGCTGGGCCGCGTGCACCTCGTCACCGATGTGGTCCCGGCTGTCGATCACCGTGCGCGTCAGCCCCTCGGTCAGCTTCGAGTCCGCCCGGTCCGTGGTGACCAGGAGGTTCGCCACGGCCAGGGTCGGTACGGCGTCGTTCTGCTGGGCGGCGGGATAGGCGTCGGCGGGCATCACCGCCGCCCGGTAGTAGCGGGAGGCGCCGCCCTGCTTGTGCAGCGCGTCCACGAGGGCGCCCAGCGGTACCAGCCGGATGTCGAACTCCTTGGAGAGCTCGGTCACGGTGAGGGTCGGCAGCCCGCCCGACCAGAAGAAGGCGTCGACGTCACCCTTCTTGAGAAGATCGGGCGCCGTGTCGATGCCGGCGTCCACCGGCGTGAGGTCCTTGTCGGGATCGAGGCCGGCCGCCTTGAGCACCCGGTCCGCTATCAGCCGCACGCCCGAGCGCGGCTGGCCCACGGCCACCTTCTTGCCCCGCAGGTCCTGCGCCTTGTCGATGTCCGAAGAGCGCCGGACGACGAGCTGGACGTAGTCGTCGTACAGCCGCGCACAGCCCCGCAGCCGGTCCGCGCCCGCGCCGCCCTCCAGGCGGTACTTCTCGACGGCGTCGGCGGCCGCGATGGTGAAATCGGCCTTCCCCGTGGCCACCCGCTCGACGTTCTGCTGCGACCCCTCGCTGTTGAGCAGCTCCACGTCGACCTCGGGCATGTCCTGGGAGACCGCGGTCCGCAGGAGCTTGCCGTACCGCTCGTACACCGCGTTCTTCACGCCCGTACTGAACGTCATCCGGCCCGTCGGGGAGTCGTCGTCCGCCGGAACCAGCCACCACACCAGCAGCCCGAAGACCACGAGGGCGGCCGCCGCACCCTGGAGTGCGCGGCGCCTGCTGATGCGGGGGAGTGCCTGGAGCATGCGCGCGATCCTGCCAGCCACTCACCGTGATGGCCAGGGCCGAGCTCCCGGCAGGGACACTTCCCCGACCGCCTACCCTTGTCACATGAGCAGCGGCGACCGGGGACAGGCAGTGGGCGTTAAAACGTACGAGGTACGCACTTACGGGTGCCAGATGAACGTCCACGACTCGGAGCGCCTCTCCGGTCTCCTTGAGGGCGCCGGCTACGAACGCGCGCCCGATGGCTCGGACGGCGACGCCGACGTGGTCGTCTTCAACACGTGCGCCGTGCGGGAGAACGCCGACAACAAGCTGTACGGCAACCTCGGCCGCCTGGCGCCGATGAAGACCAAGCGGCCCGGCATGCAGATCGCCGTCGGCGGCTGCCTGGCCCAGAAGGACCGCGACACGATCGTCAAGAAGGCCCCCTGGGTCGACGTCGTCTTCGGGACGCACAACATCGGCAAGCTGCCGGTGCTCCTGGAGCGCGCCCGCGTCCAGGAAGAGGCGCAGGTCGAGATCGCCGAGTCGCTCGAGGCGTTCCCCTCGACGCTGCCCACGCGCCGCGAGAGCGCGTACGCGGCATGGGTCTCCATCTCCGTGGGCTGCAACAACACCTGCACGTTCTGCATCGTGCCCGCGCTGCGCGGCAAGGAGAAGGACCGCAGGACCGGCGACATCCTCGCCGAGATCGAGGCACTCGTCGCCGAGGGCGTCTCCGAGATCACCCTGCTCGGCCAGAACGTGAACGCGTACGGGTCGGACATCGGTGACCGCGAGGCCTTCAGCAAGCTCCTTCGGGCGTGCGGGAAGATCGAGGGCCTGGAGCGCGTGCGCTTCACGTCCCCGCACCCGCGCGACTTCACGGACGACGTGATCGCCGCCATGGCCGAGACCCCGAACGTGATGCCGCAGCTGCACATGCCGCTCCAGTCCGGCTCGGACCCGATCCTGAAGGCGATGCGCCGCTCGTACCGCCAGGACCGCTTCCTCGGCATCATCGAGAAGGTCCGCGCCGCCATGCCCGACGCGGCGATCTCCACCGACATCATCGTCGGCTTCCCCGGTGAGACGGAGGAGGACTTCGAGCAGACGATGCACGTGGTCCGCGAGGCCCGCTTCGCCAACGCCTTCACCTTCCAGTACTCCAAGCGCCCGGGTACGCCCGCGGCGACCATGGAGGGGCAGATCCCCAAGGACGTCGTGCAGGCGCGCTACATGCGTCTGTCGGCCCTCCAGGAGGAGATCTCCTGGGAGGAGAACAAGAAGCAGGTCGGCAGGACCCTCGAACTGATGGTCGCCGAGGGCGAGGGCCGCAAGGACGGTTCCACCCACCGCCTCTCCGGGCGCGCGCCCGACAGCCGCCTGGTCCACTTCACCAAGCCGGAGACCGAGGTCCGCCCCGGCGACGTCGTGACGGTCGAGATCACGTACGCGGCGCCGCACCACCTGCTCGCCGAGGGCCCCACCCTGAACGTGCGCCGCACGCGCGCGGGTGACGCCTGGGAGAAGCGCAACGTCGAGGCGGCGGCCAAGCCGGCCGGCGTGATGCTCGGACTTCCGAAGGTGGGCGCCCCCGAGCCGCTTCCGGTGGCCGCGGGCAGCGGCTGCGGCTGCGACTGACCGGAGCGGGCGCCGGACGACGGGGACAGCGGGCAGACAGGGGGGCGGGCCGATGGCGCGCTGGGCGCTGATGATGGAGAACCCTCCGGGGCCGGGGGCGTGGCATCTGTTCGAGCTGATGGCCACGGTGGACGGCACGCACGAGGAGGCGGTGGAGCGGTTCGCGGAGTTCGTCCGCCTGTACCGCCCCAAGCACCCGCGCCACCCCGTACGGATGCGGCGCTACCGCACGGCCGACGGCTGGATGGTGATCGGCGACGGCTCGGCCGGGGGCTCGTTCCCGTACCGCTTCTCGATCTCCGAACTGGAGTGGGACTCGGGCCCGATCACCTGTTAGCGCGCGTTTGTCGGCGGGCATTACGCTGCTGATCATGCTTGTCGCCGCAGCCGTCTGCCCCTGCCCGCCCCTGCTCGTCCCCGAGGTGGCCGCCGGCGCTGCCCCCGAACTGGACGCCGCGCGCGCCGCGTGCACGGACGCCGTGGGCGTGCTCGCCGCCTCGCGGCCCGACCGGCTCGTCGTGGTCGGCCCGGCCGAGCAGAGCGGGCGCGGCCCGCATCCGCAGGGCGCCCGCGGGTCCTTCCGCGGGTTCGGCGTGGACGTCGACGTACGGCTCGGACGCTCTTCCGGCGCTGCGGCGGAAGGCATGCTTCCGACCTCGCTCGCCGTCGCGGCCTGGCTGCTCGACCGTACGGAGTGGTCGGCGGCCCCGCTGGAAGGACTCGGGGTGGGGGAACCTCTGGAGGCCGAGCGGTGTATTCAAGTCGGAGGGGACATCGCGGCGCGGGCCGACCGGGTGGCATTGCTGGTGATGGGCGACGCCAGCGCGTGCCGCACGCTGAAGGCGCCGGGATACCTCGACGAGCGGGCGGCCGGGTTCGACGCGGAGATCGCGCGTGCGCTGGGGGCGGCGGACGTGGAGGCACTCAAGGCGCTGGACGAGAAGCTGGCGTACGAACTGAAGGCGGCGGGCCGGGCGCCGTGGCAGGTGCTCGCGGGCGCGGCCGAGGGCGCGGGGCTGCGGGGCGAGCTGCTGTACGAGGACGCTCCGTACGGGGTCGGGTATCTGGTGGCGGCCTGGTCGTAGCGGCCTCAGCGGCCTCAGTGGCCCAAGCGGTCCCAGTGGCCGGAGCGAGGCCGGCTTCCGCGCGACGCTGCCCGCCTACTGGTTGACCCGCCTATTGGTCGACCGCCGACCCTTCCGGCGCATGGCGACGGCCGCGGAGCTGGTGGCGCTCCACGGCCGTCCGCCGGTGTCGTTCAGCCGGTGGTTCAGGGCGCCGGAGGGGGCTTCGGAGGGGCGGTGCCGCCGCCCGGGTCCTTGCCCTCGTCGGGCGTCCCCGCGAGGCGGTCCACGGCATCCTTCGCCTTGCCCGTACCCGTCTGGATCTTGTCGCTGTACTTGCCCTTGGTCTTCTCGTCGACCACTTGCGCGGCCTTGTCGAGACCTTGGTCGATCTTGTCCCCGTGCTGCTGCGCGAGGCCCGCGACCTTGTCCTTCGCCGGGGCGAGCTTGTCCTTCAGGCTTTGCAGGAAACCCATGGTTCACCTTCCCTCGCTGGGAGAGTTACTTGCGGGCGCCTTCGTCGGCCTCGTCGTTGTCGGCGGCCTTCTCCGCGGACTGCTGCTTGGGGATGTCCACGTTCTCCGCGGCAGCCTCTTCGGTGTTCTCCGCCTTGTCCTCGGACTCGGACCTCGACTCGGAGTCGGTCTCGGTCTTGGAAGCGGCCTCGGACTTCGCCTCGGCGTCGACCTCGGCCTTCTCGTCGGTCTTGGTGTCGTCCTCGGCGGCAGCTTCGGCCTTGGCCTCTTCCTTGCCGACCTCGGGCTCGGGGGACTCCCCGGCCGCTTCCGGCTCGGCCGTCGGGGTGCCTGCTGCCGCCTCGGCTGTTGACGCCTCTTCCGTGTCCTTGGACTTCCTGCGGAACCGTGCAAAAACGCCCATATCTACTCCATACGGTACTCGTGTGGGCGAAATCCCGCGCCGCCCGGTGCGCCCTGTTGCGCCTCCCGGGTCGCCGATCCTCGAAACCGGCGGCTGGAACCTCGCAACAGGCAACGACCCCGGACCTGTGGCGTCACGTAGCTCGTTCGGGAAGTGGTCGTGGGATTTGCGAGACTGGGGCGGTGAGTAGAGCAGCTCCCGCACCGCGGGTCATCGCCGTCGTCGGGCCGACCGCGGCAGGAAAGTCCGATCTGGGCGTTTTCCTCGCCCAGCGTCTCGGCGGCGAAGTCGTCAACGCCGACTCCATGCAGCTCTACAGAGGGATGGACATCGGGACCGCCAAGCTGACGCTCGAAGAGCGCGACGGAGTGCCGCACCACCTCCTCGACATCTGGGACGTCACGGAGGCGGCGAGCGTCGCCGAGTACCAGAAGCTGGCACGGGCCGAGATCGACCGGCTCCTCGCCGACGGGCGCTGGCCGATCCTGGTCGGCGGCTCCGGGCTCTACGTCAGGGGAGCCGTCGACCACCTGGAGTTCCCCGGCACGGACCCCGTGGTCCGGGCCCGCCTCGAGGAGGAGCTCGAACTCCGCGGCCCCGGCGCGCTGCACGCCCGCCTCGCCGTCGCCGACCCCGGAGCGGCCCAGGCCATCCTCCCCAGCAACGGCCGCCGGATCGTCCGCGCCCTCGAGGTCATCGAGATCACCGGCAAGCCCTTCACCGCCAACCTCCCCGGTCACGACTCCGTCTACGACAACGTCCAGATCGGCGTGGACGTGGGCCGCCCCGAACTCGACGAACGCATCGCCACGCGCGTGGACCGCATGTGGGACGCGGGCCTCGTCGACGAGGTGCGTGCCCTGGAGGCCGTGGGGCTGCGCGAGGGGCGTACGGCGTCACGCGCGCTCGGGTACCAGCAGGTGCTCGCGGCGCTCGCGGGGGAGTGCACCGACGACGAGGCGCGCGCGGAGACCGTGCGTGCGACCAAGCGCTTCGCCCGCCGTCAGGACTCGTGGTTCCGCCGCGATCCCCGGGTGCACTGGCTCAGTGGCGCCATGGACGATCGAGGGGAACTCCCAGGGCGGGCACTGACGTTGGTCGAACGAGCGGTCACAGCCTGATCACGTGATGGCATCGGGACGCTCCGGCGGTCATCCCGGCCCCTGGCGCCGTGCCATCATCGACCATCGATCGACCAGTGGAGTCCGAAGTGGGAGGGCGGATGGCGATGGAGGCCGGCCCTCGTGACACCGCACATGACGGCGGCGAGCTGACTCCGGACGGCCCCGACGGGCCCCCGGACGGCGTGACCGACGACGGACCCGGAGCGGACCAGATGGCCGCGGCCGAGGTCGAGGTCGAACTGCGCCCGCAGCGCCGTCTGCGCATCTGGCAGCTCGCGCCGATCGTCGTCCTGGCCGCCGCCGGATCGCTGATGTTCGCCTTCCCGCTGGCCTTCGAGTTCGGTGATGGCGGCGCCGTCGTCGCCATGCTCGGACTCCTGATCAGCTGCTGCGCCGCGGGCTGGGGCATGATGGCCGCGCGCCGCGTGGGGCACACCTGGCCGGGGCTGCCGGAGCGCGGTTCCGGAGGCCGCCCGGACTGGCGGATCGTCTCCGCGTACGCCCTGGTGTTCATCGCCGTGGCCGTCCTCGCCGTGTGGCGCGTCGCCCGCCTTCGCTGACCGCGTCGTACGAGGTCAGAGCGCTGACAGGCACCGTACGGACCGAGTGTCCTGGCTACCCCGTACGATCGAGGAATGAGCACGCGGATCGCCTTCCTCAAGGGGCACGGGACCGAGAACGACTTCGTGATCGTCCCGGACCCCGACAACGCCGTCGAGCTGCCCCCGGCCGCCGTGGCCGCCCTGTGCGACCGCCGCGCGGGCATCGGGGGCGACGGCCTGCTGCACGTCGTGCGTTCCGCGGCGCACCCGGAGGTGCGCCATCTGGCCGCCGAGGCCGAGTGGTTCATGGACTACCGCAACGGCGACGGTTCGATCGCCGAGATGTGCGGCAACGGAGTGCGCGTCTTCGCCCGCTATCTGCAGCATGCCGGACTGGTGGGCGAGGGCGACCTGGCCGTCGCGACCCGTGGCGGCGTGAAGACCGTGCACATCGCCAAGGCCGCGGCCGGCGGGGACATCACCGTCGGCATGGGCAAGGCGTTCCTCCCCGAAGGGGAGGTCACCGTCTCCGTGGCCGACCGGCACTGGCCCGCGCGCAACGTGAGCATGGGCAATCCGCACGCGGTCGCCTTCGTGGACGACCTGTCCGACGCGGGAAACCTCTACGACGCACCGCCGTTCAGCCCGGCTTCGGCCTACCCGGACGGTGTGAACGTCGAGTTCGTCGTCGACCGTGGCGTGCGTCACGTCGCCATGCGCGTGCACGAGCGCGGCGCCGGTGAGACCCGCTCGTGCGGCACGGGCGCGTGCGCCGTGGCCGTCGCCGCGGCCCGCAGGGACGGGGCCGACCCCGCAGCGACCGGTTCGCCGGTTACGTACACCGTCGATCTGCCTGGTGGGAGCCTGGTCATCACCGAGCGGCCCGACGGCGAGATCGAGATGACGGGCCCCGCGGTGATCGTCGCCGAAGGCGAGATCGACGCGGAATGGTTCGAAACTGTAAACCCGTGAACTGTCGCTCGAATGGGTGATCCGTTTCACGCTCGGCGAGAGGCGGTCAGCGGCGCGTGATGGGCTCGGTAGCATCAAGCACCGGCCCGGACGGAGCACGCCGTCGTCCGCTCACCGCCGGTCGGAGCAGCCGGAGGTGCCCATGAGTGCGGAGGCTACAAACCCTGCGATGTCTGGCCCCGTGACGCCCGGTGCGCAGCGCAGGCGCGGTCGTCCGCGGCTTGACCTGCGCAGGCTCGGCCGCGCGGCCCTCATGGGGCCCGCCACCCGGGACCGTTTGCCGGATGCGATCGGCCATGTGGCGGAAGCCCATCGCGCGCACTATCCGGACGCGGATCTGGAGCCGTTGCGGCGTGCGTGGGTCCTCGCGGAGTCGTCCCACCGCGGCCAGATGCGCAAGAGCGGTGAGCCGTACATCACACATCCGCTCGCGGTGACCCTGATCCTCGCCCAGCTGGGCGCCGAGACCACCACCCTGACCGCGTCCCTGCTCCACGACACCGTCGAGGACACGGATGTGACGCTCGATCAGGTGCGTACGGAATTCGGCGACGACGTCTGCTATCTGGTCGACGGCGTCACGAAGCTGGAGAAGGTCGACTACGGAGCGGCCGCCGAGCCGGAGACCTTCCGCAAGATGCTGGTGGCCACCGGCAACGACGTACGCGTCATGTCGATCAAGCTGGCCGACCGCCTGCACAACATGCGCACGCTCGGCGTCATGCGTCCCGAGAAGCAGGCCCGGATCGCCAAGGTGACGCGGGACGTGCTCATTCCGCTCGCCGAACGCCTCGGTGTGCAGGCGCTCAAGACCGAGCTGGAGGACCTCGTCTTCGCGATCCTCCACCCGGAGGAGTACTCCCAGGTCCAGGAGCTGATCGCGGCCAACGCGGTGGGTGGCGGCGACCCGCTCGAAGGGACGGCGGACGACGTCCGCGCGGTGCTGCGCGAGGCCGGGATCGCCGCCGAAGTCCTCATCAGGCCACGGCACTTCGTCTCGGTCCACCGGGTGCACCGCAAACGCGGCGAGATGCGCGCGGCGGACTTCGGACGGCTCCTGGTCCTGGTGAACGAGGACGCGGACTGTTACGGCGTCCTCGGAGAGCTGCACACGTGCTTCACGCCGGTGGTCTCGGAGTTCAAGGACTTCATCGCCGTCCCGAAGTTCAACCTCTACCAGTCGCTGCACACGGCCGTGGCCCGCCCGGACGGAGAGGTCGCCGAAGTCCTCATCCGTACGCACCAGATGCACAAGGTGGCCGAGGCCGGCGTCGTCGCCCTGCGCAATCCGTACGCTCCTCCTTCGGAGGAGCAGTCCGATGCCGGTCCCGACGCCTCTTCGGACGTCGCCGTCGAAGACGAGCGCGCCGACCCGACCCGGCCCGGCTGGCTCTCCCGCCTGCTCGACTGGCAGGAGGCGGCCCCCGACCCGGACACGTTCTGGTCCACGCTGCGCGAAGACCTCGCCCAGGACCGCGAGATCGCCGTCTTCCGCCCCGACGGCGGCACGCTCGGCCTGCCCGCCGGCGCGAGCTGCGTGGACGCCGCCTATGCCCAGTACGGCGAGGACGCCCACGCCTGCATCGGAGCACGTGTCAACGGACGCCTGGCGACGCTGAGCACCGTCCTGCATGACGGCGACACGGTCCAGCTGCTCATGGGGCAGGACGCGGCATCGGGGCCATCGCGCGAGTGGCTCGACCACGCCCGCACGCCCGGCGCCCGGATCGCCATCCGCCGCTGGCTCACGACCCACCCCACGCCCGCGTCGGCTCCCGCGGCCTCCACCCCGGAGAAGCCCTCGCCCCCGCCGCAGGCCGCCGACTTCCCGCGCCCCGCCGCGGCGAACGCCGTCGTCGACAGGGAAGGCGCGAGCGTCCGGCTCGCGGGCTGCTGTACGCCCGTGCCGCCGGACGAGGTGACCGCCTTCGCCGTGCGCGGCGGCGTCGTCACCGTGCACCGCGTCGAGTGTCCCGCCGTCGGGCGCATGAAGGAGGTGGGGCGCCCCGAGGTCGGAGTGCGCTGGGGAGACAGCGCGGAGTGCCGGGTGACGCTGATCGCCGAGTCGTTCGGACGGGCGCATCTGCTGGCCGACCTCACCGAAGCCATCGCCATGGAGGGCGTCGAGATCATGTCGGCGACCGTCGAGCCGCCGACCCAGCAGCGTGTGCGCCACACGTACACGCTGCAACTGCCGGACGCGGCCCACCTTCCGGGGCTGATGCGCGCGATGCGCGCGGTGCCCGGGGTGTACGACGTCAGCCGTGCCCAGCACCCGACGGCGGCGCCTTCGTAGCAGCGCGCCACGGGGCCTCGGCGTCGCCTGCGCCGCCTACTGGCGACTCGTTCGAGTGGTGCGACGCGCGCCGACACCGGTGCGGAAGGCCCGCGCTGATAGCGGTAGTTCATGCTGCTCACCCCCCGGGTCAAGGCCTCGCGGCCGAAGACTCTTCGCATCGCGACCGCGCTCCTGGCCGCGGTCACCTCCGCCACCCTCCTCGCCGCGAGCGCGCCGTCACCGGCCAGGCCGCTCGGCATCGGCGACCGGCTCTTCCCGCACCTGGGCAATCCCGGGTACGACGTCCTGGCGTACGACATCGCCTTCACCTACCGCGGCGACAACAAGAAGCCGCTCGACGCCGTGACGGTGATCGACGCCCGCACGAGCGCCACGATGCAGCGGGTCAACCTCGACTTCGCGCACGGCAAGGTCCGCTCCGTCGACGTCAACGGATCTCCCGCCCGCTTCGAGACCACCGGTGAGGACCTGGCCGTCACGCCGTCGCGGCCGCTGGGCCGGGGCGAGCGGATGCGGATCACGGTGCGGCACACCAGTGACCCCCGGCCCACGAAGGACCGGGACGGCGGCTGGGTGCCCACCGCCGACGGGCTCGCCATGGCCAATCAGGCCGATGCCGGGCATCGCGTGTTCCCGTGCAACGACCACCCCGCCGACAAGGCACAGTTCACGTTCCGCATCACCACCCCGAAGGGGCTCACCGCCGTCGCCAACGGTCTGCCCGTCGCCACGGCGCACACCGGGTCCACCACGACCCGGGCCTTCCGCACCCGTCACCCGATGGCGACGGAACTGGCGCAGGTCTCCATCGGCCGCTCCACCGTGGTGCACCGCTCCGGGCCGAACGGCCTGCCCGTACGCGATGTGGTGCCCACCAAGGACCGCAAGGCGATGGAGCGCTGGCTGAAGAAGACGCCGGACCAGATCGACTGGATGGAGAAGAAGGTCGGCCGCTATCCCTTCGAGACGTACGGAGTGCTGATGGCGCAGGCGCAGACCGGCTTCGAGCTCGAGACACAGACCCTCTCCCTCTTCGAGAGCGATCTGTTCAAGCGGCCCGAGTTCCCCGAGTGGTACGTGGACTCGATCATGGTGCACGAGCTGGCGCACCAGTGGTTCGGCGACAGCGTGAGCCCGAGCTCCTGGTCCGATCTCTGGCTCAACGAAGGACACGCCACCTGGTACGAGGCACTCTTCGCCGAGGAGAAGTCGAAGAAGCCCCTCCAGAAGAGGATGCGCGAGGCCTACCGGCAGTCGGACAACTGGCGTGCGGCGGGCGGGCCGCCGGCCGCGCCGAAGGGGCCCGCGCCGGGTCAGAAGATCAGCATCTTCCGCCCTGTCGTGTACGACGGCAGCGCTCTGGTGCTCTACGCGCTGCGGCAGGAGATCGGGCAGGAGAACTTCGACCGCCTGGAGCGGGACTGGGTGCGCGACCACCGGGACGGGAACGCGACGACCGCGGACTTCGTACGGCTCGCCTCGTCGACCGCGGGACGCGATCTGAGCGGATTCCTCGACCCCTGGCTGTACGGCGCGAAGACGCCTCCGATGCCGGGGCACCCGGACTGGCGTAAGGCCGCTCCCGCAGGGAAATAACCCATGTGACGAGACGGGCCGTTCCGTGCAACCATCTTCAGGTCGGCGCCGCCGCGGGTCCGGGAAAACCCTTCGGGGGGATCTCAGGGCCGGTGCCGGCCGGACCGGGGAATCTCGGGGCGGCCCGGAGCGTTGACCACTATGACGAATCCCATCGACGTAAGGATCCAATGACCTCCTCTTCTTCCCCTTCCCAGGACGCGCAGAGCCTCGCGCAGAACTACCCCGAAGGTCTTCGGGCCGATGCCCTGATGGAAGAGGACGTCGCCTGGAGCCACGAGATCGACGGAGAGCGGGACGGCGATCAGTTCGACCGCTCCGAGCGCGCGGCCCTGCGCCGCGTCGCCGGCCTCTCCACCGAGCTCGAGGACGTCACCGAAGTCGAGTACCGACAGCTCCGTCTGGAGCGAGTGGTGCTCGTCGGGGTGTGGACCTCGGGCACAGTGCAGGACGCGGAGAACTCGGTCGCCGAGCTGGCCGCACTCGCCGAGACGGCGGGCGCGCTCGTGCTCGACGGCGTCATCCAGCGCCGCGACAAGCCCGACCCGGCCACGTACATCGGATCCGGCAAGGCTCTTGAGCTGCGTGACATCGTCCTCGAGACCGGGGCCGACACCGTCGTCTGTGACGGTGAGCTGAGCCCCGGCCAGCTGATCCACCTCGAAGACGTCGTCAAGGTCAAGGTGGTCGACAGGACCGCCCTGATCCTCGACATCTTCGCCCAGCACGCGAAGTCCCGAGAGGGCAAGGCGCAGGTCGCCCTCGCCCAGATGCAGTACATGCTCCCGCGCCTGCGCGGCTGGGGTCAGTCGCTCTCCCGTCAGATGGGCGGCGGCGGATCCAGCGGTGGCGGCGGCATGGCGACCCGTGGTCCCGGTGAGACCAAGATCGAGACGGACCGCCGTCGGATCCGCGAGAAGATGGCGAAGATGCGCCGGGAGATCGCGGAGATGAAGACGGGCCGCGAGATCAAGCGCCAGGAGCGCAAGCGCAACAAGGTGCCCTCGGTCGCGATCGCCGGTTACACGAACGCGGGCAAGTCCTCCCTGCTCAACCGACTCACGGGCGCGGGCGTCCTGGTGGAGAACTCCCTGTTCGCCACCCTCGACCCGACCGTGCGCCGGGCCGAGACGCCGAGCGGCCGGATCTACACCCTGGCCGACACCGTCGGGTTCGTACGGCATCTGCCGCACCACCTCGTCGAGGCGTTCCGCTCCACGATGGAAGAGGTCGGCGAGTCCGACCTGATCCTGCACGTGGTGGACGGTTCGCACCCGGTGCCGGAGGAGCAGCTGGCCGCCGTGCGCGAGGTGATCCGCGATGTGGGCGCGACGAACGTGCCCGAGATCGTGATCGTGAACAAGGCGGACGCGGCCGATCCACTGGTCCTCCAGCGGCTGCTGCGCAACGAGAAGCACGCGATCGCGGTCTCCGCGCGCACCGGCATGGGCATCGAAGAGCTGCTCGCGCTGATCGACGCCGAACTGCCGCGGCCCGAGGTCGAGATCGAGGCCCTCGTGCCGTACACGCAGGGGCAGCTCATCTCGCGGGCGCACGCCGAGGGCGAGGTGCTCTCCGAGGAGCACACCGCCGAGGGCACGCTGCTCAAGGCGCGGGTGCACGAGGAACTGGCGGCGGACCTCACGCCGTACGTCCCGGTCGCGGGCTGAGCGCAGGCCCCGGCAGGCGTAGTTCACGCGGTTCACGCGGTGTGCACCACAGGGCGAAGGCCCGCCCCCTCTCGTAGGGGGCGGGCCTTCGCCGCGTCACGCGCGATGTGTTCAGGTGCGGCTCTCGCCTGCCGGGCGGCTACTGGGAGCCGTACTTCTCGCTCATCATGTCGTAGACCTGCTCGGCGCCCTTGCCCAGCTGCGGTCCGGCCAGCCAGGTGTTCTCGGCCGGGCCGATCGAGGTGTTCGAGACCAGCTGGGTCTTGCCGCCCACCATCCGGAACCAGCCGCCGCCGGACGAACCGCCGGTCATGGTGCAGCCGATGCGGTACATCGTCGGCTGGGTGGAGGTCAGCGAGAGACGGCCCGGCTTGTCGATGCACTTGTGCATGATCTGGCCGTTGTACGGGGGAGCGGCGGGGTAGCCCCAGGCGCCCATCGAGCTCACGCTCTGCGCCGACGGAGTCGTGAAGTCGACCGCCAGCGCGTTGCCGACCGTCTCCTCGAGGGACTTGGCGCCCTGCTTCGGCTTCACGTGCATCACGGCGTAGTCGTACGGCGCACCGGCACCGCCCGAAGCGGCGCCCTGGTCGATCCACTCGGCGGACGTGGAGACCCAGTCGGCCCAGTACTGGCCGTAGGGGGCGACTTCCTGCGGGGCGGCGTTGCTCAGCTCGGCCTCGGACTTGCCGAGGTCGTTGTAGGCAGGCACGAAGGTGATGTTGCGGTACCAGCCACCGGCGGAACCGGCGTGCACGCAGTGGCCCGCGGTCCACACGAGGTTGGACTTGCCCGGGTTGCGCGGGTCCTTCACGACCGTGCCGGAGCAGACCATCGAGCCCTCGGGGGCGTCGAAGAAGATCTTGCCGACCGGGGCGGCGTTCTCGTGGTACGGCGTCTTCTCGCGCTTGGCCTGGACCGGCGACGGCTCGGGGTCGGTCGCGCCCTGGTCGGCGGCGGCGTCCTTCGCGGCGATCGTCTTGTTCGGGTCCTTGGCGTCCTTCATCCGCTCGGGCTTCCAGAGCCCCTCGATGACCGGATTGACGAAGTCCTTGGACTCGCGGAGCCAGTCGTCCTTGTTCCAGTTCTTCCAGGCCCCGTCCTTCCACTTGTCCGGGTCGATGCCGTGGTCCTTGAGCTTGTCGGCGATGTCGCCGGGCAGCTTGGTGTCGGAACCGGTGTCGGAGCCCTTGTCCGCGCCTTCCGCGCCCTGGGAGGTGCCGGAATCGGCCTTGTCACTGGCCTTGTCGTCGGTGGGACCGCAGGCCGTGGCGGTGAGTGCCAGGGTCGCGGCGAGCCCGGTGGCGGCGAGTGCGAGACGCCGCCCGCGACTGCGCGCGAAGGGCGCACGAGTGGAACGCATGGTGCTGTAACCCCCGAATTGAACGTGTGATTGCTGCAATTGCCATGTACTTGTCATGTGTCGGCGTGGAAGCTCCGGGAGCCCCCGCCGACGCGACACCCCACTATGCCCTTGAGATGGGGGACGAATGACGGCGGGGTCGTGAAGGTTTCCGGCGACCCCGCCGTCGTACATCAGGCGATTACCGGGCGGCTACTGGTCGGCGAACTTCTTGCTGACCGCGCCGTAGATGCCCTTGGCTTCCTTGCCGAGCCGCGGTCCGGCCAGCCAGCCGGCCGTCACCGGGCCGATGGAGGTGTTGGAGACCAGGGCGGGCTCGCCCTGCGAACCCTGGGCGACCCAGCCGCCGCCGGACGAACCGCCGGTCATCGTGCAGCCGATGCGGTACATCGTCGGGTCGGGCTTGCTGATCGAGAGCCGGCCCGGCTTGTCAGCGCACTGGAACGCCTTCTGGCCGTCGAACGGCGGAGCCGCCGGGTAGCCGGTCGCCGTCATGTCGGCGATCTGGGGCACGGCCGGGGCGTTGAAGTCCACCGGGAGCGCCGAACCGACCTGCTCCTCGAGGGACTGGCCCTCACTGCCCTTCTCGGGCGTCACGTGGATGACCGCGAAGTCGTACGGCGCGCCGGCGCCGCCCGTCGGGCCGCCCTTCTCGATCCACTGGTCGGAGGTCTGTGCCCAGTCACCCCACCAGACGCCGTGCGGAGCCACCTCTTCCTTGGGGGCGTTCTCCAACTCGGCGGCCGACTTGCCGCCGTTGTTGTACGAGGGCACGAAGGCGATGTTGCGGTACCAGCCGCCGTCGGCGCCGGCGTGCACGCAGTGACCCGCGGTCCACACCATGTTGGACTTGCCCGGGTGCGCCGGGTCCTTCACGACGGTGGCCGAACAGACCATCGAGCCCTCGGGGCCGTCGAAGAACAGCTTGCCCGAGGCGGGGGCGCTGGCGTCGTACGGCGTCTTCAGGGCCGCCGCCTCCACCGGCTCGGGCGTCGGGTCGGTCACGCCCTGGTCACCGGAGATGTCGTTGTCCTCGACACCGCGGTCGGGGTTCTTGTCCGCGTCCCGCATGCGGTCCGAGTCCCACAGACCGTCGATGATCGGGTTGACGTAGTCGCCGGCCTCGCGGAGCCAGTCGTCCTTGTCCCAGTTCTTCCAGGCCCCGTCCTTCCACTTGTCCAGGTCGATGCCGTGCTCCTTGAGCCGGTCCTGGATGTCCTGGGGGATCTTGACCTTGCCGTCGTCGTTGCCGTTGTCGGCGGGCTGGGAGGCGGACGGCTCGTCGCCCGCGTTGTCCTCGCTCGGGCCACAGGCCGTCGCGGTCAGAACGAGCGCCGCGCCGATGGCGACAGCCGCCGCCACGGGGGAGGTTCTGCCGCGGGCACTCCTCCCACGACGATCGGTCTTGAGCGGACGTATGGGTCGCATAGAGAGATTCCCCCTGGGCTTCGAGATCGTTCACATGCCGGACACCGCGTGCCGCACGGCGCGTCGGCCACCGTGCTTCCGTGGCGCTGCACACCCTGCCGCGGATGAACGGCACCTCACACTATGCCGGTGCCGTAGGGGACTGCCGACGGAACGGCAACGGTTCCGTCACGGCAAGGATCTTCCGATCACCCGTGTTTCTCCGCAGCTCCCGTCGTTGGTACGTACGGGGGACTGGCGGCCTGCGTTCATCTCCCCTGCCAACTCGTCGGCGCGCTCGCCCAGATCGAGTGGGAAGCGCCCATTCCCAGCGGGAGGACCAACAGTCGTGGCCGTGACCGAGCCGGCACCCGCGGCGGTTTCCGCGGCGCACTCCGCAGCACACGAGGGGATCCTGCGACGCCAGTCGGCGCGCGAGTCGGCGGCGCGCACCTATGCGCGCGCCCTGCCGATCGTGCCGGTACGGGCGCGCGGTCTGACTATCGAGGGCGCCGACGGACAGCGCTACCTCGACTGCCTCTCGGGCGCGGGGACCCTGGCCCTCGGGCACAACCATCCGGTCGTGCTCGAAGCGATCAGAAAGGTCCTCGACTCGGGGGCGCCGCTGCACGTCCTCGACCTGGCCACGCCGGTCAAGGACGCCTTCACCACCGAGCTGTTCCGCACGCTGCCCCGCGGACTCGCGGACCGCGCGCGGATCCAGTTCTGCGGCCCCGCCGGCACCGACGCGGTGGAGGCCGCGCTCAAACTCGTGCGTACGGCGACCGGGCGCGACGGCATGCTCGCCTTCACCGGCGCCTACCACGGGATGACGGCGGGGGCGCTCGAAGCATCCGGTGGCGCACAGGACGTACGCGTGGCGCGCCTGCCCTACCCGCAGGACTACCGCTGCCCGTTCGGCATCGGCGGCGCGGACGGCGCCGAACTCGCGGCCCGCTGGACCGAGAGCCTCCTCGACGACCCCAAGTCCGGCGTACCGCATCCGGCCGGGATGATCCTCGAACCGGTGCAGGGCGAGGGCGGTGTGATTCCCGCCCCCGCCGACTGGCTGCGCCGGATGCGCGAGATCACCGCCGCACGCTCGATCCCGCTCATCGCGGACGAGGTCCAGACCGGCGTCGGGCGCACCGGCACCTTCTGGGCCGTCGAGCACAGCGGCATCGTCCCGGATGTGATGGTGCTCTCCAAGGCGATCGGCGGCAGTCTGCCGCTGGCCGTCGTGGTCTACCGCGACGACCTCGACGTCTGGCCGCCCGGCGCCCACGCGGGCACGTTCCGCGGCAACCAGCTCGCCATGGCGGCCGGTTCGGCCACCCTCGCGTACGTCCGTGAGAACGGCCTCGCGGAACGCGCGGGAGTCCTGGGCGCCCGCATGCTCGCCCAACTGCGGTCCCTGGCCGCCGAGCATCCCTGCGTCGGCGACGTCCGGGGCAGCGGCCTGATGATCGGCGTCGAACTCGTGGACCCGGGCGGCGCGGACCAACTCGGCATCTCAGATGGCCTTTCGGCCGCTATCTCAGGTGGCACGTCGAGCGGCGTACCGGCTGAGCGCCATATGCCCGCTGGACCCGCCGTGCCTGCCAAATCGGCCGCGCCTGCCAAATCGGCCGGGCCGTCTGAATCCGCCGGGTCTACGGGGCCCGTCAGTTTCCTGGGCCGCTCTCCGCGGCCGCTTCCTCCAGCACCCGAACTCGCCGCCGCGGTGCAGCGGGAATGCCTGAGCCGCGGACTCATCGTCGAGCTGGGCGGACGCCACTCCAGCGTCGTACGTCTCCTTCCTCCTCTCACCATCACGGACGAGCAGGCGACCGCGATCTTGGACCGCCTCGCCGAGGCGATCTCCGCGGCAGCGCGCCCGCACTACGCATAGCCACGGCGGACCCCGGCCGTCCCGCGGGCGGCCAAGAGACATCAGCACAGCTCCGACCCGTCGCCCCGGAGCCCGAACGACCCCACAAGGAAGCCCTCTTGAACGCCACCCCCGCATCCGAAGGCCCACCCCAACCTCACGTCCCAGGCGCGTGCGGCAAGCGATCCGCGCTGGTGGCGGAGGCCGGTACGGTCCCCCGGCAGAAGGAAGGCGGGCGGGCCGAGCAGCTGCGAGGCGCGACCGCCGACCTCCTGGATCACCCGGATCCGCACACCGCCGCGCAGGTGGCGGCCATCGAGAACCTCCTGCGCTGCTGGGTGCGCGAGAACGACTTCCCGGCCCCGGAGCACGGCGCCCTGCGCATCCCGCTCGACGCCAGTGGTACCGCTCTGCTGGTCCCCGTGCACTACTGGTCGACCACCGGCTGGCACCGGTTCGGCCTCCCGTACCTGGAGGACGGTCCTCAGAGCGCACCCCCGGCCGACGCCGTCACTGTCGCCGCTCTCCTGGGCCGAGAGACGGGCCAACGCAGCGGAGCCGCTGATCCGGAGGCGCAGGCAGCGGGGTGGGCGGAAGGCTGGGCGGAAGCGCAGGGAGAGGCACAGGCAGGGGCGCAGGCAGAGGCCGCCGTGCAAGGCGAGCCCGGCCACTCCGACTCCGACTCCGGCACCAGCTCTAACACCGGCACCGGCACCGGCACCAGCTCTGGGACCGGCACCGGCAGCGGAGCCGACTCCCTCCTCGGCGCCGGCAGCGACGACGAGCGGGTCGAGGGAGGGGACCTCGTCGGCCGCGTCGCCGACTCGGTGCGGCGCACCGCGACCTTCATCGCCGACCGCCGGAACAACCCCGGTGACGAGCCCGACCTCTTCCTCGCCGCCGAACAGTCCCTGCTCCTCGGCCACCCCCTGCACCCGACGCCGAAGAGCCGCGAGGGGCTCTCCGACACCGAATCCCGGCTCTACTCACCGGAGTTGCGCGGCGCCTTCGCACTGCACTGGCTCGCCGTCGACCCCTCCGTACTCGCCGCGGACTCAGCCTGGACCGAGCGTGGCCGCACCCTCCCTGCCGAGCAGCTCACCGCCCGCCTCGCGGGCCCGGACCTGCCGCTGCCGGAAGGCCGCGCCGCCCTGCCCCTGCACCCGTGGCAGATGCGTGAGCTCAGACATCGCCCCGCGACCGCCGCGCTCCTGGAAGCCGGACTCCTCCAGGACCTCGGCTCCCACGGCGCACCGTGGTACCCGACCTCCTCCGTGCGCACCCTCTACCGCTCGGGCGCCGCAGCCATGCTGAAGCTCTCGCTCGGCCTACGCATCACCAACTCCCGTCGTGAGAATCTCCGCAAGGAACTCCACCGCGGCGTCGAGGTCCACCGGCTGCTGCGCAGCGGCCTCGCCGAGCAGTGGCAGGCGGCTCACCCGGGCTTCGACGTGATCCGCGACCCGGCCTGGCTCGCCGTGACCGGCCCCGACGGCGCGCCCGTCCCCGGGCTCGACGTCATGATCCGGCACAATCCCTTCGGCCCCGGCGACGACGTCACCTGCATCGCGGGACTCGTCTCGCCCCGACCGTCCCCGCAGTCCACCGGGCATGACCGCGCCCCGATGCGCTCCCGGCTCGGCGAGATCGTCACCCGCCTCGCCGGACGGACGGGCCGCCCCCGGGGAGCCGTCGCCACGGAGTGGTTCCTGCGCTACCTGGAGAACGTCGTACGCCCCGTGCTGTGGCTGGACAGCGAGGCAGGTGTCGCCCTGGAGGCCCACCAGCAGAACACGCTCCTGCTGCTCGACCCCGACGGTTGGCCGGTGGGCGGCCGCTACCGCGACAACCAGGGCTACTACTTCCGCGAGTCCCGCCGCGCCGAACTCGACCGAAGGCTCCCCGGCATCGGCGAGCACAGCGACACGTTCGTCTCCGACGAGGTGGCGGACGAGCGCTTCGCCTACTACCTCGGCATCAACAACGTCCTTGGCCTCATCGGAGCGCTGGGCGCCCAGCGTCTGGCCGACGAGAAGCTGTTGCTCGCCGGGTTCCGCCGCTTCCTCGGCGACGTCGTCTCCGGTCCCGCTCCGCTGCGTTCGCCGCTGCCCGCTCTGCTTCTCGACTCACCCGTGCTGCGCTGCAAGGCCAATCTGCTGACCCGGCTGCGCGGGCTCGACGAGCTCGTGGGCCCCGTCGACACCCAGTCCGTCTACGTCTCCATCGCCAACCCCCTTCATTCCTGAGGAACATGACCGACCCTTTCTGAGAGGAGCGACGCCGTGCCTCCGCCTCCCCCCGATGCGAGCACCGACGCCGGAACCGAGACCACCCCCGAGTCCGCCACCGAGTCCTCCACCGTCGGCAGGGCCGATCGGGCCGACCAGACCGAACGGGCAGACCGGGCCGACGTCCAGGACACCCTGGACCTACGTCTCCCGGACGAGCTCATCGCCCTGTTCGGCGCGAGCGGCGAGACGCGCACGGCAGCCTCTGCCCAGACACCGGCACCGACGGCCGCCTCGTCGGCCGAGGATCTGCTGGACCACGTCGCCGACTGGGGCCCCGCGACCACCTCTGCCGGTGTCTTTCAACTCGTCCCTGTGCGCATCGAACGCGATCTCCCTCTCATCAGCCGGTGGATGAACGACCCCGCCGTAGCGGCGTTCTGGGAACTGGCCGGTCCCGATGCCGTCACGGAGGCGCATCTGCGCGACCAGTTCGACGGCGACGGCCGCAGCGTCCCCTGCCTCGGTGTTCTGGACGGCACGCCGATGAGCTACTGGGAGGTCTACCGCGCGGACCTCGACGCCCTGGCCCGCCATTACCCGGCCCGCCCGCACGACACCGGTCTTCACCTCCTCATCGGCGGTGTCGCCGACCGCGGCCGGGGGCTCGGCACCTCGCTGCTGAGAGCCGTCGCCGACCTTGTGCTCGACCGTCGCGCCGCATGCGCACGCGTCATCGCAGAACCCGACCTGCGCAACACCCCCTCCGTCTCCGCGTTTTTGAGCGCCGGCTTCCGCTTTGCCGCCGAGGTGGATCTCCCCGACAAGCGCGCGGCGCTCATGGTCCGTGACCGGGCCCTGCGCGCAGTGCTATGACCCCGTCACTCTTGGTACACCGCTCGACCTGATCCGGTTCCCTCCCTGAGGAGTCCCCGTGCCGAATCCGTCCGTTCCCCCGACGTCCCGAGAACCGTCCGCTCTCCATGACCCGCCCGAGCTGACCCCGGACAGATGGGCGAGGGCGGGGCGCCGCCTCCTCGCGAAAATGGTCGGCGAGTTCGCCTATGAAGAGATCATCGAGCCCGCCCCCACCGGACCGCCGGGCGACACGGACAGCTACAGCATCCGCCTCGATGCCGATGCCGATGCCGATGCCGATGCCGATGGCGATAGCGCCGGCGACGATGGGGACAGAGGCAGAGACAGAGACGCAAACGGGTACGGGAACCACCCACAGGACGAGCGACCGGCGGCCCCCCGTCTCCTCTTCCGCGCCCGCCGCGGCTCGTACGGCAGCTGGCACGTCGACCCCGCCAGCCTGGCCCTGGCCGAGGGTGAGGGACCACCGCGCCCCTTCGACGACCCTCTCCGCTTCCTCACCCGCGCCCGCCGCACCCTGGGCATCGACGGCGCCACGCTCGGCCACCTCATCCGCGAGCTGACCGTCACGCTCTCCGCCGACGCCCGGCTCGACCGGACCGCCCTCACCGCGGCACAGCTGGCCGACCTCGGCTACGCGGAACTCGAAGGGCATCAGACCGGCCACCCCTGGCTCGTCCTCAACAAGGGCCGCATCGGGTTCTCCGCCAGTGACACCGCCCGCTGGGCCCCCGAGGCCCGCCTCAGCGCGCGGCTTCCCTGGATCGCGGTCCACACCGACCTCGCCGCCTACCGAGGCGTCTCCGGCCTGGACACCGCGGAGCGGCTCTACGCACGCGAACTCACCCCCGCCACCAGGGAGTCCTTCGCGGGCATACTCAGGGCACGCGGCCTCGACCCGCACGCCTACCTCTACCTGCCGGTGCACCCGTGGCAATGGGACGACGTCGTCCTGCCCCTCTTCGCCCCTTCCGTCGCCGCCGGAACGATCGTGCCGCTCACCACCGACAGCGATCTGCGACTGCCCCAGCAGTCCATTCGTACGTTCCTGAATGTGTCCCGCCCCGACCGGCACACCGTGAAGCTGCCGCTCTCGGTCCTCAACACCCTGGTGTGGCGCGGGCTGCCGACCGAGCGCACCCTGGCCGCCCCCGCCGTCACCGCCTGGATGCACGCCCTGCGCGACGCCGACCCCTTCCTGCGCGACGAATGCCGGGTGATCCTGCTCGGCGAGGTCGCGTCGGTGACCGTCGCGCACCCGCTGTACGACGGCCTTCCCGAGGTCCCGTACCAGTACAAGGAACTGCTCGGTGCCATCTGGCGCGAACCGATCAGCCGGTATCTCGCTCCCGATGAGCGCGCCCGCACGCTCGCCTCCTTGTTGCACACCGACCCGCACGGCAGGGCCTTCGTCGCCGAGCTGGTCGAGCGCTCGCGCCTCACCCCTGAGGTCTGGCTGCGCCATCTCTTCTCCGCGCTGCTGCCGCCGCTCCTTCAGTTCCTCTACCGGTACGGCACCGTGTTCTCCCCTCACGGGGAGAACGCCATCGTCGTCTTCGACGACAACGACGTACCCGTCCGGCTCGCGGTGAAGGATTTCGTCGACGACGTCAACGTCAGCGCCGAGGCGCTTCCGGAGCACACGTCGATGCCGGACGACGTAAGGGACGTACTGCTCACCGAACGCCCCGACTTCCTCACGCAGTTCATCCATTCCGGGCTCTTCGTGGGCGTCTTCCGCTATCTCGCCCCGCTCTGCCACGAGCAGTTGGGCGTCCCGGAGAGCGACTTCTGGTCGCTCGTCCGCGCGGAGATCCTCCGCCATCAGGCGCGTGCCCCGCGGCTCAAGGAGCGGTACGAGATGTTCGACCTGCTCGCCCCGCGCATCGAGCGGCTGTGCCTCAACCGCAACCGGCTCCACCTGGACGGCTACCGGGACCGCCCCGAACGCCCGCACGCCGCCGTGCACGGGAGCGTGCCGAACCCCCTCCATCAGCCTTGATCGAGGGATTGTCAGTGGAGACCCGTAGGGTGGTCGCGCTATGACAAAGCCCTCCCTTCCCGAGCTCCTGCACGCCGCCGTCACCGCTGTCGGCGGCACAGAGCGCCCTGGCCAGGTGACGATGGCCGAGACCGTCGCCGAGGCGATCGACGACGGCTCCCACCTGCTGATCCAGGCCGGCACCGGCACGGGCAAGTCCCTCGGCTATCTGGTGCCCGCCCTCGCGCACGGCGAGCGCGTGGTGGTCGCGACCGCCACGCTGGCGCTGCAGCGCCAGCTCGTGGAGCGCGACCTGCCGCGGACGGTGGACGCCCTGCATCCGCTGCTGCGCCGCCGCCCCCAGTTCGCCATGCTCAAGGGCCGCTCGAACTACCTGTGCCTGCACCGCCTCCACGAGGGAGTGCCGCAGGAAGAGGAGGAGGGCCCCGGCCTCTTCGACCAGTTCGAGGCCGCCGCCCCCACCAGCAAGCTCGGCCAGGACCTGCTGCGGATGCGCGACTGGGCGGACGAGACCGAGACCGGTGACCGGGACAACCTCACTCCCGGGGTCTCCGACCGTGCCTGGTCCCAGGTGTCCGTCTCCTCCAGGGAATGCCTGGGAGCGACGAAGTGCGCGTACGGAGCGGAGTGCTTCGCCGAGGCCGCGCGCGAGCGGGCCAAGCTCTCCGAGGTCGTCGTCACCAATCACGCGCTCCTTGCGATCGATGCCATCGAGGGTGCCCCGGTCCTTCCCCAGCACGAAGTGCTGATCGTGGACGAGGCCCATGAGCTGGTCTCCCGCGTCACCGGCGTCGCCACCGGCGAGCTCACTCCGGGCCAGGTCAACCGCGCGGTGCGCCGAGCGTCCAAGCTCGTCAACGAGAAGGTCGCCGACCAGCTCCAGACCGCGTCCGAGGGCTTCGAGCGCGTGATGGAGCTGGCTCTCCCCGGCCGTCTCGAGGAGGTCCCGGAGGACCTCGGGTACGCACTGATGGCCCTGCGCGACGCCGCCCGCACGGTGATCTCGGCGCTCGGCTCCACCCGCGACAAGTCGGTCCAGGACGAGGACGCCGTACGCAAGCAGGCCCTCGCGTCCGTCGAGTCGATCCACGACGTGGCGGAGCGCATCGCGAACGGCTCCGAGTGGGACGTCGTCTGGTACGAGCGCCATGACCGCTTCGGAGCCTCGCTGCGCGTGGCGCCTATGTCCGTCTCGGGCCTGCTCCGGGAGAAGCTCTTCAGCGACCGCTCGGTGGTTCTGACGTCGGCCACCCTCAAGCTCGGCGGCGACTTCAACGGAGTGGGAGCCTCCCTGGGGCTCGCCCCCGAGGGCACCGAGTCCGAGGACGCCCCGGTGTGGAAGGGCCTCGACGTCGGCTCACCCTTCGACTACCGCAAGCAGGGGATCCTGTACGTCGCCAAGCACCTGGCCCGGCCGGGCCGCGAGGGCACGCGCAGCGACATGATCGACGAACTGGCCGAGCTGATCGAGGCGGCAGGCGGGCGCACGCTCGGTCTGTTCTCGTCCATGCGCGCCGCTCAGAACGCCGCCGAAGAGCTCCGCGAGCGGCTCGACGTGCCGATCCTGCTCCAGGGCGAGGAGACGCTGGGCGAGCTGATCAAGAACTTCGCGGCGGACCCGCAGACCTGCCTGTTCGGGACGCTTTCCTTGTGGCAGGGCGTCGATGTGCCGGGTGCCAGCTGCCAGCTGGTGGTCATGGACAAGATCCCTTTCCCTCGCCCGGACGACCCGCTGATGAGCGCCCGCCAGAAGGCGGTGGAGGACGCCGGTGGCAACGGCTTCATGGCGATCGCCGCGACCCACGCGGCGCTCCTGATGGCGCAGGGTGCGGGACGGCTCGTGCGGGCCTCCGCGGACCGCGGAGTGGTCGCCGTCCTGGACCCGCGGCTCGCGACCGCCCGCTACGGCAGCTATCTGAAGGCCTCGCTGCCGGACTTCTGGTACACGACGGACCGCAATCAGGCGCGGCGCTCGCTGGCCGCGATCGACGCGGCGGCGAAGGCCACGGTCACGATCAAGGACGCCGACGAGGACACCGCCACGGACACAGGCGAGGACGAGGCCGGCGAGGAGTAGGCGCGGACCGGCCCGGAAGCAGCAGGGCCGGTACGCGGTAGGCCTTCGGACGCAGCAGGTCCGGAAGCAGTGCCACCGGACACAGCAGCCCCCCGAGACACAGAAGCCCCCGGGACACAGCAGGGCCCCGGAACCGGCGCAGTTGGTTCCGGGGCCCGGTCAGGGGCGGAGGCTCACACCCGCCGCAGCACCGCCACGACCTTGCCGAGGATCGTCGCCTCGTCACCGGGGATGGGCTGGTACGCGGAGTTGTGAGGCAGCAACCACACGTGTCCGTCCTCGCGCTTGAACCGCTTGACCGTCGCCTCGCCGTCCAGCATGGCGGCCACGATGTCGCCGTTCTCGGCGACTGGCTGGCGGCGGACCGTCACCCAGTCGCCGTCACAGATAGCGGCCTCGATCATTGAGTCGCCGACGACCTTGAGGACGAACAGCTCACCGTCACCGACCAGCTGCCGGGGGAGCGGGAAGACGTCCTCCACCGACTCCTCGGCGAGGATCGGGCCACCGGCGGCGATGCGGCCGACCAGCGGCACGTACGAAGCGGCGGGCTTGCCTGCCGTGTCCGTGGGCTGGCTGCTCGGCTGGTCCGAGCCACGCACCTCGTACGCACGCGGGCGGTGCGGGTCACGGCGCAGGAAGCCCTTGCGCTCCAGGGCCATCAGCTGATGGGCCACCGATGAGGTGCTGGAGAGGCCTACCGCCTGGCCGATCTCCCGCATGGACGGCGGGTAGCCCCGCCGCTGCACCGAGTCCCTGATGACCTCGATGACCCGGCGCTGCCGGTCCGTGAGCCCCGAGCTGTCGGCGCGGATTCCAGGAGGTCGGCCCGGTAGGGAGCGTGTGGGCTTGGGGCCCTCCTGGTTCGTGCTTGCGTCATTCATGGCATGCACCGGCTCGAGTCGGCTCTGGCGGTCCTGGGCAGTGATGGTGGCGCTGTCTGCGGTGGTGGTCACGTCTGTCGGCCCCTCTCGAGATGTTCTCCCTAGTTAGCCAACGGTAGTTGCTTTCGAAAGGTTGCGCCAAACACACGTTCGAGTGAAAAATCGCAGAAGGCCTGCCGTGATCATGCGTCTGGGTGTATGGCTAACGTTCGAGCCGAATGGCATTTCGGTTCATTACGGTACGCTTCACCGCCGGGGTCGTGACCCCCTCAGTGGGGCTCCCATACTGCCACTGGTTGCGCGGTCAACCTGGCACCGCCCCCCTTCCCGTGCGGCGCGCGAGGCGGGCTCGTATCGTTCGCGGAGGGCCGCGAGTACGCGACACGCGATGGCGTCGGATTTACGGCCAAACCCCAGATCTAGTGGTTGGATTGCAACCACAGCCCAGAAGTTGTGGTCCCCGGTCTTTTCAGGCCTCGGGCATCGCCTATGCTGGGGGCTGCTTCGAGGGCCTCATGGGCCTGTTGAGGCCTACGAGTCGTGTCATGAAGGAGGGTTGGGAGTTCCATGCACTGCCCCTTCTGCAGGCACCCCGACAGTCGCGTGGTCGACAGTCGCACCACCGATGACGGCACGTCGATCCGCAGGCGCCGTCAGTGCCCCGACTGCTCCCGTCGTTTCACGACGGTGGAGACGTGTTCGCTGATGGTGGTCAAGCGCAGCGGCGTGACCGAGCCTTTCAGTCGTACGAAGGTGATCAACGGCGTACGCAAGGCGTGCCAGGGGCGTCCGGTGACCGAGGACGCCCTCGCCCAGCTCGGCCAGCGGGTCGAGGAGGCGGTGCGGGCCACCGGAAGCGCCGAGCTGACCACGCACGACGTGGGTCTGGCCATACTCGGTCCGCTGCAGGAGCTGGACCTCGTGGCCTACCTGCGCTTCGCGTCCGTGTATCGGGCGTTCGACTCGCTCGAGGACTTCGAGGCTGCCATCGGGGAGCTGAGGGACCAGCGGGAAAAGCGGCTCGACGACGAGCCGCAGGGCGCCGGCGGCGAGCGCGGCGCGAAAGACTGCGGGCCCGGAGGGACTGTCGAAGTCCCGGTGCCCGCCACTGCCGCCGACTGACCGGCTGAACGGCCGACGGCGGCACACACAGACCTGTTGCGGTGACCTTCGCGGGTTTTCGCGGCACCAGACAACACCGTGTCACGGGAAGAACGTGGCACTTCAGGGCGTTTTAGCCTGATACAGGGAGGCGGCATGACCGAGACGACGAGCGGCCCGGCACGAGGTTCCCGCGCCAAGGGATCCAAGGCCAGCAAGGGTCTGCGTATCGAGCGCATCCATACGACGCCCGGCGTGCATCCGTACGACGAGGTGGTCTGGGAGCGCCGAGACGTCGTCATGACCAACTGGCGCGACGGCTCGGTCAACTTCGAGCAGCGTGGCGTCGAGTTCCCCGACTTCTGGTCGGTGAACGCGGTCAACATCGTCACCAGCAAGTACTTCCGCGGGGCCGTTGGCACCCCGCAGCGCGAGACCGGCCTCAAGCAGCTGATCGACCGCATCGTGAAGACCTACCGGAAGGCCGGCGAGGACTACAGCTACTTCGCCTCGCCCGCCGACGCCGAGATCTTCGAGCACGAGCTGGCGTATGCCCTCCTGCACCAGATCTTCAGCTTCAACTCGCCGGTCTGGTTCAACGTCGGCACGCCCCAGCCGCAGCAGGTCTCCGCCTGCTTCATCCTGGCCGTGGACGACTCCATGGACTCGATCCTGGACTGGTACAAGGAAGAGGGGATGATCTTCAAGGGCGGCTCCGGCGCCGGCCTGAACCTCTCCCGCATCCGTTCCTCCAAGGAACTGCTCTCCTCCGGAGGCAACGCCTCGGGACCGGTCTCCTTCATGCGCGGTGCCGACGCGTCCGCGGGAACCATCAAGTCGGGTGGCGCCACGCGCCGCGCGGCCAAGATGGTCATCCTCGACGTCGACCACCCCGACATCGAGGGCTTCATCGAGACCAAGGTGAAGGAAGAGGAGAAGATCCGCGCCCTGCGTGACGCGGGCTTCGACATGGACCTGGGCGGCGACGACATCACGTCCGTCCAGTACCAGAACGCCAACAACTCGGTCCGTGTGAACGACACGTTCATGAAGGCGGTCGAGGAGGGCGGCAAGTTCGGTCTGACGTCCCGCATGACGGGCGACGTCATCGAGGAGGTCGACGCCAAGTCGCTCTTCCGCAAGATGGCCGAGGCCGCCTGGGCCTGTGCCGACCCCGGCATCCAGTACGACGACACCATCAACGCCTGGCACACCTGCCCGGAGTCCGGCCGCATCAACGGCTCGAACCCGTGCAGCGAGTACATGCACCTGGACAACACGTCCTGCAACCTCGCCTCGCTGAACCTGATGAAGTTCCTCAAGGACGACGGCCTGGGCACGCAGTCCTTCGACGCCGAGCGCTTCTCCAAGGTCGTCGAGCTGGTCATCACCGCGATGGACATCTCGATCTGCTTCGCGGACTTCCCGACGCAGAAGATCGGCGAGAACACCCGCGCCTTCCGCCAGCTGGGCATCGGCTACGCCAACCTCGGCGCCCTGCTGATGGCCACCGGTCACGCGTACGACTCCGACGGCGGCCGCTCCCTGGCCGGCGCCATCACCTCCCTGATGACGGGTCGGTCGTACAAGCGTTCCGCCGAGCTCGCCGCGGTCGTCGGCCCGTACGACGGCTACGCCAAGAACGCGACCCCGCACAAGCGCGTCATGAAGCAGCACTCCGACGCCAACGCCACGGCGCCCCGCGTCGACGACCTGGACACGCCGATCTGGGCCGCCGCCACGGAGGCCTGGCAGGACGTGCTGCGCCTCGGCGAGAAGAACGGTTTCCGTAACTCCCAGGCGTCCGTCATCGCCCCGACCGGCACCATCGGTCTCGCGATGTCCTGCGACACCACGGGCCTGGAGCCCGACCTCGCCCTGGTCAAGTTCAAGAAGCTCGTCGGCGGCGGCTCGATGCAGATCGTCAACGGCACCGTGCCGCAGGCCCTGCGTCGCCTGGGTTACCAGGAGGAGCAGATCGAGGCGATCGTCGCCCACATCGCCGACCATGGCAATGTGATCGACGCCCCCGGTCTGAAGCCCGAGCACTACGAGGTCTTCGACTGCGCGATGGGCGAGCGTTCCATCTCCGCGATGGGGCACGTCCGGATGATGGCGGCCATCCAGCCGTGGATCTCCGGCGCGCTCTCCAAGACGGTGAACCTCCCCGAGACGGCCACTGTCGAGGACGTCGAAGAGGTCTACTACGAGGCGTGGAAGATGGGCGTCAAGGCGCTCGCCATCTACCGCGACAACTGCAAGGTCGGCCAGCCCCTCTCCGCCAAGAAGAAGGGCGACGGGAACGCCGAGGTCACCGAGAAGGCCGAGGACACGATCCGTGCCGCGGTCGAGAAGGTGGTCGAGTACCGCCCCGTCCGCAAGCGCCTTCCCAAGGGCCGCCCGGGGATCACCACCTCCTTCACCGTGGGTGGCGCCGAGGGCTACATGACCGCCAACTCCTACCCGGACGACGGTCTCGGCGAGGTCTTCCTGAAGATGTCCAAGCAGGGCTCGACCCTCGCGGGCATGATGGACGCCTTCTCGATCGCCGTCTCCGTAGGCCTGCAGTACGGCGTTCCGCTGGAGACGTACGTCTCGAAGTTCACGAACATGCGCTTCGAGCCGGCCGGCATGACGGACGACCCGGACGTGCGGATGGCGCAGTCGATCGTCGACTACATCTTCCGCCGCCTGGCGCTGGACTTCCTGCCCTTCGAGACCCGCTCCGCGCTCGGCATCCACTCCGCCGAGGAGCGTCAGCGGCACCTGGAGACCGGTTCGTACGAGCCGTCCCTGGACGAGTCCGAGGTCGACGTCGAGGGCCTGGCCCAGTCCGCCCCGCGGCAGCCCGAGGTCCTGAAGTCGGTCGCCGTGCCGAAGGTCGAGGCCGAGAAGCCCGCTCCGCAGCAGGCGCACACCAGCGCCGAGCTCGTGGAGATGCAGCTGGGCATCCAGGCCGACGCGCCGCTGTGCTTCTCCTGCGGGACGAAGATGCAGCGGGCCGGCTCCTGCTACATCTGCGAGGGCTGCGGCTCGACCAGCGGTTGCAGCTGATTCCCGTACTGAGCGGGAGCTCCGGGCACTAGCCGGGAGCGAAGCCTGAACGCCAAGGGCGGTGGTGCCGAGAAATCGGCACCACCGCCCTTGGCGTTTCCCGCCGCGCCACGTCCTCGTTCCCGGGCGCGTCCGTCCTCAGAACTCGGTGCCCATCACCGCCGCGAACGACGTCGGATCGGCTTCGAACCCGCGGATGATCTCGCGGAAGGACCAAGCCCCCGATGCGTCCCGGGTGAACTCGGCGATCGTGGCGGCCGTGTGCCCGGAGACCGTGGAGAGGTCGCTCTGCGCGAGGTCGGTGTAGCCCTCGCGGATGCGCACCGCAGTGTTCGGGATGTCGCCGAACACCTTGGGCTCCTCGTGGGGCTGTATGGCCACCCCGACCACCACGCGCGCGTACGAGGCCGCGAGACGGTCGAGCTCCAGGGTCATGACCTCGTCGAAGCCGAAGCCCTGACCCGTCTTGCTGTCCCTGTTGAGGGTGATCGTCCCGTCGGGGGCGCGGCTGTCGAAGTGCACCAGATACACCGGGCTGTCGTACGGAGCGTGTGCCAAGTACGTCGCGGCGATGATGTCGAGATCATGGGGAGGCGTGCCGGCAGGGCTCGGATCCCATTTGAGCCCCACCTCGACCTTCTTGATCCCCTTGCTGACACTGCTCACAGAGTTCCCCCTCCTCGTAGTCCCGGCTGACGCCTACGCACCAGTCATGTCCGCACGACGTGTCCTACAGACACGCTACGACGAATGAGTGACATCGCTGAAGTTTCCTGGTCAGTAAGGCTGTTGGGCCGCCGCGGGCAGGTCTGGTGGCGGGCGTACGCGGGCGCGTAGATCATGGGCCCATGGCATGGAACGGGGAAGAACTGGACATCGAGGCCTACTTGGCCAGGCTCGGCCACGAAGGAGAGGCGAAGCCCGACTTCGACACGCTCCGTGCGCTCCACCGGGCGCATGTGGCGGCGATCCCCTTCGAGAACCTGGAGACGATGCTCGGCCGGCCCGTACCGCTGGATCTGCCGGCGCTGCAGGACAAGCTCGTGCGGCGGCGCAGGGGCGGCTACTGCTACGAGCAGAACCTCCTGTTCGCGGCGGCTCTGGACCGGATCGGTTTCGCCGTCAAGGGGCTCGGCGCCCGGGTCAGGGCGGGTGCCTCGTCGCGTCGCGCGGTGACGCACATGCTCCTGAGGGTCGAGGCGGACGGGCGCCAGTGGCACTGTGACGTCGGTTTCGGCGCCGAAGGGCTGCTCGAACCGATCCCCATGGGGGACGAGGGCGACGTGGAGCAGGACGTACGACAAGGAGAGTGGCGGTTCGGGATCGTCCAGGAATCAAACGGTGCGCGGGTGTTGCGGACCGAGGAGGCGGACGGCTGGTTCGATCTCTACGAATACACACTGGAAGAACGCCTTCCCGTCGACTACGTAGTGATGAACCACTACACATCGACCCACCCCATGTCCTCATTCATCCGCCGCCCGGTGATCCAGAGGGCGGCTCCGGAGGCGCGCCGCACCTTGATCGGCGCGCGCCTGACGGTGGCGCGACCGGACGGCACTTCGGACGAACGCGGCGTATCCACCCAGGAGTTGGGGGAAGTGCTCGACCGTGAGTTCGGTATTGAACTGAACGCCGACGACCGCGCCGAGCTGATCCGGATGCACTACGCCGGAGCGTGACCCGCGCCACGCTCCGCGCCGTACGATGGCGCGGTGCTGGTCAAGTGGATTCGCTGCACCGTGGTGGACCGACGGGGGTTCGAGCGGGGACAGCGAAAGTGGGCGGGGCTTCTGGGGGAGCCGGGGTTCCGGGGACAGGGTGGAGGGTGGAGTCGGGAGCGGCCGGGTGTGGCACACGTTTTCGCCTTCTGGGAGAGCCGGGCCTTCTACGACTCCTTCATGGCACGCTCCCACGACCGGCTTGCCGCCACGCAGTCAGGCACCTTCAAGGACATCCAGAGCAAGCTCTTCGACCACCGTTTCGACGTGAAGACGGGCTTCGAGCCGCGCTTCGCGGACGCCGACGTGGTGCGGGTGGCGCACTGCCGGGTCCACGAGGCGCGGGTCGAGCACTTCGCGTTGATGCAGGAGAAGGTCTGGAACCCGGCGATGGCGGGCTCTCCGGGAATGGTGCGCGGGCTCTTCGGGGAGGCGCCCGGACATGAGTTCCTCGTCCTGTCGATGTGGCTGTCGGCCGCCGAGCACGGCAAGTACCGAAGAGAACGCGTGGAGCGCCTCTCGCTGCGCGCCCAGACGGAGGCCGATGTCGCGGCGCTGGCCGGTGACATCGTGGAACTGGAGCCGTCGTGGACGGTGTGAGGCCGCGCGGGGGTGACCTGCTGCGGCGTCGGCGCGGGTGACAGTGCGGCTGGGGGAGCGGGTGGCGGCCGTATACGCCGGATGGAGCCCGGACGGCGGACCGGTTGAGCCCTGTGGGAAGGGCCGATCTAGTGTTTCCGTATGGCACGTCCGCGGCGCATCTTCCTTGTCCGGCACGGCGAGTCGGACGGAAACGCCGACGACACCGTGTACGAGCGTGAACCCGACCACGCGCTGGCGCTCACCGAGAAGGGGTGGCGGCAGGCGGACGAGACGGGCGCGCGGCTGCGGGACGCCGTCGGCTCGGAACGGGTGAGCGTGTACGTCTCGCCCTATCGCCGTACGCATGAGACCTTCCGCGCCCTGCGGCTCGACCCCGACCTCGTACGGGTGCGCGAGGAGCCGCGGCTGCGGGAGCAGGACTGGGGAAACTGGCAGGACAGGGACGACGTCAAGCTGCAGAAGGCCTACCGCGACGCGTACGGACACTTCTTCTACCGCTTCGCCCAGGGTGAATCGGGAGCCGACGTGTACGACAGGGTGGGGGCGTTCCTGGAGAGCCTGTACCGGAGCTTCGAGGCTCCGGACCATCCGCCGAACGTCCTTCTCGTCACCCACGGCCTGACCATGCGGCTGTTCTGCATGCGCTGGTTCCACTGGTCGGTGGCGGACTTCGAGTCCCTTTCCAACCCCGGGAACGGCGAGATGCGGACGCTGGTGCTCGGCGACGACGGCAAGTACACCCTGGACCGGCCCTTCGAACGCTGGCGCGAACCCGAACCGTACGGCGTCACCGGATAGAGTGGCAGGGCGATGACCGCTGACTCCTCTCCCGACCGGCGCCTGGCCCGCGCTCTGGCCAGCCTGCGTGGACTGGCGGTGGGGGACGCACTGGGCTCTCAGTTCTTCGTGCCCGCCAACTACCCGCTGCTGAAGCGCCGGGAAGCGCCCCCAGGCCCCTGGCAGTGGACCGACGACACCGAGATGGCCTGCTCCGTGGTCGCGGTCCTGGTCCGGCACGACCGGATCGACCAGGACGCGCTCGCCCTCTCCTTCGCCCAGCACCATGACTTCGACCGCGGCTACGGCCCTGCCGTGAACCGGCTGCTCAGGCAGGTCCGGGAGGGCGGGGACTGGCGGGAGCTGGCCTCCGCGCTCTTCAAGGGGCAGGGCTCCTGGGGCAACGGCGCGGCCATGCGGATCGCGCCGCTCGGCGCCTGGTACGCGGACGATCCGGAGCAGGCGACGCACCAGGCGGAGATCTCCGCCTACCCCACGCATCAGCACCGTGAGGCGGTCGTGGGAGCCATGGCGGTGGCCGCCGCCGCGGCGCTCGCCGCCGATCCCGCGGGGCCGCCCGCGCCGAAGGCGCTGCTGGACGGCGTCATCGACCTCGTGCCCCGCAGCGCCGTGGGAGCGGGGCTGCGCAGGGCCCGCGACATGCTCGACTACGGGGATGCGGCGACGGTCGCCGCGGTCCTCGGCTGTGGCCGTCGTACGACCGCCCATGACACGGTGCCGTTCGCACTGTGGTCGGCCGCTCGCGGCCTTGGCTCCTATGAGCAGGCCATCTGGTCCACCGCACAGGTGGGCGGCGACATGGACACGACCTGCGCCATCGTGGGCGGAGTGATCGGCTCCGGTGAGGGCGGGACGCCCTCCGGCGAGTGGCTGGAACGGACCGAGGCGTTGCCCGACTGGGTGCCGGTCGCGGGGGGCTGACTTCGGGGTTGCGGGGGGCTGGCTTCGGGGTTCCGAAGTCCTGGCGCCTCGGCGGTCCGGGGTTCAGGGGCTCGTGGTTCCGGCGTGTCTGTCACGGTCATGCCACAGCGTGGGCGATGCGGGGGCCGCCACCGGCCTCGCGGCTACTCTTACGGCCAGGCCGCGAGTTGATCATGACTTGCGCGTCCTCAACGAGATGCCGGTCGCCCGGCGGCCCCGCCACGCGTGCGTGCCGTCTGCTGCACGTGCGGACCGGCCGGGAGGGGGTCCCGTGTCCGATTCACCGTCCACGCCTGAGCCATCAGATGTGGCAGATCCACCAAATGATGTGGCGGAGCCACCCAGCAGCGGTGTCGCGGAGCCACCAGGAGATGTGCGGAGAGATCCGCTCAGGGAGCCACGAGCAGACAGCCACGCCGAGGCGCCTGAGGCCGCTGAGGAGCCCGAAGAGCCCGAGGAGCCCGAGGACGCCGTGCCCGCCCCGCGCGCCGCGGAGGGGAGCCCAGAGCCTCGTAGCGACTGGGCGTACCCGGCGGGCGGCTACGAGCACGAGCCGTTCCTGGCCGATCTGCGCTCCGACCCGCCCGCCCCGGTCCGCACCGGCACGCTCGGCGCGGTGTTCGCGACCGGCCTGCTGAGCATGCTGCTGCTCGGTGACGGGCTCGCGCTCAATCTGCTGATCGTGGCGGTGCCTGCCGCGCTCGCCGCGTACTTCGCCGCCGAACAGGCCGGTCGCAGTCCGCGCCCCTGGACACTGGTCTGGGCGGTCGGTGGCCTCGTGCTGCTGGCCGTGCCCGCGCTGCGGGACGCGGGCTGGCCCTCGTTCCTCGCCGTCGTCTCCGCCGTCGCGCTCGGCTCGCTCGCCCTGCACGGCTGCCGCACCTGGCCCGGCATCCTGCTCGCCCCGCTCGGCCTCTTCGACGCGGTGCTCTCCGGCGTGGGCTGGGCCTGGCGCGGGATGCGGGGCCGCGCGAGCGGGTCCCGGAGCGGGCCCGTGCTGCGGGCGGGCGGGGTGACCGCCGTGCTGCTGCTGGTCTTCGGCGCGCTGTTCGCCGGGGCCGACGCCGCCTTCGCGGGGCTGCTCGGCGATCTGATGCCCGATGCCTCCGTCTCCGACGGGCCCTGGCGTGTGCTGCTCTTCGCGGTCGGTGTCGTCGGAGCGCTCGCCGCGGCGCACACCGCTGCCGCGCCCGTGCGCTGGGACCGGCTCGTCGTGGGTCCCGGCCGGGAGCGGGGCCGCGTCGAGTGGGCGCTGCCGCTGATCGTCCTGAACCTGCTGTTCGCGGCGTTCAACGTGGTGCAGCTTGCCGTGCTCTTCGGTGGCTACGACGCGGTCCTCGAGAAGACGGACCTCTCGTACGCCGCGTATGCGCGCCAGGGCTTCTGGCAGCTGCTGCTCGCCACGCTGCTCACCCTGGTCGTCATCGTCCTCGCCCTGCGCTGGGCGCCGCGTGACGGGTCGCGCGACCGCGGTCTGGTGCGCGCCGTGCTCGGCACGCTGTGCGCCCTCACGCTCGTCGTCGTGGCGTCGGCGGTGCGGCGCATGGACATGTACGTCGACGCCTACGGCCTGACCCGGCTGAGGGTGTCGGTCGTGGCCGTGGAGCTCTGGCTCGGCCTGGTCGTCGTGCTGATCATGGCGGCCGGGGTGTGGGGCGCCCGGTGGCTGCCGCGCGCCGTCGCCGCGAGTGCCGCGGCCGGAGTGCTCGCCTTCGGGCTCCTCTCGCCCGACGGACTCATCGCCGAGCGCAACGTCCAGCGCTACGAGGACACCGGGAAGTTCGACCTGGAGTACGCGCGCGGGCTGTCCGCCGATGCCGCACCGGCCGTCGACGGGCTGAAGGAGCCCCTGCGCTCCTGCGTCCTTGAGGGCATCGCGAACGGCCTCGGAGCCGAGCGTGGGCCCTGGTACGCCACCAGCCTGGGGGAGGCGCGGGCCCGGGAGATCATCGAGAAGCGTCCGCTGATGGCGTCCGTGGCGGGTTGCGAGGATGCCGGCGAGGAGACCTCGTACCGCTGAGGTGCGCTTCGGCCGACGTCCGCCGGGCCGTTCACGGCGGCGAGGGGGCCCGCCCTCGCCGCCGTGAACGGCCCGGCATGTTCGTACGTCCCTGCCGATGGCGCCGTGAGCCGCACGCTGGACCCACCGCGCTCACCGTGTCGAGCACCGTGATCAGGATGGACAGGTCGAGCGAACCGCCCGCCTGACGCGTCGCGTTGAGCAGCCCGGATGCCGCGCCCGCCTCGTACCGGGCCACTCCGGAGACGGCCGTCAATGTAGGGGGCACGAAGCCAGGGAGGCGGGACGTCGCAATCGCGCCACCTACGCGCTGCGGGGCCCGCACCGTCAGCAACTACCGGGGTTCCTGGGCGAATCCGCCCAGGAACGAGGCGCGGGCAAAGAACAGGACGCCGGCCATGAAGCCCCGGCGGCGGCCGAGGATGATGTCACCGGTGCGTGCGGTCACAGAGAAGCGGCAGGCCGTTCTCGCGGCCCGGATTCGCTCTCCGTGCCGTGCTTCACGAGTGCGACACGGTGTCGGCCGAGCGGTTCCACGGAGTGATCTCCGACGCAGGTATCGGGCCGAGCGTGGAGCTGATCAAGGAGGTCGTACGCCGTGGAGTCGAGCGCGGAGAGGCGCGCGCCGAGGTCATGCATCCCTGCGTGCGCGACGTCATTCCGGCGATGACGATATAGCGCTCCGAGGTGTGCGGGAGCGAATGGAGAGGCGAGGATGTCGCCGAACTGATCGATCAGTTCATGGTTCCGCTGCTCCGTCGGTAGGCCTGGGTGTCGCGGGTGGCATCCGGCGGCGTACGCTGTCTGGCGCCATGCCGTACGAACCACCCACCCACACCGTCGAGCGCTCCCTTCGCGCTACCACCGGAGCGAAGATCGTTGCCGGGGTCGACGAAGTCGGGCGCGGAGCGTGGGCGGGACCGGTCACCGTCTGTGCGGCGATCACGGGACTGCGCAGGCCGCCCGAAGGGCTCACCGACTCCAAGCTGATCACTCCCAAGCGGCGCGCGACGCTCGCCGGGGAGCTGGAGAGCTGGGTCACGGCCTACGCACTGGGGCATTCCTCGCCCGAGGAGATCGACGGCATGGGGATGACCGCCGCGCTGCGGCTCGCCGCGGTGCGCGCCCTGGAGGCCCTTCCGGTGCGTCCGGAAGCCGTGATCCTCGACGGGAAGCACGACTATCTCGGGACTCCTTGGCAGGTTCGTACGGTGATCAAGGGCGACCAATCCTGTGTGGCCGTCGCTGCGGCTTCGGTGATCGCCAAGGTTCGGCGCGACAAAATGATGGCCGAACTGGGTATCGAACATGCAGACTTCGGTTTTGCGGCCAACGCCGGTTATCCGTCGCCGGTGCACAAGGCCGCGCTGGCGGAGCGGGGGCCCACCCCGTACCACCGGATGTCGTGGGCGTATCTTGATGCGTTGCCCCAGTGGCGGCACCTCAAGAAGGCCCGCAGCTGGGCGGAAGAAAGCGTTCCGCAGATCGAGGGCCAGCTCGGCTTCGATTTCTGACGCTTTCAGCAGTTCCAACTCGCACTCATGTGCCACCCGCTGATGCCCCGCGCATCGGCATTTGATAGACAACAACGCATGCCTCTCAGTCCCGAGGAGCCTCAGATTCACGAGAGTGCCCAGGGTCCCCGCGTGACCCCGGCCAGTGGCCGCATCACGCCGACCCCCCGCCCCGTACCCGGCCCGCGTCCCGCGGCTGCGCCGCGTCCAGGCCGACCGGGCCCCGCCCGGCCGACGCCGCCGGCACAGCGCACGTCGCGTGAGCCGGCCGCCAAGCCCGGGCTGCCCGCCCCGGCTGCTTCCGGACCTTCCACCGCTTCCGTCGCTCCCGCTGGTTCGCCCGCGGGTTCCGCCGCGGACGCGGGTGCTTCGGTTCCGCAGATCCAGCTGATCCCGGCCTCCGTCGAGGGGGCGCTCGACGCCGCCGAGGAAGCCGTCGACCTGCTGCTCGACTCGGGCCGCGCTCCGGGTGAGGTCCTGGTGATCACCACCGGCGACCCGCACCCGTGGGCCACCCACGAGCTGTCGTTCGGCGAGGCCTCCTACTGGGCTCAGCACGACGCGGGTGACGACGTCTTCTACGCCGACGCCGCCGCCCTGGACCGTGCCGTGTCCCGCCCCGTGGTCGTCGTCGCCGTCAACGGCGGCAGCGAGGAGATCGCGGTCGGCGCCCTGCCGACGGCGCTCACCCGGGCCGGAGCCCTGCTGATCGTCTGCGGTGACCCGCGGCGGATCAACGCGATGCTGGGCGCGGGCGTCTGACGTTCGCTGTCCGGCACCTGACCTCTGGCTTCCGCTGTCCGACCTCCGTGGTCCGGCAGCCTTGCCGAGGCCGGGTGTCGGGTGGTCGGCGTCGGGTGTCCGGTGTCCGTGGCATGGCCGGTTGAGCCCGGAGCTGTGTGCGTCGCGTACCGCGCGACGCGCAAGCGGCGGGCGCGCACCGGACCATGCCTGTGGCCCGCCTTGCGGCGGGGTACGGCGGGCGCCTCAGCGTGCCGCCGCCCGGCGCAGTACGTCGGACGCGGCGCCGCCGGTGCGCGGTGGCGGTGGATCGGCTACGGCGAAGGCCTCGGGGCTCGAGCCGGAACTGGGCCGACGGCCGCCACGGCCCTCGCCCAGCACCTGCCAGCCGTCACGGGTCAGCGTGATGTAGGCACCGCACCGCAGCCCGTGCAGTGTGCAGGCGTCCCGCAGCCCCCACATCCACGCCCCGTCCTCCTGCGTCCAACGCGCGTCACCGTCACGGCAGTAGAGCAGGACGGCGGTGCGCACCGGGGTGCGGCGCCGCAGGTCGTGCGGGATGACCCGGCGCAGCTGCGCGAGCAGCGCGTTGCGGAAGACCCAGCCGTCCGCGGCACTCGGCCGCCGGGTGAACGAAGCGCTCGCCCGGAGCCGTTCCTCCGAATCGAGCACGGCGACGACCGCTGTCGCGGGCGTCGGACGATGCCGGGCATGCAGGCCGCTGACGACCTCACGCGGATTGCGCAGCAGGGGAATTCCCGCGGCTGACCACTCCGCGGGCTCGAGCATCCGGGCCAGTCGGTTGGCGGAATCGGCGGACATCTCAGCCGACGTCGAAGACTCCGACATCGATGCCGCAGCGGACGGAGCGAATCCGAAGGTCACGGTCCTCCCTTCGGCTACGCGCCCAGAGGGCGGGGTCGGACTGGGGGAGCGCACCGCGGCACAGAACTGCCGGGCCACGGGGAGCCGCGCGGGGAGCAGTGCCAATTCTTCCCGTCGCACCGCCTTGCGGCAACGAGCAATTGGAGCCGCCGACCGGTATCTGGTGATGCGCCGCCTATATCCCTGCCCACGGCGCCCCGCATCGACGCCTGCGTCAGCCTTGCACGGCCAGGACCAGCGGCAACACCCCCTTGGCTCCCGCCCGGCGGAGCATGCGCGCGGCCACCGCCAGGGTCCAGCCACTGTCTGTCTGATCGTCGACGAGCAGAACGGGACCGCCCGCCTCCTGGAGCGCCGCGGCGAGTTCCGCCGGCACCGTCAGGGTTCCGTCGAGGGCACGCAGTCGCTGGGCGCTGTTGGTCCTCGGCACGTGTGCCGCATCGGCTCCGGCGGCGTACTCGATGGAGCCGAGGAGCGGAAGGCGGCCGACCTCGGCGATCCGCGCCCCCAGCGACTGGATCAGCTGGGGCCTGGTGTGCGACGACATGGTCACGACGCCGGCCGGCCTCGGCTGGGCGTCGGCACTGCCCGAGGCCCACCCGCCGGGGCCCTTCGCCCAGTCGGTGAGGACGCCGACCACGGCCTTCGCCACGTCGTCGGGCACCGGTCCGTCGGGGGCCTGCGGGGCGAGCATCGGCCGGAGCCGGTTGCCCCACCCGATGTCCGAGAGTCGCCCTAGCGCGCGGCCCTGGGAGGCCTGTTCACCCACGGGGATACGTCCCTTGAGGTCGACGCCGACCGCGGCGAGCCCGGTCGGCCACATCCTCCGGGGTTCCACGTCGACCCCTGCGCGGATCAACTCGCCCTGTGCCGTGTCCAGTGCCCCGGAGGACACGGCGTCGGTGAAACGCGCGCCCGCGCAGTTGTCACAGCGCCCGCAGGGCGCCGCGGCCTCGTCGTCCAGCTGCCGCCGCAGGAACTCCATGCGACAGCCGGTCGTCGTGGCGTAATCACGCATCGCCTGCTGCTCCGTCTGCCGCTGCTTGGCGACCCAGGCATAGCGCTCGGCGTCGTACGCCCAGGGCATTCCCGTGGAGGTCCAGCCGCCCTTGACGCGCCGGACCGCACCGTCCACGTCGAGGACCTTGAGCATCGTCTCGAGCCGTGACCTGCGCAGTTCGACCAGCGGCTCCAGTGCGGGCAGCGACAGCGGCCTGCCCGCCTGCGCCAGCACGTCCAGCGTGCGCCGGACCTGCTCCTCGGGCGGGAAGGCGAGCGAGGCGAAGTAGTTCCAGATCGCCTCGTCCTCCTTGCCCGGAAGAAGCAGCACCTCGGCGTGATCGACACCGCGGCCCGCGCGGCCGACCTGCTGGTAGTACGCGATCGGGGAGGAGGGGGAGCCGAGATGCACCACGAAGCCGAGGTCGGGCTTGTCGAAGCCCATCCCCAGGGCGGAGGTGGCGACCAGGGCCTTCACGCGGTTGGCGAGCAGATCCTCCTCGGCCTGCTGGCGGTCTGCGTTCTCCGTCTTTCCGGTGTACGAGGTGACGGTGTGCCCGCACTGCCGCAGGAAAGCGGTGATCTCCTCGGCGGCGGCGACGGTGAGCGTATAGATGATCCCCGAGCCCGGCAGCTCGTGCAGGTGGTCGGCGAGCCAGGCCAACCGGTGCGCGGCGTTGGGGAGTTGGAGCACGTTCAGGCTCAGGCTCTCCCGGTCGAGGGCCCCGCGCAGCACGAGCGCGTCCGAGCTGCCGCCGGTGCCCAGCTGCTCGGCCACGTCGGCCGTCACGCGCGCGTTGGCCGTGGCGGTGGTGGCCAGGACGGGCACGCCCGGCGGCAGGTCGGCGAGCATGGTGCGCAGCCGGCGGTAGTCGGGCCGGAAGTCATGGCCCCAGTCGGAGATGCAGTGCGCCTCGTCGACCACGAGCAGGCCCGTGGCCGCGGCGAGCTTGGGCAGCACCTGGTCGCGGAAGTCCGGGTTGTTCAGCCGCTCCGGACTGACGAGGAGGACGTCCACGTCGCCGGAGGCTACCTCGGCCTGGATGGTCTCCCATTCCTCCGTGTTGGAGGAGTTGATCGTGCGGGCGCTGATGCCGGCTCGCGCCGCCGCCTCGACCTGGTTGCGCATGAGCGCGAGCAGCGGGGAGACGATCACGGTGGGTCCGCTGCCCCGCTCCCGCAGCAGCGCGGTCGCGACGAAGTACACGGCGGACTTTCCCCAGCCCGTGCGCTGCACGACGAGCGCCCGGCGCTTGTCGGCGACCAGCGCTTCGATCGCGCGCCACTGGTCCTCGCGCAGCCGTGGACCGTCCGACGGTGGCACGTCGCCGCTTGCGGGCGCGGGGCCGCCGACGAGGCGGGCGAGTACGGAATCGGCCGCCGTGCGCAGATCTTCGTTGCTCATGCCCCCATGCAACCTGATGGGTCTGACATTAGGCGAACGAGTCGGCCGTGCTGTGGATAACTCTTGGCGTGCTCCTGATCGTAGTTATCCACAGGGCAAACCGGAATCTGGTGATCCGCGGGAGAGTCGGCGCATGGCGAACCACAGCGAACAAAACGACCCGACCGACTCCATCGGCTCCACCGACCCCACCCCTCCGATCGAGCCCATCGACCCCACCAGCCCCACAGCTCCGATCGATTCCATCGAGCGCGTCGATCCCATCGACGAGCCGCTGGTCACCCTGCGCACCCCGGCCGAACTCGCGGATGCTCTGCCGTACTTGCTCGGGTTCCGGCCCGAGGAGAGCGTCGTCCTCATCGCTCTGCACGGCGAGCGGGGGCGGTTCGGCGGGCGGGTGCGCCTCGGTATTCCCGGACGCGCGGAGGACTGGCCACCCATCGCGGAGCAGCTCGCCCAGTGCCTGGTGGGCGGCTGCGAGCGGCGCGGAGCCCGGCCCGACGGCATTGTCGCCTTCCTGTGCGCGGAGCCCGTCGGCGCCGAATCCGGGCGGCAGGTCATGGAGCGCCTTCGACCGCTGGCACAAGTGCTCCGCACCGCCTGCGGGAGCCTCGACGTGCCGGTGCTTGAGGTCGTCTGCATCTCGGCGGGGCGCTTTTGGACCTACTGCTGTCCGAACCAGGAGTGCTGCCCGCCGGAGGGCGTTCCGCTGCTGCGGCCCGGTACGTCGGTCCTGGCCGCGGCCACGGCCTACGCCGGTGTGCAGGTGGGCGTCACGCCGCGCGAGATGCGAGCGCGCCTCACTCCGTGGGAATCCGCCGCCGCGAAGGATCAGGAGGCGGCTCTCGACGCGGCGGGCATGGCGATCGTGCGCCGGATCCTGATGGAGGACGGGCACGCCGAGGTGGCCGCCGACACGCTCGACCTGGCCCGCAGGATCATGGCGCGGATGACTGCCGCGCCGCCGGTCAGCGACAGGCTGGAGGCGGATCTCCAGGACGACGAACTCCTCGCGCACGACGATGCGGCGGCGCTGATCCTCGGCCTGCAGGACCGTACGACGCGTGATCAGGCGGCGGAATGGATGGAGGGCGACATCGCGGCACCAGCGCTTCGCCTCTGGAGGGCCCTGGCCCGTCGCTGCGTCGGCGCCTACGGAGAGCACGCCGCGGCGCCGCTGTCCCTGGCGGGCTGGGTCGCGTGGTCCCTCGGTGACACCACGGAAGGCCAGGAAGCCCTGGACATGGCGCTGTGCGCCGATCCCCGCTACACCTTCGCGCAACTCCTGCACCATGCCTGCACCGGCGACCTGGACCCCGAGCCGATCCGTCGCTGCTTGCGCAGGGAGCGAACTGACCGCAGCGTGACGACCCTTCAGCCCGAACTGCCGCTCCCCACGGAGCCCGCGGAAGCCGCATCGGAGCCGGCGGGAATCGCTCCGCGTCGCCGCCGCCCCGTACGCCAGAAGGATGGCACTGGTTCTCGGGCCACCGACAGGCCGGCCACGGGGCCGCAGAACCGCCGTCGCACCATCCGGCGCGCAGCGAGGAACGACACATGAACGAACGACGCATGAACGCGGGAGCCCGGCACCGGGGGACTGGGGCGAGCCGAGCGCCCACCGGGGTGCCGTACGGGAAAGACGGGGGCCGGCCGGGTGGCTTCCCGCCCCGCGGGCGTGACTTGGGGCGGGGCAGGTCCGTTCACCTGAGTGGCGGTACCCGTGCCTGGGTCGAGCCGCCGTACGACCTCCGACTCCCCGCAGCGCGGACAGCGCAGAAGAGGCCGCCTCATGCCCCTGCCCGCCCCGTCTCCTGTCTCCGGCAGGGAGGGTCCCCAGCGACCCACCCCGACCCCACCACGCCTGCCGGGTGGGCAGTCCCCGGCAGCCGTGCCGCGTCGCCCCGCACAGCTGCCGCCCGCGCACGCCACGCTGATCTGTGTCGCCATGCCCGCGCTGGCGATCTCCACGGATCAGGGGCAGCTGACCGGCCGAGGTCTCGAGGGGTTCTACCGCGCGGGGCGCAGGCTGCTGTCCCGCTGCGAGGTGCGGGTGGCGGGGCGCGAGCCGATCGCCGTGCAGGCACGGATGCTCTCGGCGGACCGTGCCCGCTTCGTCGCGACGCTGCGTCCGTCCGCCGATGGCGGCCCGGATCCGGACGTGGTCGTCGAGCGGACCCGGTACGCGGACGGTACGGAGCGGATCGTCCTGCGCAGCGCCGCAGGCCGCCCCCTGAGGTTCCCCGTGGAGGTGTCGCTCGGGACGGATCTGGCGGAGCTCGGTGCGGTCGCGTCCGGCAACACCGGGCCCGAACTGCCCGCCAGTGTGCACGACTCGGGCATGCGCTGGTCCTCGCCGTCGGGGCACTGTGTGGTCACCGCGCACCCCGCTCCCGCGGACGCGCTGGCCTCCGCCGGGCTGCTGCGCTGGGAGGTGGAGCTCCCACCGGGCGGCACCTGGAGCCTGGAGCTGCGGGTGCGGCCGGAGGGGGCGGGGCCGGTGCGGGCGGTCGGGCTCGGGGCGTCGCTCTCCCTCGCCCCGGCGCGAGCCGTCGGCGACGATCCCAGGGTCCGGACCCTGCTGGACCGGTCCGTGGAGGATCTTCAGGCGTTGCTGCTGCGGGACCCCGAGCATCCGACCGACGTCCACCTGGCCGCGGGGGCGCCATGGCGCTGCGGTCTCGCTCCGGCCGAAGCCCTCGCGGCCGCCCGGATGGCGCTGCCGCTCGGCACGCGGGTCGCGGTGGGGACGTTGCGTACGCTCGCCCGTCGCCAACTCGTGGGCAAGGGACCGCGGGCGGGCATGATCCCCGGGCCGTTGCGCAACACGGGACCGCATCTGCCGCCCGGCTGCACGGGCATCGAGGCGACACTGCTCTTCCCGGTTCTGCTGACGGAGGCGTGGCGTTGGGGGCTGCCGGCGCAGGAGACGGAGGAGTTGCTGCCGGCGGCCGAGCGCTGCCTGCGCTGGCTGCTGGCGGCGGCCGGCGACGGAGGACGCCTGCCGGACCCGTATCCGGACGGCCCCGCGCGCTGCGAGACGCAGGCCCATGCCCATCGGGCCGCGCTGCTCGGCGCCGACCTGCTCGACGCACACGGCCGTCCGGGCGGTACCGACCTGCGGCAGTGGGCGGAGCGGCTGCGGTCCACGTTCCGGAAGGATTTCTGGGTGGAGGACCGCACGGGTGGTCGGCCCGCCGCGGCCTGCCTGGCCGACGGCCGCCCCGTGCCCTTCCTCACCGGCGGTGCCGCCCACCTCCTCGACACGGGTCTCCTCGGTTCGGGGGCGCTCGCACCAGGACTGCTCGACAAGGTGCAGACCGAGCAGCTCGCCCGGCTCCTCGGCGGACCCGCCATGGACTCGGGGTGGGGATTGCGGAGCCTGGGCGTCAAGGAGGCCGCGTACAACCCTTTCGGACATCGTGGCGGAGCCGTCCGTGTCCACGAGACGGCGGTCGCCGTCTCGGGTCTGGCCGCCGCCGGCTACGAGAAAGAGGCGAGTGCGCTGCTGCGGGGAGTGATGGCCGCGGCCGAGACGTTCGGCTACCGGCTGCCGGAGATGTACGCGGGGGAGCAGCGCACGGAGGACGGCGCTCCGTTGCCGCACCCCGCCGCCTGCCGCCCGGCGGCCACCGCCGCGGCCGCCGGGGTGCAGCTCCTCACGGCGCTCGCCGGGATCCGGCCGGACGCCCCGTCGGGCACGGTGACGCTGAGACCCGTCCGCTGCGCGCCTCTGGGGGAGCTGGGACTGACGGCGCTGCGCGTCGCCGGAGCCCCGTTCTCCGTCCGTGTCAGCAGGCTCGGCCTCGCCATGGTCGAGGAGGCGGCCGACGGGCTGCAGCTGGGGGTGTGACCCACGGGAGGAGGACCGGTGGTGGGTGTGGCCTGAACCTGACGCGGGGCCTGGTGAATCGAGCCGGGATCGGATGCCGGAGGAGCTGTTTATCGTCAGGCAGACGACTATGATCGCGGCATGTCGCCCTACGACCCGTCGGCCTTCCCGCCCTTTGCTGTCACCGTCGATCTGGTCGTGCTCACCGTGCGCCGCCACGCGCTCTGCGCGCTTGCGGTCCGCCGGGGTGAGCCGCCGTTCCAGGGCCGTTGGGCGCTCCCCGGCGGCTTCGTGCGCGACGACGAGGATCTGTCGGCGGCCGCCGCCCGGGAGCTGGTCGAGGAGACGGGGCTGTGCGCGCATTCTCCGGACACTCCCGTTCAGGTGAACGGCGCGCACCTGGAGCAGCTTGCCACCTACGGAGACCCCAAGCGCGATCCGCGGATGCGGGTCGTCAGCGTCGCCCACTTGGCGCTCGCCCCCGATCTGCCCGCACCGCGGGCCGGCGGTGATGCGAACAGCGCGCGCTGGGCGCCGGTCGACGCACTGCTCAACCAGGGTGGGTACGGCCGAGAGGGCGAGCAGGCGGCGCCGCTGGCCTTCGACCACGTGCAGATCCTGGCGGACGGCGTGGAGCGTGCCCGCTCGAAGATCGAGTACTCCTCGTTGGCGACGGCCTTCTGTCCGCCGGAGTTCACCGTCGGTGAGCTGCGCCGGGTGTACGAGGCCGTGTGGGGCGTCGTGCTCGACCCGCGCAACTTCCACCGCAAGGTGACCGGCACGCCGGGCTTCCTCGTCCCCACCGGCGGTACGACCACCCGCCAGGGCGGCCGCCCCGCCCAGCTCTTCCGCGCGGGCGGCGCGACGCTGCTCAACCCGCCCATGCTGCGCCCCGAGGTCTGAGGCCTCCGCCACGGGTCACGCGCTGGTCACCTGTCGGTCCGGCCCGCGTGATGGACACCCGCGGCCCACACCCTGACCGAAATGACGGAAATATCGCGTTATCTTGCTGAAGTACCCACGGGGTTCGTCCGTCCCCGACCCGGCGGACGAGCTCTGGCCGCCGAGCGGTCGCACATCCCGCGAGAGAAGCGATGATCCAGGCCATCGGACTGACAAGCAATCCCCGCCAGGAGCTGCCGCCTGCCGTCGACGACGTGTCCTTCGAGGCGCGAACAGGCCGTGTCACGGCGCTGCTCGGCGCGCAGGGCGCCGGCAAGACGACGGCGCTCAGGCTCATGCTCGAAATCCAACAGGGCCGAGGAGTCACCTACTTCAGAGGGCGTCCGCTGCACCGCATCGCCCACCCGTCGCGCGAGGTCGGCGTCCTTCTGGGCGAAGTCCCGGGACACCCCGGCCGCACGGTCCGCGGCCAGCTGCGCATGCTGTGCGCCGCCGCCGGTGTGCCCGTCCAGCGCGCCGACGACGTACTCGAAGTCGTCGGTCTCGTCAGCCTCCGTGATCAGCGGCTCGGCACGCTCTCGCGTGGCATGGACCGCCGCCTCGGACTGGCCTGCGCGCTGCTCGCCGACCCCCACACGCTCGTCCTCGACGGTCCCGCCGAGGGCCTCTCGGCCCGGGAGGGCGGGTGGCTGCACGGAATTCTGCGCGCGCACGCCGCCCAGGGGGGAACCGTCCTGTTCTCCACGGCCGACGCCAAGGAGGCCGCACGGACCGCCGACCGGGTCGTCACGCTGGAGGCGGGCCGCCTGGTCGCCGACCAGGAAGCCGGGGACTTCGCCCGCACTCGGCTGCGCCCCCGGGTCGCGGTGCGCAGTCCGCACGCGGCACGTCTCGGCGCGCTGCTGTCCAAGGAGGCCCGTGCCGGGCAACGCTCCCTCGAGGTGGTGAAAGAGGACGGCAACCGGCTTTCGGTGTACGGCAGCAATTGCGCCGACGTCGGAGAAACGGCGTTCCGCCACGGAATTCTCGTCCATCAACTCGCCGATGAAATCGGGGATGCGGGGCCTGCCGCCGTTGTCGAGGAGTCGACGCCCTCTCCCGCGCCTGTTCCCGAATCCTTGCCCGAACCCGGGATCGAAGCCTCTGGTGAGGAGCTGGCAGTGACGGGCGACGCGCTGCCCGAAGCCGAGCCCGAAGCCGGGCCCGAATCCGTGGCCACGACCAAGAACCTGATTCCGCTCGCCAGCACAGACCTGCTCGCCCCCCCGGACCCGGTCGCCATCACCGCACCGCGGCCTCCGGTGGCTCCGTCCCCCTTGCCGCCCCCCATCTCGATCCGACCCGCACGCAGCCCCCTGCGCCCCCTGCGCTACGAGCTGCGCCGCGCCGCCGGTGTCGGCACCGGCTACCTCACCACGGCCGCCGTACTCGCGGTCTCCGCCGTCCTCTGCGTCTTCCTCGCCAGGAGCGGTCACACGCCGCAGCCGCTCCTGCTGGCCGCCTGGCCCCAGGAACTCCCCCTGCCGCCCGCGGCGCTTGGCGCCGGGCTGCTCGGCGCTCTCGCCTTCGGTGAGGAGTTCCGCCACCCCGCCCTCGCCGCCGACCGGGGCACCGTCCCCCGCCGCCTGGGGCTGCTCTGCGCCAAGTTGCTCGTGGCGGCGGGCACCGCGCTCCTGCTGAGCCTGCTCGTCCTGGCCTCCGACGCCGCGCTGCTCCACCTGGTATACGGAGACGAGCTGGCGAAGGTTCCCGCTGACTGGCTTTCGCTGAGCGCGAGTTGGGTCGCCCTGGTGGCGGGTTGCGCCTGGGCCGGAGTGCTCGCCGCGGGCGTCTTCCGGTCCACGACCGCCGGTCTCGCCGCGGTTCTGGCGGTTCCGATCGTCGTCGTACCCCTCGTACAGAAGGCCTTGGAGGGACCGTCTGTGCGATCGGCGGCGGGGCTGCCGGGAAGGCTGCGCGACCTCGCGCTGGTGCAGTGGCCCTTCGGCGTCGAGCGATATCTGGCCGGCGGAGTCCGCATGGTCGCCCAACCTGTGGGCAGTGCACTGATGTTGTCGCTGACCGCTCTGCTCTGCGCATATCTGCTCACGGGGATGCGCAGCAGGACCCGATAGCGACCGTCCGGCGCTTCTGTTTCCGTGCTGCGCACAACTCCCCGGAGAACGCCCATTTCTTTCCGATAAGGCGTCAATTGCGGCGGGGTAAGCGATCACCCTTTCGTGTGCTTTTCACCAAAGACCTCAAGGGGCTTGGGAGCTACGCCGACAAAGGTTCCGTGAGTACCCTTGCGCACACCATGATGACCGCCGCCCGCTCCGCAGACTCCGGCCTCGCCGGCCCGGGCGAACTCGACCGCTACCCCTACGCAGAGGCCCCTGGTGCCGACCGCGTCGTCACGTCCGCGTGGGACAGCGCCGACCAGGACCTCGGCCGCGTCGGCCGCCGCTCCGCAGGCAGCCGCGGCCGCGGCCTGCACGGCCAACTCGTCCAGCAGCTCGGCCAGATGATCGTCTCCGGCGACCTGGGCGCCGACCGCCCGCTGGTCCCCGAGGAGATCGGCCAGCGTTTCGAGGTCTCCCGCACCGTCGTCCGCGAATCGCTGCGCGTACTTGAGGCCAAGGGCCTGGTCAGCGCCAGGCCCAATGTCGGTACGCGCGTGCGGCCCGTCAGCGACTGGAACCTGCTGGACCCGGACATCATCGAGTGGCGCGCGTTCGGGCCGCAGCGCGACGACCAGCGCCGTGAACTCGGTGAGCTGCGCTGGACGATCGAGCCCCTCGCCGCCCGGCTCGCCGCGGGCCACGGCCGCGAGGAGGTGCAGCAGCGGCTCGCCGACATGGTCGAGATCATGGGCCACTCCCTGAGCCAGGGCGACGGGATTACCTTCTCCCGCGCCGACGCGGAGTTCCACTCGCTGCTCATCCAGCTCGCGAGCAACCGCATGCTGGAGCACCTGTCCGGCATCGTCTCGGCCGCACTCCAGGTCTCGGGCGGCCCGATCACGGGCTGCGACCGTCCCACCGAGGCGTCCCTGGTCCACCACTCGCGCATCGTCGACGCCCTCGGTGCGGGCGACGGCCCCGGAGCCGAGGCCGCCATGCGGCAGCTGCTCACCGTCCACCCGGAGGTGGAGCGCGTCGTGCCCGCCCCCCGCGAGCACTGACGGACCGGTTCTGCGTCCGTACGGCCGTCTCATGCGCCTCGCGGCCCGACCTCATCACTCCGTTGGCGCGGTACCGTCGCCGGGCCTCTGCGGGTTCCTCGGGGATCCGTCAGGGACCCGGCGGCGCGGTCTTTGCCGTCCAGGGGGCCGTCAGAGCCTGGATCTGGACGCTTCTGACCGCATCTGGCCGCTTTTGAGCGCTTACGGGGTGTGACTCGGGCCACGTAGATTGGGCGTAACGCTCGTCGGGGCAGCGCGATGACCTAAGAGGTGATAGCCGAGGAGGGAATACAGCAGTCGTCCGCGACGCTGTGTAGCTCCCCGGCCCCGCCTGCGCCGTCGGCCCATCCCCAGTCGTCGGTCGTCGGTCCTGGTCCACAATGGACGGGGCCGGAAGCCGTTTTCCAACGTTCCGAGAGGTTGTTCGTGTCGGCCAGCACATCCCGTACGCTCCCGCCGGAGATCGCCGAATCCGTCTCTGTCATGGCGCTCATCGAGCGGGGAAAGGCTGATGGGCAGATCGCCGGCGATGACGTGCGTCGTGCCTTCGAAGCTGACCAGATTCCGGCCACCCAGTGGAAGAACGTTCTGCGCAGCCTCAACCAGATCCTCGAGGAAGAGGGTGTGACGCTGATGGTCAGTGCCGCGGAGCCGAAGCGCCCCCGCAAGAGCGTCGCAGCGAAGAGCCCGGCCAAGCGCACCGCGACCAAGACCGTCGCGGTCAAGACGGCCACGGCGAAGCAGGCCGCCGCGACCGCCGCCCCCGAGGCGTCGGCCGCAGATGTCGCAGCTGAGGACGCGCCCGCGAAGAAGGTCGCAGCCAAGAAGACGACGGCAAAGAAGGCCGTCGCCAAGAAGACCGTCGCCAAGAAGGCGACGGCGAAGAAGACGTCCAAGCAGGACGACGAGATGGTGGACGACGAGGCCACCGAGGAGACGCCCGCCAAGGGCAAGCCCGGTGAGGGCGAGTCCGCGGAAGAGGGTCCCCAGGCAGGCTTCGTACTGTCCGACGAGGACGAGGACGACGCCCCGGCCCAGCAGGTCGCCGCGGCCGGTGCCACCGCCGACCCCGTCAAGGACTACCTGAAGCAGATCGGCAAGGTCCCGCTGCTCAACGCGGAGCAGGAGGTCGAGCTCGCCAAGCGCATCGAGGCCGGCCTGTTCGCCGAGGACAAGCTGGCGAACGCCGACAAGCTCGCGCCGAAGCTCAAGCGCGAGCTGGAGATCATCGCCGAGGACGGGCGCCGCGCCAAGAACCACCTCCTGGAGGCCAACCTCCGTCTGGTGGTCTCCCTGGCCAAGCGCTACACCGGCCGCGGCATGCTCTTCCTGGACCTCATCCAGGAGGGCAACCTCGGTCTGATCCGCGCGGTCGAGAAGTTCGATTACACCAAGGGCTACAAGTTCTCCACGTACGCCACCTGGTGGATCCGTCAGGCGATCACCCGCGCGATGGCCGACCAGGCCCGCACCATCCGTATCCCGGTGCACATGGTCGAGGTCATCAACAAGCTCGCGCGCGTGCAGCGCCAGATGCTCCAGGACCTGGGCCGTGAGCCCACCCCGGAGGAGCTGGCCAAGGAACTCGACATGACCCCGGAGAAGGTCATCGAGGTCCAGAAGTACGGCCGTGAGCCGATCTCCCTCCACACCCCTCTGGGTGAGGACGGCGACAGCGAGTTCGGTGACCTCATCGAGGACTCCGAGGCGGTCGTTCCGGCCGACGCGGTCAGCTTCACGCTCCTCCAGGAGCAGCTGCACTCGGTGCTGGACACCCTGTCCGAGCGTGAGGCGGGCGTGGTCTCCATGCGCTTCGGTCTCACCGACGGCCAGCCGAAGACCCTCGACGAGATCGGCAAGGTCTACGGAGTGACGCGTGAGCGCATCCGTCAGATCGAGTCGAAGACGATGTCGAAGCTGCGTCACCCGTCGCGTTCGCAGGTCCTGCGCGACTACCTCGACTAGTCACCAGCGCTCCACAAGGAAGACCCGAAGCCTCGTACGAGGCTTCGGGTCTTCTGTTTGTCCGATCTGTTCGCCCCGGCGCGGACGCGCGTGGCGCGGGTGCGGGGTGTGCCGCACTGGATCACTGTGGGTGTGCCATGGCAACCCAGAGTGAGGAGATCGCATGCCTCGTCCTTTCGCCCGAACATTCACGGCGGCATTGGCCCTTGTCGCCCCGGTGGCGGCGCTGCCACTGGCCTCTCCGGCCCCCGCGGCGGCCGACAGCGTCGTCATCGGGGGCAGGCCGGTCCGGGTGGCGGACAGCCCCTGGGTGGTGGCGCTGTCGAGCCGTGACCGGTTCGGGGGTACGCGCTCGGGACAGTTCTGCGGAGGAGTGGTGGTCGGGCGCACGACGGTCCTCACCGCGGCGCACTGTCTGGGCGAGGAAGTCCTCGGAGTGAAGCTGCGCGAGATGAGTGACCTGAAGGTGATCGCGGGTCGGGAGGATCTGGGGACGTCTCAGGGCCGTGAGATCCCGGTGCGCGAGTCGACGGTCAATCCCGAGTACGACAGCTTCTCTAACTCCGGGGACGTCGCGGTGCTGTCGCTGGCGAGCCCGCTTCCGGCGAGCTACGCGATCCCCATGGCCGGGGAGGGCGACCAGGCGTACGAGCCCGGCACGCCCGCGGCCGTCTACGGGTGGGGTGACACGACGGGATCGGGTGATTACGCCCGCACGTTGCGCGCCGCGCAGGTGCGCGTACTGCCTGATGCGACGTGCGAGGAGGCCTACCCGGGCAATTCTGACGGAACGTACACGGCCGCATCCATGCTGTGCGCGGGGGAACTTGGGGGCGGCCGTGACGCGTGCCAGGGGGACAGTGGCGGCCCGCTCGTCGCGCGAGGGCGGCTGATCGGCCTGGTGTCGTGGGGAAGCGGCTGCGGGCGGGCCGGGAGTCCCGGGGTCTACACGCGGATCTCGGGCGTCGCGCGGGACATGCCGCTGGGCGGCTGAGAGCGGGGGAGTTGCCCCCTCGGGGGGTGTGGAGTGCCGCGAGGGACCGCCGAGGAGGTGCCTGGGCGCCCGTGTAACGCGAGCGGGCGGCCGTCCCTGGGGTTGGCAGGGTCGGCCGCCCGGTCACCGGCCTGGCGTGCGCCGGATGGCTCGTCGTGGGTGCGAGGTGTCAGCGATCCTCGTCGGTGGTCTCCGGGACGGCCGTCAGCCGCTCCGTCTCGTCCTGTATCTCAGCGGCGATCTTCTTGAGTTCCGGCTCGAACTTGCGGCCGTGGTGGGCGCAGAAGAGCAGTTCACCGCCGCTCAACAGGACGACGCGCAGGTAAGCCTGGGCGCCGCAGCGGTCGCAGCGATCAGCGGCCGTCAGGGGGCTCGCGGGGGTCAGAACAGTAGTCACGTCGCCTCTTCTCTAGCTCGACGAGCTGTCGTACCAGGGTCAACATCCAACCAGGCCGAAAACGTTCCCGCTCGTGGCTTTTCCTCGAAGTTTTTTCCGAGGCGGCTGTCTGCTGCCGGTTGGCGGCGAATGTGCCGTATTACGTCTCTTACGAGTCTTACGGTTTCGCGCTGTCTGTCAGGTCGGTCGTCCGCCGGCTGGGTTGCCGGTTGTTCATGAGGACGTGCCCGGAGCCTAAATGGTTCATGCCTGGAAGGGAACGTGACGTGCGCTTCACTCCATCGAGGGATCGAACAAGCGTACGGTGCTGGACTAGTGTGAGTTGAGACGAGGGTGGCGTGACAACGGCTCTACCAGGCCTCGGTACCCTCTGAGCGGCAACCGAAGCCGGGTCCTTACCCCAAAGGACCCCTTTTGAAATTCAGCGAGGAGCGAACCGCGTGACCGCCGAGACGTCCGTGCCGTCCACAGCGTTGCTGACCGGAGCAGACCGGGACGGTTCCAACTACACCGCGCGGCACCTGCTCGTCCTGGAGGGGCTCGAGGCCGTTCGCAAGCGTCCGGGCATGTACATCGGGTCGACGGACAGCCGCGGCCTGCTGCACTGCCTCTGGGAGATCATCGACAACTCCGTCGATGAGGCCCTGGGTGGCTACTGCGACCACATCGAAGTCATCCTCCACGACGACGCCTCCGTAGAGGTCCGGGACAACGGCCGAGGCATCCCGGTGGATGTCGAGCCCAAGACCGGCCTCTCCGGAGTCGAGGTCGTCATGACCAAGCTCCACGCCGGCGGAAAGTTCGGCGGTGGCGCCTACGCCGCCTCCGGCGGCCTGCACGGTGTGGGTGCCTCCGTGGTGAATGCCCTGTCCGCGCGCCTCGACGTGGAGGTGGACCTCCATGGGCACACCCACGCGATCAGCTTCCGGCGTGGCGTGCCCGGGGCCTTCGCCAAGCCCGGCCCCGACGCCGACTTCGACTCGTCGGCCAAGCTGCGCAAGACCAAGAAGATCCCCAAGACGCGCACCGGCACGCGCGTGCGCTACTGGGCCGACCGCCAGATCTTCCTCAAGGACGCCAAGCTCAGCCTCGAGACGCTGCACCAGCGTGCCCGCCAGACCGCGTTCCTGGTGCCGGGCCTGACCATCGTCGTGCGCGACGAGTACGGCCTCGGAGAGGGTGGTACCAAGGGCGAGGAATCCTTCCGCTTCGACGGCGGCATCAGCGAGTTCTGCGAGTACCTGGCCCAGGACAAGGCCGTCTGTGACGTCCTTCGCTTCACTGGGCAGGGCACCTTCAAGGAGACCGTGCCGGTCCTCGACGACCACGGCCAGATGTCCCCCACCGAGGTCACCCGCGAGCTCGCCGTGGACGTCGCGCTGCGCTGGGGCACGGGTTACGACACGACGCTGCGGTCCTTCGTCAACATCATCGCCACCCCCAAGGGCGGCACCCACATGACGGGCTTCGAGCGCTCGCTCACCAAGACGATGAACGAGGTGCTGCGCACCCAGAAGGTGCTGCGCGTCGCCGAGGACGACATCGTCAAGGACGACGCCCTGGAGGGGCTGACGGCGGTCGTCACCGTCCGTCTCGCGGAGCCGCAGTTCGAGGGCCAGACCAAGGAGGTGCTCGGCACCTCGGCGGCCAACCGTATCGTCGCCAACGTCATCGCCAAGGAACTCAAGGCGTTCCTGACCTCCACCAAGCGCGACGCCAAGGCGCAGGCGCGCGCCGTGATGGAGAAGGCCGTCGCCGCGGCCCGCACGCGCATCGCGGCCCGCCAGCACAAGGACGCCCAGCGCCGGAAGACGGCTCTGGAGTCCTCCTCGCTGCCCGCGAAGCTCGCCGACTGCCGCAGTGACGACGTGGAGCGCAGCGAGCTCTTCATCGTCGAGGGCGACTCGGCGCTCGGCACCGCCAAGCTGGCACGGAACTCCGAGTTCCAGGCCCTCCTGCCGATCCGCGGCAAGATCCTCAACGTTCAGAAGGCGTCCGTGACGGACATGCTGAAGAACGCCGAGTGCGGCGCGATCATCCAGGTCATAGGGGCAGGGTCCGGCCGGACCTTCGACATCGACGCGGCGCGCTACGGGAAGATCATTCTTCTCGTCGACGCCGATGTCGACGGCGCACACATCCGGATTCTGCTGCTCACCCTCTTCCAGCGCTACATGCGTCCGATGGTGGAGGCGGGCCGGGTCTTCGCGGCCGTGCCGCCGCTGCACCGGATCGAGCTGGTGCAGCCGAAGAAGGGCCAGGACAAGTACGTCTACACGTACTCGGACAACGAGCTGCGCGAGACGCTCCTCGAGTACCAGCGCAAGGGAATCCGCTTCAAGGACGCCATCCAGCGCTACAAGGGCCTCGGCGAGATGGACGCGGACCAGCTCGCGGAGACCACCATGGACCCCCGCTACCGCACGCTGCGGCGGGTCAACATCGGCGACCTGGACGCCGCCGAGCAGGTCTTCGATCTGCTGATGGGCAACGACGTGGCGCCGCGCAAGGAGTTCATCACGAGCTCGGCGGCGACGCTGGACCGTTCGCGCATCGACGCGTAGCGATCGCGCGAGCCGGTGCGTTCCGCTTGTGCGGAGCGCACCCGCTCGCGTGACGCCGGTGTGTCCCGCTCGCGGGACGCACTCCACCCGTGGGTGGAGCCCTAGGCTCCACCCACGTTCCACCCCTGCTCCGATGTCCTGACCAGGTCTTTTCCGTAGCGTCGAAGGCGTCGATCCTCCTCGGATCGGTCCCGCACTTCCTCGTCCCACGGAGGCCGTCATGTCTGGGCTCGCCAATGTTGTGGTGGTCTGCGCCGTCGTCGCGCTGGTGATCGTGCGTCAGTTCAGGGCGCAGCAGATCACCGCGGACAGGCGCTGGTGGGTCATACCGGCCGTGCTGGTCTTCCTGGCCGTGCGCGAGCCCGACGTGCTGGACCCCCATCACTACGCGGCGGCCGTCGTCCTGCTCGGCGCGGAGCTGCTGGTCGCTCTGGCCATCGGCTTCGGCTGGGCGCGGACCACGCACGTGTGGAGGACGCCGGACGGTGCCGTGTGGGGCAGGGGGACCAAGGCCACCGCCATCGTCTGGGGCGTCGGGATCGGGCTGCGGCTCGGCCTGTTCGGGATCGGCGCGCTGCTGGGGGTGCGGCAGGACAGTGCCGCTCTGATGCTGGCTCTCGCCGCCACGCTCCTCGTGCGCAGCGGCATGCTGGCGCACCGGGCCGGCCTCTTCCGCCCGTCGTACGGTGTTGCGGACGCGGCGTACGAGCCGATGCGGAAGGACCCTGTGTGATGTCGGACCGGTGGATGAGATGGCCCCTCCGGGAAGCGCTCACCCGGGAAGGGCAGAGCCCCGCCCGGATGTGGTTCGTCCGGGTCCTGCGGGTGGTGATCGCCGGCAGCCTGCTGTGGAACACGTTCCATCACGACAGGGGCTGGCGCCTGGCTGCCGGGGTCGGCCTGGTCGTGCTCAGTGGCGGGCTCGCCTGGGCGTTCCTCCGCGCCTCGTTCGACCATCGGCTGTGGCCCTCGGTCACTCTGCTGGCCCTGCTGACGGGGTGCGGGTACGCGGCGCGGGCCGGCGACTGGAGGGTGCTGGCGCTCGTCCTGTGGTGCGGTGCGGCGGTCCTGTCCCTGGAGCGGCTGCCGCTGCTGGCGGCCGCGGCCTGTGTGCCCGTGGCGATGACGGGATTCGCCGCGTACAACAACGACAGCTGGCTGGTCACGGGTCTCATCGTCGTGGGGCTCGCGCTGGCGGGGTACACCCTGCGGCTCGACGCCGACACACGGGGCAACGCCCAGCGGCTGCTCGCCCAGGAGCGGGCCGCCCGGGCCGCGGAGGCCGAGACGGCCGCCCTGGCCGAGCGGGCCCGTATCGCCCGGGAGATCCACGACGTGCTCGCGCACAGCCTCTCCGCGCAGCTCGTCCACCTGGAGGCGGCGCGACTGCTGATCGAGGGCGATGCGACACGCGATCGGATACTCGAGCGGGTGGTGGCGGCGCGGTCCATGGCCCGCGAAGGGCTGGCCGAGACCCGGCAGGCGCTCTCCGCGCTGCGCGGTGAGATGACGCCGGTCGAGGACTTCCTGCGTGAGCTGGTCGTCTCGGACAAGGCCTCGGTGTCCGTGACGGGCGCGCGGCGTGCGCTGCCCGCCGAGGCGTCACAGGCGGTGCGCCGTGTCGCTCAGGAGGCCCTGACGAACGTCCGTAAGCACGCTCCGGGCGCCAAGGTGTTCGTGCGTCTCGCGTACGAAGAGGGTGAAGTGACACTGGACATACGGGATTCGGGCGGTTCGCCGGGCGAACTCGCGGCATCCGGAGCCGGGTACGGTCTGCTCGGAATGCGGGAGCGGGCCGAGCTGCTCGGCGGCTCGCTGACGGCCGGGCCTGGTGAGGAGGGCTTCATCGTGACGCTGAAGGTGCCCACATGACGTCCGAGCGCGGCGCGAAGGCGCCGGCGCGGGTGATCGTGGTCGACGATCAGACCGTGGTGCGTGAGGGCATCGTGATGCTGCTGGGATTGTTGCCCGGTATCGAGGTCGTCGGTTCCGGGGGCGACGGCGAGGAGGCCGTCCGGCTCGTCGCCGAACTCGCCCCGGACGTCGTCCTGATGGACCTGCGCATGCCGCGGGTCGACGGTGCGGAGGCCACCCGCCGCATTCGTGCCGAGTACCCGGGGACGCAGGTCGTCGTGCTGACGACCTTCGCCGACGACGACTCGCTCTTCCCCGCGCTGAGAGCGGGGGCACGCGGCTATCTCACCAAGGACGCAGGTGGGGACGAGATCGTGCGGGCCGTGGAGGACGTGCTCTCGGGTGACGCGGGGCTCTCGCCGCAGATCCAGCGGCGGCTGCTGGAGCGGCTGTCGGAGTCCGAGGAGCCCGCACCGGCGCCGGATCCCCCCGACGGTCTGACCACGCGCGAGACCGAAGTGCTCGTCCTGATCGCCGAGGGGATGACGAACCAGGAGATCGCCCGCCAGATGCATGTCTCCACCGCGACGGTGAAGACGCACATCAACAATCTCTTCGCCAAGACGGGGCTCAAGGACCGCGCGCAGGCGGTCCGTTACGCCTACGGGCACGGGCTGGCCAAGCCCCCGAGTGCCAGGCCGACCTGAGTGGTGTCTTTGATGAGGTCCTTCACCTGATGGGGTGAAGAGAAGGGAGAGAAGAGTCAGGGATCTTCCCGATCTGTCCATCCTTGGGCACGCAGCCGAACAAGGCTGCGGACAAGGAGAGTTCGGTGGAGAAGCACGACGGGCGCGATGCCGGGCAGGCGCGGACCGGTGATCCGAGGGATCCCTGGTACGACGCGCTTGCGTCCGGCTGGGGCGAGTTGGACGGCACGGGTGCGCCGGCGCCCGTGGCGCCGCCCCGAGCCGCGCCGGAGCGGAGCGCGGCCGACATCTATCTGGAGGTCCAGCGCAGTGCTGCCTTCCAGGAGGTGCGCGGCCGGTATCGGCGGTTCGTCTTCCCCGGGGTGGCCCTCTTCTTCACCTGGTACGTCGCGTATGTCGTGACGGCGACGACGGCGCCGGGGTTCATGGCGCGGCCCGTCTCCGGGGCCGTGAACGTCGCGATGCTCGCGGGCCTGGGGCAGTTCGTCTCGACGTTCCTGCTGACCTGGGCGTACGCCCGGCATGCCCGGCTGAGGAGGGATCGCGCGGCGCTCGATCTGCGCTGGTCCGTGTTCGAGCAGAAGCGGGAGCAGGACCAGAAACGGATCCAGGACCAGCGGGATCACGACCAGCGGAGCGAGCAGGAACTGGCCCGGGGGAGCGAGCGATGACCGGGGACCACCAGACGCTCGCGCTCCTGCTGTTCGGTGTGTTCGTGGCCGTCACGCTCGCCATCACGACATGGGTGAGCCGCAACCGGCACGGCTCGGCGGAGGAGTTCTACGCGGGCGGGCGGCTCTTCTCCCCCATGGAGAACGGTTTCGCCATCGCGGGCGACTACATGTCGGCCGCGTCCTTCCTCGGCATCTCCGGACTGATCGCCCTCTTCGGTTACGACGGGCTGCTCTACTCGGTGGGCTTCCTCGTCGCCTGGCTGGTCGTGCTGTTCCTGGTGGCCGAACTGGTGCGCAACTGCGGCCGGTTCACGCTCGCCGACGTCGTCGCCGCCCGGATGAGGGAGCGGCCGGTGCGTATCGCGTCGGGAACTTCCTCGGTGACCGTGTCCGTTCTCTATCTGGTGGCGCAGATGGTGGGGGCGGGCTCACTGGTCGCGCTGCTGCTCGGCGGGACGAGCGGGGCGGCGCAGGCCTGGACGGTGATCGGCGTCGGCGCGCTCATGGTCATCTATGTGTCGTTGGGAGGGATGCGGGCCACCACCTGGATCCAGATCGTCAAGGCGGTCCTGCTGATGTGCGGCGCGATCGCGCTGACCGTGCTGGTCCTGGTGCGTTTCCACGGCGACTTCAATCAGTTGCTGCGGACCGCGGCCGACCGCAGCGGACACGGCAGCCAGTTCCTCGCGCCCGGATTGAAGTACGGCGGGGACTGGACCTCGCGCCTGGACTTCATCAGCCTCGGGCTCGCGCTCGTCCTCGGCACGGCCGGGCTGCCGCACATCCTCTCCCGCTTCTACACGGTGCCGACCGCACGCGCCGCCCGCCGGTCCGTCGTCTGGTCCATCGGTCTCATCGGCAGCTTCTACCTGATGACGATCGTGCTCGGCTTCGGCGCCGCCGCGATCGTGGGCTCCGATGCCGTGCGGGGATCGAACGCCGCGGGGAACACGGCCGTTCCGCTGCTGGCGCTCGATCTGGGCGGCGGCGCCGACTCCACTGGAGGAACGGTTCTGTTCGCGATCGTCGCCGCGATCGCCTTCGCCACGATCCTCGCCGTCGTCGCCGGGATCACGCTCGCCTCGTCGGCGTCCGTGGCCCACGACCTGTACGCGTCGCTGCGGCGCAAGCACGCCAAACCGCGCAGCGAGGTGGCGGTGGCGCGCCTCGCCGCGGCCGGTATCGGCGTGGTCGCGATCGGCCTGGGGCTGCTGGCCCGAGATCTCAACGTGGCGTTCCTGGTGGGCCTGGCCTTCGCCGTCGCCGCGTCCGCGAATCTGCCCGTGCTGCTCTACTCGCTGTTCTGGCGGAAGTTCACCACGCGGGGAGCGGTCTGGTCGGTCTACGGGGGACTGGTGCCCTCCATGGCGCTCGTCGTGCTGTCACCCGTGGTCTCCGGAGGGCCGAGCTCCCTCTTCCCCGGGATGGACTTCCAGTACTTCCCACTGGAGAACCCGGGGCTCGTCTCGATCCCGCTGGGCTTCCTCGCCGGATGGCTGGGCACCGTCACCTCGGCGGAGCCCGCGGACGAGGCCAAGCACGCGGAGACCGAGGTGCGCTCGCTCACCGGCGCTGGAGCGGTGTAACCGCCCTGCACGGCCATGGCTAGGAGGCGCTCGACGCCCATTCGTAGCGGTGCTCCGGGCGGCCCGTGTCGCCGTACTTGAGGCTGAGCCGGACCCGGCCCGAGCGCTCCAGGAGCTTCAGGTAGCGCTGGGCCGTCTGGCGGCTCAGCCGGGTGCGGTCCGCCAACTCCTGGGCGGACAGCGGCCCCTCGGCGCCCATCAGAGCCCTGCGGACCAGCTCGGCCGTGGTGGGGGAGTGCCCTTTGGGCAGTTCGGGCGCCGGAGTCGCCGAGAGGGCGCCGAAGATCCGGTCGACCTCCGCCTGTTCGGCCTCGCCCCCGCCGTCCAGGGTGCGGCGCAAGGTCGCGTACGCGTCGAGCTTCGCGCGAAGTCCCGCGTACGAGAACGGCTTGACCAGGTACTGCAGGGCGCCGTGGCGCATCGCGGCCTGCACGGTGGCGACGTCGCGCGCGGCGGTCACCATGATCACGTCGGTCTGGTGGCCGCGCTCACGCAACGTACGGACCACCGCGAGGCCCGTCTGGTCCGGCAGATAGTGGTCGAGGAGCACCAGGTCGACCGGGAGCTCCTCGACCATCCGCAGCGCCTCGGCGGCGCTGTGGGCCTTCGCGGCCACCCGGAAGCCGGGCATCTTCGCCACGTAGGCGGCGTTGACGTCCGCGACCCGGACGTCGTCGTCCACGACGAGCACCTCGATCATCGTGTCTCCTCCGTGGGGGCGAGTTCGGACGTGGGGGCCAGTTCGGCCTGTGCGAGCGCTTCGGGCAGGACGACGGTGAACTCGGCGCCCCCTTCGGGGGACGCGTCCGCCCGCACGCTGCCTCCTTGTCGCTCGGCGAGCCTGCGGACCAGGGCGAGCCCGATGCCGCGCTTGCCGTGCGCCGGGGGCTCCTTGGTGGACCAGCCCTCCGTGAAGATCGTCTCGCGGTGCTCGGACGGTACGCCAGGGCCCGTATCGCTCACCCGAAGGACCACGGCGCGTCCCTCGGTGCGCACATCGACCTCCACGCGCGCGTGGAGGCTGCCCGCCGCAGCGTCGAGCGCGTTGTCGACCAGGTTGCCGACGATGGTGACCAGGCCGCCCGGGTCGATCAGACGGTCGGGCAGCGCGGTGTCGCGCGGGACGGCGAGGACGACGCCACGCTCCGCGGCGACGGTGGCCTTGCCCACCAGGAGCGCGGCCAGCAGCGGATCGCCGATCTTCTCCGTGATCTGCTCCGAGGTCACCCGGTGCGCGCCCGCCACCTCGCCGACGAACTCCGCCGCCTCCTCGTACATCTCCAGCTCCAGGAGACCGAGCAGCGTGTGCATGCGGTTGGCGTGTTCGTGGTCCTGGGCGCGCAGTGCGTCGATGAGGCCGCGGGTGGAGTCCAGTTCGCGGCCCAGTTGCTCCAGCTCGGTGCGGTCGCGCAGGGTGGCGACGGCGCCTCCGTCGTCCGTGGGCATGCGGTTGGCGACCAGGACGCGCTGGCCTCGGACGGTCAGGAGGTCGGTGCCCGTGACCCGTCCGGCGAGCACGTCGGTCGTACGTCCGGGACCGAGCGCGGTGTCGAGCGGCTGCCCGATGGCTTCGGCTCCGAGGCCGAGGAGGCGCTGGGCCTCGTCGTTCAGGAGGCGGATCCGGCCCGCGCGGTCCAGCGCGACGACGCCTTCGCGGATGCTGTGCAGCATGGCCTCGCGTTCCGCAAGGAGCGCCGAGATATCGGAGAAAGCCAGGTCACGTGTCTGCCGCTGCACCCTGCGCGAGATCAGATAGGCGGCAAGGGCGCCGACGGCGAGCGCCCCGCCCGCGTACGCGAAGAGCCCGGGGATCGCGTGGATCAGCCGGGCGCGCACGCTGTCGTACTCGATGCCTACGGAGACGGCGCCCACGATGTCCCCGTCGACGTCCCGCAGCGGCACCTTGCCGCGCGCCGAGCGGCCCAGGGTGCCGTCGTCGATCTCCATGACCTCGTCACCGGCGAGCGCGTCGCTGGGGTCGGTCGAGACGACCCGGCCGATCTCGCCGTGGTCCGTGTGGGACCAGCGGACGCCTTCCTTGTTCATGATCACGACGTACTCGGCGCCGCTGGCGCGCCGGATCCGCTCCGCCTCGGTCTGCACGGGCCCGTCGACCGTCGGCTTCGAGGAGCGCAGGTCCTCGGCGATGTGCGGCTGGGCGGCCGTGGTCTGCGCGATGGCGAGCGCGCGGCGCATCGCCTGGTCGTCCAGCTGATCGCTGAGCGGCGCGAGGAAGAGCCCCGTGGCGAGCACGGCGACTCCGGCGGCGATGGCCAGCTGCATCAGCAGCACCTGCGAGAAGACGCGCCGCGGCAGGCCGAGGCGGAGTCTTCGGACAGGGGAGGCGGGGCTCATGTGTACGAACGGTACGGCGAGCGGAGGGCTACTCCGAAGTCACTGTGGCGGGGATCTCCTGTACGGCGTCGTACCCGATCCGCCGCACCGCCACGACATCCATGCGTGCCGGGGCCGCCGACGCCGCGCCGCAGCTCTCCGGCCGCGGCGGCAGCGAGGCCCCCTGGGCGACGGTCACGCACCAGTGCCGTCCGTCGACGTGGGCCACGGTCACCTCCCAGCGCGGTGCCGTGCCGTCCGTGCGGACCACGCTCAGGGCGCCCGCGGCGTCCTCGCCCGTCGCGGTGCGCACCGCCAGCTCGGCGGCCTGTCCCGGCCGGTCCCAGGCGGAACTGCCCCGGCAGCCTTCGGTGACGACGCGGCCCGTGCGCACCCCTTCGAGGATCTCCTTGACGGCGGCCTGCCCGGAGCGGCCGTACGCGTAGCCGTACGGCAGGACGAGGAGCGTGGGGGAGAAGCGGTGACCACCCAGATGAGTGACTTCCCAGGCGCCTTGTTCACCGGAGGCGGTGAGGGCGGCGGCGAGCGGCCTGCCCAGGAGGGCGCAGCAGCGGTCCCGTTTGCCGTTCGTGCAGACCAGGGCGAGCGGGGCCCCCGTGTGCGGGGTGCCGAATCCGCCGTGGTCGCCCGCGCCGAGAGCCGAGAAATCGAGGTCGAGCAGCTCTTCCGGCCGGTCCGTGACGTGGCCGCGCAGCCAGGTGTTGCCGGGCGCGGTGTGGGCCACGTACACCCGGCGGCGCGCGGGGGCGTGGCTGTCGGCGTGGCGTCCGGGGCGGCGGATGAGCGCGACGCGTACGCCCGTTCCCTCGGCGGCGGCCTCCAGGGCGCGGCCGACCTCCGGATCCAGGTGACTCGAAGTGAGCGCCTTGGCGCCCCACGGTCCCGGCTGTTCAAGGAGCAGCCAGGTCCTGGCGGTGGCCGCGGTCCCCGCGAGAGGCTCGTCCAGATCCCGCGAAGCGGTGGCGCACGTACTCACAGAGGTGAGCCTAACCCGCGCCGGGTCTGCGGTGATTCATCCGCCGTCGGGCGCGGGCAGCGGCTGGGGCGGCCGCAGTCCGACGTACTGACCGCTGGGGCGCATGCGCAGGGGCCGTTCCTCGTACTCCTCCAGGGCGTGGGCGATCCAGCCCGCCGTGCGCGCCACGGCGAAGATCGTCTCGCCTGCCTCGGCGGGCATCCCGGACGAGGCGGTCAGGACGGCGAGGGCCAGGTCGACATTGGCGTGCAGATCCGTGTGGCGGGCCGTGGTGGCCACCACGTCGCGGGCCGCGGCGAGGGCGGGGCCGGCCTGGGGGATGACCTCCAGGAGGGCGAAGAGGGCCTCCGCGCGGGGGTCGTCGCCGGGGTAGAGCCGGTGGCCCAGGCCCGGGACGCGGCGGCCCGCGCGGAGTTCGTCGGCCACTACGGGAGCCGCGCTGCCCCGGTCCAGGACGTCCAGGAGCATGCGGTGCGCGAGGCCGCTGGCCGCGCCGTGCAGGGGGCCTTCCAGGACGCCGAGTCCGGCCGACACCGCCGCGTACGGGTGGGCGCGGGCGGAGGCGGCGACGCGGACGGCGAGCGTCGACGCGGCGAGGTCGTGGTCGACGAGCAGGGCGAGCGCGGTGTCCAGGGCGTGCAGGGAGGCGTCGTGCGGTTGCCGGCCGGTCAGCCGCGCCCAGAGCTGGTGGGCCAGGGGGCCCGAGTCCCGGTGGGCGCGGCTGACCGGCGGCAGCGCCGTGACGAGGGTGGGGATGAGGGTGCGTGCGGTGCCGATGACGGCTTCTTCGGAGAGGTCGAAGCGGAGGGGGTCGGCTGCGGCGGCCGAGATGGCGGCCACGCGCAGGCGGTCGGTCGGGCCGCTGTGCTCGGGCAGCGCGTCGACGGCGCGGCGTGCGGCGTCGGCGGTCTCCTTGGGGGCGGTGAAGCGGATTCCGGGGCGCATGACGCCGGTCCACAGCCACTCGGCGACCTCTTCGTAGGAGTGCGCCAGGGAAAGTTCCATCGCGTCGACACCGCGGTAGTAGTAGCGGTCCTTGTCGATGAGCGTGATGCGGGTGCGGACGGAGAGTTCGCCGCCGGTGGAGGTGGCCGCGGGCTCCCGGCGGTTCCTGCGGGCGAGCGACTCGACCTCCTTGGCGTCGAAGGTGCTGCCCCGGGAGCCGGGGCCGCGGCGGCTGCTGAGCTGGCCGCGGCTCACGTAGGCGTACACGGTCTCCGGTTTCACACCGAGGAGTTCGGCGGCTTCCCGGGTGCTCAGGCGTCGGCCTTCCTTCGGGATGGCCTCTTGATCCGTCATGGGCATCACCGTATCCACTCTGAATCCAATCCGACCTTGCATTGATTGAATCAATATTGACAGGCATTCAGTCAAGCATGGACAGTCGAATCAAGTACAGGTAGGAAGCAGGAAGTCGAGGAAGAACATGCCGATCAATGGCTCCACCACCCCCAGTGCCCCCGTGGAGGTCCCTCGCGGGCTCGCGGGCGTCGTCGTGACCGAGACCCGGCTCGGAGACGTCAGGGGATACGAGGGCTTCTACCACTACCGCCAGTACTCGGCCGTCGAGCTCGCGCAGACCCGCAGCTTCGAGGACGTCTGGCACCTGATGTTCCACGGCGCGCTGCCGGATGCCGGGCAGCGGTCCGCGTTCGCCGCGCAGACCGCCACGTTGCGCCGGCTGCCCGACGAGGTGCGTGCCGCGCTGCCCGCCATAGCCCGCGCCAGCGCCCTGTCGGGGCCGCTCTCCGGGCTGCGTACGGCACTGTCGCTCTTCGGTGCGGCGAAGGGCTTCCGTCCGGTGTACGACATCGACGGCGACCGGCGCCGTGCCGATGCCCTCGCGGCGTCCGCCGTGGTGCCGACGCTGCTCACGGCGCTGTACCGCCTCGGGCAGGGGCTCGACCCCGTCGAGCCGCGCGACGACCTGTCCTATGCGGCCAACTACCTCTACATGCTGACGGGTTCGGAGCCGGAGCCCGATCGTGCGCGGGCGATCGAGCAGTACTTGATCTCAACCATTGATCACGGCTTCAACGCGTCCACGTTCACGGCCAGGGTGATCACCTCGACCGGCGCGGACGTCGCGGCCTGTCTGGTGGGTGCCGTGGGCGCGCTGTCGGGCCCGTTGCACGGCGGGGCGCCGAGCCGGGCACTCGACACGCTCGACGCGATCGGTACGCCCGAGCGCATCGACGGCTGGATCCGCGAGCGGGTCCTGGCGGGGGACCGCATCATGGGCTTCGGCCACCCCGTCTACCGCACGGAGGACCCGCGTTCGCGCATGCTGCGGGGCATCGCGCAGCGATTCGGCGGCGGGATGGTGGAGTTCGCGGTCGAGGTCGAGCGCCAGGTCGAGGCGATCCTCGCCGAACTGAAGCCGGGCCGCGAGCTGCACACCAACGTGGAGTTCTACGCGGGCGTCGTCATGGAACTGTGCGGCCTGCCCCGCGAGATGTTCACGCCCACGTTCGCGGCGGCGCGGGTGGTGGGCTGGGGCGCGAACATCCTGGAGCAGGCGGAGGACTCGAAGATCATTCGGCCTGCGGCGCGGTATGTGGGGCCTGTGCCGCCGGTGCCGGTGCCCGTGCCGTCGGTGGGCTGAGACGCGCGTGAGGCCCGGTGCCGATCTGGCGCCGGACCTCACGAGGTGGATGTGGGCGAAAGGGGGGAGGGGTGAGATCCCCGTTCGCGGAAGGAGGGGCAGTGCTTTCCGGAGACGGGCCTCGACGGGGTGACCGGAGTGCCTGTCTCGACGGAGAGGCCAGGGCGGGTGCCTGTCTCAGCACTGCGCCCCAGCCTCAGACGCTGGGGATGTCCGCTTTTGCGCGGATGAGTGTCTCCCTGCTGACGATGACGATGCGTTCGTAGTCGGCGCGCGCGGCGTCCGCGGGCAGTTCGCCGTCGAGTGCTGTTGTGGCCTCTGTCCCGATGACGGCGAAGTTGCCGTCGCTGAGCTCGAAAATGTCGGGGCAGGTATCGCCGGTGAGACTGCCACGTTCGCGTGGAGACGCACCGATGCGGCGCACGATCTTCAAGAGGATCCCGGTCCTTAGGATTGAAGATGGTCAGAGCGGGTAAGGGTAGCCTCCTGTTACTCCCATTACTCCGGTTCTTGGCGCGCCTCAGCCGACTTGACCCTAATTAGTGGGTGGTTGTCCCTCGGACGGCGGTTCCCCTATCACCCACCACTCGTCGGACTCGGACTCCTCCAGCTCACGGATGAGGGTGTCTGTCATGTGTCCCACCCGGGCCTCGTCCGATGAGTCCTTGAGGCTGGCGCGCTGATGGCGTGTCGCCCGCCAGTACTGGCGGAAGATCGGGTTCGCACACATCACGCGAACGTGCCCGTGCAGCTCCTCCCAGTTGACGACGCCGATGCGGTAGGCCAGCAGAGCATTCGTGTAGAGCGCGTTGGCGAAGAGGAACTGCCGCTGCTGGGCGGGGGACTCCGCCTCGGCGATGCTGAACACCGCGGCCAGGTCAGGGTCGTCGATCGCCTTGCGCAGCAAGTAGAGCTGGAGTTCATGCTGCTCCGCCATCATGATGCGGCGCCGGTCGGCCCGCTCCGCCTCGTCGACCTGCAGACGGAGTTCGGCGTACCGGCGCTGCTGTGCGGCGAGCAGGACGAAGGCTCCCACCGCGAAGGCGAGCCCCGCCCCGACGGCGGAACTCATTCCGCGTAGTCCAAGAATCTGTGTGGCCATGTCAACCCCCGAATCAGGCGACCGTCCGCCGGTCGTCGGATGCGGGTCGACAGGGTGAGGACCGGCGAGCGATGGGCGGCGCGCTTGCCGCCTTCCAGGATGCCGAGCGGCTCTGATCGGCAGGGAGGCGGAGAGGAGGCGCACGGAAGGCAGCTGTGGTCGCATGTCCCGGCGCCGTGCCCAATGTGTGCCCCGCCTGCGCCGCTAACAATCGTTCACTTCGCGGCCTTTCTACGCGCTCGTATGCTGGGGAAGCATTCATTCGTCGTACGAGAGCTGGCGCACGCGCCGGTGCACATGTCAGTGCACGCGTCAGCGTGAAAGTCAGTGTGAAAGGGGTCGCACGTTGACTCAGTCGGGTGCCGGGCAGATCCCGGTCATCGTCCTCACCGGCTTCCTGGGCTCCGGCAAGACCACCCTGCTCAACCACCTGCTGCACCGCAGTGGCGGCAGCCGGATCGGCGCGATCGTCAACGACTTCGGGTCCATCGAGATCGACGCCATGGCCGTCGCCGGGCAGCTCGGTGACTCCACCGTCTCGCTCGGCAACGGGTGCCTCTGCTGTGCCGTCGACGCCAGTGAGCTCGACGAGTATCTGGAGCGGCTCGCCCGGCCCGCTGCCCGGATCGATGTCATCGTCGTCGAGGCCAGTGGGCTCGCCGAGCCGCAGGAGCTCGTGAAGATGGTGCTCGCCAGCGAGAATCCCCACATCGTGTACGGGGGGCTCGTCGAGGTCGTCGACGCCGCCGAGTTCGACTCCACCCGGCAGCGGCATCCCGAGGTCGACCGGCATCTGGGGATCGCCGATCTTGTTGTCGTCAACAAGACCGACCGGGTCCCTGAACAGGAGCGCGAGCGGATCCTCGGCGTCGTCCGGGGGTTCACCGACCGCGCGGCCGTGGTCGCCGCGTCGTACGGGCGCGTCGACGTCGAGCTGCTCCTCGACCGGAAGCCCGTGGGGGAGCGAGTCGGGCAGCTGTCCTTCGACGACCTGCATCAAGACGGCCTGCATCAATGTGAGCCCGGTGACGCGCACCTCGGCCATCTGCACTCCGCCTACGAAAGCCTCTCCTTCTCCTCCGAAGTGCCCATGGCTCCCCGCCCGTTCATGGCACTCCTCGACAGTCGGCCCGAAGGGCTCTACCGCATCAAGGGGTACGTCGATTTCGGCGCCGCCGACCCGCGCAACAAGTACGCCGTGCACGCCGTGGGGCGGTTCCTGCGCTTCTACCCCGAGCCGTGGGCCGCGGGTGAGCCCCGGCTCACCCAGCTCGTCCTGATCGGGTCGGGCATCGACGTCCCCGCTCTGGAGAAGGAGCTCGGGGCGTGCCGGGAGTACGGCGCCCCACAGGCCGGTGCCGATGAGCACAGCATGTGGGGCGTACTTCGCTACGTACAGGACGCCCGCGACCTCCAGGAGCCGCAGGACGCCCGCGACCTCCAAGAGCCGCAGGGCGACTGATCAGGCCGGGCCCGCCACCGCCGCCACCGGCTTCGCCAGCGACACCCCCGAGCCGTCGCGACGCGGGTCGATCTCCGGCAGCTCCGCCGGCAGACCGCTGCGCTGGGCCGCGAGCGGCGGCGTCGGGCCCGCCCACGCGAAGCTCAGGCAGTCCTCGCCCTTCAGGAAGCGCTGGACACGTACGCCACCCGTGGCGCGGCCCTTGCGGGGGTACTGGTCGAACGGCGTCACCTTGGCCGTCGTCTGCACCGAGTCGTCGAGCGTGCCACGCGAGCCCGCCACCGTGAAGACCACGGCGTCCACGGCCGGGTCCACCGCCACGAAGGAGATGACCTTCACGCCGTCCGCGAGCTTGATGCCCGTCATGCCGCCCGCGGGACGTCCCTGCGGACGGACCTGCGAGGCCTGGTAGCGGAGCAACTGGGCGTCGTCCGTGATGAAGACCAGGTCCTCCTCGCCCGTGCGCAGCTCGGCCGCGCCGACGATCCGGTCACCGTCCTTGAGGGTGATGACCTCCAACTCGTCCTTGTTGGACGGGTAGTCCGGCACCACGCGCTTGACCACGCCCTGCTCGGTGCCGAGGGCGAGGCCCGGTGAGGACTCGTCCAGGGTCATCAGGCAGATCAGGCTCTCGTCCGCCTCCAGGGAGAGCAGCTCCGAGATCGGCGCGCCTCCGGAGAGGTTGGGCGCCGCCGCCGTTTCCGGGAGCTGCGGGAGATCCACGACGGAGAGGCGCAACAGCCGCCCCGCGGACGTCACCGCACCCACCTCGCCCCGCGCGGTCGCGGGGACGGCCGAGACGATCACGTCGTGCTTGACGCGCTTGGTGTCGTTCTCTGCGAACGGCTCGCCGTTGGCCGTACGGGCGAGGAGGCCCGTCGAGGAGAGCAGCACGCGGCACGGGTCGTCCGCCACCTGGAGCGACACCGTGGCCGCCGGGGCGCTCGCCGACTCCAGGAGGACCGTGCGCCGGTCCGTGCCGAACTTCTTGGCGACGGCGGCCAGTTCGGCGGAGACCAGCTTGCGCAGCTCCGCGTCCGACTCCAGGATCCGGGTCAGCTCGTCGATCTCGGCCTTGAGCTTGTCGCGCTCGGTCTCCAGCTCGATGCGGTCGAACTTGGTGAGGCGGCGCAGCGGCGTGTCGAGGATGTACTGCGTCTGGATCTCGCTCAGCGAGAAGCGCTCCATCAGGCGCTCCTTGGCCTGTGCGGAGTTGTCGCTGGAGCGGATGAGGCGGATGACCTCGTCGATGTCCAGGAGAGCGACCAGAAGCCCCTCGACCAGGTGCAGCCTGGCCTGCTTCTTGCTGCGGCGGAACTCGCTGCGGCGGCGCACGACGGTGAAGCGGTGGTCGAGATAGACCTCGAGGAGTTCCTTGAGGCCGAGCGTGAGGGGCTGGCCGTCCACCAGCGCCACGTTGTTGATGCCGAAGGACTCCTCCATCGGCGTCAGTTTGTAGAGCTGCTCCAGGACGGCCTCGGGGACGAAGCCGTTCTTGATCTCGATGACCAGGCGCAGGCCGTGCGAGCGGTCCGTGAGGTCCTTGACGTCGGCGATGCCCTGCAGCTTCTTCGAGCCGACCAGGTCCTTGATCTTCGAGATGACCTTCTCGGGGCCTACGGAGAAGGGCAGTTCGGTCACGACCAGGCCCTTGCGGCGGGCGGTCACGTTCTCGACGGCCACCGTCGCGCGGATCTTGAAGGTGCCGCGTCCCGATTCGTACGCGTCCTTGACCCCGGTCAGGCCGACGATGCGGCCGCCCGTGGGCAGGTCGGGGCCCGGCACGAAACGCATCAGCGTCTCGAGGTCGGCCCCGGGGTGCTTGATCAGGTGGCGGGCGGCGGCGATGACCTCGCCGAGGTTGTGCGGCGGCATGTTCGTCGCCATGCCGACGGCGATACCCGACGAGCCGTTGACCAGGAGGTTCGGGTAGGCCGCGGGCAGGGTGACCGGTTCCTGCTCCTGGCCGTCGTAGTTCGACTCGAAATCGACGGTGTTCTCTTCGATCGACTCCGTCATCAAGGACGTCGCGTCGGCCATCTTGCACTCGGTGTACCGCATGGCGGCCGGCGGGTCGTCGTTGCCGAGCGAGCCGAAGTTTCCGTGGCCGTCCACCAGGGGCAGGCGCATGGAGAAGGGCTGGGCCATGCGCACGAGGGCGTCGTAGATCGACGCGTCGCCGTGCGGGTGCAACTTACCCATGACCTCGCCGACGACGCGGGCGCACTTCACATAACCGCGGTCGGGGCGCAGGCCCATCTCGTTCATTTGGTACACGATGCGGCGGTGCACCGGCTTCATGCCGTCGCGGGCGTCCGGCAGGGCGCGCGAGTAGATGACCGAATACGCGTACTCGAGGAAGGAGCCCTGCATCTCGTCGACGACGTCGATGTCGAGGATCTTCTCCTCGAACGACTCATCGGGCGGCGGGGTCTTCGTGCTGCGGCGGGCCATCGCTGCTGCGGCTCCTTCACGGTGTCTGCCAGGGCATCAACGGGATCTGACGCCGACCATTGTGGACTGTCCCACTGACAACGCCGACCACGACCCGGTCTTCGGCCGCGACTACGCCGAGCGCGGAGCGGGAACTTCACCGGTTGTCAGCACGCTTGCATACAGTGGCACGACTGGCAGAATTTCCAGCTTTTCGCGATCGAAGGGACGTACATGCCCATGGGTCACACGGCCACAGCCGAGGCCGGCTCCGGCGGCCTGACAGCGACCGAGCACCGGCTGGCCAACGGCCTGCGCGTGGTGCTCTCCGAGGACCACCTGACCCCGGTCGCCGCGGTCTGCCTCTGGTACGACGTCGGTTCGCGCCACGAGGTCAAGGGCCGTACGGGCCTGGCTCACCTCTTCGAGCACCTCATGTTCCAGGGCTCGAAGCAGGTGCACGGCAACGGCCACTTCGAGCTGGTGCAGGGAGCGGGCGGTTCGCTCAACGGCACCACGAGCTTCGAGCGCACCAACTATTTCGAGACGATGCCCACACACCAGCTGGAGCTGGCCCTGTGGCTCGAAGCCGACCGGATGGGCTCGCTGCTCTCCGCGCTCGACGAAGAATCCATGGAGAACCAGCGGGACGTCGTCAAGAACGAGCGCCGCCAGCGCTACGACAACGTTCCGTACGGCACGGCCTTCGAGAAGCTGACCGCCCTCTCGTACCCCGAGGGCCACCCCTACCACCACACCCCGATCGGCTCCATGGCCGACCTGGACGCGGCGACGCTGGAGGACGCGCGGAACTTCTTCCGTACGTACTACGCGCCCAACAACGCCGTCCTGTCGGTCGTCGGCGACATCGACCCCCAGGAGACCCTGGCCTGGGTCGAGAAGTACTTCGGGTCCATCCCCTCGCACGACGGCAAGCAGCCGCCGCGCGACGGCTCGCTGCCCGACACGATCGGCAAGGAGCTGCGCGAGGTCGTCGAGGAAGAGGTACCGGCCCGCGCCCTGATGGCCGCCTACCGCCTCCCGGAGGACGGCACGCGCGCGTGCGACGCGGCCGACCTGGCGCTCACGGTCCTCGGCAGCGGTGAGTCCTCCCGGCTCTACAACCGCCTCGTGCGCCGCGACCGCACCGCCGTGGCGGCCGGGTTCGGCCTGCTGCGCCTCGCCGGAGCCCCCTCGCTCGGCTGGCTCGACGTGAAGACGTCCGGCGACGTCGAGGTGCCCGTCATCGAGGCGGCCGTCGACGAGGAGCTCGCCCGCTTCGCGGAAGAGGGCCCCACCGCCGAGGAGATGGAGCGCGCCCAGGCCCAGCTGGAGCGCGAGTGGCTCGACCGGCTCTCCACGGTGGCGGGACGCGCGGACGAACTGTGCCGGTACGCCGTCCTGTTCGGCGACCCGCAGCTCGCGCTGACCGCCGTCGGGCGCGTCCTCGACGTCACCGCGGAAGAGGTCAAGGCGGCCGCGGCGGCCCGCCTGCGCCCCGACAACCGCGCGGTGCTCGTGTACGAGCCCATCGCCGCCCCCGAGGGCGCCGAAGCCACCGACGAGGACGAAGAAGAGGAGGCGGCGAAGTGACCGAGGCCGCAACGATGCAGTTCCACCCGCAGCCCCAGGCCGGCACCGCACGGCCGTGGGCCTTCCCCGCGCCCGAGCGCGCCACCCTGGACAACGGCCTCACGGTGCTGCGCTGCCACCGCCCCGGCCAGCAGGTCGTCGCCGTGGAGATCCACCTGGAGGCGCCGCTCGACGCCGAGCCCGCGGGCCTGGACGGCGTCGCCACGATCATGGCGAGGGCCTTCAACGAAGGCACCGACAAGCACTCCGCCGAGGACTTCGCCGCCGAACTCGACCGCTGCGGCGCCAGCATGGACGCACACGCCGACCACCCCGGCGTCCGGGTCTCCCTGGAGGTCCCGGTCTCCCGCCTCCCCAAGGCGCTCGGCCTGCTCTCCGACGCCCTGCGCGCCCCCGCCTTCGCGGACAGCGAGATCGAACGCCTCGTACGCAACCGCCTGGACGAGATCCCGCACGAGGCCGCCAACCCGGCGCGCCGCGCCGCCAAGGAGCTCTCCCGGCAGCTGTTCCCGGCCACCTCGCGCATGTCGCGCCCCCGTCAGGGCACCGAGGAGACGGTCACGGCCATCGACTCGGCTGCGGTGCGCACCTTCTACGAGAAGCACGTGCGTCCCGCCACGGCGACCGCCGTCGTCGTGGGCGACCTGACCGGCGTGGACCTGGACGCCGTCCTGGCCGACACCGTCGGCGCCTGGACGGGCGGCACGGCCGAGCCGCGTCCGGTGCCCCCGGTGACCGCGGACGACACCGGGCGTGTCGTCATCGTGGACCGCCCCGGCGCGGTCCAGACGCAGCTGCTCATCGGCCGCGTGGGACCGGACCGGCACGACCGCGTGTGGCCCGCGCAGGTGCTCGGCACGTACTGCCTGGGCGGCACCCTCACCTCGCGCCTGGACCGCGTCCTGCGCGAGGAGAAGGGATACACCTACGGCGTACGGGCGTTCGCCCAGGTCCTGCGTTCCGCTCCGGACGGCACGGGCGCCGCCATGCTGGCCATCAGCGGCTCCGTGGACACCGAGTCCACCGGTCCGGCCCTCGACGACCTGTGGAAGGTCCTGCGTACCCTCGCGGCCGACGGCCTCACGGACGCCGAGCGCGACGTCGCCGTGCAGAACCTGGTGGGCGTCGCCCCGCTCAAGTACGAGATGGCGGCGTCCGTCGCGGCCACCCTGGCCGACCAGGTCGAGCAGCACCTGCCGGACGACTTCCAGGCGCAGCTGTACCGCCAGTTGGCCGCCACCGGCACCGTGGAGGCCACCGCAGCCGTCGTGAGCGCCTTCCCCGGGGACCGGCTCGTGACGGTGCTCGTCGGTGACGCCGCGCAGATCGAGGAGCCCGTCAGGGCGCTCGGCATCGGTGAAGTGAGTGTGGTCACGGGCTGAGTGACAGTCAGGACATATGGGGACCCTAGTGGCGGAAAATTGCTCCCGGGGTCCCCATATGTCCGAATTGGTATGGAGGTTACGTGTCTGACCTGTGGCGTGCGCTACAAAAGCTCTGATCCGTTTGTCGTTTGAAAGACGCCCCGCTTAGCGTCTGGTCCGGCTGTTCGTCATGCAGTACGTCGCACCCGCGGCACCGGACAGTCATCGCCGAGTCCCCGTACGGCGCGAGCCAGGGGAGCCGGGGACCCACATGTCCCCTTGGGGTGAATCGGGAACCTTGCCGAGAGGCGAGGGACTCGTAGGAGACCTTCCTGCTCCGAACCCGTCAGCTAACCCGGTAGGCGAGAAGGAAGGAAAGGATCAGCCGCTTCATGGCGTTCACCCGTGCCACCGGGAAGCACCGTCGCCCGAGCCGCCTCACGCGCACGACCGCGAACGTAGCGGGCGTCGCCGCGCTCACCACCACCGGTGTCATCGGAGGCCTGGCCGCTCCGGCGCTCGCCGCCGACGACGCGGCTCTTGAGCACACCGGCCTCACCCAGGCGATTTCCGTGGGCGACTCGCTCGCCCAGAGCATCGACGCGCAGGCCGCCGCCCAGCAGCAGGCCGCCGACGACGCCGCAGCCGCCAAGAAGGCCGAAGAGGCCGCCAAGAAGAAGGCCGAGGAGGCCAAGCGCAAGGCGGAGGCCGAGGCGAAGGCCAAGGCCAAGAAGGAGCGCGAGGCCAAGGAGCGTGCCGCTCGCGAGGCCGAGCGCAAGCGCCTGAACACCTACGTCTCCCCGATCTCCGGCTCGTCCATCTCCACGGGCTACCAGACCGGCGGCGCCATGTGGTCCTCCGGCAGCCACACCGGCGTCGACTTCCACGCCGCGTCCGGCACCTCGGTCCACGCGGTCGGCTCCGGCACCGTCGTCGAGGCCGGCTGGGGCGGCGCGTACGGCAACAACGTGGTCATCAAGATGAACGACGGCACGTACACCCAGTACGGCCACATGTCGTCCCTCGGTGTCACCGTCGGCCAGGCGGTCACTCCGGGCCAGCAGATCGGCCTCTCCGGCTCCACGGGCAACTCCAGCGGCCCGCACCTGCACTTCGAGGCCCGCACCGGCGAGGAGTACGGCACGGACATCGACCCCGTCTCGTACCTCCGCTCGCACGGCGTCAACGTCTGACCCCAGGCGTTTCGCGCGACGCGCACCCGATTCACCGAAAGCCCCGGCTCATGGAGAGCCGGGGCTTTCGCCGTTCCCGCATCGCCTTTGGCCAAAAGTATCCATGGATTCCGGCCACCCGTCGGAAATTCAGCCGCTCTGCAATAGAGTCGCTGAACAGGCGTCGATCGACCGCGTTTCGCGGGGATTAAGGCGGAGGTCAGGTCATGCGCATTCCGGCGCACTCGGTATGCACGGCCATCCGGGACGACATCGTCTCCGGTGTCTACGAACGGGGTGGCCGGCTCACCGAGGAACTGCTCGCGCGCCGCTACGGAGTCTCCCGCGTCCCCGTGCGCGAGGCCCTGCGCACCCTGGAGGCCGAGGGCTTCGTCGTCACGCGACGGCACGCGGGCGCGTGCGTCGCGGAGCCCACCGAGCAGGAGGCGGCCGACCTCCTGGAGATCCGCTTGCTCCTGGAGCCGCTGGGCGCCGCCCGTGCCGCTCAGCGCCGCACTGAGGCGCACCTGAAGGTCCTGCGCGGCCTCGTCAGACTCGGTCAGGAGCGCTCCAGGCGGGGCCAGAGCGAGGATCTGCGCTCCCTGGGCGGCTGGTTCCACGAGACGCTCGCCCAGTCGTCCGGCAGCCCCGGCCTCACGTCGCTGCTCACCCAGCTCCGGCACAAGATCGCCTGGATGTACGTCGTCGAGACGTCGGCCTCGCCCGCGGAGTCCTGGGCGGAGCACGCCGCGATCGTCGACGCGGTCGCGCGCGGCGACGCGGAGCGGGCCAGGTCGCTCACCGCGGCCCACACGGAGCGGGCGACGGGTGCGCACCGACTGCGTTTCCCCGCGCTTCCCGCTCGCGGAGAGCGGGGCCGCGGCCGCGACCGTGATCGTGTGAGGGATTCGCAACATGCCGTAAACACGGTGGGCCTCCGGCATTAACAGAGGCGCCGTATACAAAGAAGTGCTATTCGGTGGGGATTACTTCTGCTGCCCAAATTCAGTGAATTCAGCGTCCGAAGTCTGCGTTCCGATGCTGCGTCCGGTGTCGATATTCAGTAAGCGGACGCGGAAACGCCGAAGGGCCCGCCCCTATTTCGGGCGGGCCCTTCGGCGTATGAGTACCAGTCCGTACTAGACGGTCTCGGGGAGTTCCTCGAGGCCGTCCGCGACCAGCTTCGCCAGACGGTCGAGAGCGGCGTCCGCGCCCTCGGCGTCGGAGGCGAGCACGATCTCCTCGCCGCCCTGCGCGCCCAGACCGAGCACCGCGAGCATGGAGGCGGCGTTCACGGGGTTGCCGTCAGCCTTGGCGATCGTCACGGGGACGCCGGCGGCGGTGGCCGCGCGGACGAAGATGGAGGCGGGTCGGGCGTGAAGGCCCTCGGCCCAGCCGACGTTGACGCGGCGCTCAGCCATGTGTTGCTGCCCTTCCAGGTGTCTCACACTTGTCTAGACCAGTGTCTCATGCCGTCACGGGTGCTCCGCCGGACATCTGTCCGCACCCGGCCGACGACCGGCCCGTACTCCGAAGACCGTACGTCCTTCCACCACGTGGTCCCGTGTCCCGGCCGTCGACGACTCCTAGCGTGCCCCGGCCAAGGCGCCTTCGCGACCCGTACCCTGGCCCCATGCAGACCCCGTCGGACCGGCACGCATACCCCTCCCACTGGGAAGCCGACGTCGTGCTGCGTGACGGAGGCACCGCCCGGATCAGGCCGATCACGGCCGAGGACGCGGAGCGCCTGGTCAGCTTCTACGAGCAGGTGTCGGACGAGTCGAAGTACTACCGCTTCTTCGCCCCCTACCCCCGCCTGTCCGCCAAGGACGTGCACCGCTTCACCCATCACGACCAGGTGGACCGGGTGGGTCTGGCGGCCACCGTGGGCGGCGAGTTCATCGCCACCGTGCGCTTCGACCGCATCGACTCGCGCGGTATGTCCGCCAGCGCGCCCGCCGACGAGGCCGAGGTCGCCTTCCTCGTGCAGGACGCCCACCAGGGCAGGGGCGTCGCCTCCACGCTTCTCGAACACATCGCCGCCGTCGCCAGGGAGCGCGGCATCCGGCGCTTCGTCGCCGAGGTGCTGCCCGCCAACACCAAGATGATCAAGGTGTTCACGGATGCGGGCTACCAGCAGCAGCGCAGCTTCGAGGACGGCGTCGTCCGCCTCGAATTCGATCTGGAGCCCACCGACCGTTCGCTCGCCGTGATGCGGGCCCGTGAGCAGCGCGCCGAGGCGCGGTCGGTCCAGCGCCTCCTCACACCGAAGTCGGTCGCCGTGATCGGCGTCGGGCGCACGCCGGGCGGCGTGGGGCGCAGCGTGCTGCGGAATCTGCGCGAGGCGGGCTTCACGGGACGCCTGTACGCGGTGAACAGCGCGTTCGACGAGAGGGACAAGGCCGCCGGGGGGAAGGGCGCCGAGGTCGACGGGGTGCCCGCGTACCGCTCCGTGCGGGACATCGACGAGCCCGTCGAGCTCGCCGTCGTCACCGTGCCCGCCGAGCGGGTGCCGCAGGCCGTCGCGGAGTGCGGGGAGCGCGGGGTGCTCGGGCTCGTCGTGATCTCCGCCGGGTACGCGGAGAGCGGTCCCGAGGGCCGTGAGCGCCAGCGCGAACTGGTGCGCCAGGCGCGGTCGTACGGCACGCGGATCCTCGGCCCGAACGCCTTCGGGGTCATCAACACGTCGCCGGACGTACGGCTCAACGCGTCGCTGGCCCCGCATCCCCCCGAGCGCGGCAGGATCGGCCTCTTCACCCAGTCCGGCGCGATCGGCATCGCGCTGCTCTCCGGGCTGCACCGGCGCGGTGCGGGCCTTTCGACCTTCGTGAGCGCGGGCAACCGCGCGGACGTGTCCGGCAACGACGTGCTCCAGTACTGGTACGAGGACCCGGACACCGACGTCGCCCTGATGTACCTGGAGTCCATCGGCAACCCGCGCAAGTTCACGCGGCTCGCCCGGCGCGCGGCGACGGCGAAGCCGCTGGTCGTGGTGCAGGGGGCGCGGCACAGCGGGATCGCGCCCACGGGGCACGCGGTGCAGGCCACGCGGCTTCCGCACGCCACGGTGTCGGCGCTGCTGCGCCAGGCGGGCGTCGTCCGGGTCGACACCGTCACCGAGATGGTGGACGCGGGGCTGCTGCTCGCCGGGCAGCCGTTGCCCTCCGGGCCCCGGGTCGCCATCCTCGGCAACTCCGAGTCGCTCGGGCTTCTGACGTACGACGCGTGTGTCGCCGACGGGCTCCGGCCGATGCCGCCGCGGGATCTGACCACGGGGGCGACCCCCGCGGACTTCCGCGCGGCGCTCGCCGACGCCCTGTCGGACGACTCCTGTGACGCCGTGATCGTCACCGCCATCCCCTGGGTGGGGGAGGACGGCACCACGGCGTCCCCCGAGACGCTGGCCGGTGAGCTGCACGCCGCCGCCGCGGGGTGCCCCGCGAAGCCCGTGGCCGTGGTCCACGTGGAACTCGGCGGCCTCGCCGAAGCGTTGGCCGCCGCCACGCGGACCCGCCCCGACGCCGCCGCACCCGCACCCGGCAGTGAGGGCCACTCCCGCCCCGCGGAACGCCTGCCCACGGCGACGGCGACGGCACCGGCGCCGGCGACACCGCCCTCGGACCCCGCGCAGCCCTACCGCATCCCCGCCTACCCCGCCGCCGAGCGTGCCGTCCGGGCGCTCGCCGAAGCCGTGAAGTACGCCCAGTGGCGGCGCGAGGCCAAGGAGCCCGGCAAGGTTCACGAGTACGAGGACATCGACGAGAGCGCAGCCGCCCGGCGGATCGGCGAGCTCCTCGCCGAGCAGGGCGACCCGCGCGGCGCCACCCTCGGCCAGGACGACGCCCGCGAACTGCTCGGGCGGTACGGCATCGACGTACGCGACGCCCTGCCCGCGCCCGACCCGGACGCGGCCGTGGCGGCCGCCCGTGCGCTGGGCTACCCCGTGGCCCTCAAGACCACGGCCCCGCACCTGCGCCACCGCGCCGACCTCGGCGGTGTCCGGCTCGACCTGGCGGACGAGGAGCAATTGCGCCGCGCGTACGCCGAATTGACCGAGGCCTTCGGCAAGCCCGCCGAGCTGCGGCCCGTCGTGCAGGCGATGGCGCCCCGCGGCGTCGACACCGTCGTGCGCGCGGTCATCGACCCGGCGGCCGGAGCGGTGCTCTCCTTCGGGCTCGCGGGCGCCGCGTCCGAACTGCTCGGCGACACCGGGCACCGGCTGATCCCGGTCACCGAACGCGACGCGGGTTCCCTGGTCAGATCCATCCGGACCGCCCCGCTCCTCTTCGGCTGGCGCGGCTCGGCGCCCGTGGACACCCCGGCCCTGGAAGAGCTGCTCCAGCGGGTCTCGCGCCTCGTGGACGATCACCCGGAGGTCGTCGCGGTGTCCCTGGAGCCCGTGGTCGTCGCCCAGCGGGGCCTCTCCGTGCTCGGTGCCTCCGTACGGCTCGCGCCCCCGCCGGCCCGCAGCGACCTCGGCCCGCGGGCCCTGCCCGGGTACTGAGGCGGCCAGTGGGGCACCGTGCGCCCTCCGCCGGGTCGTAGGATGGACGGCATGGCAAAGACCGGTACGACGACCCAGGGGCTGCGCGCGGCGATCGAGCGCAGCGGCTACTACCCGGCCCTCGTGGCCGAGGCGGTGGAGGCCGCGATCGGCGGCGATCCCATCGGGTCGTACCTGGTCCACCAGGAGACCACGTTCGACGCGAACGAAGTGCGCCGGCATGTGACGGTCCTCGTCCTGACCGGCACCCGCTTCATCGTCAGCCACACGGACGAGCAGGCGGCGGACAGCACGTCCCCGACGCCGTACGCGACGACCTCCACGGAGTCCGTGAAGATCGGCCGGATCTCATCGGTCGTGGTCAGCCGCGTCGTGGCCAACCCGGAGAAGTACGTCCCGGGCTCGCTGCCCCGCGAGGTCGTCCTGACCATCGGCTGGGGCGCCGTGGCACGCATCGACCTGGAGCCCGCCGCCTGCGGCGACCCCAACTGCGAGGCGGACCACGGGTACACCGGCAGCTCCACCGCCGACGACCTCAGCCTGCGCGTCAGCGAGGCGGGGGACGGACCGGACGCCGTGCGCCAGACCCTGGCCTTCGCGCAGGCGCTGTCCGAGGCGACCGCGGAGACCGCCCGCTGATGTCCCTGCCCGCCTGGGACGACGTAGAGCCGCTCTCCCTCGACTCCGCGCCCCTGCCCGAGTACGGCGCGGGCTCGCTCGCCGACCTGCTGCCCACGCTCGTCTCCCACCAGGGTGTCGAGGGCTTCGCGCCCGTCATCCAGGAACTCGCCCCGGCCGACCGGAACTGCGTCTTCCTGATCGACGGCCTCGGCTGGGAGCAGCTGCGCGCCCATCCGGCCGAGGCGCCCTTCCTGACCTCGCTCATCAGCTCCTCGCGCGGCGGTACGGGACGTCCGATCACCGCGGGCTTCCCCGCCACCACGGCGACCTCCCTGGCCTCGGTCGGCACGGGCCTGCCGCCCGCGTCGCACGGCCTGCCCGGCTACACCGTCCGCAATCCCGCCACCGGCGCGCTGATGAACCAGCTCCGCTGGAACCCGTGGACGGACCCGCGCAAGTGGCAGCCGTACCCCACCGTCTTCCAGCAGGCCCACGCGGCGGGCGTACACACCGCCCAGGTGTCGTCCCCGACCTTCGAGAACACCCCGCTCACCAAGATCGCGCTGAGTGGCGGCAGCTTCCGCGGCAAGCTCTCCGGCGAGGACCGCATGGATCTCGCGGCGGAGCAACTGGGCGCGGGAGACCGGTCGCTGGTCTACACGTACTACGCGGAGGTGGACGGCAAGGGCCACCGCTTCGGCGTCGACTCCGACGCCTGGCGCGGCCAGCTCATGTACGTCGACCGTCTGGTCCAGCGCCTGGCCGAGCAGCTCCCGCCGCGCAGCGCCCTGTACGTCACGGCCGACCACGGCATGCTCGACATCCCCTTCGACGAGCAGTCGCGCATCGACTTCGACGAGGACTGGGAGCTGCGCGCGGGCGTCGCCCTCCTCGGCGGCGAGGGCCGTGCCCGCCATGTGTACGCGGTGCCGGGCGCCGAGAACGACGTCCTGACCGTCTGGCGCGAGGTGCTCGGCGAGCAGTTCTGGGTGGCGAGCCGGGACGAGGCGATCGCCGCGGGCTGGTTCGGCCCGCCCGGCGCCGTCGACGAGCGCGTGTACCGGCGCATCGGCGACGTCATCGCCGCGGCCCACGACGACGTGGCGATCATCGCCACCGAGAAGGAGCCGAAGGAGTCGGCCCTGGTCGGCATGCACGGCTCCATGACCGCCGTCGAGCAGCTGGTGCCGCTCATCGAAGTACGCTCCTGACCAGACCGCCGACCGCACCGCCCCCGTACGCCCCGAAAGGCTCAACTCCCCATGCCCGAGCTGGTGTTCTTCTCCGGAACGATGGACTGCGGAAAGAGCACCCTGGCTCTGCAGATCGAGCACAACCGCTCGGCCCGCGGCCTGAAGGGGATGATCTACACCCGTGACGACCGCGCCGGCGAGGGCAAGCTCTCCTCGCGGCTGGGGCTCGTCACGGACGCCATCGAGGCCGCGGACGGCTTCGACTTCTACGCCCATCTCGTCGACCACCTCTCGCAGGGCGGCCGCGCGGACTACGTGATCGCGGACGAGGCGCAGTTCCTCGCCCCCGGGCAGATCGACCAGCTGGCCCGCGTCGTCGACGACCTGAGCCTGGACGTCTTCGCCTTCGGCATCACCACGGACTTCCGCTCCAAGCTCTTCCCGGGCTCGCAGCGCCTGGTCGAACTCGCCGACCGCGTCGAGGTGTTGCAGGTAGAGGCGCTGTGCTGGTGCGGCGCCCGTGCCACCCACAACGCCCGCACCATAGGCGGTGCGATGGTCGTCGAGGGCGCGCAGGTCGTCATCGGCGACGTCAACCACGCGGCGGACGAGGTGGGTTACGAGGTGCTGTGCCGCCGTCACCACAGGCGCCGGATGACGGCGGCGACCTCGCGCGCGGGCGCCCTGTCGCCCGACGTGCTGCCGGTCGACACGTCCGCCCGCGCCTGAGTCAGCCCTCCGACCGCACGAGCGTGAAGACGGCGCCCTCCGGGTCGGCGACCGTGGCCACCCGCCCATGGGTGCCCGCACGGGCGGGCTTGACGACGTGGCCGCCCAGTTCGACGACCCGCTCCACCGACTCGTCCACGTCGGCGACCTCGAAGTACGTCATCCAGTGCGAGCCCCGGTCCCGCGGCAGGGCCTGGCCCACGCCGTGCACCGAGGCCACCGGCCGTCCCTCGACCTGGAGCGTCACGTAGTCGAAGTCGGCCGAGACGACCGCCTCTTCGGTGTAGCCGAAGACCGCTTGGTAGAACTTGGTGACGCCCGCCGTCTCCGGCGTCACCAGCTCGTTCCAGGCGGGCGTGCCGGGCTCCCCGACCATCGCGCCGCCCAGGTGCTCCGCCGCCTGCCAGATCCCGAACACCGCGCCCGCCGGGTCCACCGCGATGGCCATCCGCCCGGCCGCGCCCGCGTCCAGCGGGCCGACGCCGATCGTGCCGCAGCAGTGCCGCACGGCCTCGGCGGTCGCGTCCACGTCGTCCGACGCCAGGTACGGCGTCCAGGCGATCGGCAGATGGTGGTCGGGCGGCAGCTGGCCGATCCCGGCGACCTCGTGGCCGTCGAGCAGCGCCCGGACGTAGGGCCCCAGCTGCTCCGGGCCAGGCCGGAACTCCCAGCCGAACAACGCTCCGTAGAACTCCTGGGTCGCGGCCAGGCCATGCGCCATCAGGCTCACCCAGGTGGGTGTGCCGGGCGCGCGGCGGACGGCCCCCAAGCCGTCATGCCTGCCCGTCGACCCCCGTGCCTCCGTCATCGTCACTCTCTCCTCGGCCCGTCGTGGTGGCCGCTCGGCTTCTGCTTTCGAACGCACGTACCTATGCCGCGCGCGCGTTTGCCCGCCCGTGCAGATGCTCGCACCACCTCGGGCGCCGCGCGCCCCGGCCGCGCCGCTTGCCCGGCTCCGCCCAGAGGATGCCCGGTTCGACGTATCTCATCCGTAGACGCGCGGTTGCTCAGTGGTGTCGTTCAGCAGTACACGGCGTGCCCGGTTCTGTACGCCGCGTGTTCAGCGGTCGTCCGGCGGCAGGGTAGCCGTACCTGACCGATGCGGCCACCCCGTGCGCAAGGATGGGGCCCATGAATGTCATCATCTCCGCATCCGAACTCGCGAGCGACTCGGCGGGCGAGAACCCGCCGGTGCTCCTGGACATCCGCTGGCAGCTGAGCACCGCCAAGGCGGCGGGCGCCCCCGCCTTCGACGGGCGGGCCGAGTACGAGAAGGGCCACATCCCCGGGGCGGTCTTCGTCGACCTGGACGCCGACCTCGCGGGCCCGGCGGGCGCGGCGGGGCGGCACCCGCTGCCGGACGTGGAGCACTTCGGAGCGGTGATGCGGGCGGCCGGGGTCTCGGCGGACCGGGACGTGGTCGTGTACGACGGAGGGCAGGGCTGGGCCGCCGCGCGCGCCTGGTGGCTGCTGCGCTGGACGGGGCACCCCTCGGTGCGCGTGCTCGACGGCGGCCTCGCGGCGTGGAGCGGTCCGCTGGAGGCGGGGGACGAGCGCCCTCGGGCCGCGGGTTCGTTCGTCCCCGAGACGAACACCACGGACGTCCTGGACGCCGACGCGGCGGCGGCGCTGGCCCGCTCCGGACTGCTCCTGGACGCCCGCGCGGCCGAGCGCTACCGCGGTGACGTCGAGCCGATCGACCGCGTCGGCGGCCACATCCCGGGTGCGGTCTCCGCGCCGACCACGGAGAACGTGACGGACGACGGCACTTTCCGGCCGGCCGCCGACCTCGCGGCCCGCTTCAACTCCCTGGGCGCGTCCGGCACTTCCGAGGTCGGCGTCTACTGCGGCTCCGGTGTGTCCGGCGCCCATGAGGTGCTCGCCCTCGCGGTGGCCGGCATCCCCGCGTCGCTGTACGTCGGCTCGTGGTCGGAGTGGTCCTCCGACGAGTCCCGCCCGGTGGCCAAGGGTCCGGACCCGCAGTAACGGGTCGTACGCAGTCGGGGGGGCCCCCCCCCCCCCCGGGGGGGGGCGCCCCCCGGCAGCGCACAGTACGGGGGCGCGGGCCGAGGCCCACCAAGGCCAAACCACAAACCCAAAAGAAAGTGGGGGA
>NZ_JBVJKV010000017.1:0-149450 GCF_055585065.1 Streptomyces sp. NPDC054047 | reverse complement strand
GCCTCCATGTCCTCGCCGTCCTCGCTGCTGCACTGGACCCGCCGCATGATCGAGATCCGCAAACAGAACCCCGCCTTCGGACTCGGCTCGTACACCGAGCTCGTCTCCTCCAATCCCGCCGTTCTCGCCTTTCTGCGGGAGTACAAGGACGACCTGGTCCTGTGCGTGCACAACTTCTCGCGCTTCGCGCAGCCCACCGAACTCGACCTCCAGGCCTTCAACGGCAGGCACCCCGTCGAACTCGTCGGCGGGGTGCGCTTCCCGGCCATCGGCGAGCTGCCCTATCTCCTCACTCTCGCCGGACACGGCTCCTACTGGTTCCGGCTCTGCGCAAGAGCGCCTCGGACCGTGCGTTCTTCAACGTGATCGGACGTGACGTCATGTCTTCGCCTCTGTTGCTGTCGTACGACATCAAGCCCCACCCCATCGCAAGCCCGACGCTGGCGGCCCTGCTCAGCCGCTGGCTGCCGCGGCAGCGCTGGTTCGCCCACCAGGAGCGGGCCGTCACCGGCGTCTCGGTGGCGGCCGCCACCGAGCTGGCCCCCGACTGCTTCCACCTGCTGGTACGGGTCGAACAGGCCGGGCTCCCCCAGGACACCGCCTGCTATCAACTGCTGCTGGGTGCCGTCACCGATCTGCCGCCGCGCCTGCAGGGCTGTCTCCTGGGCCGGATGGAAGGCTCGGACGGCCGGGACCTCTTTGTCTACGACGCGGTGCACGACTCGCGGGCGACGATCCTGCTCCTCGACCGGATACGCCGGGGCGGCGTCATGGGGACGCTGCGCTTCGAGTCCTTCCCCCGCTCGGCGGTTCCCGCCGGGCTCATGCCGCGCGTCCTGGAGGCCGAGCAGTCGAACACGTCCATCGTGTACGGCGACGAGATCATCCTGAAGCTGTTCCGGCGCGTGCAGCCCGGCATCAACCCCGACCTGGAGATTCCGGGGGTGCTGGCCCGGCACGGGTACAGCCGCGTGCCGACACCCGTGGCCTGGTTCCACACCTCCCAGCCGTTCTGGGGCACGTTGGGCGTCGTGCAGCGCTTCCTCTCCGGAGCGACGGACGGCTGGACCCTGGCCCTGGATTCGGCGCTCGTACAAGGCGACTTCTCCGATCAGGCGCGGGAACTGGGCCGGGCGACGGGCGAGTTGCATGTGGCGCTCGCCGAATCGTTTCCGGTGGGCGATCCGCCCGCGGACCACCACACACACCTGGCCGACGCGATGACACACCGGTTGCTGGACGCGGCGGCCACCGTGCCGGCCCTGCGCTCGCACGTGGCAGGCCTGCGGGAGGTCTTCATCAGGCTCGCCACGGCGGACGGCGCCCTGCGCCTCCAGCGCATCCACGGCGATCTCCATCTGGGGCAGGTGCTGCAAGCCGACGGCCAGTGGCATGTCGTCGACTTCGAGGGAGAGCCCGCCAAACCCCTGGCGGAACGGCGCGCCGATCGCTCCCCGGTCCATGACATCGCCGGCATGCTGCGCTCCTTCGACTACGCCGCCCATGTCGAGAAGGCGGCGCGGCCGGAGTGGGCCGAGCGTTGCCGCACCGCCTTCTGCGCCGGATACAGCACGACAGGCCCCTTCGATCCGCAGGACATTCCGCTGCTGCTGCACGCGCACGAGGCGGACCGGGCGATCTACGAAGTCCTCTACGAGGCGACGCACCGCCCCGACTGGATCACCGTCCCGCTGCGGGCCGTCGCACGCCTCTCCCGTCACCACTGACCGCCCATCCACCCGTCCGCCCCGCCCGTCCGGTTCGAGGAGCAGCGCACATGGCCGTCACCGACGTGTCCCCATCCGCCGCAGCCACCACGGCGGCCGCAGCCGTCCGCGGTGCGTGCGCGGTGCCCCCACTGCACGCCGCCGATCGGGACCGGCTGCTGCGCGGCGCGCTGCACGACCCGCACGCCGTCCTCGGTGCGCATCCCATGCCCCACGGAGTACGCCTGCGCTGCCTGCGCCCCGGCGCGCAGGCGGTGTCCGTCGTCCTGGACGGCCTCGCCTGGGAGCTGCACGACGAAGGCGACGGCCTGTTCGCGGGCGGCATTCCGGCCCCGGCCCCCATGCCCTACACCCTGCGGGTGCACTACCCCGAGGCCGTCGTGGAGGTCGACGACCCCTACCGGTTCCTGCCCACCCTGGGCGAACTGGATCTGCACCTCATCTCCGAAGGCCGCCACGAGGAACTCTGGACGGCGCTCGGCGCCCATGTAGGAGCGCACCAAGGGGTTCAGGGCACCCGATTCGCCGTGTGGGCGCCGAACGCGGTCGGCGTGCGCGTCTGCGGGGACTTCTGCCACTGGGACGGCACCGCCCTGCCCATGCGGTCGCTGGGGTCATCGGGCGTGTGGGAGCTCTTCGTGCCGGGCCTGGGCGAAGGGGCGATGTACAAGTTCGAGATCACGCGAGGCGACGGGTCCCGTACGCAACGCGCTGACCCGATGGCACGCCACACGCAGACCCCGCCCGCGACGGCCTCCGTCGTCACGCGCAGCCACTACGTGTGGGGCGATGCCTCATGGATGGAGCACCGGGCCGACCGCCCGGCCCACGCGGCTCCCCTGTCCGTGTACGAGGTTCACCTCGGCTCATGGAAACCGGGATCCACCTACCGCGACCTGGCAAACGATCTGACCGCCTACGTACGGGAGTTGGGGTTCACGCACGTCGAGCTGATGCCTGTCGCCGAGCACCCCTTCGGCGGTTCCTGGGGCTACCAGGTCACCGGCTTCTACGCACCCACGGCCCGCTTCGGCACGCCCGACGACCTCAAGTTCCTGATCGACACCCTGCACCAGGCCGGCATCGGCGTCCTCCTGGACTGGGTACCCGGCCATTTCCCTCGCGACGACTGGGCGCTGGCCGCGTTCGACGGCCGGCCCCTGTACGAACCGCAGGATCCGCGGCAGGCAGAACACCCCGACTGGGGCACCCTCGTCTTCGACTACGGCCGCAAGGAGGTCCGCAACTTCCTCGTCGCCAACGCCACGTACTGGTGCCAGGAGTTCCACATCGACGGGCTCCGTGTCGACGCCGTCGCCTCCATGCTCTACCTCGACTACTCCCGCGAGGAGGGGGCCTGGTCGCCCAACGCCGACGGGGGGCGGGAGAACCTGGACGCGGTGGCCTTCCTCCAGGAGATGAACGCGACGGTCTACCGCCGCTGTCCGGGCGTGATCACCATCGCGGAGGAGTCCACCGCGTGGGACGGTGTCACCCGCCCCACGGACGAACCCGCGGCGGCCGGGCTCGGCGGCCTCGGTTTCGGGTTCAAGTGGAACATGGGCTGGTCCCACGACTCCCTGGCCTACATCGCCCACGAGCCCGTGCACCGCAAGTACCACCACGACGAGATGACGTTCTCGATGGTGTACGCCTACAGCGAGAACTACGTCCTGCCGCTGTCCCACGACGAAGTGGTGCACGGGAAACGGGCGTTGGTCGACAAGATGCCGGGTGACTGGTGGCAGCAGCGGGCCGATCACCGCGCCTATCTGGCCTACATGTGGGCACACCCGGGCAAGCAACTCCTGTTCATGGGGCAGGAGTTCGCGCAGGGCGCCGAGTGGTCGGAGCAGGAGGGGCCGCAGTGGTGGGTGCTCGAAGAGAACCACCCGGCCCACCTGGAGCACCGGGCCATCCAGCATCTCGTGGCCGATCTGAACCAGCACTACGTCGCGACGCCCGCCCTGTGGGAGCAGGACACCTCCCCGTCCGGCTTCACCTGGATCGCCGCCGACGCCGCCGAGGACAATGTCTTCGCCTTCCTCCGCCACGCCTCCGACGGCACCCCTCTGCTGGCCGTCTTCAACTTCGGTCCGGTGGTCCGCCACGGCTACCGGCTCGGTGTACCCCCTGAGGCGGGCGAAGCATGGGAAGAAGTCCTCAACACCGACGCGCTGCGCTACGGCGGCAGCGGAGTCGAGAACGATGGCCCCCTGCGGCAGGAGCCCCAACCCGGCCACGGCTTCGCCTCATCCCTCACCGTGACCCTTCCCCCCTTGGCAGCCCTCTGGCTGAGGCCGATCGGCTCCCCGTCACCGTGACGCGACCGCGCACGGCGCCCCACGCTCGTCAGGCCTGCTGCTGCGCCTCCGGGTCCTCGCCCAGGAACTCGGTGACCAGTTCGGGCGGGTTGGCGGCCCGGGTCAGCGCGAACATCTTGTCGGGGTCGAACATGTTGTAGAGGATCACCGGCAGGGGCCGCCCGAGAACGCCGACGAGCTGACCGTCCGCGTGGAGTTGGCGCGCCAGCCCCACGCAGAGCTCGTCGAACTGTTCGGCGAGCTGTTCGTCGCGCTCGTCCTGCTCCTCCTCGGAGAGGTCGTCCTCGTCCTCGTACCAAAGGCCTTGGGCGATCGCCTCTCGCCGGTGCAGATCGGCGCCGACCGGATCGTGGTCGGGGTGGTGGCCGACGATGCGGATGCCTTCGAGGCCGGACGGCGGGAAGTAGGCGTAGTTCCAGCGGGCCTCCCACGGCTCGGCCTCCCCCGTCTCCGCGAGCAGCCGGGCCACCTCGGTCTCGGTGTTGTAGCCGATCGCCAGGTACGGGTATCTCGGGTCCTGGTCGACGCTGTCGACATGGAAGGTGACGACGTAGATCTCGGGGACCGACTCCTCAGGAAACTCCGCCAGGGTGCGCAGCGCCATCTGGCCCAGGTGGTGTCGGAATGTCATCAACAGCTCTTCTCCTTGGCCGCGTCAGGGCGACGGCTCGGCGGATTCGACGGCCTCGGCAACGCGGTACGAGGCAGGGGTTACGAAGAGTAGACCGTTGGCCAAGCCCTGGCGCGTCCTTGCTCAGTCGATGACCGCGGTGGCTTCGACCTCCACCAGATGCTCGGGCACGTCCAGCGCCGCCACGCCCACCAGCGTGCCCGGCGGTACCGGAGTGACTCCCACCTTCGCGGCTGCCCGCGCGACGCCCTCTGCGAACAGAGGCATCTTGTCCGGGGTCCAGTCCACGACGTACACCGTCAGCTTCGCCACGTCGTCGAAGGAACCTCCGGCCCCCGCAAGGGCGGTGGCGACGTTGAGGTAGCACTGCTCGACCTGAGCGGCGAGGTCGCCTGCGCCGACGGTCGCTCCCTCGGCGTCCCAGGCGACCTGCCCGGCGATGAACACCAGCTTCGACCCGGTCGCGACGGACACCTGCCGGTAGGCATCGATCTTCGGCAATCCGTCGGGATTCACCAGGGTGATGGCCATGCTGTCCGTCTCCTTGTCCTGAGAGCCCAGGAGGCTCGCCTCCACCGGAGCAAGGCACTCGTGGTCTCCGGCGGTTACTGGGAAACCCTAGGAGAGCGGCCGTTGACGTGGAAGAACGCACTTTTCGGTGACTGGGTAACCGAATGGTGACCTAGGAGTTCAGAGGTTCGCGCCCACGGAAGCAGACGCTTTGCGGTGACGCCGCATGGGCCGATGACTGACGATGTCGGGATGACCCGAGCCCAACCCCGTATCCGTGTGGCTGCCTATGTGCTCCGGTACCGCGCCGTCCCCGAGGTTCTGGTGTTCGACCACGTCGGGATGCCCGATGCCGGCACCCAGATTCCCGCGGGCGGGGTCAGAACGGGCGAAGGACTGGAAGAAGCCGTCCTGCGCGAGGTCGCCGAGGAGACAGGTCTGCTCACCGGCACCGTGGTCCGGCAGATCGCGGTGGAGGACAAGCCGCACCCCGAGTCGGGAGCTCCGCGCCGCACCACGTTCTTCCTGCTGCGGGCGCCGGCAGACACCGCCGATGCCTGGCACCACCGCGTGCACGGCGACGGAGACGACGCCGGTCTTACGTTCGCGTGCCGGTTCCTGCCGCTGCCGCTGCGGCAACCGCTGGCCGACGCTCAGGACGCCTGGCTGGGTCACGTCGATCCGCGATTCACCACGGTGACGGGCGCCATCCCGTAGGCGGCACCCGTCAGGGTCGCAGGTGCTTCAGCGTGAACTCCGGCGTAGCGTAGACGCCTCCTTGTGGTGCCGAGGCGTCCACCGGAAGGTCGGCGCCCGGGATGTGTGCCGCATGTGATTCGGCGTCGTCGAGGGGTGTGTAGTCGAGCTCCGTCTTGGCCGGGAGCTCCCAGAAACGCCGGGTGTTGGCGGAGACGGCATAGACGGCGGCGAAGCGCGTGGCGGGCGGGGCGGTCAGCGCGGCCCGGATGTAGCCGACGGCGTCGCGGGGGCTCAGCCACGTCGCCAGGTGACGCGGCTCGGTGGGCGCCTGCTCGAAGCTGCCGATGCGCAGGCAGATCACCGACAGGCCGAACTTGTCCGCGTACAGCTGCCCCAGAGCCTCGAGCGCCACCTTGCTCACCCCGTACAGGCCATCGGGGCGCGGGGGATCCTGCGGGCCGGTGACGTGTCCGGTGGGGTAGCAGCCGGTCAGGCGGTTGCTGCTGGCCAGCACCACCCGCTCGATACCGGTGCGCCGCGCGGCCTCCAGGACGTGGTGGGTGCCGAGCACATTGGCTTCCAGCAGGTCGGGAAGGGGAGCCTCGTCCGGCACGCCGCCCAGGTGGAGCACACGATCGGCTCCCGCGAGCGCCGACTCCACGGCCGCCGCGTCCCGCAGGTCGACGGTGTGAGCTTGTTCGTTGTCGGCCACCGGATGGATCGGAACGCGGTCGAGCAGCACCAATCGGCTGGCTTCGCGCCGCAGCGCTTCACGCGCCACGGATCCGATGGTGCCTGCCGCGCCAGTGATGGCCACCGTACCGAGAGCCACGGCTCTCCCCCTCACACCTCGACGGTCCCTCGTTCAACCTGCAGTCGCGATGTGATCCTCCCACCGTCGGGCAGGTGGGGGCCCGGGCGAGCGGTTCCCCGGTGAACTGCCGTACGGGACACGGCTTATGGCGCGGGCCGAGGCTTCGCCTGTCGCCCGGCGGCGATGAACACGACGACGTAGTCCTCGAAGCCCTCGTGGATGCCCCATTCCTCGCGCCCCATGGTGGCTGCCTCGTAGCCGGACGCGGGAGTCCTGGCGGGAGAGCGTCAACGTTACCCTGGCGTCATGGGACCGCACGCGGCTGACGGTGGTAGATGGTCACGGGACGGAGCCTTCCCGTCCTACACGCCTTGAAGGTGCGGGGCGGCCTCGGCTGCCGTGTAGGACGAGGCGAAGGTGAACGCGCGCGGGGACGGTCCATGGGCGTTCAGGTCCGCCAGCCGCTCCAGGGCCTCGCCGACCGTCGGGTGGTGGCCGGCGGGGACCCACCAGAGCACCATGTGCGCCTGGACGTGCCGCTCGAACCATTCGCGGCGCCGCCGCATCACTTCCAGGTGCCCGCTGCGGTAGGCGAAGTCCCACAGGGCCTCCTGGCTCTCCCACACCGACAGGTTGACGATGACGTCCTCGCCCGCCGGGCGCAGGGCGGTGGCGTCGGCCGCCCCCTCCTCCACGAGCCGCCAGACGAAGCCGGGCGCGCCGTCGGCGGCGGCGTTGACCGGGTCGAGCAGCTCGACGAACGGCGCTATGCGCGGGTCGTCGAGTGGGTGGCGGAGCGTGGCGATGTTGAGTTCGGCGAGGTGGGCGGCAGGCGCGGATGCGGTCATGGCCTCATCCCAGCACGGCCCGCTTTTCTATGTCAATCATTATTGTTTTTAGAATTCTCGAGCACCACGCAGCACTCCCCCGGCCGGGCGTCCATGCGAGCGCGGACCGGACCATCCGCGCCCAACAGCCCTTCCAGCAGCGCGAGATTCATGCCGCAGACAAGGGGCGGGAAGCGCTCTGCGACGGCGTGGAAGGGGCAGTTGCGCATACGGACGACGGGCGGGGCCGTCTCGGTCGCCTCCTGGGTTCCCTCGAAGTCCTGGCCCCCAGCGGCGACTTCAGCACCTTCGACGGCTTCGATGGCTTCGGCGGCTTCCAGGTGCGGTTCGTAGCCGCGGGCGGCCAGCAGCTCCATGGCGTCTTCGAGGCCGCTGCAAGGGGCCGCGGAGCCTCGCAGTTCCTCACCTCGGCGGCGCGCGGCCGCACAGAGCCCCGTGTCGAGACCGGCCTGCTCGGCCGCCTCGGCGAGCAGCTCGGCGGCCGTGCGGTAGTCGCGGGCCGGCAGCGACACCGACCGCTCGGCCCGCGAGCGTGTGTACACCTTGGCGGGACGGCCTGCCCCCGGCCCCGAACGGCCCGTCAGGCGGCGGCTGCCGCTCTCCAGCAGTCCGGCCTCCGCCAGCCTGTCCAGGTGGTGCGCGGCCAGCGTGCGCGCCACCCCGGCCGCCTCTGCGGCCTCGTTGCGGCCGACCTCGCGGCCTTGCGCCGCCACGTACTCGTACAGGCGGCGCCGCACCGGATCCTGCAACACGGCGATCGCATCGATGTCTTCCACCTGGCCATTCTAGGAACAACACAGGTTGGAGATAGAAGGCCGGCGCCCATCAGTGCGATGCCTAGGAGATCTGTACGCGGTGGCTGTCCTTGTCGGAGAGGAACGCCGCCAACGCCGCCCCCTCCTCGGTGACCGCGCTGCGGTCGGCGCGGGAGAGGCGGACCAACGGGGTGACCGTCACGGTGCCTGCCTCCACGGTCCAGGTCGCGGCGACCCGGCCGTCGACCAGGACGAAGCGCGCGCCGGTGACCGACAGGCCGCGATGGTCGTCGTCGATGATCCGGGTGCGGTCCTGGAAGCCGAGGACCACGTTGTCGAACGCGGGCAAGAACCGCACGGGGGCGGGGGTGTCGGGGTCCGGGCGCGGCGCGTCGGACAGGTCGAGCAGCTCTCGGCCGCGCTCGTCCCGGAAGGTGACCAGCTCCCCGCGCAGCGCGGCGACGGCGGCCGGCAGTCCGGCAAGTCCGCACCAGGCACGCAGGTCGGCCGAGGCCGCCGGGCCGAACGCGGCCAGGTAGCGCCGCAGCAGCGCCTGCCCCACCGGATCGGTGCCGTCCGGGGACGCGGGGGCCGCCTCGCGCCCCAGCCAGGACGCCAGCGGGGCGTTGCGCACCCCCGCCTTCGTCCGCCACAGCCCGCGCGGCGGCAGCTGCACCACCGGGACGAGGGCCATCAGCATCTCCCCCAGCGCCCGCGGCCCCGGCGTCGGCCAGCGCTCGGCGAGCGCCCGCGCGAGTTCGGTCATCGACCGCGGTTGGCCGTCGGCCATCAACTCCCGCCCCGCTGCGGCGAGTTCGTCGAGGTCGACCCCGGCGAGCTCGCCGCGGTAGACCCCCAGGACCCGTTGGCGCAGCATGGCATCGTGCCGGGCACGCCAGGCCAGGGCGTCCTCGGCGGTGACGAGGTGGACAGTGCGGCGCATCAGGTGGGTGCGCACCACGCGCCGCTGGACGAGGGGGTCCGAGAGCTGCGCCGGGTCGAAGTCACGCAGCCGCGTCCAGAGGCCGACGAACGGCTCCTGCGGTTCCTGCGCCTGCAGGCCCCCGAGGTGTGCGACGGCATCGAGGACCGGTACGTCGGCACGCGCGAGCAGCAGCTGCCGCGCGAGCGTCGCGCGGTTGAGCGCCCGGGTGTCGAGAACGGTCATCGGGGCCCTCCAGCAGGGTGCACGGCCGACAGTGTGTACGGCACGTCCGGTGCTCGGTGCGAGACCTGGCCGCGAACCTCGTGATCGGTGTCGTCGGCCTGTCCGAACCTCATGGCGCCAAGGCGGTCGGGGCCGCTGACCTGCTCCCCTGTCCGCCCTGGCTCGCATGTCTTCACGGTGATGCCGTTCCTTTCGATTTCACGATGATGCCGTTCCCTGCGGTTTCGTGCCGAGCCGGACGGGTGGCGGTCGCGGGTCGTGGTGGTTCTCAGGCGATGCGAGCAGCCGCCCGATGCGTCTTCAGCTCGCCTTCCGGCCGTCGAGCGTCTCGCGCAGGATGTCCGCGTGCCCTGCGTGCTGGGCGGTCTCGGCGATGACGTGCATCAGCACCCCACGCACACTGCGTACCGCTCCCGGCTCGTGCCAGGGGGCCTCGGGCAGCGGGTACGTCGCCGAGAGGTCGGGTACGGAGGCGATGATCTCCTCACTGCGGGCGGCGACCTCCTCGTAGCGTGCGACGATCCCGGCCAGCGTTTCGCCGGGCAGCATCCGGAAGCCGTTCTGGTGGTCGATCGCCCACTGGGGGAATTCGCGGGCGGTACTGGCCGCGAGGTCGTCCCAGGTGACGCCGTCGGGCAGGTCGTATCGCAGCGCCGAGGGGCCGTCGACGGCGAAGCGCAGCCAGCCTTCCTCGATGGACGCCACGTGCTTGATGAGGCCGCCCAGGCACAGGGCGCTGGCGGTCGGCTGCCCGCCCGCCTGCTCGTCGCTCAGTCCGCGCACGGTGCTGGTCAGGGCCGTTCGCACGGCCGCGAGCCCGGTGAGCAGGTCGGCGCGCTCGGCGTCGAGAGGCGAGGCGTGCGTGGTCGCGGTGTTCTTGGACGTGGGCGTGGTGGTCACGGTGATGGAGCCTTTCGGTCGTTCTCGTTGTCGGGCACCACCGACTCTCGCAAGAGAAGCGGTCAGGTTGTGGCCGCTTCTTGCGGCACCATGAAGTCATGCCGAAGACCTCAGGGCGCCTGCTCGCGCTGCTCTCCCTGCTCCAGGCGCGCCGTGACTGGCCGGGGGCGCTGCTGGCGGAGCGGCTTGACATCAGCCCGCGCACCGTGCGCCGTGACGTCGACCGCCTGCGCGAGCTCGGATATCCCGTCGTCGCGATCAAGGGGCCCGACGGGGGCTACCGGCTGGATGCGGGCCCGGAACTGCCCCCGTTGCTCTTCGACGACGAGCAGGCCGTCGCGCTGGCGGTCGCGCTCCAGATCGCCACCGGCAGCGGCGCGGGCATCGAGGAGGCCGCGGCGCGTGCGCTGACCACCGTGCGGCAGGTGATGCCCGCCCGGCTGCGCCACCGCATCGACACCCTTCAGGTGACCGCCGTCGAGCGGCCTTCGGCCCGGCCCCACCCGCAGGTCGACGGTCACGTGCTCGTGGCGCTCAGCGCCGCCGTGCACGCCCGCGAAGTGCTGCGCTTCGACTACGCCCGGGTGTCCCCGCCGGAGACCGGCGACAACGACCACGCCGACCCCCCTCCGCGCCGGGTACAGCCCCACCACCTCGTCACCTGGGGCGGGCGCTGGTATCTCGTCGCGTGGGACCTCGACCGCGAGGACTGGCGCACCTTCCGCGCGGACCGGATCACCCCGCGTGTCCCCACGGGGCCGCGCTTCACCCCGCGCGAGGTGCCCGGGGGCGAGGTGGCCGCCTTCGTCGCCGGCCGGTTCCAGGGCTTCGACGGCACGGGCGACTGGCCCTGCCGCGGCGAGGTGATCCTCGATCTGCCCGCGGCCGACGTGTCCCGCTACTCCCGCGAGGGGCTCGTCGAGGCACTCGGCCCCCACCGCTGCCGCCTCGTCCTGGGCTCGTGGTCCTGGCCCGGTCTGGCCGCCGCCATCGGCAGGTTCGACGCCGACATCGAGGTCGTCGGCCCCCGTGAACTCAAGGACGCCTTCGCGCACTTGGCCCGCCGCTACGCCGACGCCGCCAGGAGCGGTGCCGCCAGGGCTTGAGGGTGTCCTGGGCGAGCCAGCGACGCACGGTGGAGGTCGACACGAACCTGGTGATGTCTAGCGCCATGGCCTCGCGGGCCAGCTCCGGGCACGACCAATGTGACAGTGGCGCGTCGGCCTCGAAGGGAAGCCGACGGGCCAGGGCCTTGGCCTGGGCGACCTGCAAGGCGGTGAAGCGGGGCGGACGGCCGGAGCGCTTGCGGTCGGCTAGCCCAGTGAGTCCCAGCGCAGCGAATCGGTTTCGCCAGGTCCGCACGGTGTCCAGGTGTAATCCGGTCTCACGGACGATGCGCGCGTCGGAGCGCCCACGCGCCGCGTGCAGGACCACTTGAGCCCGCATACGCAGCCGGTGCTCGGTCTTTTGACCGTAGGCCATCCTCTTCAGCCGCTCTCGCTCGACGGGGGTCGGGGCTATCGCACGGGCCCGGGCAACAGACAAGACAGGCAGGCCAATCTGTGTCATACCTCCACCCGGGAGGACACGCTGCCGCTGCTCGCCGCCTCTTGCCCGGGACCGCCGAACTTGGAGTACGGGCTGTCAGTCGGTGCGGAAGCCGGACATCACCGAGGCCGGGTAGCGGCTGCCTGCGGAGCCCTGGGGGAGGACCTCCCGGATACGGGCCAGGTCGGCCTCGGTGAGTTCTACGTCGGTGGCGCCGACGTTCTCCTCCAGACGTGTGGTGCTGCGGGTGCCCGGGATCGGGACGACATCCTCGCCCTGGGCGAGCAGCCAGGCCAGGGCGAGCTGGGCGGGGGTGGTGCCCTTGGTGGCGGCGAGCTTTCGGAGCTGCTCGGCGGCGTTCAGGTTGTAGGCGTAGTTCTCGCCCTGCCAGCGCTCGTCCCAGCGGCGCATGTCGTCCTCGGGATACTCGGCGGCGGTCTTGACCACACCGGAGAGGAAGCCGCGGCCGAGCGGCGAGTACGGCACCAGGCCGATCCCCAACTCCCGCAGGATCGGCAGGATCTCGTCCTCTACCTCGCGTTCGAAGATCGAGTACTCGTACTGAAGGGCTGTGACCTGGGTGACGGCGTGGGCGCGGCGGATGTACTGGGGGCCTACGTTACTCAGGCCGAAGTACTGCACCTTGCCTTCGGTGATCAGGTCACCGACAGTGCCGGCGACCTCCTCGGCCGGTACGTCGGGGTCGGAGATGTGCTGGTAGAAGAGGTCGATGCGGTCGGTCTGGAGGTAGCGGAGGCTGTTCTCGGCGACCTTGCGGATGTTCTCGGGGCGGCTGTTGACGCCGCTCCCCGGCGTCTCGCTGGCCATGTCGAAGCCGAACTTGGTGGCCAGGACGACCTCGTCGCGAAAGTTCTTGACTGCGTTGCCGAGCAGGGTCTCGTTGCTGCCGGTGCCTTGGCCGTACAACTCGGCAGTGTCGAAGAAGTCGACTCCGAGTTCGTGGGCGCGGTGAATGGTGGAGGTGCCGTCCTCGTCGTTCGAGGGGCCGTAGGCCATGGACATCCCCATCACGCCCAGTCCGAGCGCGGAGACGCGCAGTCCCCGCTGTCCCAGGGTGCGGTGCTGCATGAGATCGCTCCTCGTGTCGTGTCGGCAGTCGGCCGACCAAACCGAACTGTTCGGTGTGAACCTACGCCTGTCCGGAGCGCTGCGCAAAACCGAACGGTTCGGCCGCCTATCCTGGACTCATGTCACGCTCCACCAGCCCCGGCCAGACCTCGGACGCCACCACCGCGGGCGAGTCCGCCGACTCCACGCGCCAGCGGATCGTCGCCGCAGCCAAGGAGGAGTTCGCCCGGCACGGGATCGCCGGCGCCCGCGTGGACCGCATCGCCAAGCAGGCCAGGACGAGCAAGGAACGTGTCTACGCCTACTTCCGCAGCAAGGAAGCCCTTTACGCGCACGTCGCCGAACGCGAGACGACCGCACTCGTCGAGGCGACGCAGCTGGATCCGGCCGACCTGCCCGGTTACGCCGGCATCCTTTTCGACCACTTCGCGGCGCGCCCTGACCACTACCGCCTGATCACGTGGGGCCGCCTGGAACTAGCCGAGTCCGCAGGCAACACCACCAGCCGCCTCCAGGCCACGATCGCCGGCAAGCTGGACAAACTTCGCGACGCTCAGCGCACCGGGCTGCTCGACCCGGTCTGGGACCCGGTCGACATCCTTGCCCTGATCAACCAGATCGCCATGACCTGGGCAGGGCAGCCCGAGATCGCCGCCGCTGCCGCAGAGCAGGCCGTGGACCCCTCCATCACCGCCCGCCGCGCCGCACTGGTGACCGCCGTCGAGCGCATGTTCCCTCGCCCGGACTGAGGCCAACGCCCAAACCGTCGGGTTTGACGCACACCTCCGGGTGTGTCCGTCGAAGATGACCTGGTGGACGAACGCGCGGTCCGCCGCCGCGGGAGTGATGACGTCGAGCCCGCGGCCAGCCAGACGGTCGGTGATGGCGGTGGCCATACGGATGGCGGTAGCAGCCCTCGTCAACGGCTGTGCCAGCCAGGAGCTCGGCGATACTCGACAGACACGCCCGTCCCGAGGTCAACCCCCGAAGGACTTCCAGAGCCGACCACTTAGCGGCCGCCACCGGCCCTCAGCGGGCTTCCGTCAGGCGCTTGGGGTACGGCAGCCGCGAGATCGCGGCGGCGACCGCGAGCCCGAGGGTGACGCCGACGGCGGCGGCCAGGGTCTGCGCCCACGCCGCGTCGAGGGAGCCGGGCAGGACGGCGCCGGTGAGCCGGCTCGCGCCGAACAGGACGACCACGGAGGCCAGGGCGGCGGGCCAGCGGTGTCGCACCTCTTCGGCGATGTCGTCGACGGCGTTCACGACGACCACCAGGGCCATGAGATGGGAGCCGCCGGACTCATCGTCCCACCCGGTCGCGGTGACCCCGGCGCCGACGGCGAGCACCGCCAGCCAGATCCCCACCAGCCGTCCGTAGGGCGTGGGTTGGGTGCGTCCGGCATCACGCGGGAGCCAGAAGAACCGCCTGACGCGCGGGTTGACCCTGTACTTGTCCATGGACCGCGCCCCGTTCCCCCGTGGCCGGCTCCGCCGGCGCTCGACAACAAGACACGCGAGAGCACGCCATGGTTGTGGAGCGCCCCTGCCCAGCACCGCGGGGGACGCTGGGCAGGGGCGGCGGGGTCCGTCGTCCGCGCCGCTTTACTTGTTGGGATCCCGGAAGCGGCCGAACGCCTTCGTGAGGGCGCTCAGCGGCGATCCGTCCGCCTTGACGTGCCCCGGCGAGGCCGATCGCGGCACACCGTCGCCGCCGGTCACTTCAGCCAGGGCGACCTGCGCCGCCTCGGCCGCCTGCTGGTACAGGTCCCGGGAGTTGGTCATGGCCTCGAGCGCCTCGGCGTACTTGGTGACCATGCCCTGGGCGTGGGCCAGCTCCTCGTCCGGCGTGAGCAGATGCCAGCCCTGGCGCAGCTGGGTCAGGGCCCGCTCGGCCTCGGCCGGCATCGGTTGCGGCAGCGTGGCGAACTCCTTGATCCTGTCGAGGAGTTCGGTCGGCTCCGAGCCGTCCAGGAAGACGCTGCGCACCGTGAAACGGTCCGCGTCGTAATCGGCGCTCTGCGGCACCATGGGCAGGACGACGGCGCCGCCACGCGGCATCCGCACGCTCAGCTCCCGCTTCATCGCGAAGTCGGCGATCTGTGCCTGCTCCGGCGTACCCCGGTGTTCGATCACCCGGTGGCGCAGACTGGGCGGCAGGAACGCGGAGAGCGGCCGCTGCCCGATCGCCTCCGGCGTCATCGCCTCGTGCACCACGATGTGGATGTACCAGCTCTGACGGGTGCAGTCCCGCAGCAGGTGGCGCAGTTCGTCGTCGTCCTTGGGCAGGTAGTTCGTCGTCCGCAGACGCACGCCCGGCACCGTGTCGTGGTCCCAGGCGACGCGGTCGCTGTCGGGCCAGAACATGAGGGCGGGTGAGGGCCAGCGGGCGTCCCACGCCTGCTCCGCCTCGGCGGCGAGCACCCAGGTGACGCCCTCGCCTTCCTTCCGGCGGGCCTCGGTGTCGTACAGGGTCAGCTGTGCGCGCACCGTGACGTCGTCGGCCACGCGCCAGCGGGCCTCGAAGAGGCGGCGGGCCGACGGGCCGGGGTCGGCGGACTCGTCCCGCGGGTGCAGGACGGTGGAGCGGGCCGCCTCGACGGGGTCGAGGTCCAGGAAGTCGTCGAGCACCCCGGCCGCCTTGAGGGCGATCAGGTTGCGCCGGACGTCCTGCTCGGGCTCGGGCCCGAGGTGGCGCCCGCGCCCCAGCCACGCGGTGTCGGGGACGGTGGTCGAGGAGCTGCTTTTCTTCGCCATGAATTCGTTCTGTGAGTGGTCGGGGCCCGACCAGTATGGCCCGTGGACCTGGCGAGGGAAGCGGTACCCCGCCTTCGGCTTCACCACGCCGGACGGACCCTACCTAGAGGCATCAAGCCGCTCCGATCCAGCCATCACCGGTCAAACAGGGACGGCCGCATCGCTGCCTGGTCCGGCCGGTGGGAGCGGCCCACCCTGGTCGACGGTGCCGGGCAGCACCTAGCGATCACAGGGCCCAACGAGCTCGGTGGGGATGGGCAACGGTGTGGGCGGTGCGGGGGCTGGGAGCGCATCGTCGGCCCTGCCATGGCGCCGGCCGGGCACGCCTGGGACGCGGGAAACACGAAATCGGCAGCGCGCGGACCGATGAGTCCTCGTGCGACACGCTGTCTGAAGAGAGGGTGGGACGAACACGTCCCCTGGCCAGGAGAGTGGTGCGCGATGAGGTTGGTACTACAGGAGTTCCTGTCGCTGGACGGCGTCTACCAAGGCCCGGGGGCGCCGGACGAGGACACCAGCGACGGATTCACCCGGGGCGGCTGGTTCGTGCCGCACCTGGACGAGGAGTTCGAACGCCTGGCCGCCACCTGGCTCGGCCGGGCGGACGCGTTCCTGTTCGGCCGCCGTACGTACCTGAACTTCGCGCGCGACTGGCCGAAGATGACCGAGCACCCGGCCGCCGCCGTCTTGAACGGCCTGCCGAAGTACGTGGCCTCCCACAGTCTGACCACGGCCGAGTGGGACCCGACCACGATCCTGTCCGGTGACATCCCCGACCAGGTCGCCGAGCTGAAGCGCCGGACCGGCCGCGAGCTGCAGATCCACGGCAGCGGCCGGCTCGGCCAGTCCCTGCTGGCCGCCGGGCTGGTCGACGAACTGCGCCTCGCGATCGCCCCCGTGATCGTGGGCAGCGGCCGCCGCCTGTTCCCCGACGGCGGTGCGCCCGCCGGGCTGCGGCTCCTGAGCAACGAGACGACACCGGGCGGGCTGGCGATTCACGTCTACGAGTCGACGGGGCGTCCGGAGTACGGGACGTACGGGGCCGACGCGTAGGCACGGCTGCTGCCCCCGGCCGAAGACCGGCCGGGGAATCAGCCGCCGCGCTTGAGGCGTACGACGACGGGGGCGCCGAAGGGGTCGCCGGACTGGTTGACCTGGACGTGTCCGGCGCCCAGCCACTGGTCGGTGCCCGGCACCCGGTGGATCTCCTTCAGCCACAGCGACTGGTCGGAGCCCTTGCGGGCACCGGTCGACAGGGGCAGTCGGTGCCGCTTGATCTTCACGCACCGGCCGTCGTCGGTCACGTACCAGTTCCCGTCGAGGAACAGGCCCCTCTCGTCCTGGCCCATCGGGGTCCGCAGGGCGCATCCGCCGGGCACGTCCTCCTGCTCCACCCACTTCGAGCCGTCCCAGCGGAGCCGGATGAACTCGTCCGCGGGTTCGTTCTCGACCTCGCCGTGGTTGAAGGAGTTGCTGCCGTACGCGCGCACTTCACCGCTGTCCAGCGCGAAGACCTGGCCGAGGCCTGCGCTGGGCTCCGGCGGGACGGGCTCCGCGAAGCGGGCCTGCAGAGTGTCCACCGCCTTCCAGGACGTGCCGTCCCAGTGCATCGAGGCGGGCTGGCTGTATCCCTCGCCGCTGTCCCCCAGTTCGGTGCCGGGGCCGGTCGAGCGGCTGCCGACCGCCCAGACGTCGTCCGGTCCCACCACGGCGAGGTCGGAGGCCGTATGGGGCAGCCGGGTGGTGGTCCAACGGGTGCCGTCCCAGTGCTGGGCGCTCTGCTCGCCGTCCAGGGCCCAGACGTCGTCGGGGCCCGAGGCGTTCAGCTCCCCCACGCTGCCAGGCGGGGGACTCGGCAGCGCGGACCAGCGGGTGCCGTCCCACTGCGCCCAGCGGTTCCTGGCGTTGGCGTCTTCGGAGGTCTGCGGCCGCAGCCACAGGGCTTTGTCACCGACCTCTTCGAGCAAGGGCGGGTAGAGGCCTGCTCCGAGAGCTTCGGGAAGAGGCTCGCGCTTCCACCGCGTACCGTCGTAGTGCAGCAGGTGGGCGTTGGACGCGCCGTTGTTCTCGGTCCCCACCGCCCAGATGTCGTCCTGGGCCAGGACGGCGACATCGGTGAGCTCTCCGCTGAAGTCCGCGATGTGCTCGAACTCCCAAGTGAGAGAGCCCGCAGAGCCCTTGGCCGGGCCCTCCTTGCCGTCCGCGCCTTCCTTGCCGGTGGAGCCCGTGGCCCGGGAGCCGGTCGGCTCGGAGTCCGTGCCGCACCCCGCAGCCGTGAACACCGTGACCAGTACGGCGACGGCGGCCGTCACTGCCCCGTGCCTGATTTCCGCAGCCCTGCGAATGATCGCTCCCCCTCGTGGCACCTCGGCGAGCGGGCAGCCTATCCGGTCGCTTGCAGCGCGTGCCCCGATGGTGAGGGGCACCACCGCACCGCGGCCGCCCACGGGGGTCTGGTCTCTCACCGCGGCGCATCTCGGCGCCAGAAGGGCTGGCCACCGCGCCCGAAGTGCTGGAGTACGCGGCAGGGAGCACCCTGGATACATGCAGACCGCGCCCATAATCGTGCACCCGCTCTCGCCCACGGGCGGGCGCAGGGTGACGGCGCGCGGGCAGATCCTCGGACTCGCGCACTCGGACGCGGACGTGGTCGAGTTCCTGCGCCGGGCCGGACTGCCGGACGCGGAGACGCTGCTCGACGACCCGGCGTGGGTGAAGTGGCGGGGCGGGCGGGCACACCACTACGAAGCGGCTTGACCGCGCCGCCGTTCACCTACGCTCCCCCGCTGGGCGTCAGCCTGTCAGCGAGTCGAAAAGGTTCCACGCCCAGGACAACGCACTGCCCTTACGGCGATGGCTCCGGGAGCAGTAGCGGCGCCTGCGCCACCGCCTCGCCTGCTCGACCGGCTCCCCGCACCAGCCGCACGGCCGCGGCCTGTTGACTCTCCTGCCCCGCCTTGCCCACCCCATGACGGGACTGTAGCGGCGTAGTCACCTGCGGCCGGACTGATCGACCGTACGAGCCGGCGTCAGACGTTCCGGCCCACCGGCCCGACCGTGGCGGCCGTACCCCAGACACCGAAGTGCCCTCCGCATGGACTCGGCTGAGACAGACTCGACATCGACACCACGGGTCCCGGACCAAACCGGGTCGCGGCCCCGACGCACTCTGGAGGACGACTCAGTGAAACGCATCGGCATCATCGGAGTGGGCGAGATCGGCCGGGCCATGGTGATGGGGCTGTGCGACGGGGTCGACCCATCGCCGGAGGTATTCCTCTCCCCCCGGGGAGCCCGTACGGCCGCGGAGTTGTCCTCGCGCTACGAGGGCGTACAGGTCTGCACCGACAACCAGGAAGTGATCGACCGCTCCGAAGTGGTGGTCATCGCCGTCCGCGGACAGGACCGGCATGAAGCACTGGCCGGCCTGCGGGTGGACGACGGCAAGACCGTGGTCAACGTGATGTCCGGCGTCGCCAACGACGACCTGCGCCGCATACTGGTCACCGACGCCGCGTTGGTGCGGGCCATCCCGCTGCCCTCCGTACGCGAGCGCCGGTCCGTCACGGTGACGTTTCCCTCCCACCCGGTGACGGACGCGCTCTTCGAACCGCTGGGTGGTGTGCAGCCGGTGGCGGACGAGGCGGCCTTCAATGTCTTTTCCGCGCTGACAGGAACGCTGACCACCCACTACGCGTATCTCGCCGCGCTCACCTCGTGGGCGGTCGGCCAAGGCATCGACTCCGACGACGCCGACCGCTACGTCCGCGGTCTGTTCCAGGGCGTGGGCCGCGCCCTGAGCGACGAGACCCGCTCCTTGCACCAACTCGCCGCCGACCACGAGACCCCGCGCGGCAACAACGAACGTATCCGCACCACGTGGTTCGACCCGGCCAACTCTCAAGCCCTGGGCAAGGCCCTCGACGGCCTTCTCGCCGATCTGTAGCAGCCCTGGGTGGGGGCGGCTCGCGGCTCGCGGCTCGCACGCGAAGCCGCCCTCTGACGCATGGTGCATAGGGATCACGCGTGGTGCGTGGGGATCAGACGGCGAGGGAGATCTCGGTCGACTTGATCAGGGCTACGACGGAGGAGCCGGAGGCCAGCTTCAGGTCGGTGACGGCGTCCTTGGTGATGGCGGCGGTCAGGACACCGCCCTGTACGGATACCTTCACGGACGCCATGGCGGCGCCGGTGGCGACGTCGGTGACGGTGCCGGGGATCTGGTTGCGAATGGACAGGCCCGCGACCGGGCCCGTCGCCAGGGAGACCTCGGTGGACTTCACGAGGGCCCTGACCGCGGAGCCCTCGGCGAGACCGAGCTCCTTGACGGCCTCCAGGGTGATCGCGGCGGTGACGTCCTGACCGCCGTCGAGACGGACCTTGACGGTCGCCATGACCTCGCCCGGGGTGACGGAGGTGACGGTTCCGGCGATCTGGTTGCGGATGCTCAGGCTCATGAAGGAATGCCTCACGGGAGATGTGCTGATGGTTTGTCAGGGTGCGTGTCTGTGGCGGTTCACACGTTAATGCCCCGAATCGAGTTCCGGCATCGCTCCACCGGATCGGCCTATCCGAAGGTGAAGGCATGGCCCTGGACGCCCGGGGCAAAGTGGTGCCGTCGCGGGCGGTCTGCAGCAGAGTGGTAGCAGCCAGGACGGAGACCACAGGAGGTCCACATGGCTGCCGCAGTGCTCTACATGTCGATGTCCCTCGACGGGTACATCTCGGGGCCGAACGACGAACCGGGCAACCCCGGCGGCGACGGCTTCGGTCGGCTGCACGCATGGGCCCTTGCCCCGGGCGGTGAGGGCTTCCGGACCGCCGGGGTGGCCGGGAAACTGCTGGCCGAGGTGAGCTCGACCGGTGCGGTCCTTGTCGGACGGCGGACGGCGGAGCAGGTCGACCACTGGGGAGGCGATCATCATGATCGGGGTGTGCCGATCTTCGTGGTCAGTCACCGGCCGCCCGGCCCCTTGGTCGCCGCCTATCCCTTGGTGACGTACGTGAACGACGGGATCGAGAGCGCGATGGCCCAGGCGAAGGCCGCGGCGGGCGGCCGGGACGTGCTGGTGCATGGCGCCTACACGGCGCAGCGGGCGCTGGAGGCCGGGGTCCTGGACGAGGTGCAGATCCATCAGGTGCCGGTGCTGTTCGGCGGCGGCAGGCGCCTGTTCGATGTCCTGCCCTCGCACATCGAGTTGGACGTCCTCCAGGTGATCGACACACCGGAGGCCACCCATATCCGCTACCGGGTCCGCCGCTGAGCCCGTCGGGCAGGGGCCTCCTGGTCGGGCACGGGCTTCCCGGTCAGGTGGGAGCGAGGCGCCGGGGGCAGGTTCGTGTGCTGCACCTATCCTTGCGCCATGCAGCGTTACACGATTGGGCAGGCGGCTCGTCTGCTGGGCGTCAGCCCGGACACCGCACGTCGGTGGGCCGATGCCGGGCGCGTGGCCACCCAGCGCGACGAGGGCGGCCGGCGCCTCGTCGACGGGAAGGACCTGGCGGCCTTCTCCGTCGAGCTCGCCCAGCACGGTGGTGAGGAGGACGCCTCCTACACCTCGGTCCGGAACGCCTTCCCGGGCATCGTGACCGCTGTGAAGCTGGGCGACGTCGCGGCTCAGGTGGAGATCCAGGCCGGGCCGCATCGCCTGGTCTCGCTGCTCACCCGGGAGGCCGTGGAGGAGCTGGGCCTCGAGGTCGGCATGGAGGCCACCGCCCGGGTGAAGTCGACGAACGTACATATCGACCGGGCCTGACACGGCGGACGGGACGTCCCCCTGTCCGTCCGTCGACCATGGCCCGTGCCCGCCGCAAGCGGGCCTCGGCCGTCTCGTCATCCGGCCCGACCTGCCCGGCAGCGGGCCGATCGGTTAGAAAGGTGGGCCCGGCCGTCTTTCCCCGGATGCCCCCGGGGCCTCTTCATCCCCACCGTCAATACCCGCCTCGAGGTCGTACGCGCATGCCCGCCGCCGCAGCTCCCTGGCTGCTTCTCGCCGTCTTCTCCGGCACCCTGATATCCCTGCAAGCGCGTATCACCGGCGAGCTCGCCGCCGGGCTCGGCGGCGACGGATTCGCCGCCGCGGTGATCTCCTTCGGCTCGGGGTTCGTGGTGTTGACGGTCGGCCTGCTGGTGCTGCGCAAGCCGCGCCGCGGGGTCGGCCTGGTGCTCGCGGACGTACGCGCGAGGCGGCTCAGGTGGTGGCAGGTGCTGGGCGGCTTCGGCGGAGCGGCCTTCCTGCTCGCGCAGGGGCTGACCGTCGGGGCACTGGGGGTCGCGCTGTTCACGGTCGCGATCGTCGCGGGCCAGGTCACCGGCGGGCTGCTCTTCGACCGGATGGGCCTCGGGCCTGCCGGACCGCAGCGGCCCACGCGGCGCAGGGTCGTCGGGGCGGTGCTCGTGCTCGCGGCCGTGGGCCTGTCGATGGCGGACAAGCTGGGCGGCGGGTTCCCGTTCTTGATGCTGTTGCTGCCGCTGGTGGCGGGCGTGTGCGTGAGTTGGCAGCAGGCGGTCAACGGGCATGTGAAGAACGCCGCCGGGTCCGCGTACGCGGGGACGTTCTTCAACTTCGTCGCCGGTACCGGCGCGTTGAGTGTGATCTTCCTGGTGCATGCCGTGGCCGTGGGGCTTCCCTCCCGCCTGCCGACCGAGCCGTACGTCTATCTCGGTGGCCTGGTCGGCATCTCCTTCATCACCATCGCGGTCGCCGCGGTCCAGAAGCTCGGCGTCCTGCTGCTCGGACTGTGCACGATCACCGGTCAGTTGGTCGGGTCGCTCGCCCTCGACCTCCTGCTGCCGCACGGTGATACACAGGTCACGGCGGCCACTGTCGCAGGCGTCGCGCTCGCCCTCGCGGCGGTCGCGGTCGCGGCGCTCTCGGGCGGGCGGACGGGGCGCGTCGTCGCTTCGAGCGGCGTGACACGTGCCGCCGTTTCGGAGCGAGTGGACGGCCCGGGCGCGGTCTAGCGACGGCGCAGCCGCCTCGCCTGATGCCACGTCGGCCGTGCTGCGCCGACACAACCTCCAAAAGCAAGGACGCACGCGCCACACCCTTTGGCTGATCAGCCAAGCATTTGCCATGCCGCTATGCGATTTCATGCGGCAGATGCAAGATGGCAGGCGTTGTTCGGGGTGCGGGTGCGGATACCGCAGCTCCGGCCAGGTCCGAAACGCGAGGTCCCCCCATGGTCATGCGCACCCACCACGACAGCGCCGGCGACATCGATGACCGCACCGTCGGCCCTTCGTACGCCTCCCTTCGCCGTCCCGACGAGCGCATCGCCCACTTCGTCGCCCGAGCCCTCGGTGATGCGTGCACCGTCCTCAACGTCGGCGCTGGCACCGGCTCGTACGAGACCACAGCGCGCACGATCACCGCGGTCGAAGCCTCCCTGGCCATGCGCGCCCGGCGTCCGGCCCAGCTCGCCACCGCCATCGACGCCGTTGCCGAAGATCTCCCCTTCGCCGACGGGCAGTTCGACGCGGCGACGGCCCTCTTCAGCGTCCACCAGTGGTCGGACCTCGAAGCCGGGCTGCGCGAGATGCGGCGCGTGACACGCGGCCCCGTCGCCGTCCTGACCTGTGACCCCGCCCGTGTGCGCGACTTCTGGCTCTACGAGTACGCACCTGACGTCCTGGAGACCGAGGCCCGCCGCTACCCCTCCCTGGACCGGCTCACGACCGCGCTCGGCACCACCACCGTCCAGCCCGTCCCCGTACCGCTGGACTGCACCGACGGCTTCAACGAGGCGTACTACGGCCGGCCCGAGCTTCTCCTGAACCCCGCCGCCCGCCAAGCCGGATCGGCCTGGAGCTTCATCGACGACCGCGCACGCCAGGACTTCGACATCTCCCTGCGCCGGGCCCTGGGCTCCGGCGCCTGGGACGAGGCCTTCGGCCACCTGCGCGGTCGGCCGACCTACGACGGATCTCTCGTCCTTCTGCGCTCCGCCCCCGCTTCGGGCGCGTGAGCTTGCGTATCGTGGGGGTGCGGGTGACCGGCGGTGGTCAGCAGCTTCCGGCGTCGTCCAGCGCCAGCCGGGCGAGTTCCAGGAACCGGCCAAGCTCCGCGTTGAGGTCTCCCGCCGCGTCGCGGCTTCGCCACAGGTCCTCTTCGTGCTCGTCGATCTCGTCCACCGGCACGGTGAGCAGGTCAGATGCGGCGCTGAAGGCCATTCGCGTCAGTACCAGGATCCGCTGGGCCTGGTCGGCGATCGGCGCCGGGCCCTCCACCGCCACGCGTGCGCAGAGATCAGCCAGTTTGTCGATCTCTTGTGGAAAGCCGTCGAGGTCCAGATCACGGGCTCTGTCCCGCCCGTTGACCTGGTCCAGTCGCCTGCCCATTCTCTGGATCTGCGCGACGACTTCGGCGTAGGCCCGGCTGCGAGGCTCGCGCCGGTCGCGTAAGTGCTCGAAGCGGATCTGTCGGTGGGCCTGCCTCTCCTGCGCGGTGGCACTCCACCACGCGGCGAGCACTGCCGCTCCCCCTGTCCCGAGGGCTCCCACCGCCGCGCCCAGTACCGCCGCCAGGCCTGCGTCCATGGTTGTCATTTTGACCTAACGCGTAAGCCCACGGGGGGTGTTGCCCGAAGGTGCTCCTGGCCTCGATCTGTGCCTCACATGCCGGGGAGCACGGGTGTGTGGAGGGCGTAACCCAAGGTGAGCGGGGTGTGTGACAACCGCGCAATGATCACTTCGTAACGTCGGTGGAGGAAGATCCGATCACGCCGACAGAAAGGGCCGCGGCCCGTGACGACACCCCCCACGCAGGTGCGGACGGTCTGCTCGTACTGCGGTGTGGGCTGCGGGATGCTGCTCGACATCGGCAGGGGCCCCGACGGGCGGCGCATGGTCCTCAAGGCGTCCGGCGACAAGGCGCACCCCGCCAACTTCGGCCGCCTGTGCACCAAGGGCGCCACCACGGCCGACATGCTGGCTGCCCCGGGGCGGCTGGCCACCGCTCTCGTGCGCCCCGAACGCGGGGCGCAGGCCGCCCCCGCCCCGATGGACACCGCGATCGCCGAGACGGCGCGCCGGCTGCGATCGGTGATCGACGAGCACGGACCCGACGCCTTCGCCTTCTACGTGTCCGGGCAGATGAGCCTGGAGGCCCAGTACCTGGCGAACAAACTCGCCAAGGGCTTCATCCGTACGAACCAGATCGAGTCGAACTCGCGGCTGTGCATGGCCAGCGCCGGCACCGGTTACAAACTCTCGCTCGGCGCGGACGGGCCGCCCGGCTCGTACCAGGACTTCGAGCGGGCGGACGTCTTCTTCGTCATCGGTTCCAACATGGCCGACTGCCACCCCGTCCTCTTCCTGCGGATGATGGACCGGGTCAAGACGGGCGGCGCCAAGCTGATCGTCGTCGACCCGCGCCGCAGCGCGACCGCCGACAAGGCGGACCTGTTCCTGCCGGTCCGGCCCGGGACGGACCTGGCGCTGCTCAACGGCCTGCTGCACCTGCTGTACGCGAACGGTCACACCGACCCCGCGTTCATCGCCGCGCACACCGAGGGCTGGGAGGCAATGCCGGAGTTCCTGGCCGACTACCCGCCCGCCACGGTCGCCGAGATCACCGGAATCCCGGAGGACGACATCCGAGCGGCGGCCCGCCTCATCGGCGAGGCCGGGCAGTGGATGAGCTGCTGGACCATGGGCCTCAACCAGTCCACGCACGGCACGTGGAACACCAACGCGCTGATCAATCTGCATCTGGCGACGGGCGCGATCTGCCGCCCCGGCTCGGGCCCGTTCTCGCTGACCGGCCAGCCCAACGCCATGGGCGGCCGGGAGATGGGCTACATGGGTCCCGGCCTGCCCGGCCAGCGGTCGGTCCTCGTCGACGAGGAGCGCGCCTTCGTCGAGGAGCTGTGGGAGCTGCCTGCGGGCACGCTCCGCAAGGACGGGGTGGGCCAGGGCACGGTCGAGATGTTCCGGAAGATGGCCGACGGGGACATCAAGGCGTGCTGGATCATCTGCACCAACCCCGTGGCCTCGGTGGCCAACCGCAAGACCGTCATCGAGGGCCTGGAGCGGGCCGAGTTCGTCGTCGCCCAGGACGTGTTCACCGAGACCGAGACGAATGCGTACGCGGATGTCGTGCTGCCCGGCGCGCTGTGGACCGAGAGCGAGGGCGTCCTGGTCAACAGCGAGCGCAACCTCACGCTCGCGCGGCCCGCGGCGGACCCGCCCGGGGAGGCGATGGCGGACTGGCGGATCATCGCCGCCGTCGCGCGGGCGATGGGCTACGAGCAGGGGTTCTCGTACGGCAGCGCGGAAGAGGTCTTCGAGGAGATCAAGCGGGCAAGGAACCCGAAGACCGGCTGGGACCTGCGGGGCGTGACCTACGAGCGGCTGCGGTCCACCCCGGTGCAGTGGCCGGCCGGGAGCGAGGACGGCCCCGACCGCAACCCGATCCGCTACGTGGACGAGGACGGCGGCGGTCCGTTCTTCCCCACGGCGAGCGGCCGGGCGGTGTTCTACGCCCGCCCGCACATCCCGGCCGCCGAGATGCCCGACGACGACTACCCGTATGTGCTGAACACCGGGCGGCTGCAGCATCAGTGGCACACCCTCACCAAGACGGGCAAGGTCGCCAAGCTCAACAAGCTCAACCCCGGGCCGTTCGTGGAGCTGCACCCGCACGATGCCACCGCGCTGGGCATCGCCGATGGCGACTCGGTGGAGGTCGCATCGAGGCGCGGCCGGGCGGTGCTGCCCGCCGTGCTGACCGACCGGGTGCGGCCGGGCTGCTGTTTCGCTCCCTTCCACTGGAACGACCTGTTCGGCGAGTACCTGAGTGTCAATGCCGTCACCAGTGACGCCGTCGATCCGCTCTCCTTCCAGCCGGAGTTCAAGGTCTGCGCGGTGTCGCTGACGAAGGTGGCGACTCCCGTGTCCGTGGCGAGCGCTCCGCCGGGCGCGGCGGAGACCCGCCCCGGGACCGTGGTGGACGCGATCGCCGCAGGGACGGCTGCACCGGCTGTCCTCGGTGACGGGCCCGCGGGGGTCTTCGGGCTTGATCCGGCACCGCCGCCCGTCCTGGCCGAGCACGAGCGCCAGTATCTGGTCGGGTTCCTGGCCGGGATCGAGTCGGGTACTCCTGGTGTGCCGGTGCTGCCGCTGGACGCCCCGTTCAGCCCCGAGCACGCGCTGTGGGTCAACGGTGTGCTGGCCGGCATGTACTCGCGCTCCGCCCCGGGCACGCCCACGGCCCCTACGGTGACGGCCTCCGCGCCCACCGCCTCCGCCGCCGCGGCCGGGCCCGTGCGGGAGGTCGTGGTCCTGTGGGCCTCGCAGACCGGCAACGCCGAGGAGTTCGCGGTGGCCACCGCCGACCGGCTCACCAGCACCGGTCACAAGGCCACCCTCGTCGGCATGGACGACGTGCACCCCGGACAACTGCCCACCGGCGCCGACGTCCTGTTGATCACCAGTACCTTCGGCGACGGCGACGCCCCCGACAACGGCTCCGGCTTCTGGGACGCCCTGGCCGCACCTGACACGCCCCGCCTGGACGGCGTACGGTATGCGGTCCTCGCCTTCGGCGACTCCTCCTACGCCGACTTCTGCGGTCACGGCCGCCGTCTCGACCAGCGCCTGGACACCCTGGGCGCGGTGCGGCTCGCCCCCCGGACGGACTGCGAACCCGACTACGAGCCCTCGGCCACGGCCTGGCTCGACCAGGTGCTGACCTCGCTGGCCGACGATGCGCGGACGGCCCCGGCGCTCGCACCCGCCGCCTCTCCTCCTGCTGCTGCTCCCGCTCCCGCTCCTGCTCCTGCTCCCGCATACCGGCCGCGACGGCCGGCCCCCGTCACCGCCCGCCTCACCGGCAACGAGCTGCTGAGCCTGCCCGGCGCCGGCAAGGAGGTCCGCCGCTTCACCTTCGACGCCCGCGACAGCGAGACCCCGCTGGTCTACGCGGCCGGCGACGCCCTGGGCGTACGCCCCGTCAACGCCCCTGCCCTGGTCGGCGAATGGCTGGCCACCACCGGCCTGGACCCGGCGGCCGCCGTGGAGCTGGGCGCCCCCGGCGCTGTGCCCTTCCACGAGGCCCTGCACCGGCATCTGGACATCACCCGCGTCACCGGTGACCTGCTGCGTTTCGTCGCCGACCGCACTCACGACCGCGTCCTGAAGAAGCTGCTGCGCCCTGACAACAAGGACGAACTGGCCAAGTGGTCCTGGGGCCGTCAGGCCGTCGACGTGATCGCCGAGCATCCCGTCCGCGCGGCAGCCCAGGAGTGGGCCCAGGTGCTCAGGCCCTTGCAGCCCCGCCTGTACTCCATATCGTCCAGCCCGCTCACCGATCCCCACCTCGTCTCGCTGACGGTCTCCGTCGTCCGCTACGAGAACCCGGCGGGACGGCCGCGCCAGGGGGTCTGCTCGCCCTTCCTCGCCGACGCGGACCCCGACATGCCGGTGCCGGTCTTCGTCCGGCCCTCCCCGAAGTTCCGGCCGCCGGCCGACCCCGCCACCCCCATGGTCATGGTGGGTCCCGGCACCGGCATCGCCCCCTTCATCGGCTTCCTCCACGAGCGTCGGGCACTGGGTCACCGCGCGCCCAACTGGCTGCTGTTCGGCGAGCAGCACCGGGCCACCGACTTCTACTACGAGGACGAGCTGACCGCCTTGCTCGCCGACGGCACCCTCAACCGCCTGGACACCGCCTTCTCCCGCGACCAGCGCGCCAAGGTCTACGTCCAGGACCGGATGCTGGAGCACGGCCCCCAACTGTGGTCCTGGCTCCAGGACGGGGCGCACTTCTATGTGTGCGGCGACGCCTCGCGCATGGCCAAGGACGTCGACCGGGCCCTGCGCGACATCGCCACGGCCCACGGCGGCCTCGACGAGGAGGGGGCCGCCGCGTACGTCAAGCAGCTCGCCGCCGACAAGCGCTACGTCCGCGACGTGTACTGATCCGCCGCGGGTGCGCGGCCTGTGCGTGCCCCGCAGGTGCAGGGTGACACCGGCCGCCCCGCGCGCGTGGCGTCCCGGCCAAGACCCTGGCCCTGGCCTAGAAACACCTGCATGTGCCACTACTGCGGTTGCCGAGAGATCCCTCTGATCAAGGAGTTCATCGCCGAGCACGAGCGGGTCACAAACGCCGCGGGAGATGCGGTCCGCGCCCTGGAGCGGGGTGACCCGGTCCGCGCACGCGCCCTCGTGGACGTCATGGCCCGCGAGCTGGACTCCCACTGGCGGGGCGAGGAGAACGGCCTGTTCGCGGTGATGCGCAAGGATTCCGAGTACGCGGACTACATCGCGCACCTGGAGCGCGAACACCGCGAGCTGGCCGCCCTGTTGCCCGCGCTCGACCTGGCGGACCCCGGCGACGTGCGCACGCTGATCGAAGCCGTCGACGAACTGCACCGGCACATCGCCAAGGAGGAGGACGGCCTGTTCCCGGCCTCGCTCACCGCACTCGACGGCGACGAGTGGAACCTGTCGATGGCGGCCTGGCGCGAGGCGCATCCTGCCTGAGCATCTCGGGGCGCAGGTGGGGCGCGGGCGTTGGTCCCTTCCCGTGGACCGGTGGCGCGTCCCGGCCGCCCTGCCGCCGTGCGGTCCTCGCCCCCGATAGCTTCCGCGGCCATGGACACCCTCATCCTCGGCGGCCTCCTGGCCACGCTGTACGCGCTCCACCGCCAGCGCTCCCGGGCCGTACTGCTCGGCGCCTGGTGGATCGTGCTCGTGCTCACGATCCTCCTCCTCGCGCACCACATCACCAGCAGCCTCAAGCTGGGGCTGAGCTACTGATGAGCACCCTGACCGCCCCGCGGCCGGACACCGACCGCTCCCCCGCCCTCGGCAAGGTCCAGTACTGGTTCGCCTGCTTCTTCGCCGTCGGCTGGACCGGAGTGGTCTGCGGCGGGCTCGGCGTGCAGTTCCTCGACTGGGACTATCCCTGCCCGCTGTGCATGGTGCAGCGCATGCTCATGCTGCTCGCCGCGCTGGGGGCGGCGTACATCGTGCGCCGGGGCATGACCGGCACGATCACGGGCCGCGACTACATGACGGGCTGGGGTCTTGCTCTGGTCGCGGTGATGTGCGGCGGCTTCGCGTCCTGGCGCCAGACGATGCTGCACATCCTGCCGGGCGACAAGGGCTACGGGGCACCGGTGCTCGGTCTGCACATGTACGTGTGGGCCTGGATCCTGTTCATGGCCTCGGTGGTGGCGATCGGCATCGTGATGTCCTTCGCCCACTCGACGGCCGCCGCCTCGGTGCCTACGTCGGGGGTGTACGGGACGGCGGGCCGGATCGTGCTCGGCTTCCTCGCCCTGGTGATCGCGGTGAACCTGGTCGCGGTCTTCCTCCTGGAGGGCTTCCACTGGTTCCTGCCGGACGACCCGGACCGCTACCGCTTCTTCTACGACGTCGGAATCCTGGACTGAGCGAGCGGGAGGGCGCCCCCGACCACGTTGACCAGCGTGCCGGGCCGACTGACCGCCACGGCAGGACACCTACCGCTGAGAGAACGTCGCTTCAAGAACGTCTTCGGCGCTCAGGACGCCGCATAGCGGGTGGCGACCTCGGCGGCTCGGTCGCGCAGGGCGGTGCGCAGCCACTGCGGGGCCAGGACTTCCGCTTGGGTGGCGAGTTGCCACAGCGCCCATTCGGCGTGCCGCGCATCCTGGAAGGTCACCTCCAGCCGCAACCAGCCGTCTGTGTCCGCTCCTTCGGCTTCTTCGGCTCCGGCGTCTTCGGCTTCTTCCGCGAGAACGGCCAGTGCGGTGCCCACCAGGTCCTCCCGCAGCGAAGGGGCCACCCGTACCAGCGCGGTGACTTGGTCGCCACCGGTGCGAAACCGCGTGCTGCGTTCCTGCCAGGCCCGGTCCAGGTCGACCCGGTCCGGTCGCTGTGCGGGTTCGGCGAGTTCCTGGGCGGCCACGATCCGCGACAGCCGGTAGGTGCGGTCCTCGCCGGATCTCGTGGCCAGCAAGTAGCCCTGGTCGCGCACGGTCACCAGGCCGATCGGGTCCACCGTGCGCCAGGTCGCCGTCCGGTCCACCGCCGCGTAGTGGATGCGCAGCTTGTGTCCGGCGAACACCGCGCGCCGGACCTCGGCCGCGATGGGGTCGGGCACCTCCTCGGCGACCAGCCGACGCGAGAGGAGGTCGGCCTCAGGGTCGATGAGCAATCGCTCGGCCACGCCTGCCACGGTGTCCCGATGGCTTTCGGGCAGCGCGTCCACCACCTTGAGCATGGCCGAAGCGAGCGCCGAGCCGAGACCGAACGCCTGGGCGCCGCGCCGTGATCCGGCGACCAGCAGGGCGAGTGCCTCCTCGTGGTTCAGGCCGATGAGCTCGGTCCGGAAACCGGGCTGCAACGCGAACCCGCCGTGCCGGCCGCGTTCGGCGTAGACCGGCACGCCGGCGGCGGACAGCGCCTCGATGTCACGCAGCACGGTGCGGGTGGACACCTCCAGCTCGCGGGCGAGCGCGGTCGCCGACAGCCGACCGCGCTGGCGCAGCAGCAGAACCAGAGAGACCAACCGATCGGCGCGCATGCGAGAACGGTAGAGGAATACGTGACACAGGGTGTCGCGATTTGCTGGGAGGCTCCACGGAGTGCCCCTCGGAGAGCCTGAGCGGCCACTTCCACGGTCCGGGCCACGCACGCAGCTACCGCTGGGCCGAACCCGGCAATTCACTCACACGAAGGAGCATCCGGTGGGGTCTCAACTCAATCCGTACATCAGTTACGACGGGAACGCGCGGCAGGCGATGGAGTTCTACCAGGAGGTCTTCGGCGGCAAGCTGGAGATCGGCTCGGTCGCGGATTTCGGCGCACCGGACTCTCCCGACGCCGACAAGATCATGCATGCCCGGCTCGACACCCCGGACGGATACACGCTGATGGCTTGGGACGTGCCGGAAAGGGTGCCCTACCAGCCGGGCAACAACATTTCGGTCTACCTCGGCGGCGACGGCGGCGAACTCCGGTCCCATTTCGAGAAGTTGGCCGCCGACGGGACTGTGATCATGCCTCTGGAGAAGCAGGCGTGGGGTGACGAGGCCGGCACGCTCGTGGACCGGTTCGGGATCACCTGGATGGTCAACATCACTCAGCAGCAAGCCTGATCGACCACGAAGTCACCTCGGTGACGGACGAGTTGGACGCCAGGTCGCATGGGATCGGACAGCACCGCCCGCGCGCGAATCTCCAGCCGCGCGACCGCTCTCCTCTCCTGCTCGGCCGGCGTTCACTCGCCCCCGACGCGAACCGACCGGCGGCATCCTCAACTCGCCGCCAGGCCTGGCTGATTCACCCTCGTTGTCCGCCGCGCCGCACCCCCTCCACCTCTACAGTGCTGTAGATTCTTGGCGGGTCCCGTGCTGCGGGCCCGAACCGGTGACACGGAGACGGAGGAGGAGAGCAGTGGGCGTTTCTCTGGCCAAGGGTGGCAATGTCTCGCTCAGCAAGGAGGCCCCGGGGCTGACGGCCGTGCTGGTCGGTCTGGGCTGGGATGTGCGGACCACCACCGGCACCGACTACGACCTCGACGCGTCCGCCCTGCTGGTGGACGAGTCCGGCAAGGTCCCCTCCAGCCAGCACTTCATCTTCTACAACAACCTCAAGAGCCCGGACGGTTCGGTCGAACACACCGGTGACAACCTCACCGGCGAGGGGGAAGGCGACGACGAGATCGTCAAGGTGAACCTCGCGACCGTGCCCGCCGAGGTCTCGAAAATCGTCTTCCCGGTGTCCATCCATGACGCCGAGAGCCGCGGGCACAGCTTCGGCCAGGTGCGCAATGCGTTCATCCGGGTCGTCAACCAGGACGGTGGCGCCGAACTCGCCCGCTACGACCTGTCCGAGGACGCCGCCACCGAGACCGCGATGGTCTTCGGCGAGCTCTACCGAAACGGCGAGGAGTGGAAGTTCCGTGCCGTGGGCCAGGGTTACGCCTCCGGCCTGTCCGGCATCGCCTCCGACTTCGGCGTCGACGTCTGAGTCCGTCGCAGGTCTCCGCGTTGCTCCTTCTCCCTCTCCCTCCTCCCCCTCCCCCTCCCCCTCCCTCTCCGAGCCAAGGCGGCCGCACATGTCATCGGTGAACCTGTCCAAGGGCCAGCAGATCAGCCTCAGCAAGTCCGACGGCGGCGCCTTGAGCGTCGTACGCATGGGGCTCGGCTGGCAGGCCGCCCCGCGCAAGGGCTTCCTCGCCAAACTGACCGGGAACCGTGAGATCGACCTCGACGCCTCCGCCGTGCTCGTCGCCGGCAAGGAGGTCGCCGACGTCGTCTTCTTCCAGCAGCTCACCAGCAAGGACGGCTCGGTCCAGCACAGCGGTGACAACCTCGTCGGGGGCACCGGGCAGGGCGACGACGAATCCATCGTCGTCGACCTGCAGCGCGTCCCGGTGCACATCGACCAGATCGTCTTCACCGTCAACTCCTTCACCGGGCAGACCTTCGAAGAGGTCCAGAACGCCTACTGCCGTCTCATCGACGAGCAGACCGGCCAGGAGCTCGCCCGCTACACGCTCACCGGCGGCAGCAAAAACACCGCCCAGATCATGGCCAAGGTCCACCGCTCCGGCAGCGGTTGGCAGATGGCCGCCATCGGCGAACCGGCGTCCGGCCGCACCTTCCAGGACCTGCTCCCCGCGATCATCCCCCACCTGTAGGCGCCTTGCGTCAGCTCAGCTGATCCAGCCGGCGCAGGAAGACATCGGCCACGCCGTTGGTGTCGTCGGGTACGAGGTTGCCCGCCGGGGAGTCGAACACCACCGCGCCGCCCTCGTCGCTGACGCCGGTCCGCGACCCGGGCTCGGTGTCCTCGGACACCGGCTCGCTCTCACCGCTGATCAGGCGCACCTCCCCCGTCTGCATGTCCCGCAGGAAGACGTCCGCGCTGCTGTCCCCGTCCTCCTCAGGGGCGAGGTTGGAGGCAGCGGAGGTGAACGCCGCGTAGCGCCCGTCCCGGCTCAGCGAGACGCCGCCGCTGTCCCCATTGGCCGGTGTGCCGTCCGGGGCGGCACTGACCAGCCGCATGCGCTTCGTCTCGCGGTCGTAGAGGAAGACGTTGTGCGAGCTGGTGGGGGCCGGCCCCTCGGGGCTGAGCGATCTGGAGGCCGAGGTGAACGCCACATGGCGGGCGTCACCGCTCAGGGCGGCGTCCCAGGACGGGGTCTTGCGGTTGTAGCTGTGCGGGATGCTGATGAGTTCCGTGGTGCCCTTGTCGCGGTCGCGCAGGAAGATGTCCGTGGCGGAGGCGTGGTCTTCCTCCTCGGTCAGGTTGGAGGCGTTGGAGGTGAAGGCGAGGTACCGGCCGCCGGAGTCGCCCGCGAACGCCGGGGCGAACGCGTCGCCTTCGCCCTGCTGTCCCGCGCTGGAGAGCTGTGCCAGCTCCGTGGTCTTCTTCTTGCGGTCGTAGAGGAAGACGTCGTCCCGCTTGTTGGCGTCCCCCGCGACGAGATCCTCGGCGCCCGACGCGTAGGCGACGTAGCGGCCGTCGCTGCTGACCGCGGGGTCGTACGTCAGGTTGGTGCGCAGCCCTTCGTAGGAGGCGCCGGTGGGGCTGATCCGTTGGGTCTTGCCGGTGTCGCGGTCGTGCAGGAAGACGTCGTCGAGGTCGTTGGGGTCGCCGTTCACGAGATCGTCGGCGGTGGAGGTGAAGACCACGTACCGCCCGTCGGGACTGAGCGCGACCTCCCGTACGACACCGTGGCTCGCCTTGCCGTTGCTCTTGACGCTGACGCGTTCCGTCGTCCCGGTGCGCAGATCGCGGACGAAGGCGTCGGGCGTGCCGTTGGTGTCGTTGGCGACCAGGTTCCGGGATGCGGAGACGAACGCCACGTATCGGCCGTCCGCGCTGATGGCGGGGTTCGTGGAAGCGGCGTTGCCCTGGGCGCCTGCCGGGCCGACGCTCACCCGCTCGGTGCGCGGCGCGGCGGCAGGGGCGGCGGACGCGCCCGCGGGTGAAAGCACGGTCACGGCGCAGAGGGCGGCGAGCGCGGCGCCGGCGGCCGTCACGCGCTGATGAACGGTCATCGTTCCTCCTGTGTCGACAGCGGTCGGTCTCCATGTGCCGTCCGGGCCCGCGCGGAAGGAGAAGGGCATGGCAGAGCGTGTCGATCCCCGTGTGCTGTCCCCCTGCGGCGTCCCCCGGGGGCTCTGCCCCCGGCCGGTGCGAGCAAGTCGGCCGGCTCGGCCGCGCAAGAACGCATGCTCGCGCCGGACACCCCGGCCATCAGCCACTACGGCGATCGGTCATGACCAGGTGCACCGCAGGCGAGCGAACACCGGGAAACGCCGGGGGTCAATGTGTCGCGTGCCCTCCGCGGTGCGGATGCGTCGGTTGCATCAGCGGGTCAGGACGCTTCGGCGGACTTTTGTGCCGTACTCACGCGGAATGGGCAACCATCGTCGCTGCGCTGCGGCCCCGGCCCGCAGGGCCGTACGGAAGCGAGGACCACACGCCGAACCGCTGCTCGGCGCCGTACTCCTCGAAGCTCCTCGAACCGCTCCCCTCGGTGAATCCCGGCTTCGCCGCGAGGCGCATCGCGCGGTCGTCGGCGCTCCGGGTGCAGAGCACCGCCGGCTCGCCGGGGAATGTGTCGGCGAACCAGTCGCGTACCGCCGCGCATGGCTCGGCGGCGTACCCGCATCCCCACGCCTCCGGCAGGAACAGGTAGCCGAGTTCGGCCTCCGCGGCATCGGGTCGCACGTGCCCAGGACGCTCTGCGTCGCGCCGATCGAACCCGACCAGCCTCTCGGTCCTCATCGGGGCAGGCGGCCAGGCGACGGGGCCGAGTCCCGTCATGGCGGCAACCTCGCCCCTGTCAGTGCCATGCCACACGGACGAACGCGCGCCGCCCGCCGGATGCGGCGAGGGCGGAAGCAGCATGCGCCCATGGGATCACCCATGGACCACCCGTGGATCACCCCCCCGGACAGCCGCAGCGCCCCACCGCCTCGTCAGAGGTCAGGTGAGGCGCTGCGGTCAGGGCCCGCCAGCCCTAGAAGTCCATGTCGCCGCCCGGCTTGGCACCGGGCTCAGGGCGCTGGTTCCTCTCGGTCCTCTCGACGTCGGTCTGCTCGTCCTGCCGCCGGGGCTTCTGAGCGTTGCGCTCCTGGTTGCGACGGGCGCGGTTCTTGTCCTGGGGGGACTGGCGGTTACCCATGTTCGTTCCTTACTTTCGGTGCACGCACCATTGCGTGCAGTAACAGATCCAGTGCAACCCCACCTTCGAAAGCTGGCCCATACAAGTACCTCCGGGGCCTTATTCGGCGGCGCCCGACCGGCCCGATCAGGCCTCCGGCCCTACCCAGCCTCCGGCCCTACGGTCGTGGTCGCGCGAACCGCGTCCGCGGCGGCGACAACTCCGCAACTCCCCTTGGCGTCGCATACGTTGGGCCCATGCTGATCACATTGGGCGAGCCGCGCAGGCTCGGTGTCCCGGCCGCCGAGGCGAGGGTGCGCTTTGAGGCGGAGCAGCGGGAGACCGGAGGCGGGCCGGGGCGCAGGGTGCTCGTGGTCGGCACTGGGGCCTGACGCACTTCCTCCTCGACGGTCACCACAGCTCGAGGCCGCGGCCGCAGCCGTGCGCCCGGTGCGGCTCCTGTCGCTCCTCACCCTGGGCGCCGGCCTTGCCACGCCTGAAGACCGCGCCCGCCTGGCTGCCCTGCGCGCTCAACTCCGCTCGGCACGAGCGAGCAGCACCTGAACAGGCACATGGACCCGGACATGGACATGGACATGGACATGGACAATCGTGGGCCCCGTCGCCCCCGGTGGAATCCCAGTCGAGGACCGTCCGTCACTGTGCGTCGCGCAGCCGCAGCAGGTACGCCGCAGTCAGCGCCACGGCACGGTCGGCGTCCTGCGACAGCTCCACGAGGGCACGTGAGGCCGTCGTCCCCGGCACGCCCGCCAGGGCCTGGGTCAGCCGTCCGCGTGCGGGCTCCTCAGTGGCGCCGTGGGCGAGGCGGTCGACGAGCTCGGTCGCGATCTCCTCCGACGTCGCCGTGTCGCTCGCCAGCACGCTCAGCGCATCGGCGGCGTCGGTGTCGTTCCTGCCCTCCACGATCATGTCGATGAGCGTCGGGACCGCTTCGGCCACTCCACGCACCCCGAGCGCCAGGGCCGCGTACCCACGGACCACGGCATCGGGGTTCCCCAGCGCGTCCCGCAGGTGCGCGGCGGCCTCAGCTCCGGGCAGCTCGGCGAGGGACTGGACCGCACGCTTCCGTACCGCGCTCACCGGTGAGCCGAGCCCCTCCGCGAGCAGTGCCGTGCCGCCGTCGCCCGATCGCGCCAGCGCCCATCGAAGGGCGCCGGCGACGTTCGGCTCCGTCTCGCTCAGTGCCGCCTCGACCAGGGCCTCCACCGGTACCGGAACGTCGTCGACCGAGGAGAGGGCCGCGCGCTGACGCGCGTCGGCGCTCTTCGACCCCAGCGCCTGGAGGAGCGCGACGACCTGGAGGACGTCCTCCCAGCCGCTCGGTTCCGCGGCGTCGATCCGGCGCAGCCGCGTGAGCAGCTCGGTCTCCGCCGCGATGCGTGCGCGTGACTGCTGGATGAGGTCGCCGACGAGTGCCGAGGGCGCGAAGCCGGGGTCGTCGAGCGCGCGCCCGATCTCTCGCAGCGACAGGCCCAGCGTCCGCAGGCTCTCGATGTGGAAGATCCGGCGGATGTCCTCCCCGGAGTACTCCCGGTAGCCGGAGCCGGTACGGCCCGATGGACGCACCAGACCGAGCGACTCGTAGTGCCGGAGCATGCGGGCGCTGACCCCGGACCGTCGCGCCACCTCACCGATCAACACGCCCTATCGTCCCTCCTGTCCGGACCCGCCCAGGGCCACGACGCGCTTCGCCTCCTCGACGGCGAACTCGAACCCGGTGTCCGGCTCGCGCAGCAGCCGTTCGGTGGCGAGTGCGTGCGTCCGCATGCGTGGGTCAGACGCCATCGTCGCAGCATGCAGTGCCGCCACACTCTCTTCGCCCAGGGCGACCAGCGCCCGGCTGAGGCTCAGCTGTGTCTGCCGCCCGCCGCGACCGAGCTGTGTCGCCAACACCGCTGCCAGCGCGGACTCCTCGCCTTGTGGCACGAGCACTACCGCGGCCCGCCAGGCGCTGCGTGCCACCTCGTCGTCGGCGTCGGACAACAGCGCCCGGGTGATGGCCGGCCACGCCTGCCGGTCGCCGATCTTGGACAGCGTGTGCAGCGCCTGGCTGCGCGCTTGCGAGTGCCGCGAGCGGACTTCGCGGAGCAGTACGGGAAGCGTCACGGGCGCCGGGTGGCGGGTGAGGGCCCAGGTCAGCATGTCGCGTACGTAGAACTCGGGCTCGAGTGCGCACCGCTCGATGAGCTTGTCGACGAAGCCCGGGTCGGGCGTCGTGCCGACCGCGAGAGCGGCCCGCAGCCGTACGGAGGAACGGTCGTCCTCCAGCCCGCGGAGTGCGCGTAGCGCATTCGGGTCCTGTCTTGTGGTCGTCATCGAGACCACCTCCTTGGCAAGGAGTGAAGGCCTTGTCACCGTGTCAAGGTCAAACAGGTCCCTGGGCGAGCACCGGTCACTTCGGTGGAGATTCATTCCCCGACGGCCACCGCCCCCGCCTGGAACGTCTTGCGGTACGCCTGCGGCGACACTCCGATGGCGGCATGCAAGTGCTGGCGCAGGGACGTACCGGTGGCGAAGCCGACCTCCGCCGCGATCCGGTCGACCGGCAGGTCGCTGGACTCCAGCAGGTGCCGGGCCCGGTGCACCCGTTGCTGGATCAGCCACCGGCCGGGGCTCGTGCCCGTCTCCTCCTGGAAGCGGCGCGCGAAGGTGCGGGGGCTCATGCGGGCGTGGGCGGCCAGTTCGCGCAGGGCGAGCGGTCGGTCGAGGTGTTCCAGGGCCCAGGCGCGGGTGGCGGCGGTGCCGGTGGCGCCCTCGTCGGGTATCGGCTGTTCGATGTACTGGGCCTGGCCGCCCTCCCGCCACGGTGGCACGACGCAGTGCCGGGCGACGCGGTTGGCGATCGCGCTGCCGTGGTCGGCGCGCACCACGTGCAGGCATACGTCGACTCCGGACGCGGCCCCCGCCGAGGTGAGTACGTCGCCGTCGTCGACGAACAACACGTCCGGGTCCAGGGCGACATGGGGGAACATCTTGCGGAAGTGGTCCGCGAGTGCCCAGTGCGTGGTGGCGGGCCGCCCGTCGAGCAGGCCGGCCGCGGCGAGCGTGAAGGCTCCCGTGCAGATGGACACGAAGCGGGTGCCGGGCCTGATCCGGGCGAGCGCGTCGCGCACCGGCTGCGACAGCTCGGCGGTGATGAGCCGCAGGTCGTAGGGCGGCAGGACCACCGTGTCCGCGCTCTCCAGCGCTTCGGGGCCGTGCCCGACGGTGATGGTGAAGTCGGCGTCGGTCCGCACCGTGCGATCGTCCGTCGCCGCGCAGGTCACCACCTCGTAGGCCCCGGGGACCAGCGTGAAGACGCGGTTCGGGATGCCCAGCTCGAAGGGGTAGACGCCGTCGAGTGCGAGGACGACCACGCGGTGCGGGCGGGCGGCGAGGAATTGCATCGAGGATCGCGTCGAGAATTCCGTCGAGGATTGCGTCGAGGCCATGGCACGATTCTATCGCTGAATGGCTATCTTGCCATTGCCCAGGTCAGGCCCGTGCCGCAGTCTTGAGCCATGACCAAGAACACCGCTTCTCAGTCCGCAGAGCCGACCCCCTCGACCGAGCCGACCATGAAGGCCATCCGCCAGGTCGCCCTGGGCGACCCCGACGTCCTGCAGGAGGTCGACGTCGCGCGCCCCAGGCCCGGCGTCGGCCAGATCCTCGTAGCCGTGCACGCGGCGGGGGTGAACCCGACCGACTGGAAGCACCGCCGGTTCGGCGCCTTCCTGGGCGAGCCGCCGTTCACGCTCGGCTGGGACGTGTCGGGCGTCGTCGAGGCGGTCGGCATCGGCGTCTCGCTGTTCAAGCCGGGCGACGAGGTGTTCGGCATGCTGCCCTACCCGTACGGGGCCGGTTCGCACGCCGAGTACGTCACCGGGCCCACCCGCGCGTTCGTGCCCAGGCCCGCCGGCCTGAGCCACATCGAGGCGGGCGCGCTGCCGCTGGTGGCGCTGACCGCCTGGCAGGCCCTCGTCGACAACGCCCATGTGGAGGCGGGGCAGCGGGTGTTGGTGCATGCGGCGGCCGGTGGCGTGGGCCATGTCGCGGTGCAGATCGCCAAGGCGCGCGGCGCGTACGTCATCGGCACGGCCTCCGCCGCCAAGCACGACTTCGTGCGCGGCCTGGGCGCGGACGAGGTCATCGACTACCGCAGCGCCGACTTCGTGAAGGAGGCCCGCGACATCGACGTGGTCCTCGACCCGCTGGGCGGCGAGGACCGGTTGCGCTCCCTGGAGGTACTGCGGCCGGGCGGCATCCTGGTGTCGATCCTGCCGGGCAACTTCGGTGAAGTGAGCGCGCGCGCCGCCGAGTTGGGCGTGCGGGCCACGGACATGCTGGTGGAGCACGACCAGGCGGGTATGGCGGCGGTCGCGGCGCTCGCCGAGTCCGGACAGCTGCGGGTCCACGTCTCGGACACGTACCCGCTCGCTGATGCGGCCAAGGCGCACGCGCAGGGCGAGACGGGCCGCGTCACGGGGAAGCTGGTGCTCACGGTCCGCCCGTAGGCTCCGCGACGGTGCCCCCGGCCGACCCATCGGCCGGGGGCGTGCTCGTCTGGCCTCGCCGTCGGCGCTCCGTCCGTCGTTCGAAGCCCGGTCGACCTCCGGCTCGGCGATACCCACGGCCCCCGGCACCCCTACGGCAGCGGGGAGGTCGGCCCCTGCTCCACGAACCCGCAGCCACCTCCCAGGAGCGGCTCATCGCGGGCCTGCACCGCCTGAAGGCGGCCCAGGGCTACCTGCTCCTGGACTACCGGTAGAGGGCGGGCCGCTCGACCAGCGCGACCTCGACCCGTCCGCCCTCCCGCTGGGACACCAGGCCCGCCCCGCAGACGACCGCGGCGGCATAGCCGTCCCAGGCATCCGCTCCGGTGGTCTCGCCCCGGCGGGTGGCGTCCACCCAGGCCTGCACCTCGCGGTCGTAGGCGTCCTCGAAACGCTCGATGTAGTCCGGAGGGACGCGGCCTCCCCAGCGGCCGTCGGCGCTCACCCGGGGCCCTGGTTCGTCCCCGATGCGCACGGTGCCCCGCTCGCAGACCGCCTCGGCCTGCACTTGGTAGCCGTAACCGCAGTGGCCGAAGATCTCGACGTCGACGAGCGCGCCCGCCGAGGTCTCGAAGAGAACGAGCTGAGGGTCGTTCATTCCGGCAGGGGCCAGCGACGACGCGGCGGGCTTGTGCACGGTGACCGCCGTGATCTCCTGGCCGAGCAGCCAGCGGGTGGCGTCCACCTCGTGCGCGACGGAGCTGGTGATGAGCATCGCGTCGGTGAACCCCGGTGGCATGTCCAGGTTGCGGTGCCGTTGGTGCAGCATCAGCGCCGCGCCCAACTCGCCGCTGTCCAGAAGCCTTTTGAGCTTGGCGTACTCGGTGTCGAAGCGCCGCATGAAGCCCACCTGGATGCGGCGGCGCCCGTGACTCTGCTCCGCTTCCACGACCCGCAGGGCCGACTCCGCATCCGGGGTCATCGGCTTCTCGCACAGCACCGGCAGATCACGGCCGAGGGCCTCGATCAGGACCGCCTCGTGGGCAGGTCCGGGAGAGGCGATGAGTACGGCATCCACGTCGTCGGCCGCCAGGGCGGCCGCCGGTTCGGTGTAGGCCGTGCACCCGTCGATCGCGTCGGCGAGGGCCTTCGCCCGGTCCGCCTCGATGTCGACGACGGCCGCAACCCGCGCTCCGCTGATGACGTCGTGGAGCCGGCGCACATGGTCGGCGCCCATCTTCCCGGTGCCGACGACGGCCACACCGAGTCCTCGCTGAGATGGCATGACTGGGATGTCTCCCCTTCCGGTACGGGACGTTCCCGCACCTCGTCTCCAGCGAGAGAACCCTCATTCCGCTTCAGCGTCAACGTCGGCAGGGCCGTCATTCTCACTCGCTCACTCGGCTGAGGAGAGTGCGGGAGACCTCGCAGCGAGGGCGTGCCGGGTCGGTGTGCTCGGCGTGCTCGATGTCGGGCGGATCAGGCCGAGGGTGCCGACCGCCAGTGCCCACGCCAGGATGGGAAATGCGGCCACCCTCTCCATGCCGCCCATGCCGAGTCCGAGGTACTGGTGGGAGAGGAAGAGCCCCAGGGCCACGAGTGCGACAAGGCCCAGCACACTGGTCGCGCGGCGCAGCACACGAGGAACGGCGGCCGAGGAGCCAAGTCCCGCCAGGAAGAGGCCGATGTTGCCCAGCGCCATGATGAGCAGGGCGCCCAGGACGTGCTGGTTCTCGTTCACGTCGGCGGGGGCGAGGCCCGCCATGACGAACCCCACTCCGGCACCGGCCAGCAGTACCCGGGCCATGACCGCGACGAATCCTCTGCGCCACAGAGAAGCGCCGGTCAGGATGACGCCCACGACGAGCAGAGCGCCCAGGACGATGAACGCCGCGTTCATCAGGTCGTGTTCGGGCGAGCAGACGTAACGCGGTTCGGGCTCCGCCTGCCGGGCGCAGTGGGCGTTGCCCAGGTCACTGATGTTGAAGCGTGCCCAGCTGTACGGTTTCGCCCACGCCGACTGCGCGATCCCATGGATGACAAAGAACTGCACAACACCCACGATCCACGCCACGCACCCGATGCGTGCCATCAACTTCTCGCGCTTGGTCCGCTCAATTTCCATGCGTACAGCGGATCATGAAGCGCCGGCCTGGGGCACTCCGACGATCCCCCGGGGCGGGGTGGGGGCAACCCCCGCGTTGAACCCGAGGCCCGCACGGCGGCGAATGCCTGGCTCGGCGCTACGCGTGTCCGGTGAACATGTTGACCAGGCTGCGGGGTGCCTCGTCGCCGAAGAGCAGTTCGTGGAGGTCGGCTCCGTCGGTGGCGGCCGCGGCGCTGCGGGGAAACAGGTCCTGTTCGTATGCGGTGAGCGCGGTCTCGATGGCGTCGGGGTGCTCGGCCAGGGCCTTGCCGAGTTCCGCGCCGTCGTACATGGCCAGGTTGGCGCCCTCGCCGTTGGGGGCCGCGAGGTGGGCGGCGTCGCCGAGCAGGGTCACTCCCGGCACCCGGTCCCACCGGTGGTCGACGGGAAGGGCGTTGAGGGTGCGCAGGACCGGAGGGGTCTCGCCGTCGGTGATCAGCGCGGTGAGTTCCGGGGCCCAGCCCGCGAACTCCTGGGCGATCCGCGCGGCGGCCGCAGCGGGGTCGGTGAAGTCGATGGCGGCGAACCAGTCCTGCGGCTTGGTGAGCGCCACGTAGGTGTGCAGGGTTCCGCCGTTCTCCCGGTGAGCCTGGATGCCCTTCCCCGGTGCGAGCGTGAACAGTGATCCGCCGCCGACCGCCTTCGCGGTGGCCGGGTGCCGGGTGTCGGCGTCGAAGAGGTAGGTCTCGACGAACGATCTGCCGATGTACTCGGGTGTGGCGGTGGAGAGCAGCGGCCTGACCCGTGACCACGCGCCGTCCGCGCCCACCAGCAGGCTCGTGGTCGCGGTGCTGCCGTCGGCGAAGGTCACCTCGTGGCGGCCCTCGCCGAGGGCGCGGACACCGCTGACCTTGTGGCCCCACCGGACGGTGCCGGCCGGGAGTGAGTCGAGCAGCATCCGGCGCAGTTCGCCGCGCAGTACCTCGGGGCGTCCGCGCGTGCTGTCGTCGTCGTACAGAACGGTCCCGTCCGCGGCAAGGATCCGTGTTGCCTCGCGGCCCTCCAGGACGAGGCCGCGGAATGCGTCCATCAGGTCCGCCGCCTGGAGCGCCGGCTGGCCGTTGTCCTCGTGGATGTCGAGCATCCCGCCCTGCGAACGCGCCGTCGGCGAGGCCTCCGCCTCGTAGACCGTCGCCGGTATGCCGTGGACGTGCAGGACGCGGGCGAGGGTCAGCCCTCCGAGCCCTGCGCCGATGATCGTGACGTGCGTGGTCATGGTGACTCCTTGAATGTCGTACGCCTGGCGGGTGGGCGCCCGGCAGGTCGGGGCAGGCCAGGCGTGGTTCCCTCTGGAACGTTGTTCCATTCCAGACTGGAACGGCGTTCCATGAATGTCAAGCTGGAACGGCGTTCCAGGCGTGTGCCAGGATGGGCGCATGGCAACCAGGACACGTCGTCCAGAGCGACGGGACGAACCGCTCTCCCGGGAGCGCATCGTCGAGGCCGCGATCGAGCTGCTCGACACGGCGGGCGAGCGCGGGCTCACTTTCCGCGCGCTGGCCGAGCGCCTCGCCACCGGGCCCGGCGCCATCTACTGGCACGTCACCGGCAAGGACGAACTCCTGCATGCCGCCGCCGACGCCGTCGTCACCGGCACCATGAGCGCCCACACCGCGACGACGACGCCGCAGGACGCGATCCGCGCCCTCGCGCTCGGCGTCTTCGACGCGATCGACGACCACCCGTGGATCGGCACCCAACTCGCCCGCGCGCCGGGGCAGTCACCGATGCTGCGGGTCTTCGAACACCTCGGGCGTCAGGTCCGAGCGCTCGGAGTCCCCCACCCCGCCCAGTTCACCGCCGCGTCCGCGCTCCTGAACTACATCCTCGGCGTGGGCGGACAGAACGCGGCCAACGCCCGCGGAGTCCAACCGGGCACGAACCGGGCCGAGTTCCTCGACACCGCCGCGACCGCGTGGGCGGATCTCGATCCCGACGAGTACGCGTTCACCCGTGACGTCGCCGACCAGCTACGCGATCACGACGACCGCGCGGAGTTCCTCGCCGGCGTCGACCTCATCCTCGCCGGAATCGCCGCCCGCTGACGCAGCGGAGTACGGGCGGCAGTACGGGCGGCGGCCCTGTCGCGCGCCTAGCGCGCACGTTCGCCGGTGGGCAGCAGGGCCAGCGTGGCGACGACTGCCCGGTGGTCGGTGCCCGGTACGGTCCGTTCGCCGACCGAGAGGCCCGCCAGACCCGATCCGTGCACGACGTGGTCGAGATGGACCAGAGGCGGCAACAGGCTCTTGTTCGCGGGCCAGGTGCGGGCCCAGCCCTCGCCGAGTTCGGCGTGCGTGTCCGTGAGCCCACCGGAGGTGAGCAGGTCCCGCATCGGTGCGTGATCGACCGTGGCGTTGAAATCGCCCAGGAACACGGTGTCGGGACCACTGTCGCGGGCGACGGCGGTCAGGGCGGTCATGTCCCGGGTCCAGCGCTGAGCGTCGCCGAGCGGGTAGTACGTGTGCACGGCCACCAGCCGTACGGTGCGCCCGCCGACCGTCACCTCCGCGGTGGTCTGGGGCCAGGCGGTGTCCGCCTCCAGCGGCCCTCCGCGTGTCAGCGGAAGGCGTGAGTAGAGCGAGGAGTCGTGCTGGGGCTGGAGTTCCTGGTGGGGCAGAACCTTGTCCAGACCGGCTTCCGCGAGCGCGGCGATCCCGGCCGAGGTCAGCTCCTGCACGGCCAGGACGTCTATGCGTTCGGACTCGACCAGCCGCACCAGCGCACGCGCGTCCTCGCCGCCGACGTGGCTGTTGAGGGTGGCCACACGCAACTGGGGTGCCTGCGCCGGGATGTGCGGCTGGTCGTGCGCCACGAACCGCGGGACCAGCAGCACCACGTACGCGGCCGCGAGCAGTGCCGCGCCGATGACCGGCCAGCGAGAGCGCAGAGCGGGGACGGCGATGACGGTGACCAGAGCGAGCACGCTGATGACAGCGGCGTAGGGGAACAGGACCACCGGCACGGCGAGCGGGGTTCCCGCATCGAGGCCGGTCAGCCGCACCATCAGCAGGACCGACAGCATGGCGAGGAGCACGCCACAGCTGATGGGCCCCCACCTGCGTCCGCGGCGGCCGGTCTCCCGGTTTCCGCCGGTGGCCGCGCGGCGCGTGCGTACAGCAGTGTCCATCGCCCCTCCCCTCTCCTCGCGCCAGAGTACGGGCGGCGATCACCGCGGCTCTTGCCAGGGGACGGCGTCAGTGGCTGGACGGTGCCAGATGTGCGCGCTCTCCCTGCGCTCCGAACAGGGCGAGCAGCTCCGCCGGTTGGCTGTCGGCGCTGCCGATCCAGTGCGGGATGCGGGTGTCGAACTCCGCGGCCTCGCCGACGCCCATCTGGAACTCCCGCTCGCCGAGGACGAACCTGACGCGTCCATCGAGGACGTAGAACCACTCGTATCCTTCGTGGGTCTGCAGGTTCAAGGTGGGCGATCGGCCCGCGGGCGGATAGATCACCTTGTAGGCCTGGATGCCGCCGGCCCGCGGGGTCAGGGGCACCAGCACCAGACCGGATCGCCGCACCGGCCGCAGGTGGACGCGCGGGTCGCCGGTGGGTGGCGCCGCGACGAGATCATCGAGCGGTACGCCGTGCGCCCGGGCCAGAGGCAGCAACTGCTCGAGCGTGGGACGCAGCTTGCCGTTCTCGAGGCGGGACAGGGTGCTCGCGGTCAGGCCGGTTTCGCTTGCCAGCGCCGCCAGTGTGGCGCCGCGCGCCTGACGCAGGGCTCGCAGGCGTGGCCCGACTCCGGCCAGCACGTCTTCCGCGGGGTTGTCCCTGCCGCTGGCCATGCCACTGTCCGTGCCGTTGTTCATGCCGTTGTGTATGCCGTTGTTCATGGCCCCGATAATGCGGATCCGCAACATTTCTTGCAAGGGCGGAACGGTGGTGTCGATGCTGTCGGTACATCACCGGCGTCGCGGGTGCGTATCGGATCGCGCTCGGCACGCCGGCCGACGAAGGGGCATCTCCCATGGATTCCACCCGGCGCCAGCGACCCACCACCACCGATGCTGCCGCCGATGCCGCGGGCGACCAGAGCACAGCGGGCGACCAGCGCGCGGCGGGCGATGACGCCGCACGGTTCTGGGAGCGGCACTACCGCACCCGGCCCACCGGGGGCGCACGCGTCAACCCACTGCTCGCCGAGACCGCCGCGCCGCTGCACCCCGGCACCGCCCTGGATCTGGGCTGCGGCGCCGGCGGTGACGCTCTCTGGCTGGCCCGGCGTGGCTGGCACGTCACCGCCGTGGACATCTCCACCACCGCCGTCGAACGAGTACGGGAACACGCCCGCGGTCTCGGCATCGCGGACCGGGTCACCGCCGAACAGCACGATCTGGCCGACAGCTTCCCGGCCGGACAGTTCGATCTCGTATCCGCCCAGTACTTCCACACACCGTTCGCGCTGTCCCGCAGCCGGGTGCTGCGCACCGCCGCACGGGCGCTGCGGCCAGGCGGTCTCCTGCTGGTCGTCGACCACGGCTCCACCGCGCCCTGGTCGTGGAACCAGGACCCCGACATCCACTACCCCACGCCCGCCGAGGTCGCCGCCGAGCTTGATCTCGACCCCGCGCGCTGGTCCGTCCTGCGCGCCGACATGCCCCGCCGCCCGGCCACCGGACCCGCCGGTGAGAGCGCCACCGTCATCGACAACGTCCTGCTCGTCCAGTGCGCCGCCGGATGACCGCCCCACGACCGTCCGAACCCCACGCCGAACCACACGACTTCGCGTCGGAACGGAGTGACTCGATGCCAGACAACCGTGCGCGGCAATCCCCAACTCGGGCGAAGGCGAAGCCGAAGTCGACGGCCAAGGCGAGGGACACCGGCCCCCCGTCGGCCGGCGCCGACGAGAAGGCCACCCTGCGGGGCTTTCTCGACTATCTGCGGACCTCGGTCGCGGACAAGGTGGCGGGTACGCCGGAGCCGCAGGTCCGTACGGGCGGAGTGCCCTCGGGCACCAGCCTTCTCGGGCTGGCCAAGCATCTGGCGTGCGTCGAACGGTTCTACTTCCTGGGTGAGGACGCCGGCGACTGGGTCGCGACCCTGCGGCCGTCCGCACAGGACACCGTCGACGGCGTCCTCGCCGACTACCGGGAGGCCGTCGAGCGGGCGAACCAGGTCATCGACGCCTGCCCGGATCTGACGCTGCCCGCCCCGCGAGCCCCGCGCCGAGGGCCGGCGCCTTCGATGCGGTGGGTTCTGGTGCACATGATCGAAGAGACCGGTCGGCACGCCGGTCACGCCGACATCCTGCGCGAGCAGATCGACGGATCCACCGGCCGCTGACCCGCCGATCTGACGGGACTGGAGGACCTGGGCATCCGGGTGTCCCATCGGCGCCGCCCTGTGGCCGAGCACCACAAATTCTTGTTTCGACAGGCTTCTATGTTGACAGGCTTCGATTCAAGTTCCAAGCTTGTATCGAGAAACGCCAATGCAGCCGGAGGAGCCCTGCCATGAGTGAGCAGAACACCGACCTGCGCGAGACCGTCCGCGAGCGCTACGCCGCGGCCGCCGTCCAGGTCACCGCGGGCGGCACCGCGTGTTGCGGCCCGCAAGCGATCGAGGTCGACGACAACTTCGGTTCCACTCTCTACGGCGCCGACGAGCGCGGTGCCCTGCCCGCCGAGGCGGTCGCCGCCTCGCTCGGCTGCGGCAACCCCACCGCCGTCGCCGACCTCCACGAAGGCGAGCGCGTCCTCGACCTCGGCTCCGGAGGCGGCATCGACGTCCTGCTCTCCGCCCGCCGCGTAGGCCTCACCGGCAAGGCCTACGGCCTGGACATGACCGAGGAGATGCTGGCCCTGGCCCTGGCCAACCAGAAGAAGGCCGGCGCCACCAACGTCGAGTTCCTCAAGGGCACCATCGAGGCCATCCCCCTGCCCGCGAACACCATCGACGTCGTGATCTCCAACTGCGTGATCAACCTGTCCACCGACAAGCCCGCCGTCTTCGCCGAGATGATGCGAGTCCTCGCCCCCGGCGGCCGCATCGGCATCTCCGACGTCGTCGCCGACGACACCCTCGCCCCCGAACAGCGGGCCGAACGCGGCGACTACGTCGGCTGCATCGCCGGCGCGCTCTCCTTCGCCGAGTACCGCCAGGGCCTCGAAGCCGCCGGATTCACCGGCATCGAGATCACCCCGACCCACGCGGTCGCCGACGGCATGCACTCCGCCGTCGTCCGCGCCGCCAAGCCCATCCCCGGCGAAGCCTCCGCCCCCGAGAGCCTCGCCGCCGAATCGTGCTGCGGTGTCACCGCCTGCTGCACTCCTGCGGACTAGTCCGCCGATCCGCCCGGCACGTCACCGGAGCCAGGCAGACGACCGGAGGCGAACCTGGTGCGGCGTGTGGGGCTCCGCCACGGACGGCGTGTGGGGCGCCGTCAGGGACGGCGGCCCGCAAGGACGCAGAACTCGTTCCCCTCCGGGTCGGCGAGCGTCACCCAGCTCTCGTCGCCGGTCTGGCCGACATCGGCGGGGCGAGCACCCAGGTCGAGCAGACGGCGGACTTCTTCGTCCTGCTCCCTGTCGGTGGGGTTCACGTCGATGTGGAGCCGGTTCTTGATGGTCTTGCCCTCGGGCACCTGCGCGAAGGTCAACGTCGGCGGCACAGGGCCCAGGCGTTTGTTGCCTTCGGGCACCAGAGGGGAGCCGATGGTGACCACGCCCTCCTCTTCGTCCTGCACCTCGTAGTCCAGGACCGAGCACCAGAATCGGGCAAGAACGCTGGGGTCGGCACAGTCGATCGCGAGCTCGGTGAACTTGCTGGCCACGTCGGGACCTTCCGTCACGCCACGGGTCTGATGGGGTCGCCGACAAGTGTAGGTGCGGCAGGGGAAGTTGACTCCGGCGCGCGGACGCCCCTCCCTGGGGGACCACCAAGGTGCTTGTCGCCTCCGCACCCCGCGTGGAACTCTGAGCCGCCGTGATCGACATCCTCACACGGCACCCGGAAGGAGTCTGAACCATGCTGGACGGCTGCACCCCGCGCCTGCCCGAGACCATCGGCCGCTACTACGACCGCGGTTACTACCAGGGCGCCGCCCTTCCCCAGCTCCTGGCCGAGCACGCCCGCACGTTCACCACCCGCACCGCCCTCGTCCACGGTGAACATCGCCTCACCTACCGGGCGCTCAACCGTCGCGTCGACCGCGTGGCCGCCGGGCTCACGCTCCGGGGCGTCCGCGCCGGCGACCGGGTCATCGTCCAGCTGCCGAATGTGCCCGAGTTCGTCATCACGGTCTACGCCCTCATGCGGGCCGGCGCCCTTCCGGTGATCGCCCCCACCTCGTACCGTGCCGACGAGGTCGGGCACCTCGCCCATGTGACGGAGGCCGCCGCCTACATGGGCCCCGGCGTCCACCGCGGCTTCGACCACGCCAAGATGGTCGAGGCGATCAGTGACGACCATCCGCGGCTGCGCCGCGTCTTCACCCTCGACGGGCCCGACGGCACCTCAGGAGGCTTCGCCACCGCCCTCAGCGGATGTCTGTTCTTTCCCTTCAGCTCCCTGGACGCCCCGATGGACCCGGAGCGCACGTACGACCCCAACGACGTCGCGTTCCTCGTGCCGTCGGACGGAATCACGTCGGCGTCGGACGCGATCACGTCGCCGTCGGAGTGGGCCACGGCCGCGCCTCCTCTGGTCCCGCGCACCCACAACGACTACGCGTACCAGACCCGGGCGGCAGCCGAACTGATCGACCTGGGCCCCGAAGACGTCTACCTCGCCGCCCTGCCGGCCGGATCTGACGTCGCCTCCGGCCGCCCCGGCATCGTCGGCACCCTCGCCACCGGCGGCACGGTCGTGCTGCTCGACGACCCCGCCCCCGCCGACGCCTTCCGCGCGATCGCGGCCGAGAAGGTCACCGTCACCTCTCTGGACCCCGGTACCGCACAACAGTGGCTTGACGCCCTGGACGATGGCCCGTACGACCTCTCCAGCCTGCGCCTCATCCAGATCGCCGGCGCACGTCCGCACCCCGAACTCGCGGCCCGCATCCAACCCGCCTTCGGCTGCCGCCTCCAGCAGGTCTTCGGGAGGGCCGAGGGGCTGCTCTCCCTCACCCGCCCGACCGACACCGACGACGTCATCCAGCACACGCACGGTCGCCCCCTCTCGCCCGACGACGAGATCCGCATCACCGCCGCGGACGGCACCGACGTACCGGCGGGAACCCCGGGACAGCTCTGGACGCGCGGCCCCTGCACCCTGCGCGGCTACTACAAGGCGCCCGACCAGAACGCCCGCGCCTTCACCTCCGACGGTTTCCACAAGACCGGCGAGGTCGCCCGCCTCACCGAAGACGGCAACCTCGTGGTCGAAGGCCGTTGATCGCGGACTTCCTCCAGGTAGGGCGCCCAGAGGAAGTCGATCTCCTTGCCCGGTGGGGCGGTGAATGAACGCTTCCTCTGTCCCGGCCGTAGAACGGCCGGGGGTGGAACACGCTGCGGGACGCGCCCTTCCTGCAGGGGAAGGTCCATTCCTGGCTGGAGTCCTGGTTGCGGATGAAGATCCGGTCGAGGTACCAGCCCGGGAAGGGGACCTTGTTGTCGTGCCGGACCCGGACGCGCTGCACATCACCGAGTTCGGCCAAGTGGAGCGCGAACGTGTCAACCGCTCCCTGCTCGAAGTTGTTGCCGGCGTTGTCGGGTTGACCGCCGTGGAACATGGACCGCGGTGCGAAGCAGTTCAGGCTATGAGCAGGCGCAGGCCGAGGTCGGCCGCGTCGAGGGCGGCGAGGTCGCGGTTGCGCTCGGCCCACCGTCCGGAGTCGAGGTCGTCGCCGAGGCTCCGCACCGCCCGCCGCTCGGCCTCCGCTCCGACCCTCGTCCACACGGACATCGCGCGGCGCACGTGCTCCTCCAAGTACGCCTGCGGTCGGCGCCAATACGCTTCGAAGAGGCCGTCGGTGCAGTCCCACGGGATGGGGACCGGCTCCGCGCGGGCGCCGATCGTGTCGGCCATCCCCGCAAGCGAGGGAAATGCCGCCAGGACGGCGGCGAACTCGGGCAGGTAGTCGCGGGTCAGCCAGAACCGGTCCTGCCATCCGGGTTCGTCGGTGTCGAAGGTGAGCACCACCACGCGGCGGGCCACGCGCCGCATCTCGCGCAGCCCCGCCATCGGTTCCTCCCAGTGGTGAACGGTGGAGACGGCCATCGCGGCATCGAAGGACTGGTCCTCGAACGGCAGGCTCTCCGCGGCGGCGGCCACGCACGGCGCCGAGCCGGCAGGCCGCTGCGCCCGCATGACCGCCGACGGCTCCACCGCGGTCACGTCCCGGTCGGAGGGCTCGTAGGAGCCGGTTCCGGCCCCGACGTTCAGTACCGTCTGCGCGTCTCCGAGCGCGTTCCAGATCCGCGCGGCGATCCGCGGATCGGTGCACCGTGTCGCGGTGTAGGCACCGCCGATCTCGTCGTACAGCCGCGCACCGAACATCTCCAGTTGTTCCTCCGGCGTCACCTTCAGTCCCTTCGCCCGTGCCTCGAGTTCCCGGTCGATGGCCGACATCATGGCGTCGGCGCGATCACGCCGCTCCAGCAGCAGGCCACGCAGCTGGCGCAGGTGCGCGACCGCGTCGGTGGACGGGTCGCCGACCAGTTCGGCAATCTCCCGCAGCCCGAAGCCCAGCCGCCGGTAGGCCAGCACCTCCCGCAGCCGCTCCACGTCTCCCGCCGCGTAGGCCCGGTAACCGGCCGCGGTCCGCGCAGACGGACGCACGAGCCCGATCTCGTCGTAGTGATGCAGCGTGCGAACGCTGACGCCGCCCAGTTCCGCCACGCGCCCCACGGTCCAGTGATCTTCCACGGCACCGAGTGTGCGGCCTGACGCCACGTGAGGGTCAAGCGCCCGACTCCCAGCAGCAAGGGCGGCTCCCTGTGCGCCGTCTCCCCATCGGACACGCCGTGCCGAGTTTCGGAGAGACTGTGGGCTGTTGCATGAAGCACCGTGCAGGGGCGTTGGCACGGCGAGAGTTGGCCCGGCCGTCCTGTAGCCCCGCCCGACCTGGAGGAACGGACTTGAGGATCGTGACCCGGACCGTGGGCTACGCCACCGGCGGCCACACCAAGCTCCTCGACATCTATGCCTCCGGGCAGCAGGACACTCGGTGCGTGCTGCTGTGGCACGGCATGGGGCCCGACGAGCGTGACGTGATGGCCCCGCTGGCCCGGGAGATCGCCGAGTTGGGGCCCACCGTCCTTGTCCCCGACTGGCGTTCGGACCAGCCCGACGGCGGCCGGGCGCATCTGAGCGACGCCCTGCGGTTCGGCCGCGACTACGTACGTGAGGCGCGCGAGGCACCGGAGGACATGCACGGCCCTCGGCAGCTCGTCGTCGCGGGGTGGTCGGCAGGGGCGCGCGCCGCGCTCGGCGTCGCCCTGCAGCCCGAACTCTTCGACGGCTGGCGTCCCGCCGCGGTGATCGGCATCGCGGGCGGCTACCGGCTCCCGGCCCCCACCACCGGCACCGTGCCCCTCCAAGCAGTTGGCCCGGCAAAGACATCGGTGCCCATACGGCTCGTGCACGGGACCACCGACACCGTCGTGCCCGGCGAAGCCTCTCGCGAACTGCACGAAGCCCTCCGCGCACACGGCTGGAACTCCGAACTGACCGAGCCGGTCACCGACCACGCCGGGGTGCTGGGCTGCGTGTACGAACCCGCAGCGGGGCGGTGTCTGCCGGCGACCGCGCCTTCCGTACGCGACCTCGGGCGAGCGACGGCCCGCGTGATCGCGGGCGCGCTACCGCCGTTCACTTCGGCGTGAAGCGATTTCGCTGACGGCAATACCCCGCTCCCGGCCGGTCGCCGCGGGCCTAACGTGGCCGCATGCACTCACCGATCACGGGTACGGCCGCCGGCGTGCCGTTCACCGCGCTGCCGCCGGCCCACGACGACGCCACCCGGCTGATCGTCACCTGGCACATGCTGGACGCGCCACGGTCCGACGCCGCATTCGCTGCCGCGTTGCCGATGGACGACGTGCCTGCCTGGCGGGTGCACCTCGGCATGCCGATGTGCGGGGCACGCATGGTCGACGGCAGCATGGACGCCGGCCTGGAGCTGATACGGAAGGACGTACTGATGTCCTTTCTGGAGCCGCTCGTCCGGCAGGCGGTCGCGGAGTTCCCGGACGCGCTGGCATCGATCCGTGGTCAACTGCCGGTCGATGACGGCCCGATCGGCGTGCTGGGCGGATCGCTGGGCGGGGCCGTCGCACTGCGCATCCTCGCCGAGACCGAGATTCCGGTCTTCGCCGGGGCCGTCGTCAATGCCGCGATCCGCATGCGGTCCGTCGTCGGCCTGTTCCCGGGGGACTATCCGTATGACGCCACGTCAGAGAGGACCGTCGACCGTCTGGACTTCGTGGCCAAGGCGGGTGCCATCGCCCGTCGCGCGCCGCTCCTGGTCGTCAGCGGCGCGCTCGATCACCCGGGGCTGCGTGCCGACGCATCGGACCTCGTCGCCGCCCTCGGGGAGCGCTGCGAACTGCTGTCGATCCCCGGATTGGCGCATCCGCTCGCCGACGAGCCCGGCATAGAGCCCGCGCCACAACTACCGCTGGCCCGCACGGTGGACGACGGCCTCGTCCGATGGTTCCGGCGCCACCTCATCGACGCGCGCTAGCGAACCGCGCCGCCGGCAGCTCGCCTCCATGGATCGCCTCCATGGAGTCCATCATCGGTCGCCGGCAGCGCCCCTGGGTTTGCGCAGCAGCCACTGTCCGACCGTCCGCCGTGGGGGCCGCACCACGACGCGGCCATGGCTCTTCTTGCCGACCAGCTCCACGCGCAGCCTGATCGGAACACCAGGGTCCGGCACCTGACGGTTCTTGACCTTGCAGTGCTCCACGGCCAAGGCATCGGCATCGACCACCACGCCCGGCTTGGTGATGACCGTCAGGGTCTTGCCTTGCATGTCCACGTCGATCCGCAGCGTGTCCTGCGTGATCAGTGCCTGCGTGAAGTCGAGCGTCACGTCGCACCACGTCACTGCGAGCTCCAGCCTCCGCGGCACCACCCACTGGCCCACCCGTTCGACGGCGCTGAACCGCTGCTCGATCCGGAGTACGTCCTTGACCTCGGTCACGGACAGGCCCGCCCCCGCCATGGCCGACACGGACGGCAGGTCCGCCGTGAGCGTCGTGAGTTCGTTGACGGTCCGCGCCGACAGGGCGGCCTCCAGGCGCTCGTCCAACTCGTCCGAGGTCAGCCGCCCGTCCCCGGCCGCGACACGCAGCACGTCCACCACCCGGTCCCGATCCGCATGCGAGGCCCGCAGCTCAGGCGACGAGCCGGGACCGGAACGCTTCCCGGAGGGCGAGATCTCTGGCGACATGCTTCCGTCCTGGTTCCGTCGAAGGTCTTCGCGTGATGCGGCCGGCGGCACGACGAGAGGACTGACGCTATATCGCGGTACGAGGCTCGGCTAGGCCCGGTTCAGCTGTGACCTGTCCACCGACGAACGGCTGTCGATGTTCTTGGGGAGGCACACGGCCCCGTACAGCACGCGGCGCATGCGCCTGATGGTCCGCATCAGGTGATTCTCCTTCGATCCGTCTGCCATCCCTGGGCGAGCTCCTCTCGCGTGCCCCGCGGTGGCGTTCTTATGCCGGGGCCGAGGGCCTTTTCGGACGGTTCCTGGCCCACAGCCCACGCGGCGGCGAGGAACGGGCCTTTGGCACCGGCAGAGACAGGGCCTTGGTCCCCGGGATGGGTGAGGAAGGTCCCGGTATGCCACCTCCTGTGTGCGGAACCACTGCCGGGACCGCCAGAACCGGGTGCCAGACCGGATGCCAGAACCAGATGGGGAGAGGGCGCAGTGCCAAGGGACATCGGCGTGAGCAACGAGCGTGCGCAGCAGCAGCGAGAAGGGCCGGCTCCGCGGACAAGGGGTCAGGCTCGGGAGGCGGGGCGCGCGGGGACCGGCGTCAGGCCCTTCCGCCGGGCCGGAGGGCTGCGGCTGGTCCCGCCCGCCGGGCGAAGGCCAGCCCCACCGGCGCCGCTGGCCCCACCAGCTCTACGGGCAAACGGCCTGCCGCCGGGCTCTTCCGGCAGGCCGCGCGGCGCACCGTGCTGGCTGAGCCTGGCCTCACGGGACGCCCTGGCCGCCACGGAGTTCTACGCCCGGGTTCTTGGCTGGTGCCATGTCAGGATGCTCGACTCGCCGGTCCGGCCACGGTTCCTGGCGCTGCGGGCCGGAGCGCCGGTGGGCACCCTCAGCCAGGCCACGTGCGACCTGGGCGTCGGCACGGGATGGATTCCGTACTTCGCCGTCGATGACGTGGACGCCACGGTGGGCCGGCTGCGTGAGCGCGGCGCCACCGTGGCCGTCGGGCCGCTGGCCGGCCCCGCCGGGCGGCTCGCCGTGGCGGCGGGCCCTCAGGAAGCGGTGTTCGGCCTGCTCCAACAAACCCCCGACCAGCGCTGGACGGTGGGCGAAGGCCCCATCGCCCGGCTCGAGTTGCACACCCCGGACACCTTCGCCGCGGCCCTCTTCTACGGGGGCGTACTGGGCTGGGCGGGCGGCTCCGGCGCAAGCTGCGAGGTGGAGTACGCCCACGGGCGGATCGAGGTGCGCGACGGGCTGCGCACCGTCGCCGCGATCAAGGACGCCACGCCCCCGGGTTGGCACCCGTGCTTCCGCGTGGCCGACGTCGCCATGGCTGCCGTGGCGGCCGCCGGCTGGGGCGGACGTGTCATCTCACCACCGGAGGGGCCCCCTTGCCGGCGCGAGGCCGTGCTGGAAGACCGTGAAGGCAACCCCTTCACGGTCATCGCGAGCTGAGTTGTCGCGAACAGAAGTCGTCGCGAACAGAGTCATGCAGGACGAGAGTGTGGGGAGTCAGACGATGTTTGGGCAGGCAGTGGATGTGGGCGACGCCGCCGAGCCGACCGGGCAGGTGCGGGGCGAGGGCGTCGGACTGCCGCTGACAGAAGAAGCCGACGAGGCCGCGCCAAAGGACGCCCGGGAGTTGTCGAAGCTCTTCTTCGACCAGCTCCAGACACTTGAGGAGGGTTCCCCCGCCCACCTCTACACGCGCAACACCCTGATCGAGATGAACCTCTCCTTGGTGCACTACGTCGCCGGCCGCTACCGCAACCGCGGCAACGGCCAGCTGGAGGACATCGTCCAGGTCGGCACCGTGGGGCTGATCAAGGCAATCGACCGGTTCGACGTCGACCGCGGCTTCGAGTTCATCTCCTTCGCCGTCCCCTACATCCTCGGGGAGATCAAGCGGTACTTCCGTGACACCAGCTGGGCCGTCCACGTACCGCGCAGACTTCAGGAACTCCGTATCGAACTGGTCAAGTCCCAGGAGCGGTTGTCGTCCACGCTCGGCCGTGAACCGACGGTCAATGAGCTCGCAGCCGATCTCAGCGTGACCGAGGAGCAGGCCCTGGAGGCGATCATGGCCGCCAACGGCTACGCCGCCGGATCACTGGACAGCCCACGCGCCGGGGGCGATGACAGCGAGGCATCCGCCGACGGCCGCTCCCTCGCCGACGTCATGGGCGAGGCGGACCCGCCATTGATGTGTTCGAGGACCTGCACGCCCTGGCCCCGCTCCTGGCCGACCTCGACGAACGCGAACGCCGCATCATCGAGATGCGCTTCGGCCAGGAAATGACCCAGGCCGAGATCGGCGCCGCACTGGGCATCTCACAGATGCACGTCTCACGCCTCCTGTCCGCGACCCTCGCCTCCCTCCGCCTGGGCCTGCTCACCCACGACTAGCAGCGACGGCCTGCCCGAGCGTGCGCCGGCACAGCGTGCAGAGGTGGACGAGGCGGTCACCGATGGACGCTCCCACCCGGCGCATACGGCTCGCATACGGCTGCGGAACAGTGCTCAGGAGCCGAGCCCCCGCAGAGGCGACATTTGTACAAGACCGATGGCCCGCGAGCCCCGCATCATCCCTGCATGAGTGAGGACGGAGTTCAGCTCTCGCATGGCATGCATGTGGTTCACGACGGCTCGCAGCAGGCGCCGCCCCTGCTGCTCATTCACGGATCGGGGGCCTCGGGCGCCTCCTGGATCCCGATGATCCCTGCGCTCGCCGACCGTCATCGCGTCATCCGGATCGACCTACCCGGATGCGGCCAGTCCCCTGCCCCGGCGTCGTACGACGTGCCCGAGCAGGCCGGTCGGGTGGCGGCGCTGCTCGACGATCTCGGCCTTCGCCGGGTCGCCGTGGTCGGACACTCCAGCGGCGGCTACCTGGGCACCGCGCTCGCCGAACAGCGTCCCGACCTGGTCGGGTCACTCTCGCTGATCAGCACAGGACCGAGCCTCGACGCGTTGCTTCCGCAGCCGTTGCTCCTTCGGCTCCTGTTGGGCCCGCCGCTGGGCCGGCTCATCTGGTCGATGCGCTCGGATGCGTGGATCCGCAGTGGGATCAGGGCAGTCACCGCTCGGCCGGTGGACGTGCCGGACGACTTGGTCGCCGGGGTTCGGAGCATCACGTACGCCGCGTTCCAGGCGGTGCTCCGGCAGTACACCGCATACGTCGCCGAGCGGAGCGTGCCCGAGCGTCTCGCGGCCCTCGATGTGCCGGTGCTCGCGGTCTTCGGTGCTGCGGACCCTCGCTGGGAGCCGTCGTCGGTGCATCAGTACGACGCGGTGCCCGACGCGCGGGTCGAGGTGCTGCCGGGTGTGGGGCACATGCCACTGCTCGAAGCGCCCGATACGACCAGCAAGCTGTTGCTGAGCTTCACGGCCACGGGCGCTGACACCCCGTCGCCCGAGGCCTAGGCTGGCCGAATGCCGTCGACCGACACGACACCACTCGACTGGGCGCTGTTCGACATCGCCGTCCCGCGCCCGTCGGATCGACTGCCCGGGGTCAGCATGGCCGGGTTCCGCTATCGGGTCCCCACGCCCACGGACATCTCCATGGTCGCGCACCCCTCCGTCACTCTGTTCTTCGATCTGAGCGAGGGAACAGGACTCGTCTACGACGCGCAGGGCCGGCCGGGGCGCGGCAGTGTCGTCGTCGGGCTCCTGCCCGGTCAGGTTCGGGCGGGCGTCCGCACGGGCGAGTGTCTCCAGATCCGCCTTGAGCCGGTCGTGGCGGCCGCGGTGCTCGGCGCGTCGGCCGAGCTCAGCGGGACGGTGGTGTCCCTGGAAGACGTCTGGGGCCGCGAGGCCGGGCGCGCCGAGGGCAGGCTGCGTGCCGCCGGGACGTGGGACGAACGGTTCGCGATCGCGGTGGACCTCCTCGGCCGACGGCTGAGCGCTCGCCCACCGGTTGCTCCGGAGGTCGCCCACAGCTGGCGGCGGACGCTCACCAGCCGGGGGCGCATGCGGGTCGAGGACTTGGCGGATGAGGTCGGCTGGAGTCGCAAGCGCCTGTCGGCCCGCTTCCGCTCCCAGCTGGGCATCACGCCCAAACGCGCCGCCCGCCTGGTGCGGTTCGACCACGCCGCGCACCTTCTCGCCGCGGGGCGCCCCGCGGCGAGCGTCGCCACCGAGAGCGGCTACGTCGACCAGTCCCACCTGCACCACGAGGTCAAGGAGTTCACCGGTCTCACGCCTGCGGCCGTGGCCGCGGCGCCGTGGCTCGAAGTCGACGACGTCGCGTGGCCCGGCTCCTCGCCCGGAGCACTGGTGGCCCCTGCGTCAGCTGCGTCAGCCTGAGCAGCCACGGTTCTGTGCTTCCTCCCGCTCGTGCTTGGCGCAGCGTGCGCGCCTTGGGGCAGCGTGTCGCGCCCCGGGAGGCCTCCGCGAACTCGGTGGGCCCGGCGCGTGCGTGCCGGATCGCTGGAAGGCCGGCATGACCTCCTTGACGAGCAGCTCCAGGGACGCGCACTGGCCGCGCAGCCTCTCGACGACTTCGTCCCACGGCTCAATCGATGCGGGTCATGGTCGACTTGTAGCCTCCTCCGCCCGGGTAGACCCACTCGCTGTCCATGGTGTCGCCGGCGGCGTTGAAAGTGCCGCGCATATAGGCGGGGGATCCCTTCGCGCCGCCCCAGATGGTCAGGGTGGTGCCGTCGATCTCGTAGACGTAGTCGAGCGTGTTCCCCTGGTTGTCGTAGAACCGGGACCACACGTCCTCACTGGGCCCCGCATCCCCCGCGAACGGGTTGAAGAGGTGCCCGATGACTTCCAAGCCGCGGATGTCCAGGCCGTCTTGGTGCAGGTCGACGTGCTGGAGAAGGAAGAACTTCCCGGCCGCCCACTCATAGGTCACCGTGCCTTCGACACCGCCGCTGACCCGCCAGGTGCCGACCAGGCAGTCCAGCGCCCGCACCTTCGCACTCGGCTCGGAGGGTGTGGGCGGCGGTGTGTGGTTCTCGGTCATCGTGGTCCCCTGGGTGTGGAAGTGATGTTGTCCGTGTAGACCGCCTGGAGCGCAGGAACTCATCGCTGCCGCTGAAGGAGAGGCGCCCGCCGGTTCGGAGCGCTGTCCACCCCTCAAGAGGCGGAGTGGCACAGGCGCTTGCTCCTACAGCTGCTGTCCAGTCGGCCTCTCTCCCAGCCGCCAAGGAACGCGGCTGGATTGTCGTGTCAGGGCCGCTGTCCGGGCTGCGTAGAGGTGATGCCAGGCAGCTCTGACACGATGACGCAATGTTCGATTTCGGTATCGCGGGCTACCAGCCGCAGTGGCTGAGCCGCAGCGATGACGTCGTGCGGGAGCACGCGGATCGGGTGCGGGGCCTTGTCGGCCGGACTCTGACGAGGGTCTGGGCGGTCTGGGACCGTCAGGACGACGCATGGTTCTGTGACTGCCCGGTCCTGCTCGACTTCGAGGGCGAGCAGGTCGAGATCAACCATCACAAGTTCGACGATCTCTCCCTCACGTGGAACACGATCGACCCCGGTGTCCCGCCCCGGTGGCCCGACTTCGACCTGCAGTGGCGTGCCGAGCCTCTTCCACAACTGCACGCTCTGCGGGGTCTCCCCCTCACCAGGGTCGATCTGCTCGATTGGGGAGGCCGAGGTCAGGCTTGGGTGAACGCCGACATCAGCTTCGTCTTCGCGACGGGGCGAGTGACCGTCTTCAATGCGATGGATGAGAACGGGCTCAGCTTCACCCCGCCTGATCCGCGTCAGCGGTGCCGTCCGCTGCACTGAATCCGCTGCGCTGAAGGGTCCCTGCCCTGTAGGCCAGGCGGGCCGGGCGAGCGGTGGGGCGGCAGGAGAGCGTGAGGGTCGGGGCGATCAGTAGAAGCGGCGGACGAAGACGTCCGACTTGCCGTTGGTGTCGCCGGGCACGATGTCGTCGGCCGTGGAATGGAAGACCACGTCGCGCCCCCCGGCGCTGACCGCGTCGGTCCCGGCCGAGGCGGGCTGGTTCGAGACGATCTCGTCGGTGCCCGTCTCCAGGTCGCGCAGCGTGAGCGACGGTCCGCTCGTGTCGTGCGGGGCGTACAGCAGATAGCGTCCGGTGGGATCGATGGCCACGCCCCGCACGTTCGGCACCAACTGGTCGGTGCCCGCGGCCTCGTCGTGGACGTAGGTGTCGGAGCCCGAGAGGTACACGACCTTGCTGCCGTCCTTGCTGAACTGGACGAGTGTGGCCGCCTTGGACGGGCCCTCGATCGGGCCGGAGGAGGTGCCGTCGGTCCGGTCCCACACGAAGATGTCCTCCGCCTGGCCGTCCTGGTAGGCGACGAAGCGGCCGTCGCCGCTGATGGACGGACGGGCCGAGGCGGTGTGTTCGTACTCGGCGATGGTCTCCGTGGTGTTGGCGCGCCAGTCCCGTACCTCGATGCGCTGCCGGGACGGCGGTCGATTGGAGGTGGCGACCTGGGCGATGTAGCGGGCGTCCGCGCTCAGCGACGGCTGGCTGCAGCTGAGGCCCGGGCAGTAGATGCCGATCGTGCCTTCCGACTTCACCTGGGACAGGAATGTCTTCGTGTCTCGTTGTATCAGCCCCCAATGGGCGATGTATTGCCCGTCACCGCTGATCACCGGGCGCTGGATCGGAGGGGCGCTGGTGCTCATCCGCATGGTCTGGCTCGTCCGCTGATCGCGGACGAACACTTTTTCATACGTCATCGGGTAGCCGTCTGTGAGGTTCTTCGCCCACGACGAGAAGGCGATACGCCGGCCGTCGGTCGTGATCGTGGCGCCGACGGAGTCGCCGTCGCCCTGGGTGCCGTCGGGCGCGACACTGATCCGCTCGACCCCGGCTCCGCTGTCGCTCACGGCCCCCGCCGCAGGCATCGGCGCGGCCGAAGCGACCCCAGGCAGCGCCGTCGTGACCGCGCAGACCACAACCGTGGCGCTTAAGGCGGCCCGCACACGTCTGATGGCGCTCCGGTTCGTGCTTCCCCTCATTTTCCCCCCAGATACAGGACATGGCCCTTCTCCCCGGTTCCCCACCGGAGGGCCACAAGCATGCAACCGCGACGGCGCTGTGGGGTCAATGCGTCGCATGACTATCGAGAGGCACGGTTCCGGTCAAGTGAAAGCGGTCGGCTTCGCAACGTACGGGGCCACAGGGCCCGCTGAGACGCAGGGTGCGAAGACCCAGCAAGGATGTGGCGGTCTCTAGCCTCGACCGCGGATCATCGACAGCAACAGCCCGTGCGTCTCGGCGTCCGCGGCCGCGACGAGTCCCCGGCCTGCCTGCCCGATCGGAGCGCCGTCGACTCCGGTGACGACGCAGCCGGCGGCCTGGCACAGAGCGATGCCGGCGGCGAAGTGCACGCTCTCGGTCAGGTCACCGCCGTCGGTGACGTATGCGGCGCGCTTGCCGGCCGCGACCCAGGCCAACGCCAGTGTCGTGGACACGACCCGCGGTCGGAAGCGTTCGATGAATCCGGGGTGGGCGAGCAGGTCCACCGCCCGGAAGCCCGGTGCGCTCGGGAAGGGCGGATCGAGGTTCACGTCCACCAGCTGGGTGGCTGCCGTCGGTGCCAGTGGCGTGTCGCTCCCGTCGCGTCGCACCCAAGCGGTCCCGCCGTCGGTGAAGAAGACCTCGCCGCTGAACGGATCGGCCACCGCGGCCGGTCCGTTGCGCAGGGCTACGTTGACGGCGACCAGCATGTTCCCGACGGCATAGTTGAGCGTGCCGCACAGGGGGTCCACCAACCACTGGCGAACCGCGTCGGCCCCACCCTGCTGCCCGCCCTCCTCGCCGTGCACCGCGTCGCCGGGGCGGGCGGATCGCAGGACGCCGAGGATCGCCTTCTCAGCCGCCACATCGGCATCGGTGGCGAAGTCCCCGGCGCCCTTGTCGATGCGGGTCAGCCGCTTTCCGTACCTGGCGCGCACGGCCTCCGCACCGGCCCGCACCGCGGCCATCGCAACCTCGGCATCGTCAGGAATCGCCTCTGCATTGATCACGGCGTGCAGAGTATCGGGGCCGCGCATTCCGCCGTAAGCCGTAAGCAGAGCCAGACCTCCGCCGCCGGTCACCGCGGCCGGTCACCGCCGCCGGTCACTGCGGTTGTCCGACGAGGCATGCGTTCGTGGCTCCAGAAGTCCCATGAAACGGTGAGGAGTTCACGTGAAACGTGTTCGGCCGAATGCCGTCTGTTCACGGGTGGGTCGACGCCCATAGCCTGTGCGACCTTCGCGCTCTGGGAGGTCTTGTGAACGGTCTCCGTGCGGTCCTTGTCTGCCTTGTGCTCGCGTGTGCCGCGGTGGCGTCACCGGCCGGGGCCGTTACGCCGACCTCAGCTGCGGCCTCAGCTGCGGCTTCGGCCACGGCTTCGGCCGCTTCGTCGGCCGCTTCATCGGCCGCGGCGGTGAAGCCGAGTTGGTCGTCACTGCCGGTGCCGCCAGCGACGGCCCCGCCGGTCACGGTGTCCGATCTCGCCGCCCGCGGGCCGGGCGCGGCATGGGCGACGGGGTACGAGCACGCCGCCGATGGGCTGCGGCCGATGCTGTACCGGTGGGACGGAACCGCCTGGAGCCGGGACACCACCTTCCCCGGCGCCGGTGAGCTGGGCTGGCTCGGCAAGGTGCAGTTCGTCGGCGAGGAGGTGTGGATCTTCCACAATCGCGCGGGGGCGGGCGAGATCCTGCGCCGGTCGGCGGGAGGGTGGAGCGCCCTCCCGCTGCCGCAGGCCCTGTGGACCTACCAGGACTTCACGGCGGTACCGGGTGCCGCCTGGGTGGTCGGTGAGGACGACACCGGGCTGAAGGTGTTGCACTACGACGGTTCCGGCTGGACCACGCAGTCCGCCCCCGACGAGATGCGGTATCTGATGGGGATCACCGCGCGCACGGCCACCGACGCCTGGGCCTGGGGGGACACCGACACCGGCACCACCATCCTGCGCTGGGACGGCACGGGGTGGCGGGACGCGAAGGTGGCGCTGCCGGCGAACAGCAACGTGCACACGCTCCTGCTCGAACCGTCCGGCCGGGTCACGATCGGCGGCAGCCAGTACACCGACGGCGTGGCCCGCACCTACCTGATGACCTTCAACGGGCGTACCTGGCGCATCACTTACCCGCCACTGGGCGACACCCACACCGAGGCCATGGTGCGCGGCCCGGACGGCGCGCTGTGGCTGCCGGTGCGCAGCGACCGAGCGTTCCAGTCGAAGTACGCGCGGGTGGACGGCCCCCGCACCACCTTCTCCTACGGACCGGAGCGCACGAACGCGATCGACGTCAAACCGCGTGCACTGGCGCGGGCCGGGTCCTCACTGCTGTCCTTCGGGACCGTCGAGATCTACGGCTCGAGACCCAATCTGATGAGCGAACGGCTGGGAGGCTGACCATGGCACGCAGACTTCTCGTCGCGGCCCTGGCTTTCGCGATGGCTTTCCTGGCCGTCATGGCCTCGGCCGCGGCGGAATCCCCGTCCTGGCAGCACGTTCCGGTTCCGGCTCAGGTACGCCCCCAGGCCGGGCTCAACGAAGCCGTGGCGTTCGGGCCCGACCGGGCGTGGGCGGTGGGCACCGATGCCGTCGGTCGCGAGGCGCCGGGCTTTCCGCTGATGCTGCGGTGGAACGGAACCGCGTGGCAGCGCCAGAGTCTGCCCGGGGCCGAGTGGCAGGGAGAGCTGCTGTCCATCGCCGCGACCTCCCCGACCGCGATCTGGGCGGTGGGCCGCGACTCGGCGGGCGGCGCCCGCCTGCTGCGCCGCGACGGCGACGCCTGGCGCGAGAGCCGGCCGCCGCGCGGTGTCGTGCTCACCAAAGCCGTCGCCGGCAGCGGTGAGACCTGGCTGATCGGTTCGCGGGACGGTGCGCAGGTGCTGCTGCGCTGGGACGGACGCGGCTGGCGGGACGTGCCGGTGCCGCCGGGATGGGTGTACGGGCTGCACATTCTGGCGGCGGACGATGTCTGGGCCGCGGGCGACACCACCTCGGGTGCGGCCGTGTCGCACTGGGACGGGCAGGCGTGGCAGCAGACGATCGTGCAGGGGTTCCCGCGGTCGGCCGTGAGCAGCGTGCTGGCCGTCTCGCCGACGGAGGTGTGGGCGGGTGGCACGGAGGGGTTCGTCGGCGGCCCGCCCGGCCGGCCGATTCCGCCCCTGCTGGTCCGCTTCGACGGACACCAGTGGAATCGAGTGAGCGTGCCCACCAACTTCGGCTCGATCAGCTCGCTGACGCCCACTACGTCCGGTGCGCTGGGCTGGGTCGCGGTGGCCCGCTCGCAGAAGTGGGGCCCGCCGGGCAGCTACCCGCCGCTTGTCCCCGGGCCGGATTTCCTCGCCTGGAACGGCCAGTCGTTCACCGAGTACAGCGAACCGACGGTGGCCGGGGAGGGCGAATCCTGGGTGCTGCGCCTTGCCCCGGTGCCGGGCACGGCAACGGTGTGGTCGGTCGGCCGGGCCGACGGCCCTCAGGGCACCTTCGCTCCGCGCATCCTGCGCTTCGGCTGACAAGACGGACGGGGTTTCACCGGGCGAGGTGGGCTCGAAGGAGTGCGCGACGACAGCGGCGCACAGAGCCCGGCGCTCGGTGGCCGGGCGCTGCGGTTGTCACCAAGAAGGCATTCGTCGCCGGCATCGGGGCACTCGGCCCCGTACGTCAACTCGCAGGCATGGAAGCAGAGATGAGAGTGATGACATGTCCTTCTCCAACCAGGCCCAGACGTCGAACGGCTACGCGCAGACCCACCCGGGCACGGGGGGACAGCGCAGCAACGGGCTGGCGATCGCCGCGCTCGTTCTCGGCATCGCAGCGATCCTTCTCTTCTGGACCGTCATCGGCGGAGCCCTGTTGGGGCTGCTGGCAGTGATTCTCGGCATCATCGGCGCGCGCAAGGCACGCGGGGGCCGGGCGCCGCACGGCATGATGTCGATCATCGGCGCGATACTCGGTGCGCTGGGGCTCATCGCATCCGGCGTGATCATCGCGATCGGCGCGTCGATCCTCAACTCCGACGAGTTCGACAACTTCGACGACTGCGTCAAGCAGGCCAAGACGCAGAGTGAACGCGACGCGTGCGCGCGGGACTTCGACAAGGACATCAACAACTGAGGCCTCAGCAGGTGGCCGAGACGACGTGGCGGCGCCCCAACGCTTGACACCTCCAGAGACAGCTCTAAATTTAGAGAGCTCTCTAAGTTCTGGCGATGGGGTGTGCGCGTATGCAGACGGGCAACGGAGGGCTGCGTGAGCAGCACAAGGCCGAGCGGCGGGGCCGGATCCTCGACGCGACGCGCGCACTCCTGCGCGAAGACCCGGAATCGGTGATCAGCACCGAGCGGATCGCCGAGCGGGCGGAGGTCGCCCCGGCCACCGTGTACAACCTGATCGGACCGCGCGACAAGATCTGGGAGGCCCTCGCCGGCGGGTTCATGGACGAACTCGAGCGCCGCCTGGCGGCGCTGGAAGCCAGTGGCCCGCGGGAAGTTGTCAGGGTGACCGTCCAGTTGTTCGTGGACGATCCGGTCGTGTCACGTCGCATGGTGCGGGAGTGGGAGCAGAGCGGCCTCGTGCTGGACCGCAGTCCGCTCACCCAACTCCGCCGGGCGATGGCCGACGCGCGAACGCAGGGCCTGCTGCGCGCCGACATCGACACCGACGGGCTGGCCGGCATGGTCGGCACCTCGTGCGTGGGCGCGCTGCACCAGTGGGTCGCCGCTCTGATCGATGACGCCCGCTTCCTCGCGCGCGCCCTGTTCGCGCTGGACGTCGCACTCGCCGCGGCGGCCGCGGATCCTTGCCGCGATCAGCTGCTGGCGCCGCTGCGAACCCGAGGCGCGGCATGACGGCCCGCGCAGGCGCGCTGCCGCAGCGCCGAGACTTCGTCGGTCATGACGGGATCCCGCTCACGGCGGATGTGTGGGGTGAGGCGTCCGCTCCCCCGCTCGTCCTGTTGCACGGCGGCGGCCAGACGCGACATGCCTGGGGCCGGACCGGCCCTCGACTGGCCAGGCTGGGGTGGCGGGTCATCGCACCGGACCTGCGCGGGCACGGCACCAGCGGATGGTCCGCCGACGGTGACTACGACCTCGATCTGTTCGCCCAGGACGTCCGGGCGCTCGTCGCCGAACTAGGCAACGAACCGGTGCTCGTCGGCGCCTCGCTCGGCGGCCTGAGTTCACTGCTCGCGGCCGGGGAAGCACCCCGGGCGGCGATTCGTGCTCTGGTACTTGTCGATGTCGCCCATCGACCGGATCCGCGCGGTGTTCGCCGGATCGTCACGTTCATGCGCGGCCGGCCGGACGGTTTCACCAGCGTCGGGGAAGCTGCCGCGGCGGTGGCCGCCTACCTGCCGCATCGCCCCCGCCCGGACGCCCTTGCAGGGATACGGAACAACCTGCGCCGCAGCGGCGACCACTGGGTCTGGCACTGGGACCCGCGGATGCTGGACAGCTTCGAGGGCCGGATGGACCCGCCCGGCATGGCGGAGCGCCTCCTGGACGCCGCGCGTCACGCCGATGTGCCGATCCTGCTCGTCCGCGGCGGCATCAGCGATGTGGTGCGCGAAGACATCGCCGAGCAGTTCTGTGACCGGGTTCCCAAGGCGCGGCGCGTCGACGTGGCCGACGCCGGGCACATGGTGGCCGGCGATCGCAACGACCACTTCATCGATGCGATCGTCCCGTTCCTGGAAGGAATCGAGGGGATGGAAGAGATGGATGGGATGGAAGGGATCGAGCGATCCTGAGCCGCAGCCGGAATCGGGCGCACGCGGGGCGCCTTCGGCGTCACTTCATGATGCGTCGTCGCCCTTGTAGAAGGCCGCGGTGTTCACGGCCTGCTGGTGCGCTCGATCGGTGTCGGCCCCTGATGCGACATGCGCCATACGCCAGGACTCCGCCGCCTGGTCGATGAACACCCGGCCGTCGTCCGATGCGTTGAACGCGGCGATCTCGTCGTGGACAGCCGCTGAGTCCTGGTCGAGGTGCTGGGACAGCGCCAGGAACGCGCTGTCCCAGCCGATGCCGACAGCGCTGGGGCCGTAGGTGCCCCAGTGGTCGTTGTCGGGGACGACGTGGCGGAGCGTCAGGCGAGTGCCGGTTTCCTCGGGCGTCAGAGTGACCTCGAGAGTGCTCTTGTCATCGCCCATCTCCCAGGTGACACGCAAGGCGTGCGGTTCATCGCAGCGCTGGATCGTGCCGGCGGTGCCGCTGTCCGTCAGCTCGTAGCGGCCGCCCTGCTCCAGCCGGCCCTTGACCGGTTCGAACCAGCGCGCCAGCCGTTCGGGGCTGGTGATGGCTTCCCACAGGTCCGCCGCGCTGGTCGCGAAGACCCTCTCCAGCTGGACGCCGTGGTCGCTGCCGCTCGAGTGCACGGCGCGGATCACGTTGTTGATCTGGTCAGCGAAGTTCATGTTGTTCCTTCGGGTTGTCCGCGACGTGCTTGCCGCGTGCCACTTCCGTTTCGAGCGCGGACAGCGCCTGTGACCAGAGTCCGCGGAACTGCCGCAGCCATGCGTCGATCTCGCGGAGCCCTGTCGGATCGACCGCGTACAGCCGTCGCGCGCCCTCGGCGCGACAGTGCACGAGGCCGGCGGCCCGCAGCACACGCAGGTGGCGGGAGGCCGCCGGCTGGCTGATGCCGAACTCCTGCGTCACGCGTGCGGATATGCGCCCTGCGGGCTGTTCTCCGGCGGCGAGCAGCTCCAGGACACGGCGGCGCACCGGGTCGGCAAGCGCCTCAATGGGTATCACGAGCAAGTTATATAACCCAGTGGTTAAGTAAGGCCAGTGGGACGCCTCTGGACGGCGGCAGGGGCGGTGTGCGAGCGGCACCGGTCACACCCGGGCCGGCCGACGCGCGATGGCCTTGCCGGGTCCTCTTGCGGCAGCTTCGCGGCCGTCAGCTGTGCGATGGTGTTGCGCACGATCGACTCGTCGCCCTTCACCAGGGAGGGCCCGCCCGGCGCGTACGTCACGTCGGTCGAGCAGACAGGAACGGCGTGCCGCAGCCGGTGGGCTGCGGCACGCCGTGGCATGTCCAACGGGCCGCAGCCCCGCGCCGGTACGGGCGCGGGGCTGCGGCGGTGAGGTCAGCGGTGGTGGTGTCCGCGGCCCCAGGACTCGCGGTCCAGGACGTGGCCGCGCGCGTCGCGGAGCGTGGCGGTGTCGCGGTTGTTGTCCCACATGTAGTCGCGGCGGTCCTGGTACACGTGGTGGCGCATGTCGCGCCCGTAACCCGTGTGGACCTTGACGCTGGAGCGGCCGTCAAGGCGCAGGCGATCGAAGCGGTAGCGGTTGCCCTGCTTGTCGGTCAGGGTGTAGCCCCGCAGGTTCACGGCGTGGCGGGAGAGGTTCTTCACTTCCACCCACTCGGCGTTGCGGCTGCGGTTGGAGCCGTCGTCGTGGCCGGGACTGTTGTACTGCACCTTGCCGATGACGACGGACGACCGGTGCCGTCCCCCGTCTCCGTCGGCAGCGGCGGCCGGCAGGGCGCCGGCCCCCAGGACGACGCCGGACGCCAGGAGCGCGGCGGCGATGCGGCGGATGTCACGTGCAGCGGACATGAGTGCCCCCTCAGGAACATGCCCAGAACCCCAGAACGCAGGACACTGAACGATGCGGGTTTCCCGGCGTGTTGCCGAGAGACCACACTGTGGACCGCCGCGGCGCCGTGCGGGGGCGGACAGAAGGGCGTTACGGGATGCGGACATTTCCGCAACCCTCGCCTGTATCCGGCACGTACTGGAATAGGAGCATTTTCAGAAGTTGCTGCATATGCCAACAGCCCTGTGCCCATCTGACAACAAGCGGTTGCCGCCCCCGGCCCCTCCCCCTCACCCGCGCCCGTCCCCCGGGCCGGCGTCCGGTAACAGCCCTCCGCCCCCGGGAATCGCACGCGAGCATCACACCTGCTCTGACATGCGATTTCCCAGCCGGGAAGCCCGGTTCTGCTCGGAGCTTTTCCGATGGCCCTGCGTCAGGCGCGCCCGTCGTGGCCGGTCGGCAGCCACGCCCCACTGACGGTGTGTGCGACCGCTGTTAGCCTGCGCCCATGATCAAGGGGAGATCGTCTGACCGAAGCCGAATAGCGCGCATAGCGGGCACCAACAGGTCAGAGCGTGTACTGATCCTGGCCAGCTTCGTGAACCGCGTCGGCAACGGGCTCTTCAACACGGCGGCGGCGCTCTACTTCACGTTGGTCGTGGATCTCCCGGCAGTACAGGTGGGCGCCGCCCTCACGATCGCCGGCTTGATCGGCCTCCTCGCAGGGATACCCGGCGGGCACTTGGCCGATCGACGCGGGCCGCGCACGATCATGATGCTCGCGCTGGCGGTTCAAGCCGTGGCGATGTCCGCTCTCGTGCTGGTCGACAGCTGGGCCGCCCTCACCGTCATCGCCACCGTGGACCAGCTTGCCGCGGCCGCAGGCGGCGCGGCCTGGGGAGCCCTCGTGGTCCGGGTCGGCACCGACCGCCCCGCGGCGTTCAGGGCCAAGCTCCGCACCTACGTCAATCTGGGCGTCGTCCTGGGGACCGTGGGCGCCGGATTCGCGGTGACAGCCAATACCCGTACCGCCTACTTCGTGCTGATCCTCGGCAACGCGGCCAGCTTCGCCCTGTGCGCCCTCCTGCTGTTCCTGCTCCCCAACTACCGGGCCGTGGAGCCGCCTTCGCGGCAGGAGCGCCGCTGGATCGCTCTCACCGACCGCCCGTTCGTGACCTTCACCGCCCTCTTCGGTGCGATGGGGCTGCAATACCCGGCGGTGTCCCTGCTGCTGCCGATCTGGATCTCAGAGCACACGGACGCACCGCGCTGGACCGTGGCGGCGGTATCCACGATCAATGCCGGAGTCTGCGTCCTGCTGCAGAGCAGGATCGGATCCCGCATCGAAACCCCTGTCGACGGCGGCAAGGCGTTCCGCACGGCAGGACTTCTCTTCCTCCTCAGCTGCCCGATGATGGCCCTGAGCGCGCACACTCCCGTGTGGGCGGCCGCGGGCCTCGTGGTCGCAGCGATCTTCGTCCACAGCCTCGGGGAGATCTGGGAGTCCTCGGCCGGCTTCGCCCTCGGCTTCGGCCTGGCCCCCGACCATGCCCAAGGCCAGTACCAAGGGCTCCTAGGGCTCGGCTTCAGCGCGGGCCAGGCGCTCGCCCCCGCCATCCTCACCACCGTCGTACTCGGCCTCGGCACGGCCGGCTGGCTGCTCCTCGGCGTGTTCTTCGCCGCTGTGGGCGCCGCCGGCCCCGCACTTGAACGCTGGGGCACGCGAACCAGGCCTCGGCAGGAAACCGCGGCTGCGGAACCCAGCGCGGAGTCGGACCAGGCGCGCGCATGACCGCGGCAGGCACGATGGCAGAGTCGGCCAGGGTCAGCAGACCGGCCGAGCAGGAGGAACAGTGTCCTTCAGGAAGCCGGTCAGCAGGTCGGTGACGGCCGAGGGACGCTCCAGACTGGGCAGATGACCTGCCCAGGGCAGTTCGACGTGATCGGCGTTCGCGAGCAGATCCGGCAGCCGGGCAGCGATCTGCCGGAAGTCGGCCAGGTCATGGGCGCCCGACACGGCAAGGCAGGGCGCCTGAATTGCCGCCAGATCCATTGCGGCCTCGATGGGCTCGAACTCCTCAGCGGCAGCCATCTGGAGCTCGAAGGCGCGCCGCTGCATCTGGCGTACCGCATCGCGGGCGGTCTCGTCGGCGTCCGGGCCCAGCCACGTTTCGACCATCAGTTCCGTCGCGCCGGCGACATCGTCCGCTTCGAGCAGTGCGTCCTCGCGCTCGCCGAGTGCGTTCAGCTCGTCAGAAGGCTCATGTCCGGGAAGGGCGGAGCAGATCAACGCAAGCGCGTTCACCCTGTCCGGCCACCGCGCGGCGATCTCCAGCGCGACCTGTCCACCGTACGAGGACCCCACCAGTGCCGCCTGCGCGATGCCAAGCCCGTTCAGCAGGGCCAGCACATCCTCGGCATCACTGTGCGGCCGGTCCGGCGCGGGAGTCCCGCCGAAGCCCCGAAAATCACAGCGCACCAGCCGGTAACCGGCGTCGATCAAGGCCGGCCACTGAGCGTCCCACATCCGCCGGTCGCACACCCCGGAATGCAGGAGCACCAGGGCAGGGCCATCGCCGGCCACGTCATGAGAGAGCGTCATCCAAGAGATCCTATACAGCGCCTACTTGCCCTCCCCCAGGCTCGTTCGTTCGCGGCCGATGGCCGGCCGGCCGGTCGCCTTTTGACGGCGGGCTGCGTGTACTGCTTGCGGCTGCACCTGCGGTTGGGCCTGCCGTCGGGTCGAAGCACCCGGATCAGGAGCGCTGCCCCATCGAAACTGGAGACGGTCCGTTTCGCCGCTCAACAGCACAGGACCGGGACGCGCTGCACGAGGTTGTTTCCGAAGCCTCCTCGGTTCCAGGACTGTTCGAGGGGCTGGGTGTGGCCGTCGGCATCGGAGGCTCGGACGGTGAGGATGTGGCGGCCCGCAGCCGCGGTCCAGGTGGTGTGCCAGGCCTGCCATCCCCAGCGGTGCGGGCCGCGGGGAGCGACTTCCGCGTCGGTCCAGCTGCGGCCGTCGTCGGCGCTGACCTCGACCCGGGCGACCGGCCCGTACCCCGACCAGGCGCGCCCCTCCAGCTCCACGGGTCCGGGGCACACGATCCGCACCCGTGACATGAAGTCCGGGAAGCCGGGCGGGATCAGCAGGGCGCGCGGGGCGATCCGGGTGACGGGCTCGCCGGGCTCGTCGGGGGACTGCCGGATGCGGTACGCCACGGTCTGCTGGAAGCCGGTGAACGGAGCGTCGACCAGTTCGACGTCACGGAGCCATTTGACGTGCGCCATGCCGTACCAGCCGGGGACCACAAGGCGCAGCGGGTAGCCGTGCTGGGGCGGCAACGGGCCGCCGTTCATCGCGTACGCGAGCAGTACGTCCCCACCCACGGGGAGCGGCAAGCTGCGCCGGTAGTCCTGCTCGACGCCGCGCTCGACCCCGTGGTCCGCGCCCGTGAACACGGCCTCGATCGCGCTGTCCTCGACCCCCGCCTCGGCGAGCACCGTCCGCAGCGGTACGCCCGTCCAGTCGGCGGTGCCCACCGCCTCCACCAGCCAGGGCTGACTGACGGGGCGCGGGCTCAGCCGGGCACGCCCGTTTCCCGCGCACTCCATCGTGACCCGGTGGGTGACGGCCGGAAGCGCCTGCAGGTCGGCGAGCCCCAGTTCCACGGGGGTGCGAACCCGTCCGCCGACGGAGAGCCGCCAGGTGTCCGCGTCGGCCGCGGGGATGTCGTAGTGGACCAGCACATAGTGGAGGCCGAGCGGCGTGACGTCGTAGCGCAGGGCCTCCAGCGGCAGGCCGTGATTGCGTGCCGCGAGCGCCAGCTCTTCCTCGCTGATGGCCTCGTCGGCGGCAGCGACGCGTGGCGGTGTGCTGACATCACCGAGGGATGTCTGCTCCATACCTCCATGGTCCCTCGCGCGGCTCACCCCCGCGCGGGCGTGACGCCCCTCGCCCCTGTGTCAGTCATGTCCGTCACGGCGGGCGGCCTCGCGGCTGAAGCAGCTGAGGCAATGAAGCCGCGAGGTGTTCGTGGCGCTGACGTGACACGGGCGGCGACGAGGAATGTGCCGGCGTGCGGACACGCCGCGCCCTGAGTGGGAGGCTGGAAGCGTCCGGCTGCCGCCGCGCGGGTGTGGTGACAGCCGGGGCGCGAGGGGCCGGGCTCCCCCTCGATCGGTTCCTCGCGCGAGGTGCCCTCCCAGCGGCGCGAGGCTGCGGGAGTTGCCTCGTCGGCGCGCTCGGAGGGCGGAGGCTGGAGCCGCATTGTCGGTGATGCGGCTCCAGCTGGCCTCGGCGGTCCGTCACGGCTCAAGGGCTGGGAGCCTGGGGTGGGGGCGCAAGCCCAACTTCACCCCGTCCGAGAGTAGAAGGAAAGCCGGGATGATCGGTAGCGTCCGCCGGTCACGCGGCTTGGATCGTCCCCGCGTGGAGAGCGGCCGCGGTGGCATGCAGCGCGGGCCGGGGCCGGGCCTCAGCTGCGCGAGCGGGATCTTGCTCCAGTCGTTCCCGGCCCTCCCCGAGCCCCCTCCCCAGCCCCTCCCCTCGCAGCCCCCTCATCGTCTCCATCCCGCTGCTGGCGCCACCCCGCGTCACACCGACCACCAGCCGGGAGCAAGGCTCAAGTCTCCGTTCCGGTTGGGCGACAACATGCCCCAGTCGGCAGTCAGTTGGGCCTGCGCCGGAGCCCTGCACTCCCGAGGCCTTGACGGAGCGGACGGGACCCGGTGGCGCGGAATCGTCGTTCGCCGCACCGCCCCACCCGCCTCTGCCGGCACCTGAGGTTCGGGGCGGTCGTTACATCGCCAACACATCGGGTTAAGGTCACCATGATGTGTGGGCAGCGGGCCACTCCAGCGGACAGAGCTGGGCCTGGCCGACGTCGGCGTCGCGGCCGCTGCTCACCGATCGACGAGGAAGCCGGAGCAGGGTGCCGCCATGGGAGACAACGTGACGAACATTCCGTCTGCGCCGCCCCCACCTGACGATCAGCCCTCCGCTCAGCAGCTCCCCTCCCTCAGGGCGGAGACGGAGCAGCTGAGAGCCACCACCGAGCAGCTGCGCGAGCAGGTGTCCGAGCTGGAGGTCCAAACGCGAGCGCGCCCCCGGATCGCTCTCGCCGAGGGCGTTCTGGTCGAACGCTACCGTCTGGCGAACGCGGAGGCGGCATTCACGCTACTGCGCCAGGCCTCCCAGCGGGCCAACATCAAGCTGCACCAGCTGGCCGCCGCTGTGTCCCGGACACCCGGGCCCGCGCCGGGTGCCAAGACGTGGTTCAGCAGGCGGTCCCAGCATCCGATACCCGACCTGAGCGCGCTCGAGGGCGGCACGCTCAACGCGACCAACCAGGGCGAGGTACTCGGCGCCGGGCTGCATCGCGTCCTGACCATCACCGGTACGGACATGGGCAACGTACAGCTGGTCGAGGACGGCGTCCTGCGCATGGCGAAGCACGCCGGTCTGCCCCGGCAGTTCACCGACTACTTCGCGTTCGTCGAGGGGAACACCTCCTGTGCTCGCGCCGCGGCCGCCAGCCACCAGGTCACCGTCAAGGAGGTGGCCTCGTCGGCCGGCTTCGACGAGGAGGCGCGCCGTGTGATCCTCACGGCCGGCAGCCGGGCCTGCCACAGCGTCCCGCTCATGGACGACCAGGACACCGTGCACGGGGTCATCTCCTCCCACCACGCCCGCCCCCTGATCGGCTTCACCCAGGCGCAGCTGCAGGACCTGCACACCATCGGTCGCACCCTGGGCATCTGGATCAAGTGGCATCAGCACACCGTCCTCCTCGACGCGCTGGAAGACCTCCACCAACTGGCTCTCGCCTCCCGCCAGTAGCGGCCGGGAGCACGTCGCCGCCACGGAGCCGGGTACGTCGCGGATCACGCCCCGCGCGTTCGTGGACTACCGCCGTCCGATTCCTGGGGGCCAGGCCCGGCGGCGTACGCCAGCGGAGGGGCGATCGCTTGCGCGTCCGCTCCTTCGCCGACCCACAGCGCGATGAACAGCGCAGCGGTCGCTTCCAGGAGCCCTGCGCGTTCGAGACCGCCACCGGCGACGGGTTCGCAGCCCACATCGCGGACCAGCTCGCGTACGCGCACGAGGGCTCCTTCGTCGTCCCCGCAGACCGGCACGGCCAGGGGCCTTCCGTCGAAGACGGGCGGCCGCATGCGCCATACGTCCTCGTGGCAGAGGTTGAAGGCCTTGACCACGTGAGCTCCCGGTGCCGCCGCGGCCAGTTGCCGCGCGGCCGAGCGGCCGCCTTCCGTAAGCAGCCGGAAGCCTGCCCCGACCGGATTCGAGCAGTCGATCAGCACCTTGCCGTCCAGGGCCGCGTGCAGGTCCCGTACGACCTCCGCGCCCACCCCGAAGGGAAGCGCGGCCAGCACCACGTCCTGCCCGGCCTCGGCCGCCGAGCGCAGAGAGCCAGACTCCGTGCCGCCTCCGATGCGCGCGGCAAGCCGCTCGGCCTTTCGCGCGTCCCGCCCCCCGATGGTCACCTCGTGCCCGGCCCGTGCCCAGTGGGTGGCGAGCGCGTCGGCCATGTTCCCCGTGCCCAGTACGCCGATTCTCATCCCGTGCTCCCTCTTCGTTCCTGCTTCGATCGTTCACACCGACGCTAGAGGTCCCAATGGGCACCATTTGGTACGTGGCAACTGACGCCTTCCTCGTCCCTACCTGCCAGGTAATGGCCACGCGGCACGGGAGGGTGGCAACGTGCTCGTCACAGGGGCAGCCGATCACGGCCCGCCCCGCACACAGCTCGAAGGAGCGGCCACCATGGGGAACTTCACCACCGAGGACGGCACTCGCCTGTACTTCAAGGACTGGGGGTCGGGAGTGCCCGTGGTGTTCACTCACAGCTGGTCGCTCAGCAGTGAGATGTGGAACTACCAGATGACGCACCTGGCAGACCAGGGCCTGCGCTGCATCGCGTACGACCGGCGCGGGCACGGCCGCTCCGAACAGCCCTGGGACGGCTACGACTTCGACACACTCTCGGACGACCTGGCAGCCCTGATGGACCACTTGAACCTGACGGAGGTCACCCTGGTCGGCCACTCCACCGGCACCGGCGAGATCGCCCGCTATCTGACCCGGCACGGTTCGGAGAGGGTGGCCAAGGTCGTCCTGGTCTCGACCCTGACTCCGCTGCTGCGACAGAGCGAGGAATATCCGGAGGGCGTGCCCGGCAGCGTCTTCGACGACATGCGCACCCAGATCGGCCGGGATCTGCCCGGCTGGGTCGATGCGATCGCGGGACCGTTCTTCGGCGAGGGCACGCCCGGAGTCGCGCTCTCGCAGTCGCTGGTGGACTGGTCGGTGTGGGACACCCGCGCGGTCTCCGTGCGGGCCATGCTGGCCCTGAGCCGCACCATGTCCGAGACGGACTTCCGTGAGGAGCTGGCCCACGTCACCGTCCCCACCTTGGTCATCCACGGCGGCGCCGACTCCTTCAACCCCGTCGAGCTGTGCGGACGGGGCACGGCGAAGCTGATTCCCGGCAGCGTGCTCAAGGTGTACGACGACGGCCCGCACGGCCTGCACCTGACCCACATGGGCCAACTCGGCGCCGACCTCCTGGAGTTCATCACCCAGCCGGCGGAGTAGGGGACTCCGGCCCCGGCGCCCGGTGCTGCGGGATCAAGTCCGTCTCGGACCGCATGATGTGGGCCAACTGGCCTTATGGTTTTGCCTCGCGCGGCGGAGTGCCGGATGCGCGGTGTTCCCTGGAACCTGGAAGGGCTGGACATGCTGCACCGGTTGCTCTATCGAGGCCCGTCACTGGAAATCCTGCACGAGGAGTACGCGAAGAAGGGGCGACTGGACGAGGGGGCGCCGATCTCCGGGTCGTACGAGGTCCGCATCCAGGCCCCTGTCGCGCGGGTGTGGAGCCTGCTGAGCGAGCCCGCCAACTGGGGAAGCATCGACCCCGCCATCCACGGTGTCACCGTCGAGGGCGGTTCGGGCGGGGCCGAGGTGGATGCCCGGTTCACATGGGTGAGCGGCAGGAACCGGATCAAGTCCCGCTTCGCGGTGGTCGATCCCGGCCGCGAGATCGTGTGGACCGGACTCGCGGCGGGCGCAAAGGCCGTCCACCGGCATGTGCTGGAAGCGGCCGATGACGGCACGACCTTGGTCCGCACGGAAGAGTCGATGGGCGGCCCGTTCCTCGTCCTGTTCTTCTCCGACGCGAAACTGCACACGGTCCTGGAGAAGTGGCTCACGGGACTCAAGAAGGCGGCCGAAGCGTGAGAATCGCCAAGCCGGGGCCGGTATCGGCCCGCAAGTGGACGCCCGTCACCATCGCCAACGCCGCGTTGGCTCTCGCTCTGGAGGGCGGGGTCCTGGCGGCACTGTTCTTCTGGGGCCTGGGCATCGGTACGGGTACCTTCACCGGCGTCGTCATCGGCGTCGGGAGTGCGACTCTGGCGGGGGTGGTGTGGGGGCTGTTCCTCGCCGCGGGCGGGCCGAGGTTCCCGCTGCCGGTCGGGCCGGAGATCACCGTCAAGCTGACGGTCTTCACCGTGGCCGCGCTGGCCCTGTTCGACTCCGGGCACGGCACGCTGGGTTTGGTCTTTGGGGGCCTCGCGCTTCTGAGTGTCGCGGTGGAGTACACCGCGGTGGGCCCGCCGCCGGAGCTCGCTCCGATGTCTCCCGGTGCCTCCGACTGAAGCTGAGGATGCGGTTCTGCCGCGGCGACCGGTCTTCAGCCGACGGCATGTGAGGAGGCTGGGCATGGAGGCCTCTCCCGCAGCTGTTGAGCGACCCGCAGGCTTCCCGGGCCGCCGACACAGGGGCGAACTGCTGTTGAGAGACTCCAGTCATGGGATCTTGGGGAACCTTGGGGCCGGCGCTGTTGTCTCTCGCAGGTGTGGCGCTCGGCGCGGGTGGGTCGCTGATCGGCCAGTACCTCGTGTCTCGGGCGAGCACCCGGCAGCTCGAGGTGCAGGAGTCAGCCGCGCACCGCGCCGAACTAAAGGACGCGGTTCTGAAGTTCCTGAGCGTGGCCTCGCGGGTGGAGAAGGCGGCGCTCACGCGCTCGGACGGTGGCGGCGCGCCGGCCGGTGACGAGCTCGCGCAGCTTGTCGATGAACTCTGGCTCGCACAGGCGGAGATCGACCTGGCTGCCAGAAACGAGCCCCTGCGGGGCGCTACTTATCGTTATGCGTTCCGCCTTGCGGAGACGGCCCGGGGCGAGGTGACCGACGTGGCCGCGCTGCGAGGGCCGCAGGCGCAGTTCATGGACGCCGCGTACGACGACATGTGGCCCGGCCGGCGACGGGCAGCTGGGAGTCCCGCGGTGCCTCGGTGAGAAGAGGCAGCCCGCTCGACAAGGGCCGAGGCTACAGCCGGTCGGTGCGGGATGATCCAGGCAGCGCAGATGCTCGGGTAACTGCTTCCTCGGCCTTCGGCGGCCAGTGCTGGAGCAACGCCTTCACTCCGTGCGCGGCTCCAGCGATCCGGGCGCCCTGGGAGGGGTCGCTACTGCGCTGCCGGTACACCACGTCCAGCTTCAGGACCGCGGCAGCCAACACCTCCAACTGCACCAGCCGGACGAGGATTTGGGCACGGGCGTCCTCGCTCCGGCTCGCGGCGATCACCAGGGCCCGCCACTGGAGGTCCTTCAGCTTTTCCTCCAGCTCCGACCCATCGACGAAGTCGCCGTCGCTGATCGCGCGGCAACGCCGGATCGCTGTGCACCCCTGGAGTATCCGAAGCGCCAGCTCGCCCTCCGGGCCGTCCAGGTCCCGCCGCGTCACGTAACTGTGGTGCATGCGGCGCAGCACCTCCTTCTTGGAGGTGAGCCGCGCACCACCGCCTTCCCCCGGCTTGGCACGGTGTCGTTCCACAGCGGCGCGCCCTCGAAGGGCTCTCCGCGTCCGAACTTGACCCGGTGCAGATGCGTCCAGCGCTCATGGCGCAGGCGCGGTTCGATCATCACCGGATCGTCGTCCGGGCGCCGGTCGTAGCCCGGCAGATACAGCTCCACCAACTCTTCGAGCGCCGCCCCCGACTCGGCGACCGCGCTCCGCACCGACGGATCGGCGTCCTGCACCTCGGGCTCGCTCCGGCGCGTCGGGGAAACGGTGACGACTTCTCCGTCCAGGCACGTCAGCACGTCGTTCGTCAGCAACCGGGCCGCCGCCGACAGCTCCCGCGCCCGTACGGCATCCGGATGCTCGGCCGCCGCCTCCAACAGCCCTGCGGCCATCCGCCGCAGCCCCGGGTCAGCTCCTCGACCCGCGCGTCAACATCCCGCTCACCCATGCGTTCGCCCTGCTTTCGCTGCGGTCAGTGTGCCAGGGGCGGACACCGCGCCGCCGCGCCGCCCTCGGCTCACCCCGTTGCCACCCCGTACGACTCACCCGTCGAGGCACCTACGTTCAGGCGCTCGGCACCTGGACCGGCCTGGCCAACACCTGGTCCAGGACCTCGGTGAGGAACCGCACCGAATCCGTCGCCGACACCGTGACGCGCATCGCGACGATCCCGTCCGGACGGACGAGCAGCGCCCCTTCGTCGGGGAGCCACGGGACCGCGACACGATGCGCGGGGAGTTCGAGGTCCGCCGCGGCGGTCAGCCAACGGTCGCCGGCGACGCCCGCCAGCAGGGTCCACCGGGACGCCACCAGATCAAGCGTGGAAACCCCGTCGATCCACGCGTGGGGCACTCGTGAACCCGGCGACCCGTCGAGCACCAGGTCTACGGTGGACGGGAGGTCCGGCCGCGGCTCGACGACGGCGGCCGAGTCGTACCTCTGGCCGAGGTGCACGACCGGCGCCGCCCACACCCCCGCCGCCGCCCTGGCGGCATCGGCCTCGGGTCCGCGTCCCCAGTGCAGCGCCGGGTCGGCAAACCTGCGCATCGCCTGGTCCAGTGTCGCCGCAGCGACCGGTTCCCGTTCCTGCGCGTAGGTGTCGAGCAGCCCGGCACCGGCCTCGCCGCGGTGCACGGCGGCCAGCTTCCACGCCAGGTTGTGCGCGTCGGCGACCCCGGTGTTGAGGCCGAACGCGCCCAGGGGCGAGACGGTGTGCGCGGCGTCGCCCACGAGGAACACGCGGCCGACGGCGAAGCTTTCGGCCGCTGCGCTGCGGGGGCGCCACGAGAGCACGCTGCGCACCTCGACGTCGAGGTGGGGGTCGCCGACCGCCAACCGGACGACGGCGGCGCAGCGTTCGTGCGTGAAGTCCTCGGGTCGTTCACCGGCGTCGACGTCACAGGGGACGTGAAAGACCCAGTTGGTCTCGCCGTCCACGGTGGCCAACAGGCCCGTTGCCTGGGGCGCGGTGATGGTGCAGGTGGCGAAGGACATGCCTCGCAGGTGCGGTCGGAGGTCGGCGCGAAACAGGATGTTGATCATCGACTTGCCCAGGTCGCCCGGACCGGAAGTGCCCACGCCGAGTGCGGTCCGCACGGTGCTGTGCGTGCCGTCGGCGGCGACGACGCGCGTACACCGCAGCGAGTAGCGGCCGTCGGGCCCCTCCAGTTCGGCGTCGACCCCGTCGGCGTCCTGCGCGATGCCGGTCAGGCGGGTCGACCAGCGCAGGTCCGCTCCGCGGCGTGCCAGGTCCGCCGCCACGACGGCGTCGAGCCGGTCCTGGGCGCAGACGCCGCGCAGTCTGAACGGCGTCACATCCAGTTCGTCGGCGGGCGGGGCCGGCATGGGCACGGTCATGACGTCGCCCGCGCCCATCTCGACGACGGTCCGCGCCACCGCCTTGCCCGCGGCGCCCCGGAGATCGACCGCGGCGGCGTCGACGGCGGTGTCGAGCCCGAGTTCGCGCAGGACCTCGACGGTGCGCGGTCCGATGCCGGTGGCACGTGGGTGCACCGACGGTCCGGACCGGCGTTCGACGAGCACCGCGGGGACGCCGTGGTGGGTGAGCAGCGCCGCGGTGAGCAGGCCGACGCTGCCGCCTCCGACCACGAGCACAGGAGCAGGAACAGGCGCGGGGACCGGCGCAGGCACCGGCACAGGCGCAGGAACGGGCACTTCTGGGTACGCCGTATTCGTCATGGATACACCGTAGCCAGAAGGTAGGATGCGGGTCAACGAGGAAAGGAACCGCCCCGATGACCGAACCCGCTCCCTCGTCGGTGTGGACCCGGCCGCGCCCCGAGCCGCGTCGACGCGCGCCGGGGGTGGATCAGTACGTGGCCGCTGCCCTGGCCGTCGCGGACGCGGAGGGTTTGGCGGCGGTGTCGATGCGGCGGGTCGCGGGCGATCTCGGCTCGGGGACCGCCTCGCTGTACCGCTACATCACCAACCGCGACGAGTTGGTGGACCTGATGGTCGACGCCGCACAGGGCGAGGATCCACTCCCCGAGACCACTGAGGACTGGCGTGCCGATCTGGGGGCGGTCGCGCACGCGTTGCGCGCGACGCTGCTGCGGCATCCTTGGCTGGCAGGTGAACTGGCGGGGAGGCCCGCGCTCGGCCCCAACTCGTTGCGGCGCTCCGAGTCCGCGCTGCGCGCCGCCGTCGCGCTCACGCCCGACATCACCCTGGCCTCGCAGGCACTCAGCGCCGTGCACGCCTACGTGCTGGGATCGGTCGCCGCCCAGCAGGCCCTGCGACGCGCGGAGCAGCGCACCGGGCTCAGCGAGGAGGAGTGGCAGCGCAGCGTCGGCCCCTACATCAGCGAGGTGCTCGCGGCGGGCGAACACCCGATGCTCGCCCGCCGCGTCCTGGAAGCCGAGGAACTCGACCCCGACGTCGATTTCGCGTTCGGCCTGGACTGCGTACTCGACGGGCTCGCGGCCCGACTGGGTGGCGGTCGCTGAGGTAGCTGAGGGGTCGGTACGCGCAACCCACGCGTCAGAGTCGAGCGACGGCTCCAGCCAGGCGACCGGCTCGACCGCAGGCCGGGCCCCGTCTCCCGCCCGCTCCGACCTCGCCTTTCCCGCAGAGAGGGAGACCCTCCCGGCCCCTGAGGTGATGATTCTTGATGGTTTCATCAGTTCTGTCATCGACTAGAATCGCCCCATGCAGCCCTCGACCGCCCAGCCAGCCAACCGTTTCGAGCGCCGCCGGGCCAAGACCCGGCAGGCACTCGTCGGTGCGGCGCGCCGCATCCTGTCCGAGCAGGGCTCGACGGACGTCAGCATCCAGGTGATCGCCGAGCGGGCCGACGTCGGTTTCGGTACGTTCTACAACCACTTCGACACCAAGGACGCCCTGTTCGACGCGGCCGTCGCCGACGCCTTGGAGGAGTACGGGCAGCTGCTGGACGTCGCGACCGCCGCCATCGACGACCCGGCGGAGACCTTCGCGACCAGCGTCCGCCTCACCATGCTCCTGGCGTCCAGCCATCCGGAGATCACCGGGATCCTGCGTTTCCGTGGGTTGCAGCACGTACACAGCGGGACGGGCCTGGGCCCGCGGGCCCTGCGCGACCTGGAGGTGGGCAAGGCGTCCGGTCGGTTCGCCATCGCCGACGCCCATGTCGCCCTCAGCGCGATCGGCGGGGCGGTACTTGGGCTGGTCCAGTTGGGGGCCACCAGTGACGTCACCGCTGCGGCCGGGGAGCAGGCGGCCGAGATGGTGCTGCGCATGCTGGGCCTGCCCGCCGAGGAGGCCCACGAACTGGCGACGAAGCCGCTTCCCTCACTGGGCTGAGCCCCGCGAACCCAGTAGCCGCAGCGTGACCGCCGGAGAGCGGGTGGAGGCCGCCTCCACCCGCTCTCCGCTTCCCGGCTTTTGACCGCCGGCACTCGTCTGACCTTCACCCCGCACCCGCCCCCTTGACGGAGCGGCGACGGCATCACCCACCCCGGAGCGGGCCCGGGACCGGCGCGGCTCGCCCGCCACCTGCGAGAAACACACGATTGACAGATCAGACCATCAAGGATGATGATTTCATCAGTTTGTGGCGTGGCCTTCCGTTGCCACCGACCGTTGCCACCGAAGGCTCCGCCCCGTTTCCACGCGCACGCGCCTCTCCCGTGCACGCCAGGCAGTACGCATCCGGTCACCTCTGAGCAGGAGATCCCCATGAGCACAGCCGTTGTCCGCACCAGCGCGGGCTGGTGGGTCCAGCGCGCCGACGACCGCATCCGGCCGATCGTCACGGAGGCCGTCACCACCGCCGAGTTGCTCGCCGACCGCACAGCGGTCGAGGAGGCCCACCAGGCCGCCGACGGCTGGGAGGAACTCGGCGCGCGTGAGCTGCTGTCGCCGGTGACGACGCCGTGCCGGGTGGTGGCCCAAATGGTCAACTACCGTTCCCACGCCATGGATTCGGGCTTCGACCCCGACCAGGTACCCACGGCGTTCTTCCGCAAGGCATCCGGGTCGGTGGTGGGCCCGGCTGCCGAGATCGTCCGCCCCCGGCACGTCGGGCTGCTCGACTACGAGGTGGAACTCGGCCTCGTCTTCGGCGACACCCTGCCGCTGGGCGCCGACGTCACCCCGGGATCACTCGGCCAGTACGTCGCAGGCCTGGTCGTGGCCAACGACGTCAGCGCCCGCGATGTGCAACTGCCCAAGACGCAGTTCTACGAGAGCAAGTCCTACCCGACCTTCACCCCGCTCGGCCCGCGCCTCCTGCTCGTGGATGAGCAGGACCTCGCGTCCCTGGAGCGGCTGCGCCTGGTCTGCACGGTCAACGGGGAGACCCGCCAGAACAGCACCACCGCGGAAATGATCACCAAGCCGGACCGTGCGCTCACCGCTCTCGCCCGCTTCCAGACCATGGCGGCCGGCGACGTGCTGCTCACCGGCACACCGGGCGGGACCGCGCTGCGCTCGCCCGGCAAGGCGCTGGAGCTGATCGGTTCCCTGCTGCCGCCGGCCAAGAAGTGGCAGGCCTTCTTCGCCCGGCAGGCGAAGAACCCCGCCTACCTCAAACCCGGCGACGTGGTCACGGCTTCCATCAGTACGCCCGACGGATCTCTCGATCTCGGCACCCAGCGCACCCCGGTCCGCGCCGCCCCCGTCCAGGAGCGGACATGACCGTGCGCCCGGTCCTCCCGTGGCCCGACTACTCCTCGCCCGCAGCCCTCACGGAGATCGTGAGGGTGCCGCTGGCCGCCCGGAATCTGCCCGCCGCCACCCTCGCCGTGCTGGAGCGAGCCGCTGAGTTGTGGCCCGACCGGCCTGCCATGACCTTCCTGCCCCGGGCCGAGGACTACGCACAGGGGCAGAGCCGCACCTACGCGGACCTGCTGTCCGAAGTACGCCGTTGCGGCCGCCTCTTCCGCTTCCACGGCGTGGGACGCAGCACGGCTGTCGGCCTGTTCTCGCCCAACACCGCACTGCTGCCCTCCGCGCTGCTGGCCGCGCAGAGCGCCGGAATCGCGGCGCCGGTCAACCCCCACCTGCCCGCCGCACAGATCATTCGGCTGCTGCAACTCGCCCAAGCCCGCGTCATCGTCGCCGCCGGCACCGGTGCGAGCGCGGTGGGCCGTCCCGACCCCCACGCCGGAGAGGTCCCCATCGTCTACGTCTCCCTGGCCCCCGGCGCCCCCGAGCCCCAGACCCGCTCCCCGGCCCTGATCGCACACGCCCGCTCCCTCCTCCACGAGAAGGCGGCCGTGCCCAAGGACGTGATCGTCGTCGACAGCCTGCCGGTCACGGCAGTGGGCAAACCGACCAAGGTCCCCCTGCGGATGAACGCCCTCAAGCAGGCGGTGCTCGACGAACTCGCCGCCGTCGGTCTGCCCTCGCACGCCGACGCGGTCGCCTGTCACATCGACGGAGCCGGCCTGCGGGTCACCGTCCCCCGCCCCGCAGAGGCCCAGGACACTGCACGCCTCACCGCGGCCCTCGGCCGCTACACCTTCGACTGGGCTTTCACCCAGGTCTGAACGGTCTGAACGCCCCTCTTGGAGCCACCCATGACGTCGCCCGACACCCCAGCCCCCGCCACACCGGACCCCCACCAAGGCCTGCACAGTGAGTACGGTGCCCAGCCCGACGAGCACCCCGGACGCGCCGCCCAGCCCGTGATCAAGGTACGGGACCTGGCCTGGCTGGAGTTCGTCAAGCCCGACCTGGAACGGGCGGAAACCTTCGCCCGCGACTTCGGGTTCACCGTCGCCGCCCGTACCCCCGAGGCCCTCTTCCTGCGCGGAACGATGCCGGGCCCGCACTGTCTGGTCATCCGCAAAGGACCGTCCTCACGCTTCCTGGGCCCGGCCTTCCTCGCCGCCGAACGCGGCGATCTCGACCGGCTCGCGGCCGCCACCGGCCACCACGTGAACACGCTCGACGAATTCGGCGGCGGCCACACCCTGGACCTCCTGGACCCCTCCGGCGTTCCCGTCCGCATCGTCCATGGCGTCACCGAACACCGCACCCTGCCCCCACAGGCCCCTCTCGCCCTGAACACCGGAGGGCGCGCCGCACGCATCAACACCCCCCAGCGCCCGCCGGTCACACCGGCACAGGTGGAGCGCCTCGGCCACCTCGTGCTGGCCACCCGCTTCTTCACCCGCACGCTGAACTGGTACCTCCACCACCTGGGCCTGCTCGTCAGCGACTTCCTCTACCTCGACGGCCAGCGCGACCGCGGCCCCACCATGGCCTTCATCCGCTGCGACCGCGGCAGCGAACCGGCCGATCACCACACCTTGGCCATGCACCTGGGCCCCGACCCCGGCTATGTCCACTCCGCCTACCAGGTCGCCGACCTCGACGCACTCGCCGCAGGCGGCACCTACTTGGCCCAGCGCGGCTACCGCCGCTCCTGGGGCATCGGCCGCCACATCCAGGGCAGCCAGATCTTCGACTACTGGCGCGACCCCGACCGCTTCCTGGTCGAGCACTTCACCGACGGCGACCTCTTCGACCACACTCTCAGCCCCGGCTGGGCCGCGATGTCCGCCTCCGGGCTCGCCCAGTGGGGGCCACCCGCCACCCGCGACTTCCTCGGCACCCCCTCCCCCGCGCTCTTGCGTGCCACCCTGTCCGCGCTGCGCGAGGACAACGAAATCGACTCGGCCCGCCTGGCCGGCCTCATGAAGGCCATGTCCTCATGAGCCCAGCTGCCGAGCGGAAATCGGCCGCCCCCTCCGCCGCGCACCAGGACGTCGCTCCAGATCGCCGGCCGGTGGCCGTCATCGGAGCCGGCCCCGTAGGGCTGACCGCCGCCCTGCTCCTGGCGCAGAACGACGTGCCCTGCGAGGTTTTCGAACGCCACCCCGCCCCCTACCCGCTGCCCCGCGCCGTCCACATGGACGACGAAGTCATGCGGATCCTGCAAGCCGTGCACGTGGCGGACGAATTCGCCGCCCGCTCCCGACCCACCCTGGGCATGCAGCTCGTCGACTCCCGCCACCGACTCCTGGCCCGGTTCCCGCGCGAGGAAGCGCTGGGCACCCACGGCTTCCCCCAGGCCAACATGTTCGACCAGCCCGAACTGGAGGCCATCCTGCGCAACCGGCTCGCCCAGGAGCCCCGGGCACACCTCCACGGCTCCACCGAAGTCCTCGGCCTCACCCTCCCGCACCCCGGCACCCACACACCCGCCCGCCTACGGGTCAAAGACCTCCACAGCGGCACCGAACGCACGCTCAGCGCATCGGCGGTCTTGGGGTGTGACGGTGCCGCGAGTCTCACCCGCCAGGCGATCGGCTCACGCCACCAGGTCCTCGGCCGGCCCCAGGACTGGCTGGTGGTCGATGTGCGCTGCCCCGTTCCTCTCCCCGCCTGGGACGGCGTCCACCAGGTGTGCGACCCCGCACGACCCGCCACCTACATGCGCATCGCCGACGACCGCTACCGCTGGGAGTTCCGCCTCGACGACGACGAGGCCGCGGCAGCCGTGAACGGCCGCTCCCGCGTCCTGCGCCTGCTCGCACCCTGGACCGGCGACGTTCCCGACCAGCAGCTCGACGTCGTCCGGATGGCCCGCTACACCTTCCGCGCCCAGGTCGCCGACCACTGGCGGCAGGACCGTGTCTTCCTCCTCGGCGACGCCGCCCACCTCACTCCCCCCTTCATCGGACAGGGCCTCGGTGCGGGACTGCGTGATGCCCACAATCTGGCGTGGAAGCTCGCCCGCGTCCTTCACGGACAGAGCTCCGAGGAACTGCTCGACACCTACGAGAGCGAGCGCCGCCCCCACGCCACCCACCTCGTACGCACCGCCGTGCGCATCGGCCACGCCATGACCAGCGCCCACCCCGCGGCCAACGCCACCCGCCGCGCGGCCATCGCCGTCGGCCGGCACACCGGCCTGCTGTCCCGGGCCGCCCTGAGCACGGTGAGCCCGCCTCTGCACGGCGGTCCGCTCGCCCGCCGCACTCGCCTGCCCGGCCGGGGTGCGCGCCCCGGCCACCAGTGCCCGCAGCCGCCCGTCCTTGGCCCGGACGGGCGGCCCGCGCGCCTCGACGATCTCCTCGGCAGCGGGTTCGCCCTGCTCACCAGCCAACCCGCCACCGCCGCCGAACAGCGCCTGGCCCAGGCGCTGCCCGCTCGCCTCATCAGCGTCCTGGCCCCCGGCGGCGACGGCTCCGGGACGGGAGACCCGGTGACCGACACCACGGGCACCCTCCGCGCCTGGCTGCACGGCGGCAGTGCCCTCCTGCGCCCCGACCGCGTCGTCCTGGCCGCCGCCCGCGGATCCCGGGACACCCTCGCGGACTCCGCCCTCTCCTGGGCCCGGGTGCTGGCCCCTCCCGCTACATGGTCCGGCCTGCGGTAGCGAGCCAGTTCGCCGACATCCGCGTGCCTCGCTCGGCGTGCGCGCGAGGTTCGGCTTCCGAGCCGGTCCTCAGCTGGTGGCCAGGGTGCGGCCGAGGAGGGCGAGCAGGCGGTCCCAGTGGTGCTGCAGTGCGGAGGCGTCGAAGGCGTCGGTGTCGGACATGGTGAAGCCGTGGACGGTGCCGGGGTAAGTCTCGATGCTGTGGACGACACCCGCGGCATCGAAGGCTTTGGTGAGCTCGCTGATGGCCTCGGGCGTCAGATCGCCTTCGGCGAGCCCGAGGTGGACCTGGGCGGTGAGCTCGGAGACCAGGCGGTGCGGGCTGTCGGGTGCCTCGGTGACCAGGAAGCCGGGGTGGAACCCGGCGACGGCGGCCACTTGGTCGGAGTGGGCCGCTGCGGTGCGCATCGCCAGTGCGGCGCCCAGGCAGTAGCCGATCACGCCGACCGGCCCCGCGCTGACCTCGGGCTGGGCGGTGAGGAATTGGAGGTAGGCGTCGGCGTCCCGCAGGACGCGTTCGGTGGTGTGCGCCTCGACCAGCGGCATGAGTTGGGCGAAGATCGCGGGCCGGGCCTCTTCGCCGATGTGCTCGGGAAGTTCGATCACCGGCGCCGGGGCGTGCCGGTAGTAGAAGTTGGGGACGAGTACGTAGTACCCGTGCCCGGCCAGTTCACGGGCCTTCTCCTCCAGCTCGGGCCGCACACCGAAGGCGTCCGGGTACAGCAGCACCCCCGGGTGCCGATCGCCCTGGTCGGGGAAGGCGGCGAAAGCGTCGGCCTGGCCGTCCGTGGTGGGTATCTGCAGCGACTTGGTGGGCAAGATCTTCCTTCCTTGGGCTGATGCCAGTGCACAGCCTCGATCGGAGCTGAGGCCGACCAGGGATCGATGCGGCTGCTGCCGGCTCCTCAACTCGCTCTCGTTTCACCCAGACCTGTCCGCCCGGGATCATTCGGCATTGAGGATATCGATCTGGCAGACAGCTCTGCGCGAACCGCACTGGCGGAACGGTGACCACAGGGTAAACTCCCCCCCCCACAGCCCTCGGCCCCCTCCGACAGCGGCGACCAGCGGCGACCAGCGGCGACCAGGGGGCACCTGCCTGTGGCCCGCGCCCGGGCGGAGCACACCAGCGGGCCGAAGCCTGCCCCACCGGCCAGCGACAACAGTGGCGAGCACCCCCTGCAACAAGCCTGCTCAGTACGAAGGTTGCTCGGCGCCGTTCGATCGACCCCTCCGCCGTGTCACTCCCGCCCGGCCCACGAGGCCCGCTATAGATGGAACCCCCCGTTCCTCCTGCTTCAGGAAGGCCCCATGTCATCGCGCCCCGCCGTCACGGCCATCGCCGCCTCGCTGTTCCTGTTCACCACACCGGCTGCCGATGCGATCGCCGATCCGCACGAATCGGTCACCGTCGACCCCACCGGGCGGATCGCCCCGGACGGCACCGTCACCCTCTCCGGCACGTACCGGTGCACCGGCAGCACCGGCCCCGTGTTCGTGTCCTCCTCACTGGTCCAGCACAATCGCACGGTCCGGCACGGCATCGGTGGCACCCGCGCGGTCTGCGACGGCATGGAGCACGCCTGGACCAACACAGGTCGCCCCACGCCTTCCGTCCTCCAACCCGGCGCCGCCCACGTCGAGGCCACCGTGATGGAACTGACCTCCCAGAGCAGCCTCCCGCTGCCGCGCTTCCACGCCACACACCAGCAGGACATCACCCTCACCGAGAAGTGACGCCACGCCACCTTGGGCAATCGCGTCAAAGCAGATGGGTGCGGCTCTTGAGGGACGGGGAGTCTTGAGGGACGGGGAGAGGTGACAGCCGGCCAACGACGGACGGTGCGACGGCAGCTTGGGGCACTGCAGCCGCACCCCCCACCGCAGATGTCTTTTCCGATTTAACTGCGGACGGAAAGATACATACGGTCGGATATGCCTATGCTGTCCGCCCCTTCCCGCTCCTCACGGTTCCGCCGCACAGCCCGCTTCACCGTGCGAGCGGGCAGAAGACGACGGACCACCCGGGGCAAACAGAACCGGGAAGGTCTGGATTGGGCCCGGCGAACCGAACTGATCTCCGTCCTAGTGGCTTCGGCTGTCGCGGCCGGCGGGCTTTGGTATTCCAACGTCCAGACACAGCAGACGAACGAACAGATGAGACAGGCCAACGCTCAGGCACGCGAAGAGAGAGCGCTGACCAGGGAAGGGCAGATCACCGAGCGCTATACCGCCGCCGTGGGCAACCTCGGCGCGGAGTCGATGGATGTGCGCTTGGGCGGTATCTACGCACTGCAGCGGATCATGCAGGACTCGTCCCGTGACCTGCCCACCATCGGCAACGTCCTGGCTGCATACGCACGTGGCCACGCCGCCCAAGCACCGCCGGCCGGAGAGGACGTCCCTGCCGACGTCGTGGCAGCCCTGAGGGTCCTGTCCGATCGTGACACCACTCAGGACGAGGCCTTCGTATGGGACCTCACATCCATCTGGCTTCCCGAAGTCGACCTGTCCCCACCTCGCCCCCAGGCGTTCTGGCTCCCCGAGGCAGACATCTACCCGTCGGACACGATGGGCATCAGACTGCGGGGCGCGATCCTGACGAAGGCGCACTTGAGCGGAGCCTCTTTGCCATGGGCGGACCTGAGACGCGTGTCCCTGTACGACGCGGACCTGCGGCGCACACATCTCAGCCATGCAGATCTCCGCGTTGCTGATCTTGGCGGTGCCGACCTGCGTAAAGCCGTACTGATCAAGGCTGATTTGCGCGAGGTGAATCTGGTCGACGCGGACCTGCGCGGCGCGAACATGCGGGCGGTAAGTCTAAGCGGTGCCGAGGCAGGAGACACCGACCTGCGTAAAGCAGATCTGCGCTGCGTGGACGTACAGGTCAGCAGTACCGGCACGCCTTGCGCGGATTTACGAGACGCAGTCCTCTTTGACGCGGATCTGCGCGGAGCGGACCTGCGCGGAGCAGACCTCCGCGGCGCGGACCTGGGCGGGGCAGATCTGCGCGGCGCGGATCTGCGGTGTATGGAATCCCAGCCCAACAACTCATTCACGAAAACGTATTGCGGCAAGTTGCGCGGCGCGGATGTGACGGACACGGACCTGCGCGGCACAGACCTGACTCACGCTGGCCTCGCCCCGAGCGAGATCGACGCCGCCCGCATCGACGGCACGACGAAGCTCCCCTGAAGCCGGACTCTGCCGGCGGTCATGGATGGTCGAGGTCAGCTGTTGCAGCACTACGCTTCCGGCGCGGGACGAGGGCTCCCTTCCCCACGCCGCCCACCGTGCGGTACATCGGAAGCATGCTCCGCCGAAGCCGTGATCCGCCTCGCCCGCATCGACCTCATGGCCTGCCGCCTCACCTGCACAGCGTCCCGCCAACGGACCAACACTCAGCCATGCACTCCGCGACAGAACCTGGGGCACAGCAGGGAGTCACGTAATGCCAGATGAGGAAAATCCGAGGGGCAAGGGGCGCCTTGACGGCAAGGTGGCCTTCGTCACCGGCGCGGCCGGAGGCCTCGGCCGCAGCCACGTGCGACGGATGGCGGAGGAGGGCGCCGACCTGGTCCTGGTGGACATGTGCCGGCCGGTCGACACCGTGCCCTACCCGCAGTCGACGCCAGAGGAACTGGGCGACGCGGTCGAGGAGGTGCGGGCCCTGGGCCGCCGCGTCGTGGCGCGGCAGACAGACGTGCGCGATCGAGACGCCCTCCAAGAGGCGTACGACGCCGGGCTCGCCGAGTTCGGGGAGATCCACATCGTGGTGGCCAACGCGGGAATCGCACCGCTGCTGGTGGAGGACAGGGTGCAGGCGTGGCACGACGCCATCGCGGTCAATCTCACCGGCACCTTCCACACCATCGAGGTGGCCATCCCCTCGATGACCGCCGCCGAGCAGGGCGGCTCGATCGTGATCGTCAGCTCCACCGCCGGACTGGTCGGGATCGGCGGGGTCAGCAACGGCGGCCTTGGCTACGCCGCCTCCAAGCACGGTGCGGTGGGGCTGATGCGTACGTACGCCAACAACCTCGCCCCACACAGCATCAGGGTGAACTCGGTGCACCCCACCGGTGTGGCCACCCGCATGGTGGTCGACCCCGCCATCGTCGAGTTCGTCGCCCAGGACCCGATGCTTTCCGAGACGGCGCCCAATGCCCTTCCGGTGGACACGGTCGAACCGGTCGACGTGTCCAATGCCATCGTGTGGCTGGCCTCGGACGAAGCCCGCTATGTCACCGGTGTCGCGCTCCCCGTCGACGCCGGGTTCATCAACCGCCGCTGAGCCGCTGAGCCGATGAGCCGCCGAGCGAGAGGTGGAGCACCATGACCGATCAGTACGCGGATACGATTTTGGTGGGCGGGCACGTCAAGACGTCCTCGGGCTGGGCTCAGGGCCTCGCCCTTCGCGCCGGTGTCATCGAGAGGGTCGGCGGCCGCGAGGACGTGCTGCACCGGCGCGGGCCCGGAACGCGAGTGGTGGACCTGGCCGGCGACACCGTTCTGCCGGGCCTGCACGACCTGCACGTGCACCCGATCTACGCCGGGATCCGCGATCGCCGCTGCAAGGTCCCCCAGGGCTCGAGCCTGGCCGCCACCCTGCGCATCGTGGCCGAGCACGTCGCTCGCGCCGCCCCCGGCACCTGGGTGCTCGGCGGGCAGTGGGACACGTCCGCGCTCGGCACCGTCCCGGACCGGACCATGCTCGATGCGGTCGCCCCCGAGAATCCAGTGCTCCTGGAGGACACCAGCGGGCACAGCTCCTGGGCCAACAGCGCCGCACTCCGGGTCGCCGGAATCGGCCCCGGCACAGCGGACCCGGCGGGCGGCATCTTCGAGCGGGACGCCGCGGGCCGTCCGAGCGGCATACAACGCGAGACCGCCGCCGATCTGCTCGCCGCCTCGGCTCCCAAACCGGCCGACGACGACGTCGAGGCGGCTCTGGAGTGGGCCCTCGACGAAATGCTCTCGTACGGCATCACGTCGTTCACCGAGGCCGCGGTCGGGTTCACCGCCGGACCGCGGGCCGAGCTGCGGGCCTACACCCGCCTCGCCGGGCGCGGAGCCGTCCGGCAGCGAGTGCGCCTGTGTCTGGTGTGGTCCCCCCAAGACCCCACGTGTGAGGACGTGATCGCCGCACGCACCCTCTACGCGAGCGATCGCGTCACGCCGGACTGCGTGAAGATCTTCCTCGACGGGGTGCCGACCGACAGCCACACGGCGGCAATGATCGAACCGTACAAGGACACGGTGGAGGGTCGGGACGACCAGGCCGGTCGGCACGGCATGCTGGCGATCGCGCCGGCCGTCCTCCAGCGGGCGATGACCCGATTCGACCGGATGGGCATCACGGTCAAGTTCCACGCAGCCGGCGATGCGGCGGTCAGGGCGGCGCTGGGCGCCATCGAGGCCGCCCGCACGGCCAATGGACACAGCCCTCACATGCACAACGTCGGACACTGCACGTTCGTGGCCAAGACCGACATCGAGCGCGCTTCGCGGATCGGCGCGACGTTCGAGGTCTCCCCCTATCTGTGGCAGCCCTCCCCCATCTGCTCCGACATCGCGGCGGCCGTCGGCCCGGAAGCGGTCGAACGCGTGTGGCCGGTGCGCGAGATGCTCGCAGCGCGTGCCCTGGTGGTGGCGGGGTCGGACTGGTGCGTCGTGCCGTCGGTGAACCCGTGGTCCGCCATCGAAACGCTCGTCACGCGGCAGGAGCCAGGAGGCAGCGCCGACAGCTTCGGCGAGTCCCAAGCGATCACGCTGGAAGAAGCCTTCGACCTGTTCACGGTCAACTCCGCGCGCCAGGAGGGCATGGCGCACCGCGTCGGGCGCATCGAACCGGGCATGCTCGCCGATCTCATCGTCGTCGACCAGAACCCCTTCGACGTGCCGATCACCCGGGTCCACGCCACCGAGGTCAAGATGACGTTCATCGAGGGCGAGCCGGTCTTCGACGCGAAGGCCCGCCGCTCCCAGGCTCCCCCTCGGTGAGGCAGCCAGGGCAGGGGCAAGCCCCATGGCGGCATCCCCATGCAGGAGGATGCCGCCATGGGCAGATCGAGTGACGTGCAGGCGGCCGTGACCCAGCTCTGGCGGGAGCATCTGGCCGCGGAGTTCCCCGCCGCACTGCGCGGTGCGGAGCTCGCGGGCATCGACCTTGTACTGCTCGATGCGGGCATCGCCGGATGCGCGTCGACCTGGCGGAACGCGGGTGGCTCCCTGGATGCGACGCGGCAACGGATACTGCGTGACTGCCTCCGGGACCTTGAACGGGTTCTGCCGCTCCTGGTCGAGCCGGACGAGGTCCGCTACTGCCAAAGGCTCCGCCGCTTGGCTGTCCTCACGTCCGGACACGGGCCGAAGCCGACCGCTTGATACGCCGACGATATGCGCGGATGCATAGCCTGGACGGCATGCCCCAGATCATCGCCACCGTGCCGGGCGTCGGCTCCCGCATCGACTCCGGATGTGAGGCAGAGGAGCGTGGATAGGCAGCAGCCCGGCGTCAGCGTCCGCGTCAAACTCACCCTCAGCTATGCCGGGTTTCTCATGCTGGCCGGCGCGCTGCTGATGGCGGCGGTGTGGGTGTTCCTCCTGCGGTACGTCCCCGACCGGGCCATGCTCTACAACCCCGACGACGGCCCCGAGGGAATCTTTCCCATCAGGTCCCAGCTCCTGCGCGTCTTCGCTCCGAGGGCGGCCGCGGTCATGGCGATCCTGCTGGTCTTCGGCCTCGTGGGAGGGTGGCTCCTCGCCGGCCGCATGCTCGCCCCGCTGACCCGCATCACACATGCCACCCGCATGGCCACCGGCGGATCACTCTCCCACCGCATCCGGCTGACCGACAGGAACGACGAGTTCCGCGAACTCGCGGACGCCTTCGACGCGATGCTCGCCCGGCTCGAATCGCACGTCGCCGAACAGCAGAGGTTCGCGGCCAACGCCTCGCACGAGCTGCGCACCCCGCTGGCGATCTCGAAGGCACTTCTCGACGCGGCCCGCTCCGATCCCAGCCGCGTCAGCGGCGAACTCGTCGACCGCCTCCACTCCGTCAACACCCGGGCCATCGACCTCACCGAGGCGCTGCTCCTGCTCAGCCACGCCGACCAGCGGTCGTTCACCCGAGAACACGTCGACCTGTCCCTCATGGCGGAAGAGGCCACCGAGACACTCCTGCCCCTCGCGGAAGAGCACGGTGTCACGCTGGAGACCAGCGGCGACATCGCCCCCACGACCGGGTCGCAGGCGCTTCTGCTCCAGCTGGCCACGAACCTCGTACACAACGCGATCGTCCACAACCTGCCCGAACGGGGCACCGTGCGGGTCAGTACCAGCGTCCGCCCCAAGACGGTCGCGCTCACCGTGGAAAATACCGGCGAGCAGCTCACCCCACAGCGGACCTCGGCCTTCACCGAACCCTTCCAGCGCGGCACCGAGCGCATCCACACCGGCCAAGCGGGCGTCGGCCTCGGCCTGACCATCGTCAAGGCCATCACCCACGCACACGACGGGACCCTCACCCTCACCCCACGCCCCACCGGCGGACTCCGCATCACCGTGGAACTGCCCGCGACGGCCAGCCCCGCGCAGCGATAGGTGAAGAGCCTCCCCCGGTGTCTTGACCAACGTTCTCCGGCACTTTCCCGCCACGCACCGTGTCACGGCACTCGTCCCGGCAGGCGTTTCCTCGACACCCTGGGCACCACGCCCGGCGCCTGTCGCCGGGCGTTCCAGGCCGGGCCGCCCGCTCGGCATCAACCGTCCGTGACGTGACGTGCAGGAAAGCGATTGACGCTCCGGTGCCGTTCGTGAACCATTCCGGACCGTGACGACGAACTCCGATCTTGACCAGCCCGTCCCGGGACAGGGTCCTTCGACCGACCGACCGCTCGCCCTGATCACCGGCGTGGGCCGCACCGTCGGTATCGGCGCCGGCATCGCCCGTCGGCTGGCCGCATCGGGCTGGGACATCGCCTTCACCTACTGGTCCCCCTACGACGACCGTATGAGCTGGGGCAGCGAGCCCGGCGCGACCGAAGCGATCCGCCGAGCTCTGGCCGAACACGGGGCGTCCACCACCGCGATCGAGGCGGATCTCGCCGATCCGGACACCCCGGCACGCGTCTTCGACGAGGTGGAACAGCGGATGGGCCGTGTCACCGCGCTGGTGATGAGCCACTGCGAATCCGTCGACTCCGGGCTGCTTGACACCACCGTCGAGAGTTTCGACCGGCACTTCGCCGTCAATACGCGCGCCACCTGGCTGCTCATCCGCGAGTTCGGACGCCGCTTCACCTCAGCACGGGGAACCGGCCGGATCATCAGCCTCACCAGTGATCACACGGTCGGCAACCTGCCCTACGGAGCGAGCAAGGGAGCCCTGGACCGCATCACCCTCGCCGCCGCCCACGAACTCGCCCACCTCGGCGTGACCGCCAACGCGATCAATCCCGGGCCGGTCGACACCGGCTGGATGCCCGAGGAAGTCCGCGAGCACTGCGTCCGCAGCACCCCGCTCGGCCGGCTGGGCACCCCGCAGGACACCGCGCACCTCGTGGACTTCCTGTGCTCCAGGCAAGGCGAGTGGATCAACGGCCAGTTGCTGATGAGCAACGGCGGGCTCGCCTAGGCCTGCGGTGGCTCGGACCGTCCGCCTCGGCGTCCCCTCCCGCCGCGGTCGCGGTACCGGTCAGTCGTTGTGGGGTTTGCCGAACTCCTCGATCAGTACGGGGTACTGCTCCCCTCCGTGCCCGGCGGCGATCGAGCGGTCGGCCATCTTCTTGAGCAGCTTGGGCAGTTCGGCGTTGACGCCCAGCGCCTCGCTCTCCTCGATCAGGTGCGTCATCGCCCGCGCGTCGGTCTCCAGGGCCGACACCTCGGCCGGGAAGGAGCCGCTGTCGATCTGCTCGGCATATCCGGGCAGCCATTCGGCCACCCCGGCAGCGATCTGCCGCGCGAACGGCGCGTACGTCGCTGCGTCCACACCGGCCGTCCTGAGCAGGGCAGTTCCCTGGAGCCAGGCGTTGAGGACGCTCCACATCATGGCCAGTCCTGCCACGTCGTACAGGGAGGCCAGACCATGGTCCGCGCCGAGGTAGGTGACGGTGCCGAGCGCGTCGAGGGCGGGCTGGTGTGCCTCGAAGTCCTGCTGCGGCCCGCTGTGCAGAATCACCGCCTCCGCGGTTCCGATCCCCGACGGGATGGCCATGATGGCGCCGTCCAGGTAGCGGGCGCCGTGCTGCTCGGCCCATCGGGCGGCTTCGCGGGCCTGCGTCGAGTCGCCCGAGGTCAGGTTGATCAGCATCGTGCCGTCCAGGGCAACGTCGTCCGCGCCGAGCAGCTCGTACATGGCCGGGTAGTCGGTGACACAAAGGATGGTCAGGGAGCCTGCCTTGAGCGCGTCACCGACCGTCGGTGCCAGTTGTGCGCCCTCGGCCACCAATTGGTCGGCCTTGGAGGCCGTGCGGTTCCACACGGTGGTGGGATGGCCGGCCTTCAAGAATGCGCCGGCGAGTGCCTGGCCCATCCGTCCGAGGCCGATGACGGTAATGGGTGCATCGGTTTTGTTGTTCATGGCAGCATCGTCAACGTTCATACCGGTGTGAAGGTCAAGCGAGGTTTCGATGCGTATTGGGGAACTGAGTCGCCGAACGGGCGTCAACGCCCATCAGTTGCGCTACTACGAGGCCCAGGGCCTGCTGGAGGCCGACCGCCGCGCGAACGGGTATCGCGAGTACGACGAGACCGCCATGCTGCGGGTGAAGCAGATCCGGCATCTGCTGGGCGCCGGGTTGTCCTCCGAGGACATCGCCTACCTGCTGCCCTGTGCGGTCGGGGAGGCCCCGGAGCTGCCCGGGTGTGCCGAGCTGCTGTCCGCGATGCGGTCACGGCTACAACGGCTGAACGATCAGATGGAGAAGCTCGCTCAGTCCCGCGACGCTCTGACCGTCTACATCCATGCGGCCGAGCAGGCGGGCAGCGAGAGCTATCCCCCCTTCGACCAGATCGGCCAGGAGCCCGTTCCGGCCGGGGCGGACCGGGCGTAGGAGGAGGGGAGACTGCCCGCCGGTGGGCACCGGCCCAGGCCGCAGCCGCCCCCTCGGCGCGTCGCGTCACTTCTGGTTCTGGGGGCACGCGTACTGCCCGTCGGGACCCCCATGGTCCACAGGACCACCGCTGTCCATGAATGCGGGCAGAGTGAGGGCCGAATGGGCCGGGCGGCCCTCCGCGGAGGGCATGGCGCTGAGATTGCGCAGCATGGTGTTGCGCTGTTCCAGGGCTCGGGCGGTGGTGGGGAAGAGCGTGGCATCTCCCGTGCCGACCTGGTCCTGGTTCACCGTCACGAACTCACGGGTGGAGTGTTCGTAGGCGGCGAAGCCCGAAGCGTGGTCCCGTTCGGCCAGGCAAGCGGCGAGCATGTACGCGCCGACGAGCGCGAGGCTGGAGCCCTGCCCGGTGAGGAACGAGGGCGCGTACGCGGCGTCGCCCACCAGCGCGACCCTGCCGCTGGACCAGCGGGGCATGCGGATCTGGCTGACCGCGTCGAAGAACAGGTCCTCCGCGTCGCGCAGACAGGCCAGCATCCCCGGGACCTCCCATCCCGCGTCGGCGAAGACCGTGGCGACCAGCTCCCGTTGGGCTTCGGGGTTCCGGAACGCGTCGTACGGCGGTTCCGGGTGGGCGAAGTTCAGGAAGGCGTGCACGTCGTCGTTGTCCCCCACCGCATAGAGGGCGGCGGCCCGGCCCGGGGTGTTCCACATCATCAGCTCGTGGGAGAGGCCGAAGGTGTTGCGCATGGTGAATCCGGCGAAGCAGTAGCCGAGGTAGCGGTGGAACCGCTCTTCGGGGCCGAACAGGAACGCGCGGGTACGGGAGTGCAGACCGTCCGCACCGAAAACCATGTCGAACGTACGCGTGCTGCCCCCGCGGAAGGTGACGTCGACCCCGTGGCCCGTCTGGTCGAGGGTGTCGATGGAATCGTCGAACAGGAACTCCACGTCGTCACGGACCGCCGCGTAGAGAGCGTCGGTCAGATCCCCGCGCCGCACCTCCAGGTCCTGTCCCGCGACACCGCCGGTGACAGCGTGCGGGTTGACCGAGGCGACCTCCTTGCCGTCCGCGTCGAGGAAGGTCAGCCGGCGCAGGTCGATGTGCGCCTCCCGCAGTCGCGGCAGGATGCCCATCCTGCGGACGACCTCAAGTGCGGTGCCGCGTACGTCGATGGGGTAGCCGCCGCCACGGAGCGCGCCCGCCTTCTCGACCACCGTGACCGCGAATCCGTGGCGGTTCAGCCAGAACGCGAGGGCGGGCCCCGCGATGCTGGCCCCGGAGATGAGGACCTCGCGCCTCGGCGCGGTACGGCTGTCCGTCGACTGATCGGTGCGGGTCATTCCTTGACTCCTTTGCTCAGGGTGCGGGCGACGAGCAGGGACAGCGCCGTGACGGCGCCGGCTATGACGAAGCCGGTGGTGAAGGCCGATGGGGCCGGGACATCCGACCCGGCAGGGGTGCCGGCGGTGAGGACCGCGCCGCCGAGCTGCGCACCGACGGCGAAGCCGATCACGCGCGTCACCAGGACCAGGCTGGTGGCGATGCCGGTGTCGCTCCGGTCGACGGAGGTGGCGATGCCGGTGACCATCGCCGTGACGCACAGGCCGTTGGCGAGCGAGATCATCACCTTGCCGACGACCAGGTGCCAGATCTCGGTGTGCACGGCTGCCAGGGCGATCAGGGCGACGGCCATGATGGCGAGCCCGGTCATGACCACGGCACGCGAGCCGAGACGCCGCGCCCCGATCCCGCTCAGCGGCCCGGCCAGCGACGCGGCCACGGCACCGGGCAGCAGGATGAAGCCGATCTCGGTGGCGCCGGCCCCGAACCCGTACTCACGGGAGGGCACCGCCAACAGCTGCGGGACGAGATAGATGGCCACCGACGTACCGACGCAGATCACGAACGTCAGCACGCACGCCTTCCATATCGTGGGCCGTGCCAGCATGCGCGGATCGATCATCGGCGAGGCCGCTCGGCGCTCAACGGCGATCCATCCGGTCACGAAGGCGGCCAGCACCACGACGAGGGCGCAGAGCACCAGTGGCTGCGAGACGACATCGGGTGCGACGGCGAGCACGAGCATGAGCGTGACCAGCGTCCCGCTCAGGAGAGCCAGGCCGGGCCAGTCCACTCGGGCGCCGTCCGACCGGCCCGGCTCGTCCGACGGCATCAGCCGGTTCACCAGCAGGGTGGCCCCGATGACCGCGATCGTCGGCAGCGCGAACATCCAGTGCCGGGACAGCCCTTCGGCCACGGGCCCGGCCGACAGTGTGCCCGCCATGCTGCCCCCGACGAACAGCCCGCTGACCACTCCGATGGCCACCTTCGACTCCCCCGCCGGGAGGTGTTCGCGCACCAGGATGAACGACAGGGGCAGCGCGCCCACCATCGCTCCCTGCAGTACCTGGCCGAGCAGCAGAACGGGCATGTTCGGCGCCAGGGCGGACACCAGACCTCCGGCGCAGACCACCGCCATCAGCCGGATCAGGACCCGTTTTCCTCCGTAGCGGTCGCCGAACTTGCCCGCGACCGGTGTGACCAGTGCGCCGGTGATGAGGAGCACGACGCTGAGTAACGCCCCTTCGGCGTGGCTCATGTCGAGCTCGCGTTCCAGGAGCGGGAGCGTCGGTGCCACCACCGACTCCAGGGCGCCGGTGGCGACGGCCAGCAGGCCGAGGGCCCAGACAGCGGCCTTCGCGATGCGGACCGGCGGAGCCAGAGTTGCGGTCATGGACGTCCTTCCGTCGTTGCCGGGCGGCGAGTTGTGGACGGGCCCGAGGTCGTACGGCGGGGTGAACTCCGTTCAGTGGTAACGGAGATGGCGCAGGCAGGCCCCCCGGGCAGAGCGGGTGCAGGAATTCGGCACCTACCGAGCCAGCATTACACTACACCGTGCAGTGTAGGAGAGTTAGGATGAGCCCATGCCGACCACGAAGACACTGCGCGAGGGGTCCACGCCGAAGCGGGCCGCCATCCTCTCGGCCGCCCGGGAACTGTTCCTCGCCGACGGGTTCGACCGGTCCAGCGTCGACGCGGTCGCCGCCCGGGCCGAGGTGTCCAAGCGGACGGTCTACGACTACTTCGGCGACAAGAAGACGCTGCTGCAAGCAGTCGTCGACGCCGTCGGCCAGTCACTGATCACCACCATCCGGCGCACCCTCGACGACACCCTCACCGACGTCACCGAGGACGCCGACCTCGAGGACGCCCTGGTCGCGTTCTCGATGCGCATCGCGACCGACATGCTCGGCTCGGCGGAGTACGCGACGCTGCAGCGTCTGGTCCGGGCGGAATCCGGCCACCTGCCGCACCGGGGCTACAACTCCATGGCCGACACCCCCGACGAGGCGATCGCCGAGCGCTTCGCCGCCTTCGCCGCGGCCGGACTGCTCCACGTCCCCGACCCCCGGCTCGCGGCCGACCAGTTCATCGCACTGACCTTCGGCGTCGCACTGGACAGGCTCGGTTCCGCGAACGCCGCGGAGGACTCGCGCGTCCGTCCCCTCGTCATCGAGGGAGTGCGAACCTTCCTCCGGGCCTACCGGGCCGCGTAGGGCGCAGGAGTGGACGCGTCGCACCAGAGGAGACACCCCGATGGCCGGGCGGGCCGAACGCTGCAGCTGCCGATCGTGTGCCTTCGGCCGTGCTCCACTTGGCGGTCATCCTCGCCTGACTCGCCTGACTCGCCTGAGCACGCCAGCGGCATGACTGCGGAAGCTGCAGACCCAAGCCCGCTGCCTCCACGGGCTTTTCACGGGCCTGCCGAAACTAGGCGGAGTGCGGACCGTCGGCGAACATGTCCGCCGCGTCCCCTGGGTGCCGCCAAAGGCCGCTGACGATTCACGCGACCTGCCGGCCTCACTCGGCAGGGGTCCAGGGCCCGTCCGGCGTGGTGCTCGTACCGCCGCACGCCCAGCAGTCGAATTCCTCCGGGAGCCTGTACGTGGCCCCCCAGAATCCGGTCTGCTCGCCGTACAACACGTTGTCCTCGCCGCACCACCCGCACTCGAACAAGAAGTTCACGACCCCCCCTGCACGCGCCTTCAGGCGCTCGGTGCACGATCAGACTGCCGCCAGGGCCGTGCGGCGACAACAGGCCGTTGAGACAAGCGCGAGCAGGAGTCCCTGCTCACCGAGCAGGGACTCCGTTTGCCTCAACGCCCCAAGCCGCTCGGGCGCCCACGCGCCGACTTGCCCGTCGTGCGCTGCCGAGCCCCCGCCAAGTCACCTCCGCCCGTGCCTACTTGGATTCCACTCGCCCGAACGCGTCAGGGCCGGTGGTCAGTGCGTGCTGCGCCTGTTGCCACGCGTCGTCGTCCGGGTGGAACTGCGTGCGGAGGTAGGCCGCGGTGAGGCGTCCGAGCGCGGTGACTCGCTCGGGGTTCTCGTCCGTGGTCTCGGCGGCGTCGTACCCGCTGATCCCGCCGAGACCGTGCTCCGCGTCGACCAGGGTGAGCAGCGTCTTGGGGCCGGGAGCGAGGTGGTACGGGTCGGCGTGCCAGTCCGGGCCCATCTCCGTGAAGTGCCGGGAGTCGTCCTTGTCCCCGGCGACGACCAGCGTGGGCGTGGCCATCGCGGAGAAGTCGATGGTCCGGAAGACCGGCACCCGCTCGGCCATGACCCCGGTCAGGATGTCGCCTCCCCTGCCGGGGGCGGCCAGCAGCACGCCCTGCTTGATCCGGGGCTCGAAGAAGTCGGCCTCCTGTCCGTCGTCGGGGTCGGTGACCCGGGCGCCCAGCAGGAGGCCGGCCGTGAAGCCGCCGAGCGAGTGTCCGGCCGCGGCGATGCTGTCGTGGTCGATGCGCCCGGCGAGTTGCGGCACGGCATTCTCGATCACGTCGAGCCGGTCGATGATGTGGGTCATGTCCTCGGCGCGCGAGCGCCAGAACATGGGCGCTCCGGGGGTGTCCGCATGCAGGTGGCTGAGCGTCTTGGAGCTGAGGTGGGTGGGCTGGATGACGACGAAGCCGTGCTCGGCCCAGAGGTTGGCGAGCGGGGCGTAGCCGTTGAGCGAGGAGAGGTGGTTCGAGTTGCCGTGTCCGTGGGAGAGGAGGATGACCGGCAGGTCGGTTCCGGTCGCGGGTGCGGTGACACGGATCTGAAGGTCAACGGGGCGTCCGGGCACGGACAGCACTACTGGGCTGAACGAGAGCACGGGGGCGGGTGGGCCAAGGGTGTCGGTCGTCGTGGATGTCGATGCGCTCACGGTGCGTCTTTCCCTTCGGTTGTCCCTGCGCAGGCCTCTGCCGCCGATCGCATGGGGCGGGGCGCGTGAGGCAGGGAGGAAGGTCCGGCTTCGGCTAGACTGAAGCGGAACGTTGCTCCACTTACGATACGGAACACTGTTCCGCTTGACAAGCGGAACAGCGTTCCGGCTTGTCGGCGACTACAGGAAGGAGTGCGTGGTGCCCACCGAGGACCGGTCCGGAGAGGTGTCGGCCCCCAGCAAGCGGGCCGACGCGGTGCGCAACCAGCAGAAGCTGCTTGCCGCCGCGGCCGAGGTGTTCGTGACCTCCGGCGTCGATGCGCCGATCCGCGAGATCGCGGCCAAGGCGGGCGTCGGGATGGGGACGATCTACCGCCACTTCCCCACGCGGGCGGATCTCGTCGTCGCCGTCTTCCGCCACCAGGTCGAGGCGTGCGCCGAAGCCGGTCCGAACCTGCTGGCCGCCGCGGACTCACCGCTCGCGGCACTGCGTCAGTGGATCGACGTCTTCGTCGATTTCCTGGTCACCAAGCACGGCCTGGCCAACACGGTGCAACCGGACAGCAGCGGCTTCGCCGCGCTCCACACCTACTTCCTCGACCGCTTGCTGCCCGTCGCCGAGCAGCTGCTCGACGCCGCTGTCGACGCAGGCGAGATCAGGCCCGGTACGCGGCCCTACGAACTGATGCGCGGGATCGGCAACCTCTGCATCGGACCCGACAGCGACCCCCGCTACGACCCCCGCCGACTGGTCGCACTTCTCCTACAGGGACTCCAGCAACCGCAGACACCTTGATGTCGACGGCCGGACGGACTCCCGAGCGGGCAACGGACGAGCCGACACCGCCAAGCCGCCACGCCGACGACGTTCCGTGCCACGAGCCCTATGCGCGGCGCCAGTTGAGCAGCAGTACGTCGACCGCGGCGTGCAGAGTCGCCGCTGCCACCCCGTCGCGCAGCTGCGTGGAGAGGCCGAGGAGGAAGCCGTGGACCATGGTGGTCACCCCCTCGACGTCGGCGTCGGCATCGAGTTCACCGGCGGTGATGCCCCGCTCCACGCAGGCCCTGATGCGCACTCGGTCCGCCGCACGCCGCGCCGCGACGGTCGCGCGCACTCCGGCATGCTCCTCCCCCGGTGCCCGCATCGTGCCGGACAGGGCGATGAGACAGCCGGTGGGGTGAGACGCGTCGGCCTGCATGCCGATCGAGCGGTGCAGCAGGCCGGCCACGGCCTCGCGCGGGCTGATCGTTTCGTCCTCGATGACGTCGACGGCGCCGCCCGGCCCCTCCATGTAGTGCTCGACGACCTGCTTGAACAGCGCCTCCTTCGAGCCGAAGGCGCCGTACAGACTCGCGGATGACAGACCGGTGGCGGCTCGCAGCTGCGCCAGCGAGGTCGCTTCGTAACCCTGCTCCCAGAACAGCAGCATCGCTGCCTCTAGTACGGCCTCCATGTCGAAGGCGCGGGGACGGCCGGCTGGCGGCATAGGGACCTCCTGCGTCACAAGACGAGCGTTCGGGCATGGGGAGCACCCCCCCGCCTCCCATATTGGACCAACTGCTCCACAAAGCGCCAAGTGCCGAAGTGCTCGCACGCCGTCGACCCACAGTGACCCTGATCACTTATGGATCAATCGATCCGAAATAGCTTGACCTGCATACCAAGCCAGGAAGAGTATTTCGGCATGAACGATCCAGAATCCAGCAAGGGCGACACGGGCGCCCGTTCCCCGCTGAGCCGCGCGATGACGCTGCTGCTGGCGGTCACCTGCGGCGCGGCCGTCGCGAACATCTATTACGCGCAGCCCTTGCTGCCCGTCGTCTCCAAAGCGCTCGGCGTCTCCGAGGGGGCGGGGGGTCTGATCGTCACCTCCTCGCAGATCGGGTACGCGCTCTCGCTGGCACTGCTGGTGCCCCTGGGTGACGTACTGGAGCGGCGCCGGCTGGTGAGCGGGCTGCTCGCCCTGAGCGCCGTCGCTCTCCTCGGTGCGGCGGCCTCCCCCTCGCTGGGTGCGCTGTACGCCTCGGTCGCGCTGGTCGGGGTGACCTCCGCCGTGGCGCAGATCGTGGTGCCCATGGCCGCCTCTCTGGCCGCCGACCACGAGCGCGGCGCGGTGGTGGGCACGGTCATGAGCGGTCTGCTCATCGGCATCATGCTCGCGCGGACGGTTGCCGGGCTGCTGGCCGAATTCGGGGACTGGCGACTGGTGTTCGTCTTCGCGGCGGGCGTCATGGTGGTGCTCGCGGTCACCCTGCGCCTGGTTCTGCCTCTCGTACCGCCCACCGCGAGAACGCCCTATCCCCGGCTGCTGCACTCGGTGGTGACTCTGGTGCGCACCGAGTCGCTGCTGCGCAGGCGCATGGCTCTGGCCGCGGTCGGCATGGGCGCCTTCACGGTCCTGTGGACCGCATCGTCCTTCCTGCTGGCCGGCCCCGCCTACGGCTACGGTCCGGCGATCATCGGCCTGTTCGGGCTGGTCGGGGTCGTCGGGGCCGCCGCCGCGTCGGTGGCGGGCCGGCTGGCGGACCGCGGCCGCGGCCGCCAGGTGACGACCGGCGGGCTCATCGTGCTGACGGGCAGCTGGGGCGTGCTCGTCTTCGCCGGCCTGGGAGGCCCGCTCGGTCTGAGCGCGCTGATGGTCGGCATCGTGGCGCTCAACCTGGCACAGCAGGCACTGCTGATCAGCCACCAGAGCGTCCTGTACCGCCGCATCCCGCACGCACGCAGCCGGGTCACCACAGCACTCATGGTCTCCGCCTTCGCCGGCAGTACCGTCACGTCCGCGCTGACGGCCGCGCTGTATCCGCTCGTGGGCTGGGCAGGGGTCTCCGCGATGGGAGCGGTGATCGCGCTGATCGGCCTCGCGATCTGGTCCCTGGAACTGCTCCGCCCAAGCCCCGCGGAACCGCTCGCCGACCCGTCGGCGGACGAAGACCTCCACGCGGCCCGTGCCTCTGGCGCCCGCGCGGACCGCACCCACACCCACGCCGAGGAGACCGCTCATGCCTGAGATCCGCCGAGTGGCGATCCTGGACGACTACCAGCACACAGCGCACCGGTACGCCGCCTGGGATTCCCTGCCCGAAAGCGCCCACCTCACGTACTTCTTCGAGCACTTGGGCGGCCCCGAGGAAGTGATCGCCGCGCTGGAGCCGTTCGATGTGGTCGTAGCCATGCGCGAGCGCACCCCCTTCCCTGCCGAGGTGCTCGACAGGCTGCCGAACCTGCGCCTGCTGGTGACCACGGGCCCCGCCAACGCGGCCATCGACACGGCCGCGGCCGCGCGGCTCGGCATCGTGGTGTCCGGCACCCGCGCCGCGGGACTGACCTCGACGGCCGAACTGACATGGGGTCTCCTGCACGCCCTGACCCGCTCGCTCCCCGCCGAGGACCGCAACCTGCGCGACGGCGCTTGGCAGCGGACCGTGGGGCGTGACCTGCACGGCGCCCGCCTGGGCGTTGTCGGCCTTGGCGGCGTGGGCAGTCGCGTGGCCGAGGTCGGGGTCGCCTTCGGCATGGACGTCGTCGCCTGGAGCGCCCACCTCGATGCCGGGCACGCGAAAGCACTGGGCGTCACCCCCGTCAGCAAACGGGAACTGCTGACGACTTCGGACGTGGTGACGCTGCACGTGCGGCTCTCCCCACGCACCGTCGGCCTCATCGGTACCGACGAACTCGCCCTCATGCGGCCGGACGCGCTGCTGATCAACACCTCCCGGGCGCCCGTCGTCGACCAGGAGGCACTGCTGGCCGCGCTGCACGCCGGAACGTTGGGCGGCGCCGCCCTGGACGTCCATGTCACCGAGCCGCTGCCCACCGATTCACCATGGCGCAGCGCTCCGCGAACCGTCCTCACCCCACACCTGGGCTACGTCACCGCCGACGCCTACGAGATCTTCTACGGCGACGCGCTCGGCGACATCCTCGCCTACGCCGCCGACGAACCGATCCGCGTCCTCACGCCATGAGCGCACCACGCCCCACCCGCCCCACACACGAACAAGGAACGGGACCCACCATGACCACCAGCGAGCAGATCACCACCGCCCACCCGCAGCACGATCCCGCCGACGACTCGGGGGGCCGCCTGCCGCAGCTGTGGACGCGGACCCTGGGCGACCTCACCATCACGTACGTCCCCGACGCCGGCGTCCACATGATCCCCACCCGGGTCTACCCGAAATCCGCCGACGAGGACTGGACGGGCCATGGCCCCCACATCACGGACGCGGGTCATCTGGCCATGGGATGCGGCGCGCTGCTCGTCGAGCGTCGTGGGAAGCGCCTGCTCCTGGACGCGGGCCACGGCCGCATCTCGGGCGAGGACCCCGAACACTTCCAACACGGCTTCGATCACGTAAAGGCCCTCCCCGATCACGTGCGACGCCTGGGCGTCGACCCGGCCACGCTGGAGACGGTCGCCTTCACCCACCTGCACGACGACCACACGGGATGGGCCCGGCCGGACGCCGTCGACGACCCGCGCAGTCTGTTCCCCAACGCACGCTGGATCGTCGGGGAGGGCGAACTGCAGGGCCTGGACCCCGCCTCCGGCCCCCGGCTCGCCGGACAGAGCGAACGCACCACGGCCGTCGCCGACGGAACGGAGATCGCCGAGGGAGTACACGCCTGGGCGCTGCCCGGACACACCACCGGGCACACGGCCTGGATCCTCGACACCGGTGACGGCCGCCGGATCGTGGCCTTCGGCGACGCCATGCACTCCCCCGTCCAGATCCAGCACCCCGACTGGGAGGTCGTCCTCGACCACGACCGCGCCCAGGCCGAGCAATCACGCCGCCGACTCGTGGAATTCATGGCCCAGGACGATGTCTTCGGCTTCGGTGTCCACTTCGCCGACCAGCAACTCGGCACCGTCGACGACACCGGCCGCTGGCGCCCTTGGGAGGACTGAGGCCTAGGCGCCCGAGGTGGGCCGCACCCAGAGGCAGAACGGGTGGCCCGCCGGGTCGTGCAGGACGCGTACATCCTCCTGGGGCTGGAAGTCGGCCAGGGTCGCTCCCAGCCCCAGCGCGAACTCGGCGGCTGACGCCAGATCGTCCACCTCGATGTCCAGATGCATCATGATCTGCTGCCCGGAAGGGGCGGAAGGCCACTGGGGACGTGTGAAGAGCGGCTCTGTCTGGAACGACAGGCCGGTGCCACCGCCCGGCGGCGCGATCTCCACCCAGTCCGGTTCTTCCTTCGCCACCGGCCATCCCAGCAGGGCCTGGTAGAAACGCTCGGGCGTCCGGCGCGTCGACAGTCGTCGCGGTCAACGTGAAACGCGGTTGGGTCTTCATGGAGGACTGTTGCCCAGTTGGCTTCTGACGGCACATGCCCTCGGGCTCAGGGTCAGGCCACCGTGACGAAGCCGGGTCTGCTCTCGTCGGCGTCCGCGGTGAGTTGGGTGTGGAGTCCTGCGAGTCCCTTGGCCAGGGCGCGGCGGTCGGCCGGGGTCAGGGCGTTGATGGCGTGATGCAGGGTCTTCTCGCGCTGCTCGCGGATGCGTTGCAGGTGAACCTTGCCCTCGGGGGTCAGCCGCAGGGTGACTTCCCGTCCGCTGGCGGGAGACGGCAGCCGCTCCAGGAAGCCGATGGCTTGCAGGCGGTCGCACATGCGGGTGACGGAGGGAGGGGCCGTGGCGAGCCGTTTGCACAGAGTCCGCATGCGTATCCCCTCGTCGCGGTCGACGAGGTACATCAGGCGCAGTTGCGAGGTGGAGGCGGGGGCGGTGGTGGTGGATTCCCTGGCGTGTTCCCACATCACGTCGAGGAGTTCGACGATGTTGCTGGCGGACCGGGTGGCCTCGTGGGAGAACCGGCGTGAGGTGGACTCTGATGCTGGCATGTGCGCCCCGTCAGTGGGTCTGGCTCCCTCCCCGTACCTGGTCGGGGATGGAGTGGCGTCAGGTGGTGCGATCCGGCCCTGTGGGGCGGGCCGGTCTCGCTTCCCCGCTGGTCATCGGGGGTTCTGCCGTACTACTGCCGAGGGGGGAGTTCGCGGTGTCGGTGAGGGGCGCGGTGAGGTGGTCCAGGGTACCGGTGAGCCGCAGGAGCCGGTCCAGCTTGGCCGTGCGGTCGTCCAGATGGAGCCGGACGGCGGCGGCGCTGGTCTTGCGGTGGATCATCAGCAGGATCGAGAGACCCATGGAGTCGACGACATCGAGCCCCGCACAGTGCAGATGCAGGTCGCGCAGGCGCGGGTGTTGCGCGATCTTGGTGGTGACGGCGTGCAGGAGGTGGTCGGCGTTGTCGTAGTCGAGGTCCCCGTGCACCTCTATGCGAACGGTGCCCTCGGTGTCGACGGTGGTCAGGCGCAGGGGGGAGGGGGGCGTCGTGGTCATGCGGAGTTCCCGGCGGTGGTGCGGTGGTGGGGGGTGAGCGCGTCGATGCCGTGTTCGAGGATGCGGGTGGCTCTGGGGAAATCCTTGAGTTCGCGGGCCAGGATGGCCAGGGCCGGCGGCAGGCTGTGGGCGGGCACGCCGCGCGCGGTGAGGATCTGGGAGGTCCAGGTGATGAACCAGGTGAACAGGTCCTCGTCGCCGAGGTACAGGGCGGTGGCGAGGAATTCGACGATGTGCGCGAGGTCTTCCGCGGTGCGTTCACGCTGCTGGTCGCTGTAGGTGCGCATGGCGGGGAAGGCGTCTTCGAGGGACGTGAAGACGGTGCGGACCAGGGACGTCGTGCTGCGCGACACCAGGGTGTATTCCTGGTCGTCCAGGTGGGGCAGGTCGTCGATGGGCTGGTGATCGGGCTGCGGGCGCGGCAGCGGCTGCCGGGCGAGCCGGTCGGCCGCGGCACGGGCGTCGGGGGCCCAGGCGTCGGCGCCCAGCAGGCGGGCGTAGCGGCCGTCGGGTCCGAAGGCGGCTCCGCCGGCGAGTACGGGTACGCCGATGGCCTGGCAGGCGGTGATCGCGGCGTGCGCGGTGGGCAGCCGGGCCGCGATCGAGCTGGAGAGGGCGACCGCGTCGGCGTCGGTGCGGTGCAGATGGGCTATGAGGTGGGCGGCGGGGACCTGCGCGCCGAGGTAATCGACGTGCCAGCCGCGCAGTTTGAGCACCTCGGCCAGCAGGCGTGCGGGCAGCGCATGCCATTCGCCGTCCACACAGGCCACCGTGATCCTGCCCCGGTCCGGGGTGGTGCGCGCCGCCGGATGCACGGACAGTGCCGCCACGGCCCGCTCGTTGATGGCGGTCGCGGCGTGCTCCTGGGCCACGCTGAGGCGATTGGCGGCCCACTCCTCACCGACCTTGCCCTGCACCTGCGCGATCACATTCAGCAGCACGCTCTCCGGTGCGACGCCCTCGTCCAGAGCGCGCAGCACCACGCTGGTGGCCGCGTATTCGTCGGCCACGGCGACGGCGTCCCACAGTGCGTCGGCCAGATCCTGGACTGCTATGTCGGGCGGAGTTCGGTGTGGAGTACGGATGCTCATGCGGTGTACCTGCCCCGAGTGTGGCCGTCCACCGCACTGAGATGGTGGGTGCGGGGCGCGGAGATCACCACGACGGCCATGTCGTCGTGCCGGCCCTTGCCCACCCACTGGGAGGCGAGCATCTGGACGCGTTCCACGATGCTCTCGGACGGCATGCCCGCGCACTCGGTCAAGACGCGCTGGAGGCGCTGCTCCCCGAACTCGGCCCCGCCCATCGGTCCGCCCTTGGCTTCGGTGATCCCGTCGGTGTAGAGCACGCAGGACTCGCCGGGCGCGAGCGTGACGGCGGCGGTGTGGGCCCGGGCCTCGGGAATCGCCCCCACCAGCGTGCCGCGCGTCTCGGCCTCCTCCACCGCACCGCTGCTACGGATGATCAGCGGAGCGGGATGACCGGCGCTGGTCAGCCGCAGGCTCACCTCGTTGCCCTCCCGCATGGCAGAGGCCAGGACCAGCGTCGCGAACCGGGTGTGGTGGGAATTGACCAGAGCGGTGTTCAGCAAGCTGATCATCCGCTGGTGGTCGTCCGCCATGGGCAGCAGGGCATGCAGGGTGTTGCGGATCTTGCCGGTCAGCACGGCGGCTTCCAGCCCCTTGCCGCAGACGTCACCCAGCGCCACCAGGGACGCGTCGCCCTCGACGACGGCGGGGTGCACGTCGTAGAAGTCCCCGCCGATCCGTTCGTGGTCCTCCGACGGGCGGTAGCCGCCGGCGAAGTCCACCCCGGAGATCTGGTGCAGCGCGGGGGGAAGCAGCTCGCGCATCAGGACCTCGGTGATCGAGGTCTGCTCCGCGTACAGGCGTGCGGCCGACATGGCCGCCCCGGCGCGCGTGGCGAACAGCCGGGCGAAGACCTCCTCGCCATCGGTGAACGCCGCCGTGCTGGAGCTGCGCAGGAGGACCAGAGCGCCGGCCGCGACGCCGTGACCGGGCAGCGGGGTGATCACTATGGAGCCGACCGGCCCGAAGCCCTCGGGCACCATCCAGTCCGGTGCGACCGAGGGATCGATCCATCGTGACGGCACCGGCGGGAAGCCGCGCAGGGCCTCGCCGAGACCGGGCACGTCGTCCGGGTCCGCCGACTCCTGGGAGCGGACGGGGCTGTGGCCGTGCAGGCAGGTCATCACCGGCAGCCGCTGCCCGCGCGAGGGCGCGATGACCAGCGCGGCGTCGGCGAGGTACTCCGCGGCCAGCTCCGCCGTCACGTCCATGCAGCGCTCCAGGTTCAAGGAGGAGAGCAGCAGGTTGGACGCTTTGGCCAGGAACTCGGTCCGCTCACGCTCCATGTGCAGGGCGTCCCGCACCAGCTGGTGGTCGGTGTCGTCGACCAGCCACCACACCACGGTGCCATCGCCCTGCGCGCTGGGGTGCGCCTCGAAACTGCGGTCGCCGATCACGCCCGAGACCGGTGTGCCCGCCGTTTGAGCAGGGGGCCGGCCGGGCACCCGCAGTGCGTCATGCGCAGCGGAGAGCCACTCGGGCACCACGTCCGTGAACGCGGTTCCGGGGCGGGCCCCGGGCAGGAGCAGGGCGGCCGCCTCGTTGCGCAGCAGGACGGCGCCCTTGGCGTCAGCGACGAGGACGGGGTAGGGCGCATGGCCCAGCGGAGAGCTGAGCGTGGAACTGGCGGCGGTCTGCGCTCGGGTAGCGACCAAAAACGGAGGACTCGCTGGGCGAATCCCTCACCTCATCAACTCGTAGAAACATTGCCTTTAGGCAACCATCCCCCAAGTCGCACCCTTCTGGCAACCACCCCCCGCACCGGCGAAATACTCTGACTGTCCGACAGCACCGCTCCTGCCCAACGTCTTTCCCCGGGCTTCCCCGGCACGCTGACCGGCTGCCCCGCGGCGCCGGCTTCAGGCCTGTGCAACGTCCTTGACGAACACGATCCCGTCGCTGTCCGCCAGGTGAGCCGGGTCCAGCGGGGCATAGCCGAACCAGGGAGATACGCGCTGTGCGGGCAGCGCGTCGCCGAGAGTGGCCGCCAGCCGCGGGGCGTCGATGACGCTGCGGTCCTCCGGGAGCGCGTACAAGAGCCCTTCGACGCTGTCCGGCGACGGGGCCTCCACTCCCTGGTGCCGGATCGTGCCCAGGGCCGTGGCCACGACGGCGTACTCCTCGCCGAGTCGGGCGCTCACCAGCGCACCGGCGCCCCACCACGACAGCGGCAGCCCGCCCATGCGCATCGTGCTCTTGTTCCGCTGGAGATGACTGTTGTGGGCGTGGATGAGGGCCGGGTCCCGTTCGGCGAGGGCCAGGAGGTTGTGGGCCATCATCTGGTCGCGCAGGCCCGCCAGTCGGGTCAGTCGGGCCGGTGAGGTGTCGGCCATCCAGTGGTGGTAGCGCAGCAGGCCGGTGGCGGTGCGTGCGTACAGACACGCCCGCTCCCAGCCGTCGCGCGACGTCGCCGTGCTCAGCTGGGGCCGCTGTGCTTCGAGCAGCGCCGCCAGTTCGTCGGCGAGCAGCCGCAGCCGAGCGGCCTCGTCCGACTGCCCCACGGACTGGGCCGGATCCATCATCGCGGCGGGGTCGGTCCACCGGTCGTCGGTGCCGAGCAGGCCGTCGAGTGTCTGCGCGGTGCAGGCGAGCAGGTCCGCGTCCACCCGGTCGGCGAGGTAGGCGTGGAGGGCGGTGAGGGCCTGCCGCGGGCTCGCCGCACCGGTCATCTCCAGCGGGCCGTCGAAACCGGCGAAGCGGACCTGCTCGGAGGCGGGCCGCCCCTGGTTGTGGGCCCGTATCCAGCGCACGAGCTCGCGGTTGGCCGCGGAGGCGCCCCAGCCGTGGCTGAAGCCGTGCTCCATGGCCTCGTCGAGAGTGCCCGTACCCGAGGTGACGTAGTCGTCCACGACCAGGCCCATCATGCAGTCGCTCTCGATCGCGATCGCCCGGTAGCCCTCCTGCTCCACGAGTTGCCGGAAGAGGTCGTTGCGCAGCTCGAGCAGAGCGTCCTCGCCGTGAGTGGGCTCGCCCAGCGCGAGCAGCCTGGGTCGGGCCGCAAGCAGCCTCATGACGGCGGCAGCCTCGACGGCGTGGACGGTGTCCTGGATGTCAGTAGCCATGCCTTAAACGGTATCGTTGAACCCTCGGTTGAAACTTCTCCGCGATATCGGCAGGGGCATGGGACGAAACCTTCAAAACGGTGGGCGACTCCGGCCGATCGACCTGGCGCGCGGACACGGCCTGTCCACGCAGGCGGTCAGGAACTACGAGGAGGCCGGCATCCTTCCGGCCGCCGAGCGCACACCCCACGGCTACCGCACCTATACCGCGCTGCACGCCGGGGCCCTGCGCGCGTTCCTTGCCCTGGTTCCCGGCCACGGCCACGCGACGGCGACGGCGATCATGCGGGCCGTGAACCAGGGCGCGGCCGACGAGGCGTTCCACCGCATCGACGAGAGTCACGCCCAGCTCCTCGACGACCGGCGGACCCTCCAGGCCGTGGAGAAGGCCCTGCGCGATCTGGAGCCCGCCCCGGCGCCCGGGCCCGGTGCGGGACCGGAGCCGGCCGCGGTGTCCGGGCCGCCCGGCTCCACGTTCATCGGGCCGCTGGCCCAGCAGCTCGGCATCCGGCCCGCGACGCTGCGCAAATGGGAGCGCGCCGGTCTGGTGCGCCCGCGCCGCGATCCGCGGACCGGATACCGCGTCTACGACGAGGCCGACGTACGAGACGCCCGGCTGGCCCACCAACTCCGGCGGGGCGGCCACCTGCTGGAGCAGATCGCCCCGCTGATCGCCCAGGTACGGGCGGCCGGCGGGCTGGAGCCGCTGGAGGCGGCACTGCGCGACTGGCACGGCCGGCTGTCCGCCCGCGGACGGGCGATGCTGGCCGGGGCCGCGCAGTTGGAGGCGTACCTGCACGAGCACGGCTGAGCCGGTGTCCGTCAGCCGTCGGCGCGGCTCCGGGGGCCGGGCCGCTGCTCGCGCGCCCGAGGGGCGCGTCGGTCGAGCAGCTCGCCCCTAAGCGACCGTGAGCACGATCTTGCCCTGGATGTGCCCTCGGGCAGCGCGTTCGTGCGCGGCCCGGGCATCCGCGAGCGCGAACGTGCTGTCGATCGCGACGCGAACCGTGCCCGCGTCGAGCAGGCTTCCCAGTTCGGCGAGTTGCGCGCCGTTCGAGCGGACCTGGGTGGCCGTGACGGTGACGCCCAGCTTCGCGGTCTCTTCGTCGTCGAACTCGCCGAAGAACACGGGGAACTGGGAGCCGCCACGCTTGAGCGTGCGCAGGAAGCGCCTGCTGTAGGGGCCGCCGACGGCGTCGAGAACGAGGTCGACGCCGTGCACGAGTTCCTCGGGGCGCCTCTTGGTGTAGTCGATGAACTGGTCGGCGCCGAGCTCGCGCAGGAACGATTCATGGGCGCCCGATGCCACCGCGATGACCCGTGCACCCTTCCATTTCGCCAGCTGGAGCGCCAAGTGCCCCACGCCGCCCGCGGCGCCGTTGATGAGCACCGTCGTGTCGGTGTCGAGTGGCACCGGGCGGTGCTTCGCCGCCTGGAAGGGCGACGGGTGATCGTGTCCGAGCTCGATCAGGAACTGCCATGCGGTGAGCCCGGCCATGGGCGCCCCGGCGGCGTGCACGTGATCGATACCGGGCGGCTTGAGTGCGAGGTCCGACGCGGGCGCGGCCACGTACTCGGCATAGGTGCTGCCGTCGAAGCTGGGGAAGCGAAGGAGGCCGAAGACCTCGTCACCGACGGCGAGACCGTCCACGTCCGCGGCGACGGCCTCGACGACACCCGACAGGTCGGTCCCCGGAATCACGGGCAGGCTGAACTTCGGCCTCGTCTCCTCAGGCAGATTGGACATCCCGTCGCGCAGGTACCAGTCGGGAGGATTGATGCCGGCCGCGTGGACGCGAACGAGCACCTCGCCCGGCCCCGGCTCGGGAATCGGCACCTCGTCGTAGCGCAGCACCTCTGGGCCGCCGTGCTCGTGGAGCCGGATCGCCCTCATCGTGTGTGTCGGCATCGTCTTCTCCTGCCCGCGCTGCGGGATAGGCTTATTCGGATCAGCGATCCACATAAGTGGACCACTGATCCGAATATATGGACCACTGATCCGGATAGTCAAGCAAGAGGGACAGATGCGGGCCGACGCCAGGAAGAACCGCGACCACCTGCTCGCAGTAGCGGGCACCGCCATCACCGAGCAGGACGTCGACGTGTCGCTGCGCGACATCGCGCGCAGGGCCGATGTCGGGCTCGCGACCCTGCTGCGGCACTTCCCCACGCGCGAGGCCCTGCTCGAGGCCCTGCTCCGCACGAGCTTCGACGAACTGACGGCCAAGGCAGCCGAACTCGAGACGTCGAACTCGCCCGAAGACGCTCTCGCTTCATGGCTGCGCGACTGCGTCGCGTGGACGACCGAGTACCGGGGCGTGACCGTGCTGATGGCAGCCGCCATCGAGGACACCGAATCAGCGCTCCACGCCTCGTGCGTCACCCTGCGCGCGGCCGGAGCGCGTCTCCTCACCCGCGCCCAGGCCGCGGGCACGGCGCGGACCGACATCGACGGCACCGATCTGTTCGCGCTGATCGCGGCGCTCGCCTGGCTCGGCGATCAGCCTTCGCTCGCGTCCCGCGCCGATCGCCTCTTCGCGGTTGTCGCGAGCGCGATTCTGACGTCCGCAGAGGCGCCACCACCGGCACAGTGATCTGCCCGGCCGGACAGCAGGGGGCGATGTGCGTCAGTTGGTGCCGGCGACCCACACGCGCACGGGGACCAGATCTCACCTGGACCGGGAACGCGGGATCTACGGCGCTGCCACCCGGGTGAGCACCAGGGACGGCGGCTTGTCCGGCGTGCGGAACTCCACCGTCTCCCGGCCGCCCGGGTAGAGCTGGATGCCGCCGATCTTGCCGAGTCCGCCGTCGTCGACCGTCAGGTAGACGAAGTCGCTGGACGCGTCGTTGTCGACGAACTCCCAGCGGCCGCTGAAGTCGGCGGGGCCGGGGAGCACGCCGGTCGACACATCAGTGGCGGAGAACGCCCCGTCGGACTCCAGCTGGATCTCGCCGCCGGTCGCGTCGTTGCGGTACACGCCGGGCAGTTCGTCGGCGTCGACCGAGTCCGTACACCCTGAGGCGAGTACCGCACAAGCGGTCAGGGCGGCGACAAGCCACTGCCCGCCCTTCCCCCTGATCATCACGGACTCAGCATATCGGCGTCGCGAACAGCCGGATCGTCGCTCTGGTCACGCCCCACCAGGCGGAACCAGGCCGGGCCGACCAGCCTCTCCTCCCCGTCAGGTCCCCGTCAGGTCCTCGTCAGGCCGTACTGAGCGGATGCGCCGCCGTGGCCGAGCGCGGGGGCCAGGCGCGGGGGGCGAGGATGCCCAGGACGTAGGCGCGGGCGACGAGGGCGGGGCGGGTGGCGGCGCCCAGGATGTCCCGCAGGCGGCTGAGGTGGTAGTCGACCGTCTGCCGGGACAGCTTCAGCGAGGCGGCGATATCACTGTTGCTGCTGCCCTCCGCCAGGAGGGACAGGATGCGGATCTGGGCGGCGGTCAGCGAGGGGTGGGCCTCGTGGGCCAGGCTCTGATGGGTGACGACGGCCCAGACGTGCCGGGCGCGGGCGGCGGTATGGCCGACCGTGGTGAGGTGGAGCTGCGCGCGGCGCTGGCGCCCCTGGGCGTCGACGAGCACGGCGGAGGTCTCCACCCGTCTGGTGCGGCGGGCTATCAGGCCGTTCCATCCGCGGCGCAGCCGGTCGAGCTCGGGAGTGGGGGCGAGCAGGGTGTGCGCGCGGCGGCCGACCAGGTGGGGCAGGCTGAGCTGGACCAGCTCGGCCGCCGCCGCGCTCGCCTCGAGCACGCGCCCGTTGGCCGAGAGCAGTGCGCAGGGCACGCCGCTGTGGTCGCGCAGCGCCTGGAGGTTCTCCTCGGCTTCCCGCCGTTGGACCATGGCGCGGAGGTGGTCGGTGATGTCCACGTAGATCCCGGCGACGCAGGTCTGCGCGTTCTCCCGTACGGGGAAGCGGTGGCCCACCGCCTGGCCGACGCTGCCGTCCGGGCGGCGGTAGCCGAGGGTGTGGCGTACGGGCGTGCCCCGGGTGAGGATCTCCTGGTCGAGGGCGCGGAACTGGACGGCCTCGGCGGGGGCGTCGAAGTCCTCGATGCACTTGCCGGCGAGCTGTTGGGGCGTGGTGCCGTAGAGGTGGGCGTAGGCGTGGTTGGCCCACAGGTAGCGTCCGTGCCGGTCCCGGATGAAGGCGGCGGCCGGGGCCAGGTCGACGAGGTCCGCGAAGGCGGCGTACCGGCGCGGGGCGGTGGGGTGGGCGTCGACCTCCACCGCGAGGCCGCGCGTACGGCTGGGGGCGTGGTTCTCGTCCAGTGACGAGCTCACGTCGAAGGTGCGGCCGTCGAACCGGGCCTGCCAGCAGCCCTGCTGCGGTGGGTGCCCCGGGGCCGAGAGTTCCTGGTGCATCCGCTCCAGGAAGCGCTGCGCCGTGCCGGTGTCGGCGAAGGCGCCGCCTCCCCTCTCCAGCACCTGCCACGGCTGATCGACCTCCCACCAGAACACGGGAAGGTTCTCGAGCAGCGCCTTGAGGTTGGCATCGTCCACAGCGGTCTCTCCGTCCGTATACGGCTGGTTGACGCACAGTCACCACGCGATGCGTATCCCGTCCCGGTCGCGCACATGCTCGGTTCTCGGCCGAAGTGGCGGGCCGCCCGAGTGCGACGGCGCGACCGCGCGTCGGCCCGTGATCCCTCGCGCACCCCGCGGGCGGCCCAACGCGTGCTGGTACTCAGGCATTTGCCTGAGTCCACGGAGTCCCCCGTGGCGCCGCGGGCGCCTGTCGCCTGGTCTCCTTGAGTGTGCGGGTGAACACGCCCCGCGATGGACACGGGGTGATCTCCCCCGCGCTCTACGCGCGTCACCGACCCGTACGACGAGACGCACCAACCGGACGAATGGAGACGAACTTCAGTGAGCAAGGTGCTGTTAGTGCATGCCAAGGGTGGTCCGCCGCTCGGTCACGTCCTGTCCCGGACGGCCGCCAGGGCGGAAGTGCACCTGCTGGCGCTCAGCGCTCTTCCTCCCTCCGTGGCAGGCGCCGCCCACAGCCTGTGCGCCACGGTGGTGACACCGACCGATGCGCAGCGCTCCGACCTGGTGTCCCTGATCGTCTCGCAGGCCAGGGCCGTGGGCGCGGACGCGGTGCTCACCTTCTCCGAGTACGCGGTCGTGGCCGTCGCCGAGGCCTGCGAGGCGCTCGGCCTGGCCGGGGCCGGCAGCGCCGCCGCGCTCGCCCGCGACAAGCGTCTGATGCGGCGCACCTGGCAGCGACACGCCCTGCCGCAGCCCGCGTTCCGCCCCGTCGCCACGGAGGCGGACCTGCACGCGGCGGCCGATGCCCTGCCCTTCCCGCTGCTCCTCAAGGCGGCCTGGAGCGCGGGGTCCACCGCGCACCAGATCATCCGCTCCCCCCACGAGGTGTCCGGCGCCTGGCACCGCTCGCGGGAAGTGATGGCCGAATCGGCCCAGTTGGGGTACGCGGAGCTGCATGTCGCCGAGGCCGACACGGACTTCGTCGTCGAGCAGATCGTGACCGGCACCGCCGCGGACTGGTTCGACGAACCCGGCTGGGGCGATTACGTCAGCGTCGAGGGCGTCGTGGCGGACGGCGTCTTCCACCCGGTGTGCCTCAGCGGCCGGATGCCCACCGTCGAGCCGTTCACCGAACGCGCGGGCATCACCCCCGCCCTGCTGCCCCCGGACGCCCAGGACCGGATCGTGGCCCTGGCCCGGGAGGCCGTCGACGCCCTCGGCCTGCGCGACTGCGGCATCCACACCGAGATCAAGCTCGGCGCGGACGGCAGCATGTGGCTGATCGAGACGGCCGCCCGTTTCGGCGGCGCGATGACGGTGCCGCAGATCGAGGAGGTCTTCGGGCTGGACCTGGTCGGCATGCTCGTCGACCACCTCCTCGGCCACCGTGTCGCGTGGCCCGAGCAGGCCCTCACGCCGGAACAGGCACGCGGCGCGGCGGGCTCCCTGGTCGTCCTCGCGGTCGACGGACAGGGGAAGGCCTGGCCGGGCCGCAAGGTCTGGGACTTCTCCGCGGTCACCGCGGACGTGGCACTGAGCGGGGGCAGCGAGCTGTCGGTGGTCGCGGAGAGTTCGCTCGCCGACGGCGACGTCGTGCCGGTCTACGACCCTGCGGCGGGCGCCAACACCATGGCGGCCCTGTGCCTGCTCTCCGCCACCGACCCGGCCACCGTGCTGCGCGACTTCGAGACCTTGGTGGACGCCCTGCCCCGCGTCCTGCCCGCCGCACAGCCCGCGCAGGTGTCCCGATGACCGCCCAGCTGTTCAGCGGCGCCGCCGAACCGGTCGCGGACCGCACGGTCGTCGGCGAGAACCTCTCCCTGCCGCTCTTCCGTACGCTCTCGGGCGTCCTGGCCGGTCACCCCTACCTCAAGGTCGTCGTCGACCGTGCCGAGAACACCTGGCACCTCCTCGACACGGCCGCACACCCCTTCCACGTCAACTACATCGCCACCCGCATCCTGGGCATGGACCTGGCCGCGCTGGACGCGGAGTTGGACGCGTTCAACACCTCCGTCTACATGGACCGCGGGCGCCGCTTCCTGCTCGGCGTGCTGTCCCTGCACACCGAGCAGGACGCGGAGGGCCCCGAGCGCACCTTCCTCGTCCTGGAGACGACCGAAGCCGACACCATGCACGGCGAACTGCTCTGCCTCTTCTACGAGTTCGTCCGGGTCCGGGTCGACGGCAGGCTGCCGGTCCTGCTCAAGCCCGCCAACCACGGGCAGGAGGAGGCGCTGACGGCGATCAGCGAACTGCGCGTGCCGCGCATCCTGAGCCATGAGCTCTTCGGCTCCAGGACCCGCACGCCGCTGAACGTCGGCGAGGCCACCGGGCGACTGCGCTACTTCCGTACGCCCGAGCAGTACGCGGCGGCGGAGGACCTGCTCGGCTGGGCGGACATCGTGGCCATGCCATGCCTGCCCGACGACGTGCCCCGGGTGGCCGGTTTCCTCAACACCGCGCCGATCACCCCGCTGTCGCACACCAATGTCCTGGCCTCCGGCTGGGGCATACCCAACGCGATCGTGCGCGACCTGGACCACCTCGTCGAGCGGGACGGCCTGGACGAGGCGTGGGTGCGCTACCGCGTGCGCGAGGACGAGATCTCCCTGGAGCGGCTGGACCACGAGCCGGACCTGCAGGCCCCGGCCTGGCACCAGCAACGCATCCGCCTCGAACCGCCCCTGCTCGACGACACCCCGGTCCTGTCCCTGCACCGGCTGCGCAGTAGCGACCGGGACCGGTACGGCACCAAGGCGGCCAACCTCGGCGAGCTGCACCACGTACTCGACAGCAGGACGGCCGATCTCACCGCCTTCTACGGCCGGCCCCGCCCGCCGCGCCAGGACCTCCACGGGCACCTCGCGGCCCGGCTGGGCCTGCACGCGCCCTCCACGGCCGAACTGCGCGCCGGTGCCGCCGACTTCGTGGCCCGGACGGTCGGCGCGCCGGACGGCGTCGCGCTGCCCTTCGCGCTCCAGCAGCGTTTCCTCGCCTCCTCCCCCGCCCTCCAACAGGGCATCGGCAAGCTCAAGATGGCGCTCGAACTCGATGCCACCGACGTCCTGGACGCGCTGTGCCTGCAACTTCAGCACCTGATCCGGCACACGCCCCTCCCCGAGACGGTCGCCCGACAGATCAGCCAGGCTTTTCCCGCCAGCGAAGGCGCGCGTCCGCGTCTGGTGGTGCGCTCCTCGTCCAACGCCGAGGACCTTCCGGGCTTCTCCGCGGCGGGCGTCTACGACTCCGTCACCACCGTGCACGGCACCGGCGAACTCCTGGACGCCGTACGGCAGGTGTGGGCCTCCCTGGTGTCGCCCCGCAGCGTGCGCCTGCGCCACCAGGTGGGCATCTCCCTGGACGACACCTACATGGGCGTGATCATCCAGAAGTACGTGCCCGCCTCCCTCGGCGGTGTCCTGGTGACGTGCAACCCCACCCGCCGCGAGGACTTCCGCAACGTCTACCTCAACTGCTCCCCCGGCTCCCCCGAGCAGGTGGTCGACGGCTCGGTCCTGCCGCAGCAGTACCTCTACAACACGGTGGAGGGCGGCGGCCGCACCGTCGCCCTGGGCTCCTGGGGCGACGCGCTGTCCGCCGCCACCCGCGCCCGGCTCGCCGACCTGTCCCTGACCGGGCGGCTGTTGCAGTCCCACTTCAGCGGGCCGGACCTCGGTGGTGGTGAGGTGGACAAGCCGCTGGACATCGAGTGGCTGATGACCGAGCGGGGCGACTTCCGCCTGGTCCAGATCCGCCCGTACGCGCTGTGAGCCCGCGACCTGGGCGGGCGCGTCCCGGCAAGGAGGGGGGCGGCGGCCTGACGGACACAGCCCGCCGCATCATCCGGCTCAACTACGGCTTCCAGCTGCTCTTCAACCTGCTGTGGTGGATGCCGGTGTTCTACGCCTACCAGAAGGCCGCCGGCCTGACGGACGCGCAGATCTTCGGCATCCAGAGCATCTACTACGTGGCCTTCTGCCTGTTCGAGATCCCGACCGGGCTGATCGCCGACCGGATCGGCACCCGCAACTGCCTGCGGGCCGGGGCGGTGGTCATGACGGCGGCGAACCTGGCACCGGTGATCAGCGCCTCGTACACCGGATTCCTCGTCCACTTCCTGGCCATCGCCGCGGGCCGTTCGCTCACCTCAGGCGCGGCGAGCGCCTATCTGTACGACGGACTGCGGGCCGAGAACTGCGACGAGCACTACCTCAAGGCCGAAGGCACCGCGCGGGCCCTGGGCCTTGCCGCGAAAGTCGTGTGCTGGCCGCTGGTCGGCCCGTTGATGGCCCTCGCCCACGGGGCGCCGTACGTCCTCAGCGCCGCCAGCGCGGCGGGCTCCCTCGCCTGCGCCATCGCCCTGCCCCGGCTCGCGGGGCCGGGCCGCGGCGCGGAAAAGGCCGCGGCAGGGCGCAGGGGCGGCGCTTTCCTGCGGGACGCGGGCTCCGCGCTGCGCTGCGTCGCCTCCTCACGGTGGCTGGCGCTGGTGATGGTGCAGGGCGTCGCCGTCTTCACGCTCTCGCGGATCTGCCAGGTCAACCTCTTCCAGCCGATCCTGCTGGACCACGGCATCGCGGAGGCCTCGCACGGCGGCGTGCTTGCCGCGATGACGGTGGCGGAGGCGGTGGCCTCGGCCCGCCCCCAGTGGCTGAGCCGCCGTCTGCCACCGGTGGCCTGGGTCTCGATCCTCAGCCTCGCGCTCGCGGGCACGTTGGCGGCCATGACGCTCGGCGGGCCGTGGGCCGTGGTCGCGCTGCTCTGCCTGTTCGCCGCCGCGACCGGCTTCGCGTACCCCATCCAACGCAAGCTGGTGAACGACGCGGTGCCCGCGCACGCCCCGCGCGCCACGCTGCTGTCGATCGAGAGCATCGTGGACCGCGCGGTGTGCGCCCTGGCCGCGGTCGCCGCGGGCGCCTACCTCTCCGCCGGACACCTGGACGCCCTGCTGTGGCACAGCGCGCTCGCGACGGCGGTACTGCTCGGAGCCTTCCAACTGCTGCTGCGCAGCGGGGTGGTGAAGCGGGGCCAGGAGCCGCCGGTACCAACGGAGCTCCCGGCCGAGACCGGGGTGCCCGACACAACTGCCGTGGATGACGCAGCCGACGCGAACCGGCTGGCCGGAGGCGGGCGCGGCAGACCGCGGTCGGACATGTAGCCGCGGCGTGGATGCCTGCCCCGCTGACGTAAGCGCCCTGGGGGAACGTGTGTCAGCGGGGCAGGGTCATCATGACCCTGTCGGGGCTTACGCGGCCCCGTTTGGAGCGCCGGTAGGAACCCGGGTCTTGCGGGCCGCACATCGCGCCATCGATCGTCGTGTCCATGGAGATGCTGATGACCTGCCTGGTCTCGCTGGCCGGCGTGAACATCGTGCTGGGTCTGGTGACGCGGCCGTGGCGGCGGTCGGTGGAGGCTCGGACGGTCCGGCAGGTGCGGGCCTGGCCGGGGCTCGACGCGTACCACGCGGACCTGCTGAGCACCTCCGAACCGTTGTGCTCGACCGACCACCAACCCGGCAGGCTGCTGCTGAACTCCTCTCGCGCGGCCGCGGTGGCCGTCCGTCTGATGAGCGAGGACAAGCTGCTCGACCGGGACGGCATGAAGCTGACGGAGACCGCGGCTGAGCCGGCGCACCCGGTCACCGCGGCCGCGTTCCGCGCCATCGGCCGGTACCAGCATGTCCGCGACCGCACACGCGTCGGCGACATCGGCCGCGACCCCGCCTTCCAGACGGCCGTCCGCACTCATCTGAACGACCTCTTCGCCCACGCTCCCGCTGCCCGTCGCCACTTGGGCACCACGGTCAACCACCTGGCTCTCTGGTGCTACGGCCTCGGCGCGGCAGCCCCCGCCGTGCACGCCTTCTTCCTGCTGCGCCGCACCGACCCCAACGACCCCTACGTCCTCCAGGGCTCCTTCGTGCTGGCCTCACTCACCTTCGTGGCGGCGCTGATCGTGCTCACGGCCCAGGCCGGCAACACGTGGCACCCCCTCGGAGGCCTGGAAACCCCCACCGCCCTCAAGGACCTGGCCCACCCCGCGTCGCAGACCCCGTAGAGCTCACCGAAGGCGCCGGGGAGAGCCCCGGGGGGATGACGTCGGGGAAACGTGGGCCTGGTGCGGGTCGGGCAGAGTCTGGCGCGGGTCGGACAGAGCGGGAACGGCGGTCTCCCCTTCGCGCGAGGCTTGTGTTGGACTGTCCCGAGATAATCCGCACACGACAACGGCGGTGAATGCGATGCCTCTTGAGGGCCCGTACGACCCGAGTCCGGCGCAGTGGATACGCGAACAGGTCGAGCTGTATGAGAGTTCGGGTGGCACAGAGGGCACGACGCTCTGGGACACGGGCCTGCCGGTCGTCATCGTCACGATGCGCGGCGCGAAGAGCGGCAGGATCCGCAAGATTCCGCTGATGCGCGTGGAGCACGAGGGGCGGTACGCGGCGGTGGCGTCGAAGGCGGGCTTCCCGCGCCATCCGGTCTGGTACTTCAACCTCAAGGCCGCCCCGCAGGTGGATCTCCAGGACGGCCCCGAACGCCAGGGCATGATCGCCCGTGAGCTCACCGGGGACGAGAAGGCCCTGTGGTGGCAGCGGGCGGTCGCCGCGTATCCGCCGTACGCCGATTACCAGGAGAAGACCGACCGCGTGATCCCCGTCTTCGTACTCGAACCCGAGCACCTGGCCGGGCAGGCTTAGGCTCCGGGGCCGGGCAGGCTCGTGTGAGGCGGGACAACGCCTCCGCCCCCACCGCCGACCCCCACCGCATGCGCACCCGCCTACTCGGCTTCAGGCTTTCGGAGGGGCGCCGGAGGTGCTCCCGCGACGGCGGCGGCAGTCTCGGCCGGGGCGATGCGGCGCAGCAGGAAGCCGGCGGTCAAGGCCATGGCGAACATTCCCACCGCGTACACCGCGGAGGGAATGGCCATCCGGGTGCTGTCCAGCAGCGAGGGGCTGAGGGCGATCGCCATCGACAGCGTGGTGTTGTGCATGCCGATCTCGAAGCAGGTGGCGACGGACTGCCGGTGATCGCCGCGGGCCAACCGGGTCGCGCCGTAGCCGACGGTCAGGGAGATCGCGCCGAAGAGGAAGACGACGAGGCCGACATCGGCGAGATAGCCGAGCACGTTCTCCCGCTCGGCGGCCAGCGCGGCGATGATGATGCCGACGAGCGCGGCGACCGCCGTCACCTTGACCGCCCGCGTGGAGCGCTCCGCGAACTCCGGACGGCGATGGCGGACCAGCATCCCCGCCGCGACCGGCACCAGCACGATGAGGAAGACCTGCAGTGTCTTGTCGAAGCGCAGTCCCAGCGCCTCGTCCGTGCCGGTCATGAAGTGGTCGAGCGAGAGATTCACGACGATCGGCAGGGTGACGACGGCGATGACCGAATTGATGGCGGTCAGCGTGATGTTGAGGGCGACGTCGCCGCCGAACAGATGGCTGAAGATGTTGGCCATCGTGCCGCCGGGAGAGGCCGCGAGCAACATCATGCCGACGGCGAGCGCGGGACCCAGGTCGAAGGCCAGCACCAGGCCCAGACAGATGGCCGGCAACAGCACCAGCTGGCAGACGAGCGCGACGGCCACCGGCCGCGGATACGCCGCGATCCTGCGGAAGTCGGCCACCGTCAGGCCGAGTCCGAGACCGAACATGATCACGGCGAGGACGGCAGGCAGCAGATAGGTGGTCAGCGGCGAATCCACGGGAACAGACTCCGGGAGGCCGCGCGAAAAGTCCACGACCTTACCGAACGGCTCCCGCACGCTCGCCGCGGCACAGAGCGTGCGGGGCCCCGCGCCCGGAAGTTGAGTGAGACCGCCGTGGCGACCGATTTCGCCCGGTGCGCGGGGGTCGAGGGTGAGGGGGTTGTTCCGTCACAGCCCCGCCGGGTGCCACAGACCCTCCGGGAGCGTACGGACGTCGGTCAACGGGTCCGGTGGCCGAGGAGTTCGATCAGTCGGACCGGGAGGAACGCGGGCCTGTGGGGCCGGGCGACCTGGTACGGCACATAGCCGAGCGAGGCCGCGACGTTGACCTCTTCGGCCGTCTCCGCCTGGTAGACGAGGCGGCAGCGGCCCGAGCCGGCCTTCGCACGTTCCCAGAGGGCGGGCGCCGGTTTGCGTTCCGCCTCCGTGCGGGGCGTGAGAATCCGGTCGCCGAAGTCCCTCCAGGCGAAGGGCGCCGAGCCCCGCCACGTGGCATCGACCTCCTTCTTCAGCCGTGCGGCACGCTCGGCGTCGGTCGCGCCCCAGGAGGACGGAACGTTGGTGATCAGGCCGATCCTGATGTGCCGTTCACGCAGAGCTCGCAGATAGGAGGCCGCGCCGGGCTGATAGCTGGTACTGCCGTCGTCGGCGGTGTGCACCAGGGTCTCGCCCAGGTCGAAGTACACGACGGGGCAACCGCGTTCGGTACCCGCACGCGCGACGGCGGCCGTTTCCGTGCCGCCGTCCGCCGCGGGCACAGCCGCACTCGCCGTGGCGCACAGCACGGTCGACGCCAGGGCCGTGCCGAGCGCGAGACTCGTGCGGACCGCCCCTGTGAAGACGGATCTGTTCATGGCGTCATCGCCCCTCTCCTGGCGCACCGAAAGAGTGCGGATGTCCAGTTCATGACATGCGGCCGCCGCAGGTGTCCCCTACGGAGCCCGAGTGCCCGGCAGTTCTCTCATCGCTTCGCCGGTCTACCCCTGAACACCACGTACCACTCGGGCCCCGCATCACCGCCCTTGGAGGAGTTTCATCGCGAGTGCACCCCTGAAGGCACCCGCCATCGACTACTTGAGTGAAGGGGCCCTCTGAGGCCCGCCCCCCGAGACCACCGGAGCGAAGGCGATGATCGGATCAGAGAGCGAGGGCGAGTGACCGGCCACCCACCGGCGGAGCAAGATCCCGCCTTCCTCCGCTTCTTCCGCCGGCACCTTCGGGTCGGCATCGCCATCGGGCTGCGGCTGGGGCTGCGGCAGGCCGATGCGGAGGAGGCCACGAACGACGCCCTGGCCACGATCCACGACGGCTGGTGGATGTTCGAGAGCCCGGAGGCGATGTTCCACACCGTGCTGCGCCGCAGGGCCATCGAGCGCCTGCGCCAGGAGAACCGCAGGCTCGGCAAGGACAACCCGCACCGCAAAGTCGAGGACACCGGCGACCGGGGCGCCCTGTCCGCGCACATCATCGAGGACCCGCTCGCGCTCATCACCACACGGCAGCAGTTGTACGAAGTCCTCGCCCCGCTTCCGCACTCACAGCGGGTGAGCCTGTACCTCGGCTCCTGGGGATACGGGCCCGAGGAGCGAGCAGCCATCAAAGACATCCCCGTCAACACCGAGAAGTCGCACTACCGAAGGGCGACCGCCAGGGCGCGCACCATCATCACCGCCCACTACCCGGACTTGATAAGGGAGCCACGCACCCCCAGGACAACGCATAAGGAGGCAGGAGAATGACTTCGGACAGCGATTTCCCGCGTCAGGACGGCACCACCCCTGAACTCCCGCGCATCGTCCCGCCCGTCCAGATCCCGTTCCCGAAAGGCCGTGCGGAGGAGGGCCGTGCGGAGGATCCTGACCACTGCGACGCGGTGATCGAGGACATGCTGTTCCCCATCGTCCAAGAGCATCTGCTGGAGGAGCCGGGATTCGACGAACTCCCCTACGTCGACTACGACCGGCACTTGGCCGAAGTCCTGCGTCGGAGCGCGGGGCAGCGAGCGCGCAGGGAGGAGACCCAAGCTCTCGAGGAGGCGTTCGCCGCCCCGGCTGCCGAAAGCGAGATCCCCAAGCAGCAGCCGAGCGACCGGTTGATCATCACCCTGGACTCCACGAAGTACCCCGACCCTGCCCCCTTCGAGCGGACGGGCGGGCGCTCGAGGCAGTCGCGCAACGCCAACACACTTCCCGGCACGGGCCGTTGGAGGCGCACGGTGCGTGTCGGCCTCAGCCTCGGTTGCGTCCTCGTCGCCGTAGCGGCCCTGGTGTTTTTCACCGCTCCGGGAGGGATCTTCCCCGTGGCGGCCCTGGTGGTCGCCAGCATGTGGTTCGGCGTGGCCTTTCGGAGGGCCATGGCGTCCATCCGGGCCACGGCCCGCACGGCCCGAGCAGCGCGCTACCTGCACGACGAGCAGAGCCGGAACGCGCGAAGCAGCCAGCTGATGCACGCCCGCCTCCTGCGTGAGATTCGCGAGCGGTCCCGCACGCGCCGCACCGTGCGCATCGTGACCGGAGAGAGCAACGTGAAGAAGCGGCCGTAGCAGACCGCTCCCTGCCCCAAGGTTCCCTACAGGACGAGCCGTTGAAGGAGACCGCTATGCCGTCCAAGCGTCGGGCGAAGCAGGACGCCGAGGCGATGGCGCAGCCCGACAAGTGCCATATCCCCGCCCACGTCGCGGGCCCTACCACCACCCTGTTGAGAGGCGACGGCATGGGCGGCGCCACAGGAGGCGGCGCCGGGGCGCGACGGGTCGAAGTGAGCTTCCCCGCCCCGCGTTCCACCATCATTTCCGGAGGCAGCGCCGTGACGGGCGGCACCGGCCTCACCGTGGCCATCGCCACCGGCAACGTCGAGCCGGTCTACGTCTGGCCGTGCATCGTCCTGATCGCACTCGGCATGGCCTACGACCTCGGGCGCCGCGTGATCGACCGCTGGAAGAACGACAAGGACTCCCGTCAGGCCGACCCAGCCAACCGGTAGCCCCCCGTACCAGCAGATGGTCCCGTAACGGAGCCCCGCCACAACGGCGGGGCTCCGCTGCCGAGCAGATCCGAAGGACCGCATCGGGGACGCGGACGCATGCGGCTGCGAGCAGGGCTGCACCTGCTGCTCGTGAACATCTCGTTGCCGGCCCACGTCCGCGCGGCCCCATCCGTCGATACTGACCGGGCGGTCGAGGAACGGCGGCAGCGCCGGGAGCGGCAGGAGCGGCGGTGGACTGGACGATCTGGGCAGGGCTCGCGGCCGGCCTGCTGATCTCGACGCTGACCGCGCCCGTCGGTGTCTCCGGTGCGGTCTTCCTCCTCCCGGTCCAGCTCAGCGTGCTCGGGGTGCCCAGCCCCGCGGTCACGCCGACGAACCTGCTGTTCAACGTGGTGGCCGGTCCTGGCGCCCTCTGGCGCTACCGTCGCGACGGCGCTCTGCGCGGCCGCCTCGCCCGGCGCCTCGTCGCCTGGACGCTGCCCGGCGTCATCCTCGGCGCCACCATCCGGGTCTTCGCCCTTCCCGGCCCGCACGTCTTCCGCATGCTGGTCGCCGCCCTCCTGCTGCCACTGGGCACCTGGCTGTGTCTGCGCACCCTGCGTCCGCCCCCTGCCCGGCGGCATCCCCGCGCGGGCGAGCCGTCGGCGCCCGCGCTCGCCGCCCTGGCTCTGGCCGTCGGGGTGGTGGGCGGCATCTACGGGATCGGCGGCGGTTCCCTGCTCGGTCCCCTCCTCGCCGCGCGCGGCATGCCACTGGCCCGCCTCGCACCGGCCACGCTCGCCGCGACGTTCACCACCTCCGTCGCCGGGGCCGCCGCGTACGCCGTACTGGCCCCGGCGAGCTCCGGAGCCGTCGCACCGGACTGGCGGCTGGGCCTGGCCTGCGGCCTCGGCGGTCTGATCGGCGGCTACCTCGGCGCCCGCCTGCAACCTCGGCTCCCGGAAACCGCGTTGCGCCTGCTTCTGGGCCTCCTCGCCGCCGCCCTCGGCGCGCTGTACGCCGCCCAGAATCTGAACTGAGGCCGCCTACCCCGCCGTCGGCGTACGTCCCCCCTTCCGACACTCACACCGACCGGCCAAGGGGAAAGAGACCCGCCCTCAAGCGTCCGGTGGTGCCGGGTATCCGCCAAGTTCCGCCGCCAGTGCGGCTCCGGCGAAGGGGGCCGGCGCACCGGCCACCGTGACCGGTGCCGCCAGCGGCCGGAGAGGCGGCCGTAGTGCGTGGCGCCCCAGCGGTCGGTGACCGCGGTGGCCTGGAGGAGGGTGAGGTTGCCGCGCACCATGCCGGCGAGGACCGCCAGAACCACGAGCAGCGGGATCGGTCCGGGAACGAGGCCGAGGGCAGCCGTGGTGGCGCCGCTCAGCGCGATGAGGGCGACCGTGCGGTGGGTGACTCCCGTACGACGAGCCAGAGTTGCGTACATCGTTCGGCCGAGGGTCTGGCCCGCGCCGCCCAGGCCGAGCGCCCACGCGGCGACGGAGGGGCTGGCGCCGCGTTCTGTCAGGAGAGGTACGAGGGCGATGACGACCGCGTAGATCGCGAAGCCGTTGAGGGTGAGGGCGGCGGTCAGGAGCAGGGAGGGGCGGCTGCGGATGATCGACGCGCTGGTCGCGGTCTCCCGGTCGAACCGTGGCGCGGAGGTCGGCGGCCAGGGGGCCCGCAGGGCGAGGGCGTGGGCAGGGATGGTGACCGCGGCGAGGATCAGTGCCAGGAGGCCGTACGTCGTGCGCCAGTCGAAGTGGGCGGCGAGCGGGGCGAAGACGGTGGAGGCCAGACCCTGGCGAGGGTGACGACGGTGAGGGCGCGGATTCTCTGCTCGCCCCACCAGCGGGTGATGGCGGCGAACGCGGGCTGGTAGAAGGTGGCGGCCATCGCGACTCCGGCCAGCAGCCACGCGGCGGTGAACGCGGTGGGGTTGGGCGCGCAGGCGATCGCGAGGATCGCGGCGACGGCAAGCACCGATCCACCGGTCATCACGGCGCGTGGGCCCCGCCGGTCCAGGGCGCGGCCCACGGGTATGTCGACCATCGCGGACACCAGCAGGGCTGCGGAGAATGCGGCGGTCGTCGAGGTCGTGGACCAGCCGGTGTCCGCCGGTCTACGGGAGTTGAGCACCGGGAAGGCGCAGTAGACGATCCCCCAGCTGGTGATCTGGGTGGCGCACAGCGCGGGCGACACGGCGCGCGGCCGCGACCGTTCCGGAACCGCTGTTCCGGCATCGGCCGCGGTCGCGTTCGCGTCGGCGTCGGTCAGCAGCCGCCCGATGTGGCGGCCGGGGCTCCGATGCCGATCTGGACGGTGGACGGGGTCGCGCAGCAGCCGCCGGACTCCTGGGCCTCGGCCGGGGCGGGCTCGTCGAAGAGGCCCGCGCCTCCGCAGACCCCGGTTTCCGGCAGGGTCAATTCCACGCGCTCTGCGGCCTCCTTGTCGCCGGCGAGGGCTGCGGCGATGGAGCGGACCTGCTCGTAGCCGGTCATGGCCAGGAAGGTCGGGGCGCGGCCGTAGCTCTTCATGCCGACCAGGTAGACGTCCTTCTCCGGGTGGGAGAGCTCACCCACGCCGTGCGGGTAGACGGTGCCGCAGGAGTGCTGGTTGGGGTCGATCAGCGGGGCCAGCTCGAGGGGGGCCTGGAGGCGCTCGTCGAGGCCCAGGCGCAGCTCGTCGAGGAAGGACAGGTCGGGGCGGAAGCCGGTGAGGACGATGACCTCGTCGACCGGGTCGAGACGGCGTCCGTCCTCGGCCACGAGCACCAGCTGCTCGCCGCGCCGCTCGACGGCGTCGGTGCGGAAGCCGGTGACGGCATCGGCGTGACCGTCGTCCACGGCTGCCTTGGCCGCCAGGCCCAGCGCGCCGCGGGCGGGCAGCTGGTCCGCCTCGCCGCCGCCGAAGGTCGAGCCGCCGATGCCGCGCCGCAGCACCCAGACCGCATGGGTGCCCGGGGTCTCCTTGGCGAGGTCGGCCAGGTAGGCGAGCGCGGTGAACGCGGAGGCGCCGGAGCCGATGACCGCGGTGTGCTTGCCCGCGTAACGGGCCCGGACGGCGGGGTCCTTGAGGTCGGGCACGCGGTAGGAGACGCGCGCGCCCGCGGTGCGCTCGCCGAGGGCGGGCAGGCCGTCGCCGCCGATGGGGCTGGGCGTGGACCAGGTGCCGGAGGCGTCGACGACGGCGCGGGCGACGAGCCGCTGCTCGCTGCCGTCGGCGTTCTGGATGTGCACGGTGAAGGGCTGCTGGTCGCGGTCGGCGTCGACGACACGGTCACGGCCCTGGCGGGAGACGCCGGTCACCGTCGCTCCGAAGCGGACCTTGTCGCCAAGGACGTCGGCCAGCGGCTGCAGGTACTTCTTGGCCCAGTCGCCGCCGGTGGGATAGGTCGCGCCGTCCGGCTTCACCCAGCCGGTGGGGGCAAGGAGCTTCTCGGCGGCGGGGTCGACGACTTCACCCCAGGTGGAGAACAGGCGCACGTGGCTCCACTCGCGCACAGCCGCACCAGCGCTGTCGCCCCCTTCCAGGACCAGGGGCTCGATGCCGCGCTCGACGAGGTGTGCGGCGGCAGCCAGTCCGATGGGGCCGGCGCCGATGACGATGACGGGGAGCTGCTGGATGCTCATGATGCTCGGTCTCCTCAAACGGGGTGGACTGGGTCAGCGTGCGTGAGGGAAGGCGGCCGGCTGGGTGCGCCGGCGGATCTCCGCGACTCGGGCGGCACGGTCGCTGACCTGGGCGAAGCTGTCGCAGAAGCTGACTCCGGCGAGGCGGCGCCCCCTTGTTTCGACATCCATCGATGTCATTCGATGCCTGGAGCTTGCCACTGGTATCGATGGGTGTCAACATAGACACATGTCGAAGTCGAAGGTTGTCGAACTGCCGGTGCTGGACACCGAGGCCGTGGTGCCGTGCTGCCCGCCGATCACCGCCGGGGAGCTCTCCCCTGAGGACGCCGAGCGAATGGCCGCTATGTTCAAGGCACTGGCCGACCCGGTGCGGCTGCGCCTGTTCTCCAAGGTCGCCTCACATGCGGGCGGCGAGGCGTGCGTGTGCGACATCTCCGACGTCGGCGTCTCCCAGCCGACCGTCTCCCACCACCTGAAGAAGCTCAAGGACGCGGGTCTGCTGACCTCCGAGCGTCGCGGAACCTGGGTGTACTACAAGGTGGCGCCCTCCGTGGTCGCGGCGATGTCCGCCATGCTCGACCTGCGCGTCTGACCCCAGCCGCCGGTCAGCCGCGGCCCGGCGGTCAGCAGCGCGCCAGGTAATCCTTCAGCGCGTCGAGGACGACCAAGTCGAGCTTCTTGCGGCGCAGGTGGCGATCGGCGGCGAACCCTGCCTGCCCGCCGCCGATCACCCCCACGTCCGTCGTGTGCGTCACGGGGCCGTCGTCAGGCCTTGAGTGTTGAACTTCTTGCGCCAGGCCAGGGCGACGTACACCAGGCCGATCAGCACCGGGACTTCGATGAGCGGGCCGACCACGCCGGACAGCGCCTGGCCCGAGGTGACACCGAAGGTGGCGATCGCGACGGCGATGGCCAGCTCGAAGTTGTTGCCCGCGGCCGTGAACGCGAGGGTCGCGGTGCGGTCGTAGGCCAGGCCCAGGCCTTTGCCCAGCAGGAACGCGCCGAAGAACATGACGGCGAAGTACACCAGGAGCGGCAGCGCGATCCGTACGACGTCCAGCGGCTGCGTGGTGATGGTCTTCCCCTGGAGGGCGAAGAGGATGACGATGGTGAACAGGAGTCCGTACAGCGCCCACGGGCCGATCTTCGGAAGGAAGTTGGACTCGTACTTCGCCCGGCCCATCTTCTTCTCGCCGATGCGGCGGGTGAGGAATCCGGCCAGCAGTGGGATGCCGAGGAAGATGACGACGTTCAGCGCGATCTTCCACATGGAGATGTCGAGGTGCTCGCCGTCGCCCAGGCCCAGCCAGCCCGGCAGCAGGTCGAGGTAGAGCCAGCCCAGCAGGCCGAACGCGATGACCTGGAAGACGGAGTTGAGGGCGACCAGGACGGCCGCGGCCTCGCGGTCGCCGCAGGCCAGATCGTTCCAGATGATGACCATGGCGATGCAGCGGGCCAGGCCGACGATGATCAGGCCGGTGCGGTATTCGGGCAGGTCCGGCAGGAAGATCCACGCGAGGGCGAACATGACGGCCGGGCCGACGATCCAGTTGATGACCAGCGAGGACGCCATCAGCTTCTTGTCGCCAGTGACCGTGTCGAGCCTGTCGTAGCGGACCTTGGCAAGGACCGGGTACATCATCACGAGCAGGCCGAGCGCGATCGGCAGCGAGATGCCGCCGACCTCGATCTTCGCCAGAGCGTCGTTCATGCCCGGGACCAGTCGGCCAAGGCCCAGGCCGACCGCCATGGCCAGCAGGATCCATACGGCCAGATACCGGTCCAGGGTGGAGAGCTTGGCGACGATGCCGTCGCCGGACGGTGCCGCTGCCTGGTCGCTCCGCGGCGCCGTGTCGGTACGGCTCATCAGCAGGCCCTCTTGTTGTCGGCCGCGGTGCGGGCGGAGGCGGCCAGCTCGGCGAACCGCCCGGAGAGAGAGGTCAGAACCTCGGGGCGCAGTTTGTAGTAGGTGAAGCGGCCGCACGGCTCGGTCTCCACCAGACCCGCCTCACGCAGCACCTTCATGTGGTTGGAGAGGTTGGTCTGCTTGGCGCCGGTCTCTTCCACCAGGTGGGTCGTGCAGAGCGTCTCCTGGGCGAGGAGGGTCACGATCTGCAGGCGGAGCGGGTCACCCAGCACCCGAATCACATCAGCATCGACTGAAGTCAGCATGGACTGATACTGTCACATCAGTTGGAGCTGATACCAGTCTAGGCTGAACCGTAGGGCCCGCCGGAAGGGGCCCCTGATGAAGGGTTCCCTGGTGACCGTCTCCCCCTCTTCCACGCACCTGCCTGGTGGGTGCTGTCCGAGCGGTTCGCCGGTGAATGCCTGGATGTCCTCGCCCATGCCTGGGGCACAGAAACCCGTTGACCACTCATAGCTACCGCTCATGCTTGTGAAGGAAGACGCCATGACCACCTCCCCTCTCGCCTCCGTGCTCTTCGTCTGCGTCCACAACGCAGGCCGTTCGCAGATGGCCGCCGGATTCCTCGACCACCTCGCGGGCGACCGGATCGAGGTCCGCTCCGCCGGGTCCGTCCCCGGCAACCAGGTCAACCCGGCGGCGGTCGAGGCCATGAGGGAGGTCGGTGTCGACATCTCCGCCCAGCAGCCGAAGGTCCTGACCACCGAAGCCGTTCAGGCGTCCGACTACGTCATCACCATGGGCTGCGGCGACGCCTGCCCGATCTTCCCCGGCAAGACGTACCTCGACTGGGCGCTGGATGACCCGGCCGGCCAGGGAGTCGACGCCGTCCGCCCCATCCGCGACGAGATCAAGACCCGCATCGAGGCCCTCATCGCCGAGATCGACGCGCAGCGGACGGCGTAAGTCCGCTCTGCGTCAGTCAATTGTCGGCCGAAGGCCTTCTGTGGCGCGCACTAGGGGATCACCGTTCCGGGGCCGTTGTCGCCGCTCAGGTTCGCGCCGAACAACGCCTTCGCCGCCGGGGCCCCGATGTCCGTCGGGTTCTGCGCGGCCGAGTTCGAGGCCGTCACGCCGGAGGCAGTGCCGCGCAGCAGCCACACCGCGCCGCCGTTCACGACGGTACCCAGGTTCTCGCCCGGCGCCCCCGCGAGCAGGTCCGCCTTGCCGTCCCGCGTCACGTCGAGCAGTCGTGCCGACCCGCCGAACACGTCGCCGGACTCCGCGACACCCGGCACGCCCGCCGTGTCCTGGTGGAAGGCCTGGGCGCCCTTGCCGGTGAGCCCGCCCTTGGCGCCCTTGAGCAGCACCACGGCACCGGCCTTCGCCTTCGAACCGATCGCCTCGCCGGGGACGCCGACGGCCAGGTCGGGGTATCCGTCGCCGTTCGCGTCGCCTGCGCTCAGCCGGCCGCCGAACTGGTCGCCCTTCTCGTTGGCCCCGGGCACACCCGCCGTGTTCTGCGTGATCGTCTGCGTGCGGGTCTGGCTGGGGCCGGACGGCGAACCGTAGTAGATCTTGACGGTGCCGGGGTCCTCCTCGGTGCCCTCGGTGTCACCGTTGGGGAAGATCCGGGTGGCGAGGTCGGCGTAGCCGTCTTGGTCGAAGTCGGCGACGGCGGTGCCGGCCGAGGAGTTCAGGCGCTGCGGAACGGTGGAAAGGCCGTCCTTGGTGCCCAGCCACAACTTGCCGCCCTCGGCGTGGTTCTCGTAGACGTAGAACGTCGCGAGGTCCTCGATGCCGTCGCCGTTGAAGTCGCCCGCGGCGGTCGAGTTGATGGAATTGTCGGTGCTGTACACCTTCACCTGCTGATCGCGGGCGGGGAGACCGTCCCGGCTGAAGGGGCCGTAGAGCACGTCGTGGTAGTCGTAGTCCTCGCCGTTGCCCATGAAGAGATCCGGGTGCCCGTCGGCGTCGAAGTCGCCCGTGGTGATGTCGTCGCCGACCTGGGCGTTCGCCGGTGCGCCGATACGGACGGCGCCCTGGCCGGAGATGCCGGCCTTTGCGCCCCACAGGACGATCACCGATCCGTTGACGTTGTTCTCCGGGCGGTAGTCACGGGCGACCGCCGCCAGGTCGGTCAGGCCGTCGCCGTCCAGGTCGCGGGAGATCATCTCGTAGCCGAAGACCTGGTTGTCGCCGGAGGCACCGGGCACGCCGGGGGTGTCCTGGGTGATGACCGTGGTGCGCGCGGGGTCGAGGCCGTGCGCCGAGCCGTAGCTGATCGTGATGTAGCCGGCCGAGGCATGACCCCCGACCTTCGCGCCGGGAGCTGCGACGGCGACGTCCTGGTAGCCGTCGCCGTCGAAGTCCTCGCGCACGGTGGCGGCGGCGTCCTTCGCAGATGCGGTGCCGGCGACGATCGGCACGCTGAACGACCCGATCAGGGCGGCGGCCACGGCGGTCGATATGGCAGGTCGGCGGATGCCCACGGTTCCTCCTCGAAGCGCGAGCGATGTCGAGACGCGTGCGCGCAAATGTGATTCACCTGCGAGACACACGGAAACGGCCGATGGTTGTGCGCTGAACGGCATTTGAACGGACCGATGAGGCTGGAGGAGGCAGGACTGATGCTCTGGTGAGGTCGTTGTGTCGCGCGCTGCGCCTCGACCGGCAGTCCCCCTCGGTGCTGCTGTTGCCGAAGGCCTGCTCGGCCGCCGTTGCCGCTGAGCGAGGTGGTGCCGGTGTCGTCGCCGATGGCGGCTTGTTCGCCCGTCGGCGGAGTGTCGGCGTACCGGAGCTGACGGCAAGCGACCGCGGCTGCACCTGCGGCGCCGGGCGCCTGCGGATCGGCCTGCCCGGAGGGCATCGCAGGGACCCGCATCGGGCCGGCAAGGACTCGCGGAGACTCACCTCGGGTCCGGCAGGTCCATCAGCGCGAGCTTGGCCGGGTCGATCACCACCGTGATGTCGGTGATCCGGCCGTCGACGACGGTGAACGCGAGGACCGAGAGCGGGGTGCCGTCCTCGTGCCAGGCCATGACCCCCGGGAGGCCGTTGACGAGCACCGTCCGCCCCTGTGTGGCTGCGCTGGCCGACAGTCGCGCACCGGCCGCGACCTTGGTGGCGCCGAGGGCGACCACGACGCCGGACGGGGTGTCGACGGTCAGTTTCACCTCGGGGTCGAGTACCCGCAGCAATCCCTCGAAGTCGCCGTGGCGAGCCGCCGTCAGGAACGCCCGGACCACCTCTCGCTGCTCGCGTCCGACTCCGTTCGGCCGCTCGACCGTCTGTACCTTCCTGCGGGCGCGGCTGGCGAGCATCTTGGTTGCGGCGGTGGACCTGCCGAGGATCTGGCCGATCTCGTCGAACGGCACCGCGAACAGGTCGTGCAGGACGAACGCCAGCCGCTCGCTCGGTCTCAGCGACTCCAGGACGACGAGCAGCGCGAGCCCGACCGAGTCGGCGAGCACCGCGTCGTCCTCGGGGGCAGGGCCGTCGTCGAGCGTCACGACGAGCTCGGACAGGCCGTCGTCGTAGGACGCCTCCGGGCGGGCCTGGCGCGAGCGCAGGACGTCGAGGCTGATCCGGCCGACCACCGTGGTCAGCCAGCCGGCGAGGTTGTGGATGGTCGCCGCGTCCTGGCGCGAGAGCCGCAACCACGCCTCCTGCACCACGTCCTCGGCATCGGCGTGCGATCCGAGCATGCGATGGGCGACCGCGCGCAACCGCTCGCGCTGGGCCTCGAACGTCTCGGCCACCGGGTCCATCGGGTCCACCGGGTCCACCGGGTCTATCCGGTCCACGGGGTCCCTCGGGTCCACCGGGCTGTCCATCGGGCTGGTGTCGGACATGTTGTTACCTTCCTCGGCTCTGCTCCGTCATGGGTGATGACGGGCCCGGAGGGGCGCAGGTAACCGAGCAGGCAACCGATGAAGGAGCAGGTCCGATGGAAGCACGCATGACAAGCCCGGCCAATCCCGATGTGATCACAGCGATCCAGCACCTCTACAAGGCGGTTCACGCCGGGGGCGTGGACGAGCAACTGCTGTCCCTGGTCCACTTGCGCGCCAGCCAGATCAACGGCTGCAGCCCCTGCGTCTTCGCCGGAATACAGTCGGCGAAGAAGGCCGGTGAGACAGAGGAGCGACTGCACAACGTGGTGGCGTGGCGCGAGACGCCCTTCTACACCGATGAGGAGCGCGCGGCCCTCGCCCTGACCGAGGCGGCCACTCGGCTCCAGGACGGAGCACCGGGGGTGACCGACGAGATCTGGGACGCCGCCGCCGACCACTTCAGCGAGGACCAACTGGGCGCGATCACCCTGGTGATCGCGATGACCAACTTCTTCAACCGGCTCAACCGGACGGTCCGGGAGCAGGCCGGCAAGACCTGGTGAGTCGGGCGGGGCGTCGTCCCGCGACCGCGAACAGCCGTCCGTCGGGGCGCGGGATGTGTGGCCGGGGAGGGCGCGGGATGTGTGGCCGGGTGGGGCGCGGGATGTGTGGCCGGGTAGGGCGCGGGATGTGTGGCCGGGTAGGGCGCCAGCGCTGTATCGCACCGGGTAGTGCCGTCTGTTGGGGCGGGTTGCGGCGCAGGCGAAACCGCATCACGGCCGTCACCCGCCTCGGCGCCCGGGGCATCCCCCGCCTCCAGCACGCCGTCGAGATCATCACCGCCATCGCGACCGCGTCTCTCCCGGCCTCCGGTTGGCGCCACATCGGACAGCCGCCAACGCGCCGGCCCCAGGCCGCCTCGGAGACACCGACCGAACGTTGCCGGGCCGATCAGCGTCGTAGTGGTAACCGTTCGTCAAGGGAGCCACCATGCCTGCCGCACGCTTCAGCCTCCACGCCGTGTCCACTGTGGCCCTGATCGCAGGGCTCATCGGCGCGACTGCCGCTTGCGGCACGGAGGCCTCCACCTCCACGCGATCAGCGACGCAGAGCGAAGCCACCTGGAAGCAGCCCTCCTCGTACACCTACACGTTGAAGTCGAGCGAGGGGGAACGCTCCCTGCTCGGCACTCTCCGCGTGACCGTGCGCGACGGCGAGGTGACCAAGTCGGTCGGTCTCGACGAGAGCGGTCGGCGAGTGGTGAAGCAGCTGCCCGGTGAAGTACCCACCATCGCCGAGCTGTTGCGCGAGATGGAACAAGCCCGGCGCGACGGGGCGCACACGGCGGAGGCGAAGTACGCGGCCGACGGACACCCCGTGCGGATCTCGCTGGACTGGGACGAGAACGCGATCGACGACGAGGCCTTGTACGTCATCACCGCCTACGCACCCAGCGACGGCTAGGGGAGATGGGGCCCGAGACGTATCCGGCGAGCCGCGAACGGTCACCGGCCGGGTCGATCGCTTTGGATCAGGTCCGGTGCCGACCCGACGACGCTTCCGCCGCCGGTCGGTCGTAGTGCACGAGGCGCCCGGAACCTTCCACTTCTGTACTGCCGTGATCCGATTCCGGCGTCATCGGAATCTTTCTTGCCGGTCGGCACGTGGCGCGGCGGAGGGCGGCAGACTGCGGGTCCGTACCGCGCGGCGGTGTGCAAAACGCAGGAAGGGCGATCGTGGCTGTTGGGCAGCGACAAGTGGGCAACCTTCCGACGGCGACGAGGATGGTGGGTCGCCGTACCGAGCTGGCGGAGGTCGTGCGGTTGTTAAGGGGGCCGGCGCGGCTGGTGACCCTCACGGGGGTGGGCGGGGTGGGCAAGACCCGGCTCGCGCTGGAGGCCGCGGCCCGGCTGCGGCCCGCCTTCTGGGACGGCGTGTGGCTGGTGGAACTGTCGCCGCTGAGCGAGGGCGACGCGCTGCCGTATGCCATCGCGGAGGCGCTGCCGCTGGTCGACCAGACCACCCGCCCGATGCTCGACGTGCTGGCCGATTATCTGGCCGACCGGGAGCCACTGCTGATCCTGGACACCTGCGAGCATCTGGCCGACACCTGCGCGCTGACTGTCCAGGCGCTGATGCGGGCCGCGCCGGGCCTGCGGTTCCTTGCGACCAGCCGGCATCCGCTGGACGTCCCCGGCGAGGAGGTGTGCACGGTCGAACCGCTGGCTCTCCCGCAGACCGACGACGCGGCGGCGGCCGAGGCGGATGCGGTGGTGCTGCTGGCCGAGCGCGCCGCCCAGAAGGTTCCCGGCCTCGCGGACAACGCTGTCAGCCAGGCCGATCTGGTCGGCCTGGCCCGGCGGTTGGAGGGTCTGCCGTTGGCCATCGAACTGGCCGCTGCACGCCTGGGCGAGTTGTCGGTACGGGAGCTGACCGAGCGCCTCGACGACCGGTTCGCCGTCCTGGGGGACACCGACAAGGTGGTGCGCGGGGCCCAGCCGCCCTGGCACCAGGCGCTGCGGACCGCGATCGGCTGGAGCCACCAGCTGTGCAGCCCGGCCGAACGGCTGTTGTGGGCCCGCCTTTCGGTATTCGCCGGGACCTTCGACGCCGAGGCGGCCCGCATGGTGTGCGCCGACCGGCATCTGCCTGCCGAACGCATCACCGGCCTGCTGGCAGCGCTGGTGGACAAGTCGATCGTGACCTGGCAGCCCACCGTCGGCGGGGATCTCTACCGGATGCTGGACACGCTGCGTGAGTTCGGCGCCGACTGGCTGCGCCACCTGGGCGAGGAAGAGGAGCTGCGCTGCCGCCACCGGATCCACTACCGGGAACTTGCCCTGCGCGCGGACGCCGACTGGATCGGACCCGACCAGATCAGCTGGTACGAGCGGATCACCGCCGAACACGCCAACTACCGTGCCGCCCTGGACTTCTGCCTGGGCGACGGCGAGGACGGACACACCGCCCTGGAGCTCGCCGGGGCCCTGTGGTTCTTCTGGCTCGCCTGCGGCTTCCAGCGCGAAGGCCGCCACTACCTCGACCGCGCCCTGCAGCAGTGCCCTGCCCCGAGTCCGGCCCGCAGCAAAGCGGTATGGGCCTGCGGCGCGATCGCCCACGTGCAGGCCGACTCCGACGCAGTCGCACGACTGGGAAAGGAATTCCGGGCCGAAGCCGAGGCGGCGGCCGACCCGGCCATGCTGGTCGCCGCCGCCCATCTCGACGGCGGGCGCCTCGTGCTGTGCGGAAAACCCGCGCAGGCCGCCACCATGTTCGATACGACGCCGTACACCCGGGACCACGGCGGTGCGTACACCGGGCCACGCTTCCTGGCATGGATGGTTCGCGCGTTCATCCACACCAGCCTGGGAGAGTTCACGGAGGCCGCCGAGGTAGCCGCCGCCCTGCGCGCGGAGTGCGCCAAACGCGCCGAGCGGTGGATCCGGGCCTACGCCGACTACGTACAGGGGCTTGCGGAACGCGGCCTCGGCCGAATGGACCAGGCCGCGGCCCACGCCCGCACGGCCCTGAAGGGCAAGGCCCTGCTCCACGACAGCATCGGCAGCGCCACGGCCATCGATGTGCTGGCCTCGCTGGACGCCGTCACCGGCCGGGGCGAGCGCGCGGCCCGGCTGCTCGGCATCGGCCAGCAGATCTGGGACACCACCGGTCCGCCCCAGGTCGGCGTCCCCGAACTCCTCGCCGCCCGCCAAGCCTGCGAACGCCAAGCACGCGACAGCATCGGCGACGACGCGTACGAGGCCGCCTTCCGTAAGGGCATGGAAGACAGCATCGACGACGGCATCACCTACGCCCTGCACCAGACCTGAACCCGCACCTGCTCCCGCTGGCGAACGCCCGACCGGGCCGCCGGCCCTGAACCCCGCCATCCCCGGCGGCTTCACCCTCTACGACTTCCACATCGACACGACGGCCGGCACGCTGACCTGCCCGGGCGGCCACACCACCGTCCTGCTGCCACCCGGCGGCAGCCACACCGGCGCAAAGCCTGGTTCACCGCCAACCGCCAAGCAGTGCCCCACTTGTCCGCTCACGTCCCGCGGCACCACCGCGAAGGACGGCCGGGCCGTCACCTGGCGCCCCCACCACGACCTGCAGCAAGCCGCCCGCCTGTCTTGCCCTGCCCCTGCCCCCGCCCCCGCCCCCGCCCCCGCCCCTGCGGACCGTCCCAACACACTCCAAGGAGGGGGCCGTTCCAGCCACCCTCCGTACACCTCACACGCACCTTACGTAACTCATCGATTACTGTGTGGCTTCATGACGGCTCGGTCGGAATCCCGCGGCGGCCGCTCCGTGTCCCGCACCGGAGCGGCGCTCGCGGTGCTGCTGGTCACGCTGGTCCACCTGCTGGCCTGTGCCCACGGACCGGCGCCGACCGGGGCGGCACGCGCCGATTCCCTCCTCGCCGCCACCGCGACCTGTACTCCGCCGTCCGAGCCCAGCGTCGATCCGGCCGCGCGACAGGCAGCGCCCGTCGAGAACAGCCCGGCGCAGTGCTGGGGTACGGACGAGCCGACGATCCAGCCACCCCGCGCCATCGCCCCGGACGCCGAGGCCGTGCAGGACGCGCAGGCGGCCCTGGACACCGACGGGTCGACTCGCTCCGTACGCGAAGGCGCTCCCCCGCCTCCGGACACCGGCACCGCATCCGCCGGGCGGGAGCGGGCCCGCCTGGGCGTGTGGAGGACCTGATCGCCCCTTGAGCCACGGCCACGGGCACCGCTCGCAAGGCCGCGCGATGGCTCCCGATCAGTCACCCTCCTTCCACCCACAGAACGAGCGACAGCCTTCTGGCGCCATCGCTCGCGGGAGAAGCACGCCATGAACCAGCTCGCCACCGCCCCCAGTTCCCTCCCACCGGCCCAGTTGCTCAGCGGCACCAAACGCCCGGCACACACCCCCGCCGGCCTGGTCGGCGACACACCGGTCCTCTGGGTCGGCGCACCCTTCACCGCTGCCGGACGCGGCTTCTGGGCCAAGCTCGAAGGCCACAACCCCGGTGGCATCAAGGACCGCAGCGCCCTGCACATGGTGCGGGCCGCCCGTGAGCGCGGGCACCTGGCGCCCGGCGCCCGGATCGTGGAGTCCACCTCCGGCACCCTCGGGCTCGGCCTGGCCCTCGCCGGCAACGCCTTCGGACACCCGGTCACCGTCGTCACCGACCCCGGCATGGAACCGCTGATGACCGGCCTGCTCACCGCCTACGGAGCGCAGATCGAACTCGCCGACGCCCCGCACCCCACCGGCGGCTGGCAGCAGGCACGCCGCCACCGCGTCGAGGAACTCCTCGCCCTGCACCCCCACGCATGGTGCCCCGACCAGTACAACAACCCCGACAACGTCGCCGCCTACGCCCCGCTCGCCCACGAACTGGTGGCCCAACTCGGCCGGATCGACACCCTCGTCGTCTCGGTGGGAACCGGCGGCCACTCCGCCGGCGTCGCCTCCGTCCTGCGCGCGTACTTCCCCCGCCTGCGGGTCGTGGGGGTGGACACGCCCGGCTCCACCATCTTCGGCCAGCCCGCCGCTCCCCGCCTCATGCGCGGCCTCGGCAGCAGCATCTACCCCCGCAATGTCGCCTACGACCTCTTCGACGAAGTGCACTGGGTCGCGGCGCCCGAGGCCGTCTGGGCCGCCCGCCAACTCGCCTGCCACCACTACGCCACCGGCGGCTGGAGCGTCGGGGCCGTCGCCCTCGTCGCCCGCTGGCTGGCCCGCACCCTGCCCGCCGAGGACCGCATCGTCACCGTCCTGCCCGACGGGCCGCAACGCTATGTCGGCACCGTCTTCGACGACGTCTACTGCCGCGAGCACGACCTGCTCGGCCATCTGCCGGCCGATGACCCGGACGACATCGACCGCCCCACCGACCGTGTCGTCACCCGCTGGACCCGCTGCGCGCGCATCACCGACCCCCTCGCCGACGCTCACGCGCACGAGCCCCTGGGAGCCACCCGATGAAGAACCTGTGGCAGCAGACACGCTCCTTCCCGCCCGCGGTACGCCTATTGATGGCCAATCAGTTCGCCATCAACCTTGCCTTCTACATGCTCATGCCCTACCTCGCCGCCCATCTGGCCGGTCGACTCGGGCTCGCGGCCTGGGCCGTGGGGCTCGTCCTGGGCGTACGCAACTTCTCCCAGCAGGGCATGTTCCTCATCGGCGGCACCATCGCCGACCGTTTCGGCTACAAGGCGCCGATCATGGCGGGGTGCCTCCTGCGGACCGCAGGCTTCGGCCTGCTGGGCTGGGTCGACAATCTCCCCGCGCTCGTCGCCGCTTCGGCGGCCACCGGCTTCGCGGGGGCTCTGTTCAACCCGGCCGTGCGCGCCTACTTGGCGGCCGAGGCAGGGGACAGGCGCGTGGACGCCTTCGCCACCTTCAACGTCTACTACCAGGCCGGCATGCTCCTCGGCCCGCTGGTCGGCCTCGCCCTGCTCGCCGCCGACTTCCGCCTCGTCTGCACGGCCGCCGCCGCGATCTTCGCCGCGCTGACCCTGCTGCAGTGGCGGGCCCTGCCCGCACGCCGCGGTGACGATTCCGCCGCCGGAGCCCGGCCGGAGGGCGTACTGGCACAGTGGCGCACCGTCGTCGCCAACCGGCCGTTCCTGCTCTTCGCCACCGCGATGATCGGCTCGTACGTCCTGACCTTCCAGGTCTACCTCGCCCTCCCGCTGGCCGCGTCCAACGCCCTGGGCGCGCGGGGCACATGGGTCACCAGCGGGCTCTTCGTCGTGTCGGCCGCGGTCGCCGTCGTGGGCCAACTGCGGCTCACCGCCTGGGCGAAGCGGCGGTGGGAGCCGGGACAGGCGCTGAGCCGGGGACTGTTCGCGATGGGCATCGCCTTCCTGCCGCTGGCTCTCACCCCCTCCAGTGCCGCGCCCGCGGTCCTGGCCGCCCTGCTGGCGGCCGTGGTCCTGCTCGCGGCGGGCAGCGCAGTGGTCTACCCGTTGGAGATGGACACCGTGGTCGCCCTCTCCGGGAACCGTCTCGTCGCCACCCACTACGGCCTCTACAACACCATTTCCGGCCTCGGCATCACCCTCGGCAATCTCCTCACCGGAGCCGTCTGGGACTTCGCCGAGCGGCACAACGCCCTGTGGATGACCTGGTGCGCCCTGACCGCCACCGGGCTCGCGTGCGCGGCCTCCGTCGCCGCTCTGGCACGCAGCGGACGCCTGACCGCGCGGGATGCGCAGCTCGCCGCCGCCTGATCCTGGCAAGGACAGCGGGAGCAGGGGCGGCGGCGCACCACGCCGCCGCCCCTGCTCCTCTGTGTTTCTCCAGGCGTCCTTACGCAATCGGCTCTCGGCTCTCGGCTCTCCTCAGATGACCACGACCCGGCGGCCACGCGAGTGGCCGGCCTGGCTGTCGATGTGCGCCGCCGCGGCCTCGGCGAGCGTGTACGACTTCTCGACCGGGATGTGGAGCCTGCCCCGCGCGATGAGGTCGGCGGCCTCGGCCAGTGCGTCCGGAACGCTCCCGGCCACGCCGGAGAAGCGGACACCGAGCTTGGGCGCATCCAGATCGGCGATGGATATCACCTTCCGCGGGTCCCCGGTCAGCTCGACGAGCTCGCGGATCACGCCCGAACCGGCCAGGTCGAGGGCTGCGTCGACTGGGCCGAGCTGCCGCACCCGCTGGGCCCAGCCCTCGCCGTACGTCGTGGCGAGCGCGCCCAGGCTGCGCAGATAGTCCTGGTTGGCGCTCCCAGCTGTGCCGATCACCGTGATGCCTCGGTCGCGGGCGATCTGCAGCACCGCCGATCCGACTCCCCCGGACGCACCGCTGACCAGCAGCGTCTGCCCGGGCTGCACACCCACCTCGCGGATGATGCGCAGCGCGGTCTCCATCACGGAGGGGTACCCGGCCGCCTCTTCGAACGTCAGGCCCTCGGGCATGCGGCCCCATGCCGACAGCACGGCGAACTCGGCGTAGGTGCTCGCGCCTTCGCCGAACACGTGGTCGCCGACCTTGATGCCTTCGACGCCCTCACCGACCTCGTCCACCACCCCGGCGGCGTCAAGACCGACTCCGGAGGGCAGCTCAATCGGATGGGCGCCCAGGACCTGGCCTTCACGGACCCGCCAGTCGACGGGGTTCACGCCCGCCGCCCGCACGGCGATGCGTACCTGGCCGGGACCCGCGTGGGGCTCCTCGGCATCGAGAAGTTGCAGGACATCGGGACCGCCGAATTCGGCGAAGCTCACTTTCTTCATGCCGAGGACCGTAGCACTAACGGTTAGTGTTTAAGAACGGTTTCTCTTTCGCACCTGGTAGCTTGAGGGCATGACCGTGCAGCCCGGACGTCGTGAGCGCAAGAAGGCCGCGACCCGCCAGAAGATCGCCGACACCGCCATGGAACTCTTCCTGGAACGCGGGTACGACGCGGTGGGCATCCGGGATGTGGCCGCCGAGGCCGACGTGGCCGTCACCACGCTCTTCTCCCACTTCGCCTCGAAAGAGGCCCTGGTCTTCGAGCAGGACCGGGACTTCGAGCAACGCCTCACGCAGGCGGTCACCGACCGGGCGCCCCACGAGCCGCTCATCCCGGCTCTGCGCCGCGAGATCCTGGCCCTGGTGCGGCATTGCACGGCGGACAGCGCCGCCCCGATCTACCGCATGGTCGACGAATCACCCGCCCTGCGGGAGTACGAGGAGTCGATGAGGCTGCGTCATGCCGAGTCACTGGCGACGGCCATCGCCGCCGACCCCGACCTGCCCCAGTCCGCAACGGCCTGCCGCACGATCGCGAGGTTCGCGATCGACGCCTACGCACTGGCCCGCGAGACGGCAGATCCGGACGCCGCGGTGGACGAAATCTTCCAGATGATCGAGGCGGCCTGGGAGGCCGCTCCCCCTGCCGGACGCGCGCGAGGAACCGTTCCCGTCTCCACTCAGCCCTGAGAGGCGATGGACACGATCTGGCACCAGTGACCAGTGGCCCGCGCCGTGGCGGGCGGTCCGCCGTGGTCACGGTCCAGCCCGGGGACGGTAGCCCGGCCCCACGCGTCGGGCCGCAGCCCGCTCGCCGACATGTCGCTAGCCAAGGTGTCGCATGAGAACGCCGGTTCCGCCTCGGGTCTGCCCAACACCGCCACGCATCTGGGCATCGCCCTCGACACCGCGCTGACCGCCCTCGTGTTCTTCTCCCCCACCGGCGGCCCACCCGACGGTGCGATCAACCGCGACGCGTTCACCGACGTCCCCAGCACACGAGCAACCAGACCGGCCACCACTCTCATCAAAGTCGAGATTGAGAAAATCAAGATCTGCGCGTTGACTCCTTAAGAATCTCAATCTATAACGGAACTGAGAGAGTCGCCGAGAGTAAGGAGTCCAGGGTGGACTGGCAGGAACTGACGGACCTGACACGCGGGCAGCCGTTCGTGGTCGAGCGGGTCCGCCTCGACGGCAGCGGCGTCGCGATCGAGGGGCAGTTCGAGCCGCCTCAGCTGGCCCAACTCGGCATCGACGACCAGGTGTTCGTGGCCGCGTTCGTGCGGTCGCACGGTTCGATCAAGGAGATGGAGCGCATCTTCGGGGTGAGCTACCCGACGATCAAGTCCCGGCTGAACCGCATCACCGAGCAGCTCGATTTCGTCGACACCGACCCGGCTCCTACCGGCGCGGACGTCGTCGAGCGCCTGCGGCGGGGGGAGATCAGCGCCGAAGAAGCCCTGGCCGAGCTGGAGAAATCGCGGTGATCCCGCAGCTGGTGACGGTGCGCCGCCGCCGTCCAAGCGGCCGCTGGCAGCGCCTGTACGTCCCGGTCCTGCCGGTGGTGCTGGTGCTTTCGCCGCTCCTGCTGCTCGCCGTGCTGGCCGGAGTAGTCGCCTGCCGCATCTACGGGGTGAGCCCGGCGGGCGCGCTGCGCGGCACCGGACAGCTGCTGTGGGCGCTGCCCGGCACCCGGTTCGAGCTCGCGTACGACCGCACGGCCGTACTGGTCAGCGTCAGATGAGTCAGAGTCAGACAAGCTCAGCGAAGCGAGGAGTAGCAGTGAACGAACAGCGCCGCCAGATCCTGGAGATGCTGGCCGAGGGCAAGATCACCGCGGACGAGGCCGAGCGGCTGATCGGGGCCCTGGAACGACAGCAGCCCGAGTCGCCGCCGGGAACCGCGTACCGCCACCCGAAAGCCCGAGCCAAGTACCTGCGCGTAATTGTGAACGCGACGGACGAATCCGGCGCCGAGGGGACGAGCAGGGTCAACATCCGAGTCCCGCTCCAGCTCCTGCGCGCCGGAGTCCGGCTCACCAGCCTTCTCCCTCCGCAGGCGCTCACCAAGGCCAACGCGGAGCTGAACAAGGCAGGAGTACCCATAGACCTCACTGAACTCAAGCCGCAGCACCTCGAAGAGCTCGTAGAACAGCTCGACGAGCTCACCATCGACGTCGACGACCCCGACGCCCAGGTGCAGATCTTCTGCGAGTGATCCCGCCACGCACCGCCACGACCTCGGGCACGGGCACGGGCGTTCACCCGTCTCAGTAGGTGACGGCAGCATTCACCCGGGCCAGGCTGCCTGTGATGCGGCCGAACTCAGGACCGCGCACCGCGACTTGAAGGTCGGCATCGCAGCGGGCACTGCTATCTGGCTCGACGCCTCCTCCGGCGCCGGGCGGGCGCACGGCACTCGACGCCTGCGGCCCCGGAACAGAAGGCCGCGGACACTGTCGAGACCCACGCCGCACCCGGCCCTGACTCCCGGCCTGCCAACTTCCCCACTCCCCCAGTCACTTCAGCCACCCCGGCGCTCCAGCCTCCGAAAGGGAGAGCTCCATGGCTTATTTTGTCATGCCCACATCCACGCAGGCTGGTGGCCCTCAGCCGTCCGCCGCCATCTCAGCCGTCGGTCTGCGCAAGTCGTTCGGTGACAAGACCGTCCTCGACGGCATCGACCTGCACATCCCGGCCGGCAGCGTCTTCGCGCTGCTCGGCCCGAACGGCGCCGGCAAGACCACCGCCGTCAAGATCCTCTCCACCCTCATCAGCGCCGACGGCGGACAGTCCCAAGTCGCGGGCCACGAGATCGCCACCTCCCCGGACGGGGTGCGCGCCGCGATCGGCGTGACCGGGCAGTTCTCCGCCGTCGACGGCCTGATCACCGGCGAGGAGAACATGCTCCTCATGGCCGACCTGCACCACCT
>NZ_JBVJKV010000016.1:0-162486 GCF_055585065.1 Streptomyces sp. NPDC054047 | reverse complement strand
TTCCGACTCTATCAGACTCTTTCGTGTCCGATTTTCCTCGGTGCCTTTCAGGTTTCCGCTCCGGCCTTTCGGCTTTCGCGTTTCCCTTTCCGGCGAGTCCAAACACTACCAGGTCATTTTCGACTCCCTGACCACTCGTCTGCGAGCACGCAGAAGCTGACCCAGGGATTAGGATCTGACTTGATAGATGCCGCCGAGTCCGGACGCTTGACCGCGTCGCTTGCCTCAGGCAGGAGTCCGACTGTACATGGGGCGTTGGGCGGGCGCAAATCGTTTGTGCAGTGCCCCTACTCAGTCATCCGGGACCTCTCGCGCGGAACCGGGACTTTTTATGACTTACTCTTCTGAACAGTGCGTCGTCCAGGACAGGTAGTGACGGCGGCTACGACTCTCCACCCCCTGGGAGGCTTGCCATGACCAGCGTGACGTCCCCGCTTGCCGGACGCGCCATTGGGCTCTCCGCAGTACCGGACCCCGTCTTCTCCGGCGCGATGGTCGGACCGGGTACCGCCATCGACCCCGCGCGTGAGCCCTCCGAGGCTGTCGCCCCCGTCGACGGCATCATCGTCTCGCTTCACCCCCATGCCTTCGTCGTCGTGGACGACCAGGGACACGGTGTGCTGACGCACCTGGGCATCGACACCGTCCAGCTCAACGGCGAGGGCTTCGAGCTGCTCGTCAACAAGGGTGACACCGTGCAGCGCGGTCAGTCCATCGTGCGCTGGAACCCCGCGGACGTCGAGGCGGCCGGCAAGTCTCCGATCTGCCCGATCGTGGCGCTGGAGGCCACTGCCGAGTCCCTCTCCGGTCTCGTGGAGGATGGTGACGTCAAGGCTGGGGACTCTCTCTTCAGCTGGCAGTGACGTCATCGCCGTCCCTGACGGCAGGTACGACATCCACCGCGGCGGCTGGGCCCGTCGCTCTATCGGAGACGGGTGAAATGGAGACAACGCTGCGAGGCGTCGGCGTGAGCCACGGGGTGGCGATCGGCGAAGTTCGGCACATGGGGACGGCGGTGCTCGAGCCGCCGGCCAAGCAGATTCCCGCGGAGGAAGCAGAGCGCGAACAGGGGCGTGCTCGCCAGGCGGTGGAAGCTGTGGCTGCCGATCTCAATGCGCGCGGCAACCTGGCCGGCGGCGAGGCACAGCACGTGCTCGAGGCGCAGGCCATGATCGCCCAGGACCCCGAGCTCATGGCCGACGTCGACCGGCGCGTCACCGTCGGCAGCTCCGCGGAGCGCGCGATCTACGACGCGTTCTCGCACTACCGCGAGCTGCTCGCGGGCGCCGGCGAGTACATGGCCGGTCGCGTCGCCGACCTTGACGACGTGCGGAATCGTATCGTCGCCCGTCTGCTGGGCGTTCCGATGCCCGGTGTTCCGGACAGCGACGAGCCCTACGTCCTGATCGCGCGTGACCTTGCTCCGGCGGACACCGCTCTGCTGGACCCCGCGCTGGTGCTCGGCTTCGTCACCGAGGAGGGCGGGCCGACCAGTCACAGCGCGATTCTCGCGCGGGCGCTCGGTGTGCCTGCCATCGTCGCTCTGCCGGGTGCCGGTGAGCTGGCCGAGGGCACCGTTGTCGCTGTCGACGGCAGCACCGGTGAGATCTTCGTCGAGCCGAGTGCGGAGAAGCGCAGTCAGCTGGAGGCTTCGGCTGCCGCGCGCAAGGCCGCGCTCGCCGCTTCGACCGGTCCCGGTGCGACGTCCGACGGCCACAAGGTGCCGCTGCTCGCCAATGTCGGCGGTCCCGCGGATGTGCCGGCCGCGGTGGAGGCCGGGGCCGAGGGTGTCGGTCTGTTCCGGACCGAGTTCCTCTTCCTCGACGACAGCAGCAAGGCGCCGTCGGAGGAGAAGCAGGTCGAGGCGTACCGCAAGGTGCTCGAGGCCTTCCCCGAGGGTCGCGTCGTCGTGCGTGTCCTTGATGCGGGTGCCGACAAACCGCTCGACTTCCTGACGCCCGGCGATGAGCCGAACCCGGCGCTGGGTGTGCGCGGGCTGCGCTCGCTTCTCGAGCACCCCGATGTGCTGCGTACGCAGCTGACGGCGCTGGCCAAGGCCGTGGAGGGGCTGCCGGTCTACCTCGAGGTCATGGCGCCGATGGTCGCCGACCGCATCGACGCCAAGGCGTTCGCCGACGCGTGCCGCGAGGCGGGGCTTCAGGCCAAGTTCGGTGCCATGGTGGAGATTCCTTCGGCCGCGCTGCGAGCGCGCTCGATTCTCCAGGAGGTCGAGTTCCTCTCGCTCGGCACCAACGACCTGGCGCAGTACGCCTTCGCGGCGGACCGTCAGGTGGGCGCTGTGTCCCGGCTCCAGGACCCGTGGCAGCCCGCGCTGCTCGACCTGGTCGCGCTGTCCGCCGATGCGGCAAGGGCCGAGGGCAAGAGCTGTGGTGTGTGTGGCGAGGCGGCGTCCGACCCGCTGCTCGCTTGTGTGCTGACCGGTCTCGGCGTCACCTCCCTTTCGATGGGTGCGGCGTCCATTCCCTACGTGCGGGCGACGCTGGGCAAGTACACGCTGGCCCAGTGCGAGCGTGCGGCGGCCGCGGCGCGTGCCGCGGACAGCGCCGAGGACGCCCGGAAGGCCGCGCAGGCGGTTCTGTCCGGCGAGTAGCAGGAACCAGCTGTGTGAGGGGCGCTCCATCCGATCCGGGTGGGGCGCCCCTCGGCGTTCAGTGCCGGTGTCCTCCTTCGGGTCCGTCGGTCCCGATGGGTGGTGCGGCGCAGTAGTCGACGCCGGATTCCGGGGCGACCAGGTCCCCTGACACCGCGTCGGTGCAGTAGGCGTCGAAGACTTCGGCCGCGGTGAGGGGCAGCAGTCGCTCGCCGTGCAGGCGCCAGCCCTGGACGCGGTCGGGCCTGCCCTCCGCGGTGGTGCGCATGACCAGGCCTGCGGCGCTGCGGGTGGCGATCCCTACCGCGAGGACCGTGGTGAACTCCAGCGCTTCGGTCTCGTCGAGTTCCGCGTTGCCCTCGGCGTCCTGTGCCGCGTGCAGGGCGGCGAGGAGTGTCTCCGGGGCGGCGGGCACGCTGCAGACGAGGTGGCGGGTGCCGGGGCCGGAGGTGTCGAGCAGCAGGACGAGCAGGTCCGCGGCCCGGCTGAAGGCGGTTCGGCCGATGTCCTCGCCGCATACCGCGCAGGTGCCGAGGCGGGCCAGGAGCATCGTCGCGTACTCCCAGGTGGCCCGGCGGACCGCCTCGTCGACGAGGTCGGGGAGCAGGTCGGAGAGGGGCCGCCCGTCGTACGGGACGGTGGGTCCGGTGGCCGACAACTCCGCGGTGAAGCGGGTGCGGCTGGCCGGGGCGTCGGGGTCAAGGCCGGTCTCCGCGCAGTACTCCTCGTACTCCTCGGGGTCGAAAAGGGCGACGGTGGTGTGTCCGCCCTCGGACGCGAGCGACCTGAGGAGCCCTTCGGCCTGCCGGAGGTAGGCCTGGTGGTCGTCGAAGGTGAAGGTGCGGTAGCGGCGCATCGCCGCGAAGTCTTCCTCGTCGGCCAACAGGCCGATGGTGCCGGCGACTTCGCGGCGCAGTGCGCGTCGCATGGTGGTGTGTTGCGTGCGAGCCATGATTCCCCCTGCGGTCCGTCGATCAATGCTCACTCAGAGTAATGGCGAGCACTGACAACGGCGGCTGGGCGGGAGGTCAGGAGCGCTTGCGGGCCAACTCCTCGTAGAAGCGGAGCAGGTCGAGGTTGTCCACCGAGCCGGGGTTGACCGCCTTGTCCAGTGCGGTGCCCTGGAGCAGCCGCTTGACCGGGACCTCGATGCGCTTGCCGGTGAGGGTGTGCGGGATGCCGGGGACTTCGATGACCTCGTCGGGGACGTGGCGCGGGGAGAGCTGTGCGCGGATCGTCTGCTTGATGCGGTCGCGGAGGCCGTCGTCGAGGGTGGCGCCGGGGGCGAGGTGGATGAACAGCGGCATCCAGTAGCCGCCGTCGGGCTGTTCCACGCCGATGACGAGGGATTCGCGGATCTCCGGGAGGCGTTCGACGGCTTCGTAAATGTCGGCCGAACCCATGCGTACGCCTTGGCGGTTGAGCGTGGAGTCGGAACGGCCGTGGATGACGACCGAGCCGTGCGAGGTCACGGTGATCCAGTCGCCGTGGCGCCAGACGCCGGGGTAGGTGTCGAAGTAGCTGTCGTGGTAGCGGCTGCCGTCCGGGTCGTTCCAGAAGTGGATCGGCATGGACGGCATCGGGTTGGTGACCACGAGTTCGCCGACCTCGTCGATGAGGGGCTTGCCCTGGGGGTCCCAGGCCTGCAGGTCGGTGCCGAGGCCGGGTGCCTGGAGCTCGCCGATGTGGACGGGCAGGGTGGGGACGGCTCCGGCGAAGCAGGAGCAGACGTCCGTGCCGCCGCTGACCGAGGCCATCCACAGGCCGCCGGGGGTGTCCTCGAACTCGTCGTGCAGCCAGCGGAATCCGTCGGGCGGGAGCGGGGAGCCGGTGGTGGCGACGCACTGGACGGTCGAGAGGTCGAAGTCGCGGGCCGGGTGCACGTCGGCCTTGCGGCAGGCCATGACGTACGCCGCCGATGTGCCGAAGAGCGTTGCCTTCGTACGCTCGGCGATGCGCCACTGGGCGCCGGTGTCGGGATAGCCGGGGCTGCCGTCGTACAGGACGATCGTGGTGCCCGTGAGGAGGCCGGAGACGAGGAAGTTCCACATCATCCAGCCGGTGGACGTGTACCAGAAGAACCGGTCCTCGGGGCCCAGATCGCAGTGCAGGCCGAGCTGCTTGAGGTGTTCGACCAGGATGCCGCCCTGAGACTGGACGATGGCCTTGGGCAGGCCGGTCGTGCCGGACGAGTAGAGCACCCACAGCGGGTGGTCGAAGGGGACCGGCTCGAAGACGGGAGCCGTGTCCGACGCTGTGAGGGCGTCCCATTCCAGGGCGCCTTCGGGGGCTTCGGTGCCGAGCAGCGGGATGTGGACGACGGCGCGCAGGGTGGGCAGTTCGCGGCGCAGCTCGGCGACGGCGTCGCGGCGGTCGTGCTCCTTGCCGCCGTAGCGGTAGCCGTCGACGGTGAACAGGACGACCGGTTCGACCTGCTGGAAGCGGTCGAGGACGCTGCGTGCGCCGAAGTCGGGGGCGCATGAGGTCCAGACGGCGCCGACGGCCGCGGTGGCCAGGAGGGCGACGACGGCCTGCGGGATGTTCGGGACGTAGCCGCTGACGCGGTCTCCGGGGCGTACGCCGAGGGTGCGCAGCTCTGCCGCCAGGGAGCCGACCTGGCGGCGCAGCTCGCCCCAGGTCACGGTGGCCGGCTCGTGGGTCTCGTCGACATGGAGGAGGGCCGGGTCGCCCGCGCGCGTGGGGTCCTCGGCGGCGCGCAGTGCGTGTTCGGCGTAGTTGAGCGTAGCTCCGGGGAACCATTCGGCGCCCGGCATCGAGCGGTCGCCGAGTACGCGCGCGTAGGGCGTGGAGAACCGTACGTCGAACCAGTCGGTCACCGCTTTCCAGAACGTGTCCAGTTCGTCCACGGACCAGCGGTGCAGTGCCGCGTAGCCGCCGTCGGCGGGTGCTCCGTGCTGCTCGGCGGCCCATGCCTGGAACCGCGTGATCTGCGCGGCGGCGATCCGTTCCTGGTCGGGCTGCCAGAGCGGTGAGGGGTTCGCTGAGGACATGGGGCGGCTCCCGGGCTTTACGCGTCGTATGCGTGTGGGTGCGCGCGTGCTGGTTGTGCGCGCGACACGGCTGACAAGGACGATGCCACGTGATCGATTTCGACACCAGGGCGTGCCTCACACAGTCGGCGTGGCGACTATGTGCCGTCACCCCAGGTGAACGGGAGTTGAACGATCCACACGCGCGGCTTCTTCGGTGGCAGGGTGAGCAGCATGAACGGTCGTGACCTGGTGCGTTCGATGAAGGCGGTCAGCTTGGTCGGTACGGCGCAAGGGTTGCGTGCGGTGCGGTCCTCTTGGCGCAGGCGACGGGTGGACGCCGTCGGGCTCGCCCCCCGGGGTGCCGAGCGGGCGCGGGTGCCCGGCCCGATGACGGGTGTGGAGCCGGGGCCCGGGGGCGGAGTGGTGCGGTTCGCCCGTTCCGAGCTGCGGGTGCGGGTGACGACGGGCGGGGCCATTTTCTGGGGCTGGGACGGCACGGAGCCCGACCCTTCGTACGCGCTCGTCAGCGGGAGCCCCGAGGCGGACCCGCGGGCCGTCCTCGAGCCCGACAAGGAGGGCGGCTGGCGGGTGGTGTCGGAGCGGGCGACGGTGGTCGTCTCGCGGTTCGGTGCCGTGGAGCTGCGGACGCCCGGCGGTCTGACGCTGCGCCGGGATCTGCCGCCGCGCTGGTGGGAGCCGTTGGACGGGGGCGCGGCACGCTGGTTTCAGCGTTCGCAAGTGGCGGCGGACGCGCGGTTCTTCGGGCTCGGGGGACGCGCGCGGGGGCCCCGGCTGCGGAACGGGACGTACCGCCTGTGGAACACCGATCCGGGAGGTTCGTTCGGGCCCGGTGACGGCCCCTTGTACATCACCATGCCCGTGCAGCTCGTGGTGGCCGACGCCGGCTCTCATCTGGTGTTCCACGACAACACGTGGGACGGCACCGTGGCGGTGCGCGAGGGCGAGGAGGGTGCGGGGTCCGGGCACGACAGGGCGGGTTCGTGCGAGGTGCGCATGGACGGCGGGCCGCTGCGGTGCTGGGTCGTGGTGGGCACCCCCGCGCGCGTGCTGCACACCTGGGCCTCGCTCACCGGGCCGCCCGCGCTGCCTCCCGCGTGGGCGCTCGGGCACCATCACGCGCGGTGGGGGTTCGGCGGTGAGCAGGAGGTGCGGCGGATCGTGGCGGGCTACCGGGAGCGGGGGCTGCCGCTGGACGCCGTGCATCTGGACATCGATCACTACGAAGCGCACCAGGTGTTCACCGTCGACAAGGAGACCTATCCCCACTTGCCGCAGCTGGCCGACGAGTTGCTCCAGGGCGGCGTGCGGCTGGTGTCGATCGTGGACCCGGCGGTGAAGGCCGAGCCGGGCAACGAGGTCTACGACAGCGGCAGGGCGACGGACGCCTTCGTGCGGGATGCCGCGGGGCGGACGGTGCACGGGGTCGTCTGGCCCGGGCAGGCGGTGTACCCCGATTTCACGGACGCGCGGGTGCGGGCATGGTGGGGCGGTCTCTACAAGGAGAGGCTCGCCCAGGGGTTCGCCGGGTTCTGGCACGACATGAACGAGCCGGTGTCCTTCGCCGCCTTCGGGGAGCCGACGCTGCCCCGCTCGGCCCGGCACGCGCTGGAGGGACGCGGCGGTGACCACCGCGAGGCGCACAACGTGTACGGCCTCGGCATGGCCCGTGCCGGGTACGAAGGGCTGTGCGAACTGCACCCTCAGGAGAGGCCGTTTGTGTTCTCACGCTCCGGGTGGGCGGGAATGCAGCGCTACGGAGGGACGTGGTCCGGGGATGTGGCCACGGGGTGGCCCGGTCTGCGGGCGTCCCTCTCGCTGGTGCTCGGCCTGGGGCTGTGCGGCGTGCCGTACTCGGGGCCCGATGTGGGCGGGTTCGACGGCAGCCCGTCGCCGGAGCTGTATCTGCGGTGGTTCCAGCTCGGGGCGTATCTGCCCCTGTTCCGCACGCACGCCTCGCTGCGGGCCGGGCGCAGGGAGCCCTGGGAGTTCGGTCCCGATGTGCTGGAGCACGCGCGCGTGGCGCTCGTCGAACGCCGGCGGCTGCTGCCGTACTTCGTGACGCTGGCGCATCTGGCGCGGCGTACGGGTACGCCGTACGTGCGGCCCCTGTGGTGGGGCAATCCGGAGGACCGGGCGCTGCGGGACTGCGAGGACGCGTTTCTGCTCGGGGACTGTCTCCTTGTGGCGCCCGTGTTCGAGCCGGGGGCCGTTCGCCGTACGGTGCGGCTGCCGCCGGGCCGGTGGTACGACACGGTGACCGGCCGGGCGTACGAGGGGCCTGCCCGGGTTCTCCTGGAGGCCCCCCTCTCCCGTATCCCGGTGCTCGCGCGGGCCGGCGCGGTGCTGCCGGTGCGGGGAGCCGACGGCAGCCTCGAGCTGGAGGTGTGGGCGCCGGCTCCGGGACGCACGGGGGGCGGCCTGGTGGTCAGGGACGCGGGTGACGGGTGGGAGCAGCCGGAGATCGAGCGGTTCGCCGCGCGGTGGGCCGACGGGCGGGTGGTGGTGGAGCGGGACGGCCGGACCTCCGAGGGCGCCGCGGAGACCTCGGAGGAGGTCGGGCTGCGGGTGACGGTGCGGGGACTGCCGCAGCGTCAGATGTAGCGCCCTTCGAACCAGGCGCGCACCACCAAGGTGTGCAGGGGGAAAGCGAGTTCGGCCGGGCGGTGCAGCAGGTGCCAGCCTTCGGTCTCGTCCGTCGGGGCGGGGTCCGGCAGCTCGGCGGCCGGGCGCTCGGGCAGCATCCCGAAGAGCAGCAGGTAGCCGTCGGGTGCGCTGAGCGCCTCCGCGAGGCGGACGTCGCGGCCGGCCGCGCTGATGCCGGTCTCTTCCTTGAGCTCGCGGACGACGGCGTCCCGCCAGTCCTCCCGGTCGTCGATGAATCCTCCGGGCAGGGCCACTCCCCCGCGCGCGGGAGCGATGGACCGGGTCACGACGACCAGGGCGGTGCCCTGGGTGTCGTACACGGGCTGCAGCGCCACCGCGACGGGCAGCGGATTGCGGTGGGCCACCGTGCCGCAGGCTGCACAGGTGCGGGGCCAGGCGGAAAGGTGGTCCCCGTAGGGAGCCCCGCAGGTCGAACAGTGGGAGCCTGCGGCGGGTTCGGCGTGGTGCTGGGATGCGGACACGCCGCGGACTGTATCCGATCACCGCGGCGACGGTCTTTCCCTCCGGGGCCGGTTCCTGATAGATGCAGGGTTCATGACAGGACTTGTCCCCGCCCTGCGGAATCTCGCCGTCGCCGCGACCGCTCTGATCGCCGTGGCCGCCGTCCCCGTGCCCGCCCACGCCAAGCCCGAACCCAAGGCCCCCGACGGGTTCGTGGCGTTGCGCGACGTCGACCCGACGATCATCCAGGAGATGCGTTACTTCACGCCGCACAACTTCGTGGGTGAGCCCATCGACGGCTACAAGAAGCCGATGTGCATCCTGACGGAGCCGGCGGCGAAGGCCCTGCACAAGGCCCAGCGCACACTGCTGCGCAAGGGCTACTCCCTGAAGGTGTACGACTGTTACCGGCCGCAGCGGGCCGTCGACCAGTTCGTGAGCTGGGCCGAGGATCTCGGCGACGTACGCATGAAGGCGGAGTTCTATCCCCATGTCGACAAGTCGCGGCTGTTCGAGGACGGTTACATCGCGGCGAAGTCCGGGCACAGCCGCGGCTCGACGCTCGATCTGACGGTCGTGAAACTGCCCGCCCTGCCGACGCGTCCGTACATCCCCGGAGAGCCGCTCACCCCCTGCTTCGGGCCCAAGAGCGAGCGGTTCCCGGACAACTCCGTGGACATGGGGACGGGCTTCGACTGTTTCGACACCCTCTCCCACACGGACGATCCCCGGATCACCGGCAAGCAGCGTGCCAACCGGGATCTGCTGCGGGGCACGCTGACCAAGGTGGGATTCGTCAACCTCCCTGAAGAGTGGTGGCACTTCACCTACAAGCCCGAGCTCTTCCCTGACACCTACTTCGACTTCCCCGTGGCGCGCCGCTCGCTGAACGGGAAGTAGCGGGCGCCGCGCTACTGACGCGATCCGGTTGCCCGTGGCACACTTCTGACGTTCCGTCAGATCCAGTGTCGTGGAGGACCCTTGTCGCGTACGCGTACTCCCGTGGTGGCCGACTGGTTCGCCGGGGAGGGAGACAACTTCCGCCTTCTGGGCACACGCTGCTCGGCCTGCGCCAGTGTCTTCTTCCCCCGCGAGGACGGCTTCTGCCGCAATCCCGGCTGCTCGGGCGGTGACCTCGACGAGGTGCCGCTCTCCCCGCGCGGCCGCGTCTGGTCGTACACGGACAGCCGCTACCGGCCCCCCGCGCCCTATGTTTCCGACCCGGAACTTCCCTGGCAGCCCTACGCGTTGATCGCTGTGGAACTGGAGGCGGAGCGCATGGTGGTGCTCGGCCAGGCGGTTGCGGGAGTGACCGTCGCCGATCTGGAGATCGGCATGGAGGTGGAGGTCGTGCCCGGCGTGCTCGACGAGGACGCCGAGACGACGTGGACGACGTGGTACTGGCGGCCGGTGGGGGTGGGCGCATGACCAGCGAAGTGGCGGTGCTCGGCGCGGGCATGCACCCCTGGGGCAAGTGGGGCCGGAGTTTCGTCGAGTACGGCACGGCGGCGGCCCGCGCGGCGCTCGCCGACGCCGGGGTGGACTGGCGCGACGTGGGTTCGATCGTCGGCGCGGACACGGTCCGCGGCGGCTATCCAGGGTACGTGGCGGGCGCGACGTTCGCCAAGGCCCTGGGCTGGCAGGGCGCACGGGTCGCGAGTGTGTACGCGGCATGCGCGTCCGGGGCACAGGCGATCAACACGGCACGCGCGCAGATCCTCGCGGGCCTCGCCGATGTCGTCCTGGTGGTCGGGGCGGACGCCGCGCCCAAGGGGTTCTTCCGGCCCGCGGGAGGCGACCGGCACGACGACCCCGACTGGCTGCGGTTCCGCGTCCTCGGCGCCACCAACCCCACGTACTTCGGCCTGTACGCACGCCGCAGGATGGCGGTGCACGGCGACACCCTGGAGGACTTCGCCCAGGTCAAGGTGAAGAACGCGGCGTCGGGGGCGCTCAATCCGAACGCCCGCTACCGAAAGACCGTCACCGCCGACGAGGTGGCCGCGTCGGCCGTCGTCGCCGACCCCTTGCGGCTGCTCGACATCTGCGCGACCTCCGACGGGGCGGCGGCGCTCGTGCTCTCCAGCATGGAGTTCGCCCGGAGGCACGGCGCGACGGACCCCGTGCGCATCCGGGCCGTGTCCACGGTGACGCCGACGTATCCGACCACCGTCCTGGACCTGCCGGACATCGCCACGGACTCCGCGGCCTCCGTGCCGCCTGCCGACGAGACGTTCCGCGCCTCCATCGCGCGCGCGGCGTACGAAGAAGCGGGCATCGGGCCCGACGAGCTCTCCTTCGCGGAGGTCTACGACCTGTCCACCGCGCTCGAACTGCAGTGGTACGAGGACCTGGGGCTCTGCGGCGAGGGAGAGGGGGCCAAGCTGCTGCGGGAGGGGGCGACCGCTCCGGGCGGACGCATACCGGTCAACCCCAGTGGCGGACTCGCCTCCTTCGGAGAGGCCGTTCCCGCGCAGGCCATCGCCCAAGTGTGCGAACTCACCTGGCAGTTGAGAGGGGCGGCCGGGGCGCGGCAGGTGGCGGGGGCGCGTGCGGGGATCACCGCGAACCAAGGCCTCTTCGGGCACGGATCCTCGGTCGTCGCCGTGCGCTGAGCCGTGCGCCGAGTCCCGGCAAGGCCCTTCGCGGCCCGTCACGGGGGAAGACCGGGGTGCGTCGCGGGGGAAGCGCTCACGCCGGTTAACCGTTGCCGTCCGCGACCTTGACGCTCCATCACCACCGGTGAACACTTCCGGTGTCAGTCGGCATCGCCGCACTTCGGCTCCGCGCCATTCAGGGCCCCTGTACGCGCGAAGGGTCCGTACGAAGGACCTGTTCAGCGGGTCATCCCCCTCTGGGCGATTCGACTGCGACGGCACGCTCGCCATGGAAGCCGGGCGGGGCGCGGGACACCCCTGCCTTCGGCTGAAGTCACCGGGCACAGCCAGGCAGTAGTCGTGGAACGCACCCAGCACGGAGTACCGGGGCCACCCGCCCCGGGCGAGGCCCTAGGAGCCGCCATGTACTCGAATGGGGACATCTTCGTCGGTGAGATCATCGGCACCGCGATCCTGATTCTCTTGGGCGCCGGCGTATGCGCCGCCGTCACCCTGACCCATTCGAAGGCGAAAGCCTCCGGATGGGTCGTCATCGCCTTCGGATGGGGCTTCGGCGTGCTCGCGGGCGCCTACACGGCCGGTCCTCTCTCCGGTGGCCACCTCAACCCCGCCGTCACGCTCGGCATCGCGATCGACACCGAGGAGTGGGGCAAGGTCTGGGTCTATCTGCTCGGGCAGATGGTCGGCGCGATGCTCGGCGCCGTACTCGCGTATCTCGTGTACTACGCGCAGTTCAACGCCAACGTCACCCGGAGCGTCAAGGACAAGGTGACCAGCGCGCACGAGCCGACGCCGACGCTCGGCATCTTCTCGACCATCCCGGAGATCCGTAACCCGGTCGCCAACCTCGTCACGGAGATCATCGCGACCATCGCCCTGGTGCTGCCCATCCTCGCCTTCGGGCTCACCAAGGGACTCGGCGAGTCCGGTACGCAGACACTGATCGTGGCGTTCCTGGTCGTCGGCATCGGCCTCTCGCTCGGCGGGCCCACCGGCTATGCCATCAACCCGGCCCGCGACCTGGGCCCGCGCATCGTGCACACGTTCCTGCCGATCCCGAACAAGGGGACGTCCGACTGGAGTTACGCCTGGATCCCCGTGGCCGGGCCCCTGATCGGCGGAGCGCTCGCAGGTCTCATCTACAACGCAGCCTTCTGACTCAAGCTGACTCAAGGGGTAGCCATGCCGGACAACTCCGAGAAGTTCGTCGCCGCCATCGACCAGGGCACCACCTCCAGCCGCTGCATCATCTTCAACCACGCGGGCGAGATCGTCGCCGTCGACCAGCGCGAACACCGCCAGATCTTCCCCAAGCCGGGCTGGGTGGAGCACGACGCCACCGAGATCTGGTCCAAGGTGCAGGCCGTGGTCGCGGGAGCGATCGCCAAGGCCGGACTCCGTGCCGACCAGGTCAGCGCCCTTGGCATCACCAACCAGCGCGAGACGACCGTTCTGTGGGACCGCGCCACGGGCAAGCCCGTGCACAACGCGATCGTCTGGCAGGACACCCGCACGGCGGCGCTCTGCAACGAACTGGGCGGCGCGGACGGCCAGGACAGGTTCCGGGAGCAGACCGGGCTGCCCCTCGCGAGCTACTTCTCCGGGCCCAAGGCGGCCTGGCTGCTCGACAACGTGCCCGGGCTGCGGGCCCGCGCCGAGCGCGGCGAGATCGCCTTCGGCACCATCGACTCCTGGCTGATCTGGAACCTCACCGGCGGCACGGCCGGCGGCGTGCACGTCACGGACGTCACCAACGCCGGGCGCACCATGCTGATGAACCTGGCCACCCTCCAGTGGGACCAGTCGATCCTGGCCGCGATGAACGTCCCCGAGGCGATCCTCCCCGAGATCAGGTCGTCGGCCGAGGTCTACGGCACGGCGGTCGGCCAGCTCTCCGGAGTGCCGGTCGCCTCCGCCCTCGGCGACCAGCAGGCGGCCATCTTCGGGCAGGCCTGCTACGAGACGGGGACGGCCAAGAACACGTACGGAACCGGCAGTTTCCTGTTGCTCAACACCGGTAACCGGCCCGTCCCCTCGAAGAACGGGCTGCTGACCACGATGGGCTACAAGATCGGCTCCGACGCGCCCGTCTACTGCCTCGAAGGGGCGATCGCCATCACCGGGGCGCTCGTGCAGTGGTTCCGCGACCAGCTCGGCATCATCCGCAGCGCCGACGAGATCGAGCCCCTGGCCGCGAGCGTGGAGGACAACGGCGGGGCGTACATCGTGCCCGCGTTCTCCGGCCTCTTCGCGCCCTACTGGCGCTCGGACGCGCGCGGCGTCGTCACCGGACTCACCCGGTACGTCACCAAGGCGCACCTGGCGCGTGCCGTCCTGGAGGCGACGAGCTGGCAGACCCGCGAGGTCGTCGACGCCATGTACCAGGACTCCGGGGTGCAGCTGCGGACCCTGAAGGTGGACGGCGGCATGACCAAGAACAATCTGCTGATGCAGCACCAGGCGGATGTCCTGGGGGTGCCGGTGATCCGGCCGAAGGTCTCCGAGACGACATGTCTGGGCGCCGCGTACGCCGCCGGGCTCGCGACCGGCGTGTGGAACGACCTCGACGAGCTGAAGGCGCACTGGCAGCAGGACGTCGAGTGGACTCCGGTGATGGACACGGAAACGCGCGAGCGCGGGTTCCACGACTGGCACAAGGCGGTGGAGCGAAGCTTCGGCTGGCACGAGGACGGCGGGAGCTGAGCCGAGCGCCGGGTCGAGGATGACCACGGCCCGTACCCCGGTCGGCGGGGGTACGGGCCGTGGCTCTTCCGCGTTCACGCGTTCACGCGGACATCGGTCGTGCGGACATCGGTCGTGCGGTCACGTGGTCGCGGGCTCCCTGGCCGCCGCGGCGGTCGCCATCGCGTGCTGGACCACTCCGATGAGCACTTCCTTGACGGACTGCCGCTCGCGCGCGTCGCACATCACCACGGGGACGCCGGGGTCGAGGTCGAGCGCCTGGCGCACGGCGTCCGCGGGGTACCGGGACGCGCCCTCGAAGCAGTTGACGCCGACGACGAAGGGTATGGAGCGGCGTTCGAAATAGTCGACGGCCGCGAAGCAGTCCTCCAGGCGGCGGGTGTCGGCGAGGACCACGGCACCGAGCGCCCCGGTGGCCAGCTCGTCCCAGAGGAACCAGAAGCGGTCCTGGCCCGGGGTGCCGAAGACGTAGAGGACCAGGTCCTCGCGGAGCGTGATCCGGCCGAAGTCCATGGCCACGGTGGTGGTGTGCTTGCCCGAGACGCCGCTGGTGTCGTCGACCGGGCGGCCCGCCTCGCTGAGCAGCTCCTCGGTGCGCAGCGGTTTGATCTCGCTGACGGCGCCGACGAGGGTCGTCTTGCCCACGCCGAAGCCGCCCGCCACCAGGATCTTCAGCGTGACCGGCTCGACGGGGGCCTTGCCGCGCTCAGAACGCTTGAAGATCATCGCTCGCTACTCCTGGATCAGTTGCTTCGGGGGTTTCGCTTGTTTCGGGGGTTGCGTTTGTTGCGGAGGTTGCGTTTGTTGCGGAGGTTCCGCTTGTTTCACTTCCGGCGCGCGGGGCCGGGCCGTATCCGCCGCCGCCCGGGGTCTCGATCACGAGTACGTCGCCTGGGCCCGCGTCCGCGAAGTCGCTGCCGTCCAGCGCCTGGACACTGCCGTCGGCGCGCTCCACGCGGTTGGCACCGAGCGCACCGGGGCTGCCGCCCGCCATGCCGTACGGCGCCACCTTGCGGTGCTGCGAGAGCGTGGACACCGTCATCGGCTCGCGGAAGCGGATGCGGCGCACCGCCCCGTCCCCGCCGCGCCACGTCCCGGTGCCGCCGCTGCCCCGGCGCACCGCGAACTCCTCGAGGAGCACCGGCAGGCGCCATTCGAGCACTTCGGGGTCGGTGAGCCGGGAGTTGGTCATGTGGGTCTGGACGACGGACGCCCCGTCGAAGCCGTCGCCCGCTCCGGACCCCGACGCCACCGTCTCGTAGTACTGATGGCGGTCGTTCCCGAAGGTCACGTTGTTCATCGTCCCTGAGCCCTCGGCCTGGACGCCCAGGGCGCCGTAGAGCGCGCCGGTGATCGCCTGCGAGGTCTCGACGTTCCCGGCGACGACGGCGGCGGGCGGCTCGGGCGCCAGCAGGGAGCCCGGCGGCACGACGATGTGCAGCGGGCGCAGACAGCCGTCGTTGAGCGGGATGTCCTCGGCCACCAGGGTGCGGAAGACGTAGAGGACCGCGGCGTTGACCACCGCGAAGGGCGCGTTGAAGTTCGTGGCGAGCTGGGGGGACGTACCGGTGAAGTCGATGGTCGCCGAGCGGGCTTCGCGGTCCACCGAGACGCGGACCCGGATGACGGCCCCCGAGTCGGTTGGATAAGCGAACTCGCCCTCTTCAAGGGCGTCGATGACGCGGCGTACCGCTTCTTCGGCGTTGTCCTGGACGTGCCTCATGTACGCCTGGACGACGTCGAGCCCGAAGTTCTCGATCATGCGGGCGACTTCGTCGACGCCCTTCTGGTTGGCGGCGATCTGGGCGCGCAGGTCGGCGAGGTTGGTGGCCGGGTTGCGGGAGGGGTAGGGGGCGTCGGTCAGCAGGCTCAGGGTCTCGGGTTCACGGAAGCGGCCGCCCTCCACGAGGAGCCAGTTGTCGAAGAGGATGCCTTCCTCCTCGATGGTGCGGCTGTTCGCCGGCATGGAGCCGGGGGCGATGCCGCCGATCTCCGCGTGGTGGCCGCGCGAGGCCACGTAGAAGAGGATGCGCTCCCCCCGGGTGTCGAACACCGGGGTGATGACGGTGACGTCCGGGAGGTGGGTCCCCCCGTGATACGGGTCGTTGACCGCATAGGTGTCCCCGGGGCGCATCGTGCTGCCGCGGCGCTGGATCACCTCCTTCACGCTGGTGCCCATCGAACCCAGGTGCACAGGGATGTGCGGGGCGTTGGCGACGAGGTTGCCGTCCGGGTCGAAGAGCGCGCAGGAGAAGTCGAGCCGCTCCTTGATGTTGACCGACTGGGCCGTGGACTCCAGGCGGGCGCCCATCTGTTCGGCGATCGACATGAAGAGGTTGTTGAAGACTTCGAGCAGGACGGGGTCGGCCTCGGTGCTCGCGGCGGAACCCTCGGGCACCGCCACCCGTTCCATGACCAGGTGTCCCTCGCCCGTCACGGCCGCCTGCCAGCCGTCGTCCACGACCGTCGTGGCGCTGGCCTCGGTGATGATCGCGGGTCCGGCGACGGTCTCGCCGGGCGGCAGCTCCTCGCGGCGGTGCAGGAGCACGTCGCGCCAGGTGCCGCCGGTGTGCAGGCGGACGGTCCGCGGGGTGCCTCGGCGCGTGTCGCCGGCGAGCACGGACAGGTCGGGCTGCTCGGTCAGGCCGGTGGCCTCCACGGACAGCGCCTCGACGACGACGGGGCGGTCCAGGGTGAAGGAGTAGGTGGTGCGGTGGCGTTCCTCGAAGACGCGGATCATGCGGTCCGGCTCGGTGAGCTCCACGGTGAGCGTGGTGTCGGTGCCGTCGTAGCGCAGCTGGGCACGGCGCGTGACGCGGATGCGGTCCTCGGGCACGTCCTCGGCGAGGAGTTCGGCGCGGGCCGCCGCCTCCAGGTCGTCGGCGGTCTTCAGGACGCGCGGCATCGCGGACGGTTCGAGGCGGGCCTCCACGGACTGCTCGCGCATCGCGGTGGTGTCGGCGAGGCCGATGCCGAGCGCGGAGAGCACGCCTGCCATCGGCGGTACGAGGACGGTGCGGATGCCGAGCGAGTCGGCGACCATGCAGGCGTGCTGGCCGCCCGCGCCGCCGAACGTGGTGAGGGCGTAGCGGGTGACGTCGTGGCCCTTCTGGACCGAGATGCGCTTGACGGCGGCCGCGATGTTGGCGACCGCGATCTGCAGATAGCCCTCGGCGACCTGTTCCGGGGTGCGGTCGTCGCCGGTGCGCTCCCTGATGTCGCGGGCCAGCTCGGCGAAGCGGTCGCGCACGAGTGTCTCGTCGAGCGGCTGGTCGCCGTCAGGACCGAAGACGCGGGGGAAATGGCCGGGTTGGATGCGCCCGAGAGCGACGTTGGCGTCCGTGACCGTGAGCGGGCCGCCACCGCGGTAGCTCGCCGGTCCGGGAGTGGCGCCCGCCGAGTCTGGGCCCACGCGGTAGCGGCTGCCGTCGAAGTGCAGCACCGAGCCGCCGCCCGCCGCGACGGTGTGGATGTCCAGCATCGGCGCGCGCAGTCGCACGCCCGCGATCTGCGTGGTGAACACCCGCTCGTACTCACCCGCGTAGTGCGACACGTCCGTGGACGTGCCGCCCATGTCGAAGCCGATGACACGGTCGAAGCCCGCGCGGTGCGACATACGGGCCATGCCGACGATGCCGCCTGCGGGCCCGGACAGGATCGCGTCCTTGCCGCGGAACTGGCCCGCTTCGGTCAGGCCGCCGTTCGACTGCATGAACATCAGCCGCACGCCGCGCAGTTCGTCGGCGACGTGCTGGACATAGCGGTGCAGGACGGGCGACAGATAGGCGTCGACGACCGCCGTGTCCCCGCGCGGGACCAGCTTCATCAGCGGGCTGACCTCGCTGGAGAGCGAGACCTGGGGGAAGCCGGTGCGTACGGCCAGTTCGGCGATCGCCCGCTCGTGGGCGGGGTACAGATGGCTGTGCACGCAGACCACCGCGACGGCCCGGATGCCGTCTTCGTAGGCCTGGCGCAGCGGCCCGGCGAGTTGCTCCAGGTCGGGCGCCCGCAGGACGTCGCCCTCGGCGGTGACCCGCTCGTCGGCCTCGATGACCCGGTCGTACAGGAGCTCAGGCAGGACGATCTCGCGGGCGAAGATGTGGGGGCGGTTCTGGTAGGCGATGCGTAAGGCGTCGCCGAAGCCGCGGGTGATCACCAGGGCGGTGGGCTCGCCCTTGCGCTCCAGGAGGGCGTTGGTGGCGACGGTGGTGCCCATGCGGACGACGTCGACGGGCATGTTCGCCGTGTCGGCGTCGACCGCCACGCCCGCGCCCGCCGTGTCGTCGGGGACGCCGGGAGCGGCGCCCAGGAGTTCACGGATGCCCGCGACGGCCGCGTCCGCGTAGCGGGCCGGGTTGTCCGACAGGAGTTTGTGCGTGAGCAGACGCCCGTCGGGGCGCCGCGCGACGATGTCCGTGAAGGTGCCGCCCCTGTCGACCCAGAACTGCCAGCCAGTCACGTCTCTCCCCGCTTCCGCGCTGTTCAGAGCGCCCGGAGGCCGTTGATCACGTCGCGCAGAATACTCTCGTCCGGCAGTTCCGCGGGGGGTACGGGACGTGTCACGTGCACCAGTTCGTCGTCGACCAGATCGCCGATGAGGACGCGGATCACGCCGATCGGAAGGTCCAGCTCGGCCGCCAGTTCGGCGACCGACTGGGGGCTGTCACGGCAGAGCCCGACGATGTCCACGTGCTCCGGGGACAGCGTCCGGTCCGCCTCCGGGTCACCGGCGCGGGCCTCCGCGATGACGACCGCGATCAGATCGAGCCGGTGCTGGGCCGGACTGGTGGTCCGGCCCCGCGTCATGGCGTACGGCCGCACCACGGGCCCGGCGTCGTCGTCGAACCAGCGATGCGTCCCCTGTGTCCCCTGACCGTCTTCGCTCATACCCTCCCGCTACCCTCCCGTGGTCAGGTCGGTGCGCGGCGCCGTACCCAGATGCACACCCACCCTCTTGACCAGCAGCGTCATTTCGTACGCGACCAGGCCCACGTCGGAGTCCGCGTCCGAGAGGACGGCGAGACAGCTGCCGTCGCCCGCGGCCGTGACGAACAGGAAGGCGTCGTCGAGCTCGACCACGGTCTGGCGGACCCTGCCCGCCTCGAAGTGGCGTCCCACACCCTTGGCGAGGCTGTGGAAGCCGGAGGCGACAGCAGCGAGATGCTCACTGTCCTCCCTGGTCAGATCCTGCGATACGCCGGTGGGCAGGCCGTCGCCGGAGAGCACGAGCGCCTTGCGGATGCTGGCGACCCGCTGCACCAGGTCGTCGAGGAGCCAGTTCAGCTCTCCCGTTGCCCCGGATGCGGCGGTACGTGCGTCGGCCTTCGGTGCGGTCATCGACCGTCCCCCTCAGATGTCGTTCCTGGTGCTGTGCCGTCGGAGGCGTCTTCGCCCGCGGCGTTCTCTTCACGGCCACGCCGCCAGCCACGCTGGAGCGAAGCCATCCGGCTGCGGACCTCGTCGGCGTCGCGCTCTTCCGGCCTGGTCGTGGCCGGGGCCGAGGCGCGCTCCGTTCGTTGGTCCGGCCCGTCCTTCAACTGTGGGGCGAGATTGGCCTGGCGCACACGCCGGGGCAGTCCGCCGGGGGCGGTGGTGGGCGCCGGCGCCTGACCGGCTGCCCGGGACTCGGTCTCCGTACGCGGGACTTCCGTACGCGGGGCTTCCGTGCGGGGAGCTTCCGTGCGGGGAGCTTCCGTGCGGGGAGTTTCCGTACGCGCCGGCTCCGTACGCCTGCTGCGGCGCGGGAGGTCCGGCGGGACGTCGGCCGCGGTGACGTCGCGGTGCGGCGGCGAGAGGTCGGGCCAGGCGGACTGCGGCTCGGGGCGGCGCGGCAGGTCGATGGGCTCGGCTGCCGGGCGGATGCCGCGGTCCCGGTCCACGGCGCCGCCCTGAGGACGTCCCACAGGGGTCTGGGGGTGCGCGGGACGCTCGGGGCGCTCCGGTGCCGGGTCCTCGTCGTCCGCCGCGCCCCGGGGCCTGTTCTGCGTCACGGGGCGGCCGTGCGAGGAGACCAGCTTCGGGGTCCTGCGGCGGGGCAGTTGGACGGGGTCTCCGGGGGGCGCGTCGTCACCGGGGTCGCCGAAGCCACCGCCGTTGCCGATGCCGCCGCCGATTCCGCTGCCTCGCGAGGGCAGGCCGTCGGGGCGGCCGGGCTCGCGCTCGCCCGTCTCGCGCTCGTCGCGGGCCTGCTGGTGCTGTTCGTCCCCCGGGACGCCGGCCATGCGGCGGCGCGGGCGGAAGAGACCGCCGCGCTCGCTGTCCTCGTCGCCGAGGTCGCCGAGAGCGCCGGGGAAGGGGTCGAGGTCCGCCATGCCGACCGGCGCCTCCAGCTCGACGGGACCGTCGAGGAGGGACGCGGGAAGACCCGGCAGCTGCACGGGCACCTGACCGAGCGCGGCCTGCTTGTCGCCCGCGGCGTCGCGGCCCACGGCCTCCTTGGGCTGCGGCCGGTCGAGACGGAACCCGATGCCGTTCGTGTCCGGTACGTCGTCCGTGAGCAGCGTCTCGGGGATGAACACGACGGCGGTGGTCCCGCCGTACGGAGAGGGCTGCAAGGAGACGCGTACGCGCTGGCGCTGTGCGAGGCGGCTCACTACGAAGAGGCCGAGGCGGTCGGTGTCGGAGAGTTCGAACTCCGGTGTCTCCGCGAGACGCAGGTTGGCGTCCAGGAGCGCGTCGGCCGCCATGCCCAGGCCCCGGTCGTGGATCTCCAGGGTGAAGCCGTTGGCGACGTGCTCCCCGAGGACCTGCACCGCGGTGTGCGGCGGCGAGAACACCGTGGCGTTCTCCAGGAGTTCGGCCATCAGGTGGGTGAGGTCGGCGACCGCGGGCCCGGTGACGGCGATGCGCGGCAGGCGGCGCACCTCGATGCGTTCGTAGTCCTCGACCTCGGCGACGGCCGCGCGGACGACGTCCATGAGCTGGACGGGCTTGCGCCACTGCCGGGAAGGGGCGGCGCCGGAGAGGATCACGAGGCCCTCGGCGTGCCGCCGCATGCGCGTGGTGAGGTGGTCGAGGCGGAAGAGGTCGGCGAGTTCGTCCGTGTCCTCGGTCCTGCGCTCCATCGTGTCGAGCAGGGTGAGCTGCTTGTGCAGGAGCACCTGGCTGCGCCGTGCGAGGTTGACGAACACCTCGGAGACGCCGCGGCGCAGGTCGGCCTGTTTGACGGTGGCCTCGACCGCGGCGCGCTGGAGGGTGTTGAGGGCCTGGCCGACCTGGCCGACCTCGTCCTTCTCGTACGTCAGGCGCGGCGCCTCGGTCTCCACGTCGACCTGTTCGCCCGCCGCAAGGCGGCGCAGCACGCCGGGCAGCCGTACGCCGGAGGCCTCGTGGGCCTCCAGGCGCAGTCGGCGCAGGTCTCGGATGAGGCTGCTGCCGATCCGTACGGACATGAAGACCGAGAACAGCAGCGCGAGCAGACCGAACACGCCCGCGACGACGACCCGCACGATCACGCCGACGGCCACCGGCTCGACGCGGTCCTGGAAGCGGTCGCCCGCCGCCTCGTCCCGCTCGGCGAGGTCCTTGAGCGCCTTGCCCGAAGCGGCGTCCCAGCGTGCCGACGTGACGGCGCGCGGAATACCGGGCGAGGATTCGATGACGGCCTTCTCGGCAGTCCTCAGCTCCGTCGTCTCGGCGCCGTTCCAGTAGCGCTCGTAGTTGGCGCGCTCGTCCTCGGGCAGCTGCGCGAGGTTGACCTCGTACAGCAGCGTGCGCTGGGCCCTGAGATCGGAGATCTCGCGGATCTCGGTCTTGGTGAGGCGGCGCGCGACCAGCGCCGAGCCGAGCAGGGCGTCCTCGCGGGAGAGCAGTTCACGCGCGCGGGCCACACCGACCAGCGCCCGGCCCTGCTGGTCCATCTCCACGTCGTCGAGACCGTGCAGGGACATCAGGAAGCCGTAGCAGGGGTCGATCAGCTTCGTGTACATCTTCAGCGCGCCGGCGCGGCTGATCGTGCCTTCCTCGACCGTGCGGCGCAGCGACTCGATGCCCTCGAAGGAGTCGAGGAGGGAGGCGAGCCGGTCCGCCGGCTGTCCGGTGACCTCGTCGCGCACGTCAGGGTGCGCCGCGTTGTCCACGACCTTGGCGACCATGTCGTCGGTGGCCGTGCGGCTGCGCCGCAGTGCGGCGAGCGCGTCGGAGGCTCGGGGGTCGGCGAGATAGACGAGGGTCTGGCGGCGTTCCTGCTGGACGACCCGGGCGGCGTCCTCGATCGGGTAGCCGATCTTCTCGACGACATTGGCGACGTCGATGAGGTCCTTGGCCGACTGACCCGTGAGGTACGTGGCGAAACCCCACATCGCGGTCAGGGAAATGAGCGGCACCAGCAGCAATGCCACGATCTTCCGGCGGATGGACTTCCCGCGAAAGCGCATGGCCTCCCCCAGATCGGCCCCCTGCGGCCGCGCTATGGCCAGGGGCACACATGTGCGTCAACAAACGGCGTGAGCCTACTACTGACCCAGGAGCAACTCGAAGACACGTCCGGATTGATTTCAGCCGTGACGTGAAAGGGACGTCCCCAGTTGTCCCTCCAATTCGGGAGATTGCATCCCGCGTGTGGCACATGCCACTCGGCACAGTCCCCCTTGCCCGTCACACCAGTTGGCCGGATCTCTTCGCTTTCCCGAACCGCGCGGGAATCTTCCCGGCCTCTCGTTCGTCTTTAAGTACGGGAGTTGGGGGCAGCGGGCATCAGGGGACCGCATGCCGACACCAGGTGGCGTAAAGCTGCGTATACCGGGCAGCCACTGGGAAGTCGGGTCCGCCGACATCTCGACGAACGGCCCTTGGGTCATCGGGGGAGTGAAGCGTTGATGGGCACGGCAGAACGCCAGAGGACGACCGCGGATGAGCACGAGACATCCAGGCGTCATTCCGGCGAGGACCGCAGGGAGTTGTGGATCGAGGAGCCGGCACGCAGACGGCGCCTGCCCGATCCGGTGCGTACGGCCGCGGTGCGAGCCGTGATCATCGTGGCACTGACCCTCATACAGGCGATGACGGCGTTCCTGTGCGCGGTGGCCGGATCCTGGCTGTCCTTCCCGATGGTGCTCAGCAGTGTGGCCAGCACCGTGGTCGCCACCTGGGGCGTCCTGGACGTGTGGGTGACCCGCCAGGTGTGGAACCAGCGGCACGGCGTGGTGTCGGTGCCCAGCAGCACGGCGCGTCAGCTCCGGCGCGAGCGGCGCCGGGCCCGTCGACAGGCCCGGACGGCGGCACGGAGCGAGGAACGCATACGGCGGCGCGGCGGGGCGGGGCAGTTGTCGCACCCGTAGACGTATGCGTGGGTGAGGACGCCCGGAAGCACAGCACGCCCGGAAAGCACCGGGCTCCCGGAAGTGCGGCGCTCCCGGGAGTCAGGCCGCGACGGGCACCGCCGCCAGCAGACCGCGTCGCATCCGCATGAACGGGCGCGGCCGGTCCACCGCGAGGACCGCCGTGGTGTGCCCGTCGCGTTCGTACGCGGCGAGGAAGCTGCCCTCCTCCGGTGAGCCTTCCAGGAGGCGCACGGTGTCCTCGGCTCGCCGCCGCCCCGCGAACTGGATGCGGGAGCCGTACTGGTCGGACCAGAAGTACGGCAGCGGACGCACGGCCTCGGCGGTGTGACCGGCCAGCAAGTTGCGTACGGCGACGCGGGGTTGCTCCGTGGCGCTCGTCCAGTGCTCGGCCCGCGTGCCGCCCACGCGGGCGACATCGCCCACGGCGACCACCTGCGGAAGGCCGGTGACGCAGCCGTCGTCGCACAGCACTCCGTCGCCCAGGGCGAGGGTCGAGCCCGCGAGCCAGCCGGTGTTGGGGGCGGCCCCGATGCCGACGACGACCACATCGGCGGGGAGCAGACGGCCGTCGGCCAGCTCCACCGCGCGCACGGACGCTTCGCCGTGCTGCGCGTCTTGGTGCGCCGCGTGACCGTGGGCCGCGTCGCCGTGAGCCGCCTCGCCATGTGCCGCGTCGCCGTGCAGCGCGGCCACGCCCGTACCCGTCACGAGCTCCGCTCCCCCACGCGCGTGCAGCCCGGCGCACACGGCCGCCATGTCCGCGCCCAGTTGCGGGAGCAGCGGCAGCGTGGCGGCCTCGACGACCGTCACCTCGTGCCCGAGCGCCACGCACGAGGACGCGGTCTCGGCGCCGATGAAGCCACCGCCGATCACCACGACCCGCTGCGGCCCCGCGGCAAGGCGCGCGCGCAGGGCACGGGCGTCGTCCAGGGTGCGCAGGGTGTGCACCCCCGCCAGGGAGGCTCCCGGCAGCCGGCGCGCGGACGCCCCGGTCGCGATGACCACCCCGTCGCTCGCGACGGTGCGGCCGTCCTCCAGGAGCACGGTCCGGCCGCGCGGGTCCAGGGCGCGGGCGCGCACCCCGAGCATCCACTCCGCGGCGAGTTCGCCGGTCTCCTCGGCGTCGGACAGGGCGAGTTGGGCCTCGTCGGCCTTGCCGGTGAGGAAGTCCTTGGACAGCGGCGGCCTGTCGTACGGTGGGTGCGGCTCGTCGCCGATGATCACGAGCCGTCCGTCGTATCCCTGGGCGCGCAGCTCGCGCGCCGCGTAGAGCCCGGCGAGCGAGGCGCCCACCACGGTGATGGTCCTCATGCGGCGGAACCCTCCTCGGCCACCAGGTGGACGTGGATCGTGCCGTCGTCGACGCTCACCTGGTGGGTGCGCACGGCGCGGCGGGCGGGCAGGCAGGTCGGGCGCCCCGTACGGAGATCGAATGAGGCGGCATGCAGCGGGCATTCGACCAGGCAGCCCTCGAGCCACCCCTCGGAGAGAGAGGCGTCCTGGTGACTACAGGTGTCGTCGATGGCGTAGATCTCGCCGTCGGCGTTGAACACCGCGATGGGTGGTGTGGTGTCGACGCGGACGGATTCGCCCGCGGGGAGGTCTTCAAGGCGGCAGACGGGAATCATGGGCCCCCCTCTTGATCTCTCTCGGCCCAGTCCTGGCACCTTCTCGGTCCAGGACCCTTCGGTAACATGATGTTTCGCATGGCGCACGAGGGAGCGCTATACGCAACAGAATCCGGTCGGGGTGCCCACCGCGTCAAGGGCTTCCCGCAGATGCGGCTTCAACAGGCCGCGAGGTGGTGAGAGTTGAGATATGACCGGCACGCGGAAACAGCCTGATCAGAGCGGGGAGCCGCGCGAGGACCGACCTGAGAACCGGCCCGATGCACGCGAGAAGCAGCCGAAAGCGGCCCCCGCGTCCGTCCAGTCCGTGGACCGCGCGGTCAGCGTCCTGGAGATACTCGCCCGGCTCGGCGAGGCCGGGGTCACCGAGATCGCCGACGAGTTGGGGGTGCACAAGTCGACGGCCTTCCGGCTGCTCGGCGTCCTGGAGAACCGGGGCCTTGTGGGCCAGGCCAAGGACCGCGGGAAGTACTTCCTGGGGGCCGGCGTACTTCGCCTCGCGGGGGCGGCGGCAGTGCGCCTGGACATCTCCCAGGAGGGCGGCCCGGTCTGCCGCGACCTCGCCGACGAGCTGGGCGAGACGGTCAACATCGCGATCCTGGACGACGACGCCGCGGTCAACATCATGCAGGCCCGCGGTCCCGCCTCCGTGACCGCGCAGAACTGGCTGGGCAGACGCACCCCGCTGCACGCCACCTCCAGCGGCAAGATCCTCCTGGCCCACCTGCCGACGACGCTGCGCGAGGGCCTGGTGGCGCGGACGCTGCCGCGCCTGACCGAGCACACGGTGACCGGGACGGTGGCGCTGCGCGGCGAACTGGAGGCCGTCGTCGACCAGGGGTACGCCATCGCCGTGGAGGAGCTCGAGGTGGGCCTGGCCGCGGTCGCCGCACCGGTTCGCGCGCACGACGGCAAGGTGATCGGGGCGCTCAGCGCGTCGGGGCCCGTGTACCGCCTGACCGAGGACCGGCTCACCGAGCTCGCCAAGCGCACGGTCGCCGCGGCCGTGGAGCTGTCGCGGCGGATGGGGTACGGCTTCTGACGGGGCGTCACTGAACACGGAGCACGAGGGCGGAACCGGGAATTCCTGGTTCCGCCCTCGTCGCGTTCCCACCTCGGCCCCGGCCGCCCCGACCGCCCCGGGTCGTGTGCCGACAGCGCGCCCCGGCGCGTCCACGGCCGTGTGTCGATCGCGTTTCGCTGTGCGCCGGCGTTTTGCCAAGGGTTAACTCTCACCCCTTGACGGCCTCTTGATGGCGTTCCCACTATGTCTCTCATAGCGCAACCCGTCGTGCAGTGCGCAACAGAAGGAGTCTGGCCGTGCCACACGAGGTCCGTGCCGTCGTCGCCATGAAAAAGGGCGCACCCGTCGAGGTGCAGACGATCGTCGTGCCAGATCCCGGACCGGGAGAGGTACTCGTCTCCGTGCAGGCCTGCGGGGTCTGCCACACGGATCTGCACTACCGGGAAGGCGCGATCAACGACGACTTCCCGTTCCTGCTCGGCCATGAGGCCGCCGGCACCATCGAGGCCATCGGCACCGACGTCACCGATCTCGCCCCCGGCGACTACGTGGTGCTCGCCTGGCGCGCCCCTTGCGGAGCCTGCCGCTCCTGCCTGCGCGGCCGTCCCTGGTACTGCTTCGACTCACGCAACGCCGCCCAGTCCATGACCCTCCTGGACGGCACCCCCCTGAGCCCTGCCCTGGGCATCGGCGCCTTCGCCGAGAAGACCCTGGTCGCCGCCGGACAGGCGGTGAAGGTCGACCCGGCGGCCCGCCCCGAGGCCGCCGGGCTCATCGGCTGCGGCGTGATGGCCGGTTACGGGGCGGCCGTGAACACCGGTGAGGTGGGCCGCGGCGACACCGTGGCCGTCATCGGCTGCGGCGGCGTCGGCAACGCCGCGATCGCCGGTGCCGCGCTGGCGGGCGCGCGCCGCGTCATCGCCGTCGACATCGACGAGGCCAAACTCGACGGGGCGACCCGGTTCGGCGCCACGCACACCGTCAACTCCCGCGGCACGGACCCGGTCGAGGCCGTCCGCGAACTCACCGGCGGTTTCGGGGTCGACGTCGCGATCGACGCGGTCGGCACCCCTTCGACGTACAAACAGGCCTTCTACATGCGCGACCACGCGGGGGTCCTCGTCCAGGTCGGGGTGCCCGACCCAGAGATGAAGATCGAGCTGCCCCTGATCGACCTGTTCTCGCGCGGCGGCGCCCTCAAGTCCTCCTGGTACGGCGACTGTCTGCCGACCCGGGACTTCCCGATCCTCGTCGACCAGTACCTCAGCCGCAGGCTCGACCTCGGCGGGTTCGTCTCCGAGACCATCGCGCTCGACCAGGTCGAGGAGGCGTTCGGCAGGATGCACCGCGGTGAGGTCCTGCGTTCGGTGGTGGTCCTGTGAGCAGCCGAGCCCCCACGCCGCAGCCCGACGCTCCCGCGCCCCGCGTCGTCGTCATCGGCGCGGGCATCGTCGGCTGCTCCCTGGCCGACGAGCTCACCGCCCGCGGCTGGACCGACGTCACGGTCCTCGAACAGGGCCCGCTGCCCTCCCCCGGCGGCTCCACCTCGCACGCCCCCGGCCTGGTCTTCCAGACAGGACCGTCCAAGACCCTGACCGCCTTCGCGACGTACACCGTCGAGAAGTTCGGGGCCCTGGAGGTGGACGGCCTGTCCTGTTTCAACCCGGTCGGCGGCCTCGAACTCGCCACCACCCCCGAACGCTGGGCCGACCTGCACCGCAAGGCCGGATACGCCGCGTCCTGGGGCATCCGCGCCGAACTGGTCGGCCCCGCCCGGTGCAAGGAGATGTGGCCGCTCATCGACGCGAGCAGGGTCCTGGGCGGCCTGCACACCCCCGACGACGGGCTCGCCCGCGCCGTGCTCGCCTGCCGCGCACAGATCGAGCGGGCACGCGCGCGTGGCGCGCGCTTCCTGGACCGGCACACCGTCACCGGCATCGAACAGGAGGACGGCCGCGTCACCGCCGTCGTCACCGACCGGGGCTCCTTCCCCGCCGACCACGTCGTGTCGGCGGCGGGCTTCTGGGGTCCGGTGATCGGGCGCATGGCCGGCGTCGACATCCCCCTCCTGCCGCTCGCCCACCAGTACGCGAAGACCGCGCCGCTGCCCGAGCTCGCGGGCGTCAACGACCCGCGCACGGAGGCCTCGAAGCCGATCCTCCGCTTCCAGGACCGTGATCTGTACTTCCGTGAGCACACCGACCGCATCGGCATCGGTTCGTACGCCCACCGTCCGCTGCCCGTGGACGCGTTCACGGTGCCCGCGTACGACGACGCACCCGAGATGCCCTCCTCGTACCCCTTCACCGAGGAGGATTTCGCGCCGAGTTGGGAGGACTGCGGCTGGCTGCTGCCCTCCTTGCGCGCCGCCGAGGTCGCGGAGGGCTTCAACGGCGTCTTCTCCTTCACCCCGGACGGGATGCCGGTCCTCGGCGAGTCCCGTGCGCTGCGCGGCTTCTGGCTGGCCGAGGCCGTGTGGGTGACGCACTCCGCGGGCGTGGCCAAGGCCCTCGCCGAGTGGATGGTCGACGGACGGCCCTCCATCGACGTGCACGACTGCGACCTCACCCGCTTCGAGGACGCCCAGCGCTCCCCCGCCTACATTGCCGAGCGCGGCGCCCAGCAGTTCGTCGAGGTCTACGACGTCCTGCACCCCTTGCAGCCCATGGAACAGCCCCGGCCGCTGCGGGTCAGCCCCTTCTACGCCCGGCAGCAGGAGCTGGGCGCCGTCTTCCTGGAGGGAGGCGGCTGGGAGCGTCCGCACTGGTACGAGGCCAACGCCCCGCTCCTCGCTGGCGTCGAGGTCCCCGAACGCGACGCCTGGTCGGCCCGCCACTGGTCGCCGATCGCGGCCGCGGAGGCGAAAGCCACCCGCGAGAAGGTCGCCCTCTACGACATGACGCCCCTGCGCCGCCTTGAGGTGTCAGGGGCCGGCGCGCTCGCCTTCCTGCAGCGCATGACCTCCAACAACCTGGCCAAGAAGCCCGGTGCGGTGACCTACACCCTCCTCCTGGACGAGGCGGGCGGCATCCGCTCCGACCTCACGGTGGCCCGGCTCGCCCCGGACCGCTTCCAGGTCGGCGCCAACAGCCCGGCGGACCTGGACTGGCTCCTGCGCCACGCACCCGACGACGTGCACCTGCGGGACATCACCTCGGGGACCTGCTGCGTCGGCGTCTGGGGCCCGCTCGCCCGCGACCTCGTCCAGCCGCTCACCCGCGACGACTTCTCGCACGAGGCGTTCGGCTTCTTCAAGGCCAAGGAGACCTACATCGGGCAGGTCCCGGTGACGGCGATGCGCCTGTCGTACGTCGGTGAGCTGGGCTGGGAGCTCTACACGAGCGCCGACACGGGCCTTCGGCTCTGGGACACGCTCTGGGAGGCGGGGCAGCGGCACGGCGTGATCGCGGCCGGGCGGTCCGCCTTCAACAGCCTGCGCCTGGAGAAGGGGTACCGCGCCTGGGGCCACGACATGACCACCGAACACAACCCCTACGAGGCGGGCGTCGGCTTCGCCGTCCGCATGGACCGGGGCGACTTCGTGGGCCGTGCCGCACTCGAACGGCTCGGCTCCCCCGCTCGCAGGCTCACCGCGCTGCTGCTCGACGATCCGGCCGCCGTGGTCCTGGGCAAGGAGCCGGTGTACGTCGACGGGGTCCCGGCCGGGTACGTCACCAGCGCCTCGTACGGGTACACGCTGGGCCGTTGTGTCGCCTACGCGTGGCTGCCGCCGCTGGAGACGGGCGCGGGCGTGCACATCGAGTACTTCGGCGAGAAGGTCTCCGCGACGGTCGCCGAAGAGCCGCTGTTCGACCCGAAGATGACCCGCATCCGCCGCTAGCGGCTGGCCACAGGCCCATCGGCTGTTCTGGAGGAAGCACTGTGTCCCCCACCTACGACGTGATCCTGATCGGGCTCGGCGGCATGGGCGGCGCCGCCGCCCACCGCCTGTCCGCGCGCGGCGCCCGCGTCCTCGGCCTGGAGAAACGCGGGCCCGTCCACAACCGCGGTTCCGGCCACGGCGGTTCACGCATCACCCGGAGCCACGGCGGTTCACGCATCACCCGGCACCCGGCCCGCCCGGAGTCGGTCACCGCGCGGCCGGGTTCTCCGGGCACGGCTTCACGTCCGTGCCGGTCGTCGGCGAGATCGTCGCCGATCCGGCGCCGCGGGGCGCCACCGAGCACCCCATCGAGCTCTTCGACCCCCGTCGCCTTGCCGCCGCGTCCGCTTGAGGAGTAAGCCACCGTGACGACGACCCCTGAGGCCCCGTCCGCCGCCAGCCTGATGAGCACGCTGCCGGGCCGCTTCTACACCGATCCCGAGATCTTCCGACAGGAACAGGAGCGTGTCTTCGAGTCGCTCTGGTTCTGCGCTGTGCGCGCCGCCGACCTCGACAAACCCGGCGCCTTCCGCACCGTGCAGATCGGCCGCGAGAGCGTGCTGGTCACCCGCTCCCGCTCCGGGGAGCTGCGCGCGTTCCTCAACATCTGCCGCCATCGCGGCGCCCGTCTGTGCACCCAGGAGTCGGGCGAGGTGCGCCGCGCGCTCCAATGCCCGTACCACGCATGGACGTACGACCTGGACGGCAAGCTGATCGCCGCGCCGAACCTGGTGAAGATGCCCGACGTCGACCGCACCGCGTACGGCCTGGTCAAGGTCGCGCTGCGGGAGTGGCTCGGCTACGCCTGGGTGTGTCTGGCCGACGAACCTCCCTCCTTCGAGGAGACCGTCGTCGGCGCGGCCGTGGAGCGTCTTGGCGACGCCGCCTCCATCGAGCACTACGGCACCGAAGGACTCGCGCTCGGCAAGCGTGTCACGTACGACGTGCGCGCCAACTGGAAGCTGATCGTCGAGAACTTCATGGAGTGCTATCACTGCGCGACCATCCACCCCGAACTGACCGAGGTCCTGCCGGAGTTCGCCGACGGATTCGCCGCCCAGTACTACGTCGGGCACGGCGCCTCGTTCGGCGAGGAGGTCAGCGGCTTCACCGTCGACGGCAGCGCGGGCTTCGACCGGCTGCCCGAGGTCGCAGAGGACCAGGACCGCCGCTACTACGCGATCACGATCAAGCCGACCGTCTTCATCAACCTCGTTCCCGACCACGTGATCCTGCACCGGATGTTCCCGCTGGCCGAGGACCGCACAGTCGTGGAGTGCGACTGGCTGTACGCACCCGAGGTCGTCGCCTCCGGGGTCGACCTCGCCAAGTCGGTGGAGCTCTTCCACCGGGTCAACGAGCAGGACTTCGAGGCCTGCGAGCGCACCCAGCCCGCGATGGCCTCACGCGCCTACCGCGGGGGCGGGGTGCTCGTGCCGACCGAGCATCACATCGGTCTCTTCCATGAGTGGCTGGCCGGTCGGCTGGCCTAGAACCGCCCGCGGCCTACGAGGTGGAGGCGGCGGGGCGCTTGTACATGCGCGTCGCCGTGATCTCCCCGTGCACCGTCTCCTCGGCGGGGTTCTGCTGCGGCAGACCCGGCCGCAGGTGCTCCTCCACGCTGATGTACTTCAGCCCCGCCCGCAGGTCCGCGTCGTTGCGCAACCGGATGACCAGCGGGAACTCCGCAAGCGCGGTCGTGTCGAACAGGCCGGTGGTGTACAGCAGCTGCACGCCGAGCGCGTCCGACACGGCCCGCTGGAGCTCCAGGAGATACGTGGCGTTGGCGCGGCCGATGGGGTTGTCGAGGAAGAGCGTGCCGGCGTGCCGGTGCTTGTCGCGGCCCCGGTCGTTGCTGCGCAGGGCGGCCATCGTGCAGTACAGGGCGATGGCGGCGGTGAGCAGCTGGCCGCCGGAGAAGACGTCTCCCATCTGGCCGACCGGCACCCGCTCGGCGCGCAGCACGGCGTCCGGCTTGAGGATCTCGACGGCGATGCCGCGCGGCTCCAGGGCGGCCTGGACTCCGCGCAGCAGCAGGGACATGCCGTCCCGCCGCATGTCGGAGTTCTTCTTGACCGCGGCCCGCGTCGCCTCGTCGATGACCTCGCCGAGGCGCTCGGTGAGCGTCGCCTGGTCGGGCTCGTCGAAGCGGACGCGCAGGAACTCCTGGCCCGACCACTCGCCGAGGCCCTCGGGCAGCTGCGAGAGGCGCTGGGCCGAGCGGAGCGTGGCGAGCGAGGACTCCACGAGCCCGCGCAGCCGGTCCACGATGCTGTCGCGGTTGCGCTCCAGCTGCTCCAGCTCGTCGGTGAGCACGCGCAGGCGCGGCGCGAAGGCGTCGGCCCACTTCTTGGCGTGCTCGGGCAGCGCGGAGGCGGGCAGTTCGCGGATCTGCTGGCGGGCGGGGGTGCGTACCTGCTCGTAGCGGGTGGAGTTCGCGTGCCGTACGAGGATGTCGCTGGCCTCGCGGACGGCGGCCTCGGCGGCGGAGAGGTCGGCGGCGCAGCCGCGCAGGGAGCGCCGGGCCTCGGCAGCGGACTGGCGGGCCTCTTCGAGGGTGCCGGGGTAGGGCTCGGGCTCCTCGGCCGCCTCCTCCTCGTGGTGCTGCTCGCGCAGCAGATCGCGCAGGAGGGCCGCTGTCTCGTCGAAGCCTCCGGTGGCGTCCTCGGCCGCGCGGTGGGCGTGCAGGAGGGTGGCGTGGGCGTCCTTGGCCTGGCTCAACGCGTCGGTGCGGGTGGCCAGTTCGGTGGTCGCGGTGCGCAGCAGGGCCTGTGCCTGCTCGGCGTCGGCGGGGACGAGGTCCTCGGGGAGCTCGGTGTGCGCGTCGCCGTCCTGCGGGGCGAGCCGCTCGGCCTCGCCGCGCAGCCGGCCGAGCTGCTCGCTCGCGGCGGACGCGCGGGTCTCGATGAGCTGGACCTGGGCCTCCGCGCGGGCGGACGCGGCCTGCCGGGACGGTCCGTCGGAGCCGTCCGTGCCCTCCAGGAGCAGGGCGGCGCGGGTGCGGACCTTGTTGCTGAGCCGGTCGAGCTCGGCGAGGGCGCTGCTCTCGTCGCTCTCGGCGCGGGCCTGTTCGGCGCGCAGGTCGGCGCCGACGCCGACCTTCTCGTAGAGCTGGGAGGCGGCGCGGTAGGCCTCGCGCAGGGCGGGCAGCGAGGTCTTGGGGGCGCCGGTGTCCTCGGGCAGGTCTTCGGGGGCGCCCGCGATCTCGGCGCGTTCGGCGCGCAGGGCACGGGCGGTGCGGCGGGCGTCGTCGGCCGCGCGCTGGGCGGAGCGGCGGTCCTCGTCGGCGGCGCGGGCGCGGTCCAGGCAGGTCTGGGCGCGGGCCTCGGACTCGACGGCGTCGTCGGCGAGTTCGCGCAGCTTGGTCTGCCAGCCCGCTCGCTCGCGCAGGCGGAAGGCGAGCCCCGCGAGGGCGTCGGCGGAGCGCCGCGCACGCTGGGCGGCCTCCTGCCGCTCGTCACGCGCGCGTGCCGCTTCGGCCGCCGCCTCGTCGGCCTCGGCACGGACCGTGCGGGCCTCGGCGAGCTCGGCCTCGGCCTCTTCCGCGAAGGCGCGGGCGTTGCGAGCGGCGGTGGCGAGCTCCTCGATGCGTCCGGCCGGGCAGCCGCCGCGCCAGGAGGCGAGCCGTGCGGCGAGCTCGCGGTCCTTGGTGAGGCGGACGGCGAGCGCCCTGATCTCCTCGTCTCGCTGGGCCGCCCGCGCGCGCAGCGCGGTGCGCTCCTCGTCGGCGGCGTGTTCGTCGTGCATGGCGGGGTTCGGCGGGACGAGGAAGACGCTGCTTTCGGCGGCGCCGCCCGCGTCCTCGCCCGGCGTGGGGGCCAGGAGGGCGGCGGCGGTGCCGACGGCGACGGCGGAGCGGGGCAGCAGCGCGGCGCCGGCGAGGGCTTCGCGGGCCCGTGCGTGCGTGGCGGGGTCGGTGATGACGACGCCGTCGACCAGCTCGGGCCTGGCGGCGAGCACGCGCGCGTGGTCGGCGGGGTCGACGGCCTGCGCGAGGTAGCGCCAGCCGGGCAGGGCGGGGATGCCGTGCTCGCCGAGGAACTCGACGGTGGCCAGGACGTCCGGACCCGGCGGAAGCAGGCCGCCGTCACCGAGGGCGCCCAGGATCCGGGAGTCGTCGGCGGCGGCGGTCCGCAGCTCGAACAGCTGCCGCTCGGCGGAGGCGACCCCGTCCTCCAGGAGTGTGCGGAGGTCGTCGGCGCTGCGGTCCAACTCCGCCAGGGAGAGGGGGCCTTCGGTGAGGGAGCGGGTGACGGTGGCGACGCGGGCGGCCGCGCTCGTGGCGGCGCCGTCGGAGGCGGCGCCGTCGCTGGTGTCGCCCGTCCCTGCCGCTCCCTGGCGCGGCTGCGGCACTCCGCCCAGGGAGCTCGCCCCCGGAAGGCCGAGCAGCTCGGCGAGGCGCTCGTCCTCGGCGATCGACTCCGCGGCGCGGCGTTCGGCGTCGTACGCGTGCTCGGCGGCGTCCGCCGCGTCCGACGCGCGGGCGGCGGTGAGTTCGGCGCGGGCCTCGGCGGCGGCGGCCTCCTTGGCGTGCTCGGCGGCGCGCAGGGAGGTCTCGCGGGCGGTGTCCCAGGCAGCGACCGTCGTCTTCTCGGCGTCGCTGGCGGCCAGCGCGGCGCGCGCCGGGTCGGCGTCCGGGGCGGTGTCGTCCAGCCAGCCCGCACGGACCGCCTCCGCGGTCTCCTGCTCGACCTCGGTGAGGCGCTGGCGCAGGTGTCCTGCCTCGCTGCGGGCGCGCTGGGCCTCCGTCGCGGCGACGGTGGCGTCGCGGTGGGCCGCCTCGCCGGTCTCCTGGAGGGCGGCCGAGCGCTCCTCCTCCTCGTTCGCGAGGGACTCGGCGCCCTCGGCCGCGGTGTGCAGGACGCGGACGAGATCGGCGGCCGCCTTGGAGCGTGCGGCGAGGGCGGGCGCCGCGTCCCGCTCGGCCTCCAGGATCGCGGAGGCCACGCGCGCGGAGCGGTCGGCGGCCGCGCGGTGCCGCAGGACGGCTTCGGCGGCCTGCCACGCCGAGTGCAGCGTGCGCGCGTCGGCGAGCTCGCGGCGCAGACCGGCGGCTGCCTTCTCGGCGACGGTGAGCGCCAACGAGGCGTGCCGGAAGGCGAGTTCGGCGGAGATCAGCGCGGACCTGCCGCGTGCTTCCTCCGCCGTGGTGACGGTGTGCGCGGCGGCGGTGACCCGGTCGGCCAGCTCCCCGGCGCGGCCCCGCTCGGCGACACCGCGCGCGGAGAGCCGGCGGGCCAGCGTACGGGTGCGCCGCTCGGCTCCGGCGTGCACGTCACGCGCGCGTGCCCGCGTGTCGGCGGCGTCGACGATCCTGCCGAGCAGGTCGACGGAGCCCGCGGTGAACTCCCGCTCGGCGATGAGTTCGGAGCGGCGGCCGAGCTTGTTGCCGAAGCCGTGCACGAGGTCGGCCAGGCCGTCCGTGTCGCGGGTGTCCGTGACGGCGCGCAGCAGCAGGTCGGTGAAGTCGGAGTCCTTCTTGACCGCGAAGAGTCCCGCGGCCTCGCCCTCGTCGGCGTTCATCTCCCGCTGGTAGCGGAAGAGTTCCGGGTCGAGGCCGAGGTCGCCCAGGTGCTCGATCCAGCGGTCGTGGATCTCCTCCCAGTGCACTTCGAGGTGGGGGTAGGCCTTGCCCGCCTCGGTCAGCGCGTCGCGGAAGCCCTTCATGGTGCGCCGGCGCCCTTGCGCGCCGGAGACGCCCTCCACGGAGGGGCGCACCGCGGTGGACTCGGCGACCGGCAGCGAGTCCAGGCTCATGCCGGGCCCGGGGCGGAAGGAGTACCAGGCCTCGGCGAACTTCCGGGGGTCGTTCGAGACCTGGCGTCCGCGCCATTCGCTGACCTTGCCGACGACGACGCACTCGCCGGTCAGCGTGTGCTGCCACTCCAGGGCGACGTGCCCGCAGTCGTCGGCGAGCAGGAATTTGCGGAGGACTCCGGAACTGGCGCCGCCCAGCGTGTTGCGGTGGCCCGGCAGCATCACCGAGAAGATCAGCTTCAGCAGGACGGACTTGCCGCCGCCGTTCTCCAGGAAGAGCACGCCCGCGGGCGCCGGGCGGCGCGGCGGCCCGGTCGGCTCCTCCTGGAAGAACTCCGCCTGGGCGGGCGCGGGGTCGGGCACCTCCGCGCCGACGCCGCGCAGGTCAAGCACGGTGTCGGCGTAGCGCGCACCGGCGGGGCCGATGGAGTAGAGGCGGACCCGGGACAGCTCGTACATGGCGGCGGACTCTCGTCGTAAGTCGTGCGGAACAGCAGGATTTTTTCGATGCGGGGTGGGGCGCGGGACGTCAGGAGTGGAGCTGTCAGGAGTGGAAGGGCAGGCCCGCGTCGGCGGCCAGCTCCAGGTCGTCGGTCTCGTCGGGGGGCAGCAGGGTCGCTGACCCGTCCGTGACGGGCACGATGCCGAGCTCCAGGAGCTCGGCCATGGCGGCGCCGCCCGCCATGTCGCGCACTTGCAGCTGATAGCGGGCGGTGGTGCGGTACGTGCCCCCGGAGTCGTCGCCCGTGCGCTGCAGGAAGCCGGAGTCGGTGAGGAAGGCGACGGCCTTGCCGATGATGCCGGTGGTCGAACCGGCGAGGCGGCGGGCGTCCTTGGTGGCGCCCGTCGAGCTGCGCCGTGCCCAGATCCGCCAGGCGGCCTCCAGGCCGGGGGTGTCGGTCTCCGGGTCGGTGTTCTCGCCCTGCTCCTCGGCGCGCTCCTCCAGGCGGTGGCAGGCCTGGCGCACGAAGGCGTCGACGCCGTTGACCGTGACCCGCCCGATGTAGCCGTCGTCGGCGAGGTCCTCGGGGCGCGGGAACGCCAGGGCGGCGACGGCGAGATGGGCGAGGCCGTGCAGGAAGCGGTCGGTGGAGTCGGCGGCGGTCCTGCGCGCGTAGTCGCCCATGCGGACGGCGAACACGGAGTCCTCGGCGGCCGTCACGGCCATCCCCGCGCGCGGGGAGACCTCCAGGACGACGAGTCCGAGCCCGGCGGCGACGGCGTCGGCCAGGCGCGCGAACGGCGGGTCCTCGCGGTACCTGCGCAGCAGTTCGCCGTACTCCTGGTCGCGTGCGGGCTGGAGCTTGGGCTGGAGTCCGAAGGCGACCAGGCGCGCGGCGTCGGCGGCGTCGGCCGGGGTGACGGCGGCGGGCGCGGCGGGCGCCGCCGATGTCTCCGGCTCGCCCCACGCCGTGTGCTCTGCGGGGTGCTCGGTCACGGCTTGTGCTCCTTGCGGCGGTCGTGCTGAAGAGTCTTGAGGGGGTCGGCAGTGCTCACCAGCGGGGCGGGGGGGCTCGCCGGTGGGGCGGGAGTGCCCGCCAGCGGGTCAGGAGTGCTCACTGTGCTCACGCGCCCTCCGTCCTGCCTGCCGCCATGCCGGCGGCGTCGAGCAGTGCCGTGCCCACGATGAGGTCGGCGCCGCCGAATTCCTGGTCGTCGAGTTCCGTGCCGTCGTCCACGGCGAACAGGAGCTTCTCCTCGCCCTGGCGGTAGGCGGTGCCCACCGGCGGGCTGGCCGCGTGGACGGCGAGGAGCGCGACCAGGTACGGCAGTTCGGTGTCGCGGACGCGGGCGTCGGCGAGGAGCCCGGACAGGCGCCGGGGCGCGTCGGCCGGCAGGTCGAGCAGCTCCATGGCGCTGGCGAGCTGCTGCTCGCTGAAGCGGCTGTCGTCGGGGGTGGCGATGAGGTCGGGCTCGGGCATCTCCACGCCCAGGTGCTCGCGCTCCTGCGGCGGCGTGAGCAGTATGTCGACCAGGTCGCCGACGCGGACGGAGACGGGCGTGCGCAGTCCCGTGCCGCGCGCGAAGAAGGCGTTCGTCACGCGGCTCGCCTGCTCGACGGGGAGCGGCAGGAGCGGCGCGACGAGCTGGCCGTACAGATCGAGCCCGGTCTGCGAGGTGGGGGCGGCGAAGGCCTGGCGGTCCTGCTCGGCGCGGAAGAGCGGGCCCGCGTCGAGGAGCCGGGACTGGAGCTGGGTGTGGCGGCGGATGCAGTCCTTGACGATGTCGACCAGCTCGGCGGCACGGCGCTTCTGCTCGGGGTCCTCGGACTCGTCGCGTGCCTTGCGGATGTTCGTCAGGATCGCGTTCTCGTGGCGATAGCGGTCGGCGACGTGGTCGAGCGCCTCCGCGATCATGTCGGGGACGGCCTGGAGCCAGTCCACCGCGCGGACGTTGCGCCGGGTGGCGTCCAGGGCCCTGCGCAGCGTCTCCGAGTACTGCACCGTGCGGTACCGCGCCTGTTCGGCGGCGAGCTGGGCGTCGGCGAGGCGGCCGCGGCTGATGAGCACCTCGAGCTTGACCTCGGCGGCGATCTGGGCGCTGGTGACGTCGGTGTCGAGGGCGCCCACGAGGACGTTGACCGCCTCGTCCGTCGTACGGAGATAGACACTCCCCCCGTAACCGGGCACCTCTTCGATCAGCTTGAAGTCGTAGTCCCTGCGCACATAGGTGCCGTCGGGCGCGAACGTGCCGTACACGGCGCGGAAGCCGCGGTCGACGCTGCCGACGTTGATCAGGTTCTCCAGGACCCAGCGGGCCACGCGCTCGTGCTCGGCCACGGGGCGCCGGGGCGCCTGGGCCCCGACGCGCGGGAGCAGCCTGGCCACTATCTGCTCGTGGTCGGCGCCGGTGTCGAAGTCCATGTTCAGCGTGACGAGGTCGATGGCGGAGAGGGCCACTTCCGCCATCGCGTACACCGAGTACTCACCCGCGAGGTTGGCCTTGCGCACGTCCAGGTCGTGCAGCGGGGCCGTGCAGGCGAGCGCGCGGAGCCGCCGCGCCAGGCCCTCGTCGGCGGCCGGGCCCAGGGCGGGCCTCGGCCCCGCGCTGAGCTGGGGCGGAGCGGTGTCCGGAACGGCAGGCGAAGTCACGGTGCACAGACTAGATCCTCGGTCTGACAACGGTCGAAACGGCGCAGATCTGACAGCGTCCGGCCGTGGCCCGCCGGGGGCTCAGGAGCCCGTCGGCTCGCCCTGTGCCACGCGCTGGCCGTAGGCCTCGACGAGGCCGAGCCGCGAGTCGTCCAGATAGTCCGCGAGCAGTCGCTCGGCCTGCGCGGCGTCGCCCTCCTGGAGGGTCTGCAGGATCTGCCGGTTGCGTGCGAGGTAGGGCTCGTGCAGCCGGCGCGGGTCGTCCACCACGTGGAAGGCCAGGCGCAGTTCGGCGAAGACGCTGCGCATCACCTCGTCGGTGCGGGCGCTTCCGGCGAGGGCGACCAGCTCGCGGTGGAAGTGGATGTTGGCCGTGGAGACGCCCTTCCACTTCCGCTCCCGCGCGGCCTTCGTGCCGTCCGCGACGGCGCCCGCGAGGCCGTCGAGCGCGAAGGGCGGTTCTCCGAGTCCGCGGACGACGGCGCACTCCACGAGGCGTCGGGTGCGGTAGATGTCCTCCACATCCTCAATCGTGAGAACTCGGACAAATACCCCGCGGTTGAGCTGGTGGACCAGCAGCCGTTCGTGCGTCAGGAGACGGAAGGCCTCGCGCAGCGTGTTGCGCGAGACGCCGAGCGCGCCGCCGATGCTGTCCTCCGACAGCCGCACCCCCGGCGGGAAGTACCCCTCCGCGATACGGCTCCGGAGGATGTCCGAGACCCGCTCCGCGGTGCTGGTACGCCCCAGGAGCGCACGGTCGTCGGCCAGTCCGCTCGCGCCAGCCATTGCCTCAGCCATGCCCGGATTCAATCGCAGATGCAAGAACGAGACAACATGGGTATTGAGGGATCGTTCAACGATCCTCTACCTTGTCGGGCACGGCACCGTCCCCAACCGTGCCGGACACCCCGCCCGTGCCCCACGCCCTGCCCGCCGCACGCCGAGTGCCCGCTCCACACCCCCGCCCGCTCCGCACCCTCCGTCCCCCCTCTTGCGAGGTGCCCATGAGCACGCCCCCTCCGCCCCAGGCCCTTTCGACCGCCACACCTCCCGTGGACGGCGAACCTCCCAACGACGACGGCGCGTTCGGCTGGCTGCGCGCCCTCGGCCCGCGCGGCCGCCGCGCCTTCGGGGGCGCCTTCGGCGGCTACGCCCTCGACTCCTACGACTACTTCACGCTGCCGCTGAGCATGGTCGCGATCGCCGCGTACTTCGGCCTGGACAGCGGCCAGACCGGCCTGCTCACCACCGTCACGCTGGTGGTCTCCGCGATAGGCGGCGCGATAGCCGGAGTGGTCGCGGACCGGATCGGCCGGGTCAAGGCCCTGATGATCACGGTCGTCACGTACGCCGTCTTCACCGTCGCCTGCGGCTTCGCACCCAACTACGAGACCCTGCTGGTCTTCCGCGCCCTCCAGGGCCTTGGTTTCGGCGGCGAGTGGGCGGTCGGCGCGATCCTGGTCGCCGAGTACGCCACCGCCAAGAACCGCGGCCGTACGCTCGGCGGGATCCAGAGCGCCTGGGCGGTCGGCTGGGCGCTCGCGGTGATCGTCTACACCGTGGTGTTCCAGTTCCTGGACGAGGACATCGCCTGGCGTGTGCTGTTCTGGACCGGCGCGCTGCCCGCCCTCCTCGTCGTCTACGTACGCCGCAACGTGCACGACGCCCCGGAGGCGGCCGAGGAGCGCAAGAAGAGCGCGAACAAGGGGTCGTTCACCGCGATCTTCAAGCCCGGCCTCCTGCGCATCACGCTCTTCGCCGTTTTGCTGTCCACCGGCGTCCAGGGCGGCTACTACACGCTCGCGACCTGGGTGCCCACCTACCTGAAGACCGAGCGCGGCCTCACCGTCGTCGGCACCGGCGGGTACCTCGCCTTCCTGATCTCCGGCGCGTTCATCGGCTACCTGGCGGGCGGCTATCTCACCGACGTGCTCGGCCGAAAGAGGAACATCACGCTCTTCGCGTTCCTCTCCGCGGCCAGCATCCTGGCGTACACGAACATCCCGGACGGGGCCAACGGCCTTCTCCTTGTGCTCGGTTTCCCGCTGGGCTTCTGTATGTCGGCCATCTTCAGCGGCTTCGGTTCGTTCCTCAGCGAGCTCTATCCGGCCGCCGTGCGCGGCACGGGACAGGGCTTCACGTACAACACCGGTCGCGCCGTGGGCGCCGTGTTCCCCACCATGGTCGGCTTCCTGGCCGACAGCTGGGGCGTGGGCGGTGCGCTGATCTTCGGCGCGATGGGCTACGCCATCGCCGTACTCGCGCTGTTCGGGCTGCCCGAGACGCGCGGGAAGGAGCTGGTGTGAGCGCCACGACCGCCGCGCTGCACAGCCCTGAGCAGGCCCGCGCGCTCTTCCGTTCGGGCACGAGCGGGCCGACCGCGGGCTGGGCGGCCGGCCACACGCAGGCCAATCTGATCGCCGTGCCCGCCGACTGGGCGTACGACATGCTCCTGTTCTGCCAGCGCAACCCGAAGCCCTGCCCGGTGCTCGACGTCACGGACGCGGGCTCCTGGACCACGCCCCTGGCGCCCGGCGCCGATCTGCGGACGGACCTGCCGCGCTACCGGGTGTGGGAGGACGGCGAGCTGGTCGAGGAGCCCACGGACGTGGTCGGGCGGTGGCGGGACGACCTGGTGTCGTTCCTCATCGGCTGCAGCTTCACCTTCGAGTGGGCGCTGACCGAGTCCGGCGTACCCATGCGCCATGTCGAACAGGGCCGCAACGTCTCCATGTACGTGACCGCGCGCCCCTGCCGTCCGGCGGGCCGCCTGCACGGCCCCATGGTGGTGTCGATGCGCCACGTGCCGCCCGAGCACCTCTCGACGGCCATCAGGGAGACCTCCCTGCTGCCCGCGGTGCACGGCAGCCCGGTGCACTGCGGCGACCCGGCGGGGCTCGGCATCGACGACCTGGCCCGGCCCGACTTCGGAGATCCGGTGGCCGAGGAGCCCGGTGACATCCCGGTGTTCTGGGCATGCGGAGTGACACCGCAGGCCGCGGTGATGGCTTCGCGCCCGCCGTTCGCCATCACGCACGCGCCGGGCCAGATGTTCATCACCGACGCCCGTGACGAGCAGTACCGGGTGGCCTGAGCGGGCCACCGGACGGAACCAGGAGAGTCACCCGCATGACCGACGCCGTGATCGACGCCGTGATCGACCTCAACGCCGACCTCGGCGAGGGCTTCGGCCGCTGGCGCCTGACCGACGACGAGGAGCTGCTCTCCGTCGTCACCAGCGCCAATGTGGCCTGCGGTTTCCACGCCGGGGACGCGGCCACCATGCGCCGCGTTTGCGAGCAGGCCGCCGCGCGCGGTGTGCGGATCGGCGCCCAGGTCTCCTACCGCGACCTGGCGGGCTTCGGGCGCCGCTCCATGGACGTGCCTGCCGACGAGCTGGCGGCCGAAGTGGCGTACCAGATAGGCGCCCTGGAGGTCTTCGCGCGCGCGGCCGGCACGCGCGTGTCGTACGTGAAGCCGCATGGCGCGCTCTACAACCGCGTCGTGCACGACGAGGACCAGGCGCGCGCCGTCGTCGAAGGGGTCCTGCTCGCGGACCACACGCTGCCCGTACTCGGGCTGCCCGGATCGCGCTTCCTTGAGGTGGCCGACAAGGCCGGTCTTCCCCAGGTCACCGAGGCGTTCGCGGACCGCGCGTACACCCCGGAGGGGACGCTCGTGCCGCGCGGCAGCGACGGCGCCGTCATCGCGGAGGCGGACGCCGTCGTCGAACGCTCCGTGGGGATGGCCCGGTTCGGGACGGTCACCGCCCAGGACGGCCGGCGGATCGACGTCCGCGCGCGCTCGTTGTGCCTGCACGGCGACACCCCGGGAGCGGTGGCCCTGGCCCGGCAGGTCCGGGCACGCCTCGAATCGGCGGGCGTCCGGGTGGAGGCCTTCGCGTGAGGGTGCTCCCGGTCGGCGACCTGGCGCTGCTCGTCGAACTCGCCGACGGCGACGAGGCGCAGGCGCTCCACGCCGAGCTGCTGCGCCGCAGGGCCGCGGGCCTGGTCCGCGTACGGGAGATCGTGCCCGCGGCCCGCACGGTGCTCCTGGACGGCCTCGACGACCCCGGCCGCGTCGGCGCTGAGCTCGCCGCCCTGGACATCCCGCCGCTGTCGGCGCGCGCGGAGGAGGTACGGGAGATCCCGGTCCGCTACGACGGGCCCGACCTGGCCGACGTGGCGGCGCACTGGGGTGTACCGGTGACGGAGGTGGCGCGCATCCACTCGGCGGCCGAATTCCGGGTCGCCTTCTGCGGGTTCGCGCCCGGCTTCGGCTACCTCACCGGGCTGCCGGAGCACTACGAAGTGCCTCGCCGGACCACGCCGCGCACCAGCGTCCCGGCCGGCAGCGTCGCTCTGGCGGGGCCGTACACGGGGATGTATCCGCGCTCGTCGCCCGGCGGCTGGCAGCTGATCGGCACGACGGACGCCGTGCTGTGGGACCACGCGCGCGTGCCCGCCGCGCTGCTCACCCCTGGCGTGCGGGTGCGCTTCGTGCCCATGTCGCACCCGGACCCGCCGGAGGAACGATGACCGACCGGGCCTTCGCCGTCGTACGGGCCGGTGCGCTGACCACCGTGCAGGATCAGGGCCGCCCCGGGCACGCGCACCTCGGAGTGCCGCGCTCCGGAGCCCTCGATCCGGCCGCGGCACGCCTGGCCAACCGACTCGTCGGCAACCCTGTCGACGCCGCCGTCCTGGAGACCACCCTCAACGGCTGCTCCGTGCGGCCGCGTTGCGCGGTGACGGTCGCGGTGGTGGGCGCGCCCTGCCCGGTGACGGTCGACGGCCGCCCGGCGGCATGGGGCGCCCCCGTTCGAGTCCCGGCCGGCGCACTGCTCGACGTCGCAGCGGCCGTCTCCGGAGTACGGTGCTACGTCGCGTTCGGCGGCGGAGTCGCCGTCGACCCGGTGCTCGCCAGCCGCTCCACGGACCTGCTCTCCGGGCTGGGCCCGCCGCCGCTCGCGGACGGAACGGTCATCCCCCTGGGGAGCGTCGCCGCGCCGCACGCGCGCGTGGACACCGTCCCGCACCCGGCGCCACCGCACGAACTGGTCCTGAGGGTGACGCCCGGACCCCGCGCCGACTGGTTCACCCCCTCGGCCCTGCGCACGCTGACCACGCGCGCGTACCGGGTGTCCTCGTCCAGCAACCGCATCGGCCTGCGCACCGAAGGGCCCTCCCTGGAGCGGGCGTTCACCGATGAGCTGCCCAGCGAGGGCATGGTCCTCGGCGCCGTCCAGGTGCCGCCGGACGGTCTGCCCGTGGTCTTCCTCGCCGACCACCCGACGACCGGGGGCTATCCGGTGATCGCGGTGGTCAGGGAGGCGGATCTGGCCGGGGCCGCGCAGGCGGTGCCGGGCACGCCGGTGCGTTTCGTCCCGGCGGGACGGCGCTGAATCCTTCTCCGTTCCCGCGGCCTCCTCCGTTCCCGCGCTCTCCTACGCCGCGTCCGGCTGCTCGGCCGCGGTCAGCGCGGCGAGGGCCGCCGTCACCGCGTGGGAGGCGCTCAGGTCGAGCCGGGCACTGCTGCCCCGCACCTGGTGGCGTACTTCGTCGGCCGCGAGGGTGAGCAGCTGGGGCAGCAGGTCGGTGCACCGGCGCGCCACCCAGCCGGTGCCCGCGGTGGCCAGCCACAGCAGGCTCGCCGACCGGGTGGGCGAGGACAGTTGGGGCTCGCACGAGGGCGGACCGCCCGTCACCAGGCCCCGCGCCGCGAGCAGCGCGTGGAAGCGGGCGGCGACGAGACGGTGGCCCCGCTCGCCGGGGTGCAGCCGGTCCGCGCTCCACAGGGTGCGGTCGGCGACCCACTCGTCCTCCGCGAGGTGCAGGTGGACGGCGCCGTACCGCTCGGACAGGGCGTGCACGACGGCGTTGACCGCGCGTTGCCGCCGGGCCAGCGGGCGGGCCAGCGCGCCCGGCAAACCGAGCATGGCTCCCGGGTCGGGGAGGCAGGCGGTGAGCAGCTGGGCGCCCTGCCGCGCGGCGGCTCCGTAGATCTCGTCCAGCCGCGTGGCCACGGCCCGGATGTCGAAGGTGCAGCGCAGGGTGTCGTTGACGCCGACGATCACGGAGGCCAGGTCGGGCCGCAGCTCCAGCGCCGCGGGGAGCTGCCGGTCCAGGACGTCGCCGGTCTGGGACCCGCTGACGGCGAGGTTGTGGAACTCGATGTCCACGCCGGACGCGGCGAGCAGCGCGGCCCAGCCTCGCCACCCCTCCTCCACGGGGTCCCCGACGCCTTCGGTGAGGGAGTCCCCCATGGCCACGAACCGCAGCGGTTTCACGAGGCACGCTCCTCGTGGGGCGCCGCCGAGCGCGCCCCTCCGGCACGGCGAGGGGGCACCGCGTCATGCGCCGCCAAGAACGCACCGACCGCTCTCCCCCACCCGAAGCACTCCGCACGCGCGCGTGCCGCCTCCCTCCGTATGCGCTCGGGGCGGGCGAGGAGAGTCTGGACGGCGGTCGCGAACGCCTCGCCGCCGTCCGTCGCCACCGTGCCCGCCGCGCCCACGATCTCCGGCAGCGCCGACGACGCGCTTGCCACCACCGGCGTACCGCACGCCAGCGCCTCCAGGGCCGCGAGCCCGAACGTCTCGCAGGGGCCCGGCGCCAGGCAGACATCGGCCGCGGACTGCAGCTCCCCCAGAGTCGTGCGGTGCGCGACGTGCCCCACGAACGTCACCGGCAACCGCCGCTCGCGCGCCCGCAGTTCCAGGCGCGCGCGCAGCGGCCCGTCCCCCGCCACCACGAGCACCGCGGGCACGCCCCGGCCACGGAGCACCTCCAGGGCGTCCAGAGCCGTGCCGGGCCGCTTCTCCACGGACAGCCGGGAGCAGAGCACCAGCAGCACCTCGTCCTCGCGCGCGTGGCGCCCGCGCACGCGGGGATCACGCAGCCCCGGATGACTGCCCACGAGGTCGACGCCGAGCGGAGCACGGACGACATTGCGCGCCCCGACGCGGACGAACTCGCGCGCGGCCCACTCCGTGGTGCACACGACCCGCGCGTACGCGTGCGCGGTACGGGAGTTGAGGGCGTCGGCGGCTCGCAGGGCGGTCTGCCGGGGCATGCCCCAGGACCTGAGGACGCCGTCCGTCGTCTCGTGGGAGACCATCACGGCCGGGATCCTGCGGTGCCGGGCCCAGGCTCCGGTCCAGCGCAGCGTCGTGCGGTCGGAGACCTCGATGCGGTCGGGGGCCAGGCGTTCGAGGATGCGGGCGACCCGGTGGCGGTCCGCGAGGACGCGGTAGCCGCCGGTGCCGGGCAGCGGCGTGCCCGGCAGGGTCACGACGCGCCCCTGGTCCGTTTCGCTGACCCCGGCCCGTTCACCGGGCACGATCAGCACGGGCTCGTGCCCGGCCGCGCGGTAGCCGCGTCCCAACTCCCACAGCGCGGTGCGCAGTCCGCCCGATGTGGGGGCGACGAAGTTGGCGAGCCGCACGATGCGCAGCGACTCGCCGGACCGCGCTCCGGAGCGCTCGGCCGCCGCGCGGTAGGCCGCTTCCCTGTACAGGGCCGCCCTCATGCCGCCACCGCCGTCCGCGCGGCGAGCACCTGGGCGTAGTGGTCGACGAGCTGTTCGCCCACCGCCTCCCAGGTCCGCCCCTCGACGGCCGCGCGCCCCGCCCTGCCGTACGCGGCGCGCAGCCCTGGATCGGCGGCGAGCGCCCAGACCGCGTCCCGCACCGCGAGGGCGTCCCGGGGCGGCACGAGGATTCCGGTGCGGCCCGGGACGACGAGGTCCAGCGGTCCGCCGGCGGCGGGCGCGACCACCGGCACTCCGCTGGCCATGGCCTCCTGCACGGTCTGGCAGAAGGTCTCGTAGGGCCCGGTGTGCACGAAGAGGTCCAACGAGGCGAAGATCCGCGCGAGTTCGCCCCCGGTGCGGCGCCCCGGCATGACCGCGCCGGGCAGCGCCGCGCGCACGGAGTGCTCGCTGGGGCCGTCGCCGACGACGACGAGGCGTACGCCCTCCAGGGAGCACACCCCGGCCAGGAGTTCGACCTGCTTCTCGGGAGCAAGACGCCCCACGTAGCCGACGATCAGCTCACCGTTCGGCGCGAGTTCACGGCGTACGGCCTCGTCCCGGAGGGCGGGCCCGAACCGGGCGGTGTCCACACCCCTCGGCCACAGCCGCACCCGAGGCACCCCGTGCGTCACGAGATCACGCAGGGCGGCCGACGACGGGGCGAGGGTGCGGTCGGCCGCGGCGTGGACGGCGCGGATGCGCCGCCAGGCGGTGGACTCCCCCATCCCCATGTACGTACGCGCGTAGCCGCCCAGGTCCGTCTGGTAGACGGCGACGGCGGGAATGCCCAGGCGCGCGGCGGCCGCCATGCCGCGCGCGCCGAGGACGAAGGGGCTCGCCAGATGGACGAGGTCGGCCCGGTGCGCGCTCAGCGCGGCCGACAGACGGCGGCTGGGCAGCGCCACCCTGACCTGCGGATAGCCGGGCAGGGGCAGGGAGGGGACGCGGATGACGGGGCAGGGCGCACTGGCATCGGATGCGGCGTCCGCACCGGCCGCGGGGGCCGGGGCGATGACCAGGGGGTCGTGACCGCGGGCGGCGAGCTGCCGGGCGGTCTGGAGGGCGCAGTGCGCCACGCCGTTGACGTCGGGAGGGAAGGATTCGGTGACGATGACGACACGCATACCCGTGTTGTCGTCGCGCGGGGCGTGGTCACGTCAACGTGGATCTTTCCTGGCGAGGAACGTCCCATGAGCGTTCCGCTCCGCGCCCGCCCCGTCCCCCCGCCGAGCGCCCCGCTCCGGGGCGCTCCGGGTTACACCTCGGCCGCGTCGGGTCCGATTCTGCTGCGGACCGCGGTCTGTACCTCGTCCTCCTCGGCGGGGTCCGCGGCGAGCCTTCTGAGCTGGGTGACCACGCGGGCGTCGCCGGTCTCGGCGTGCCGTGCGGCGACCTCGCGGGTGGACTCCTCGCAGTCCCACAGGCATTCGACGGCGAATCCGGCGGCGAAGGAGGGGTCGGTGGCGGCGAGCGCGCGGGCGGCGCGGCCGCGCAGGTGGGACGAGGCGGTCTCGCGGTAGACGTGGCGCAGCACGGGGGCCGCGCAGGCGATGCCGAGCCGACCGGCGCCGTCGACGAGGGTCCAGAGGGTCGGTGCGTCCGGGCCTTCGCCCCGGACGGCTTCCCGGAGGGCGGCGAGGACGAGCTTGCTGTCCTGGGCGCCGCCCCTGCAGGCGAGCACCCGTCCGGCGGCGGCTCCGAGTTCGTCGGGCCGCAGGGCCCAGCGGCGGGCGCGCTCCACGGCGGCGACGCTGCGCATCCGTTCGAAGGCCTCGGCCGCGGCGTCCACGACGGCCCGTGACGGGCTCTGGACCGCGTACTCGATCAGGTCGAAGACTTCGGGATCATGGGCGTCCGCGAGGTAGCGCAGGGCCGTGCCGCGCGCCCCGTCGGAGCCGTTGCGGGCGGCTTCGAGGATCTCGGCGCGGTCTTCCGGTCCGGCGACGGCGCTCAGGCAGCGGGCGGCGGGCACGTGCAGGACGGCGCCGCGTTCGAGCCCTTCCTGCGCCCAGTCGAAGACGGCCCGGACGCTCCATCCCGGGCGTGGGCCCGATGGCCTCAGCTGGCGCTGCCAGCGGTCGAAGGACCCCTGTTCGCGCGCGGCTCGCACGCGGGCGCCGACGCCCTCCCTCGGGTCCTCCTCCCACAGCCGCCAGGGCCGGGGTTCGTAGGCGTCGCGCACGGCGGCGGCCAGTTCGGCCTCGCCCTGCGCGTCCTGGGAGAATCTGGCGAGCACGGGCACGGCGAGGGCGCGCAGGCCCGTGTCGTCGTCCCGCAGCGCCAGTTCGTCCAGGGCCCAGGCCCAGTTGGTGCCGAACGCGGCGTACCTGCGCAGCAGTTCGAGGGCGTCGTGCCTGCCGTACGAGGCGAGGTGCCCCAGGACCGCGAGCGCGAGGCCGGTGCGTGAGTCGTCCGTGTTCAGGACGTCCTCGGCATCGAAGAGATGCCGCTCGATCTCCTGGATCCCGCCGCGGAGATCGAGGTAGAGCCGGGCGTAGTAGAGGGAGCGGTTCTCCACCTGCCAGTCGTGGCGTGGGTCGTGGAGCACGCAGGTCTCGAGGGCGGCGAGCGCCTCGGATCGGGGGGCGGTGAGTGCGTGCAGCGTGCCGTCGCCGCGGCCCCGCTGCAGCAGGCCGAGCAGCGTACCGCTGGGCGCTATGACCGGATCGAACATGGGAAACAGCCTCACATCAAGCGTCGACGCAACCGGGAATCGTGAATTACCTGGCCGTGCGCCAACACGTCGGGCCGCCCGCCGTCTCTTGCTTGCTGTAGACCATCTTCCTCTGCCTCTCGTCGGTGGCCCGTAGGGATCCCGGACGGGAGGTCCGGGGGCGGGCCGTCACGGTCCGCGCGGTGCGGCAACTCCTGCCCCGCCGTCGCGTCCGTGAATCACGTCGTCATGATGACCCAGCGGTTCAGCCCGCCGCGACCACATTTCCAGCGCCCCCGTTGTTGCTGGTCAGCTACCCCGCTCAGGCCGCCCCGAACAGCTCGAGCAGCTCCGTCTTGGCGAACATCCTGGCGGTGTCCACGGCCGACGGTGTGCCCGCGGCCGGATCCGCGCCTCCGTCGAGCAGCGCCCTGATCACGGTGTCCTCGCCCTTGAAGACGGCGCCGGCGAGCGGTGTCTGCCCCCGGTCGTTGGCACGGTTGGCGTCACCGCCCCGCTCCAGGAGGGCCCGGACGGCGTCCGCGTGGCCGTGGTAGGCGGCGAGCATCACGAGGGAGTCGCCGCTGTCGTTCGTGAGGTTGGCCGGAACGCCAGCGTCCACGTACGCGGCGAGGGCCTCGGTGTCGCCCTGGCGCGCCAGATCGAAGATCTTGGTCGCCAGCTCCACGACTTCCGGGTCGGGGGCTTCACTCATGGACCGGACCGCCTTTCGACTGCGGGGTGACTCAAAGGGGGCGTACGGCGACGAGTGCAGCCGTACGGGTGAATCGACAGGGTACTGCCCGTCCGGGCACATGACGGGGCGCGCCCGCGGCAAAGATCACGAAGGGACCCGGACGCCCTCCGAACCCCTGCTCGCGCGGCTCAGCAGACCCCGCCATTCGAGGGAATTTCGCGGAAATTCCCCCATTTGCACCTTTTATCGTATGGATACATGCTGTGAACCTGGAACAACTCATGGTGACTGTCCCCACCAACCAGGAGAACCCTCATGATCCTGTCCATCTCCGGCGTCGTGCTGCTCGGCATCATCGTCTTCCTGTTCTTCCGCAAGGACGGCCTCAAGGCGTCCCACGCGCTGGTCTGCGCGCTCTTCGGCTTCTTCATGGCGGGCACCGCCATCGCCCCGAGCATCAAGGCCGGCAGCGCGAGCCTGGCGAGCCTCCTCGGCGGGATCAAGTTCTGACGTCCCCTGCTCCCTGCCCCCTGTAGTACTTCGTTCGCACCATATGGAGACTGACGTGGCACGGCGCCCCCTCCCCCGCATCCTGAGCAACGGCACCGCCTCGATCGCCCGGAGCCGGGAGTTCGCACGGTCGGCCGCCGACAGCGCCACGGACGTCCTCCACCCGCTGATCACGATCACTCGTGGACTGCGCCGGCTGGCGGCGGCCGGGCGGCGCAAGTGGGCCGACACCCCCAAGGACCGGCGCGGACCGCTGCTGTTCCTCGTGGCGTCCGTCGTCCTGGTCGTGGCCCTCATCCCGTACGGTCCGCTGCTCGCCGCCATCTGCCTGATGGCGGCCGCCGCGTGGAGCGGCAGGGAGAAGCCGGCTCCGGCGCCCACCGGTCCCGACGAGGCGCAGACCCAGCGGCTTCAGTCCCTCTACGAAGCGCTCGTCCCGTACTTCTCCGTTCCCGAGGACCCCGCTCCGCTCTTCGCGCACGGCGGCGAGTGGGACAAGGCCCTCACGTCGTACGAGTTCGACGACAACGGCCGCGTCTCCCACCTGGTGGTGCGCTACCCCGCGTACTTCACCGACGGCGAGCCCGAATCGCGCGCACGCATCGAGCAGCTGCTGCACGCGAAGTCGGGCCGCGGCCGCGAGTACCACTTCGAGTGGGACGAGGAGGGCAACCAGCTCACGGTGAACGTGCTGCCCCCGCTGCCCACCGACATCGCCGCCCAGCGGTTCGTCACGTCCCCCGGGGAGACCGTCCTCGGCTTCACCGACCCCACCGGCGTCCAGCGCACCCTGCCCGTGACGGACGGCGACGAGCAGCGCGACGTTCCCCCCGTCGTCTGGCGCACCGGCCCCCGCTCCACCGAGCCGCACCTCCTGGTGATCGGCGAACCCGGCAGCGGCACGACGACCCTGCTGCGCTCCATCGCCCTGCAGGCCCTGCTGCACGGCGACGTCCTGGTCGTCGAGGGCAGCGGCATCGGCGACTACGCCTGCCTGACCGGACGCGACGGCGTCCTGGCCATCGAGTGCGGGCTCGCCGGAGCCCTGGCGAGCCTGGAGTGGGCCGCGCACGAGACGGAGCGGCGCCTGATCTCCGCCAACCGCGCCCGCCAGGCGGGCCACCCCGCCCCGGACGACACCAAGCGCCCCCTGTGGATCCTCATGGACCGCCCCAGCGTGCTCGGCCACCTCGCGGCGGCCGACGGACGCAAGGACCCGCAGTCACTGCTTCAGGTGCCGCTGCGGCACGGCAGGGCGGCCAACGTCACGGTCGTCGTGGCCGACCAGTTCGACAGCCTGGACGCCCTGAGCGATCCGGTGCGCCAGCACACCCGCGCGCGCGTGGTCCTCGGCCCCACCACGCTCGACCAGGTCGAGGACATCCTCGGGGTGCCGCCGCGCACGACGCCCACCTCCGACGTCCCGCCCGGCCGCGGGTACGCCCGGCTCGGCACGGGTCCGGTGCACCGGCTCCAGGTGCCCGCGACGCCCGATCCGTACGACGACGCCACGAGCGAGTCGCACCGGCAGGCGGTGACGGAGCTGCTGCCCGCACGCAGCGCCCCCGCGGACGCCGAGCCAGGCACCGGCACCGGCACTGAGGCCGACTCCGAGGCGGACACCGTGGCGACGGAACCCGACGCGACGCCGCAGCCCGTGGCCGCCGAAAGCTGAGGCTCGGGGAGACCTGAGGCTCAGGGAGACTTGAGGCGCGGGGCGAACCGGGGCTCGGGCAGAGCCGGCCCTCAGGCCACGAACGCCCGCGGCGAGTCCATGCCCCCGCCCGCACCCGTCTCCACCAGACGCGCCGCGGCGGCAAGGCGCACCGCCGCCTCGTCCGCCACCGCGCCGCCCACGGTGAACGGCAGCCGCACATACCCCTCGAAGGCTCCGTCCACGCCGAAGCGCGGCCCGGACGGGACCCTGACCCCCACCCGCTCGCCCACCTCGGCGAGCCGGGAGCCGGAGAGACCTCCGGCGCGTGCCCACAGGGTGAGGCCGCCCGCCGGGACCGCGAACTCCCACTCGGGCAGCTCGCGGCGGACGGCGGCGACCAGGGCGTCGCGGTTCTCGCGCGCCTGGTCCCTGCGCACCTGCACGGCCGACTCCCAGCCGCCGGTGCTCAGGAGCCAGTTCACCGCCAGCTGTTCCAGGACGGGCGTGCCCAGGTCGGCGTAGGCGCGTGCCGAGATCAGGCTGCGGATCACGTCGGGCGCGGCCCGCACCCAGCCGATGCGCATGCCCGCCCAGAAGGCCTTGCTCGCCGAGCCGACGGTGATGACGGTGGAGCCCCCCGGATCGAAGCCGCAGACCGGGCGGGGCATCGCCACGTCGTCGTCGAGCCGCAGCTCGATCATGGTCTCGTCGACGACGAGGACCGTGCCCGCGGAGCGCGCCGCGTCCACGAGCTGACGCCGCCGGTCATCGTCGGCGAGCGCGCCCGTGGGGTTGTGGAAGTCCGCGACCACGTACGCGAGGCGGGGCGCGGCATCGCGCAGCACCTGCCGCCAGCGGTCCATGTCCCAGCCCTCGAGCCCCTCGGACATGGCGACGGGGACCAGCCGGGCGCCCGTCTCGCGCATGAGCTGGAGGATGTTGGCGTACGACGGGGACTCGACGGCGATGCGCTCACCGCGCGGCGCGAACAGGTGGCAGATCGCGTCGATGGCGCCCATCGCGCCGGTCGTGACCATGATCTGTTCGGGCATCGTCGGGATGCCGCGCGCGGTGTAGCGCTCGGCGAGCATCTGGCGCAGGGCGGGCAGACCGGCCGGGAAGTCCCCGTGCGTGTGCGCGTACGGAGGCAGTTCCTCCAGGGCCCCCTGGACGGCGCGGGTGAGCCAGGGCTCCGGCGCGGGCAGCGCCGCGCAGCCCAGGTCGATCATGGAGCCGAGGGCCTCGGGCGGAAGGGGCTCGAGCCCGCGCGCGGGCAGGGGGTTGCCGGCCGGGACGGCGGTCCAACTGCCCGCTCCCCTGCGGGACTCCAGGAAGCCTTCGGTGCGCAGCGCCTCGTACGCCGCGGCGACCGTGGTGCGGCTGACCGCGAGGGAGACCGCAAGCTCGCGCTCGGCGGGCAGCCGTGCGGCGACCGGGACGCGGCCCTCGAGGACGAGCATGCGGATACCGTCGGCGAGGGCGCGGTAGGCGGGCGGCCGGCGCGTGCCGGGGCCCGCGGGCCGTGTCTGCTGAGAGGTGAGCAGCCGGGCGAGCTGCGTGGCGCCCACCGCCGAAGTCCACTGAGCCATGATTCCCAGTCCACCTTCCTGGAATTGGCCATGGTTGGCATCCCTTTACGAGCCACAGAGTGTCATGCGTCAGGCCACTACCACCAGCAGGGGGCTCCCTTGTCCGTCACCCGTCGACTCATCCAGCTGTACGTCGGCCTGACGCTGTACGGCGCGAGCTCCGGGCTCCTGGTGGTGTCCGGCCTCGGCCTCGAACCGTGGAACGTGCTGCACCAGGGCCTGGCCGAACTGACGGGGATGTCCATCGGCGTCGTCTCCATCTTCATCGGTGCCGCGGTCCTTCTCCTGTGGATCCCGCTGCGCCAGCGCCCCGGCCTGGGCACGGTGTCCAACGTCTTCGTCGTCGGCCTGGCGATGGACGGCACCCTCGCCCTGATGCCGGACGCACACGGGCTCGGCGCCCGCATACCGCTCCTCGTGGCCGGGATCGTCCTGAACGGCGTGGCCACCGGGCTCTACATCGCGGCGAAGTTCGGCCCCGGCCCCCGGGACGGCCTGATGACGGGCCTTCACCAGCGCACAGGGCGCTCGATCCGGCTGATGCGGACGCTGGTCGAGGTGGCGGTGGTCGCCACCGGCTTCGCCTTCGGCGGCACGGTGGGCATCGGAACGGTCCTGTACGCCCTGGCGATCGGCCCGCTGGCCCAGTTCTTCCTGCGCTTCTTCGCCGTCCCCGCTCCATCCAAGGGAGGCGTCGTGGCTGCCGGCGGTCAACCGGAGCAGGCGATACTTCAGCGGTGACCACGCGCGTACGCCACCCCTACCTCGACCATCCCGGCCCGCTCCCCTTCGCCCACCGCGGCGGGGCGGCGGACGGCCTGGAGAACACCGCCGCCGCGTTCCGGCGCGCGGTCGGCCTGGGATACCGGTACATCGAGACGGATGTGCACGCCACGTCGGACGGCCGTCTCGTGGCCTTCCACGACGCGACGCTCGACCGGGTGACGGACACCGCCGGGCAGATCGCCGACCTCCCGTGGAGCGACGTCCGCCACGCGCGCGTAGCGGGCAGCGAACCGGTGCCCCTCTTCGAAGAGCTCCTGGAGTCCTTCCCCGACGTCCGCTGGAACGTGGACGTCAAGGCCGAGCCCGCGCTGCTCCCGCTCCTCGAGCTGCTGCGCCGCACCGGCGCCTGGGACCGCGTGTGCGTCGGCTCGTTCTCCGAGGCCCGCGTGGCCCGGGCCCAGCGGCTCGCGGGCCCACGCCTGGCCACCTCGTTCGGCACGCGCGGCGCGGCGGGCCTGCGGCTCAGCTCGTACGGCATCCCCGCCCCCGTGCGGGGCTCCGCGGTGTGCGCCCAGGTGCCCGAGACGCATGCCGGCATCCGGGTGGTGGACCGCCGCTTCGTGCGCGCGGCCCACGCGCGCGGGCTGCAGGTGCACGTCTGGACGGTCAATGACGCCGAACGCATGGCCGCCCTTCTCGACCTCGGGGTGGATGGCATCATCACTGATCACATCGAGACGCTGCGCGAAGTGCTGAAGGACCGGGGAGCCTGGGCCTGACCGCCTCTGGGCGGCAGCGGACCACGGGGACCAGCGAGGGGGGCACGGGTGGGCACCGACACCGTGCGGGCAACGCCACCGGCCGACGAGAGCGCCGCCGAGCGGCGGCGCGAGCAGCGCGGCTGGTACGTCTACGACTGGGCGTGCTCGGTCTACTCGACCAGCGTCCTGACCGTGTTCCTCGGCCCGTACCTGACGGAGATCGCCAAGTCGGCCGCCGACGGGGACGGGTACGTGCACCCGCTGGGCATCCCGATCAGCGCCGGGTCCTTCTTCGCGTACGCGGTCTCGGCGTCGGTGATCGTGTCGGTCCTGGTCATGCCGGTCGCGGGCGCCGCCGCCGACCGCACGGGCCGCAAGAAGCCGCTGCTCGCGGTGGCCGCCTACCTGGGGGCCGCGGCGACGGCCGGCATGTTCTTCCTGGACGGCGACCGCTATCTCCTCGGCGGCTTCCTGCTGATCGTCGCCAACGCCTCGCTCGCCGTCTCGATGGTGCTCTACAACGCCTATCTGCCGCAGATCGCCCCTCCTCAGGAGCGTGACGCGGTCTCATCGCGCGGCTGGGCGTTCGGTTACGCGGCGGGCGCGCTCGTCCTGGTGGCGAATCTTGTCCTGTTCCTGGCCCATGACACCTTCGGGGTCTCGGAGTCGACGGCCGTGCGCATCTGCCTGGCGTCGGCGGGCGTGTGGTGGGGCGCCTTCACGCTCGTACCGCTGCGGCGGCTGCGCGACCGCAAGGTGCCGCCTTCGCCGGGATCGGCACGCGGCTGGCGGCAGCTGGCGTCGACGGTGCGCGACATGCGCCGCCACCCGCACACCCTGTCCTTCCTGCTCGCCTATCTCGTCTACAACGACGGCGTGCAGACGGTGATCTCCCAGGCGTCGGTCTACGGCTCCGAGGAGCTCGGCCTCGACCAGTCCACGCTGATCGTGGCGGTCCTCCTTGTGCAGGTGCTCGCGGTGGCGGGAGCGCTCGCCATGGGGCGCCTCGCACGGACGTACGGCGCCAAGCGCACCATCCTCGGCTCGCTCGTCGCGTGGACGGTGACGATCGGCGCCGGGTTCTTCCTGCCCGCGGGCGCGCCGGTGTGGTTCTTCGTGCTCGCGGCGGGGATCGGCCTGGTGCTCGGGGGTTCGCAGGCGCTCTCGCGGTCCTTGTTCTCGCACCTGGTGCCCGCGGGCAAGGAGGCCGAGTACTTCTCCGCGTACGAGATCAGCGATCGCGGCATGGCCTGGCTCGGGCCGCTGATCTTCGGCCTGACGTACCAGCTCACGGGGAGCTACCGGGACGCGATCGTCTCGCTGGTGGCCTTCTTCGTGATCGGTTTCGTCCTGCTCGCACGGGTACCCGTGGGGCGTGCGATCCGCGACGCGGGAAATCCCGTACCCGACAGGATTTAGCAACTGAAGCCAAAGGGCGGTAGTGTACGCGTTTGGCTTACCAGGCGGACCGTTACTGCGCGCTCAAGATTGAGAAACGCAGGGTGACATCCTCTGTCAGATGTGACATACCGGGCGCTGGTGGGTACAACAAGGGGCGGCATACGACGGCGACGCATGACCCTTAACGGGAATCTTTACCGCCGACCGGACGTTGACCGGATGACGACGACAGCGACACCTGTCCTGTGGGCGACAAGCCCGGGAGGCACGATTCATGAGTGAGCGAGCTCTTCGCGGCACGCGCCTCGTGGTGACCAGCTACGAGACCGACCGCGGCATCGACTTGGCTCCGCGCCAGGCCGTGGAGTACGCATGCCAGAACGGACATCGATTTGAGATGCCGTTCTCGGTAGAGGCAGAAATCCCGCCGGAGTGGGAGTGCAAGGTCTGCGGGGTCCAGGCACTCCTTGTAGACGGCGACGGACCTGAGGAGAAGAAGGGTAAGCCTGCGCGTACGCACTGGGACATGCTCATGGAGCGCCGCACTCGAGAAGAACTCGAGGAGGTCCTGGAGGAGCGCCTCGCGGTTCTCCGTTCAGGAGCCATGAACATCGCGGTGCACCCGCGGGACAGCCGCAAGTCCGCCTGACGGCGAACTGAGGTACACCGCACAACACCGCATACGAAGGCCGGGGTCACTGCTCAGCAGTGACCCCGGCCTTCGTGCTGCCCTCAGCCGCCCGCGCGGGCGGCGAGCCGCTCAGCGGGGCGGCAGCTGCGGATCGTCCGGGTGCGCGCCACGGGCCGGCCGCTCGTCGTCCCGGATGACCTCGCCCTGGACGACCTTGCCGTCCGGGCGGTGCATGCGCGCCTGTTGGAAGGCGTTGCCCAGGCCACCGCCCTGGGTGGCCTCGCGGACCTTGCGCTCGAACGTCTTCTCCGCCCTGCGGCTGACCGCCTTCTGGACCGGCGGCACCAGCAGGAGCAGCCCCAGGACATCGGAGATCAGCCCCGGCAGGATGATCAGGAGGCCGCCCAGCATCGTCAGGGCGTTGCCTCCGCCCCGCTCGGAGGGGTGCGGTGCCAGACCGCTCTGCTGCTGTTGCACCGCCTCGCTCAGCTCGCGGAAGGCGCGGCGTCCGGCGTGCTTGATGACCATGCCACCGAGCACGACACCGGCCACGAGCAGCAGGAACACCGTGAGCCCGCCCGCGGCGCCCGCCACCACGGTGAGCAGCCAGATCTCCAGGACCAGCCACGCGGCGATGCCGAGCGGCAGGAACCTGAGGACGCGGGAGCGCCGGGGCCGGGCGGGTCGGGTGGGCGGTACGCCAGTCGTCATGGCTCCAGTGTGCCTGGACACGGCTCAGACCGGCATAAGGGGGATGATCGGCAGGCGAACCGCCGGACGAGCGGTGATCAGGGGTTCTTGCGGTCCTGCTGGTCCTTCTGGTCCTGCTGGGGCTCCTGCGCCCCCTGGGGCCCCTGCGGTCCCTCGGCGTCCTTGCGGCCCAGCGCGCGGCCCACGCGGCCGACCCGCTCGCCCACGCCCCACGCCGTGACGCGCCACAGCGCCTCGGCGACGATGTCCTGGCTCATCTTGCTGTCGCCGTGCTCCCGCTCGACGAAGGTGATCGGCACCTCGACGACGTGATAGCCCGCCTTGATCGCCCGGCGCGCCAGGTCGACCTGGAAGCAGTAGCCCTGCGACGCGACCTCGTCGAGGCCGATGCCCTGGAGGGTCTCGCGGCGGAAGGCGCGGTAGCCGCCGGTGACGTCGCGGATCGGCACGTCGAGCATCAGCCGGGAGTACGTGCTGCCGCCGCGCGAGATGAGCTGGCGGTACTTGGGCCAGTTCACGATCCGCCCGCCCGGCACCCAGCGCGAGCCCAGGACGAGGTCGGCGCCCTTGAGCGCGGTGAGCAGCCGCGGCAGCTCCTCGGGCTGGTGGGAGCCGTCCGCGTCCATCTCCACGACCACGCCGTAGTCGTTGTCCAGGCCCCACTGGAAGCCCGCGAGATAGGCCGCGCCGAGGCCTTCCTTGCCCTTGCGGTGCAGTACGTGGACGTGGTCGTCGTCGACCGCGAGCTCGTCGGCGATCTTGCCGGTGCCGTCAGGGCTGTTGTCGTCGGCGACGAGGATGTGCGCCTCGGGCACGGCGACCCGGACACGGCCGACGATGGACTGGATGTTCTCCGCCTCGTTGTAGGTCGGAATGATCACCAAGGCCATGCCGAGCGGGCCGAACTGCCTCCCCTGGTCACCGGTTTCGGAGACCCCACCGCCGTCGTTCACTACTGCCCCTTCGTTCGTACGCAGAGGACCACCATAGTGGCCGCTTCCGTCGAGGCCACGGCGGCACGGGCAGTCGAGGGGAGTACTGCGGATCGGGGCCCGGCACCCTTCGGGCCGACCTGGGGCCCGCTGGCTGCGGGTCGACCGAGAGCCGTTGTCTACTGAGCGTCCGGGCCCCACCCGGGTCACACCTGCCGGCCCGGTGGAACGTTCCCTCGCATCCGCGGCGCGGGCGCTGGACCTGGCTCCCAGTGGTGGTGCGCCGGTGCGGCACACCGCCCATGGCCCAGCGGCGTTCGACGGTTGCGTGGAGGTTCTCCGGTCGGACGTCCTGTGGTGGACCCGGCCGAACCTACCGGCCGACGGCCGCGTTCTGTCAATAGCCCTTTGACCTGGTTCTATTCCAAAGACAGCCAGGTCAGTGCCGAGGATACGCAGGTCGTGCGACGCGACAACGGGCCGCGATCGGCGGTACGCACCGCCGGGACATCACTCGTCCGGCCGTACGAAGACCGGCTTTCCGAAGACGACCGTACGCAGGCAGACGGGGAGTTCGACGCCCGGGCTCAGGTCGGGCAGACCGGGCGTGCCCGAGCGCGGATCGGTCGACCAGCGCGCGACCCGGTCGTCGGGGGCCTGGACCACGAGATCCGCGGTGCGCCAGACGGCGTAGTCGGCCGGCGCACCGGGCACCAGGACGCCCGCGTCGTCCCGGCCGATGGCCCGCCAGCCGCCCCGGGTGTGGGCGGTGAACGCGGCGCGCACCGACACGCGGTGATCGAGGTTCTGGTGGAACGCGGCGGCGCGGACGGTGCCCCAGGGATCGAGCGGGGTGACCGGGCTGTCGGAGCCGAAGGCCAGCGGGACGCCGGTGCGCAGGAGGGCCGCGTACGGGTTGAGGGTGCGGGCCCGTTCGGCACCAAGGCGCTGGGCGTACATGCCGTCCTCGCCGCCCCACAGGGCGTCGAAGGCGGGCTGCACGGAGGCGGTGAGGCCGAGTTCGGCGAAGGCGGCGATCGTCTCCGGGGTGAGCATCTCGGCGTGCTCGACGCGGTGCCTGGCGGCGCGCACGCGGGCCAGGCCGACCTTCTCCGCGGCGGCGCGGATGCCTTCGACGACGGCGCTCACCGCGGCGTCGCCGATGGCGTGGAAGCCCGCCTGGACCCCCGCCTCGGTGCAGGCGACGACGTGCGCGGCGACGGCGGGCGCGTCCAGAAAGGCGGTGCCGGTGTGGCCGGAGTCGGCGTACGGCTCGTGCAGGCAGGCGGTGTGCGAGCCGAGGGCGCCGTCGACGAAGAGGTCGCCCGCGGCGCCGATGGCCCCCAGCTCCTTTGCACGGGCGACGCCTTCCTCACCCTGCTGCGCCCAGTAGCCGACGACGCGGGGACCGGCCTCCTCGGCGGCCAGGCGCAGCAGCCCTGTCAGGTCGTCCTCGCCGGAGATCTCGGGGCCCGCGCACTCGTGCACGGAGCCGATGCCGAGGGACGCGGCATGGCGCAGCGCGGCGCGCTGGGCTTCAGTGCGCTGCTGCGGGGTGAGCGCGCCGAGGGCGGCGGCGCGCACCGCGTGGTGGGCGTCGGCGGTCAGCGGCGCGTCCGCGTGGAAGCCCGTGCGCCCGGTGACGCCGGGGACGAGGTCGAGCAGCGCCGTGGAGACGACGGCCGAGTGGACGTCGATGCGCGAGAGGTAGAGGGGACGGCCGCCGGTGGCCTCGTCCAGTTCCGCGCGCGCGGGCGGACGGCCGTCCGCCCAGCGGGCGGCGTCCCAGCCGTGGCCGAGCAGGACCCGGTCGTGCGGCCTGGCGGCGGCGTGCTCGCGGACGAGAGCCAGCGCGTCGCCCAGCGAGCGGGCGCCCGTCAGGTCGAGGCCCGTCAGGGCGAGGCCGGTCGCCGTGGTGTGCACATGCGCATCGGTGAACGCCGGGGTCACGAGCGCCCCTTCGAGGTCGACGACCTCGTCCACGCCGTCGGCGAACGCGTCGGCCGCGCCCTCGGATCCCACCCAGGCGACGTGCCCGCGTTCGACGACCATGGCGGTGGCGAACGGATCGGCGGGGCTGTGGACGTCTCCGCCGCGCAGCAGCACGGTGCGGTGGCCTTCAGGGCCGTTCTGGGGGGTGGTGCTCTCGCTCATGGGACCAGTCTGACCCCTGGGGGTGCGGGCCCCGCGCAGGGGTCTCCCGCGGCAGGATCAGACCTGCGGGGGCCTGGCCTCGTACGGCGTGGAGAGCACGACCGTCGTGCGCGTGGAGACACCGGCGAGCGCGCGCAGGCGGCTGAGCAGGTGTTCGAGTTCCAGGGGGGTCGCGACGCGCACCTTGAGGATGTAGTTCTCGTCGCCCGCCACGCTGTGGCACGCCTCGATCTCCGGGACGCCCGCGAGGCGCTCGGCGATGTCGTCGGGTGCGCTGGGGTCGAACGGCTTCACCGAGATGAACGCCGTGAGCGGCAGGCCGACGGCCTCCGGGTCCACGACCGCGGCGTAACCGCGGATGACACCGCGCTGCTCGAGCCGGCGCACCCGCTGGTGCACGGCCGATGTGGACAGGCCCGTGGCCTTGCCCAGGTCGGTGTAGCTCATCCGCCCGTCCTTGACGAGCAGCTGCACGATCTGTCGGTCCAGCTCCTCCATGCGCCGAACCTACAGGGCTCTTGATCCCTCCGGATACCTGTGGGCACGGGAGCTGCATCTTCTCCGGGCATGTGACGAACGCCACATACCTGTGACCGTGTCCAAAGGGATGCCACGATTACCTCCACGACGGGACGGGAAGTGCTTGCTGTGGTCGAGGCCGCAGCGCCTTCTCGGCCCACCCAAGGGGGAGAATCCCATGCAGAACGTGAAGCGCCCCGGTCGCCCTGCCCGCAGCAAGCAGCAGCGCTCCGATGAATCCATGTCCGCGCCCGTATCGGAGGGCGTCGAACCGTCGGACGCGACCGACGCGGAGTTCGACGCGTACGACACCTTCGAGATGTACCGGGTGACGTGCCCCGACTGCGCGCAGCCGATCGCGCTCCTGGCGGACGAGGACGTCCTGCCCGAGCACGCGCTGTGCGCCACCCGGTGGAACCCGTTCGGGCTCACGGTGTGCCCGGGCACGGGCCGCTCCGCCGCCGAGGCGGAGCCCGCGGACGAGACGATGGAGGCTCAGGAGCAGGACACCGCCCTGCTCCTGACGCTCCCTCAAGGACTTGACTGGCGGACGCAGCCCTTCTCGCACGTCGCGGGACCGCGCCCGCGCCGCGCCCCGGAGCAGGACGGGCGCTCCGCGGCCTGACGCCTACCAGTAGCTGTCCTGCACCATGGCCGCCAGGCTGGCGTGGTGCAGGATCAGCGTGTCCGGATCGTCGGGGACCGCGGCCTCGCCGAAGTGCACCTGGCGGTAGGCGACGCGCAGCATGACGACGGCGTGCCGCAGCGCCGCGTACAGCGTGTGGAAGTCCATGGACCGCGGTGTGTGGCCGGTGAGTTGGGCGTAGCGCTCCTCGATCCGCTCGCGGCGCAGGAAGCCGGGCAGGCCGTCCTGCCCGAAGCTCACCGTCAGGTCCTGGAAGAAGCGGTGCAGATAGACCGTCCAGCCGAGGTCGACCTCGCGGGGCGCGAGCGCCGCCATCTCCCAGTCCAGTACGGCGGCTGGCTCGAAGCCGTCGTAGATGATGTTCCCGATGCGCGCGTCGCCCCAGTTGAGGACGGTCTCGCCCTCGTCGTGCGGCCACCACTCCTCGAGCCGGTCGAAGGCGCTCTCGATGAGTGGCGAGCGGGGCAGTCCGTCGACCACCCAGTGGTAGTAGGCGCGTTGGGCCTCGACGTGGCGGCGCAGCGGGCTGCCTTCGCCGGGCAGGGCCAGGAACTCGGCCTCCGCGACGGGCACTTGGTCGTGGAGGTGGGCGATCAGACGGATCGAGGCCTCCTCCAGGTGTGCGCGCTCGGCGTCGCTCGCGGAGTGCAGCCAATTCCCCTCGTACGTATAGGGCATGACGTCCGGCGGCACGCGCCCCTCGACCCGCTCCATGACGAAGAAGGGCGCGCCGAGCGGCCCCGGGTCCTCCTCCAGCCACAGCACGCGCGGCACGGGCAGGTCGGTGTGTTCGGCGACGAGCCGCATGGTGCGGTGCTGGCGCGGCAGATCGTAGACCGGGAAGATCGTGTACGCGGCCGGGTCCGCCGCCACGCGCAACGCGCACGCCTTCAGGGGTGGTTGCGGGTGCTCGATGTCGAAGAGCAGGGTCTCGCTCGACATGCCGTTGGACTCGGGGACCCGTACGCCGGTGGCCTTGGCGCCGGGCAGGCGCGCGCCCAGCCAGGCCGTGAGCCTGCGGGCGAGCTCCTCCGGGTCGCGGGTGGTGGTGCGGGGGCGTGGTGCTGTCGCCATCGCTGAGCTCCTCTCAAGGGGCTGCGGGCCTCGAAAAACCACGGATCTCAGGGGTTGCGGGCCTCAGGGGGCCACGGAGTCGAAGCCGGTGAAGCCGCTCGGGTCGTGGCGGCCGAAGCTGCCGTGCTCGAAGATGCCGTACCCCGTGCGCCCGTCGAGGGTGAAGCGTGCGGCGTGGTCGATGACTCCGTACGCGGCCCGGGGGTGCGCCGCCGGGTCCGAGAGGTCGTAGGCGCGGCGGTCGGTCCAGCCGCGCCCCTGCCAGGTGCCGTGCTGCCAGTCGTCCGCGGGCGGGTAGCCGGCGCCCACGGCCAGCGGCAGAGAGGCGAGGACCTCGACGCCCAGTTCCAGGGGCTTGCGGCCGTCGGGGTCGGTGAGGCGGACGACGGCGCGCTCGGGGTGGCGGGTGCCGGAGCGGTAGGTGATGTCGGCCTGGGGCCAGCCGAGTTGGCGGTCGCGCATCCCGGGCCGTACGAGCGTGGCCTCGTTGAGGGTGCGGTAGCCGTCCGCGTCCTCCTGGGAGATGACCATCAAGAAGCGGTCCTCGAAGCGCACCGGGCTCCAGATCCAGTGGAAGCCCTCGGTGCCGAACTCCTCCTCCAGGCGCCCGCGTTCCTCGCCGGGGATCGGCCGCACGCCCCAGCTGCGGTCACGGGTCGCGGTCCACTCCCCCGCCGTCACCGGTATGTCCTCGCCGCCGACGCGGATCATCCCGGTACAGCCGCCCGCCTGGACGAAGCGGCGCCCTTCGAGGGAGAGCCGGTCGCCGCGCCGCTGGATGTGGTGCGGCTCCCAGAGCGCGGGGAAGGAGGCGCTCCACGTGATGTCGTACGAGAGGGATCCGGGGTCGTCCGGATCGGCGGCGCACCGCAGGCGCAGCCGCCGCAGCGGTTCTTCGACGGTGATGGTCAGCGGGCCGACGGAGAGGTCCATCCGGTCGTCGCCGAGCGCGTCCGAAGCGCGTACGGCGTGGAGCGTATCTCCTCTGCGCAAAGTGGCGTAGGCGTCGATGACACCGACGTTCGGGTAGACGCCGAGGCCGAGGATGAGGAGCGCGCGGCCCTCGTGGTCGAAGAGGTGGAAGATACAGCGGTCGTAGGCGTTGCGGTCGCCCGTCGCGACCTGCTTCATGGACAGCGGCACCTGATGGATCGGGTACTCGTCGAGCGGGACGGGACGGTCGTCTGCCACGTCAAACCTCCCTGGGCGCACGGCAGTTGGCTGGCGCCGGGCTCGGGCCGGTGCCCCGGCGCGGAGTTGACGGTACGTCAGAGGACGTGACGGAGCCAGACACGTGTCAGTCCGCGTTCGCGGAGGCACGGAACCGCACGGATCACCCGGCCGCGGGGCCTCACGCGGCGGGTCCCGGACCGGTGCTCGGGCCGGGCGTGAACTGACACTCGAATCCGATGGGCGGTGACCTGTGCCCGGCGGGGCGCGTTGGCCGGGCATGACCACCCCCACGCCGATGCCCATGGCGTACCCGCCGACCGGCCGCCGCAGGCGCACCCTCCTGACGGCTCCCCCGCCCTCCGCAGAATCGGTTCCCCCGCACCCTCAGCCGCCGCACCCTCAGCCGCCGCGCCCGCAACCGCCGCGCCCCCAGCCGCCCCGTCCGCAGCCGCCGCGCCCCCAGCCGCCCCAGCAGCCTCCGCAGCCCCAGCCGCCGCACCTGCAGGATCCGCCGATCTACCGCGCCCTCATCCGGAACTGGGCCGAGCGGGGCAAGACCCTGCCGGGGCGCCACGACCCGGAGTGGGTGCGGCTCGCGGCGCCGCCGGTCAGGCTCGGGCAGTTCAGCGCGAGTCGGGACCCGCGAGGTGACGGGCGATGACCATCCGCTGGATCTGATTGGTGCCCTCGACGATCTGGAGCACCTTGGCCTCGCGCATGAAACGCTCCACGGGGAAGTCCGCGGTGTAGCCATAGCCGCCGAGCACCTGCACGGCGTCCGTCGTGACCTTCATCGCGGCGTCCGTGCACAGCAGTTTGGCCATGGCCGCCTGCTTGGAGAACGGCCTGCCCGCGTCGCGCAGCCGTGCCGCGGCCAGATAGAGCGCACGGCCCGCCTCGATCTGCGTCGCCATGTCCGCGAGCATGAACCGAAGGCCCTGGAAGTCCGCGATCGGCCGGCCGAACTGGCGCCGCTCGGTGGCGTATCGAAGCGCCTCGTCGAGCGCCGCCTGGGCCACGCCGATGGCGCAGGCCGCGATGCCGAGCCGCCCCGAGTCGAGCGCGGAGAGCGCGATCGCGAAGCCCTGGCCCTCCTCGCCGATGCGGCGGGCGTCGGACACCCGTACCCCGTCGAAGTTGATCTGGGCGGTGGGTGAGCCCTTCATGCCCATCTTCTTCTCGGGCAGCGCCGCGTGCAGGCCCTCGGCGTCACCTGGCACCAGGAACGCGGAGATGCCGCGGGCGCCTTCGCCGCCGGTGCGGGCGAGGACGGTGTAGAAGTCGGCGACGCCGCCGTGCGTGATCCACGCCTTCGTTCCGGTGATCACCCACTCGTCGCCCTCCCGCACGGCCTTCGTCCGCAGGGACGCGGCGTCCGAGCCGGACGCCGGCTCGGAGAGGCAGTACGCCCCGAGCAGTCCGCCGCCGAGCATCGCGGGGAGGTGCTCGGCCTGCTGTTCCTTGGTGCCGTACCCCGCGAGCGCGTGGCAGGACAGGGAGTGGACGCTGACGCCGAGGCCGACGGTGAGCCGGGCGGCGGCGAGCTCTTCCAGGACCTGGAGATAGACCTCGTACGGCTGGTCGCCGCCGCCGAACGCGGAGGCGTACGGAAGGCCGAGCAGCCCCGACTCGGAGAGGAGGGTGAAGACCTCGCGCGGGAAGTGCCCGGCGTCCTCCTCCTCGGCCGCGCGGGGAGCTATCTCCCGCTGGACGATGTCCCGGACGAGCGAGAGCAGATCCCGCGCCTCGTCCGTGGGCAACTGACGGTCCACCGACTGCTGCAAGGCTTGCTCAGGCATGGCGATCGCATCCTCCCTTTCGGCACTGCGGCGGGCCCGCGGGGTAGTGCGGCGCCACCGTGTCTCACGGCCCGGCCGGTGGTGCCCTTCCGGGTCGCGGAAGGTGCTGTGACCAGCGGCTCTGGCGCGTTGAGTATGCCCGATCGAGGGCGGCCAGTCACTAGTTAACGACCGCTTACTCAAAAGATAACCGACGGCCGCAAGAGGGGCTCGGGATTGGTCCGAACCATTGACCCCACTGGTCTAGTCCTCCTAGAGTCCAGCCGAGCGCCTTTCCGCGTTCATGCCAATTCAAGTTTCACTGATGTCTTTCGGCATTCGCAGGTCAAAAGCACCATGTCCCCCCATGCGCCCTCTCCCCCCACGAGGAGAAACGATGCTCAGACCGCACCTCCCCCGCGCCCCCTTCCGGGCGCTCATCGCCACCGCGTGTTGTGCCGTGCTCGGCGGAGGACTGCTCGCCGGCGCGGGCACCGCCGCCGCCGGTCCGGACACCGGGTCGCAGCAGGCCACGAGCTCCAAGGCCGCGGCCGGTTCCAAGGTCGTCGGATACTTCACCGAGTGGGGTGTCTACGACCGGAACTACCACGTCAAGAACATCGAGACGTCCGGCTCCGCCGACAAGCTCACGCACATCAACTACGCCTTCGGCAACGTCCAGGGCGGCAAGTGCACGACGGGCGACGCCTACGCGGCGACCGACAAGGCCTACACCGCCGACCAGTCCGTCGACGGCGTCGCCGACACCTGGGACCAGGACCTGCGCGGCAACTTCAACCAGCTGCGCAAGCTCAAGAAGCTCCACCCCGACCTCAAGGTCCTGTGGTCCTTCGGCGGCTGGACCTGGTCCGGCGGCTTCACGGAGGCCGCCAAGAACCCGGCCGCCTTCGCCCAGTCCTGCTACGACCTGGTCGAGAACTCCAAGTGGGCCGACGTCTTCGACGGCATCGACATCGACTGGGAGTACCCCAACGCCTGCGGGCTGACCTGTGACACCAGCGGGCGCGCGGCGTACAAGGACCTGATGTCCGCGGTGCGTTCGAAGTTCGGCTCCGACAACCTCGTCACCGCGGCCATCCCCGCCGACGCCGAGGAGGGCGGCAAGATCGACGCCGCCGACTACGCGGGCGCGGCCCAGTACGTCGACTGGTACAACCCGATGACGTACGACTACTTCGGCGCCTGGGAGGCGAAGGGCCCGACCGCCCCGCACTCGCCGCTCAAGACGTACGACGGCGCGCCCAAGGCCAACTGGAACACCGACGCCACGATCAAGAAGCTCCAGGGTCTGGGCGTCCCCTCCGACAAACTGCTGCTCGGCATCGGCTTCTACGGCCGCGGCTGGACGGGCGTCACGCAGAAGGAGCCCGGTGGCACCGCGACCGGGGCCGCCGCGGGCAAGTACGAGGCGGGCATCGACGACTACAAGGAACTGAAGACCAAGTGCCCGGCCAACGGCACGGTCGGCGGGACCGCGTACGCGCACTGCGGGACCAACTGGTGGAGCTATGACACCCCGGCCACCATCGCGGGGAAGATGGACTACAAGAACCAGGCCGGTCTGGGCGGCACCTTCTTCTGGGAGCTCAGCGGCGACACGGCGGACGGCGAGCTGATCAAGGCCATCAACTGACCGAGGTGGGCGACTGATCTGCCGCACGGCGGAAGGGGGGCGGGAGCCGGTCGGCTCCCGCCCCTTCCTCGTGTCCTCATGGCCGCGGCGGCGCGGGGAAGGACGGCTCGAACTCCTCGATGACGCGCAGGGTGTCGCCCAGCGTCCGCACGAGCAGGTCGCAGACCGTCTCGCGCTCCAGGCCCCGCTGGCCGATCCAGTCGAGCGTGACGCCCTCGACGCTGCACAGCCAGCCGAGCAGCGCCGTGCGCGCCAGCTCCGGGATGTCGCGGCGGCCGTACGCCCCGTCGGCGATCGCCCCGATCAGGGCCTCGCGCACGCCGTCGCGTATGGCGTGCACCTCGGCGTCGAAACCGACGCCGCCGCTGATGATCGTGCGGTACGCCGCCTGGTGGTGCTCGGCGTAGCGCAGATAGCCGTCGATGGTGCTGTGCACCCGCTCCACGGGCGGCAGGTCGTCGTGACGCCCGGCGCGCGCGACCAGTTCCGCGACCGAGTCCTCGATGATCGCGAGGTAGTAGCCGCGCTTGGACTTGAAGTAGTAGTAGATCAGCCCCTTGGCGACGCATGCCTGCTTGGCGATGTCGTCCATCGAGAGCGCGTCGTAGGACGTGTCGGCGAACAACTTCCGCCCGATGGTGATGAGTTCGGCGCGACGCGCCACCGAACGGTCCGTGCCGCGCGCCTGCGGGCGAGCGTCCACGGGACGGTCGATGCCGCGCTGTTGACTATTATTCAATTTCGGCCCTAGTCTCCAACTGCCTCGGGATGCGCAGTATGGCAGAAGCACGCCACCTGCCGTTCTGCGTCCGAAGGCGCTCTCTCACGCACTCCCCCTACGCACGTGGACGACGTACGGGAGGAAGACTCATGAGCGCAGCGCGTACCCCTTTGCGCGAGGGCAGAACCTCCTGGAAGAAGACGGCCGTCGTGGCCCTGCCGGCCGTCCTGGCCGTCGGCGCGATGGCCTCCGTGATGGCCGAGGGGGCGCTCGCCGCCTCCTTCGCCGTCTCGGGCACCAGCTTCCAGGTGTCATCCGGCAAGCTCACCAGCGAGGGCCTGTCCTCCTACGTACAGACCGACCGGGACATCGACGGCAAGGGGCACCCGGTGGCGCTCCTCGGGATCGGTGACGCGACCCTCTCCGACATCTGCCAGGCCGCCGAGGTCAAGACACCGGTGGGCACCGTGGTGTTCAAGCTGACCGCGGGCGGCTCGGCGGGCGAGGTCACCGCGAGCAATCTCATCATCGACGGCGAGGACCTGGAGGGCGACGCCCGCTTCGGCACCGCCGAGATCGGCCGGGACGCCTCGACCCTCGACGAGGTGTCCGGAATCAAGGGCGAGAAGGGGAAGTTCGGACTGCAGGCCGGGGACATCACCGTCTCCGGGGTGAAGTCCCACGCCTGGTCGGCGACCGGCGGGAACTTCCGGCTCAAGGGCATGAAGCTCGATGTGAGCGTCGGCGGCAAGAAGTGCTTCTGACCGGCGGCCGCAGAGCCGGAGTCAGAGCGTGGGGCAGGGACGGCGGCGGATGGCTCGACGAGCGCCTTCCGCTGCCGGAGGCCCGCCGGGTACTGCGCCGCTGGCGGCGCACCCGGCCCTTCTGGGGCGGGCTGCTCCTGGTCATCGGCGGCGCCGAGCTGCTCCTCGTGCCGCTGTCGCCGCTGACCGTCCTGGTCAGCCTGGGACTGGGCGGGCTCGCCGCGATCGGCATCGGGCTCGCCCTGATCGCCGCCGGGATCTTCCTGTGGCTCCTGCCGCACGCCCACCACTACGTGAGCGTCAACGCGCTGATCCTGTCGGTGCTTTCGTTCGCGGCCACGAATCTCGGCGGGTTCCTGGTGGGCATGGCGCTTGGCATCGTGGGCAGCGCGATGGGCTTCGGCTGGACGCCGGTGCCCGAGGACGCCGAAGAGGACGCGGAGCGGCCCAAGGTGCGGGACGGGCAGGGCACGCGGACGCTCGGCGTGCTGCTTCCGGTGCTCGTCGTCGGGGCGACGCTGTGGGGCGGCACTCCGGCCAAGGCGGCACCCGACGCGGCGATCAGGGCGGCCCGCGGCGACGCGATCGTGGCGGCGCGGACTCCGCCGACGGTCACCACCACGCTCTTCTCGCCGCAGGGCTTCATCCTGGCCGGTGTGCGCGAGATCCCCACGGCCGACGGGCCGTTGAAGGTCATGGAGCTGCGGATGAAGGCCGCTTCTCTCACCGACTACCGGCTCACGACGCGCGACGGCGACCGTGAACTCGCCCTGGGCGCCGACACCTTGGACCTCAGCGGCTCGGTCACGCTCTATCTGACCAAGTTCAAGGGCTGCCTGGAGGGGCTGCTCTGTCTGACCTTCACGCCGGACAAGCTGCCGGTGCCGCCGGTGGTGCCGCCGTTCGTCTTCATGACCGACGTGGAGGCGGAACAGGCCCTGGTCACGTCGGACTTGATCGTCGCGGGCGGGCTCACCCTGAAGGCATCGGCATGATCCAGATCCAGGCCGCCCTCTTCTGGGCGTACGCGATCGGCGCGACGTTCGCCCTCTCGGCGGGACGGCAGCTGCAGGTCTGGGAGCGGATCAACGCGGGCGAGGGACCGCGCACGCGCAGCCGCGCCGCCAATCCGTATCTGGCGCTCACGGTGCTGTTCGCGGCGGTCCTGCTGGTGCCGACGGGACTGTTCCTGCTCTGGCAGAACCCCGCGTGGGCGACGATGCACGTCGCGGACGGGCACGAGGGGGTGTGGGCGGGGTTCGTGCTCTTCTACGCGGGCGGGGTCCCCGTCGCCGCCGTCATCGGGTTCCTGGTGGCACAGGGGCTCGTCCTGGTGGGGGCGGGCTACTGGGCCTATCTCCAGTGCGTGGGCGGGTACTTCCTGCTCTTCGGGACGCTGGTGCACGGCTGGGACGGCAGGGGGTACGAGCGGTTCCTCTCCCCCGGCGCACGGGACTTCGCCCGCTGGCGGCAGGACAGCGTGGTCAACCACGTACTGGACTTCCTGACGTCCGGGACGTTCCTCGCGCTGCTGATCTTCGGCGCGGCCGTGATCGGCACGATGCTCCTGACGGAGATCGGCTGGCTGATGGAGGGCTGGTCGCTGCCCGGCGCGGACGAGGACCGCAAGGTCCACCGGTTCCTGGCGATCGCCATCGCGGCGGCCGGGGTCTACGGCCTGCCGTTCGTCGGCGCGCTGGTCGCGAGCGTCCTCGTCCGCCTCCTGGGCGGCTGGATCGGCCTGCCGCTGTTCGCGGTCCTTGCGGGGCTCACGCTGCTGTCGCGGCGCTCGCCGGTGCGCCGGCTCTACGACCTGGTGGGAGTGGTGCACCGGCACTGGCGCGCGGACCTCGACACCGGCGGGGACACCGCCCGCGAGGAGACCGGGGTCACATCAGACCGGTCTGCGTGACGAGCATCGCGAGGACGACGACGAGCGTCCAGCCAAGGACGTGCTCGAGCACCTTCGGGCCGTCTTCCTTGGGGCCGCCGGTGCGCGTGGTGGCTCGGGGCTGTGCGGCGGCGGTGGCAGTGGCGGTGGCAGCGGTCATGGCATCACTCGATACGTATGCGTCACGCCTCTCGACGCGACGTCCGGCAGCGGACTCCCCCCACTGACCCGTCCACCTTGCCATCGGATCCGGCCTTCTCGGGCGAGAGCTTGGTCACTCAAACGCCGTATCCCGCACAACTCGGGCCGAGTGCCGTGCGTCTCACTATCAGCGACGGGGCACACCCCCAGGCGCACCCCTGTCGACTCGTCCGCGCAACCATCCGACCGAAAGGTTTCCGATGAGCACGTACCGGACGTCACGCCGCAGAGCGCGGCTCGCCCTCGCGGCCGCCGTCACCGTGACGGCGGCCCTCACCGGCACGGCGTCACAGGCCGCGCCGTCCGCAGTCGGGGCACCCTCACCCGGCGCACCCGGCCTGGGCGACCCGATGTTCCCACTGGACGGGAACGGCGGGTACCGGGTCGACCGCTACACCCTGGACTTCGACTGGCAGGCCCCGCGGACCCCGTTCGAGGCGACGGCGACGATCAAGGCCACGGCCACCCAGTCGCTCTCCCGGTTCAACCTGGACTTCGGGGGCAACACCCTGCGCGGCGTGAAGGTCGACGGCTCGACCGCGCGCACGTCCCGCGCCGGGGACGAGCTGACGGTCACGCCCAAGTCCCCCATCGCCAAGGGCCGTACGTTCACGGCCAAGGTCACGTACACCGCCGACCCGACGCAGACGCGGCACCGCGACGACGCCATCGAGGACTACGGCTGGATTCCCACCGCCGACGGCACGGTGGTCTACCCCCAGCCGAACGGCGCCCGGCTGATCTTCCCGGCCAACGACCACCCCAGCCAGCGGGCGCCGATCACCTTCCGCATCACCACGCCCAAGGACCTGACGGCGGTCGCGAACGGCAAGCTGGTCGAGCGCGCGGAGCGCCCGGGTGACCGGGTGCGCTGGACGTACGACTCCGAGCAGCCGCTGTCCACGCAGCTGGTGCAGCTGGCGGTCGGCAAGTTCAAGCTGGTCGACGGCGAGGGTCCGGGCGGTCTGCCGCTGCGGGACGTCGTCCCGGACGCGCTGGTCGAACCGACGGCGGAGTACCGCAAGCTCACTCCCGACCACCTCGCCTGGCTCCAGGAGAAGCTCGGCCCCTACCCCTTCAACCGCTACGGCCTGCTGGTCGGCGACACGGACCTGGCCGTCGCCCTGGAGACCCAGACGCTCTCGCTCATCCCGAAGGCCGACCTCCTGGGCACGAAGGTCGACGCCGAGCGGAACATGGTGCACGAGCTGACGCACCAGTGGTTCGGCGACAGCGTCGCCCTCAAGAGCTGGTCCGACCTGTGGGTGAGCGAGGGGCACGCCCGCTTCTACGAGCGGATGTACTCCGAGGAGCACGGCGGCGACAGCTTCGAGGCCGCCATGAAGACGGCCTACGCGGCGCACGACCAGTGGCGCCACGACTTCGGCGCCCCCGCCGAGCCGACGGAGCCGAACCTCTTCAAGCGCATGCGCTACGACGGCTCGGCACTGGTCCTGTACGCACTGCGGGAGCAGGTCGGCGACGCGACGTTCCAGAAGATCGAGCGGGCGTGGGTGAGCGGCTTCCGCGGGAAGACGGCGAGCACCCAGCAGTTCATCGACCTGGCGTCGAAGGTCGCCGGCGAGGACCTGGAGGGCTTCCTGCGACCGTGGCTGTACGGCCCGAAGACACCGCCGATGCCGGGCCATCCGGACTGGGTGGTGAATCCGGTCCAGGGCTGAGCCGTCTGGCGGCGGCGTTCGTGTGAAGAACGCCGCCGGGCGCTTGTACGACAGGATCAACGGCGGATCCGTGGTTACGGTGGGCCTCCGTCGAGCTGGGAGGTCTCATGTCGGACCACGAGCAGGAGCGGAAGCGACCCGAGTTGCTGGGCACGGAGATGCGGGAGGCGACGTTGCCGGACGGCACGCAGGCGGTGATCGTCGTGAAGGCCGGCACGTCCCAGGCCGAGGTGGACGAGAAGGCGGCCCGGATGCGGCGGGGCACACCCGAGGTGAAGTAGCCCGATCCGGACGAAGGCCCCTCCCACGCGCGTGGGAGGGGCCTTCGCCGTTCTGTCACAGCCCGGGCACTGGTCCCGGGGGTGGGGCCATCGCTGATGATCGGATCAGCCACGTCGGTTACGATCCCGTGAGTCTCGCTGAGGGCTGGGACGGATGGTGCGGGTGGCACGCCTTCTCCCCTCCCGCGACGGCGTGACGCACGCATTGCCCGAAAGTGCCCTGGACGCCACCGTCATGAAGATCCAGGTCATGAACTGAACATGCTCTGCGGCCTGCCGAACACAGCAGTGGGCAGGCCACGGGAGGGGAGAGCCGTGTCCGGTAGCAGCGACCTCACGGTCGACTATGAGTTCTTGAGCAACTGCGAGAGCCAACTCAGCAGTTTGCACACGACGTTCAAGGACATCGAGAACCGTCGTGACGACATGGACAAGCACTGGGGCTCCGGGAAGATCGCGGACGCCATGGGCGATTTCGTCGACAACTGGGACGACTACCGCACCAAGCTCGTCGAAGGCCTGGAATCGACCGGCAAGCTCGTCGCGGAGACGAAGAAGGCGTTCGAGAAACTGGACCAGGATCTCGCCAAGGCGGGCAAGGGCAAGGAAAAGGGGAAGGGCCAGTGAGCACCCCGGCATCCAAGCGCCGCCCCGTCGACTGGCAGCCGCTGCGCGAGGACGACCCCGTTCCCGGCGACCCGGAGGAGATCCGGTCAGAGGTCCGGCACATGGTCGCGGTCGCCGAGAAGCTGCGCAAGCAGGCGCGAAACCTCAAGGCCATATCGGACGAGGACAAGCTCAAGGGCAAGTACGTCAAGCGTCTGCGCGAGGACTCCGGCACGCTGGAGAAGCACATGCGGGAGGTGGCCTCCCGGTACGAGCGGGTCCACGGGCACCTCACCAAGTGGGCGAACAAACTCGAGGACCACCAGGACGACGCCGACCGGATCCTGCGCGAGGCCAAGGAGAAGCAGGAAGAGGCCGAGCGGGAGAAGGCCAAGGACGCCGAGAAGGGCGACGGGGACAAGAAGTCGAAGCCGTCCGACGGCGACAGCGACGACCCGCTGAAGACGTACCGAACGCGGCTGAACACCGTCACCGGGAACCGCGACAGCGACGCGAGCCACTACGCCGGCAAGATCAACGACGAGATCGACGACGTCATCGAGGACTCGTGGTGGGACAACGTCAAGGGCTGGGCCCATGACAACGCGGACCTGATCAAGGCCTTCATCGACGTCCTCGGCTGGATCGCGACGGCGGCAGGCTTCCTGGCGCTGCTCATCCCCGGCCTGAACCTGCTCGTCCTTGGCATCGCGCTGCTCACCATCGGACTCAGACTCCTGCTGGTGGCATCCGGCGACGCCACCTGGACGGATGTCATCTTCGACGTCGTGGGCGGCCTGCTCGTGGTGGGTGGCCTCGGGGCCGCCGCGAAGCTCGCCAGCGGCGCCAAGGCCACGGTGGGGGCAGCTCAGACCGCCCGGACCGCGGGCCTGAGCCGAGGGCTCAGCGGCGTCAAGGGCACCATGGACGACATGGGGCGGTTGATGACCAAGCTGCCGGAAGGGCAGGGGAGGCAGGCCATCGGCGCGGCCCGTAACGCCATGCGCAAGTCCATCTCCCAGAACGTCGGCCTGGTCGTCAAGTCGCCGATGAGGGTCAGCCCGCTGTCGACGCTGGCGCACCTCGGCGACAAGGAGATGGCCGGCATGGCGAAGATGCTGCAGGCGAACAAGGCCACGTTCCCGGCGGCCGCGGGGGCCGCCGCGGACAAGGCGTACAAGACCTACCAGGTGGGCCTCGGCGTCGCCTGGACCGGCATGGGGATGGACGTCGTGGACAAGTCGCTGGGCAAGAGCGACCTGACGAGCGTGACCGACGAGAAGTTCGGAACCGGCGAGAAGCCGTACAACGCGGGTTACTCGGACTGGAAGGACAACACGCTCAAGCCCGCCCCCGACACCCACTGGTAGCGATGCTGCTTCCTGGAGCGAGCATCCCGCTGCCCCGTCCGCACTTCACCCCTGAGGATCGACCATGGACCTGCACTCGGCGCGACGCATAGCCGAGGCCGAAGCCGCCCGCACCGGCCTCGGCACCGGCCCCAACCGTCGGCTCCGGCTGACCCTGCTCATCGGAATGCCGCTGTTCCTGCCGGTATTGGGGGCGATGATCCTGGTGCCGAAGTCCCTGATGAACGAAGTCCTCTACGTCTACGAGGCCGTGATCATCGGCTGCCTCCTGCACTACGTCTGGGTCTTCGTGAAGTACCCCCGGTACGCGAGCCGTCCGCCCTATCTCACCCGGGATCTCGCCATGGGCGGCGGCTTCTTCCTGCCCTCGCTGTTCTTCGGTTTCTGGCCGGGCATGATCGCCGCTCCGGCATGGGCGCTCTTCGTCGGCGTCACCTACGCGGTGGAAGGAATGCGTGAAAACCGTGGCCACCACTGAGTACCGCCCGGCCCCGACCGGCTTCAACCTGGTGCCGCCGCCCGGCTGGGACGTGATTCCGCTGCACACGGGCACCAAGGAAGCGATGGAGCACATCGTCCGCAAGGGCGTCGCGCAGCTGCCCGTCGGCTTTCCCAAGGACGACATCCCGAAGGCCCGGCTGAGGCTCGCCAAGGAGGTGAAGAAGGTCGTCCGCCAGGCCGCCGCCAAGGGCGGGATGACCCTCTACCTCCCCACCGAACGCCTGCACGGCGTCGCGCTGCCCGTCTCGATCGTCGCCTCCGAGCCGATCGAGATCCCGCGGGTCAGGCCCGACAGAGGCCCGGAGGCGGTCCTGCTCGCCCTCGCCTCCGAGACCCCCGGAGCCGAGATGCGGGAGCTCGACGAGACCGCGGCACTGCGCTCGGAGCGAGATGTCCCCGCCGACGCCTCCCAGGGCATCGACGTCGCCCACCGGCAGGTCGAATACTTCGTACCGATCCCGGACAGCACGCCCGACAAATACCTCACCTTCTCCTTCAGCGCCCTGATCGCGCCCGGCTCGGATCCCGCCTTCTACGACATCCTCGTGGAGCTGTTCGACGCCGTCATGAACACCTTCCGCTGGAGCTATGCCTGAAGGCTTCCCTCTGCCCGCGCCACCGACGAAGGAGACCGCTCATGTCCGAAGGCACCCTGTGGAGCACCGACCTCGGCGCCCCGCTCCACATCGACACGGATGCCAACCCAGATCTCTGGGGCTATCTGCACCTCCAGATCGACAAGCGGACCTTCAAGGAATGGATCGACCTGCACTTGACCGGTCTGGCCACCGTTCACGGCATCGAACTCACCCGCAAGCTCCGCCGATTCCACAAGGACTTCTACGAGCAGACGCTGGTGACGCTCCGGGACAAGCTCCAGGCCGACGAGGCGTTCATCTATCACCCCGTTCCGCTGACCTACATGCCGCTGGTGATGCACGCCACCCGCATCCACTGCGACGCCCCTGACGCGGCCTCCTGCGAGGGCATGGCCGCGTTCACGGTGCCGCACCCGGAGATCCCCGAGTGGCAGCAGCGGTCCGGCAGCATCCCCTTCCCCTCTCCGCACCTGGGCGGGGACGGGGTCCGGGTCACCCGCTCCTATCCCGCGGACAGCAGCATCATGATGACCTCGGTGACCTACCACTGGCACACCCCGCCCGGCGTCCCCGACGTCTGCCTCCGCGGGCACCACGACGATCCGGAGGTGATGGCCGCGGCCATCGAGCCCCTGGACGCCTTCGCGCGCACGCTCCGGCTCCCTGGGACGGCTCAGTAACCGGCGACGCCGGGAGCGGTGGCGTCAGCGGATGCCGACGTCGGCCAGCGCCGCCTTCTGCTTGGCGGAGAGCTTGGTCGGGAAGTACAGGTAGCAGACGCCTCCCGTGCCGGAGACGACCTTGCCCGTGGAGTTGTAGCGCTTCGTGCGGAGCCAGATGTTCTCCCACTCGCGACGCTTGTACACGCGGCGGACCGCCGCGTTGCTGGGCGATGCGGGATCGTTGGCGATCACGTCGCCCTTCGGCGTGAAGCCGATCACCGTCATCAGGTGGCCCGCCGTGCCGTAACCGGCACCCGTCAGCTCCTCCTTGAGGAACGACTGGGACGTTATGGCCGGGATGCCCGCGGCGATCAGCGACTCCAGCTCGGTGAGCGAGGCGAGGCGGGTGACGACGCCCTGGAAGTCCTTGTACGTCGCCGCGTAGGCCGCGTTGAAGGGCCAGTTGCCGCAGCCCGCGTACTGGTAGTCGAAGGTGTAGCGGGCCGCGTGGCACACGTGGGGGTCGGCGAAGGACGGGTCGACCCAGGCCAGGTCGTCGGCGGTCGGCTTGCGGCCCCAGAACTCGATGATCATCTGCGAGGAGGTGGGGCTGCACCAGGCCTCGCCGCCGTTGTCGTACTCCGGATACTGGCCGACGTGGGTTTCCTGCGAGTAGCGCGGGACCTTCAGCTCCTTGGTGAGACCCGGCTTGGACGCCGGCACGGTGAAGCGGTCGGGCACGGCGGACGCCATCGCGCCGAGCCGCCACACGGTGGGCGTCTGCGTGGCGCCGGGCTTGCGGTACAGGGTCAGCCGCAGGCGGTACGAGACGAGGCGGAGCCCCGTCGTGGTGTCGTCGATGGAGAGGGTGTCGGTCCAGATGCTCGACTTGCCGTCGCTCTGGTCGTCGACCGACGTACGACGGATGTCCTTCTCCTTGTCGTCGCCCGAGGTCCAGCGGCCGAGGACGTACCAAGGAGTCTTCGACTCGTCCGAGTACGTTCCCTGGAGCTCGACCTGGAGCCACGTCCCGGTGGGGGTGCGCGCGTTCCAGGAGGCGATCACCTCCGTGGCCGGGACGGTGGGGCGGTGCACGGGCGAGGTCCACTGGGCGTACTCCCAGGTGGCGGTCTTGCCGGTGTGCGGATCGGCGTAGTCGGTGCGGCCCGCGGCCGTGGCGATCTCCACGGCGGGGCGGGCGCCGGAGACCGCACGGGTGCCGTTCGCGCTCCCGGCGCTCCAGTCCGCGTGCGAGGTCCAGAAGCGGTTGCTCACCGGCCGCTTCGCGCGCGCGGCGCCGCTCAGGCCGCCCGACGCGAGCGCGGGGCTCGCGGTGGCGGCCACCGCGGCCACGGCAGCGGCCGCGGCGAGGACGGTTCTGCGGGACATGTCATCAGCTCGGTCCATGGCGGGACCCCCAGTCGACGTGGGTTCCGGACGGATCCGGAAGGGGCAGGTCAGATACACGGCGGTAGGCCAACTATGGCTGCTCCACGCCGACTTCTGCCAGCGCTTCGACACCCACCGCGTCCGCCAATATTGGCCTCGACCACTGGCGTGAGCTGGGACGGCGCGCGGAACTGCGCATTCCGCACCCGTACGCTGGTAGGCGATGACCGCACAGCCCCACTCCACGCCCGCGCCCCTCTCCCGCCTCGCCCGCACCCTGGTCCGGCTGCCGCCCTCCTGCGGGCCCGTCCGGCTCGTCGCCGTCGACGGGCACGCGGGCTCCGGCAAGTCGACCTTCGCCGACCGCCTCGCCGCGGCCCTGGGCGGCGCTCCCGTCCTGCACCTGGACGACATCGCGAGCCACGAGGCGCTCTTCGGCTGGACGGAGCGGCTGCGGCGGCAGGTCGTCCTGCCGCTCTCACGCGGCGAAACGGCGCACTACGAGACGTACGACTGGCACGCGCGCCGGTTCGGCCCCGGGACCCGCGCCCTGCCACCGACGCCCGTGGTCCTCGTCGAGGGGGTCGGCGCGGGCCGCCGCGCGCTGCGCCCGTTCCTGGCGTGGCTGCTGTGGATGGAGTTGCCCCGCGAAGAGGCCTGGGGCCGGGGGCGCCACCGGGACGGGTCGGTCCAGAGCGAGTTCTGGGACGGGTGGGAGCCCGCGGAGCGCCGGCACTTCGCGGATGACCCCTCACGCCCCTTCGCTCAGTCTTTGGTGCGACAGTGGCGCGAGGGATATGAGGTGCTGCAGGGTCCGAATGAGACGGCTGCGCCGAGCCAAATCGTCACGCACGGTGAGGGACCGGAGGCGGTGCGCTGAACCCGCGGAAAGCACCTTCCGGAACTTCTCACGAGTTTCCATGAGTGCCTCAACTCGGCTTGACCGAGGGCCCTTACAGGACTTACGTTCTGAATGTGCGGCCTTTCGAGGTCGCCCGCAGACGCGAAGCCCCCGGTTGTTCCCCCGTGATCGGGGGCTTCGTTCTGCCCTCCGACCTCGCATTCCGGACGCTGCGAGCCGCCTTTCGCTCACCCTCGGTGACGACGAGGTTCCCCCTCACCTGCCTGATCCCGCACTGCGGCACCCTACGGCCGAGCGCTCCTCCGCAGGTACGATGCCTTTCGGTGCGACTTACGGACGGCTGCTGCTCGGCGCACCGGTTCAACGTCCGTCCGCAGCACGGCGGTTCAGCGAAGTTGCCGACGGGCACCGGTCCGGCGGTACACAAACGGGGGCACGGTTTGTGGGGGACGTGATGGACTTCGACGCGGTGGGCTCACCCGCCCCGGCCGACCTCGCCTGGCTGAGGGGCGTCGACGCCTACACGATGGGCGCCTATCCGCAGGCGGAAGAGGAGTTCCGGGCGGCGGTGCGGATCGATCCGGGGATGGCCGACGGCTGGCTCGGACTGCACGCGCTGCGCATCGACACGACGACGGCACTCCTTCGGATGTTCCAGCACCGGGACAGGTTCGGGGAGCAGCGCACCCGGCACGCGCGCACGCTCAACTCCTGGTACTGGCTCGGCTGGTGGGTGCAGCCGGTCCTGGAGAGCACCCGCGATCTGCTGCTCGCGCACGCATCGCACTGGCTCGACGGGCGTCATGTCCCGGAGCTCGACCGGGCGTTGGCGGGTCTGCCGCCGGTGGACGCGGACCCGCAGGTGCGGTTTCTGCACGCGTGCCGGTCCTACCTGGTCAAGGACTGGGACCAGTTGGTGCGGCACACGGACTCGCTGATCGACGACGCGATGCTGGGCATCGAGGCCGGCCTCTTCGGCGGCATGGCCCGCGTACGCCTGGAGATGTTCGGCCACGCCGAGCCGCTCCTGTCCGCCGCCCTGATGCGGTGCCGCAGCGAGCAGCCGCAGCGCAAGGAGCTGCGCTACTGGCTGGCCCGCGCGCACGAGGGCACGGGCCGCTCGGCGGCGGCCCTGCCGCTCTACCGGGCGGTGCACCGGGTGGACCCCTCCTTCATGGACACCTCCGCACGGCTCGCGGCGATCTCCGAGGGCGACGGGTACGACGAGGTCACCGACCTGGCGGCGATCGCCCTGACCGGCTTCGGGCAGGACGTGCTCGACGGCCCGGACGGGATCGAGCCGCTTTTCGGCACCGAGGGCCGCGACCTGAAGGTCACCGAGGCCGAACTGCCGCCCACCGGCGGCCCGTCCGAGGCCGACGCGGTGCGCGAGAAGGCCGTGATCCCCGTCCAGCCGCAGCTGCCGCCGGGGCCCACCGACCCCGCGCTCCTGGAGGCCGCCCTCGCCGAACTGGAGGGCATGGTCGGCCTCGAACCGGTGAAGCGCCAGGTCAAGGCGCTCTCGGCGCAGCTGAACATGGCCCGCCTGCGGGCCGCGCAGGGCCTGCCGGTGCAGCCGCCGAAACGACACTTCGTCTTCTCCGGCCCCTCGGGCACCGGCAAGACCACGGTGGCCCGCATCCTGGGCAGGGCGTTCTACGCCCTCGGCCTGCTCGGCGGCGACCACCTGGTGGAGGCGCAGCGCGCGGACCTGGTCGGCGAGTATCTGGGCCAGACCGCCGTGAAGGCCAACGAGCTGATCGACTCGGCGATCGGCGGCGTCCTCTTCGTGGACGAGGCCTATTCGCTCTCCAACTCGGGCTACGGCAAGGGCGACGCGTACGGCGACGAGGCCCTCCAGGTCCTGCTCAAGCGCGCCGAGGACAACCGCGACCACCTGGTCGTGATCCTCGCGGGCTACCCCGAGGGCATGGACCGCCTGCTGGCCGCCAACCCCGGGCTCTCGTCCCGTTTCACGACCCGCGTGGACTTCCCCTCGTACCGCCCCCTGGAGCTCACCTCCATCGGCGAGGTCCTGGCCGCCGAGAACGGCGACGTGTGGGACGAGGAGGCCCTGGACGAGCTGCGCTCCATCAGCGGGCACGTCGTCGACCAGGCGTGGATCGACGAGCTGGGCAACGGCCGCTTCCTGCGCACGCTCTACGAGAAGAGCTGTGCCTACCGCGACCTGCGGCTCTCCGGCTATCCCGGCGAGCCGAGCCGTGACGACCTGTCGACCCTGCGGCTCCCGGACCTCATGCAGGCGTACGGCGAAGTGCTCTCGGGGCGGGGGCCGCAGGACCCGCCGAGGGCATGAGGCCCCCGCCCCGCCCGGTCACACCAGGGCGCCGTCCCTGGACTCCTGGGGCCTGCGGGGCACGGAGACCCGGTGCGCCGGGTCACGGACCTCGCCGACCAGGAGCTCCAGTACGTCCTCCAGGGCGACCAGGCCGAGCACCTTGCCCGACGCGTCGGCGACCTGCGCCAGATGCGTCGCGGCGCGGCGCATCACCGTCAGGGCGTCGTCCAGGGGGAGTTCGGCGCGCAGCGTCGTCATCGGACGCCAGACCTGCTGCGGCACCGCACGGTCCGTCTCCGCTCCCTCGGTGAGATCGAGTACGTCCTTCACGTGCAGGTAGCCCATGAAGGCGCCGTTCTCCGCGCAGACCGGGAAGCGGGAGTAGCCGGTGCGCCCGGTGAGTTCGATGACCTGGGACGGGGTGACCCCGGCGCCCACGGTCACCAGTGCGGCCCGGTCGAGCAGGACGTCCGTCACCAGGCGCGAGCCCAGCTCCAGGGCGTCCTCCAGGCGCTCCTGCTCCTCGGGTTCGAGCAGTCCCGCCTGGCCCGAGTCGCCGACGAGCCGGTTGAGCTGCTCGCTGGTGAAGACGGCCTCGACCTCGTCCTTGGGCTCGACCCCGAAGAGCTTCAGGACCAGCCGCGCACACGCCCCGAGAGCCGCCGTGACCGGACGGCACAGCCGGGCGAAGGCGACGAGGCCGGGGCTGAACCAGAGCGCGGTCCTCTCCGGGGCGGCCATCGCGAGGTTCTTCGGGACCATCTCGCCGACCACCAGGTGCAGGAACACGACCACGGCGAGCGCGATGGCGTACCCGAGCGGATGGATCGCCCCTTCGGGGATGTGCGCCGCCTCGAAGACGGGCTCCAGGAGATGCGCGACGGTGGGCTCGGCGACCGCGCCGAGCGTCAACGAGCACATGGTGATGCCGAACTGGGCGGCCGCCATCATCTGCGGCAGATGCTCCAGGCCGTAGAGGACCTGGCGGGCCCGCTTGGTGCCCAGCGGTTCGATCTGGCTGCGGCGCACGGAGACGAGCGCGAACTCGGCCCCCACGAAGAAGCCGTTGGCGAGGACGAGCAGCAGGGCGAACAGGAGTTGCAGCACGCTCATCGGGCGGCCTCCGCCACGCTCATGGCCTCAGGGGCCCCCACGGTCCGCACCAGACGGACCCGCTCGGCGCGGTAGTGGTCCACCTGGCGCACCGCGAGCCGCCAGCCCGGCAGTTCGGCCCGGTCGCCGGGGGCGGGGATGCGGCCCAGCAGATCGGCGACGAGTCCGGCCACGGTCTCGTACGGCCCCTCGGGGACGTCGAGTCCTATCCGCTGGAGCGTGTCGACGCGACAGCTGCCGTCGGCGTCCCACGCGGGGCGGCCGTCCTCGGCCGGTGCCGCGGCGATCTCGGGCAGGTCGAGCAGGTCGTGCTCGTCGCGGACCTCGCCGACGAGCTCCTCGACGATGTCCTCCAGGGTGACCACGCCGGCCGTGCCGCCGTACTCGTCGACGACCACGGCTATCGGCTGCTCGCTGCGCAGCTGCTCCAGGAGCTGCTGCACGGGCAGCGTCTCGGGGACCAGGAGCGGCGCCTGCGCGATGCGGCTCACGGGCGTTCTCAGGCGCTCGTGGGCCGGGACCGCGAGGGCGTCCTTGAGGTGCACCATGCCGACGATCTCGTCGATGCGCTCGCGGTACACGGGAAAGCGCGAGAGGCCGGTGGCGCGGGTCAGGTTGACCACGTCCTCGGCGGTGGCGGACGTCTGGAGCGCGCTGACCTTCACGCGCGGGGTCATGACGTGCTGCGCGGTCAGCTCGCCCAGGGAGAGCGTGCGGACGAACAGCTCCGCGGTGTCCTGTTCGAGGGTGCCGGCCTGCGCCGAGTGCCGGGCGAGGGAGACCAGTTCGCCGGGGGTGCGGGCCGAGGCAAGCTCCTCGGCGGGCTCGACGCCCAGAAGCCGGACGAGTCGGTTGGCCGTGGCGTTCAGGAGGGAGATCACGGGCCTGAAGAGGCGCGAGAAGACGTGCTGCGGGCCCGCGACGAACCGCGCGACCTGGAGCGGCTTGGACACCGCCCAGTTCTTCGGGACCAGCTCGCCGATCACCATCTGCACGGCGGACGCGAGCAGCATGCCGACCACTACGGAGACGCCCGGTACGGCGCCTTCTGGAAGGCCGGTCGCCGTGAAGGGGCCCGCGAGCAGATGCGCGAGGGCCGGTTCGGCGAGCATGCCGACCACGAGGGAGGTGATGGTGATGCCGAGCTGGGTGCCGGAGAGCTGGAAGGACAGCTCCTTGAGGGCGTCGACGACCGTGCGGGCCCGTCGGTCGCCATCGGCGGCGGCCTTCTCGGCGTCCGGGCGCTCGACGGTGACGAGCCCGAACTCGGCGGCCACGAAGAAGCCGTTGGCCAGGATCAGCAGGAATGCCGCCCCGAGAAGCAGCAGGGAAGTCGTCATGCCGCCGCCTCCCTGGTGTGTCCAGTCCCGGTATGTCGGGAGGGGGCGGCGCATGTACTACAGGACGAACCGTCCATCGCCGGAGGGAGTCACTCCTCGGGTAGCAGGAGCCCCTGTGGACCGGGCGGGCCCGACAGGGGCGGGGCGGCACACCATGCGTGCCCCGCCACCAGGTTAATCAAGACCCGGCCACAAACGTCAGCCCTGCGGGCTGCGGGCGTCGGCGAGTGCGCGCAGGGCGCGGGCGTCGCTGATGGCCCGCTGCTTGGCGATGCCCGGCTGGATGCCCATGGCCGGGAGGCTGGTGCCGTCGGTGAGGTTGAGGAACACCCACGGGTCGCCGGGCCGCAGGTTGACCTGGACGATCTCGGCCCAGGCAAGGCGCCTGCTGGTGGCGATGTTGACGACGGTCACGCCGGACTCGTCGGCGACGACCTTGGGCCTGCTCAGGAGCATGAGCACGCCGAACAGCAACGCGCCGGTGAAGATGAAGCTGGTCCGCTCCCCCGGGCTGAGGCCCGGGATGAGCAGGGAGATCACCGTGAGGACCACGAAGATCGCGGCGCCCGCGGTGAGCAGGACGGCCCGGGTCCGGCTGGGCCGGAAGGTGACGGGCAGCGTGGGAAGGTCGGTCTGGTCGGTCATCGCCGGGGTCTCCTGCCGGGTCATCAGAGGCGGCAGGCGTGGATGGCCGTGGTCAGGATGGCCCGCGCTCCGATGGCGTACAGGTCGTCCATGATCCGCTGGGCCTCCTTGGCCGGGACCATGGAGCGGACGGCGACCCAGCCTTCGTTGTGCAGCGGCGAGATCGTCGGCGACTCGAGGCCCGGGGTGAGGGCGACGGCCTGCTCCAGGTGCTCGGCCCGGCAGTCGTAGTCCATCATCACGTACGCCCGGGCGACCAGGACGCCCTGCAGGCGGCGCAGGAACTGCTCGACCTTGGGGTCGTCGGTGCCGGCGCCGGTGCGCCGGATGACGACCGCCTCGGACTTCATGATCGGCTCGCCGAACACCTCGAGGCCCGCGTTGCGCAGCGAGGTGCCGGTCTCCACGACGTCCGCGATGACCTGGGCGACGCCCAGCTCGATGGCGGTCTCGACGGCGCCGTCCAGGTGGACGACGGAGGCGTCGATGCCGCTGTCCGCGAGGTGCTTGGCGACGATGCCCTCGTACGAGGTCGCGACGGTCTTGCCCGCGAGGTCCGCGATGGTGCTCGCCGTGCCCGGCTTCGCGGCGAACCGGAAGGTGGAGCGGGCGAAGCCGAGCGGCAGGATCGTCTCGGCGTTCGCGCCGGAGTCGATCAGGAGGTCCTGGCCGGTGATGCCGATGTCGAGCTTGCCGGCCGAGACATAGATCGCGATGTCCTTGGGCCGGAGGTAGAAGAACTCGACCTCGTTGTCCGGGTCGACCAGGACGAGCTCCTTGGACTCCTTGCGCTGCTGGTATCCGGCCTCATGGAGCATCGCCGACGCAGGTCCGGACAGTGAACCCTTGTTGGGGACGGCGATGCGCAGCATGAGGTCGGATTCCTTTGCGTTGAAGGGAGTTGGAGACAGCGGGGCGTACGGCTCAGAGGTGCGCGTACACGTCGTCGAGGGAGATGCCGCGGGCGACCATCATCACCTGCACGTGGTAGAGGAGCTGCGAGATCTCCTCGGCGGTGGCTTCCTTGCCCTCGTGCTCGGCGGCCATCCAGACTTCGGCGGCCTCCTCGACGACCTTCTTGCCGATGGCATGGACGCCCTTGTCGACCAGCTCGGCGGTGCGCGACGTGGCGGGGTCGCCGTTGGCGGCCTTGTGCTGGAGCTCGGTGAAGAGCTCCTCGAAAGTCTTCTTGGACATGATGTCGCTTACTTTACGCGGCTCGTCGACCCCGCTCACCGCCAGGGTTCGGAGATCGTACGCAGCGTGGTCGCGGTGGCGACGGCGGCGGTGACCGCTTCGTGCCCCTTGTCCTCGCGGGAGCCCTCGATGCCCGCCCGGTCCAGGGCCTGCTCCTCGGTGTCGCAGGTGAGGACGCCGAAGCCGATCGGCACTCCGGTGTCCACCGTGACCTGGGTCAGGCCCTGGGTGACGCCCTGGCACACGTACTCGAAGTGCGGGGTGCCGCCGCGGATGACGACGCCGAGCGCCACGATCGCGTCGTAGCCGCGGCCCGCGAGGACCTTGGCGACGACCGGCAGCTCGAAGCTGCCGGGCACGCGCAGGACGGTCGGCTCGTCGATGCCGAGCTCGTGCAGGGCGCGCAGCGCGCCGTCGACGAGGCCGTCCATGACCTTCTCGTGCCACTGGGCGGCGATCACCGCGACCCTCAGGTCTCCGCAGTTCTTCACGCTCAGTTCGGGTGCACCCTTGCCGCTCACGCGCTTCTCCTGGTCGCTCGAAAATTCTCTGTACGTTGCTTACTGATTGCCGCAGGCGGACACCTCGGGGGTGTCCAGCCAGGGCAGGTCGTGCCCCATCCGGTCCCGCTTGGTGCGCAGGTACCGGAGGTTGTGCTCGCCCGCCTGGACCGCCATGGGCTCGCGTCCGGTGACCTTCAGGCCGTGCCGGATCACCGCGTCGGTCTTGTCGGGGTTGTTCGTCATCAGGCGCACGCTGCGGACGCCGAGGTCGTCCAGGATGCGCGCGCCCGCGCCGTAGTCCCGGGCGTCGGCGGGCAGGCCGAGTTCCAGGTTGGCGTCCAGGGTGTCGCTGCCGCGCTCCTGGAGCTCGTAGGCGCGCAGCTTGGACAGCAGACCGATGCCGCGCCCCTCGTGGCCGCGGAGGTAGACCACGACGCCGCGTCCCTCGTCCGTGATGCGCCGCATGGACGCCTCCAGCTGCGGGCCGCAGTCGCAGCGCAGGGAGTGGAAGACGTCGCCGGTCAGGCACTCGGAGTGGATGCGCACGAGGACGTCGTCGCCCTCGGCGATCTCGCCGTGCACGAGGGCGACGTGCTCGACCCCGTCGACGGTGGAGCGGTAGCCGTACGCCGTGAAGTCGCCGAAGGCGGTGGGCAGGCGGACCTCGGCCTCGCGGCGGACCTTCGGCTCGGAGCTGGAGCGGTACGCGATCAGGTCCTCGATGGAGATGATCGTCAGGCCGTGCTTGCGGGCGAAGGGGATCAGTTCCGGGAGGCGGAGCATCGTGCCGTCCTCGCCGGCGATCTCGACGATCGCGCCTGCCGGGCGCAGGCCCGCGAGGCGGGCCAGGTCGACCGCGGCCTCGGTGTGGCCGTTGCGGACCAGGACGCCGCCGGACTTGGCGCGCAGCGGGAAGATGTGGCCCGGGCGCACGAAGTCGGTGGGCTCGAAGGTGCCCGCGGCGAGCATCTGGAGCGTGGTGGCGCGGTCGGCGGCCGAGATGCCGGTGGTGACGCCGTGCGCGCCGCTCGCGTCGACGGAGACGGTGAAGGCCGTCCGCATCGACTCGGTGTTGTTCTCGACCATCTGCGGGAGCTGGAGGCGGTCCAGCTCGTCGCCCTCCATCGGCGCGCAGATCAGGCCGCGGCACTCGCTCATCATGAACGCGATGATCTCGGGCGTCGCCTTCTCGGCGGCGATGACGAGGTCGCCCTCGTTCTCCCGGTCCTCGTCGTCGACGACCACGACGGGCCGCCCGGCGGCGATGTCGCGGATGGCCGCCTCGACGGGGTCGAGGGCGAGGTCAGAGGCGTCCTCTTCGTGACCCGTGCTGTACCAAACAGGTGCCGCAGTCATGCCGGGGCTCCTTCCATGACGGGCTGCGAGGCCTGCGAAGACGCAGAGCGCGACCGCAGCCACCAGTCGCGCATGCCCCACAGGACGAGCGCGAGGTAGATGACGTACACGAGGCCGGAGAAGGCCAGACCACTGCTGAACGCGAGCGGCACGCCGACCACGTCGACCAGCAGCCAGGCGAACCAGAACTCGACCAGACCGCGGGCCTGGGCGACCATCGCGGCGAGCGTGCCGACGAAGATGTAGGCGTCGGGCCAGGGGTTCCAGGACAGGTCGGGCACGGCGGAGAACAGGGCGCCGACCGCGAGGGTGCCAAGAGCCGTGCCGCCGAGCAGCACCCCGCGCTCCTTCCAGGTGGCGAACCGGACGGCGATGGAACCGTCCTGCGCCTGCTGCTTGCCGTTGGTCCACAGGCGCCAGCCCCACAGGGCCACGCCGATGACGAGCAGCTGCTTGCCGACGCCGCCGGAGAGATGGGCGGAGGCGTACGCGCCGACGAGGATGACACCGGAGAGGAACTGGGCGGGCCAGGTCCATATGGAGCGCCGCCAGCCGAGCGCGAGGGCGATCAGGCCGACGGTGTTGCCCACCATGTCGGACCAGATGACGTGCTGCCCGAAGGCCGTGAAGGCTTCGGAGTTGAGCCAGTTCACTTGGTGGCCTCCTGAGCGGGAGCGGGAGCCGGAGCGGCGGTACGGGCGCGGTCGCCGAGCATCCGCTCGACGTACTTCGCGATGATGTCCACTTCGAGATTGACCGGGTCGCCGGGCTGCTTGATGCCGAGCGTGGTCAGCGCGAGGGTGGTGGGGATGAGGCTGATGGTGAAGTAGTCGGGCCCGGCGTCGACCACCGTCAGGCTGACGCCGTCGACGGTGATGGAGCCCTTCTCCACCACGTAGCGAGCGAGGTCCGCGGGGAGCGAGACCTTGACGATCTCCCAGTTCTCGGAGGGCTTGCGCTCGACGATCTCGCCGGTACCGTCCACGTGTCCCTGCACGATGTGGCCGCCGAGGCGGTCGCCCACGGCGGTGGGCCGCTCCAGGTTGACCCGCGAGCCGGACGCGAGCGCGCCCAGGCTGGAGCGGTTCAGGGTCTCGGCCATCACATCGGCGGTGAACTCGTCGCCCTCGTGCTCCACGACCGTCAGACAGACGCCGTTGACCGCGATGGAGTCGCCGTGCTTGGCGCCGTCGGTGACGACGGGGCCGCGGACGCGGAAGCGGGACGCGTCGTCCAGGTTCTCGACGGCGGTGATCTCGCCCAGCTCTTCGACGATTCCGGTGAACACTTCAGTGCTCCTTCGCTACGAGGGTCGCGGTGATCCGCAGATCGGGGCCGATGCGGACGGTCTCGCTCACGTCGAGCCGCAACGCTTCGGTGATGGTCGTGATTCCGCCGCCAGTGAGGGCGGCGGGGCCCGCGCCGAGCAGGACGGGGGCGAGATAGGCGACGACGCAGTCGACGGCGCCCGCGGCGACGAAGGCCCCGGCGAGCGTCGGGCCGCCTTCGAGGAGGACGGAGCGCACGCCGCGGGTGTGCAGCTCGTCGAGGAGGGCGTGGATGTCCAACCCGCCGTCCGCGCGCGGAAGTCGCACCGTCTGCGCATCGGCCGCGGGGGTCACGTTCTCGGCGACGGCGACGAGCGTGGGCGCCGCGTCGTCCAGGACGCGGGCGCCGGGCGCCACCGCGGTGCCGTTCGTGTCGACGACGACGCGCAGGGGCTGGACGGCGCCTTCGATGTCCCGCACGGCGAGGTGCGGGTCGTCGGCGCGCTGGGTGCCGGAGCCGACGAGGACCGCGTCGCACTCGGCGCGCAGCCGGTGGACGTCGGCGCGGGCCGCGGCGGAGGTGATCCAGCGGCTGCTGCCGTCGGCGGCGGCGATGCGGCCGTCGAGCGTCGCGGCGTACTTCCAGGTGATGTGCGGGCGGCCGAGCCGTACGGAGGTCAGCCAGGCGGCGTTCCCCGCGGCGGCCTCGCCCTCGAGCAGGCCCGCCTCCACGTCGACCCCGGCGGTACGCAGCCGCTGCGCGCCGCCGGTCGCGGCGGGGTTCGGGTCGCCGACCGCGTAGACGACGCGGGCGATCCCCGCGTCGATGAGCGCCTGGGCGCAGGGGCCGGTGCGTCCGGTGTGGTTGCAGGGTTCGAGGGTGACCAGGGCGGTGGCGCCACGGGCTCGTTCACCGGCCGCGCGCAGGGCGTGGACCTCGGCGTGCGGGCCGCCGGCGCGCTGGTGGTACCCCTCGCCGACCGGCTGCCCGGAGGCGTCGACGATGACGCAGCCGACGACCGGATTGGGGCTGGTGGAGCCGAGCCCGAGGGCGGCGAGCTCGATGGCGCGGCGCATGGCGGTGCGCTCGGGCTCGTTCGCTGCGACTGCGGTGGCCACCGGGTCCTCCTGCCTCATGGGGCACGGACTCCGGGGCCTGTCGATGACGACAGAACGTACGGACTGCGACACCGGGAGCGTCGCCGGAAACGAGACTTCTCCCTGGGGAACCCGGAAAACCGGGAATCCCAAAAACAAGCCACTCGGCGACGTGCACGAATGCCCGCCCGCCGCGCACTGCCTCCCATCCGGACTTTCACCGTCGGTCCAGGAGTTTCACCTGGTCAACCGGCCACTGGAGGCGGCCGGGTCGCGGACTATAACCGCCGGTTCGGAATTACACCGACCCCGGAGTGCGCTGCTTTTGGTACGAGGCCAGTGTGCCACGCCTGATCGACGCCCATACGAGCGAACCTCTGTGGTCTGGCTCACAGCAGCCTGTGACAGCCCTCTGACCGGCGGTGACGGACCCCTCTGGCACGCTGAGTGCCGTGACGACCGCTGCTCCGGCCGATGAATTCGAGTCCCATAGGCCTCGTATGTTCTCGCTCGCCTACCGCATGCTCGGCTCCGCCCAGGAGGCGGAGGACGCCGTCCAGGACGCGTATCTGCGCTGGAGCGGCGCGCGCCGCGCGGACATCGGGCACCCTGCCGCGTGGCTGGCCAAGGTCGTCACCAATCTCTGTCTGAACAGGCTGACTTCGGCGCGTGCGCGGCGCGAGGAGTACGTGGGGCCCTGGCTCCCGGAGCCGGTCGTCACCTCGGGCGGCACGCTCGGCCCGCTGGAGTCGGCGGAGCAGCGGGACGCGGTGTCGATGGCGCTGCTGGTCCTGCTTGAGCGGCTCACGCCGGTGGAGCGCGCGGTGTTCGTGCTGCGGGAGGCGTTCGCCTACAGCCATCGGGACATCGCCGGTGTCCTGGACATCGGCGAGGCCAACTGCCGGCAGCTGTACCGCAGGGCGGCGCGGGCGGTGGCCGACGAGCGGACCCGGTTCGACGCGGTGGCGGAGCGGCGGGACGCGTTCCTGGAGTCGTTCGTCGCGGCGGCCCGCGAGGGGGATCTCGCGGGCCTGGAGACGATGCTCGCGGCGGACGTGACGTGGTGGGGCGACGGCGGCGGCAAGGTCACCGCCGCGCGCAGGCCGATCCTGGGGCGCGCGAAGGTGGTGCCGTTCGTGGTGGGCGGCATGCGGAAGTTCGCCTCCGCCATGGATCTCTCGTACGCCGAGGTCAACGGCGCGCCCGCGCTGGTCGCGAGGGCGGCGGGGACGGTCGTGGGACTCGCGTCGTTCGCGTTCCGGGGCGGCCTGGTCAGCGAGGTGTGGGTGGTGGTCAATCCCGACAAGCTGGTCTTCTCGGCGGGGCAGCTGTCACATTCCTGAGGGCTGCCCGGTCTCAGCTGTGAAGGACGCCTGCCCGGCGTCCCGCACCGCTCAGCGAAGGAGCCCTGCAATGACCACGATCCTGGTGACCGGCGGCACCGGAACCCTCGGCCGCCCGCTGGCCGACCGGCTGCGCGCGGACGGACACGACGTACGCGTCCTGAGCCGCCACGCCCGGCCGTACGCCGTCGACCTGCGCGAGGGCGGCGCGGGTCTTGACGCGGCCGTGGCGGGCGCGGACGCGATCGTGCACTGCGCGACCATGCCGCGCGGCGGCGACGAGCGGGCCGCGAGGCGTCTCGTCGAGGCCGCACGGCGCGCCCGGGTGCCGCACCTGGTCTACATCTCGATCGTCGGCGTGGATCGGGTGCCGCTCGGCTACTACCGCTCGAAGCTCGCCGTCGAGAAGCTGGTCGAGGAGTCGGGGCTCGGCTGGACGGTGCTGCGCACGACGCAGTTCCACGACCTCGTCCTGAGCATCCTGGCGGGCGCGGCGAAGCTGCCGGTCATGCCGCTGCCCGCGGGCGTCAGCGACCAGCCGATCGAGGTCCGCGAAGTGGCGGACCGGCTCGCGGAGTTGGCGGTGGCGTCGCCCGCCGGGCGGGTCGCGGACATGGGAGGCCCCGAGGTCCGTACGTTCCAGGAGCTGGGCCGCGCCTATCTGCGGGCGAGCGGGAAGCGCCGACCCGTGCTGCCGGTGCGGCTCGCGGGCAAGGCGTACCGCGGCATGCGCGCGGGCGGGCATCTGACCCCCGAGCGGGCGGTGGGCAAGGGCACGTTCGAGGAGTTCCTCGCGGGGCGCTTCGGCGGGCGGCGGTGACCGGGCGCGGCACGGGAGTAGCCGGGCGCGGCACGGGAGTAGCCGGGCGCGGCACGGGAGTAGCCGGGCGCGGCACGGCAGTGGCCGGGCGCGGCACGGCAGTGGCCGGGCGCGGCACGGGAGTAGCCGGGCGCGGCACGGGAGTAGCCGGGCGCGGCACGGGAGTAGCCGGGCGCGGCACGGGAGTAGCCGGGCGCGGCACGGGAGTAGCCCGGCGCGGCGCGGCAGTGGCCGGGCGCGGCACGGGAGTAGCCCGGCGCGGCACGGGAGTAGCCCGGCGCGGCACGGGAGTAGCCCGGCGCGGCGCGGGAGTGGCCGGGCGCGGTGCGAAGGTGCTGTGGGGCGGCCTGCTCGCCCTCACTGCCACCCAACTCTGCGTCGGGTGCTGGCAGTTGTTCGCTCCCCGCTCCTTCTACGGCGTCCTGTGGGTGTCGGACCTGCCGCCCTACAACGAGCACATGATGCGCGATCTGGGGGCGTCCTCCCTGGCGATCGCGGTGGTCCTCGCGGCGGGCGTGCGCGCGATGGAGCCGCGGCTCGTCTCCGTCGGGCTCGCCGCGTACCTGACCTTCTCCGTGCCCCATCTGGTGTTCCACTCGGCGCACCTGGAGCACATGACGGCCGGGTCCGCCGCGACGCTGATGGCCCTCCTGGGGGCCGGGGTGATCGGCCCGTCCTGGCTGCTGTGGCTCAGCGTGCGGGTCCGAACAGCTCGTCCTGCGCCGCTTCCCTCGCGGCGAGCAGCGCGCCGCGCAGCACGGCGGAACCGCCGAGGGTGCTCGCCCTGACCTCCGTGCGCAGCGGGGACATCGCGGTGACGCGGTGCATCACGCGGGTGGCGAGCGGTTCGCCGCCCGCGCGGCCGACCTCGCCGCCCAGGACCACGCAGCCGGGGTCGAGGATCGCGGCCATGGCGGCGGCGCCGACGGCGATCCGGTCGGCGGCGGCGTCGAGGTAGGCCTCGTGGCCGCTCTCGGCGGCGTGCCGCATCACCTCGGCGGCGCTCGCGCCGGGCCGCAGGACGCCGTGCTCGGCGCCGAGGTCACGGAGCGCGGCGGCGCAGGCCAGCGAGTGGAAGCCGCCGTCGCAGCCGGTGGCGGACGGCAGCACGTTCGTGCCGGGCACCGGCAGGAAGCCGATCTCGCCGGTGCCGCCGGAGGCCCCGCGGCGCAGGCTGCCGTCGAGCACGACGGCGGCCCCGACGCCTTCGCCCAGCCACAGCAGGACGAAGGTGTCGCGGTCGTGGGCCGCGCCCTCGCGCTGTTCGGCGCGGGCCGCGAGGTTGGTCTCGTTCTCCACGAGCACGTGCGCCGGGAGCCGTTCCTGGAGGGCTCCCGCGAGACGGCGGTGCCAGGCCGGGAGCGCGGTGGTGTCGCGCAGTTCGCCGGTGGCGGGGTCGATGAGGCCGGGGGCGCCGATCGCCACCGTGTGCAGCCGCTGAACGCCGCCGTCCCCGGCGGTGCTCTCCACGAGGGCCACGGCCCGCTCGACCGCGGCTCCGGTGCCGGTGTCGCCGCCGATGGGCGCGGAGGCCTCGGCGAGCACCGCGCCGAGCAGGTCGGTGACGACCACGGAGACGCCGCCGGTGCGCACGTCGAGCGCGGCGAGGTGCGCCCGGTCGGCGACGATCCCGTACAGCCGGGCATTGGGCCCCCGGCGCTGGGCACCCGCCTCCCCCACGACCGCGATCAGCCCGGAGCCCTGAAGGCGCTCGACCAGGTCGGCGACCGAGGGCCGGGAGAGTCCGGTCAGCTGCTTCAACTGGTTGGCCGTCAGCGGTCCTTCGCGCTGCAGGAGCCCCAGGGCGAGCCGGTCGTTGATGGCCCGGGCGGTGCTCGGTGATGCGGGCATGCCGGGGATCCTTCCATAAAGCTGCTATTTATCAGGCAGGGTTCCTGATAGTTTACGTCGCCGTAGCGGGGCGGCACCTCGGGAGGGGCGGAGCATCGATGAGTGAAGTGGTCCAGGACGTACGGCAGTTGAAGCGGGCGCGGTACGCCGTGGCCGCCGTCTTCTGCGTGCACGGCGCCGTCACCGGCTCCTTCGCGACCCGCGTGCCCTGGATCCAGGACCACGCCGGCCTCAGCGCGGGACTCCTCGGCCTCGCCCTGGCCTTCCCGGCGATCGGCGCCTCCGTGGCGATGCCGCTCGCGGGCTGGGTCAGCCACCGCTTCGGCGCCCGGACGGCGCTGCGCGGGCTGCTCGCCCTGTGGACGATGGCCCTGATCCTGCCCTCGCTCGCGCCGAACCTGCTCACGCTCTGCGTGGCCCTGTTCGTGTACGGCGCGACGGCGGGCATGTCGGACGTGGCGATGAACGCCCTGGGCGTCGAGGTCGAGACCCGCATGAAGAAGTCGATCATGTCGGGGCTGCACGGCATGTGGAGCGTCGGCGCCCTCATCGGCTCCGCGGCCGGCACGGTCGCCGCCCATCTGGGCTCCGACGCACGGCTGCACCACGCGCTCGCCGCCGTGGCGCTCACCGCGATCGGCCTCGTCGCCTGCCAGGGCGTGCTCGACCTCCAGGCGGAGCCCGAGGACGAGGCGCCGCCGCGCTTCTCGCTGCCGCCCAAGTCGGCGCTCCTGATCGGCGCGGTCGGCTTCTGCGCGGTCTTCGCCGAGGGCGCGAGCCTGGACTGGTCGGCGGTCTATCTGCGGGACGTCCTGGACTCGTCGGCCGGTGTCGCCGCCGCGTCCACCACCGGCTTCACGCTCACCATGGCGATCGCGCGGCTCGCGGGCGACGCGGTGGTGGACCGCTTCGGGGCGGTGCGCACGGTGCGCGTGGGCGGCGTGGTGGCGGCGCTCGGCGGTCTCCTCGTGGTCGTCGCGCCGCATCCGGCGGTCGCCATGGGCGGGTTCGCGCTGCTCGGGCTCGGCATCGCGGTCGTGGTGCCCCTCGCCTTCGCCGCGGCCGGGCGCAGCGGCCCCAACCCCAGCCAGGCCATCGCGGGCGTCGCCACCATCACGTACACATCGGGCCTGATCGCCCCGTCGGCGATCGGCACGCTTGCCGACGCGACGAGCCTGGTGGTCTCCTTCGGCCTGGTGACGGTCCTCGCCTGCGGGCTCGCGCTGTTCGCCGGCGTCCTGCGCACGGACGGCCGCGAGGCCACCCCGGTCGCGCCCGCGAAGGCGACGACACCCGGCCCGAAGGCCTGACCCCACGGTTCCATCGGTTGCTCGCCGGGCGCCCCGCGAGCGGCCGGTGAGAGTCCCTGGCACTTATGCCGGATTAACATTGCGCTGACTCATTCAGGTCTTGACAAAGTCGGGCGCACAGAAGGCGGAACAGAACATGGATCTCGGCGTGCGCTGGAGACTGCACGGCGACGGGCGCACCCCCGCGCCCGGAGCCGTCGTCCGACCCGACGAGCGGCTCTCCTGGCCCCGGACCTTCGGGCTCGGCGCCCAGCACGTGGTCGCCATGTTCGGCGCCTCCTTCGTGGCGCCCGTCCTGATGGGCCTCGACCCGAACCTCGCGATCATGATGTCGGGTGTCGCGACCGTCATCTTCCTGCTCGCCACGCGCGGCCGGGTGCCCAGCTACCTGGGCTGTTCGCTCTCCTTCGTGGGCGTGGCCGCCGTCATCCGCGCGCAGGGCGGCTCCTCCGCGACCGTGACGGGCGCGGTCTTCGTGGTCGGCGCCGCGCTGTTCCTGGTGGGCCTGGCCGTCCAGAAGTTCGGGGCGCGGATCATCCATGCCGCGATGCCGCCGATCGTCACCGGCGCCGTCGTCATGCTGATCGGCTTCAACCTGGCGCCGGTGACCGCGTCCACGTACTGGCCGCAGGACCAGTGGACGGCGCTCCTGGTGATGCTGTTCACCGGTCTGGCCGTGGTGTGCCTGCGCGGATTCTGGTCGCGCGTCGCGATCTTCCTGGGCCTGATCTTCGGTTACGCCCTGTCCTGGGCCCTCGACCTGGTCTTCGGCAAGATCCACTCGGCGGACGGCTCGGGCAAGGTCGTCGACCACTGGCGCCTGGACCTCTCGGCCGTCGGCAACGCCGACTGGATCGGCCTGCCGACCTTCCACGCTCCGAGCTTCGAGTGGTCGGCGATCCTCGTCGCCCTGCCCGTCGTCATCGCGCTGGTCGCCGAGAACGCCGGGCACGTCAAGGCGGTCGGCGAGATGACCGGCGACTCCCTGGACGACAAGCTCGGCACCGCGATCTCCGCCGACGGCGCCGCGTCCATGCTCTCCACAGCGGTCGGCGGTCCGCCCAACACGACGTACTCCGAGAACATCGGCGTGATGGCCGCGACCCGCGTCTACTCCACGGCCGCCTACTGGGCCGCCGCCTGCTTCGCCCTGCTCTTCGGCCTCTGCCCCAAGTTCGGCGCGGTCGTGGCGGCCATCCCGGGCGGCGTGCTCGGCGGCATCACCGTCATCCTCTACGGCATGATCGGCCTGCTCGGCGCCCAGATCTGGATCAACGCGGGCGTGGATCTGCGCAATCCGCTGAACCTCGTCCCGGCCGCGGCGGGCATCATCATCGGCGTCGGCGGCGTCTCACTGAAGATCACCGACAACTTCGAGCTGAGCGGCATCGCCCTCGGCACGATCGTCGTGATCACCGGCTATCACGTCCTTCGTGCCTTCGCCCCGCCGCACCTCAAGTCGCAGGAGCCGCTGCTCGATTCGGGCACGTCCACGTACGACGAAGGCGATGCGGGCGACACGGGCGACGAGGCCCCGGAGAAGGGCGCCGACGGCTCTCAGCCGCGCGCCAAGTCGTAGGCGTAGTCGGGGTTGAAGGTGCCGGGCGCGCCCTTGCAGCCGTCGGACTCGCCCGGCAGTTTGATCCACAGATAGGCGTCGACGCGGGCCTGGCCGGTGCGCAGCGTCGGGTTCGGCCCCAGCCCCCGGCCCGCCGGGTCGCACCACTCCCCGTCGGCCGGGGCGCCGTTTCCGTTGCGGCTGGTGTCGATGACGGCCCCCAGGCTCGCCGGGCCGCCGAGCGCGGTCAGGACCTCGCGGGCGTAGGCGGCCTCGTCGCCGGTGCGGTGGAAGTTCGACACGTTCGTGAAGATGCCGTCGGACGACGCGGGGGACGCGGCGCCCGCCGCGCGCAGCCGCCCGGCCTGCTGGGACGCCGCGTTCCAGCCGGAGTGCCCGGCGTCGTAGTAGACACGGGCCTTGGGGTTGGCGGCCTTGAGGGTGCGGCCCGCGCGGGCGAGCGAGGCGTAGCGGGCGGTGCGCTGCTTCGCCGAGAGGCACTCGGAGAGCGCGATCGCGTCCGGTTCCAGGACGACGATGACCTCGCCCGAGCCGAGGCCCGCCGCGAACTTCCCGATCCACGCGTCGTACGCGGCGAGGTCCGGCGCCCCGCCCTGGGAGGCGCCCCCGCAGTCGCGGTCCGGTATCGCGTACGGCACGACGACGGGCACCCGGCTCCCGGTGCCCGACGTCACCGCCCGCACCCGCGAGGTGATGGTCCCGGGCGCGTACTGCGCGAACCACACCGCCGCGGGCCGGTCGGCGATCCGTGACTCGATGAGCGGGCGGCGCGGGTCGCTCCGGTTCGCCCTGACCCAGTCGAGGACCTGGGAGTCGCCGTGCCGGTAGAGGGAGTTCGCCGCCGGGGCCGTGGTGCTCGGCTTCTTCGGGCGCCGCGTCGCGGGCTTCGGTTCCGGCTCGGGCACCGGCGCGGCGGAGGACCTCACGGGCGACGGCGTGGCCGAGGAGGGCGACACGGACGGCGTCGGCACCGCGGGCAGCGGTTGGAACGTCGGCGACTTCGTCACCTTCGGGCGCGCCCGGTCCTTGCCGCCGCCCTCGTCCAGGGCGGACACCATTCCGGCCACGGCGCCGACGGCGGCCACGATCGAGGCCGCCACGACCATGACCCCGTGACGAGCGGCGCCTCTTCGCCTGGACGTTCGCCCGTCGCGCCGTCCGGCGCGATGGCGTGCGCGGTTGCCTGACACAGTGCGGCTCCTCCCCCTCCCCCGTGTCCCCCTGACACGGCGCGCCCACTCCCCCTCCCCAGGGGCACACACGGTCGCCGTTCCCTCGTTCTGGGGAAGCGGCCGGTGCGGCGGCACTCGGGCCAGCCTAGGACTGGGACCCTGCCACCATGGCGCAGTTGGAGCGGTTCGCGGAGTTCACGGGCTCGGCACACGGGGTCGACGGGGTGCTGACGCGGATGCGCGCGCTGGGCACCGGCTTCCCGCCGGGGGACGGCGTCGGGGTCTTCAACCGGGTCTATCTCGCGGTCACCGAAGAGGTCGACCGGCACCTCGACAGGGGGCGATTCCCGGACACCGGGGCCGCGATCACCCTGGACGTCCTGTTCGCCGAGCGCTATCTGACGGCGGTCGACGCGGTGGCCGCCGACCGCAGGCCGCCCGCCTGCTGGCGGCCGCTGTTCCAGCTCCGCCGCCATCCCGGCGTACGCCCTCTGCAGTTCGCGCTCGCGGGCATCAACGCGCACATCGGGCACGACCTTCCGCTGGCGGTCATGGACGCCTGTCGTACGCTCGGCTGCGAACCGGCGGACCTGGAGGACGAGTTCGACCGCGTGGGCGACATCCTCGTCTCGCTGGAGGAGCGCATCCGCGACGAGCTGATGCCGGGGCCCGACCTCTTCCAGATCGCCGACCCGCTCACCCATCTGCTGGGCTCCTGGAGCCTGGAGCGGGCCAGGGACAGCGCGTGGGCGACGGCCCTGGCGATGCGGGCCCTGCGCGAACTCCCGCCGGTCGCCCAGGAGTTCCGGGACCGTCTGGACGGCGCAGTCGGCCTGGTGGGCCGGATGCTCCTCACGCCCCTGCCGGACTGATCCGGCCGCTTGCCTTCCGCCACCGAGGAACTCCCCGACGATCGCTGTACGTTGAAGGCAGTGACCCCGGATGCGAAGGAGCACCAGCATGGCCACACGACTCGGACTCGGCCTCCCGCAGGGCCGGCAGTACCGCATCGGGCGTGACGTCCCGGCAGTGGCCCGCGCGGCCGAGGAGATCGGGTACGAGAGCCTGTGGGTCTACGAGCGCATCCTGTTCCCCGAGCCCGCGACCCAGGGTCTGTACGGCATCGAGGGCCTGCCCTGGCCCGACACCTACCGCTCGGTCGCCGACCCGCTGATCACGCTGACGCTGGCCGCCGCGGCCACCGAGCGGGCCCGCCTGGGCACCAGCGTCCTGGTCGCCCCGCTGCACGTGCCGTTCCAACTGGCGCGTTCGCTCGCCACGTTGGACGCGGCGAGCGGCGGCCGTGTCGTCGCGGGCTTCGGCACGGGCTGGTCGCACGACGAGTACGCGGCGGCGGGGGTGGCCCCCTTCAACCGGCGCGGCAAGGTCCTGGACGAGCTGATCGACGTCTGCCACGCGGTGTGGGGCCCGGACCCGGTGGCGTACGAAGGGGAGCTGACGACGATCGCGCCCTCGGTGGTCGCCCCCAAGCCCGAGCGCCCCATCCCCATCCTGCTGCCCGCCAACAGCCCGCGCGCCCTGCGCAGGCTCGTCGACCGCGCCGACGGCTGGATGCCGGTGGGCGCCGGCGCCGACAAGCTGGCCGAACAGGCCCAGGCCCTGAAGGAACTGGCCACCGAGCGCGGGCGCACCCAGCCCGTCCAGAGCGTCCTGCGGGCCAACGCCCGGTACACGGCGAAGCCGTACGTGGGCGAGAAGCGCGCCCCCTTCCGGGGCAACGTCGAGCAGATCGTCGAGGACCTGGAGGCACACGCCTCGACGGGCGCGGTCGAAGAGATCCTCATCGAACTCGCGGGCGGCGCACGGGACGCGGAAGAACTGAAGGACGTGGCGGCAGAGGTGTACGAGGCGGCAAGGGCAGCGGGGGTCTAGGGCCCCGAAGGGGCGCGGGGAACTGCGCGATCGACCACGACGGCCCGGCAGATCCCCACGCGCCCCAGACAAAACGGCGCTGCCTGTCAGTCCTCAGGCAGCTCGACGGGAGCGATCTCGTCGTACACGTCCCCCGGACCGGGGTTCGTCGCGTCGGTCGAACCACCGAGGTGGTTCATGACACCCCACACGGCGTTCAGGGCGGTCGTGACCGCGCCCTCCGCCCACCCCGCCGTCCAGGAGATGTCATCACCGGCGAGGAAGATCCCCCGCTTGTCCGCCGGCAGGCTCTCCTGCATGAAGTGCGTGAACAGGCGCCGCTGGTAGCGGTAGTGGCCCGGCAGGTTCGCCTTGAAGGCGCCCATGAAGTAGGGCTCGTTCTCCCACGACACCGTCACCGGGTTGCCGATGATGTGCTTGCGGATGTCGACCTTGGGATAGATCTCGCCGAGCGACTTGAGCATGACCTCCATGCGCTCGTTCGCCGACAGCGGCAGCCACTTCAGGCTGTCGTCGCACCACGTGTAGGAGAGGCAGATGACGGCGGGCTTGTCCGGGCCGTCGTCGAGCAGGTAAGTGCCGCGCGTCATGCGGTCGGTGAGCGTCATCGACATGACGTCCCGACCGGTCTCCTCGTCCTTGTCCAGCCAGAACGGCCGGTCGACCGGGACGAAGAGCTTGGAGGACTCCATGTAGTGGGTCCGCTCCATCGCCGTCCAGTGGTCGATGGGGAAGAGCGTGTCGTCGCACGCGATCTTGGAGAGCAGCAGCCAGGACTGGGCGGTGAAGATCGCCGCCTGGTAGGTGCGGATGTCGCCCGAGGAGTCGGTGACGGTGACGCGGTTGCCCGCGGTGCGGTCCAGGCGGGTCACGGCCGGCTTCGGCACGCCGCCCTCGTGCAGCGAGCTCAGGGACGTACCGGGAGCCCAGTGCACGATCTTCTGCGGCTCGCGGTCCCACATCCGCAGCGGCAGCTGCTGGCTGCCGCCGACGATGCCGCGGTGGTGGTCGTCGGCCTCGGTGTAGACGACGCGCAGGATCTCCAGGATGGAGTTCGGGAAGTCGGTGTCCCAGCCGCCCGTGCCGAAGCCGACCTGGCCGAAGATCTCGCGGTGCCGGAAGGACTTGAAGGCCTCGGAATCGCAGAGGAAGCCGTAGAAGGTCTGGTTGTCGAGCTTCTCGACGAGCTTGGACCAGATCTCGCGGATCTTGGGCACGTCGCGCTCGCGCAGGGCGCGGTTCATGTCGGAGAAGTCGGCGCCCTCCTCCAGGCAGGAGTTCCAGGCGTTCATCACGTCGCGGTAGACCTGCGGCAGGTCGTCGACGGACGTCGCGTAGTGGGACTCGCCCTTGAGGTCGACGACCGTCGAGGGCGTCGACTCCGCGAGGGGGTTGGGGAAGGGCTGGGTCTTGAGGCCCACCAGGTCGATGTAGTGCTGCAGCGCCGTCGATGACGGCGGGAAGCGCATCGCGCCCATCTCGGCGGTGAGATCGCCGTCGCAGCCCTCGAAGCCGACGGTGCGCAGCCGGCCGCCGATCTGGTCGGCCTCGTAGACGACGGGCTTGAGGCCCATCTTCATCAGTTCGTACGCGGCCACGATGCCGGAGAGGCCACCGCCGATGACCGCGACCTCCGTGCCGTGCTCGGTCGCGGGTATCTGGCCCAGGCCCGCCGGGTGGGCGAGGAAATCGTCGTACGCGTAAGGGAAGTCCGGACCGAACATGGTGATCGGCGGCTGCGCGTCGGTGTGCTGGACGGCGTTGGGCACCGTGGACGTCATGGGGTACGGACTCCTTGCGGGAACGGCAGAACAGAAGAAGGGGGCTCGGGAGGACCGGATACTCGGGAGGGTCAGATCAGGGACGAGTACAGACCCGGGCGGCGGTCGCGCAGATAGGGGTTGGCCTCGCGCGACGCGGCGAGGAAGGCCGGGTCGGCGTCGGCGAAGACCAGCTGCTCGTCCCGTCCGGCGCGGGTGCGCGCGACTCCGTCGGGTCCGGCCAGGGTGGAGAGCCCGACGAACTCGAACTCCCCTTCCTTGCCGACCCGGTTGACGTACGCGACGTACATCTGGTTCTCGAAGGCCCGCACCGGGACGACGGACTCGGCGACGAACTGGAAGGGGTGCATCTGGGCCGTGGGCACGAGGAGCAGGTCGGTGCCCGCGAGGGCGTGCGCGCGGACGTTCTCCGGGAACTCCACGTCGTAGCAGATCATCAGGCCGATCCGCAGACCGCCCAGCTCGGCCTGGACGACGGACTGCTCACCGGGGGTGAAGGAGTCGCGCTCGAAGCAGCCGAAGAGGTGGGTCTTGCGGTAGTTCGCCAGGCTGACGCCGTCGGGGCCGATGAGCTGGACGGAGTTGAAGACCCGCTCGCCCTCCCGCTCCGGGTAGCCGTAGGCGACCGCGACGCCGTGGCGTGCGGCGCTCTCGGCGATCGCGGTGGCGGACGCCCCGTCGGCGGGCTCGGCCAGGCGTGCCACGTCGTCGCCGATCGCGTACCCGGTGAGGTACATCTCGGGCGCGACCAGGAGGCCCGCGCCCGCCGCGGCGGCACGGGCCGCGGCCTCGTCGAGCGCCTTCAGATTGGCGGCGACGGAGCCGGGGCGGCCCGAGCTCTGGAGCAGGGCGGTGCGCAGCGGGGGCATGGCGTGACCTCGGGGCATGCGAAGGGACTGACGGACTGGTGGGGACCGTTAGACCGTACGGTCGGCGGGCTTGCCGCGACAAGGCGCGAGCGTTGCGGGCCGCCGCTCGATCCGTTGCGCGTACGGGGCCTTCGGCGGCGATTCGTTGCGCGGCGGCATGGGACCGGGGTCGTAGCGGTGTCCACCGCCGGGCGCAGGGTGCGCGGGGGTGTTCCCCGCCACGCGGCGGAGGCGGATTGCCGCCCGTGGCCGGACGTGCCGGCACCCCCTGCCGCGAGACCGTGATCTCGCCCGGAAGGACCGGGTGAACGGCACGCATCAGGAGGCTTCTCGTGAGCCGCAACGCAAGCACCGGCAGCCGCAGCACCGCCCGGTTCACCGACACCCGCCGCCGCGTGATCGCCGTGGGGACCGCCCTGCTGATCGCCACGGGAGCGGCCGGAGCGGCCGTCGCGTCGGACGGCGACGGACCGCACACACCGGACAAGGCCACGTCACACGCGCAGACCCGCGAGGCCGCCGCGCTCACCGGCAGCGCGAAGCTCTACCGCAAGACCACCGAGGACGTGACGTTCACGTTCGACGCCCATCTGGCGAAGCGCCACACCATGCGCCCGGACAAGGCGACCGGCACCTTCCGCTTCGTCCACCTCGACAGGCCGGGCGGCGAGGGCGGCTGGGCGAAGGGCCGCATCGACTGCCTGATCACGGGCGGCAAGGTCGCCACGGCCACCGGCATCATCACCGACACCAACCTCAAGGACATCAAGGGAGGCCGCGTGGGCTTCACCGTCCACGACCAGGGCGAGAAGCTGGACCGCGTGGGCTACAGCTGGGCCGCGGTGGGCGGCCCCGACGGGACCAAGAAGCTGACCAAGTGCACGAGCTCGGCCCCCTTCGAGAAGGTCAGGAAGGGCACGGGCGACTTCGACGTCACGCCCTGGCATCCGACGTACCCGACCGACTGACCACGCCGGGGCTGGACGAGCGCCCCGAAGGGGCGCGGGGAACTGCGCGCTCAGCCACGACGCACCCGCGCCCGAGGCACTATGCAGGGGCCCCCGACGAGAACCGCCGCATCAGAGGCGAAAGCACCAGCACGGACTTCGTCCGCTCCACGAAGTGCTCCCCCGCGATCCGTTCGAGCACGCGCTCGAAATGACGCATGTCGGCGGCGAAGACCTGGACGACCGCGTCCGCGTCACCGGTGACGGTGGACGCGGACGCGATCTCCGGGTACCGCTCAAGACCTCGCCGGATCGCCTCCGGCGAGGTGTTGCGGCGACAGTAGATCTCGATGAACCCCTCGGTCTCCCAGCCGAGCGCGGCCGGGTCGACCCGCACGGTGAATCCCGTGATCGCCCCGGTCTCCCGGAGCCGGTCCACGCGCCGCTTCACGGCGGGCGCGGAGAGCCCGACCAGCTGGCCGATGTCGGCGTAGGAACGGCGGGCGTCCTCGGCGAGGGCGTGCACGATGCGTTCGTCGAGATCGTTCAGTCGCACTGGGGGTGGATCACTTCTCTGCGGAGGCCAATCGGGAGCGGCTCATGCCGTACAGGAAGTAGAACACGAGGCCTGCGGCCATCCAGACACCGAACACGACCCAGGTGACGGAGTCGAGGCTGAACATGTTGTACGCGCAGAAGCCGAAGCCGAGCACCGGGAAGAGCCAGCCGAGCGGCACCCGGAAGGTGCGCGGCATGTCCGGGCGGGTCCGGCGCAGCACGATCACCGCGACGTTGACCAGGGCGAAGGCGAAGAGCGTACCGATGCTGGTGGCGTCGACGAGCTTGCCGAGCGGGATGACGGAGGCGAGGGCGGCGCAGAACAGCGACACGATGACGGTGTTCACGCGGGGCGTGCCCGTCTTCTTGCTGACCTTGCCGAACACCTTGGGGACCAGGCCGTCGCGGGACATGGCGAACAGGACGCGGGTCTGGCCGTAGAGCACGGTCAGGACGACGGACGCGATGGAGATGACCGCGCCGGCGGCGAGCAGCGTGCCCCAGAAGCTCTGGCCGCTGACGTCGTTCATGATCGCGGCGAGCGCGGCCTCGGAGCCCTCGAAGTCCTTCCAGTTCCAGGCGCCGACGGCGACGGCCGCGACCAGGACGTAGAGCGCCGTGACGATGATCAGCGACAGCATGATCGCGCGGGGCAGGTCGCGCTGCGGGTTCTTCGCCTCCTCACCGGCGGTGGAGGCGGCATCGAAGCCGATGTACGAGAAGAAGAGGCTCGCCGCGGCGGCGCTGACGCCGGCGGTGCCGAGCGGCATGAAGTCGGAGTAGTTGCCGGACTTGAAGCCCATGAAGCCGATGGTGCAGAAGAGCACGAGCGCGGCGATCTTCACGACGACCATGATCGTGTTGGCGCGCGCCGACTCCTTGGCGCCGCCGAGCAGGAACACCATCGCGAGCAGCACGACGAGCAGGCCCGGCAGGTTGATGATGCCGCCCTCACCGGGTGCCGAGGAGAGCACGTCGGGGATGGTGACGCCGATGGTGCCGTCGAGCAGCTCGTTCAGATACTCGCCCCAGCCGACGGCGACGGCCGCGACCGAGACGCCGTACTCCAGGACCAGGCACCAGCCGCAGACCCAGGCGACGAGTTCGCCCATCGTTGCGTACGCGTACGAGTACGAGGATCCGGCGACCGGTATGGAGCCCGCCAGCTCGGCGTACGAGAGCGCGGAGAACAGGGCGGTGAGGCCGGCGAGCACGAAGGACAGGGTCACGGCGGGCCCGGCCTTGGGCACGCTCTCGCCGAGGACGACGAAGATGCCGGTGCCGAGCGTGGCGCCGATGCTGATCATGGTCAGCTGCCACATGCCGAGGGAGCGCCGCAGCGAGCCGCCCTCGCCCTGGCCGCCCTCGGCGACCAGCAGTTCCACGGGCTTGCGCCGCATCAAGCGACGGCCGAACCCAATGGCCCCCGGGGGACTTGGGCGGTTCTGCGGGGGTGCGCCTTGGTCGAGCACGCGTGGCTCCTTCATCGCTGCCGGTCAGGGCGGCGGGACCGGCGGCAGCACCCACGCATGGATGGGGACCGCCGAGCAGGCGGTCCCCGCCACACCACGTACAGCGGATGACTCTATGAGGCGCGCTTCACGTACGTAATGCAGCAACCTTGCGCAAGCCCGCATGATCGTTGCGTACATCCCCTTCCTGCGGGTCTTCGTTGCGCGGTCCGTTTCGTCCGTTGCGTGCCGAGGCTCCCGGGAGGTCATTGACACTTCGTCAGATCTGCCCCATCGTGCACTCCGGTCGAGCCGATCGCGCGCCCCGTCGAGAGGGAGGCAGCAGGCCATGGACCTCGATGTGCTCTACGAGATCGACGTACCGAAGCCCTGGAACGGACCCCATCCGCACGGCCAGCGCACCGCCGAGCAGCGCGCCTACCGGGAGGCCGTGGAGCAGATCCGGCTCGCGGACCGGGTCGGCTTTCGCACCGTGTGGGCCGTGGAGCACCACTTCCGCGAGGGCCGCTCGCACTGTCCGGCGCCCGAGGTGCTCCTCGGCCACCTCGCGGCGCTCACCGAGCGGATACGCCTCGGCTTCGGCGTCACGCTCACCCCCTTCGGCTTCACTCCCCCGCAGCGCGTCGCGGAGAAGGTGGCGGCGGTGGACGTGCTCTCGGAGGGCCGCGTGGAGTGGGGCACCGGCCGCTCAACTCCCATGGAACAGACGGCATTCGGGGTCGACCGGGAGCAGTCGCGGTCCGACTGGCGCGAGGCGATCGAGATCGTGACGGGCATGTGGCGCGAGGAGTACTTCGCGTACGAGTCCGAGCGCTTCACCTTCCCCCGGCGGATGGTCACGCCGAAGCCCGTCCAGGACCCGCACCCCCCGTGCTGGATGGCGGCGACGTCCCCCGGCTCGGCGGAGGTGGCGGGCGCGGCGGGCCTCGGCCTGCTCTCCTTCTCGATCATGCAGCCGCTCGAAGCGATGGCCCGTCAGGTCGCCGCCTACCGCGCGGCGGCGCGCACGCCCTCGCCGATCACGGACGTCACCACGGACCGCGTCAGCGCCTACACGCTGGTGCACGTGGCCGACCGCCCCTCCAAGCGGGTCTGGGACTCGGTGGCCTGGTGGTACCGCAACCTGGCCCAGTTCACGCTCGACTGGGAGCTGCCGCACCTGACCCCCGACGAGCGCGAGCGGACCTTCCCCCTCCTCACCCCGATCATCGAAGGCAGCGTCCCCGTCCAGGAGTTCAACGACGGCGACATGATCCTCATCGGTGACGCCGAGACCGTCGTCCGCAAGGCCAAGCACTACGCCGACCTCGGCATCGACCAGCTCATCTGCTACGTCCAGTGGGGCTATCTGGAGCACCAGGAGATCCTGCGCACGATCGAGATCCTGGGCAAGGAAGTGATCCCGGAGCTTGCGTCCTACCACCCCCGGCAGGCGGCACCGTGAGCGAGCCCCTCGACACGTCGCCCGTCCCCGACTACGCCACCCTGCACCGCCTGGACGGCCGCGCCTTCGTCCTGCTCGGCGCGGGCAACGGCATCGGCCGCCAGACCGCGCACGCGCTCACGTCGGCGGGCGCCCGGGTCCTGTGCGTGGATCTCGACAAGGGCCGCGCCGAGGCGGTGGCGGCCGAGACGGGCGGCACCGCGTACGTCGCCGACGTGACGCGCCGCGAAGAGGTGCGGGAGCTCTTCGCTTACGCGCGCCGGGAGCTGGGCCCGATCGGCGGCGTCGTCGACATCGTGGGCATGGCCCGCTACGCCCCGCTGGACGAGCTGGACGACGCCTCCTGGGACTGGCACTTCTCCCTGGTCCTGCGGCACGCCTGGCTCGCGGTCCAGTACGGCGGCAGGGCGCTCGCCGAGGCGGGCGGCGGCCCGCTGGTCTTCGTGGCGTCGGTGTCGGGCCTGACGGCGGCGCCCCTGCACGCCGCGTACGGCGCGGCCAAGGCGGGCCTGATCTCCCTGGTCCGCTCGGCGGCGGTGGAGTACGGCCCACGCGGTGTACGGGTCAACGCGGTGGCGCCCGGCGTCGTCTGGACCCCGCGCGTGGCGGGCCTGATCGGCGACGAGGGCCGCGCGCGCAACGCCCGCAACGCCCCGCTCGACCGGGTGGCCGAGACCTCGGACATCGCGTCGGCCCTGCTCTTCTTCGCCTCGCCGCTCTCCTCGTACGTCACCGGCCAGACGCTCGTCGTGGACGGCGGGGTCGGCGTGAAGTTCCCGTATCCGACCGTCGGGGGTGCACGGTGAGGGAGTTCGTGCGGGGCGCCGCGTGGTGGACCGAGGACGGGCGTGCGGTGCGCGCCGACCCTGCCGACCGGGACCGGCTGCCCGGGGACACGTGGGAGCGGGCGGGGCTCCCGGCCGGGGTGCGCCTTGAGTTCACCGCGCGCGCGGTGAGCGCCGTGGAGATCGCGTACACCGCCTCGCCGCCGTCGCAGACAGATGCGTACGACACCGCGCCTGCCGTCTTCACGCTGCTCACGGACTCCGGCGAGGAGAACGGCGGCATCCGCACGGGGACGGTCGAGGCGAGAGCGGACGACGCGGGAGCGGACGACGAAGGCCTCGCGCGGCGGCCCGCACGCGTGCCTGTCGCCGGGCCGTCCGCACCGTGCGACGGCCGCGTTCGAGCAGTCCGCGACACCCCCGCGGCGCCCGGCTCCCACGCGGTGCGGATTCAACTCCCCCAGCCGGACGGGGACTTCGTCCTCCACCTCCCGGAGACACTGCGTCCCGCACTCACCGGCCTGCGTCCCGTGGGCGGCGGCACGCTGCGACCCCGGCAGAGGCAGCCGCGCTGGCTCGTGTACGGCGACTCGATCGTCGAGGGCTGGTCGACGAGCCGCCCCCATCTGGCGTGGCCCGCGCTGGCGGGACGGGCCCTGGGGGTGGAGTCGGTGAACCTCGGGTACGCGGGCGCGGCGCGCGGTGAGCTGGCTTCGGCCGAGCAACTCGCCTCCCTGGACGCCGACTTGATCACCGTCGCCTTCGGCACGAACTGCTGGTCGCGGGTGCCGCACTCGGCCAGGCTGCTGTACGAGACGGCGCGGGCGTTCCTGGACCTGGTGCGCCGGGGCCACCCCGCCGCTCCCCTCCTGGTCGTCTCCCCCGTGCTCCGGCCGGACGCCGAGGCGGTGCCGAACGCGCTCGGCGCCACGCTCCGGGACCTGCGGACCGCCGTGGAGCGGGCGGCCCTGGACGCCGGGGCCGATGTGCTGCCGGGCGGCGGGCTGCTGGAGGCGGGGCACCTGGTGGACGGGGTGCATCCGGGCGACGCGGGCCACGGCGTCCTCGCGGACGCGGTGGCGTCAGCGTTGCGGAAGGGTCACTCCTGGGCCGCTTCGTCGTAGGCCTCGCGGGCGGCGGCGATGGCGGGGCGGTGGCCGATGGACCAGTCGGCCAGCGCCTTCACGAGGTGGGTGAGGCTGTGGCCCATCTCGGTCAGCTCGTACTCGACCTGCGGCGGAATCGTCGGGTACACCGTGCGCTTGACCAAGCCGTCGCGCTCCAGGCGCCGCACGGTCACGGTGAGCATGCGCTGCGAGATGCCGCCGTGGATCCGGCGCTGCAGCTCCTTGAACCGCAGGACGCCCGAGGCGAGTTCGACCACCACGTACACGGACCACTTGTCGCCGAGCCGGTCCAGGACGTCCCGCACCCCGCACTCGTCCTGCGGGGTGTCACAGCTGATCACCGGCTCGACGGGAGCCGTGGCGGTCTGCGGGGTGGTTACCGCGGTGTGCCCTGCTGACATGAAAGTGCCTCCTTATGCGGCGCCGCCGCGCCGATCACCATGGTCACCACGGGCCCGGTCACCGGGCCTCACCCGAACAGCGGGCCGGTCCTGACAGCGGGCCGGTCCTGACAGCGGCACAACCACTCACCACGGGGGAACCTTCCCATGCTCATGATCACCGGTGCCACGGGCGCCCTCGGCAAGCTCGTCACCGCCCGTCTCGCGGACCGGTCCGATGTCGTCGTCGGCTCCCGCAGCCCCGCTCCCGGCGGGCGCCGCGTCGACTTCGACGACCCGGCATCGCTGGACTTCACCGGCGTCGACACGTTGCTGGTCATCTCGGCGGGCGCCGCCGAGGACGATGTCGTCATCGCCCGCCACGAGGCCGTGATCTCCGCCGCCGAGAAGGCGGGGGTCGGCCACCTCGTCTACACCAGCCTGAGCGGCGACGGGGACCATCTCACCTACGCGCTGGCCCACCGCTGGACCGAGCGCAGGCTGCGCGGCTCCTCGCTGAACTGGACGGTGCTTCGCAACGGCCTGTACGCGGAGTTCCTCGCGGCTGTCGCCGCGCCGGGGCCCGACGGGACCGTGGCCGCACCGCTCGGGGCGGGCCGCATGGCCGCCGTGGCGCGCGAGGACCTGGCCGACGTCGCGGTGCGGGTGGCGACGGATCCGGCCGCCCACGCGGGCCGCACCTACGAACTCGTCGGCGAACACGCCCTGGGCGGCGCCGACCTGGCCGCCGCGATCGGCGGCTCGTACGAACCCGGCACACTCGCCGCGACCCGCGAGGCGATCACCGCGGCCGGAGGGGCGCTGCCGTTCCAGGTGCCGATGCTCCTGAGCACGTACGCGGCGATCGCGGGCGGCTTCCTGGACGGCACGGGCGTGGACGGCAGCGCCCTGCGCACTCTCCTCGGCAAGGAGCCCCGCCCGGCCATCGAGGTGTACGCGGCCACGGTGCGCCCCTGACGAGGCCCCGCCAGGGGCGCGGGGCACTGCGCGACGAGCCACGACGAACCCGCAGCGGCAAACGGCAGCCCCCGCGCGGCGGCTAGCTCCAGCTGGCGTGCAGGGGCTTGCCCTCCGCATAGCCCGCGGCGCTCTGCACACCCACGGTCGCCCGCTCGGCGAACTCCGCCAGGGAGCCCGCACCCGCGTACGTGCAGGAGGAACGGACGCCCGCGATGATCGAGTCGATCAGGTCCTCGACGCCGGGCCGCTCCGGGTCCAGGAACATCCGCGAGGTCGAGATGCCCTCCTCGAACAGCGCCTTGCGGGCGCGGTCGTAGGCCGACTCCTCGCTCGTGCGGTTCTTGACCGCGCGGGCCGACGCCATGCCGAACGACTCCTTGTACAGGCGGCCGTTGGCGTCCTGCTGGAGGTCGCCCGGGGACTCGTACGTCCCGGCGAACCACGAACCGATCATGACGTTCGACGCACCGGCGGCCAGCGCCATGGCGACGTCACGGGGGTGCCGGACACCGCCGTCGGCCCAGACGTGCTTGCCGAACTTCGCGGCCTCGGCGGCGCATTCGAGCACTGCGGAGAACTGCGGGCGACCGACGCCGGTCATCATGCGCGTGGTGCACATGGCGCCGGGGCCCACGCCGACCTTGATGATGTCGGCACCGGCCTCGATCAGGTCCCGTACGCCCTCGGCGGCGACGATGTTGCCCGCCACGATCGGCACCTGCGGGTCGAGCGCGCGCACGGCCTTGACCGCGGCGATCATCGACTCCTGGTGGCCGTGCGCGGTGTCCACGACGAGCGTGTCGGCGCCGGCGTCGAGCAGCTGCTTGGCCTTGCTCGCCACGTCGCCGTTGATGCCGACGGCGGCGGCGATGCGCAGCTTGCCGTTGGCGTCCAGGGCGGGCGAGTAGAGCGTCGCGCGCAGGGCGCCCGTGCGGGTCAGGATGCCGGCGAGGCGGCCGTCCTTGCCCACGGCCGGGGCGTAACGGCGGTTGGCGGCGTCCAGCTTGTTGAAGGCGTCGCGCGGGTCGATGTCCGCGTCCAGGAGCACGAGGTCCTTGGACATGACCTCGGAGATCTGGGTGAAGCGGTCGACGCCGTTCAGGTCCGTGTCGGTGACGACGCCGATCGGCTTCTGGTCGCCGTCCACGACGACGCCCGCGTTGTGCGCGCGCTTGGACAGCAGGGCCAGCGCGTCGGCGACGGTCTGCGTGGGGGCCAGGACGATCGGGGTGTCCAGGACGTGGTGACGCGTCTTGACCCAGGAGATGACCTCGGTGACGACCTCGATCGGAATGTCCTGCGGGATCACGACGAGGCCGCCGCGGCGGGCGACGGTCTCGGCCATCCGGCGTCCGGCGATCGCGGTCATGTTCGCGACGACCAGCGGGATCGTGGTGCCGGTGCCGTCCGGCGAGGAGAGGTCCACGCCCTGACGCGATCCGACGGCGGAGCGCCGCGGCACCATGAAGACGTCGTCGTACGTCAGGTCGTACGCAGGCTGGATGTCATTGAGGAAACGCACGTGCTGCTCATCCCAGTCGATCAGAGGTGGCCCCCGGACAGTTAGGCCGAGGGAAAAGCACGTACTTCAGTGTCCCATGTCCCGGGTGATGCGCTGCCTGGGACGATCACCCAGCCGGGCGGCGGGACCCCTGGTCGGAACCTCCAAGCACCGGTGCGGACGGTCACCGTCCGCTCAGGCGCGGGTGCCGAGCGCGAGGACGATCTCCAGACCCGTGCCGCGCTCCCGGGCGTACTCGACCGCGTCGGTGAACACCTCTTGGGCGACGATCCACTCCTGGGGCGCCGCATCGGCGTACTCCTGCCAGCCGGAGACGACGAGGAGACGGCCGGGCGCGGGAGGCGCCCATCCGAGGTCGGTGAGGCAGTCGGCGAGCGCGTCCCAGTTGCGCCCGAACCAGTCGGGAAGTTCGAGCGCGCGGGCGCAGCGGTCCATGAAGGCCGCCTTGTCGCCCACGCCGGTCAGGTCGAGCGAGACGGTGGCCATCCCGGCGTCCCGGACGGCCCGCAGCACGGGCGCGAGCGGTTCGGGGGTCTGCGGTTCGGACGTCATCTCAGTACCGCCTTGAAGGACGTGTAGTGGTCGTCCGTGTAGTAGGTCTCGCCACCGCTCCCGGTGACGATCCGGCGTGCGCCCCGGTCGCGCTCGCCGGGGGTGGGCACGGTGTACTCGCGGTAGTGACCGCGCCGCTGCTTCGGCAGCTCGCCCTCGAAGTTGCCGAAGACGGAGCCGTCCTTGGCGTACGGGAAGGGCCCACCGTCATCGATGAGCCGCAACGTCCGCCGCGCCTCGACGGGCAGCCGGTCGGCCTGGACGGTGGGCATGCCGTGCGCCCAGGCGGGGGCGGAACTGCCGCTCTCCGCCTGCCCGCCGTCCCCCGAGGAGCACCCCGTGACGAGGACGGCAAGGCAGACCAGCAGCGCCGCCAGGACGCGGGGGACGAACCGGGTCAGCATGCAACAGATGCTGCCACGGCGCCCCCGCGGCCGCTCAGCTGCCGTCCGGGTCCGCCCGGTCCAGCGCGGGATGCGGCGTGTGCCCCATGATCATCAACTGATCCGCGGCGGCGGTGTCCGTGACCAGGCTGGTCACGAGCCCCGAACGCAGCACCGCGTCGATCGCGGCGGCCTTGCGCTGCCCGCCCGCGATGGCGACGACCTCAGGAATCCGTCGCAGCCGGTCGGCTTCGACGGTGATGCACCGCTCCCCCAGGTCACGCCCGACCCGACGCCCCTCGGCGTCGAAGAGGTGCGCGGACATCTCGGCGGCCACTCCCAGCGAGGCGTAGTGCGCACGTTCCTCGTCGCTGAGCATGTCGTGGACGGTGGAGATGCCGGGCTCCCAGGAACCGATGGAGACGGCGGCGACGGTGACCTTGTCGAAGTACTCGAACGCCCGCGCGATCCCGGTCTGGTTCCGCAGGGCGGCCGCGGTGGCCGGGTCCGGCAGCAGCATCGGCGCGTAGATGGGGTGGGCCTCGCCGCCGGAGACCTGCGCGGCACGCCGCACGGCCTCGACCGAACCGCGTTCGGCTGTTCCGGCGTCGTACACACCCGTCAGCTGCACGACGGTGCACGGCGGAAGCTGGTCGAGGGCAGCCGCCATGTGGATGGTCGAGCGCCCCCACGCCAGGCCGAGGACATCGCCCTCGGTGACCAGCTCGCCGAGCAGATCGGCAGCGACCTCGCCGAGGTTCTCGGGGTCCGGAGAGTCCTCGATCTCGTCGGCCGACGCCGGCGACTCGACGACGACCGCGTGCCGCAGGCCGTAGCGGGCACGCAGCGCGTCCGAGCGCTCCGCGTCCAGCTCGGCGGGCACACGGATCTCGATCCGTACGAGATCACGCTCGAGAGCCGTCTCCAGGACCCGGGCCACCTTGAAGCGGCTGACGCCGAACTCCTCGGCGATCTGGATCTTGGATTTGCCCTCGAGATAGAAGCGGCGGGCCATGGCCGCCGCCTGCACCAGCTCCGCGGGTCCCATCCGCATGGCTGACCGGCCGCCCGTCGACACGACGATCTCCTCACTGTCATTTCAAACAACTGTCGTTCACGCATTCACACCCATTGGTGCGGCTTGGCGCGCATTGTCACGGCTTCGCGCGCATTGCCGCAGCGCAACCTGGGTTCGTCGTTCATCCTTGCAGATCCGACGTACTTGATCAGCCCTGAAGGACTGCGTTCACGTATCCGTGGCTCAGTGGCCGCATGCCCATGCCGCCGTGGACATCGCACCGGTCGCCTGGGTGCGCAGTGCACGTACCGCCGCCGCCGGGTCGTTCGCCCCGTACACCGCGGAGCCTGCCACGAAGACGTCGGCGCCGGCCTCGGCGCAGCGCTCGATGGTCGAGGCCGAGACTCCGCCGTCGACCTGGAGCCAGAGCTCAAGGCCGTGCTTGCTGATCAACTCGCGGGTGCGGCGGATCTTCGGGAGCATGATGTCGAGGAATGACTGGCCCCCGAACCCCGGCTCGACGGTCATGATCAGCAGCATGTCGAGCTCGGAGAGCAGATCCTCGTACGGCTCGATGGGCGTCGCCGGCTTCAGCGCCATGGAGGCGCGGGCGCCCTGGGCGCGGATCTCACGGGCCAGGCGGACGGGAGCCGCGGCCGCCTCCACGTGGAAGGTGACCGATCCGGCGCCCGCTTCGACGTACTGCGGAGCCCAGCGATCGACGTCCTCGATCATCAGATGGCAGTCCAGCGGGGTGTCCGTCGCTCGGGCCAGTGACTCTACGACCGGCACCCCCAGGGTGAGGTTGGGGACGAAGTGGTTGTCCATGACGTCGACATGGAGCCAGTCGGCACCTTCGACCGCCGTTGCCTCCTCGGCAAGACGGGCGAAATCCGCGGACAGGATGCTGGGGTTGATCTGCACGGCCATGCCCCAAGACTGCCATGCCCGGCGCTCGTTGCCTTCCGCGGTCCGTAGCGTGGGCCGACCGACTCCCTTGACCATGGACCGCGTGCCATGCTGGGCGGTCCACCGGCATCACGTGGGGCAGCGGGGGTAGCCATGCCAGACGAACGGTCGGAAGAACAGCGTCAGGCGGGCCGTGGCGTGGCCTGGCTGGTGTGCGGGCGGCGCACCAAGTGGCTGGTGGTGCTGTTCTGGCTGGTGGTGATCGTCGTCGCCGCGCCGCTCGCGGGCAAGCTCACGGACGCCCAGGACAACCAGGCGTCGTCCTGGCTGCCCGGTTCCGCGGAGTCCACCCAAGTCCTGGACATCTCCGAGGAGTTCAGGCCCGAGCAGATTCCCGCGATCGTCGTGTACGCCCGTGAGAGCGGGCTGACCGCCGACGACCGGGCACGGATCACCGAGGACGTCGGCGAGCTCAAGGAGCTCAGCGCCCACGGCATCCGCGGCGCGGAGACCCGCGGACCCGTCTTCGACACGAAGGACCCGGGCGAGGCCAAGGCGGCGCAGGTCTTCGTGCCCATCACGATGGACGAGAAGGGCTGGGAGCGGATCGGTCCCGCCGTCGACTCCGTCCGGGAGCGCTCGGGCGAGAGCTCGGGAGGGCTCGCGGTGCACGTCACCGGGCCGGGCGGTACTTCGGCGGACTTCTCCGAGGCGTTCGAGGGCATCGACTCGACGCTGCTGCTCGCGGCGGCCGGCGTCGTCATCGTGATCCTCCTGATCACCTACCGCAGCCCGATCCTCCTGCTCGTCCCGCTGATCGCGGCGGTCGTCTCCCTGTTCACGGCGCAGGCGCTGATCTATCTCCTGGCGGAGCACGCGGGCCTGACGGTCAACGGCCAGAGCGCGGGCATCCTCACGGTCCTCGTCTTCGGGGCGGGGACGGACTATGCCCTGCTCCTGGTCGCCCGCTACCGCGAGGAGCTGCGCCGCCACGAGGACCGGCACGAGGCGATGCAGCTGGCCCTGCACCGGGCGGGCCCCGCGGTCATCGCGTCGGGCGCCACGGTCGTCGTCAGCATGCTGGTGCTGCTCACCGCGGACATGAACTCGACGCGGGGCCTCGGCCCCGTGTCCGCCATCGGTGTCGCGGTCGCCCTGCTCGCGATGCTGTCGCTGTTCCCCGCGCTCCTGGTGGTCTGCGGCCGGTGGCTCTTCTGGCCGCTGATCCCGCACAACGGCTCCGAGGAGCCCACCGAGCGCGGCATCTGGGCCCGCATGGGCCGCCGTATCTCCCACCGTCCGCGCCTGACCTGGGGCGTCACCGCGGTGGTGCTCGCGGGCCTGGCGCTCGGCCTGACCCAGCTGCGCGCGGAAGGACTCAGCAACGCGGACTCGTTCACGGACAAGCCGGACTCGATCGTCGGCCAGGAGGTGCAGGCCGAGTACTTCCCGGCGGGCAGCGGCGACCCGCTGGTGATCGTGGCCCATGCCGATCAGGGCGAGGAGGTCCGCAGTACCGTCGCCCAGACCCGGGGCGTGGACCCGGCGAGCATCGGCGTACCGCCGGGGACCAAGGCGGAGGCCGACGGCAAAGTCCTGTTCGAGGCGACCCCGACCGACCCCGCCGACAGCGAGGCGGCCAAGCAGACGGTGGACCGGGTGCGCGACGCGGTGCACGCGGTGCCCGACGCGGACGCCATGGTGGGCGGCGGCACGGCGGCCCTTTTGGACATGGACCGCGCGACGACCCACGACAACAAGCTGGTGATCCCGCTCGTCCTCCTGGTCGTCCTGCTGATCCTCGCCGCGCTGCTGCGCGCCCTGGTGGCGCCGCTGCTCCTGATCGCGACGGTCGTCCTGTCCTTCTCCGCCGCCCTGGGCATCAGTGCGCTCGCCTTCCGCCACCTCTTCGACTACGCGGGCGAGTCCACGGACTTCCCGCTCTTCGTCTTCGTGTTCCTGGTGGCGCTGGGCATCGACTACAACATCTTCCTGTCGACCCGCATCCGCGAGGAAGCGGGCCGCCAGGGCACCCGTGCGGGCGTGCTGACCGGTCTCGCCGCGACCGGCGCGGTCATCACGTCGGCGGGCCTGGTCCTTGCGGGCACCTTCGCCGCGCTCGGCACGCTCCCGATGGTGGCGTTCGCCGAGATCGGCTTCGCGGTCGCGCTCGGCGTCCTGCTCGACACGTTCGTCGTGCGGTCCGTCCTGGTCACCGCGTTGTTCCTGGACGTGGGGCCGAAGGTGTGGTGGCCGCACGCCCTGAGCAAGGACCCGGCGCTCCGTACACCCCCGCCCCCGACCGTGCAGGCGGGGGCGGGGACGAGGAAAGAGACGGGGACGGCGACAGGGCCGCCCCAGGCAGGGTCAGGCAGTCCGCCGGATCAGCGCTAGATACATCGCGTCCGTGCCGTGCAGATGCGGCCACAGCTGCAGGTCGGGGCCGTCGCCCAGGGCCGGGACGCCGGGCAGCAGCGGGCGGGCGTCGATCAGCTCGGCGCCCTCGTGCTGCTTGAGGACGTCGTCGACGACCGCACGCGTCTCCGCGAGGTGCGGTGAACAGGTGGCGTAACCGACGATGCCGCCGACGCGCACGGACTCCAGCGCGGTGCGCAGCAGCCCCCGCTGGAGCGGCGCGAAGCCGTCCAGGTCCTCGGGACGGCGGCGCCAGCGGGCCTCGGGACGGCGGCGCAGGGCGCCGAGTCCCGTGCAGGGCACGTCCATCAGGACACGGTCGAAGGTGCCGGGCTGCCACGGCGGCCGGGTGCCGTCGGCGGCGACTACCTGGTACGGGCCCGGGTTGCCGCGCAGGGCCTGCGCCACGAGGCGGGCCCGGTGCGGCTGCTTCTCGGCGGCCAGCAGGGCCGCGCCGCGCTGGGCGGCGAGACCGGCGAGCATGGCGGCCTTGCCGCCGGGGCCCGCGCATCCGTCGAGCCACTTCTCGTCGCGCCCCTCGATGGGGGCGTTCGCGAGTGCGATCGCGACCAGCTGGCTGCCCTCGTCCTGGACCCCGGCGCGGCCCTCGCGCACGGCGTCGATCGACCCCGGCTCGCCGCCTTCGCTGAGCCGCACGGCATACGGCGACCAGCGCCCCGGCAGCGCGGACTCCTCGCCGACCGCGTCGAGGAGTTCATCGGCGGTGGTGCGGCCCGGCCGGGCCACGAGGGTCACCTCGGGCCGCTCGTTGTCGGCCTCCAGGAGGTCCTCGATGCCGGCCCGGCCGCCGCCGAGCGCGTCCCAGAGCGCGGAGACGACCCAGCGGGGGTGCGAGTGGACGACGGCGAGATGGTCCTCGGCGTCCTCGTCGTAGGGCGGCGCGACCCGCGCCACCCAGCCGTCGAGATCGTCGGCGGCGACCTTGCGCAGGACCGCGTTGACGAACTTGGCCCGCCCGTCACCGAGCACCACGCGCGCGAGTTCCACGGAGGCGGAGACGGCGGCGTGCGTCGGGATGCGCGTGCCGAGCAGCTGGTGCACGCCCATGTTCAGCACGTCGAGCACCGGCGGGTCGACCTCGCGCAGCGGCCGGTCGATGCAGGCGGCCACGATCGCGTCGTACGTTCCCTGCCTGCGCAGCGTCCCGTAGACGAGCTCGGTGGCGAGCGCCGCGTCCCGTGCGTCGAACTTCTCGGGCCCTTCCTTCTCCCGGGCCTTGCGCAGGAGCGGCGGCAGGACGAGGTTCGCGTACGCGTCGCGCTCGTCCACGGCCCGCAGCGCCTCGAAGGCGAGGAAACGGACGGGGTCCTTCTTGGGGCGGCGGTGGGGCTTGCCGGGCTTGCCCTGCTTCTGGGGCCGCCGGTCGGGCTGGTCGTTCAAAGGTGCTCCGCTATTGGATGGGGGCCGAACTCATTCAGCGTACGTCGGTGGCGTCGAGCCGCTCGCCCGGGGCGATCCGCACCCCGCGCGCCCAGTCGGCGCCGCGCATCGGCTTCTTGCCCTGCGGCTGGACCCAGAGCAGCTCCACGGCGTGCGAGCCGCTGCCGACGTACACGTTGTTCTTCGCGGCGGCGAGCTCGCCGGGCGCGAGGTCGGTGCGGTCCGCGACGAGCGCGGCCTGGATGATCTTCAGTCGCTCCCCGCGGAACACGGACCAGGCGCCGGGCGCCGGGGTGCAGCCGCGCACGACCCGGTCGACGCGCAGGGCCGGGGCGGACCAGTCCACCTGGGCGTCCTCGACGGTGATCTTCGGGGCGAGGGTGATGCCGTCGGCGGGCTGCGGTACGGCCTTCAGGGAGCCGTCCTCGATGCCGTCCATGGTGGCGGCCAGCAGACCGGACCCTGCGAAGGCGAGGCGGGTGAGCAGGTCACCGCTGGTGTCGGTGGGGCGGACGACCTCGGTCACGGTGCCGTACACCGGACCGGAGTCGAGCCCCTGCTCGATGAGGAAGGTGGAGGCACCCGTGATCTCGTCCCCCGCCATCACCGCGTGCTGGACGGGAGCGGCGCCGCGCCAGGCGGGCAGCAGCGAGAAGTGCAGGTTGACCCAGCCGTGGGCCGGGACGTCCAGGGCGACCTTGGGGAGCAGCGCGCCATAGGCGACGACCGGGCAGCAGTCGGGCGCGATCTCGCGCAGCCGGGCCAGGAACTCCTCGTCACGCGGCTTCACCGGCTTGAGGACCTCGATCCCGGCCTCCTCCGCGCGCTGGGCGACGGGGCTCGCGACGAGCCTGCGGCCGCGGCCCGCGGGGGCGTCGGGCCGGGTGACGACGGCGGCCACCTCGTGCCGGTCGGAGGCGATCAGGGCGTCCAGGGCGGGGACGGCGACCTCGGGGGTGCCTGCGAAGACGAGCTTCATCGTTGCCTTTCGGCCTCTCGGGACGGGAACGTGCGGGGAGCGCACCAGTCTATGAGCCGCCTTGCCGAGCCGCTCTCCGCGGGGCCTCCCCTCCCTGGAGCGCACCCGCCGGCCCTCCCCGGGGCCCCCACCTGCCGGACGTCACCTCCGCGCCGCGAAACCGTCTGTTTCGGAACGCATATCGGGGGCACGGCTAACTGCGGAGTGCCTGCACGGAGCGAACCTCCCGGGGGTGTGCTCCTGTACGCCGCCCATCACAGAGCCCGTCCGCCCCGCACCGCACCCGCGGGCCCCGCCCGCCGCTTGAGCGACCGTCACGGAAACGCTCCTGCCGGGTGCGGCTCGTCCGGGGGCGTACGAGTGGACGCGCGCCCCGTGCATATACGCATACGCCCCCGCACCGTGACCCCAAACGAACTAGCGCGTTGGTCAAGAAAGAGTTGACCACAACGGGCCGCGCCGACGCGGCCCGATCCTTTTCAACGCCGGTTCGAGAGGCTTGTTCATGGCCGACCACGCAACCCACGACGCCCAGGCACGGGCCAGCCTGCACCTCCTGGTTCGGGACATCGAGCGGGTCCGCCGGCAGGTGGACGCCCTGCGTACGCTGACCGCCCAGCTCGGCAACGTCTACCGCCCGCGCCGCTCCAGCCCCTCCGCGGGCTTCGTCGTGTACGGGCGCGCCCCCGCCCCGACCGTCCGCCTCGCCCAGGAACTGCGGGACAGCGTCGAGACACTCGTGACCGCCGCGGTGGACTTCGACCGCTCACTGGGCTTCTCGTGGGACGCGGTGGGCTCGGCCCTCGGGGTCACCAAGCAGGCGGTGCACCGCCGTTACGGCGCCCGCCGGGCCACGACACAGGCGGCGGCGGAGGCGGAGCGCGCCACGGAGACGGTTCCCTCCGCCACGGCCGCGCGCCCCCCGGTCCCGGTCGGCGCTCCCCTTCCCTCGGTCCCCTCGGTCCCCGCGGCCCGCGCGATGCCGACCCAGCCCACGGCAGGCAGCCCCGCCCTCCGCGAGGACCCCCGCCCGAACGCTTTCCCCGGCCCCCGCAACGGCTGACCTCTACAACGGCGGCGGCTGCCCAACCGGTTTCCCCGGCGGGCGGCCGCCGCCGTTGTGCCCGCCCCTCGTTGCGGGCAGCCTCCACACACCTAGGACCCCACACAACCGGCAGCCGAGCCAGGCCTCGCTGCACCCGGCCCCCGTCGTGGGCGGAAGCTCGCCTCGTCCAGAACCCCACCCAACCCGCAGCCAAGCCGCCTCCGTCACAAGCGACCCCCGTTGCGGGCAGCCGACCCCGTTGCCAAGCCGCCCCCGTCATGGGCACACGCCCCCGTCATGGGCAGGCCCCCCCACACACAGCCGACCCCAGCCCCACCACCGGCGACCCCACAGCTCCAAGCCGCCCCGCCCCGTTGTGGGCAGGCGTTCCGCAGGGCGGAACGGGTGGGCACAACGCCCCACCGCCGGGCGCCGAGCGACAAGGCGCCAAGCACCCCGCAGGCAGCGAGCACCCGAGGAAGACCAACAACCGGTCCCCCGGCCCGGGGGACCCCAGACGAGCCCCCTAGCCAATATCCGGCGGGTCCACCCGAATCCGCACGGGCTCCGCGGCCCCCCGCGCCATCCGCGCAGCCTGCGCCACCTTCAGCGAAGCGGCAAGCGCGGCCCCGCTCCCCGGCGGCACCCGCACCAGCACCCGCTCCCACCGCTCCCCCACCGGCGCCGTCCCGGCACGGCGCGAAGGCGCGGGCCCAGGCCCCGCCTCCGGCACGGGGACGGGCCCCAACACCACCGCGTCCCCCGGAAGTTCAGCCGCGGAGAGAAACCCGGAGAGCGCCTCCGAGGTCCCCGCCACGGAGGCCATCCGCGACACGGGCGGAAACCCCAACTCGGCCCGCTCGGAAAGCTCCCGCACCGCATGCCCCACGGGATCCCACCGCACAAGCGCCTGCACGGGCCGCAGCGTCGGCTCGGCGACGACCACCACGGTCCCGCCCTCCCCCTGCGGCCGCACCAGCGAAGACGCACTGATCCAGCGCCGCAGCGCCTCCTCCCCGGCCCGCAGGTCGGGCCGTCCCAACATGGCCCACCCGTCGAGCAACAGGGCAGCGGCATAGCCGCCCTCGGCGACAGGCTCCGCCCCCGGAGTGCTCACCACCAACGCAGGCGACCCCGGCACGGTGTCAAGAATCTGCTCCCGCCCCGACGTCCGCACCGGCACCGCAGGAAACGCCCGCCCCAGCTCCTCGGCCGTACGCCGCGCCCCCACCACCTGCGCCCGCAGCCGGAACCCCCCGCACTCCCCGCAGTGCCAGGCGCCCTCCTCCACCCCGCACCAGCCGCACCAAAGGCCGCCACCGTCCCGCGCCTCCAACGGCCCCGCACAGTGCCTGCACCGCGCGGGCTCCCGGCACCGCTCGCACGCGAGCCGAGGCACGTACCCCCGCCGAGGCACCTGCACCAGCACCGGCCCGTGCTTCAGCCCCTCACGCACCACGTTCCAGGCAAGCGACGGAAGCCGCGCGGCCCGCGCCGCCTCGTCCCGGGCAAGATCTCCGTCCCCCACGGTCCGTACGAGCGGCGCGCTCCCCCGCACCTGCTCGCGATCGGCGACCAGCGGCGCCGCCCACCCGCTCTCCACCAGCTGCGCGGCCTCGACCGTGCAACTCCAACTCCCGAGCAAAAAGCCGCACTTGTCCCGCGAGGCCCGCAGCTCAAGCACTTCGCGCACATGCGGGAAGGGAGCGTTGTCATCGCTGTGACTGGCATCGCCGTCGTCCCAGATCACGACGAGCCCAAGATTCTTCACGGGCGCGAACATGGCGGCCCGCGTGCCCACCACAGCGCGCACGGCACCGCGCCGCACGGAGAGCCACTCCCGATAGCGCCGCTCCTGCCCCACATCAGCGGTGAGCAGCGCATGCTGCCCCGCCCCCATGAGCTCGGTCAGCGCCGCATCGACCCGCGCGGCGGGCCGCCCAGCAGGCACCACCACAAGAGCCCCCCGCCCGGAGGCGAGAGTCGCCTGCACTGCCCTGGCGATCTCCTCGGCCCACTCCGGCCCGGGAAGGGCGGTCCACACAGCCCGAGGCGCACCCCCCGAGGCAAGCGCCCCCAAGAATTCGGCCCCATGGCCGTACCGCCGCCAGGACCCCGGCTCAGGCGCGACCGGAGGCGCGGGAACCTCGCCGACAGCCCGCGCCTCGGCCCGAGCATGCCGAGGCGGAACGGCCAGCTGCAACACATCGGCAAGGCTGCCCGCGTACCGATCGGCCACGGCCCGAGCGAGCCCGAGCAACTCAGCATCCAGCACGGGCTCGGGCGACACGACCTGCGCCAAAGCAGCAAGGGGCCCGGAGTAATCCGTCTCGGCAACGCGCTCGACGAGAAACCCGTCGATCAGGCCCCCACCCTCACGCCGCCCACTGCGCACGTTCCGGGCCCCGGCCCCGAACCGCACCCGAACCCGCACACCAGGCTGCGCCTGCTCGTCCAACTCCTCGGGCACCGCATAGTCGAAATACCGATCAAGATGCAGCACTCCCTTGTCGACCAGCACCCGAGCCACAGGCAAGCTCTTGGCCAACGGAGCCCCCCGCCAGGTCCGCGGCTTGGCCCGCGGCACCTCAGCCTTACGCACACTGTCCCGAATCAGCGCAAGCTGCTCGGGCGCAGGCGCTTTGCCCCCTGCACCTTCGGCGCCACCCGCCTCGTTCTCCCTGCTCACAGCTGCATTCCTACCAGACGGCACTGACACCCGGCCGGTCTCGAGCATCGATGCGGACGGCGAGGACCAGCCATCCCAGTGGCCGATTGAGCACTCTCGACAGAGATCCAGTCATCGGGTTGCCTTCCACCTCGGAAACGGAAGCGCAGGTCAAAGAGGAAACGGGAAACACCGCCCACAGCCTTGCTCGTGTCACCGACTGGCACGACGCTGGCATCCGCCGACGGGTGCCCATGGCATCGCGAAGGCACGGGTCAGAAGGGGGTCATGTGCAAGAACGCTTAGCGCAGTTCGGATCCGAACTGCGCCGCAACCGCATCGCGGCCGGTCTCACGCTCACGGAACTGGCTGCGGCAGTCCACTACAGCAAGGGGCACATCAGCAAGGTCGAAACCGGCTGCAAACGGCCCACCCCAGAACTGGCCAGGCTCTGCGACGTGGCCCTGAGGGCCCACGGAACCCTCGCCTCACTCGTACCGGCACATCCGCTTCCCCACGAGGACGCATCGGCCGAAGGCGGGGCGGAGAGCGCCGTGCTTCCGAGCAGGCGCCGCGTCATGGCCACCGGTGCGGCGTCCCTCCTGGGCGTCGCGGAGAACTCCGGCCTCTCAGAACCGCCCGAGGCGCTGGGGTCGAACCTCCTGGAGATCTCCCACGCCTTGTTCGACCAGTACCGTCGGCTGGGTCAGATGTCCCCGGCAAGCAGCGTCCTGCCCACCCTCGCCGAGCAGACGCGTTCGCTGTGCTCGCTCGCCACCCGCACCGGCCCGCGCACGGCTCGGAAACTACGGGGGCTCGCCTCCCGGTACGCGGAGTACGCGGGGTGGATGGCCGAAGAGTCCGGAGACGACGAGGCCGCCCTGCGCTGGACGGACCGTGCCGTCGATCTCGCGGAAGTCGCGGGCGATCACGACCTCGCCTCCTACGCACTCGTACGTCGTGCTCTGATCACGTACTACAAGGGAAACGCCGCTGACACGATCGCCCTGGCCGCGCGTGCACGCTCGCAGCGCCTCCCGGCCCGCATCCGCGGACTCGCGGCCCAGCGTGAAGCACAGGGCCACGCCCTCGCCGGTGACTACGACGCCTGCATGCGCGCGCTGGACGCGGCCCGCGCACTCCTGTCCTCGGACAGCCGCGACGCCGCCCCGGCCCTGGGGACCACTCATCTCGGGGACCCCGCCGCCATGATCACCGGCTGGTGCCTCGTGGACCTGGGCAGGCCTCGGGAGGCGGCCGAGCACCTGGACCGCGAATGTGCCGACATCCCCGCGCACGCCCTGCGCACCCAGGCACGGTACGGCGTGCGACGCGCCCTCGCACACGCCGTCGCCGGCGAGTTCGACCACTCCTGCGAGCTGACCGGCCGTCTTCTGCTGACCACGGACTGCGTGGGCTCGGCGACCATCGCCACCGATCTGCGTCGACTGGCACGCACTCTGGCACGTCATCCGCGCCGTCCGGCCTTTCTGGCCATCGCCCCGCATCTCAACGCGTCGCTCACACCTGTAGCGCGCTGAGCGGCGCCTCCGCTCACCCATCCAGGCAGAAAGGTCATTTCGCCATGCCCGATGTCTTCGTCAACTACCGCACAGGGGACGGCGACCAGACCGCCACCACCCTCCACAACCAGCTCACCGCCCGGTTCGGCGCGGGCCGCATCTTCCGTGCCAGCAAGTCGATCCCGCCCGGCGCGTTCTTCGACGAGGAACTGACGCGCGGGGTGCGCCGCAGTGGTGTCCTCCTGGCTGTCATCGGCCCCGACTGGATCGATCACCCCGCTCTGCACCGCCCGGAGGACTGGGTGCGCAAGGAGCTCCTGGAGGCGTTCCGCTGCGGCATCCCCGTCATACCCGTGCTGGCCGGGCGGCGCACCGAGCGTCCCGCGAGGAACCGGCTGCCCAGGCCCCTGGCCCGCCTGGCCGACTGCCAGACGCTGCGGTACGACAACCAGAACGACGCGTACGACATCCAGCGCATCGGTGACGTGCTCACCGACCTGATCCCTGAGCTCGCGAAGGCCGAACGGGCAGGCGTCAAGGCCACAGAGCCGGGCACGACGCAGAACAACGTGGACACCGTGCGAGGCGGCACCGTCGTCCAGGCCGGCACCGTGAGCGGCGACGCGGGCACCGTCATCAAGGGATCCCAGGGTCCTGTGCACACCGGGCCCGGCAATCTGTACAGCAACTCGGCCCACGTGACCGGCGAGAACGCGAACTCGACGTTTGTCGCGGGTGACAACCACGGCGGTATCCGGCAGGACTTCGGCGCGGCGCGCCGACGGGACAAGGACGACGAACGGTGAGCGGCAGCTCGCACACGGAGTTCTCCGGTCCGACGCGCGCCGTCAACACCGGCCCCGGGGACATGTACGTCACGTTCACGGCGGAGAACCTGCTCAAGACCCCGCCCGCCGCGCGCCGGCGCGTGGCCGAGAGCCAACTGCGCCATCTTCAGCAGCAGTTCTCCCGGCCTGTGCACATCAGCGCCGCCTACGACGTCCTGGAGTCCAGGAACATGCTCTTCCTGGACGGGGAGCCGGGCAGCGGGAGGAGCTCCGCCGCCCGCGTCCTGCTGCGTGAACTGCCCCGTGGGACAGGGACGTACCACGAACTCACCACCGAGTCGGACGACGGAAAGGCACCGCGCCTCTCGGCGGACATGATCGGCGAGCAGGATCAGATGCTCTTCGACCTCTCCGCCGCGAACGAGCGGTTGTGGAACGCCGTCCAGGCGCAACTGTGGGACTTCCACCACGCGCTCCAGAGCAAGCACGCCCATCTGGCTGTGGTGCTCCCAAGACTGCGGCAGGACCAACTGGCTCCCGAATTCCTGGCGTTGCGCAAGAAGATCGGACCACCCGACCGGCTGGACGTGATCATCCGTCATCTGCGCTGCGGCGGCCTGGACACCAGGATCTGTGATCCGTCTCCCCCGGCCCTACTCACCTTCGTGGAGACCAGGCCCCCGATGCGGGAGCTGGCGCGGCTGGCGGTCCGGATCCTGGAGATGCGTGCGGCCGGGCGCGAGGGGGACACCTTCGGCGCCTGGTGCGAGCGGGCGGTCGCGGAGCAGACGGACCGCGGCCCTGAGGTCGCCGAACTCGTTCCCCATGTACGCAAGGGACCGCAGCGCGCCCTGCTGCTCTCCTCGGCGCTGCTCCATGGTGCGCGGGCCGAGGCGGTGCACCGGGCCACGGCGTCCCTGCTCTCGGTGGTCAAGTCCCCCGTGGAGGCCCGTCCTCTCCTTGAGCACCCCGGCCTCGACGAGCGCCTGGAAAAGATCGACGCTGTCTGGGACGGTACCTCCCGCGTCCGTTTCGAGAGGCGCGGCTTCGCCCGAGCCGTGCGGCGGCACTTCTGGACCACCAGGCCGGACCTCAGAGAGCCGTTGCGCGCCTGGGTGTCCGAGATCCTCGGTCTGTCGGAACTCGCCGACGCCGACCGCGAGCGCCTGGTCCATCGCTTTACCGAGCTGTGTCTGTCGACCGAGGACACCGGGGAGCTGATCGGCCTCGTCAAGGACTGGACCAGCGCCCCGACGCAGAACGAGCGGCTACGAGCCGCGGCACAACTGCTGGCGCAGAGCATTCCCAGCGAAGCGTGCGGCGGAGCCTTCAGGCAACAGATCTACGAATGGTCCAAGCAACGGCAACTCTCCGACGGCCTGCGCCGAGTACTCGCCGAAGTCTGCGAGAAGGTCATGGCGGTGCGCCACCCGGAGGCCGCGCTGGTCCGCCTGCACCACCTGGCCCGTCACGAGCAGTTCCCGGGGATCGCCCGCGAGACCCTGCTGCGCTACGTCACCAACGACCCGGAGGATCTCAGGCTCCACCGGCGTCTGCTGTACCGCCTCACTGTCTCGTCGTCCGACGACCACCGGCGGCCGGACACCGACCTCTTCCTGGAGCTCACGGCTCCGACGAGCCTCCCCAGGCCCTTCCTCCGCTCCTCGACGACCCGAGGCTGGCTCACGACGGGGTGGGCCGCCGCCTTCGACCACGCCGGGCCGGAGCGCTGGGCCGCATGCGCCGAGACGTGGATCTCCGCGGCCGACGCCACGGAGGACCCCGCGATCGCGGGCCGGCTCTTCGACGTGCTCGTGGCCGCGGCGGAGACGCGGTACGCGATCCTCAGCCGCCTCTACGCGTCCGCCCGGGAACGCACCCGGCCCGAACTCTCGACGCTCCTCCTGCGGAAGATCAACGAGGCACAGACCACACGCCTGTCACGAGACTCGACCACGCCGCGACAACGGGAGGCAGCCCCCTCATGAGCACCGGACAGAAGACGGTTTCGACGTTCCTCACCCTCATCGGCGCCCTGCTCGTCCTCATCCTCGGTCTCTGCCTCGACTGGCCCTTCTGGGTGTGGCCCACAGCCGTCGTCATCCTGCTGTCCGCCCTGGCGGTGGCGGCGACGACCGCGGCACGGGCACGCAGGCGGGACCCGTTCCCGCCCGGCACGGTGCCCGACCAGCCGATCCCCCCGGTCGAGCGCCGCGAGGTGTACGTGGACCGGATCTCCCTGCCCAGTCAGTTCCCCGACTACGACTTCTTGTTCTCGGCCACGGTCCGCTGGTGCCCGGCGGAGCCCTCGGCCGATGTCTCGCTCATCAACGCGGGCGCCCTGGCGATGGACGCCGTCGTCGAACGGGCCCGCGCGGTGACGTCGCGCCGCGAACCCTTCAGAAGCTCCCTCGTCCAGCAGGAGCTCAGCGGTGCGCTGGGAGTGATGGAAGCGGACCCCGGGGGACGCGTCCGTGCCCTGGCCCTGGACGTCGTCCTCGTGCTCCCGGAGGAGGACCAGCAGCGCCTTGACCGTCTCGCGGCCATTCGCAAGAACGAGGATCTCTGGGAACACGAGCGCAACTACGAGCGCAACAAACGCGAGTACCTCGGCGGTGACGTCCTGCGGGACACCGGCAGCGCGGTCGTGTGGTGGCTCGCGAAGAACGACGACCACGTGGAGAAGGCGGTCAACGACATCGGCTTGCTGGCCCGCCTCACGTCCGCCGCCAACAACGAAGAGGTCGCCGAGCCGTTCCGCCATCTCGTGCCCGAGGCATTCCCGCCGATCACGCTCCCGGAGCCGGAGTCCCCCGCTTTCGGGACCCCCCATGCGTTCGAAGGGCCCTTCACCCCGGAGGAACCCACGGAGCCTGGCGCGGCGGACACGTTCACGGACTTCGTACGTCGGCTGGGACGCACTCCGGGAGACGAAGAGTTGATGCTGCTCTCCGAGCAGGTGGCCATGGCCATCGAGGACTGGGACGAGGAGACGGCCCAGGAAATACGGCGTCGCTTCGCCGCACGGCCGACCGCAGCGGCAGCGTCCCCGAACGGATCCGACCCGGCGTCGTCCTCGTCGTCCTCGTCGTCCTCGTCGCCCTCGCCCGAATCCTGACCGCGCCGCCCCGCCGACTCGACAGACAGGGCCCGGCCCTCCCGTAGGAGAGCCGGGCCCTGAGGAGCCTGAGGAAGAGCCCTACAGCCCCGCAGCCTTCCGCAGCGCATCCACGCGATCCGTCCGCTCCCACGTGAAGTCGGGGATCGCACGGCCGAAGTGGCCGTACGCCGCGGTCTGGGCGTAGATGGGGCGGAGCAGGTCCAGGTCGCGGATGATCGCGGCCGGGCGCAGGTCGAAGACCTCGGCGATGGCAGCCTCGATCTTGTCGGTGTCGACCGTGGCCGTACCGAAGGTCTCCACGAACAGGCCCACCGGCTCGGCCTTGCCGATCGCGTACGCGACCTGCACCTCGCAGCGGGCCGCGAGGCCTGCGGCGACGACGTTCTTGGCGACCCAGCGCATCGCGTACGCGGCCGAGCGGTCGACCTTGGACGGGTCCTTGCCGGAGAAGGCGCCGCCGCCGTGGCGGGCCATGCCGCCGTACGTGTCGATGATGATCTTGCGGCCGGTCAGGCCGGCGTCACCCATCGGGCCGCCGATCTCGAAGCGGCCCGTCGGGTTGACCAGGAGGCGGTAGCCCTCGGTCTCCAGCTTGATGCCGTCCTCGAGGAGCGCCTTCAGCTCGGGCTCGACCACGAACTCCCGGATGTCGGGAGCGAGGAGCGAGTCCAGGTCGATGTCGGAGGCGTGCTGCGAGGAGACCACGACCGTGTCGAGACGGACGGCCTTGTCGCCGTCGTACTCGATGGTGACCTGGGTCTTGCCGTCGGGGCGCAGGTACGGGATGGTCCCGTTCTTGCGGACCTCGGAGAGGCGGCGCGACAGGCGGTGCGCGAGGTGGATCGGGAGCGGCATCAGCTCCGGCGTCTCGTCGCAGGCGTAGCCGAACATCAGGCCCTGGTCGCCCGCGCCCTGCTTGTCGAGCTCGTCCTCGTCGCCCTCGACACGCTTCTCGTACGCCGTGTCGACGCCCTGCGCGATGTCGGGGGACTGCGAGCCGATGGACACCGAGACGCCACAGGAGGCGCCGTCGAAGCCCTTCTTCGAGGAGTCGTAACCGATCTCGAGGATCTTGTCGCGGACCAGCTGAGCGATCGGCGCGTACGCCTTGGTCGTCACCTCGCCGGCCACGTGCACCAGGCCGGTGGTGATCAACGTCTCCACGGCGACCCGGGATTTCGGGTCCTCCCGCAGAAGGGCGTCGAGAATGGTGTCGCTGATCTGGTCAGCGATCTTGTCGGGGTGACCCTCGGTCACAGACTCCGAGGTGAAGAGACGGCGGGACACATCGCTCCCTGTGGTTGCAGCGGCTGCTGGCTGATCATTGGTGGACGGCCGGGAGCTGCGCCCGGCGTCGTCCGAGACCAGTTTATCGGTCGCACTCGGCCGCCGGACCACGTGTCTCGCCACTTGGGAGCGCTGTGACCTGCGGCACTGCATTGTGCGGTACGACGATCGGTCTCCACCAGAGGGCCTCACGCCCGAATTTCCCGGGTTTGAGGCGTCCAGTGGGGCGATTGTGGCATCCGCGCCCCGGTTTTCGCTCCAGTTCCGGTGGGGTTTCGGCAGAGGATTTCCTGAGACGTGCCCCTCTCTTTTCAGGAATTCTTCGGCAGGCGTTCCGTCACGAGATCCCAGACCGTGTCCGCGAGGGCCTCCTTGGGGCCGTACGGCACGGGGGTCTCGCTGCCGTCGGCGCCGAGCACGAGCGCCTCGTTCTCCTCGGAGCCGAACGTCTTGCGCTCGCCCACTTCGTTCACGACGAGCAGGTCGCAGCCCTTGCGCTCCAGCTTGGCGCGGCCGTTGGCGAGCACGTCGTCCGTCTCGGCGGCGAAGCCGACGACGATCTGACCGGGGCGCGGCCGGTCCCCCGCGATCTCGGCCAGGATGTCGGGGTTGCGGACCAGGGCGATCGGGGGCTGCTCCTGGCCGTCCTTCTTCTTGATCTTTCCGGTCGCGTACGTCTCGGGGCGGAAATCGGCCACGGCCGCGGCCATCACCACGGCGTCGGCGTCCGCCGCCGCCTTCAGGACCGCCTCGCGGAGCTGGACGGCGGTGCCGACGGGCACGACGTCGACGCCGGCGGGCTCCGGCAGCGCCGCGTTCGCCGACACGAGCGTCACGCGGGCGCCCCGCGCCGCCGCGCTGCGGGCCAGGGCGTACCCCTGCTTGCCGGAGGAACGGTTGCCCAGGAAGCGGACCGGGTCGAGCGGCTCGCGCGTCCCGCCCGCGCTGACGACGACGTGCCGCCCCGCGAGGTCGCGGGGCAGGTCGCCGCGCGCCAGGACACGGCGTACGACCTCGAAGAGCTCCACCGGGTCGGGGAAGCGCCCCTTGCCCGTGTCCACGCCCGTGAGGCGGCCGACGGCGGGCTCGACGACGAGGGCCCCGCGGCGGCGCAGCGTGGCGACGTTCTCCTGCGTGGCCGGGTGCTCCCACATCTCCGTGTGCATCGCGGGCGCGAAGATCACCGGACAGCGGGCGGTGAGGAGCGTGTTCGTCAGGAGGTCGTCGGCGAGGCCGTGGGCCGCCTTCGCCATCATGTCGGCCGTCGCCGGGGCGACGATGACGACGTCCGCCGCCTGCCCGATCCGTACGTGGGGCACCTCGTGGACGGAGTCCCACACCTCGGTCGAGACCGGGTTGCCGGACAGCGCCGACCAGGTCGCGGCCCCCACGAAGTGCAGCGCCGACTCGGTCGGCACGACGCGTACGTCATGGCCGGACTCGGTCAGCCGCCGCAGCAGCTCACAGGCCTTGTACGCGGCGATTCCGCCGCTGACCCCCAGAACGACCTTGGGCTTGCCCACCGTGCCTCCCCGCACTCGCGATCCCCGCACCGGGGAACGTACGACTCCATGACACACCACAGGCCCGGCAGTCGCGCTGCCGGGCCTGCGGTGAAGTTCTTCGCGAGAAGAACGTGAAGAAAAGAACTACGACTACTGAGCCGGGCCCTCGATGGCCTCCGACGTCAGCAGACCCGCGTTGATCTCGCGGAGCGCGATCGAGAGCGGCTTCTCGTGGACGTGCGTGTCCACCAGCGGGCCGACGTACTCCAACAGGCCCTCACCGAGCTGCGAGTAGTACGCGTTGATCTGACGCGCGCGCTTGGCGGCGTAGATCACGAGGCTGTACTTCGAGTCGGTCGCTTCGAGGAGCTCATCAATCGGCGGGTTGATGATGCCCTCGGGCGCAGTGATGGAAGAGGACACTCTCTGCCTTCCGATGGGGATTGACCTTCGAATGGAAATTGAAGATCAAGCCGGGTTACTGAGGATGAAGAAGATCAAACAACTTTCATCAAGGCTAGCAGCTCACGCGCCACATCCTCGACGGAGGTATTGACCAGGGTCGTATCGAACTCCGCCTCGGCGGCGAGTTCGATCTTCGCCGCGCCGAGCCTGCGCTCGATGACCTCCGGCGCCTCGGTCCCCCGGCCGGTGAGCCGGCGGACCAGCTCCTCCCAGCTCGGCGGGGCGAGGAAGACCAGCTGCGCCTCGGACATCGACTCGCGGACCAGGCGTGCGCCCTGCAGATCGATCTCCAGGAGGACGGGCTCGCCCGCCTCCAGACGCTCGAGGACGGCACCCCGCGGCGTGCCGTAGCGGTTGCCCGCGAACTCGGCCCATTCCAGCAGCTCGCTGTTGGCGATCAGCTTGTCCATCTCTTCGTCGGAGACGAAGAAGTAGTGGACGCCGTGCTTCTCGCCGGGTCGCGGCTTGCGGGTGGTGGCGGAGACCGAGAGCCAGACCTCGGGGTGTTCCTTGCGCATATGAGCGACGACCGTGCTCTTGCCGACCCCTGAGGGGCCGGAGAGCACGGTCAGCCGCGGACGTACGTCCGGGGGCACGGGGGTCGTCCCCCGGGATGTTGCAGCCATGCAGCGATTATCCAGGTTCTCAGGAGTGCCTGAGAACGTCAGGCAGCGCCACCGCCGAACTCACGCTCCAAGGAGGCGATCTGGTTGGAGCCGAGACCACGCACACGGCGGCTCTCGGAGATGCCAAGACGCTCCATGATCTGCTTGGCGCGGACCTTGCCCACGCCCGGCAGGGACTCCAGGAGAGCGGAGACCTTCATCTTGCCGATGACATCGTTCTCCTGTCCCTGCTTGATGACCTCATGAAGGGAGGCGCCGGAGTGCTTGAGTCGATTCTTGACCTCGGCCCGCTCCCGGCGAGCCGCGGCGGCCTTTTCGAGCGCGGCTGCGCGCTGTTCAGGGGTAAGGGGCGGAAGAGCCACGCCTACGTCACCTCGGATGTCGAACTGTCGGATACGGACCGGTGAGGAACCTAGTCGCCCCACACCTGGTGAGCAACGTGCAACGCGCTTGCCCGTTCGCTCTCGTCGGAGACTAGCGGGCATGGCCGCCGGAGTCAGCGAGAACAGACGAAAAGTCCTGGTCAGCCTCTGTCGAGGTGTACATTCCGGGCATTTCACCCCGGTTTTGGCTTGGTGAGCCATCAGCGAAACGTAAGGACGTGGCCGGACACGTCGTTCGAAGGCGGAAAAACACCCTCAGGACGACCTCAGGCCGAGGCGACGGCCTCACGGATCTCGTCCGCGAAGCGGCTCGCCGCGACGCGCAGCCCCGCCACGTCGGGACCGTGACGCAGGACACCCCGGCTGACGCTCGGCACGACGTTGCGTACGGCGCTTCCGAAGACACCCGGCAGATCCGCCGGAGTGGCGCCCTGCGCCCCGATGCCGGGGGCGAGCAGCGGACCGTTGATCGCGAGATCGTACGAGGACAGGTCCCCCAGCGTGGCCCCGACGACGGCCCCGAAGGACCCCAGGGGCTCCGCGCCCGCGTTCTGTGCCGCCAGGTGACCGAGCATCGTCGCGCCGATCGTGCGGCCGTCCTCGCGCACCGCGTGCTGCACCTCGGCGCCCTCGGGGTTCGAGGTGAGGGCGAGCACGAAGAGCCCGGTGCCGTTCTCGCGCGCGAGGTCGACGGCCGGCTTCAGCGAGCCGTAGCCGAGGTAGGGCGAGACCGTGAGGGCGTCGGAGAACAGCGGCGCGTCCTTGTGCAGGAAGGTCTCCGCGTAGGCGGCCATCGTCGAGCCGATGTCGCCGCGCTTGGCGTCCATGACCACCAGGGCCCCTGCCGCGCGCAGCTCCTGGACGGCCTTCTCCAGTACGGCGATGCCGCGCGAGCCGAAGCGCTCGAAGAACGCGCTCTGCGGCTTGAAGACCGCGACGCTCCCGGCGAGCGCGTCCACGACGGTCCCGGTGAACCGCTCCAGGCCCGCGACGTCGTCGTTCAGGCCCCAGGCGGACAGCAGGGACGCGTGCGGGTCGATGCCGACGCACAGCGGGCCGCGCTCGTCCATCGCGCGGCGCAGGCGCGTACCGAAGGGTTCAAGGGCACTCATGCGGGCTTCCTGACGTCGGCGCCGACGGCCTCGGCGAGCGTGGCGTACGGGGAGGTGTTCAGGCGGGCGGCGAGGCCCTTGTGGACGGATCGGGCCCAGAAGGGACCTTCGTAGATGAACGCGCTGTAGCCCTGCACCAGGGTGGCGCCCGCGAGAATCCGCTGCCAGGCGTCCTCGGCGTTCTCGATGCCGCCGACGCCCACGAGCGTGATGCGGTCGCCCACGCGCGCGTAGAGGCGGCGCAGGACCTCCAGGGAGCGCTCCTTGAGCGGAGCCCCGGACAGGCCGCCGGTCTCTCCGTAGAGCGAAGGTTCGGATTGCAAACCCAGGCCATCGCGGGCGATGGTCGTGTTCGTGGCGATGATGCCGTCGAGGCCCAGCTCGACGGCCAGGTCGGCGACCGCGTCGATGTCCTCGTCCGCCAGGTCGGGGGCGATCTTCACGAGCAGCGGCACGCGCCGCGCGGTCCCGCTCCGGTCGGCCGCCTCGCGTACGGCGGTGAGCAGCGGCCGCAGCGACTCCGTGGCCTGGAGGTTGCGCAGGCCGGGGGTGTTGGGGGACGACACGTTCACCACGAGGTAGTCGGCGTGGACGGCGAGCCGCTCGGTCGACTTCACGTAGTCGGCTGCGGCCTCCTCCTCGGGGACGACCTTGGTCTTGCCGATGTTCACGCCCACGACCGTCTTGAAGACGGCCCTGCGGGCCCCCAGGCGCTCGGCCACGGCCGCCGAGCCCTCGTTGTTGAATCCCATGCGGTTGATCAGCGCGCGGTCCTGCACGAGGCGGAAGAGACGCTTCTTGGGGTTGCCGGGCTGCGGCTCCCCCGTGACCGTGCCGATCTCGATGTGGTCGAAGCCCAGCATCGACATGCCGTCGATCGCGACGGCGTTCTTGTCGAAGCCCGCCGCGAGCCCGAAGGGACCGTGCATCCGCAGCCCGAAGGCCTCGGTGCGCAGCTCCTTGTGGCGCGGCGCGAGCACGGCCGCGACGAACGTGCGCAGCACGGGGACGCGGGCCGCGAGCCGGATCCAGCGGAAGGCCGTGTAGTGGGCCTGCTCCGGGTCCATGCGCTTGAAGACGAGGTTGAAGAAGAATTTGTACATGTACGTGTCCTCAGCAGAAGGGGGACACCGGATCGGTGTCCCCCTGGTGGGCTGCTAGTCGCGGGCCGCGGTCAGATGCTCCGCGTGTTCCTGGAGTGAACGGACGCCCACGTCGCCGTGGTTGAGCGCGTCGATGCCCTGGACGGCGGCGGCGAGCGCCTGGACCGTGGTCAGGCAGGGCACGGAGCGGGAGACGGCCGCCGTACGGATGTCGTAGCCGTCGAGGCGGCCACCCGTGCCGTACGGGGTGTTGACGATGAGGTCGACCGCGCCGTCGTGGATCAGCTGGACGATCGTCTTCTCGCCGTTCGGGCCCTCGCCCTCGCTCTGCTTGCGCACGACCGTGGCGTTGATCCCGTTGCGCTTGAGCACCTCGGCGGTGCCGGACGTGGCGAGCAACTCGAAGCCGTGCGCCACCAGTTCGCGCGCCGGGAAGATCATCGTGCGCTTGTCGCGGTTGGCGACGGAGATGAAGGCACGGCCCTTGGTCGGCAGCGGACCGTAGGCGCCCGCCTGCGACTTGGCGTACGCCGTGCCGAACACCGAGTCGATGCCCATGACTTCACCGGTGGAGCGCATCTCCGGGCCGAGGACGGTGTCGACGCCACGGCCGTGGATGTCGCGGAAGCGCGACCACGGCATGACGGCTTCCTTCACCGAGATCGGCGCGTCCATCGGTAGCGTGCCGCCGTCGCCGGTGGCCGGGAGCATGCCCTCGGCGCGCAGCTCGGCGACGGTCGCGCCGAGCGAGATGCGCGCGGCGGCCTTGGCCAGCGGCACCGCGGTCGCCTTCGAGGTGAAGGGGACGGTGCGCGAGGCACGCGGGTTGGCCTCGAGGACGTAGAGGATGTCCCCGGCCATCGCGAACTGGATGTTGATCAGGCCGCGGACGCCGACGCCCTTGGCGATGCCCTCCGTGGAGGCGCGCAGCCGCTTGATGTCGTGGCCGCCGAGCGTGATCGGGGGCAGCGCGCACGCCGAGTCGCCGGAGTGGATGCCGGCCTCCTCGATGTGCTCCATGACGCCGCCGAGGTAGAGCTCCTCGCCGTCGTAGAGCGCGTCCACGTCGATCTCGATCGCGTCGTCCAGGAAGCGGTCGACGAGCACCGGCCGCGAGGGGCTGATCTCGGTCGACTCCTCGATGTACGCGGACAGGCGCGTCTCGTCGTACACGATCTCCATGCCGCGACCGCCGAGCACGTACGACGGGCGGACGAGGACGGGGTAGCCGATCTCGTCGGCGATCGCCTTGGCCTCGGCGAAGGTGGTGGCGGTGCCGTGCTTGGGCGCCGGCAGACCGGCCTCCGCGAGCACGCGGCCGAAGGCGCCGCGGTCCTCGGCGGCGTGGATGGCCTCGGGCGATGTGCCCACGACCGGCACGCCGTTGTCCTTGAGCGCCTGGGCGAGGCCGAGCGGGGTCTGGCCGCCGAGCTGGACGATGACGCCCGCGATCGGACCGGCCTGCGCCTCGGCGTTGACGATCTCCAGGACGTCTTCGAGCGTCAGCGGCTCGAAGTACAGACGGTCGGAGGTGTCGTAGTCCGTCGAGACGGTCTCGGGGTTGCAGTTGACCATCACGGTCTCGTAGCCCGCGTCGCTCAGCGCGAAGGAGGCGTGGACGCAGGAGTAGTCGAACTCGATGCCCTGGCCGATGCGGTTGGGGCCCGAGCCCAGGATGATGACCGCGGGCTTCTCGCGCTTGGCGACCTCGTTCTCCTCGTCGTACGAGGAGTAGAAGTACGGCGTCTTCGCGGCGAACTCGGCGGCGCAGGTGTCGACCGTCTTGTAGACCGGGCGGACGCCGAGCGCGTGGCGCACCTCGCGGACGACGTCCTCGCGCAGGCCGCGGATCTCGGCGATCTGGGCGTCGGAGAAGCCGTGCCGCTTGGCCTCGGCGAGGAGATCGGCGTCCAGGCGCTCGGCGGCGGCCAGCTCGTCCGCGATCTCCTTGATCAGGAAGAGCTGGTCGACGAACCACGGGTCGATCTTCGTGGAGTCGAAGACCTCTTCCTGGGTGGCGCCGGCGCGGATGGCCTGCATGACGGAGTTGATGCGCCCGTCGGTCGGCCGCACGGACTCGGCCAGGAGCTCGTCCTTGTCGCCGGGCTCGCCGACGAAGGTGAACTGCGAGCCCTTCTTCTCCAGGGACCGCAGCGCCTTCTGCAGCGCCTCGGTGAAGTTGCGGCCGATCGCCATGGCCTCGCCGACCGACTTCATGGTGGTCGTCAGGGTCGAGTCCGCCGAGGGGAACTTCTCGAAGGCGAAACGCGGGGCCTTGACCACCACGTAGTCGAGGGTCGGCTCGAAGGAGGCCGGGGTCTTCTCGGTGATGTCGTTCGGGATCTCGTCCAGCGTGTAGCCGACGGCCAGCTTCGCCGCGATCTTCGCGATCGGGAATCCGGTGGCCTTCGACGCCAGCGCGGAGGACCGCGAGACGCGCGGGTTCATCTCGATGACGATGACCCGGCCGTCCGTCGGGTCGATGGCGAACTGGATGTTGCAGCCGCCGGTGTCGACGCCGACCTCGCGGATGATCGCGATGCCGACGTCACGAAGGGTCTGGTACTCGCGGTCGGTCAGCGTCATCGCGGGCGCGACGGTGATCGAGTCGCCGGTGTGCACGCCCATCGGGTCGAAGTTCTCGATGGAGCAGACGACCACGACGTTGTCGTTCTTGTCGCGCATCAGCTCCAGCTCGTACTCCTTCCAGCCGAGGATGGACTCCTCCAGGAGCACCTCGGTGGTCGGCGAGAGCGTCAGGCCCTGCCCGGCGATGCGGCGCAGCTCCTCCTCGTCGTGCGCGAAGCCGGAACCGGCGCCGCCCATGGTGAAGGAGGGGCGGACGACCACGGGGTAGCCGCCCAGCTCGTCGACGCCCCTGAGGACGTCGTCCATGGAGTGGCAGATGTACGAGCGGGCGGACTCGCCGTGCCCGATCTTCTTGTTGACCTCTTCGACGACGCCCTTGAAGAGGTCGCGGTCCTCGCCCTTGTTGATCGCCTCGACGTTGGCGCCGATGAGCTCGACGCCGTACTTCTCCAGGACACCCTGCTCGTGCATGGAGATCGCGGTGTTGAGCGCGGTCTGGCCGCCGAGGGTGGGCAGCAGCGCGTCGGGGCGCTCCTTGGCGATGATCTTCTCGACGAACTCCGGGGTGATCGGCTCGACGTAGGTCGCGTCGGCGATCTCCGGGTCGGTCATGATCGTCGCCGGGTTGGAGTTGACCAGGATGACGCGCAGGCCCTCGGCCTTGAGCACGCGGCAGGCCTGGGTACCGGAGTAGTCGAACTCCGCGGCCTGGCCGATGACGATCGGGCCGGAGCCGATGACCAGGACGGACTGGATATCGGAGCGCTTAGGCACGCTGGGCTCCTTCTGTGGTCATCAGGGATACGAAGCGGTCGAAGAGGTACGCGGCGTCGTGCGGGCCCGCGGCCGCCTCGGGGTGGTACTGGACGCTGAACGCGGGCTGGTCGAGGAGCTGGAGCCCCTCCACCACCTGGTCGTTGAGGCACACGTGGGAGACCTCGGCGCGCCCGTAGGGGGTGTCGGAGACCTTGTCGAGCGGCGCGTCGACGGCGAAGCCGTGGTTGTGCGCGGTGACCTCGACCTTGCCGGTCGTGCGGTCCTGCACGGGCTGGTTGATGCCGCGGTGGCCGTACTTCAGCTTGAAGGTGCCGAAGCCGAGGGCGCGGCCGAGGATCTGGTTGCCGAAGCAGATGCCGAACAGCGGGGTCTTGCGCTCCAGGACGGCGCGCATGACGGCGACGGGGCCGTCCGCGGTCGCCGGGTCGCCGGGACCGTTGGAGAAGAACACGCCGTCGGGCTCGACCGCGTAGATGTCCTCGGCGGTCGCGGTCGCGGGCAGCACGTGCACCTCGATGCCGCGCTCGGCCATGCGGTGCGGGGTCATGCCCTTGATGCCGAGGTCGACGGCGGCGACGGTGAAGCGCTTCTCGCCGATCGCGGGGACGACGTAGGTCTCCTTGGTGGCGACCTCGGCGGCGAGGTTCGCGCCCTTCATCTCGGGCTGCCGGCGGACCTCGGCGAGCATCGCGCCCTCGTCCGGGAGCGCGCTGCCGGAGAAGATGCCGACGCGCATCGCGCCGCGCTCGCGCAGGTGGCGGGTGAGCGCACGGGTGTCGATGCCGCTGATGCCCACGACGCCCTGGTTGACGAGTTCCTCGTCGAGCGTGCGCTGGGAGCGCCAGTTCGAGGGCACGCGTGCGGGGTCCCGCACGACGTATCCGGCGACCCAGATCTTCTTCGACTCGGGGTCCTCGTCGTTCACGCCCGTGTTGCCGACGTGCGGGGACGTCATGACGACGACCTGGCGGTGGTACGAGGGGTCGGTGAGGGTCTCCTGGTAGCCGGTCATGCCGGTGGAGAACACCGCTTCGCCGAAGGTCTCCCCCACGGCCCCGTAGGCGCGGCCGCGGAAGATGCGGCCGTCCTCCAGGACGAGTACGGCGGGAGTTTTGGTGGCTCCCCTGGTGGAGGTCGTCATCGTGCGGTGCCTTCCTTCGTTTCCATCGTCTTCGCGTTCGTGTTCGCGTTCGCGTTGATCATGTTGTTGACGGCCTCGACCCAGTCGGCCTGCTCGGCCGCGTGGTCCGAGCGGAAGCCGGAATCGATCAGCTTCTCGCCGTGCTCCCAGGTGACGATCAGCAGACCGCCCTCCGCGAGGACCTTTCCGGCGATGCCCTTGTCCAGGCGCGCCTCGCGCAGCTGCGCGGCCGGGACGAAGAAGTCGGCCGCCCCGGGGCGTACGACGTCCAGGCCCGCGTCCGTGAGCGTCAGCTCCACGCGGCTGCGCGTACCGAGGCCGTGCGCCACGATGCGGTCGAGCCACTGCCCTGCCGTCGTGGAGCCGTGGTAGCGGCCGCTCAGCTCAAGTTTCGCCGGGCCCGGCTCGGTCGGCGCGCTGGGCAGCTCGGGCAGGTCGCCCTGGAGCGTGCCGCGCCACTTCCAGCCCTCGCGCATCAGCCAGTAGACGAGCGCGATGAAGAGCAGAAGGCCGACGACCCAGCCCGCGCGGGCGGCCCAGTCCGTCACGTCCGCCGACTTCTTCTCGGCGGCGACCACGACGGCACTTCCTGCGGCGGTGGAGATCAGAGATGTCACGCGAGCTTCCCGTCGACGAGCGTGGCGCGGCCCCGCAGCCACGTGTGCGTCACGCGGCCCGGCAGCTCACGGCCCTCGTAGGGGGTGTTGCCGCTGCGCGAGGCGAAGCCCGCGGGGTCCACGACACCACGGTAAGCCGGATCGAGAAGCGTGAGGTTCGCGGGCTCACCAGCCGAGACGGGGCGGCCGTGGCCGGTGGCCCGGCCGATCTGCGCGGGCTTGACGGACATCCGGTCGGCGACCGCGGCCCAGGTGAGAAGGCCGGTCTCGACCATCGTCTGCTGGACCACGGAGAGCGCGGTCTCCAGGCCCACCATGCCCATGGCGGCCGCGGCCCACTCGCAGTCCTTGTCCTCGTGCGGGTGCGGGGCGTGGTCGGTGGCGACGATGTCGATGGTGCCGTCGGCCAGGGCCTCGCGCAGCGCCATGACGTCGCGCTCGGTGCGCAGCGGCGGGTTGACCTTGTAGACCGGGTTGTACGAGCGGACCATCTCGTCGGTCAGGAGCAGGTGGTGCGGGGTGACCTCGGCGGTCACGTCGATGCCGCGCGACTTGGCCCAGCGCACGATCTCGACCGAACCGGCGGTCGACAGGTGGCAGATGTGCACGCGCGAGCCGACGTGCTCGGCGAGCAGCACGTCACGCGCGATGATCGACTCCTCGGCGACGGCGGGCCAGCCGCCCAGGCCCAGCTCGGCGGAGACGACGCCCTCGTTCATCTGGGCGCCCTCGGTCAGGCGGGGCTCCTGGGCGTGCTGGGCGACGACGCCGCCGAAGGCCTTCACGTACTCCAGGGCGCGCCGCATGATCACGGCGTCGTCGACGCACTTGCCGTCGTCGGAGAAGACGGTGACACCGGCGGCGGACTCGTGCATGGCGCCGAGCTCGGCGAGCTTCTTGCCCTCCAGGCCGACGGTGACGGCGCCGATCGGCTGGACGTCCGCGTACCCGCCCTCCTGGCCGAGGCGGTAGACCTGCTCGACGACGCCGGCGGTGTCGGCGACGGGGAAGGTGTTGGCCATGGCGAACACGGCGGTGTAGCCACCGGACGCGGCGGCGCGCGTACCGGTCAGGACGGTCTCGGAGTCCTCGCGGCCGGGCTCGCGCAGGTGGGTGTGCAGGTCGACGAGGCCGGGCAGCAGGATCTTGCCGTCGGCCTCGACGACGGTCGCGTCGCCCGCGTCGATGCCGGTCCCCACCTCGACGATCGTCTCGCCGTCGATCAGGACGTCCTGGGGCTCGCCACCGAGGACCTTCGCACCACGGATCAGGGTCTTGCTCATGTCTTACTTCTCCTCGGAACCGGTGGGGCGGGTGTGGGTGACGGCAGGTTCATTGCCGCCCAGGAGCAGGTAGAGCACCGCCATGCGGGTGTGCACGCCGTTGGCGACCTGCTCGATGACCGTGCAGCGCTCGGAGTCGGCGACCTCGGCGGTGATCTCCATGCCGCGGACCATCGGCCCGGGGTGCATCACGATGGCGTGCTCGGGCATCTTCGCCATGCGCTCGCCGTCCAGGCCGTAGCGGCGCGAGTACTCGCGCTCGGTCGGGAAGAACGCGGCGTTCATCCGCTCGCGCTGCACGCGCAGCATCATCACGGCGTCGGACTTCGGGAGCACGCGGTCCAGGTCGTACGACACGTCGCAGGGCCAGCTGTCGACGCCGACCGGCACGAGCGTGGGCGGGGCGACCAGGGTGACCTGGGCGCCCAGGGTGTGCAGCAGGTCGACGTTCGAGCGCGCGACCCGGCTGTGCAGGACGTCGCCGACGAGCGTGATGCGCTTGCCGCTCAGGTCCTTGCCGAGGCCCTCGTCCTTGCCGACGAGACGGCGGCGCATGGTGAAGGCGTCGAGCAGCGCCTGGGTGGGGTGCTGGTGGGTGCCGTCGCCCGCGTTGATCACCGGGGCGTCGATCCAGCCGGAGGTGGCGAGGCGGTAGGGGGCGCCGGACGCGCCGTGCCGGATGACGACGGCGTCGACGCCCATCGCCTCCAGGGTCTGGGCGGTGTCCTTGAGGGACTCGCCCTTGGAGACGCTGGAGCCCTTGGCGGCGAAGTTGATGACGTCGGCGGAGAGGCGCTTCTCGGCGGCCTCGAAGGAGATCCGGGTGCGGGTGGAGTCCTCGAAGAACAGATTGCAGATCGTGCGGCCGCGCAGCGCGGGCAGCTTCTTGATCGGCCGGTCGGCGACCCGGGCCATCTCCTCGGCGGTGTCGAGGATGAGAACGGCGTCGTCACGGGTGAGGTCGGCGGCCGAGATGAGGTGTCGCATCATCTGGGATTACTCCGTCATGGGGAGGTTTGCGGGCATGCGGGCGCGCAGGGGTGTGCCACGGGTCCGCAGGGAAGCCGGTCCTACGCGGAAGCGGGCTTGGCACCGAGCAGCACGGCGTCGCGGCCGTCCTCCTCGGCGAGCTGGACCTTGACCGTCTCCCGCAACGACGTGGGGAGGTTCTTGCCGACGTAGTCGGCGCGGATCGGGAGTTCGCGGTGGCCGCGGTCGACCAGGACGGCGAGCTGCACCGCGCGCGGGCGGCCGATGTCGTTCAGGCCGTCGAGGGCGGCGCGGATGGTGCGGCCGGAGAAGAGCACGTCGTCGACGAGGACGACGAGGCGGCCGTCGATGCCGTCACCGGGGATCTCGGTGCGGGCGAGTGCGCGCGGCGGATGCATGCGCAGATCGTCGCGGTACATCGTGATGTCGAGTGAGCCAACCGGGATCGTGCGTCCGGTGATCTCTTCGAGCTTCTCGGCGAGGCGCCGGGCGAGGAAGACGCCGCGGGTGGGAATGCCGAGCAGCACCACGTCGTCGGCGCCTTTGGCGCGCTCGACGATCTCGTGGGCGATACGGGTCAACACCCGTGCGATGTCCGGGCCTTCGAGCACGGGCCGGGCGACATCGGGTTCGTTCGTGTCGTGCGAGTCCATATGAAACGGACCTCCTTCTCCGCCTCACGGGACGGACCTTAAAGGACGTCGAAATTGCGCCATCCACGCTACCAGCAACGACAACGCCGCCGGTCACGACCCCCCTCGGAAGAGGCGGTACGGACCATTCGGCTTGACGCACCCAAGTAACGCTGCGTAACCTCACAGTGAGTTACCGTTCTTCGTCCGGGGAGCTATATGTCCAGCGAATACGCCAAACAGCTCGGGGCCAAGCTCCGCGCCATCCGTACCCAGCAGGGCCTTTCCCTCCACGGCGTCGAGGAGAAGTCCCAGGGACGCTGGAAGGCGGTCGTGGTCGGTTCGTACGAGCGCGGCGACCGCGCCGTGACCGTGCAGCGCCTCGCCGAGCTGGCGGACTTCTACGGCGTCCCGGTCCAGGAGCTGCTGCCCGGCACCGCTCCCGGCGGTGCGGCCGAGCCGCCGCCCAAGCTCGTGCTCGATCTTGAGCGCCTCGCGCACGTCCCGGCCGAGAAGGCAGGCCCCCTGCAGCGCTACGCCGCCACGATCCAGTCGCAGCGCGGTGACTACAACGGCAAGGTGCTCTCGATCCGCCAGGACGACCTGCGCACCCTCGCCGTGATCTATGACCAGTCGCCCTCGGTCCTCACCGAGCAGCTGATCAGCTGGGGCGTCCTGGACGCGGACGCGCGCCGCGCCGTCGCCCACGACGACGTCTGATCCCCCAAGGGACAACTGAGCAGAAACGTAACGCCGGGGTGGCCGGAACCAATCGGTTCCGGCCACCCCGGCGTTCTGCGTACGCGCGTGAGCGCCCCGGAGGCCACAGAGGCCCCGTGCGCCCCGGAGCATGCCAGAGGGCCCGCAGCGAGTCGCTGCGGGCCCTCTGAGCGGCGTTGGGAGGCTTGCTTACGCCTCGTCGCGGCGCAGGCTCGGCTTCAGGTCCTTGAAGCGGCCGAGCATGCCGTTCACGAAGGAGGGCGAGTCGTCCGTGGAGAACTCCTTGGCGAGCTGCACCGACTCGTCGATCACCACGGCGTCCGGCGTCGCGTCGACCCAGATCAGCTCGTAGGCACCGAGCCGCAGGATGTTGCGGTCGACGACCGGCATCCTGTCCAGGGTCCACCCGACGGCGTACTGCGAGATCAGCTCGTCGATGTGGCGCGCGTGCTCCGCGTACCCCTCGACCAGTTCCATCGTGAACTCGCTCACCGGCGGCTGCCGGGTATCGGTCCGCGAGTGGCGCACCCAGTCCGCGAGGACCGTCACTACATCTGCGCCACGCTGGTCGGCCTCGAAAAGGATCTGGAAGGCGCGCTTGCGGGCCGTATTACGAGCAGCCACGGTTAGCTGTTCACCCGGCCGAGGTAGCCGCTGTCACGGGTGTCGACCTTGATCTTCTCGCCGGTGGTGATGAAGAGCGGCACCTGGATCTGGTGGCCGGTCTCCAGCGTCGCGGGCTTGGTGCCACCGGTGGAGCGGTCGCCCTGGACACCGGGCTCGGTCTCCTGGATGACCAGCTCGACGGCGGCCGGCAGCTCGACGAAGAGGACTTCGCCCTCGTGCTGCGCGACGGAGGCCGTGAAGCCCTCGATCAGGAAGTTGGCGGCGTCACCGACGGACTTGCGGTCGACGTGCAGCTGGTCGTACGTCTCCATGTCCATGAAGACGAAGTAGTCGCCGTCCATGTAGGAGAACTGCATGTCGCGCTTGTCGATCGTCGCCGTGTCGACCTTGACGCCGGCGTTGAAGGTCTTGTCGACCACCTTGCCGGACATCACGTTCTTGAGCTTGGTGCGCACAAAGGCAGGGCCCTTGCCGGGCTTGACGTGCTGGAACTCGACGACGGACCAGAGCTGGCCCCCGTCGAGCTTGAGCACCAGGCCGTTCTTGAGGTCGTTCGTGGAAGCCACGGTTGCGGAATCTCCTGGACTGACGTGGACGACCCCGGCGCACGCGCATAGCTCGAGGCTAGAGCGCGAGCAGCTCCTTGGTCGTAATGGTGAGTAGCTCGGGTCCGCCGTCCGCCTCGGGGCGCACGACGAGCGTGTCATCGATCCGGACACCACCCCGTCCCGGGATGTGAACCCCCGGTTCGACGGTGACCGGCACGCAGGCGTCCAGTTTACCCATGGCCGCGGGCGCCAACTGCGGGTCCTCGTCGATTTCGAGCCCCAGCCCGTGTCCCATCAGCGGAGCAAGTCCGTCCGCGTACCCCGCGGAGTCCAGTACATGGCGTGCCGCACGGTCGATGTCGCGGTAGGCGGCGCCCGGTGCGAGAGCCTCCCTGCCCGCCCGCTGAGCGGCGAAGACGAGGTCGTAGAGCTCGATCTGCCAGTCCGCGGGAGACGTACCGATGACGAACGTACGCCCGATCTCACAACGATAGCCGCGATAGCTGGCGCCCAGGCACACGGAGAGGAAATCCCCCTCCTCCACACGCCGGTCCGACGGCCGGTGAGCGCCCCGGCCGGAGTTCGGCCCGGTGGCCACGGAGGTCGGGAACGCGGGCCCGTCCGCGCCGTGATCGACGAGCCGGCGCTCCAGCTCAAGGGCCAGATGCCGTTCCGTACGCCCCACCAGAATCGATTCGAGCAGCTCGCCCAGGGCCTGGTCGGCGATCTCGGAGCCGATCCGCAGACAGGAGATCTCCTCCTCGTCCTTGACGAGGCGCAGTTGTTCGACCGCTCCCCCGAGATCCGCGAGGCGCAGCCGCGGCGCGACGGACGTCAGGGCCCGGTGCCGGGCGACCGTGAGGTCGTGCTCCTCCACGGCGAGCGAATCGGCGCCCTGCGCGGAGGCGAGATCGGCCCCCGCGACGGCGGGATCACCGCCGGAGGCGTCGAGCAGCTGCACCCGCAGTCCCTCGTCGGGCCTCCCCTCGCCCTGCTCGTCACCGAGCGGCCCGCCGCACAGCAGCAGATCCTCGGTCCTGCCCAGCAGGAGCACGGCACCACGCGGCGCCGCTCCCGCGAGATACCGCACGTTGGCCGGACGGGACACCAGCGCCGACGCGCTGCCGCCCGCGGCACAACGCTCCCTCAACCGCTCACGGCGAGCCGCGTACACCTCTGACATGGGACGAGCTTATGAGCGGCGGCGCCGGGCGGCCGGTTCAGCGCGTCCGACTGAGCGGTCCTACCACTGCGGCGGGCTCGCGATGGAGCGGGCGAGGACGTCGTCCAGGACGCGGGCGGTGGCGGGAACGTCCAGCTGGGAGTTGTCGATGATGGGCAGACCCGAGCCGTACCAGCCCGCCATGCGGCCGTGGATGCGGGCCACTTCCTCGTCCGTGAGGCGGCGGTTCCCGCTGCGCTCGGCGTTGCGCTCCAGGACGATCTCCAGGCCGGGCAGCAGGACCACCGGCAGCAGGCCGGGACCCACGTGCCGCTTCCAGCCGCCGAGGCCGACGACGGGGCGGTCGGGGAAGACCGCGTCGTCCAGGATGCAGGAGATGCCGTTGGCCAGGAAGTTCCGTGCGGCGAAGCCGCAGGTGCGGCGGGCCAGGCGGTACTGCGCCTCGGAGTGGTCGTTCCAGCCGGACTGGGGGTCGGCGAAGCCCGAGCGCACCCATTCCCGGACGTCGTCGAGGCTGATGTGGGCGGTGGGCACCCGGCGGTGCTCCGCCCAGTACTTGGCCACGCTCGTCTTGCCCGCGCCCGCGGGGCCGATCAGGAGGACGGCAAGCGTGGTGCCGCCGGTGTCCGCCTGGGCCGTGCCGGGCGGGGGGCTCGGCATGGCGACGGGGCCGCCGGGCGGGAGCTGGATGTGGCCCGTGGTGTCCGGGGTCGGGGGCACGGGGGCGCCGGGGGCGTGGTTGTGCTGGGGGGCCGCGCCGTGCTGCGGGGCGCCCGGCGCCACGTGCTGCGGCGTCGGGGCGTGCGGCTGCGGGGCCGGTCCCTGCGGATGGGGGGCCGTGCCCGGGGGGTGCGGGGCGCCGGCGAAACCCGGCGCGGGAGGCGGTGGGCCGCCCGGCGCTCCACCCGGCGGCGGACCGCTCGGGTGATGTGCGGCCGGGGACCAGCCGGTGGCCGGTCCGTGCCCCGGCTGATGGGGCGGCGGCAGCGGAGACCCCACTGCGTGCTGCATCCGGTGCCACTCCGTCTCGTGCGACTGACGCTGGTCGGGCGGCGGCCGGGGCCACCCGTTACCGAACGGTACCGTCCCCGGCCGACGTTGTGTGAACGGCCGGGGAGGCCGCAGGGTGCCCGTGGCTTGTTCTGACGGGCCGTTTCTCCGCTGCCGGAGGGCTACTTCGCCACTTCGCCGTACGCGGCGAGCAGCACCGCGGGGTCGGGGCCCTCCAGGACGGTGGGCTTGCCCAGGCCGTCGAGGACGATGAACCGCAGCAGGTCACCGCGGGACTTCTTGTCGACCTTCATGGTCTCCAGGAGCTTGGGCCACTGGTCGTAGCGGTAGCTCAGGGGCAGGCCGACCGACTCCAGGACGGTGCGGTGCCGGTCGGCGGTCGCGTCGTCCAGGCGGCCTGCGAGGCGGCCGAGTTCGGCTGCGAAGGCCATGCCCACGGAGACCGCGGCGCCGTGCCGCCACTTGTAGCGCTCGTTCTTCTCGATGGCGTGCGCCAGGGTGTGGCCGTAGTTGAGGATCTCGCGCAGGCCCGCCTCCTTGAGGTCGCCGGAGACGACCTCGGCCTTGACCTTGATGGAGCGCTCGATCAGCTCGGCGGTGTGCGGACCCTGCGGGCTGCGCGCGGCCTCGGGGTCCTCCTCGATCAGTTCGAGGATCACCGGGTCGGCGATGAAGCCGGCCTTGATGATCTCCGCGAGGCCCGACACGAAGTCGTTGACCGGCAGCGAGTCGAGCGCGGCCAGGTCGCACAGCACACCCGTGGGCGGGTGGAAGGAGCCCACGAGGTTCTTGCCCTCTGCGGTGTTGATGCCGGTCTTGCCGCCGACCGCGGCGTCCACCATGCCAAGGACGGTGGTCGGAACGGCGATCCAGCGGACCCCGCGCAGCCAGGTCGCGGCCACGAACCCGGCGAGGTCGGTGGTGGCTCCGCCGCCGACACCGATGATGATGTCGCTGCGGGTGAAGCCGGACTGGCCAAGGGCCTTCCAGCAGTACGCGGCGACCTCGGCGGTCTTGGCCTCCTCGGCATTCGGCACCTGGATGGCGACGACCTCGAAGCCCTGTCCCGCCAGGTCCTCGCGCAGCGCCTCGCCCGTCTCGGCGAGCGCCTCGGGGTGGATGATCGCGACGCGCTTGGTGCGTTCGCCGATCAGGCCGGGCAGCTCGCCGAGGAGCTGCCGGCCGACGAGGACCTCGTACGGCTCGGTGCCCGCGGTGCCGCCGACCTGGATACGGGTGGGCGTCTGCCCCGCCGTCTCAGCCATCTCCGTCATGCTTCCTTCAACTCCAGTGCGTCGAGGACCGCCTGGGCGACCTCTTCGGGGGTGCGGTCGTCGGTGGCGACGACGGCGCGGGCGACTTCGGCGTAGAACTGGCGGCGGGCGTCCATCAGTTCGCGCCACTGCTTGCGCGGGTTGACCGCGAGCAGCGGGCGCGCGACGTTCAGGCCGGTGCGCTTGACCGCCTCCTCGACATCCATCGACAGATAGACGACGGGGTGCGGGGCCAGGAGCGCGCGGGTCGACTCGTCGAGGATCGCGCCGCCGCCGAGGGCGAGGATTCCCTCGTGCTCGGCGAGCGCCGTGCGCACGGCCTCCCGCTCCAGGTCGCGGAAGTGCGACTCACCCTCGTCCACGAAGATGTCCGCGATCTCCCGGCCCTGCGCGGCCACGATGTCGGCGTCGGTGTCGCGGTAGACGGTGCCCAGGCGCTCGGCGAGCAGCGCGCCCACCGTCGACTTGCCCACGCCCATCGGCCCGACCAGAACGATCTGCGGGCCGGTCACCGGATCTGCAGGTTGTCGAGGTACGAGGTCACGTTGCGCCGGGTCTCGGGCACGCTGTCGCCGCCGAACTTCTCGGCGACGGCGTCGGCCAGGGTCAGCGCGACCATCGCCTCGGCGACGATGCCCGCGGCCGGGACCGCGCACACGTCCGAGCGCTGGTGGTGCGCCTTGGTGGCCTCGCCGGTGGCGACGTCCACGGTGGCCAGCGCGCGCGGCACGGTCGCGATGGGCTTCATCGCGGCCCGCACGCGCAGCAGTTCACCGGTGGTCAGGCCGCCCTCGGTGCCGCCGGAGCGGCCGGAGGTGCGCCGGATGCCGTCGTCGGTGGAGACGATCTCGTCGTGCGCCTTGGAGCCCGGCACCCGCGCGAGGTCGAAGCCGTCGCCGACCTCGACGCCCTTGATGGCCTGGATGCCCATGAGCGCGGCGGCGAGCCGCGCGTCGAGGCGGCGGTCCCAGTGCACGTGCGAGCCGAGCCCGACGGGCACGCCGTACGCGAGCACCTCGACGACGCCCCCGAGGGTGTCGCCGTCCTTGTGGGCCTGGTCGATCTCGGCGACCATCGCCTTGCTCGCGTCCGCGTCGAGGCAGCGCACCGGGTCGGCGTCGAGCTTCTCGACGTCGGCGGGGGTCGGGTAGACGCCGTAGGGCGCCTTGGCCGCCGCCAGCTCCGTGACGTGGCTGACGATCTCGATGCCGGCCGTTTCCTTGAGGTACGAGCGGGCGACCGCGCCGAGCGCGACGCGGGCCGCGGTCTCGCGGGCGGAGGCGCGCTCCAGGATCGGCCGGGCCTCGTCGAAGCCGTACTTCTGCATGCCCGCGAGGTCCGCGTGGCCGGGCCGGGGCCGGGTCAGCGGGGCGTTGCGGGCCAGGTCGGCGAGGATCTCCGGGTCGACCGGATCGGCCGCCATGACCTGTTCCCACTTGGGCCACTCGGTGTTGCCCACCATGATCGCGATCGGCGAGCCCATGGTCAGGCCGTGCCGGACGCCGCCCAGGAAGGTGACCTCGTCGCGCTCGAACTTCATGCGCGCACCGCGCCCATAGCCGAGGCGCCGCCGGGCCAGGTGGTCCGCCACCATCTCCGTGGTGATCGGCACGCCGGCGGGAAGACCCTCCAGCGTCGCGACAAGTGCGGGTCCGTGGGACTCGCCCGCGGTCAGCCAACGCAACCTGCTCAACGGTGCTCCTCATGCTCGCGCCTGGAACTACATGGCGCGACCGGGTGCGCGGCCCTGGCCCGCCACCCCTGATCCTCCCACGCCGGGGGGCGGGACCTGGCCTCCGGTCCAGAAAGCGGACTTCTGAGCGGACGCCCTCAGCGCGCGGCCAGCGCGTGCTCCCCCGCCTTGCGCATGGCGACGAGCGGCGCCGGCGTACGCCCGGTCATCTGCTCGACCTGGAGCACCGCCTGGTGCACGAGCAGGTCGAGCCCGCTGACGACGGCCCCGCCGTACATCGACCAGCGGGCCGCCAGCGCGGTGGGCCACGGGTCGTACAGGACATCGAAAAGGGTCGCGGGCCGCTCGGGCACGGCGGCCGAGAGCGCGTCGGTCGTACCCGCCGGAGTCGTGGCGATCACCAGCGGCGCGCTCAGCGCGCGCTCGGCGTCCGCCCAGTCCGCCGTCCGCACCTCCACGTCGAGCCGCTCGCCCCACTGCCGCATCTCGGCGGCGCGCGCCTCGCTGCGTACGTACGCGACGACCTCGCCCGTGCAGATCCGCGCGAGCGCGGCGAGGGCGGACGACGCGGTGGCGCCCGCGCCGAGGATCGCGGCGGACTCGACCTGCTCGATGCCCCGCTCCCGCAGGGCGGCGACCATGCCGGGGATGTCGGTGTTGTCGCCGACGCGGCGGCCGTCGTCCTTCAGGACGACGGTGTTGACCGCCTCGACGGAGGCGGCGGTCTCGCTGACCTCGTCGAGCAGCGGGATCACCGCGCGCTTGAGCGGCATCGTCAGGGACAGCCCGGCCCACTCGGGGCCGAGCCCCTCGATGAAGCCGGGCAGAGCAGCCTCGTCGACGTCGAACAGGTCATACGTCCAGTCGGCCAGCCCCAGCTCCCCGTATGCGGCGCGGTGCAGCACAGGGGAGAGGGAATGGGCGATGGGTGAGCCGAGGACTGCGGCTCGGCGTCCCTGGTCAGTCGCCATTCTTCTGCCGATCATTGAATTCAGCGACCAGCTTTTCGTGCTCGGCCAGCGTCTTCGTGAACTGGGTCTTCTTCTGGTCGACGGAGATGAAGAACATCCAGCCACCACCGTCCGGAGCCAGTGTGGCCTTCAGCGCCTCGTCACCCGGGTTTCCGATCGGTCCCGGCGGAAGGCCCTTGTGGAAGTACGTGTTGTACGGGTCGGGGTCGTTCCGGATCTTTGAGATCGGGATATCGATTTCGCTCTGACCCTTGAGGTAGTTGTACGTCGAGTCGAACTCGAGCTTCTGGTTGGTCACCGTGTTGGACGTCTTGAGGCGGTTGTAGATGACGGCCGCCATCTTCTTGAAGTCGTCGTGCGTCATGCCTTCGGCCTGGACCAGGCTGGCCACGGTGAGAACCTGCAGCGGGTCCTTCAACTGCAGCTCGGCGGCCTTGGACTTCAAGCCCAACTCGTCGTACTTCTCGGTCGCGTGGGCAACCATCTTCTTGAGGACGGCCTCCGGCTTCTGGCCCTTGGCGACCGCGTAGCTGGAGGGATAGAGGAAGCCCTCGAGCGGGTCCTTGATGTCCTTGTTGGTGTTCGCCCAGTCCGGAAGGCCGAGGCTCTTCCATTCCTTCTTGGCGACACCTTCGGTGGTGCCCTTGTCGAGCTCCAGGCGGGTGTCGATCTGGCTGTAGACCCACGAATTCCGTCGGCCCTCAGGAATAATGAGGTTGTTCCGGCTCTTCGGGCTGAGCATCAGTTCGACCGCGCTCTTGGCCGACATCTGCTTCTTCAGGACATAGACGCCGTCCTGAATAGTGCTTCCCTTGGGATGCTGCGCCTGCGCCGAGACAAAAGCGTCCACGCTCTTGACGACCCCGGCGTCCTTCAGCTTCTGGCCGATCACATAGCCGCCGGCGCCCTTCGGGATGTCGACGGTCGCCAGGCCCGTTCCCTCGCCCGCGTAGTCCGGCGACGTACCGAATCGGTCCTGGTAGAACTGATAGCCGAAATAGCCCACTCCGCCGAGACCGCCGGCGAAGACCAGCGTCACGACCAGGCAGGCGCAGCCACTCCTGCGCTTCTTCGGTTTCTTGCCGCCACGACCGCCTCGGCGGTCCCCGCGGCGCCCCGGCGGCTCGTCGTCGTCCTCGTCGTCGTCGGCGCCCGAGAAGAAGGCGTGCTCACCCTGGTCGGGGCCCGGGTCCCAGTCCCGCTCGGGCTCCGGCTCGGGGGTGCGGCGGCGGGACGGCGGCTCCGGCGGGGGGTACGCGTCGGGGGTGCCGTAATAGTCCGGGCTCTCCGCGCCGTAGCCGCCGGGCTGGTTCCCGTAGGGGTCCGCCGGGTCGGCGGCGTACGGCACGTGGCCGTGCTGACCGGTGTCCCAGCCGCCGTTGTACTGCTGCTCCGGGCCGCTGTTGTACTGCTGCTGGCCTGCGGGCCCGCCGTTGTGCTGCTGGCCCTGGCCGCCGTCGTACTGCTGCTGACCGGCGGGCCCGCCGTACTGCTGCTGGCCGTAGGCCTGCTGCTGGCCCGTGCTCCAGTCCTCGTACTGCGCCTGCTGCGGCTGCTGAGGGTGGTACTGCCCCTGGCCGCCGTAGGGGGACGGGCCGCCGGCGGCCTGCTGTCCTCCCCATCCGCCGTCCCCGTACAACGGGTCCTCGGGATGCCACGGTTCGGAGCCTGGGCCCCGGCCATACTCAGTCATCGATCCCCTACATGCCGCGAGGCGGGGCCGCCGTCTGAGTGGGAGGGCAACCGTTCCGCCTCTTGATGCTGTGCGGCAGCTGTTCGAACACCGCCGCATCGCGCGGAACGTTACCGTATCGCGATCAGATGACCACTTCGACGCCCTCGCCCGGAGCTTTACCTGACGCCCGTTCGGACTCCAGTGCCTGCTGGAGGATGACGACGGCCGCCGCCTGATCGATGACAGACCTGCCCTTTTTGGACTTCACGCCCGAGGCGCGCAGCCCCTGACTGGCCGTCACTGTGGTCATCCTCTCGTCCACGAGCCTCACCGGAATGGGGGCGACCAAGCGGGCGAGGTCCTGGGTGAACGCGCGGACCTTGGCCGCCGCGGGCCCCTCGCCCCCGTTGAGGGAGCGAGGGAGACCGACGACGATCTCGATCGGTTCGTACTCGTCGACGAGCTGCTTCAACCGGCGCTGGGCGGCCGGGACATCGCGCCCCGGCACCGTCTCCACCGGCGTGGCGATGATCCCGTCGGGGTCGCACGAGGCGACCCCGATCCGGGCGTCACCGACGTCGATGGCAAGGCGTCGGCCCCTGCGCATGCCCCCCGCGGAGTCGTCCATCAGACCGTCTCTGCCACGAGGCGCTCGACGGCGGCCATGGCGTCACCGATGGCCGCGGCGTTCTGCCCGCCGCCCTGGGCGACGTCCGGCTTGCCGCCGCCACCGCCGCCGAGGGTCTTGGCGGCCGTACGGACGAGGTCGCCGGCCTTGAGGCCGCGCTCGCGCGCCGACTCGTTCGTGGCGATGACCGTCAGCGGGCGGCCGTTGGCCGTCGTGAACAGGGCGACCACGGCCGGGCGGTCGCCCGGGATGCGGTGGCGCACGTCGAGGACCAGCTTGCGCAGGTCGTCGGCGCCCGTGCCGTCCGGCACCTGTCCGGTGACCAGAGCGACGCCACGTACGTCCTTGGCCTGGTCGACGAGACCGGCGGCGGCCTGCAGGACCTTCTCCGCGCGGAACTTCTCGATCTCCTTCTCGGCGTCCTTGAGCTTGCCGAGCATGGCGGAGACCTTCTCGGGCAGCTCCTCGGAACGGCCCTTGACCAGCTCCTGGAGCTGGGCGACGACCGTGTGCTCCTTGGCGAGGAAGTTGTACGCGTCGACGCCGACGAGGGCCTCGATGCGGCGTACGCCGGAGCCGATGGACGACTCGCCGAGCAGCTTCACCAGGCCAAGCTGGGCGGTGTTGTGCACGTGCGTGCCGCCGCACAGCTCCTTGGAGAAGTCGCCGATGGTGACCACGCGCACGCGCTCGCCGTACTTCTCGCCGAACTCGGCGATGGCGCCCTGCTTCTTGGCCTCGTCGATCGACATGACCTCGGCCTGCACATCGAGTTCATGGGCGAGGACTTCGTTGATCTTCTGCTCGACGTCCGTCATGACGGCCGTGGGCACGGCCGACGGGGAGCCGAAGTCGAAGCGGAAGCGGCCCGGCTGGTTCTCGGAACCGGCCTGGGCGGCCGTCGGGCCCAGCGCGTCGCGCAGCGCCTGGTGCGTGAGGTGCGTGGCGGAGTGTGCGCGGGCGATGGCACGGCGGCGGTGCACGTCGATCGAGGCCCAGACCTGGTCGCCGACGGTGATCTCGCCGACCAGGACGACACCCTTGTGGACGTGCACGCCGGGGACCGGCTTCTGCACGTCACGGATCTCGACGACGGCGCCGCTGTCGAGGCGGATCCGGCCGGAGTCGGCGATCTGGCCGCCGCCCTCGGCGTAGAAAGGGGTGCGGTCGAGGACGACCTCGACCTCGTCGCCCTCGCGGGCGGCGGGGGACGAGACGCCGTTGACCAGGAGGCCGACGATCACGGCCTCGTTCTCGGTGAGGGTGTAGCCGGTGAAGTCCGTGGCGCCGGAGGCGTCGGCGATCTCACGGTAGGCGTGCAGATCGGCGTGGCCGGTCTTCTTGGCCTGCGCGTCGGCCTTGGCCCGCTCCCGCTGCTCCTTCATCAGGCGCCGGAAGCCGTCCTCGTCCACGGTCAGGCCCTGTTCGGCGGCCATCTCCAGGGTGAGGTCGATCGGGAAGCCCCACGTGTCGTGCAGCAGGAACGCCTTGTCGCCGGAGAGGACCTGGCCGCCGGCGGCCTTGGTCTCGGTGACGGCGGTGTCGAGGATGTTCGTGCCGCCCTTGAGGGCCTTGAGGAAGGCGGCCTCTTCGGCGAGGGCGACGGTCTCGATGCGCTTGCGGTCGGTCTGGAGCTCGGGGTACTGCTCGCCCATCGACTTGATGACCGTGTCGACGAGCTCGTGCACGACCGGGCCCGTGGCGCCCATCAGACGCATGTTGCGGATGGCGCGGCGCATGATGCGGCGCAATACGTAGCCACGGCCTTCGTTGCCGGGCGTGACGCCGTCGCCGATGAGCATCACGGAGGTGCGCATGTGGTCGGCGACCACGCGCAGGGAGACGTCCGAGCCCTGCTCGGCGCCGTAGCGCACGCCGGTCAGCTCGGTGGCCGTGTCCATGATGACGCGCAGGGTGTCGGTCTCGTACATGTTCTGTACGCCCTGCAGGATCATGGCGAGGCGCTCGAGACCGAGGCCGGTGTCGATGTTCTTGCTGGGCAGCTCGCCGAGGATCTCGAAGTCCTCCTTCGAGGTGCCCTCGCCGCGCTCGTACTGCATGAAGACCAGGTTCCAGATCTCCACGTACCGCTCGTCGTTGACGGCGGGGCCGCCCTCGACGCCGAACTCGGGGCCGCGGTCGTAGTTGATCTCGGAGCAGGGGCCGCAGGGTCCGGGGACGCCCATGGACCAGTAGTTGTCCTTCTTGCCCAGGCGCTGGATGCGCTCGGCGGGGACGCCCACCTTCTCGCGCCAGATGGTCTCGGCCTCGTCGTCGTCGAGGTAGACCGTCACCCACAGGCGCTCGGGGTCGAGGCCGTAGCCACCGTCCGCCACGGAGCTGGTGAGCAGCTCCCAGGCGTAGGTGATGGCGCCTTCCTTGAAGTAGTCACCGAAGGAGAAGTTGCCGCACATCTGGAAGAACGTGCCGTGGCGCGTGGTCTTGCCGACCTCTTCGATGTCGGGCGTACGCACGCACTTCTGCACGCTCGTGGCGCGCGAGAACTGCGGCTTGACCTCACCCAGGAAGTAGGGCTTGAAGGGCACCATGCCCGCGGGGACGAGGAGCAGAGTCGGGTCGTCCGCGATGAGCGACGCCGAAGGGACGACGGTGTGCCCGCGCTCCTCGAAGAAGCTCAGCCAGCGGCGGCGAATCTCGGCCGACTCCATCAGTGGTCCTCATTCCGGTTGTACGAGTACTTCGACTTCGAGAGGTACTTGCCCTGCTTGTTCTTGTCGGTCTTGCTGGTCTTGCCGTTCTCGATGGCCACGACCACTCGGCGCTGCCCGGGAAGTTCGGGGTCGACCGGGGCTTCGAGGCCCAGGGCCTCGCCCAGTTCGGCCTCGCGCTGGGCCATGCCGTCGCGGACGTCGAGAGCGAAGTCCTTGAGCTTGTGACCCGCCTCGACCGCCTTGTTCGCGGCCTGCGCCGCGAGGCTCTCGGGGGTCAGTTGTTTGATCTTGCGGTTGACCTTGGTGGTGGCCCACACACCGGCAGCCGCGCCCGCGGTGAACCAGAACGTACGGCGGAACATCGCTGCGTCAGTCCTTCTTCCGCTTGCCCCGCCGCCGCGCGGAGGGGACGGTGCGCCCCACGATCACGGTACGTCGGGCGGGTGCCGGGGGCACATTGGTTGATTCGGGTCCTGCCTTGCGGCCCAGGGCCCTGCGTACGCCGTAGCCGAACGCCGCGACCTTGACGAGGGGCCCGCCGAAGGTGGAGGCCACGGTCGTGGACAGCGCCGACGCGTTCGACGTGACCTCCTGGACGTCCGAGGCGATGGCGTCGACCCGCTCGATCTGGGTCTGCGCGGAGCGCACCGCGGTGGAGGCGTCCGCCAGGAGCGGGACGGCCTGCTCGGTCACTTCCGCGACGAGCTTGGTGGTCGCCCTGAGCGTCTGCGCCAGTCTCACAAGGACCACGGCCAGGAAGGAGACCAGGATCGCCCAGAAGACGGCCACCAGGATCCCGGCCACCTCGCCACCCGACACTGCGCACCGCTCCTTGAATATCGACCCTGAACATCGGTCCTGAACATCGAAAAGTCGTCCCCCGACCCTATCGCGCCGGGGCCGAGGCTCCGCACCGCATTACCGTGTACCGGCAAGGGAGTTCGGCGAACTGATTGTACGGACTGCTTACGGATGAGTACGCTCCGTATCTCATGCGACGCGATCAGCGCACGGGCGACCACCGGCACGGCCCCTCCGTACAGCCGCCGAGGCCCGGCAACCTCCCCCTGGAACTCAACGCCTTCGTGGGACGCACGGACGAACTCGCCTGCCTCGCCGCCGCGTTGGAGGCCGGACGCCTGGTCACGGTGACCGGCGTCGGCGGCGTCGGGAAGTCGCGCCTGGCCGTGCGGGCCGCCGCCGGCGCCGGGCCGCGGGACGGCGCCTGGCTGGTGGAGCTCTCGGCGGTGCGCGACCCGGATCTGGTGGAGCACGCGGTCGCGGACGCGCTGTGCCTGACGGACCACACGCACCGCACGCCGCGCAAGGTGCTGCTCGACCACCTCGCGGAGCGGGAAGTCCTCCTTGTCGTCGACGGGTTCGAGCACCTGGTGGAGGCCTGTGCCTCGCTGGTGGGGGAGCTGCTGCACCGCTCCCCCGGCCTGCGGGTGCTCGCGGTGGGGCGCAGGCCGCTGGAGACCGGGGGCGAGCGGATCTTCCCGCTCGCGCCGCTGCCCACACCGGACGCGGCCGCGCTCTTCGCCGACCGCGCGGCGGCGGGTCTGCCCGGGTTCGTCCTGGACGAGGAGAACGAAGCCGACGTGGCGGAGCTGTGCCGCCGCCTGGACGGGATTCCGCTGGCCGTGGAGCTGGCGGCGGGGCGGCTGCGGGCGCTCTCGCCCGCCCAGTTGCTGTGCCGGCTCGACGACCGGTTCGCGCTGCTCACCGGGGTCCGGCGCGACGCGCCGCCGCGGCATCAGACCCTGCGTACGGCCATCGGCTGGAGCCATGAGCTGTGCACGGCGGGCGAGCGCCTGCTGTGGTCGCGGCTCTCGGTGTTCTGCGGGCCCTTCGACCTGGAGGCGGCCGAGTACATCTGCAGCGGGGACGGCCTGCACGCCGACGACGTCCTGGACGTGCTCGGCGAACTGCTCGCGCAGTCCGTCGTGACCCGCGAGGAAGGACCGACGGGCGTGCGCTACCGCATGCTCGACACGGTCCGTGCGTACGGCGCCGACTGGCTGGAGGCGTCCGGCGACGCCGCGCGGATGCGGCGCAGGCACCGCGACTGGTACATGGGCCTTGCCACCTGGTGCGAGCTGGACTGGTTCTCGCCGCGCCAGGAGCGGGTCGCCGAGCTCGTCGACTGCGAACTGCCCAATCTGCGCGGCGCCCTCGAGTACTGCCTGACGGAGCCGGACGAGACGCATCTGGGCCAGTATCTGGCGGGCAGCCTGTGGTTCTACTGGGTGGGCTGCGGGCGGCTCGCGGAGGGGCGGCACTGGCTCGACCGCGCGCTCGAACTGGACGGCGGCCACGACGACTCACGCCTCAAGGCGCTGTGGGTGCTCGGCTATGTCGCGGTCCTCCAGGGCGACACGGTCGCCGCGCTCGCGGCGCTGCAGGAGTGCAAGGACGAGGCGGAACGCACCGGCAGCGCCATCGCGACCGCGTACGCGGTGCACCGCATCGGCTGCCTCGCGCTCCTCGCCGACGACATGGAGCGTGCCGAAACCTTGCTGCGCTCGGCCCTCGAGCAGTACCGCGAGATCGGCGAGCTCAACAGCAACGTCCTGATGGGCCAGGTCGAGCTGGCGATGGCCCTCGCCTTCCGCGGCGAGCTCGCCGACGCGGTGGAGCTCTGCGAGGACGTACGCCAGGTCTGCGAGGACCACGGCGAGCGCTGGACCCTCGCGTACGCCCTCTATGTCCTGGGCTTCGCCGCCTGGACGCGCGGGGAGACGGCGACGGCGCGTGAGCTGGTCATGCGGTGCCTGGCCCTGGACCACGCCTTCAACGATCTGCTCGGCACGGTGCTCGCGATCGAGCTGCTCGCCCTGTTCACCGCGGTGGAGGGCGATCCGGCCGAGGCCGCGGTCCTCCAGGGCGCCGCGTCCCGCATCTGGCCGTCGGTGGGCCTTCCGCTGTTCGGCTCCGGGAACTTCGGCGGGCCGCACGAATTGTGCGAGGCGCGGGCCCGCGAGCAGCTGGGCGACGCGCGCTACGAGGAGTGCGTGGCCGCCGGGACCCGTCTCGCCCCGGACGCCGCGGTCTCCCGGGCCCTGGGCACGGGCCCCGAGAACCCCGAGAACAACGCGAAAACCCGCCGCCCGCCCCACCACGAGGGCAGGGCGGGCGACGGGCTGAAGCAGGGAGAGCTACGTCCGGGTCAGCGGGCGTAGTACTCGACGACGAGCTGCTCGTCGCAGATCACGGGGATCTCCTTGCGGTTCGGGTCACGGTCCAGACGGAAGGCCAGGGCCTTCAGGTTCACCTGGAGGTAACGCGGGATCTCGCCGTCGGGGGCGAAGCCGCCCTCACGCGAGACCACGAACAGCGGCTTCTCACGGCTGCGCTCGCGGACCATCACGACGTCGTCGGGACGGACGCGGAACGACGGCTTGTCGACCTTGCCGCCGTTGACCTCGATGTGGCCGTGGCTGACCATCTGACGGGCCTGGTAGATCGTGCGGGCGATGCCCGAACGAAGGATCAGGGCGTCGAGACGGCGCTCGAGCTCGATGACCAGGGCCTCGCCGGTCTTGCCTTCGGCCTTCTTGGCGCGGTCGTAGGCACGGGCCATCTGCTTCTCGCTGATGTCGTACTGCGCGCGCAGACGCTGCTTCTCGAGCAGACGGACCTTGTAGTCCGAGTTCTGCTTACGGCCACGGCCGTGCTCGCCCGGCGGGTAGGGGCGGGCCTCGAAGTACTTGACGGCCTTCGGGGTCAGCGCGATGCCGAGGGCACGCGACTTCTTGACCTTGGGGCGGGACTGGTTCGGCATGAACCAACCTCTCTGTTCCATGTGAAATCGGCTTCACCAGGGTTAGGGGAGGTCGCAATCCGCAGCCTGGGAAACCCATCGGATCCGGTGGTGCTGGATCCGGCGGGCAGCCGCTCCCTGGTCTGGGCACATACGTGCAGCACGCGAGTGGCCCACCGACCGCTTCCCGGAGTACGAGATGGTGGTGGGCTGCCCGCGACACCTTCGACGGTGCGCGACGCTCCTGGAGGTCCCTGGACGGTGAGGTCCGGGGCTCCGGCTGGATGTCCCGTTCTGGTGGCGTCCGGTAAGAAACCGGACACGGGACGCAGCACTTCGGGCAAGTGTACCGGGTGACAGGGGGTGCCTCAGCCGCAGGCGGCGAGCAGCTCCTGGAGGGCCAGTTTCTCGGGCGCGGTGACCGTGAGCCCGTACTTGGCCTTGATCCCGGTCCAGCGGCGGCCGTACTCGCACCAGTATTCCTCGCGCGGGGGTTTCCACTTGTCGGGGGTCTGGCTGCTCTTCGTGTAGTTGGTGTCCTTGTCGGTGGCGAGCAGGACGTCCAGGTCGTTGGCGTACGTCAGGCGCCGCTCGGCGGTCCAGGCCCAGGCTCCGGCCCGCCAGGCCGCGCCGAGCGCGACGACGTGGTCGGTCTGGATCCGCGAGGCGCGGCGGTAGGAGTAGGGCAGTTCCTTGCCGGTGTACGGGTCGTGCAGGACGCCGGAGAGCACGACGCAGGGGTTGCGGTCGCCCTCGCGCAGGTTCTTCAGGTCGCGCCGCAGGACGTCGTCGCGGGTGTCGCAGCCGTTGCGGCCGCCGGGGGCGTCGGTGTCGTCGGACCAGCCGACGCCGAACGCGGAGCGCTGGTACGTCTGCCAGTTCTTGCCCCGGGCGACCGTGAGGGCGGCGAGCTGGTCGCGGGCCTGCCCCGCGGTCGGCGGGAAGCCGGGGCTGGCGAGAGGTACCGCCGGAGAGGGCCTGGCGGTGGGTGTCGCGGAGCCGGTGGCGTGGCGGGACGCGGCACGCTCCAGCTGCGGCGGCGCGCAGGCCGTGGCGAGGGCGGCGACGACCAGCAGGGTCGCCCCCGCGCGCGGCCCGGCTGCTGTGCCCATGGCGCCGAGCGTAGGCGCGAGCGCCGGGGCCCGCCCGCCGGGCCGTGCGGTTACTCGCCCTTGAGGCGCTCGCGCACGCGCTCGACCACGTCCGCGTACCGCGCCTCGGCTCCATAGCGCGTGGGTTGGTAGTACCGCTTGGCGGCCACCGCGTCCGGTGCGTACTGCTGGGCCGCGATCGCGCCCGGCACGTCGTGCGGATACACATAGCCCTGGGCGTGGCCGAGCTTGGCCGCTCCCTTGTAGTGCCCGTCGCGCAGGTGGGGCGGGACGGGGCCGGCGAGGCCCGCGCGGACGTCGGCCTGGGCGGACTGGATGGCGATGGTCGCGGCGTTCGACTTCGGGGCCAGGGCGAGGGCGATCGTCGCGTGGCTGAGGGTGAGCGCGGCCTCCGGGAAGCCGATCATGGCGACGGCCTGGGCGGCGGCGACCGCCGTGGGCAGCGCGGTGGGGTCGGCGAGGCCGATGTCCTCGCTCGCGGAGATCATCAGGCGCCGCGCGATGAAGCGCGGGTCCTCGCCCGCCTCGATCATGCGGGCCAGATAGTGCAGGGCCGCGTCCACGTCCGAGCCTCGGATGGACTTGATCAGGGCGCTCGCGACGTCGTAGTGCTGGTCGCCGTCCCGGTCGTACTTCACGGCCGCGCGGTCGACCGACTCCTCCAGGCTCTGGAGGGTGATCTCCTTCTCCCCCTTGGCGAGGGCCGAGCCCGCGCCGGCCTCCAGGGCGGTGAGCGCGCGCCGGGCGTCGCCTCCCGAGATGCGCAGGAGATGCGCCTCGGTGTCCTCGGGCAGCTCCACCGCGCCGCCAAGACCCCGCTCCTCGGTGAGCGCCCGGCGCAGCAGGCCGCGCAGGTCGTCGTCCGTGAGCGGTTCGAGCGTGAGGAGGAGGGAGCGGGACAGGAGCGGGGAGATGATCGAGAAGTACGGGTTCTCGGTCGTCGCCGCGATCAGCGTCACCCAGCGGTTCTCGACGGCCGGAAGCAGGGAGTCCTGCTGGGCCTTGCTGAAGCGGTGGATCTCGTCCAGGAAGAGGACGGTCTCCTTGCCATGGCCGCCCATCGCGCGCCGGGCGCCCTCGATGACGGCGCGGACTTCCTTCACACCGGCGGTGATCGCGGAGAGCTCCACGAAGCGCTTGTTCGTGGCCTTCGAGACCACGTACGCAAGGGTCGTCTTGCCGATGCCCGGCGGCCCCCAGAGGAACACCGACGACGGTCCCGCCGGTCCTCCCCCGCCCTCGCCGACCAGCCTGCGCAAGGGCGAGCCCTGCTTCAGCAGATGCTGCTGGCCGACGACTTCTTCGAGGGTGCGCGGGCGCATCCGGACGGCCAGGGGACTCGTCGACGGGTCCTTCTCCTGGCGGTCCTCGGCAGCTGCGGTAAACAGGTCGGGCTCCACGTTCGGAACCCTACGTCAGCCCACTGACAACGCCCTCGGCGCTGTCAGCTGGTCCAGAACTCCCACCAGCGCGTGAGGATCAGCATGCCGATGATGCCGACGTGCAGCACCGGAAGCACCCAGGTGAACTCGCCGAAGAACGTACGCAGCCAGGAGGGCGCGGGCAGCAGGCCGTTGCGGACGTTGAACGACGTCACGTA
>NZ_JBVJKV010000015.1:0-209239 GCF_055585065.1 Streptomyces sp. NPDC054047 | reverse complement strand
AGGGTGTAGCCGAAGCCCGGCTCCAGCGGCTCGATCACGAACCGGGAGCGGAATTCGTCGACGACCTCTTCGGTCAACGAGGGACGCTGAGCGATCAGCATGAAGTGAGTCCTTCAGTCAGGGGCACCCACTATTTGATGCCCTGATGTTGTTACAAGGGTACGGGCGGTACAGCTCCGGAGAGCCGCACCGCCCGAAATCCTCAGACCAAACGACGTGCGTCAGACGCGGCGACGCTTGGGGGGACGGCAGCCGTTGTGCGGCGTCGGCGTGACGTCCTGGATCGAACCGACCTCGAGGCCAGTGGCCTGGAGGGAGCGGATCGCGGTCTCGCGACCGGAGCCCGGACCCTTGACGAAGACGTCAACCTTGCGCATGCCGTGCTCCTGGGCGCGACGCGCGGCCGACTCGGCGGCCATCTGCGCGGCGAACGGAGTCGACTTGCGCGAGCCCTTGAAGCCGACGTGGCCGGCGGAGGCCCAGCTGATCACGTTGCCCGTGGGGTCCGTGATCGAGACGATGGTGTTGTTGAACGTGCTCTTGATGTGGGCGTGCCCGTGAGCGACGTTCTTCTTTTCCTTGCGGCGCACCTTCTTGGCAGCGCCCTGACGACCCTTGGGGGGCATCTATTAACTCCTACGCGAGGTGGTCGGTCCTGCAGCGACAGCTGTCGATCGACCGCTGAGGACTACTTCTTGCCCGGCTTCTTCTTACCGGCGATGGCGCGACGCGGGCCCTTACGGGTGCGGGCGTTGGTGCTGGTGCGCTGACCGCGGACGGGCAGGCCACGACGGTGACGAAGACCCTGGTAGCAACCGATCTCGACCTTGCGGCGGATGTCGGCCTGGATCTCGCGGCGGAGGTCACCCTCGGTCTGGATGTTCGCGTCCACGTACTCGCGGATCTTGATCAGGTCCTCTTCGGACAGATCACGAACACGGGTGTTGCGGTCCACACCGGTGGCGTCCAGCGTCTGCTGGGACAGCGTGCGGCCAATGCCGAACACGTACGTGAGGGCGACCTCGACACGCTTTTCGCGCGGGAGGTCAACACCTTCAAGGCGTGCCATTCAAGGCTCCTGTTGATTTTCGGAGGTCTTCAGCAGGACCGGTCCCAGGTGCCGTACGAGGTACATCCTGGGTCCCCGGCCTCCGACCGGGGGTGTCGCCCTCCATCACTGAAGAGGGACGCGTCCTGCATATGTGCTTACGTGCGTCGCGCGAAAATCTGCGAACTGCAGTCGTGCGTCAGCCCTGGCGCTGCTTGTGGCGCGGGTTGTCGCAGATAACCATGACCCGGCCGTGACGGCGGATCACCCTGCACTTGTCGCAGATCTTCTTGACGCTCGGCTTGACCTTCATTGGTGAGGTTCTCCGGGTCAGTGCCGCACCCCACGTGAATGAGGTACGGGCAAGATCTACTTGTACCGGTAGACGATCCGGCCACGGGTCAGGTCGTAAGGAGACAACTCCACCACGACCCGGTCGTCAGGGAGGATGCGGATGTAGTGCATACGCATCTTGCCGCTGATGTGTGCCAGGACCTGGTGGCCGTTCTGGAGCTCAACCTTGAACATGGCGTTCGGAAGAGACTCAACGACAGTGCCCTCGATCTCGATGGCACCTTGCTTCTTGGCCACGCTCTGCCCTTCGAATCGACTACCTTGATCGACTTCGTACGCCGCATGCAGGCACACGGATGCACGAGAGCCGACGAGTCAGTCTACGTCAGGCGCCCCGGAAAGACGAATCGAGGAAGAATGCCCCATCGGCAAGATCTTTAAGCGCGCGGACACGGCTGTGGGCAGGGGTTCCGCAGGCGGGCACGATCAGCCCAGCGGGTCCGGCGCCGTCGTAACCCCGTACTCCGCCAGCTTCGCCCTGCCGCAGTCGGGCGCCGTCAGGACGATCGGGCCCTCCTCCGTCAGCGCGATGGAGTGCTCCCAGTGGGAAGACCACGTGCCGTCAGTCGTGATGACGGTCCAGTCGTCCTCCAGGACCTCCGTGCGGGGCGTGCCCAGGGAGACCATGGGCTCGATGGCCAGGCAGAAGCCGGGGACCAGCTTGGGGCCCTTGCCGCGGCGGCGCTCGACGTAGTTCAGGAGGTGCGGGTCCATGTGCATCTCGGTGCCGATGCCGTGGCCGCCGTAGTCCTCGACGATGCCGTACTTGCCGCCGCCGGGCTTCGGCTGGCGGCGGATGTACGTCTCGATGGCGCGGGAGATGTCCACGAGCCGGTTGCCCTGCTTCATGGCGGCCAGGCCGGCCCACATCGACTCCTCGGTCACCCGGGAGAGCTCGATCAGCTCCGGGGCGTGACCGGTGCCCACGAACGCGGTGTAGGCGGCGTCGCCGTGCCAGCCGTCGATGATGGCGCCCGCGTCGATGGAGATGATGTCGCCGTCCTTCAGGACGGTCTTGTCGTCCGGGATGCCGTGCACGACGACCTCGTTGACCGAGGTGCAGATCGTCGCCGGAAAGCCGCCGTACCCCAGGAAGTTCGACTTCGCGCCGTGCTCGGCGATCACCTTGCGGGCGACGTCGTCCAGGTCCTTCGTGGTGGCACCCGGCACCGCCGCCTCACGCGTCGCGGCGTGGATGGCGGCGACGACAAGGCCCGCCTCACGCATCTTCGCGATCTGCTCGGGGGTCTTGATCTGCACCATGGGGCTTCCGCTCTCCGTCATCCGTCCAACAACGCTACGTACACAACACTACGGCCGCGGTCCCCCGAGGGGCACCGCGGCCGAGACAGCGTACTGGCTACTTGTCGCCCTTGAGGGCACCCATCGCGCGCTTGGTGACCTCGTCCACCTTGCCGAGCGCGGAGATCGTCACCACCAGGCCCTGGGCCTTGTAGTGGTCGATGATCGGCTCGGTCTCGCGGTGGTACACGTCGAGACGCTTGCGCACGGTCTCTTCCTGGTCGTCACCGCGCTGGTAGAGCTCGCCGCCGCAGACGTCGCAGACGCCCTCGGTCTTCGGCTTGCTGTACGTCACGTGGAAGACGTGGCTGGAATCGTTCCGGCAGATGCGGCGGCCGGCGATGCGCTTGACCACCTCGTCCTCGGGCACCTCGAGGTCGAGCACCGCGTCGAGCTGCTGGCCGTCGGCCTTGAGCGACTCGTCCAGGGCCTCGGCCTGCGACACGTTCCGCGGGAAGCCGTCGAGCAGGAAGCCGTTCTCGGCGTCCGGCTGCGTCATGCGGTCGTGGGCCATCCCGATGGTGACCTCGTCCGGGACCAGGTTGCCCGCGTCCATGAACGCCTTGGCCTGCTTGCCCAGTTCCGTGCCCTGGCTGATGTTGGCGCGGAAGAGGTCGCCCGTGGAGATGTGCGGGATCTTCAGGTTCTTGGCGAGGAACGCGGCCTGCGTTCCCTTGCCCGCACCGGGCGGCCCGACGAGGACGATTCGCATCAGCGGAGGAACCCTTCGTAATTGCGCTGCTGGAGCTGGCTCTCGATCTGCTTCACGGTCTCCAGACCCACACCCACGATGATCAGGATGCTTGTCCCGCCGAACGGGAAGTTCTGGTTCGCGCCGAAGCCCACCAACGCCATCGTCGGTACGAGAGCGATCAGACCCAGATACAGCGAGCCCGGCCACGTGATCCGGTTGAGTACGTAGCTCAAGTACTCAGCGGTCGGGCGGCCAGCCCGGATGCCCGGGATGAAGCCACCATACTTCTTCATGTTGTCCGCGACTTCCTCGGGGTTGAACGAGATAGCCACGTAGAAGAAGGCGAAGAACACGATCAACAAGAAGTACGTCGCGATGTAAATCGGGTGGTCGCCCTTGGTCAGGTTCGCCTCGATCCACTGCTTCCACCCGGAGTTGCCACCCGCGAACTGGGCGACGAGAGCCGGGATGTAGAGAAGCGAGGAGGCGAAGATCACAGGGATGATGCCCGCCTGATTGACCTTCAGCGGAATGTACGTCGAGGTGCCGCCGTAGGAACGGCGGCCGATCATGCGCTTCGCGTACTGGACCGGAATGCGGCGCTGAGCCTGCTCCACGAAGACGACCAGACCGACCATGACCAGACCGACCGCGATGACGGTGCCGAACTCGATCCAGCCGTCGGCCAGGGAGCCCTGCTTCTTGATCGCCCAGAGGGCGCTCGGGAAGGTCGCGGCGATCGAGATGAACATCAGGATCGACATGCCGTTGCCGATGCCGCGGTCGGTGATGAGCTCACCGAGCCACATGACGCAGGCCGTACCGGCGGTCATCGTGATGACCATGGTGACGGTCACGAAGATGGACTGGTCCGGAACGATCTCGGTGGCGACGGGGCAGCCGGAGAAGAGCGAGCCCGTGCGAGCGGTGGCCACGAGGCCGGTCCCCTGGAGGATCGCGAGCGCGACGGTGAGATAACGCGTGTACTGCGTGATCTTCGCCGTGCCGGCCTGGCCCTCCTTCTTCAGGGCCTCGAGCCGCGGGATCACCACGGTCAGCAGCTGCAAGATGATGCTCGCCGTGATGTACGGCATGATGCCGAGGGCGAAGATCGTGATCTGCAGGAGCGCCCCGCCACTCATCATGTTCACCAGGCCGAACAACCCCTGGTTGGAGTTGGCCTGGTCCATGCAGGTCTGGACGTTCTTATAGCTGACGCCGGGAATCGGGACATGCGTACCGATTCGGTAGATCACGATGATGCCGAGCGTGAAGAGCAGCTTCTTGCGCAGGTCGGGCGTCTTGAACGCCCGGGCGAACGCGGTGAGCACGGTGCCTCCTGCGACCCCCGCGCGCGTGCGCAAGAGGTAGTGGTCTGAGGATCGACGAATACATATCAGTCAGAAAAACCGCACGGGCAGACCGCACGGAGCTTAGACAGTGCACGCCACCTTACCGGCGACCGTGCCCCCCTTGGAACGACCAACCGGGGATGCCCCATATGTGGGGCATCCCCGGCTGGGAATCGCTCAAGTCATCGAGATGCCTGAAGAATTCAGACGAGCTCGGTGACGGTACCGCCGGCGGCGGTGATCTTCTCCTTGGCGGAGCCGGAGACGGCGTCAACCGTCACCTGCAGCGCCACGGTGACCTCACCCTGGCCGAGGACCTTGACGAGGCTGTTCTTGCGAACGGCACCCTTGGCGACGAGACCCTCGACGGTGACCTCGCCACCCTCGGGGAACAGCGCGCTCAGCTTGTCGAGGTTCACGACCTGGAACTCGGTCTTGAACGGGTTCTTGAAGCCCTTGAGCTTCGGGAGGCGCATGTGGAGGGGCATCTGCCCGCCCTCGAAGCGCTCCGGAACCTGGTAACGGGCCTTGGTGCCCTTGGTACCACGGCCTGCGGTCTTACCCTTGGACGCCTCACCACGACCCACACGGGTCTTGGCGGTCTTGGCGCCCGGGGCGGGCCGGAGGTTGTGGACCTTCAGCGGGTTCTGCTCCGCCATGTCAGTCGACCTCCTCAACCGTCACGAGGTGGCGGACGGTGTTAGCCATTCCGCGGAACTCGGGGCGGTCTTCCTTGACGACCACGTCGTTCAGGCGCTTGAGCCCGAGCGAACGCAGCGTGTCGCGGTGGTTCTGCTTGCTGCCGATGTACGACTTCGTCTGCGTGATCTTGAGGCGAGCCATTACGCACCCGCCCCGGCACGTGCACGAAGCAGGGCCGCGGGAGCGACGTCCTCGAGGGGCAGACCACGGCGAGCCGCGATCTCCTCGGGACGCTGCAGGCCCTTGAGGGCCGCCACGGTCGCGTGCACGATGTTGATCGCGTTCGAAGAACCGAGCGACTTCGACAGGATGTCGTGAACGCCGGCGCACTCGAGCACAGCACGCACCGGGCCACCGGCGATAACACCGGTACCGGGGGAAGCAGGCTTGAGCAGGACGACGCCTGCGGCCTTCTCGCCCGTGATCGGGTGCGGGATGGTGCCCTGGATACGCGGAACCTTGAAGAAGTTCTTCTTGGCCTCTTCAACGCCCTTGGCGATGGCCGCGGGAACTTCCTTGGCCTTGCCGTATCCGACACCTACGGTGCCGTCACCGTCGCCCACCACGACCAGCGCGGTGAAGCTGAAGCGGCGACCACCCTTGACTACCTTGGCGACACGGTTGATCGCGACAACGCGCTCAACGTATGCGGTCTTCTCGGCGGCAGCGCCACCGTCGCGACCCTTCCGGTCCCGCCGCTCGCCGCCACCGGCACCGCTTCCGCGGCGCTGGGGTCCAGCCATTGGAATTACCTCTCTCTGTTACGTCCGCTAGCTCCGGAACCGGGGCTTAGAACTTCAGCCCGGCTTCGCGGGCGGCGTCCGCCAGAGCGGCAATGCGCCCGGCGTACTTGTTGCCACCGCGGTCGAACACGACGGCCTCGACACCCGCAGCCTTGGCACGCTCGGCGACGAGCGCGCCGACCTGCTTGGCCTGCGCAGACTTGTCGGCCTCGCCACCGCGGATCGTCGCGTCCAGGGTCGACGCAGACGCAAGGGTGTGACCCTTGAGGTCGTCGATGACCTGAGCAATGATGTTGCGGTTCGAGCGAGTGACGACGAGGCGCGGACGCTCCGCCGTACCCGACACGTGCTTGCGGATCCGGATGTGGCGGCGAGCCTTGGCGGCACGCTTGTAAGCGTCACCCTTGGCGATCTTTACACCGTATGCCATGGCTTACTTACCTGCCTTTCCGACCTTGCGGCGGATGACTTCGCCCTCGTACTTGACACCCTTGGCCTTGTACGGGTCGGGCTTGCGCAGCTTGCGGATGTTGGCCGCAACCTCGCCGACCTTCTGCTTGTCGATGCCCTCGACCGAAAGCTTGGTCGCGGACTCCACCTTGAAGGTGATGCCCTCGGGGGCCTCGACGAGGATCGGGTGGCTGTAACCCAGCGAGAACTCCAGGTTGGAGCCCTTCGCGAGTACGCGGTAACCGACACCGCTGATTTCGAGCTTCTTCACGTAACCCGTGGTCACGCCGGTGATCATGTTCGCCACCAGCGTGCGGGACAGGCCGTGCAGGGCCTTGTTCTGACGCTCGTCGTTCGGGCGGGTGACGTTCAGAACGCCGTCCTCACCCTTAGCGATGTCGATCGGCGCGACAACGGTGTGGGAAAGGGAGCCCTTGGGACCCTTAACCGAGACCGTCCGGCCGTCGATGGTGACGTCCACGCCGGCGGGAACCGTGATGGGGAGCTTGCCAATACGCGACATTAGCTATTCCTCCGTTCCCGACTACCAGACGTAGGCGAGGACTTCCCCACCTACGCCCTTCTTGCCTGCCTGCTGGCCGGTGAGCAGACCGTGGGACGTGGAGATGATCGCCACGCCCAGGCCGCCGAGCACCTTCGGCAGGTTGGTGGACTTCGCGTAAACCCGGAGACCGGGCTTGGAGATCCGCTTGATGCCCGCAATGGAGCGCTCACGGTTCGGGCCGAACTTCAGCTCGAGAACGAGGTTCTTGCCAACCTCGGCGTCCTCGACCTTCCAGCCCGTGATGAAGCCCTCCTGCTGGAGGATCTCCGCGATGTGAGACTTGATCTTGCTGTGCGGCATCGCCACGGAGTCGTGGTACGCCGAGTTCGCGTTACGCAGACGAGTCAGCATGTCCGCGATCGGATCAGTCATGGTCATGAATTGGCCTTCGGCCTCTCTCGCCGTGGTTTCCTATCTGCGCCATCCCTCTCCCCACTCAGAGGCGGGACGGGTGCGGCGCGGGGACCTACGGCGTAGTAAGTCGGTCAGGGCGGCAGGCGCCCAACCCTCCTAGCCTAAGGCATGGAGAGGTGGGCCACCTACCGACCAGATACTTACCGAGAGCCTCCAGTAATTCCCAAGTCCCTGAGGACAGAGGGGAATTACCAGGAGCTCTTGGTCACGCCCGGCAGCTCGCCACGGTGAGCCATCTCACGAAGGCAGACGCGGCACAGGCCGAACTTGCGGTACACGGAGTGCGGACGGCCGCAGCGCTGGCAGCGGGTGTAGCCGCGCACACCGAACTTGGGCTTACGAGCAGCCTTGGCAATAAGTGCCTTCTTCGCCATCTCGGTTACGCCTCCTTGAAGGGGAAGCCGAGGTGACGAAGGAGCGCACGGCCCTCAGCGTCGTTGGTCGCCGTGGTGACCACGGTGATGTCCATACCCCGGACGCGGTCGATCTTGTCCTGGTCGATCTCGTGGAACATGACCTGCTCCGTGAGACCGAAGGTGTAGTTGCCACGGCCGTCGAACTGCTTGGGGGACAGACCACGGAAGTCGCGGATGCGCGGAAGCGCGAGCGACAGGGTGCGGTCCAGGAACTCCCACATGCGGTCGCCACGGAGCGTGACGTGGCAGCCGATCGGCTGACCCTCGCGCAGCTTGAACTGCGCGATGGACTTCCGGGCCTTGGTGATGGCCGGCTTCTGACCCGTGATGGTGGTCAGGTCACGGACGGCACCGTCCATGAGCTTCGAGTCACGGGCGGCGTCGCCGACACCCATGTTGACCACGATCTTGACGAGGCCGGGGGTCTGCATGACGTTCTCGTACGAGAACTCTTCCTGCAGCTTGCCCGCGATCTCCTCGCGGTACTTCGTCTTCAGACGCGGGCTGGTGGTGGTCGTCATCAGATGTCCTCACCCGTCCGCTTGGCAACGCGGATCTTGTTGCCGTCATCGTCGAAGCGGAAACCGACACGCGTGACGACCTTGTTGCCGTCCTTCTCCACGACCAGCTGGACGTTGGAGACGTGGACAGGGGCTTCGGTGGTCACGATGCCGCCGGCCTGCGAACCGCTGGCGGTCGGGCCGGCCTTCGTGTGCTTCTTGACCCGGTTGACACCCTCGACCAGGACACGCTCGTCGCGCGGGTAAGCGGCAATGACCTTGCCCTGCTTGCCCTTGTCCTTACCGGTGATGACCTGAACCAGGTCGCCCTTCTTGATCTTCATGCTTACAGCACCTCCGGCGCGAGCGAGATGATCTTCATGAACTTCTTCTCGCGCAGCTCACGACCGACCGGGCCGAAGATACGGGTGCCGCGAGGGTCGCCGTCGTTCTTCAGAATGACGGCGGCGTTCTCGTCGAAGCGGATGTACGAGCCGTCGGGACGGCGGCGCTCCTTGACGGTGCGAACGATGACGGCCTTGACGACGTCACCCTTCTTCACGTTGCCACCGGGGATCGCGTCCTTGACGGTGGCGACGATGACGTCACCGATGCCCGCGTAGCGGCGACCCGAGCCACCGAGAACACGAATGGTGAGAATTTCCTTCGCACCCGTGTTGTCGGCGATCCGAAGTCGCGACTCCTGCTGGATCACGTCTATCTCCTGTTTGTCTGCCGGTTCCCGGCGGGGGTCTTTTCCCTTGCGGGAACCGACCCCCACCGAGCCTGGCGGAACTGATCCGAGGGGAAATCCCCTCGGAAATTACTTGGCCTTCTCGAGGATCTCGACGATGCGCCAGCGCTTGGTCGCCGACAGCGGACGCGTCTCCATCAGGAGGACGCGGTCGCCGACGCCGGCAGCGTTCTGCTCGTCGTGCGCCTTGAGCTTGTTCGTACGGCGGATGACCTTGCCGTACAGCGCGTGCTTCACGCGGTCCTCGACAGCGACGACGACGGTCTTGTCCATCTTGTCGCTGACGACCAGACCCTCACGGGTCTTGCGGAATCCGCGGTCAGTCTTGGTCTCAGTCACGTTGCTCTCGCTCATCAGGCGCTCTCCACCGTCTCGATGCCCAGCTCGCGCTCACGCATCAGGGTGTAGATCCGCGCGATGTCCTTACGGACGGCCTTGAGCCGCCCGTGGTTCTCGAGCTGACCGGTCGCCGCCTGGAAGCGGAGGTTGAACAGCTCTTCCTTGGCTTCGCGAAGCTTCGCGAGAAGCTCCTCGTCGCCCAGTTCGCGCAGCTCGGACGCCTTGGTACCGGCCGACATCACGACTCACCTGCCTCGCGCCGAACAATCCGGCACTTCATCGGAAGCTTGTGAGCAGCGCGGGTAAGCGCCTCACGCGCAGTCTTCTCATTCGGGTAGGACAGCTCGAACATCACCCGTCCGGGCTTGACGTTCGCGACCCACCACTCGGGGGAACCCTTACCGGAACCCATGCGGGTCTCGGCGGGCTTCTTCGTCAGCGGGCGGTCCGGGTAAATGTTGATCCAGACCTTGCCGCCACGCTTGATGTGGCGGGTCATCGCGATACGAGCCGCCTCGATCTGGCGGTTGGTCACGTACGCCGGAGTGAGGGCCTGAATGCCGTACTCGCCGAACGCAACCTGCGTACCACCCTTGGACATACCGCTGCGCTTGGGGTGGTGCTGCTTGCGGTGCTTGACCCTACGAGGGATCAGCATGTCGGTCAGGCCTCCGTTCCGGTGCTCTCAGCCGGAGCGGCAGCTGCGGCGGGAGCGTCGGCCTTGGGGGCCTCGGCAGCCGGCGCGGACTGCTGCTGCGGCTTGCGGCCGCGGCCGCCACGCTCGCCACCACGGCCACCACGGGCCGGGCGGTCGTTGCCGCCACCACGGGCCGGGCGGTTACCCGCACGGGCCGCGGCGTTCTCGGCGCGGACCTCGGCGATGTTCTTGACGTCGCCCTTGTAGATCCAGACCTTCACGCCGATGCGGCCGAAGGTCGTCTTGGCCTCGAAGAAGCCGTAGTCGACGTTCGCACGGAGGGTGTGCAGGGGCACGCGGCCCTCGCGGTAGAACTCCGAGCGAGACATCTCGGCGCCGCCGAGACGGCCGCCACACTGGATCTTGATGCCCTTGGCGCCGGCCTTCATCGTCGACTGCATGCTCTTACGCATGGCGCGACGGAAGGAGACGCGGGAGGACAGCTGCTCTGCAACGGCCTGCGCGACCAGCTGAGCGTCGACCTCGGGGTTCTTGACCTCGAGGATGTTCAGCTGGACCTGCTTGCCCGTGAGCTTCTCGAGGTCGCCGCGGATGCGGTCGGCCTCGGCGCCACGGCGGCCGATGACGATGCCGGGACGCGCGGTGTGGATGTCCACCCGCACGCGGTCACGGGTGCGCTCGATCTCAACCTTCGAGATGCCGGCGCGCTCCATGCCGGACGTCATCATCCGACGGATGGCGACGTCTTCCTTGACGTAGTCCTTGTACAGCTTGTCGGCGTACCAACGCGACTTGAAGTCGGTGGTAATGCCGAGCCGGAACCCGTGCGGGTTTACCTTCTGGCCCATTACCGGGTTCCTTCCTTGCTGCTGACGACCACGGTGATGTGGCTGGTCCGCTTACGGATCCGGTAGGCGCGACCCTGTGCACGCGGACGGAACCGCTTCAGGGTCGGACCCTCATCCACGTACGCCTCGCTGATAACCAGCGAAGAGGCGTCACTGTGGTCGTAGTTGTGCGCGGCATTGGCAATGGCGCTGTCAAGCACCTTGCCTACCGGCACGCTCGCGGCCTGCGGGGCGAAACGCAGGACCGCCTGAGCCTCCGTGGCATCCATGCCACGGATGAGGTCCACCACTCGGCGGGCCTTCATGGGCGTGACGCGGATGTACCGCGCCTGGGCCCTGGCTTCCATGGTTGTCCCTTCGGTGTAAGTCATAGTCGTTCCACCCCGCGCTAGCGGCGCTTCGACTTCCGGTCGTCCTTGACGTGGCCGCGGAAGGTGCGAGTCGGCGAGAATTCACCGAGCTTGTGGCCGACCATCGCCTCGGTGACGAACACCGGGATGTGGGTCTTGCCGTTGTGCACCGCGATCGTGTGGCCCAGCATGGCCGGGACGATCATCGAGCGACGGGACCAGGTCTTGATGACGTTCTTGGAACCTGCTTCGTTCTGGACATCCACCTTCTTGATGAGGTGTCCGTCGACGAAGGGCCCCTTCTTGAGACTGCGCGGCATCTAAACCCGCTCCTAGCGCTTCTTGTTCGTCTTGCGGCGGCGGACGATGTACTTGTTGCTCGCCTTCTTCGGCGAACGAGTACGACCCTCCTTCTGACCCCAGGGCGAGACCGGGTGGCGACCACCGGAGGTCTTGCCCTCACCACCACCGTGCGGGTGGTCGACCGGGTTCATCGCCACACCGCGAACGGTCGGGCGAACGCCCAGCCAGCGCTTACGGCCGGCCTTGCCCCAGTTGATGTTCGACTGCTCGGCGTTGCCGACCTCGCCAATCGTGGCGCGGCAGCGGACGTCGACCAGACGGATCTCACCGGACGGCATACGAAGGTGGGCCATGGAGCCCTCCTTCGCCAGCAGCTGCACGGAGGCACCCGCGGAACGGGCGAACTTCGCGCCGCCGCCGGGCCGCAGCTCGATGGCGTGGATGGTCGTACCGACCGGGATGTTGCGGAGCGCCAGGTTGTTGCCCGGCTTGATGTCCGCGCCCGGTCCGTTCTCGACCCGGTCACCCTGCGACAGGTTGCGGGGGGCCAGGATGTAGCGCTTCTCGCCGTCCGCGTAGTGCAGGAGCGCGATGCGCGCGGTGCGGTTCGGGTCGTACTCGATGTGCGCGACCTTCGCCGGCACGCCGTCCTTGTCGTGACGACGGAAGTCGATCACTCGGTAGGCGCGCTTGTGTCCGCCACCCTGGTGGCGAACGGTCACACGACCGGCGTTGTTACGGCCGCCCTTGCTGTGCAGCGGGCGGACCAGCGACTTCTCCGGCGTGGACCGCGTGACCTCGACGAAGTCGGCGACGGAGGAGCCACGGCGGCCCGGCGTCGTCGGCTTGTACTTGCGGATTCCCATTTCTCAGTCCTCGTCCGATATTCGGACCAGGGCGCTCCGTTAGGAGGCCTGGCCGAAGATGTCGATACGGTCGCCCTCAGCGAGGGTCACGATGGCGCGCTTGGTGTCAGCCCGCTTGCCGAAACCGGTCTTGGTCCGCTTGCGCTTACCCTGCCGGTTGATCGTGTTGACCCCGGTGACCTTGACCGAGAAGACCGCCTCGACGGCCTGCTTGATCTGGGTCTTGTTGGCGCCGGGCGCTACGACGAAGGTGTACTTGCCCTCGTCGAGAAGCGCGTAGCTCTTCTCAGAGACGACCGGCTTGACGAGGACGTCACGGGGGTCCGTGAAGCTCTTGCTCAGCGGCGTCTCAACGGTGTTCTTGCCCTCGGTGGCGTGGCGCTTCGCCTTGGCGAGGCGCGCTGCCTTGGCGACCTTGGCCGCCTTGGGGGCGATGCTCGGGTGACGCGTAGCCATCAGGCTTCGCTCCCTTCGGTCTCATCGGCCTTGGGGCCAGACACGAAGGACTCGAAGGCGGCCTTGGTGAAGACCACGTCGTCCGAGACGAGCACGTCGTACGTGTTCAGCTGGCCCGGCTCCAGGATGTGCACCTGGGGCAGGTTGCGGGCGGAGAGCAGCGAAGTCTCGTCCGCACGGTCGATGACCAGGAGCACGTTCTTGCGCTCGCTGACCTTGCCGAGCAGCGTCTTCGCGGCCTTCGTGGAGATGTCGCCCTCGACCACGTTGGTGACAACGTGGATACGAGCGTTGCGGGCCCGGTCGGTGAGGGCGTGGCGCAGGGCCGCGGCCTTCATCTTCTTCGGGGTCCGCTGCGAGTAGTCACGCGGCTGCGGGCCGTGGACGACGCCACCGCCTGCGAACTGCGGCGCACGGGTCGAACCCTGGCGCGCGCGGCCGGTGCCCTTCTGGCGGTACGGCTTCTTACCACCACCGCGGACTTCACCGCGGCGCTTGGTCTTGTGCGTGCCCTGACGGGCAGCTGCCAGCTGAGCGACGACGACCTGGTGGAGAAGCGGGATGCTGATCTTCTCTACGTCGAAGATCTCCGCGGGGAGCTCGACCGTCCCGGCCTTGTCGCCTGCCGGCGAAAGGATGTCAATGGTGCTCATCGGTTCCTCAAACCCCCTTGGCCGCAGTACGGACCAGGACGAGGCCACCGTTCGGACCGGGGACTGCGCCCTTGATCAGGAGCAGGCCCTTCTCCGCGTCAACGGCGTGAACGGTCAGGTTCTGGGTGGTAACCCGCTCGTTGCCCATACGGCCCGCCATGCGGAGGCCCTTGAACACACGGCCCGGGGTGGCACAGCCACCGATGGAACCGGGAGAGCGGTGCTTGCGCTGGGTGCCGTGACCGGCGCCGAGTCCCTTGAAGTTGTGACGCTTCATGACACCGGCGAAGCCCTTGCCCTTGCTCTTGCCCGTGACGTCAACCTTGACGCCGGACTCGAACACCTCGGCAGTCACCTCCTGGCCCAGCGTGTACTCGCTGGCGTCAGGGGTGCGGATCTCCACCAGGTGGCGGCGGGGAGTTACGTCGGCCTTGGCGAAGTGACCCTTGAGGGGCTTGTTCACCTTGCGAGGGTCGATCTCGCCGAAGGCGATCTGGACCGACTCGTAGCCGTCGGAGTCATTCGTACGGACCTGGGTAACGACGCAGGGCCCGGCCTTGACGACGGTGACCGGGACGACACGGTTGTTCTCGTCCCAGACCTGGGTCATGCCGAGCTTCTCGCCCAGGACGCCCTTGATCTGCTTAGTCATCTGTCCGCGCCTCTCAGAGCTTGATCTCGATGTCGACGCCGGCCGGAAGGTCCAGGCGCATCAACGAGTCAACGGTCTTGGGCGTCGGGTCGAGGATGTCGATCAGGCGCTTGTGCGTGCGCATCTCGAAGTGCTCGCGCGAGTCCTTGTACTTGTGCGGCGACTTGATGACGCAGTACACGTTCTTCTCAGTGGGCAGCGGCACCGGGCCTGCGACCGACGCACCAGTGCGAGTCACCGTCTCGACGATCTTCTTCGCCGAAGAGTCGATGACCTCGTGGTCGTAGGCCTTGAGCCGGATGCGGATCTTCTGTCCCGCCATGGCTACTTGGTAGTCCTTTGTCTCGAACGCTCTGGCTCCCGGAAGGCCCTTTTTTCTACTTCCTCCGACCCACGCGGTCGGGCGTGTCGCAGTCCCGCTCACGGAGATTTCCCGAAGGATTTCCCTGCTAGGGGCTGCGGCCCAGATGACCGCGGGTCCGGGGGAAGAAACCCACCGGGCGCCTGGCCGAGCCTCCGCGCTGCACTTCCCGAAAGATTCCCGTACGTCCGCTCCAGTGCTGCCTTACGGCAGATGGGGCGACGAGTACTGTGGGACTCGCTTCCGGTCCTCCCGGCGGGAGGCGCGCAGCATCGGCACTCAACCGAGCAACCTGGACAGTGTGCCACACGTAGGACGCCGAAAGCCAATCGGGCCGAACTGTCAAGCTGCCACGACCGTCATTCACCCACGCAAAGAGCCCCGCACACCCAGAAGGCGTGCGGGGCTCTTCGCTGCGCTCAGTTCAGAGCGACCGGGTTACCCCGATCTTCAAGCAAGCGGAGCTTACTTGTTGATCTTGGTGACCTGGCCGGCGCCGACGGTCCGGCCACCCTCACGGATGGCGAACTTCAGGCCCTCTTCCATCGCGACGGGCTGGATGAGCTCAACGGTCATCTCAGTGTTGTCGCCCGGCATGACCATCTCGGTGCCCTCGGGGAGGGTCACGACGCCGGTCACGTCCGTGGTGCGGAAGTAGAACTGCGGGCGGTAGTTGTTGAAGAAGGGGGTGTGACGGCCACCCTCGTCCTTCGACAGGATGTAGGCCTGGGCCTCGAACTCGGTGTGCGGCGTGACCGAACCGGGCTTGATGATGACCTGGCCGCGCTCGACGTCCTCGCGCTTGATGCCACGGAGGAGCAGACCGACGTTCTCACCGGCCTGGCCCTCGTCGAGCAGCTTGCGGAACATCTCGATACCGGTGACCGTGGTGGTGGTCTTCTCGGTCTTGATGCCGATGATGTCGACGGTCTCGTTGACCTTGAGGATGCCGCGCTCGATACGACCGGTGACGACGGTGCCACGACCGGTGATCGTGAAGACGTCCTCGATCGGCATCAGGAACGGCTTGTCGACGTCACGCTCGGGCTCCGGGATGGACTCGTCGACAGCCTTCATCAGGTTGAGGACGGACTCACCCCACTCCTTGTCGCCCTCGAGCGCCTTGAGCGCCGAGACCTTGACGACCGGGAGGTCGTCGCCCGGGAACTCGTACTCGGAGAGGAGCTCACGGACCTCGAGCTCGACGAGCTCCAGGATCTCCTCGTCGTCCACCATGTCGGCCTTGTTCAGCGCGACGACGATGTACGGAACGCCGACCTGGCGGGCCAGGAGCACGTGCTCCTTGGTCTGCGGCATCGGGCCGTCGGTGGCGGCGACCACGAGGATGGCGCCGTCCATCTGCGCGGCACCCGTGATCATGTTCTTGATGTAGTCAGCGTGACCCGGGCAGTCGACGTGCGCGTAGTGACGCGTCTCCGTCTGGTACTCGACGTGCGCGATCGAGATCGTGATACCGCGCTGGCGCTCCTCGGGAGCCTTGTCGATCTGGTCGAAGGCCGAGGCCTCGTTCAGGTCCGGGTACGCGTCGTGCAGCACCTTGGTAATGGCGGCCGTGAGGGTCGTCTTACCGTGGTCAATGTGACCGATGGTGCCGATGTTGACGTGCGGCTTAGTCCGCTCGAACTTTGCCTTCGCCACTGAATCCTCCTGCGGAGTGGTTCTGTACGCCTTGCTTCATCGGCGCCAGGTGATCTTTGCTGGGATACCCGGGGCCCGGGGCACCCGACCCGAAGAGGGTCGGAATGCCCCGGAGGCTCCGGAGTCAAGCCTAAAGCGTCAACTCGGGTGAGTTACTCGCCCTTGGCCTTCGCGATGATCTCCTCGGCGACGTTCCGCGGAACCTCGGCGTAGGAGTCGAACTGCATTGAGTAGCTTGCGCGACCCGACGTCTTGCTGCGGAGGTCTCCGACGTAGCCGAACATCTCCGAGAGGGGCACGAGGCCCTTCACGACGCGAGCGCCGCTGCGCTCCTCCATGGCCTGGATCTGGCCACGGCGGGAGTTGATGTCACCGATGACATCGCCCATGTAGTCCTCGGGCGTGGTGACCTCTACGGCCATCATCGGCTCGAGCAGCACGGGCTTTGCCTGGCGCGCGGCCTCCTTGAAGGCCTGCGAACCGGCGATCTTGAACGCCAGCTCGGAGGAGTCGACCTCGTGGTAGGCGCCGTCGAGAAGCGTGATGCGAACACCAGTCATCTCGTAGCCCGCCAGGATGCCGAACTGCATGGCCTCCTGCGCACCGGCGTCCACCGACGGGATGTACTCCCGCGGGATACGGCCACCGGTGACCTTGTTCACGAACTCGTACGACGCCTCGCCGCCCTCGATGGGCTCGATCGCGATCTGCACCTTGGCGAACTGACCGGTACCACCGGTCTGCTTCTTGTGGGTGTAGTCCACGCGCTCGACGGCCCGACGGATCGTCTCGCGGTACGCGACCTGGGGCTTGCCGACGTTCGCCTCGACGCGGAATTCGCGCTTCATGCGGTCGACGAGCACCTCGAGGTGAAGCTCGCCCATACCACCGATGATGGTCTGGCCGGTCTCCTCGTCCGAGTGCACCTGGAAGGAGGGGTCCTCCTCCGAGAGACGCTGGATGGCTACACCCAGCTTCTCCTGGTCACCCTTGGACTTCGGCTCGATGGCGACCTGAATGACCGGCGCCGGGAAGTCCATGGACTCCAGGATGACCGGCTTCTTGTCGTCACACAGCGTCTCACCGGTGGTGGTCTGCTTCAGGCCCATGACGGCGACGATGTCACCGGCGCCCACCGACGCGATCTCCTCACGCTTGTTCGCGTGCATGCGGTAGATCTTGCCGATGCGCTCCTTCTTGCCCTTGACGGAGTTCAGCACCGCAGTGCCGGCCTCCAGGCGACCGGAGTAGATCCGGACGAAGGTGAGCTTGCCGAGGTGCGGGTCGCTCGCGATCTTGAACGCGAGAGCCGAGAGCGGCTCCTCGTCAGAAGGCTTGCGCTTGACGACGACCTCGGGGTCCTTGACGTCGTGGCCCTCGATGGCCTCGACGTCCAGGGGGGAAGGCAGGTAACGCACGACCGCGTCGAGCAGGGGCTGGACGCCCTTGTTCTTGAACGCGGTGCCGCAGAACACGGGGGTGACGGTGGTGTCGCCGCCCTTGCCGGAGGCGATGGTGACGCGGCGAATGGCCTCGTACAGCTGCTCCTCGGTGGGCTCCTGGCCCTCGAGGTACAGCTCCATCATCTGCTCGTCGTTCTCCGCGACGGCCTCGAGCAGCTTGCCGCGCCACTCGTCAGCAGCCTCGACGTGCGTCGCCGGGATGTCGACGATGTCGTACGCCTCGCCCATCTTGGTCTCTGCGGACCAGACGAAGGCCTTCATCGTGACGAGGTCGACGACACCCTTGAAGTCAGCCTCTGCGCCGATGGGCAGCTGCATGACGATGGGGGTCGCACCGAGGCGGTCGATGATCATGTCGACGCAGCGGTGGAACTCGGCACCCGTACGGTCGAGCTTGTTGACGAAGCAGATGCGCGGCACGCCGTAGCGGTCCGCCTGACGCCACACGGTCTCGGACTGGGGCTCAACACCGGCGACGCCGTCGAACACGGTCACGGCACCGTCGAGCACACGGAGCGAACGCTCTACCTCGACGGTGAAGTCGACGTGGCCCGGGGTGTCGATGATGTTGATCGTGTGATCGACGTCGTTCAGCGGCCAGTGACAGGTGGTGGCAGCAGAGGTGATCGTGATGCCACGCTCCTGCTCCTGCTCCATCCAGTCCATGGTGGCGGCACCGTCGTGGACCTCACCGATCTTGTACGAGACACCGGTGTAGAACAGGATCCGCTCGGTGGTCGTCGTCTTGCCCGCGTCGATGTGGGCCATGATGCCGATGTTGCGCACCTTGGCCAGGTCAAGTGAAGTGGTAGCCATATCGGCTCAGTCTTCTCTCGGTCTCGATGTGGGTAGCGACTACCAGCGGTAGTGCGCGAAGGCCTTGTTGGACTCGGCCATCTTGTGGGTGTCCTCACGCTTCTTCACAGCGGCACCAAGGCCGTTGGAGGCGTCGAGGAGCTCGTTGAGGAGACGCTCGGTCATCGTCTTCTCGCGACGGGCGCGGGAGTAACCGACCAGCCAGCGCAGGGCCAGCGTGTTGGCGCGACCGGGCTTGACCTCGATCGGAACCTGGTAGGTCGCACCACCGACGCGGCGGGACTTGACCTCGAGGGTCGGCTTGATGTTCTCGAGCGCGCGCTTGAGCGTGATGACCGGGTCGTTGCCGGTCTTCTCGCGCAGGCCCTCCATGGCGCCGTACACGATGCGCTCGGCGGTGGAGCGCTTGCCGTTCAGCAGCACCTTGTTGATGAGGGAGGTCACCAGAGGAGAACCATAGACCGGGTCGATGATGACCGGGCGCTTCGGGGCGGGGCCCTTACGAGGCATTTCTACTTCTCCTTCTTGGCGCCGTAGCGGCTGCGGGCCTGCTTGCGGTTCTTGACACCCTGGGTGTCAAGGGAGCCGCGGATGATCTTGTAACGAACACCCGGCAGGTCCTTCACACGGCCACCACGCACGAGCACGATGGAGTGCTCCTGCAGGTTGTGTCCCTCACCCGGAATGTAGGCCGTAACCTCGATCCCGGAGGTCAGACGCACACGCGCGACCTTACGGAGGGCCGAGTTCGGCTTCTTCGGGGTGGTCGTGAACACACGCGTGCAGACGCCGCGGCGCTGGGGCGAACCCTCAAGTGCGGGCGTCTTGTTCTTCTCGACCTTGTCCTGCCGGCCCTTCCGGACCAGCTGCTGGATCGTAGGCACTACTTCTCCGGTTTCTGTGTGCCGAATAGTAAAGCTAACCTGAAACATCGCCGACCCACGCGGTCGGGTGTGTCGAATACTGCAGACTCCGGCCGCAAGGCGGAAAGAGGCGCAGATTGCGGTGGCCGTTCTCGGACTCGCGATGCGGCTGAAGACACGCGCGCGAGCCCAGGCACACCCCAGGCACAAGGTCTGAGCGTACCTACCTCATCGGGGTTGGTCAAAACAAATGCGATGGGCCCCGACACGCCGGGCATCTGGCCGGATCAGGGACACCGCGAATTCCTTGATCGATTGTCGCTGAGCGGACCGCTCCCCCACGCGCATGAGCCATGGACCTGCGGGGTCGGGGACAGCGCCCCCGGGCCCGGAGAGGCCCTCCCAGCCCGCAGAGACGCCCCTGGAAGGGCTCCGCGGCCCCTGGAAACGCCGAAGGGCGCCCACCCCGTACGAGACGGGGTGGGCGCCCTTCGGTTCAACTCAAGCGACTAGCTGACCACGCCTACTGGTTGTAGGGCCCGTAGTCGTAGTCCTCCAGCGGAACAGCCTGGCCGGAGCCCGTGCCGAAGGGCGAGTAGTCGATGTCGTCGTAACCGACGGCCGAGTACATCGCTGCCTTGGCTTCCTCGGTCGGCTCCACCCGGATGTTGCGGTAGCGGGAGAGACCCGTACCGGCCGGGATGAGCTTACCGATGATGACGTTCTCCTTGAGGCCGATCAGGGAGTCGGACTTGGCGTTGATCGCCGCGTCCGTCAGGACCCTGGTCGTCTCCTGGAAGGAGGCTGCGGACAGCCACGACTCCGTCGCCAGCGAGGCCTTGGTGATACCCATCAGCTGCGGACGGCCGGAGGCCGGGTGGCCGCCTTCCGTGACCACACGACGGTTCTCGGTCTCGAACTTCGAACGCTCGACGAGCTCGCCCGGCAGCAGCTCCGCGTCGCCGGACTCGATGATCGTCACGCGGCGCAGCATCTGCCGGATGATGATCTCGATGTGCTTGTCGTGGATCGACACGCCCTGGCTGTTGTAGACCTTCTGGACTTCGCCGACCAGGTGGACCTGGACCGCGCGCTGACCGAGGATCCGCAGCACGTCGTGCGGGTTGGTGGCACCGAAGGTGAGCTTCTGGCCCACCTCGACGTGGTCACCCTCACGCACGAGGACCTTGGCGCGCTTCGAGATCGGGAAGGGAGTCTCGTCGCTGCCGTCGTCCGGCGTGACGACGATCTTCTTGGTCTTCTCGGTCTCTTCGATACGGATGCGGCCTGCCGCCTCCGAGATCGGGGCGACACCCTTGGGCGTACGAGCCTCGAAGAGCTCGACGACACGGGGCAGACCCTGGGTGATGTCGTCACCGGCCACACCACCGGTGTGGAACGTACGCATCGTCAGCTGCGTGCCGGGCTCACCGATGGACTGGGCGGCGATGATGCCGACCGCCTCACCGATGTCGACCAGCTTGCCGGTGGCGAGCGAACGGCCGTAGCAGAAGGCACAGGTGCCGACCGCGGACTCGCAGGTCAGGACCGAACGGGTCTTGACCTCCTCGACGCCGTTGGCGACCAGGGCGTCGATCAGGACGTCACCGAGGTCGACGTTGGCCGGCGCGATGACCTTGCCGTCGATGACGACGTCCTCGGCCAGCATGCGGGCGTACACCGAGGTCTCGACGTTCTCCGTCTTGCGGAGCACACCGTCCTCGCCCTTGACCGCGATCTTCAGCTTCAGACCGCGCTCGGTGCCACAGTCCTCCTCGCGAATGATGACGTCCTGAGAGACGTCGACCAGACGACGGGTGAGGTAACCGGAGTCGGCGGTACGAAGAGCCGTGTCCGCAAGACCCTTACGAGCACCGTGAGTCGAGATGAAGTACTCCAGCACCGACAAGCCCTCACGGAAGGAGGCCTTAATCGGGCGCGGGATCGTCTCGTTCTTGGCGTTCGACACCAGACCACGCATACCGGCGATCTGACGCATCTGCATCATGTTTCCTCGGGCACCCGAGTCAACCATCATGAAGATGGGGTTCGTCTTGGGGAAGTTCGCGTTCATCGCCTCGGCAACCTCGTTGGTCGCCTTGGTCCAGATCGCGATGAGCTCCTGCGTGCGCTCGTCCTTGGTGATCAGACCGCGCTCGTACTGCTTCTGGACCTTCTCGTCCTGCGCCTCGTAGCCCGCGACGATCGCCTTCTTGGCCTCGGGGACCACGACGTCGGAGATGGCCACGGTGACACCGGAGCGGGTCGCCCAGAAGAAGCCGGACGCCTTCAGGTTGTCGAGCGTCGCCGCCACGATGACCTTGGGGTAGCGCTCGGCCAGGTCGTTGACGATCTCGGAGAGCTGCTTCTTGCCCACCGAGTAGTCGACGAACGGGTAGTCCTCGGGCAGCAGCTCGTTGAAGAGCGCGCGGCCCAGGGTCGTACGCAGCCGGAAGCTGTCGCCCTGCTGGTACTCCTGCTCGCCCTCTTCGACGGCCGGCGGGGTCCAGCCGCGCGGCGGGATGGTGCCCACCGGGAAGCGGATGTCGACCTTCGCCTGGAGCGAGAGCTCCTTGGCGTCGAACGCCATGATCGCCTCGGCCGTGGAGCCGAAGGACCGGCCCTCGCCGATGACCTTGCGCTCTTCCTCGTCGGTCGTGAGGAAGAAGAGTCCGAGCACCATGTCCTGGGTCGGCATGGTGACGGGACGACCGTCGGCCGGCTTCAGGATGTTGTTCGAGGACAGCATCAGGATGCGGGCCTCGGCCTGCGCCTCTGCCGAAAGCGGCAGGTGCACGGCCATCTGGTCACCGTCGAAGTCCGCGTTGAACGCGGTGCAGACGAGCGGGTGGATCTGGATGGCCTTGCCCTCGACCAGCTGCGGCTCGAAGGCCTGGATGCCGAGGCGGTGCAGCGTCGGCGCACGGTTCAGCAGAACCGGGTGCTCGGCGATGACCTCTTCCAGGACGTCGTACACGACCGTGCGGCCGCGCTCGACCATGCGCTTGGCCGACTTGATGTTCTGCGCGTGGTTCAGGTCGACCAGGCGCTTCATCACGAACGGCTTGAAGAGCTCCAGCGCCATGGCCTTGGGCAGACCGCACTGGTGCAGCTTCAGCTGCGGGCCGACGACGATCACGGAACGCGCGGAGTAGTCCACACGCTTACCGAGAAGGTTCTGACGGAATCGACCCTGCTTGCCCTTGAGCATGTCGCTCAGGGACTTCAGCGGGCGGTTACCGGGACCGGTGACCGGGCGACCACGACGACCGTTGTCGAAGAGGGCGTCCACGGCCTCCTGGAGCATGCGCTTCTCGTTGTTCACGATGATCTCGGGAGCACCGAGGTCGAGAAGCCGCTTCAGGCGGTTGTTGCGGTTGATGACGCGGCGGTACAGGTCGTTCAGGTCGGAGGTCGCGAAGCGGCCACCGTCCAGCTGCACCATCGGACGCAGGTCCGGCGGGATGACCGGCACGCAGTCGAGCACCATGCCCTTGGGGCTGTTGCTGGTCTGCAGGAACGCGGAGACGACCTTGAGGCGCTTGAGCGCACGGGTCTTCTTCTGGCCCTTGCCGGTACGGATGATCTCGCGAAGCCGCTCGGCTTCCTCATCCAGGTCGAACGACTCAAGGCGCTTCTGCAGGGCAGCGGCACCCATCGAACCGTCGAAGTACGTGCCGAAGCGGTCACGCAGCTCGCGGTAGAGCAGCTCGTCACCCTCCAGGTCCTGGACCTTGAGGTTCTTGAAGCGGTTCCAGACCTCGTCGAGACGGTCGATCTCGCGCTGCGCACGGTCGCGCAGCTGCTTCATCTCCCGCTCGGCACCTTCGCGCACCTTGCGGCGCACGTCGGCCTTGGCGCCCTCGGCCTCGAGCTCGGCCAGGTCGGTCTCGAGCTTCTTGGCGCGGGCCTCCAGGTCGGAGTCGCGACGGTTCTCGACCTGCTGACGCTCCACGGAGACGTGCGCCTCCAGGGAGGGCAGGTCACGCGTACGGCGCTCCTCGTCCACGAACGTGATCATGTACGCCGCGAAGTAGATGACCTTTTCGAGGTCCTTCGGGGCGAGATCAAGCAGGTAACCGAGGCGCGACGGGACGCCCTTGAAGTACCAGATGTGCGTGACAGGCGCGGCCAGCTCAATGTGGCCCATCCGCTCACGACGCACCTTGGCGCGAGTTACCTCGACGCCACAGCGCTCGCAGATGATGCCCTTGAAGCGGACACGCTTGTACTTACCGCAGTAGCACTCCCAGTCCCGGGTCGGACCGAAGATCTTCTCGCAGAAGAGTCCGTCCTTCTCGGGCTTGAGCGTGCGGTAGTTGATGGTCTCCGGCTTCTTGACCTCGCCGTGGGACCACTGTCGGATGTCGTCCGCGGTGGCAAGGCCGATCCGCAGCTCGTCGAAGAAGTTGACGTCGAGCACTTTGTCGTCAATCCCTCTTTCGGGGTCGAGTCTCAATCATGGTCTGAACGGGTCCGGGGAGAGCCGGCCGGATACGAGATCCGGCCGGCCAACCCGTCAGACCTCTTCGACGCTGCTCGGCTCGCGCCGGGACAGGTCGATACCGAGCTCTTCCGCCGCGCGGAAGACGTCCTCGTCGGTGTCGCGCATCTCGATGGACATGCCGTCCGAGGACAGCACCTCCACGTTGAGGCAGAGCGACTGCATTTCCTTGATGAGCACCTTGAAGGACTCGGGAATGCCGGGCTCGGGGATGTTCTCGCCCTTGACGATGGCCTCGTAGACCTTCACGCGGCCGGTCACGTCGTCGGACTTGATCGTCAGCAGCTCCTGGAGGGCGTAAGCGGCGCCATAAGCCTCAAGCGCCCACACCTCCATCTCACCGAAGCGCTGACCACCGAACTGAGCCTTACCACCCAGCGGCTGCTGGGTGATCATGGAGTACGGACCGGTCGAGCGAGCGTGGAGCTTGTCGTCGACCAGGTGGTGCAGCTTGAGGATGTACATGTACCCGATCGAGATCGGGTCCGGGAACGGCTCGCCGGAGCGTCCGTCGAACAGCCGCGCCTTGCCGGACGGCAGGACCATGCGGTCGCCGTCGCGGTTCGGGACGGTGTGCTCGAGCAGACCGGTCAGCTCGTCCTCGCGGGCGCCGTCGAAGACCGGGGTCGCGACGTTCGTCCGCGGGGCGACCTGGTCGGCGCCGATGCGCTGCAGGCTCTGCGCCCACTCCTCGCTGAGACCGGAGACGTCCCAGCCCTGGCTGGCGAGCCAGCCGAGGTGGATCTCCAGGACCTGACCCGGGTTCATTCGGGACGGGACACCCAGCGGGTTGAGGATGATGTCGACCGGCGTGCCGTCCTCAAGGAAGGGCATGTCCTCGATCGGAAGGATCTTGGAGATGACACCCTTGTTGCCGTGCCGGCCGGCGAGCTTGTCGCCGTCCGTGATCTTGCGCTTCTGCGCCACGTAGACACGAACCAGCTGGTTCACGCCCGGCGGCAGCTCGTCGCCCTCTTCACGGTCGAAGACGCGTACGCCGATGACCTTGCCGATCTCACCGTGCGGCACCTTCAGCGAGGTGTCGCGCACCTCGCGCGCCTTCTCACCGAAGATCGCGCGGAGCAGGCGCTCCTCGGGGGTCAGCTCGGTCTCACCCTTGGGCGTGACCTTGCCGACGAGGATGTCGCCGGCGACGACCTCGGCACCGATCCGGATGATGCCGCGCTCGTCGAGGTCGGCGAGGACCTCCTCGGAGACGTTCGGGATGTCCCGGGTGATCTCCTCCGGGCCCAGCTTGGTGTCACGGGCGTCGACCTCGTGCTCCTCGATGTGGATCGAGGAGAGGACGTCGTCCTGCACGAGGCGCTGCGACAGGATGATCGCGTCCTCGTAGTTGTGACCCTCCCAGGGCATGAACGCCACGAGCAGGTTCTTGCCGAGGGCCATCTCGCCCTCTTCGGTCGCGGGACCGTCGGCCAGGACCTGGCCCTCGATCACGCGGGCGCCCTCGTCGACGACAACCTTCTGGTTGACCGAGGTGCCCTGGTTCGACCGGGAGAACTTCGCGATGCGGTACGTGGTGTACGTGCCGTCGTCGTTCGTGACCGTGACGTAGTCCGCGGAGACCTCCTGGACCACACCCGCCTTCTCGGCCTTGATCACGTCACCGGCGTCGACCGCACAGCGGTACTCCATGCCGGTGCCGACGAGGGGAGCCTCGGCGGTGATCAGCGGCACGGCCTGACGCATCATGTTCGCGCCCATGAGGGCACGGTTGGCGTCGTCGTGCTCGAGGAACGGGATCATCGCGGTCGCGACCGACACCATCTGGCGCGGCGAGACGTCCATGTAGTCGACGTCGTCGCCGGGGATGTAGTCGATCTCGCCGCCACGACGGCGGACCAGGACGCGCGACTCGGTGAAGCGCATGTCCTCACCCAGCACGGCGTTGGCCTGGGCGATCACGAAGCGGTCTTCTTCATCGGCCGTCAGGTAGTCGACGTCGTCGGTGACGACGCCCTCGACGACCTTGCGGTACGGCGTCTCGACGAAGCCGAACGCGTTGACGCGGCCGTACGAGGCGAGCGAACCGATCAGACCGATGTTCGGGCCTTCAGGCGTCTCAATGGGGCACATGCGGCCGTAGTGAGACGGGTGCACGTCACGGACCTCGAAGCCGGCCCGCTCACGGGAGAGACCACCCGGGCCAAGCGCCGACAGACGGCGCTTGTGGGTGAGACCCGACAGCGGGTTGTTCTGGTCCATGAACTGCGACAGCTGGCTGGTGCCGAAGAACTCCTTGATGGAGGCGACGACCGGCCGGATGTTGATCAGGGTCTGCGGCGTGATCGCCTCGACGTCCTGGGTCGTCATGCGCTCACGCACGACGCGCTCCATACGAGCCAGACCCGTGCGGACCTGGTTCTGGATGAGCTCGCCGACGTTGCGCAGACGACGGTTGCCGAAGTGGTCGATGTCGTCGGTCTCGACGACGATCGACGTACCGCTGTCACCAACGGTCTCGGTCTCACCGGCGTGCAGCTTCACCAGGTACTTGATCGAGGCGATGATGTCCTCGACCGTGAGGATGCCCGCGTCGAGCGGAGCGTCCGCACCCAGCTTCTTGTTGACCTTGTAGCGGCCGACCTTCGCGAGGTCGTAGCGCTTGGGGTTGAAGTAGAGGTTCTCAAGCAGCGTCTGAGCAGCCTCGCGCGTCGGCGGCTCGCCCGGACGGAGCTTGCGGTAGATGTCGAGCAGCGCGTCGTCCTGGCCCTGGGTGTGGTCCTTCTCCAGGGTGGCGCGCATGGACTCGTACTCGCCGAACTCCTCGAGGATCTGCTCGGTCGTCCAACCGAGAGCCTTGAGCAGAACGGTGACCGACTGCTTGCGCTTGCGGTCGATGCGCACACCGACCATGTCGCGCTTGTCGATCTCCATCTCCAGCCAGGCACCCCGGGACGGGATGATCTTGGCGGAGAAGATGTCCTTGTCGGACGTCTTGTCGATCGAGGAATCGAAGTAGACACCCGGCGAACGGACCAGCTGCGACACGACGACACGCTCGGTGCCGTTGATGACGAAGGTGCCCTTGTTCGTCATGAGCGGGAAATCGCCCATGAAGACCGTCTGGGACTTGATCTCGCCGGTCTCGTTGTTGGTGAACTCGGCGGTGACGAAGAGCGGGGCTGCGAACGTGAAGTCGCGCTCCTTGCACTCGTCGATGGAGTTCTTCGGAGGCTCAAAACGGTGGTCGCGGAACGTCAAGGACATCGACCCAGAGAAGTCCTCGATCGGAGAGATCTCCTCGAAGATCTCCTCCAGACCGGACTTGGTGGGGACGTCCTGTCCACTGTCGAGAGCCGCCTCGACTCGACCCTTCCACGCTTCATTCCCGAGCAGCCAGTCAAAGCTCTCGGTCTGCAGCGCAAGAAGGTTCGGAACCTCGAGGGGCTCCCTGATCTTTGCAAAGGAGATGCGCAGCGGGGCGGTGCTGGCGCCGTTGTTCGTATTCGCGGTCGAGGCAGTGCGCGAGGCGGCCAAGAGGGGGTCCTTCCGAGGGCTCGGACTCACTACGCGCGTACCGGTCCCAGGTTGGACACAGAGACAGAAATCCCCGGTCAGGGAAGTTTCGATCCACAGTGCTCAAGCATGGGCATGCCCCTGGTGACGGGCAGGAGGCAGCTAACAGGCAGCGCAAAGGGTCAGTGTAGCCACTAGGCCCACTGATGTCCAGTGCGGGTTTTTGAAGACCCTCGTTGTTCTCAACCCCTGCTGCAAGCCACGCCCTCGATGCACATCGATACTGCCCTCTTCGCCGTCGATCCATGCCTCGGATGCGGATCGATGTGACGACGCGTCCTGAGAATTGCGCGCTGCGTGCGGTTCGTCAAGGCCCCCCTGCCCCGACTTGGCTCTCAGAGGTCACCGTCACGGCTGTTCCGAGGCACAACGAAGATCACCATACTCGTCGCGGCGGGCTGCGCAAGGCAGCCGTCGGGGTGCGCCGGAGAACGCCGAAGGGCGACCACCCAGATGGGTGATCGCCCTTGGCGGACGTCGCGTGAACGACGCTCAAAAGGAGTCAGACGACTCGCGAGGTTACTTGACCTCGACCGAGGCGCCGGCAGCCTTGAGGGACTCGGCAGCCTTCTCGGCGGCCTCCTTGGCGACCTTCTCGAGGACCGGCTTCGGGGTGCCGTCGACGAGGTCCTTGGCCTCCTTCAGGCCGAGCGAGGTGAGCTCGCGCACGACCTTGATGACCTGGATCTTCTTCTCGCCGGCGCCGGTGAGGATGACGTCGAACTCGTCCTGCTCCTCGACGGCCTCGGCAACGGCGCCCGGGCCGGCCGGGGCGGCGGCGACGGCCGCGGCGGCGGTGACGTCGAACTTCTCCTCGAAGGCCTTCACGAACTCGGAGAGCTCGATGAGGGTGAGCTCCTCGAACTGAGCAAGCAGGTCTTCCTGGCTGAGCTTCGCCATGATGGGCGATCCTTCCACTATTTCGGCTGGTGCCGGGTGTACATGAAGGCGGGCGTACGTTTGGCCCGCTGCGACCGTCGCCCTAGCGGGCGGCGATCAATGCGCGAGCCGAATTACTCGGCACCGCCCTGCTCGGCCTTCTTGGCACGAAGCGCTTCCGCGGTGCGGACGAACTTCGACGGCAGAGCCTGGAAGAGCTGCGCAGTCTGCGTCTGCTTGCCCTTCAGCGCGCCGGCCAGCTTGGCGAGCAGAACCTCGCGGGACTCGAGGTCCGCGAGCTTCTTGAACTCATCGGCGGACAGCGCCTTACCGTCAAGGACACCGCCCTTGATGATGAGGTTGGGGTTGTCCTTGGCGAAGTCACGAAGACCCTTCGCCGACTCCACCGGGTCACCGGTGACGAAGGCAACTGCCGTCGGACCCGAGAACAGGTCGTCCAGCGTGTCGATCCCGGCCTCGTTGGCCGCGATCTTGGTCAGCGTGTTCTTCACCACGGCGTACTCGGAGTTCTCACCGAGGGAGCGGCGCAGCTGCTTGAGCTGGGCCACGGTGAGACCCCGGTACTCGGTCAGCACGGCGGCGTTCGAGCTGCGGAACTTGTCCGTGAGCTCGGCTACCGCGGCAGCCTTGTCGGGCGTCGGCATAGAGCGTCGGCCTCCTTCCGGGTGATGAGGACCGCTCAGAAGGGGCTGACAAAACAAAACGCCCCGGCGCAGGCGCACGGGGCGAGGGCTCGACCTGACGGAATCCCGTCCGGGAGCACTTTCCACAGCAACCTACGCGGGTCGTCCGCAGTTTCAGCGGATCCTTCGGTCACCGCACCCTCTTGCGAGCACACGGCAACGACCAGCGGTCTTTGGCTTCTGTGGAAGAGTACGCGAACGGGTTCGCGTCAGGCAAATCGGCCAAGAGCCGAGGTCAGACGCCGCTGTCGGACTCCGGCTTCCCGAGATCCTCCAGCTCCTTGAACATGTCCATCAGGTCGAAGGTCTTGCCGGCCGGCGGCGGGGTCACCTTGGCTGCCGCGCCGTACTCGGTGAACTTCTGGGACGTCTTCATCGTGCCCTCGGGGGACTTGATGTCGATGTCCATGCGGACCGGGTAGTCGTCCTCGTTGACCCAGACCTCGGTGTCGTACCCCTTGATCCCCGCCTTCTCGATGCCCTTGAGCAGCTCTTCGCGCTCGCTCTTGCCGAGCATCTCGTCGAGGCCCTTGTTGGACTCCATCATTTCCTTGACGGAGAGCCGGCCCTGGTAGCGCTGGGTCTGTACGCCGTCGACCTTGGCCGGGCCGACGTGCTTCAGGTTCGGCGAGTCCAGGAGCATCGCCAGCTGCTGCGCCGGGTCCTGGTTCATGCTGTCCAGGCCGCCGGTCAGCTGCTTGGCGGCCTTCTCGTCGCCGACCTGCTCCGCGATGGCGTTCAGGTCCATCTTGGCCCACTGCTTGCCGTCCATGTCCTTGGCGGCGACGGCCCCCATGTCCATGTACATCACGTTGTCGAGCCAGAGCATCCGGACCTTCTCCGGAGCATCGGGATCGCCGTCCGTGAGCGCCGAGCCCGACATCGTCATATCCATGACCGTCGGGTCCCAGCCCATGACGCCGGACATCTTCATGTCACTGGAGGCGCCGCCCATCGACTTGGGCGCCGTCATCGTCATCTCGACCTTGGCCGACTTGGCCTTCGCGGTCTTCTCGTACGCCGCCGTGATGACCTCGGTCACCTGCGACCGGGACTGGGTCTCCCCCGAGCCCGTCCCCTTGGCCTTGCCGTCGCTGTCGGAGCCCTGGCAGGCCACCGCGCCCGTACACAGCAGCGCGGTGGCGAGCACGGCGCCCGCCACTCTCTTACGTCCCTGATCCCCACGTATGGAAACAGCAGTCATGACCCCACCCCTAGGAACACATGATCGACACAATTCGGTCCGGCGAGAATACCCGACCGGCGAGATCAAGCCTGCGGCTGCTGGTTCATGAGGTCCTTGAAGCTCATGGTGTCCGAGGCCGGGGGCTTCTCCACGGACACCGGGGTGCCGTAGTCGCTGTAGTAGGCGATCTGGGAGAACTCGCCGTCGGCCATTTTGCCCTTCTCGGCCTTCTTGACCAGCAGGTCGTCGCCGTCGACCCAGATGTCGATCGTCTGCTTGCTCAGGCCCACCTGCTTGAACTGCTTCCTCAGCTCGGCCATCTGCTCGGCGTCGAGATCCGCGTTCTTGCCGGTGAAGTCCGCCGCGTCGACGGTCCCGGAGTAATGGGTCGTCTTCGTGCCGCGCACGGTCTCCTCGCCCACGCGCTTCACGTCACCCGAGGCGAGCAGCATCTTGACCGACTGGTTCGGGGTGGAGTTCTGCATCTGGTCCTTGAAGGCGTCGCCGGCGGCCCCGCTGATCTCGGCCAGCGTGGCGTAGTCGTACTCGATCCAGTGCTTGCCGCCGCCCGCCTGCGCCGCGAACTTGTCGCCCATGTTCGCGTAGAAGCCGTTCTTCAGATAGCGGTAGTCGATCTTCGACTGGCCCATCTGCTTCATCTGCTCGGCCTGGGCGCCGCCCGTGAGGGTCGCCGTCATGGTGCCGGTGATGCCGTCGGACCACTCCATGGAGCCCGTCATGTCCATCGACATCTTGCTGCCCATGACCGTCTTGCCTTCGATCTTGGCCGAGTCGGCGTTGTCGGTCTCGTTCTCGATGGTGCGCAGGGCGGCTATGGGGCTGAGGGCCACGGAGCCCTTCTTCTTGCCCTTCGCGTCACCGTCGCCGCCGGAGGAGCCACAGGCCGCGACCCCGGTCAGCGCGGCGGCCACCGCGATCGAAAGACCCGCGCGCCGCATGGTCGTGCTGTTCATGACATCCCACCCCTTGCACTCGTGTGAATCCTGCACGCTAGCGCAGTCCCCCGACAGCTCCGACGGACCCGCGCTCATACGAGGACGGGCCCCGCACCTCGAAAGGTTGCGGGGCCCGTCATCTAAAACGCGTACGCGACGCGACTGCCGTCGGATCAGACGGCGGCCGGGTCCTCCTCGGTGAGGAGGTTGCGGGTGCGGTTGCTGTCCAGCGGAATGCCGGGGCCCATCGTGGTGGCCAGCGCGGCCTTCTTGATGTAGCGACCCTTGGCGGCCGACGGCTTCAGACGGAGGATCTCCTCCAGCGCGGCGGCGTAGTTCTCCACCAGCTTGGTGTCGTCGAAGGACACCTTGCCGATGATGAAGTGCAGGTTCGAGTGCTTGTCGACGCGGAACTCGATCTTGCCGCCCTTGATGTCGTTGACAGCCTTCACGACATCGGGGGTCACGGTGCCGGTCTTCGGGTTCGGCATCAGACCACGCGGACCGAGCACGCGGCCGAGGCGGCCGACCTTGCCCATGAGGTCCGGGGTGGCGACGACGGCGTCGAAGTCCAGGCGGCCCTTCGCGACCTCGTCGATCAGCTCGTCGGCGCCGACGATGTCGGCCCCAGCGGCTTCCGCGGCCGCAGCACGGTCACCGGTCGCGAAGACCAGGACCCGGGCGGTCTTGCCGGTGCCGTGCGGGAGGTTCACGGTGCCACGGACCATCTGGTCGGCCTTGCGCGGGTCGACACCCAGGCGGAAGGCGACCTCGACGGTGCCGTCGAACTTGGTCGAGGAGGTCTCCTTGGCGAGACGGACGGCCTCGAGCGGGGCGTAGAGCTTGTCCCGGTCGATCTTCGCGTCCGCAGCGCGGAGAGTCTTGCTGCGCTTCACTTCTGCTCCTGTGGTTTCAGGTGTGGAGTCGTGGTGCGGACCAGCGCTTGGCCCTACCACTGAGAAAGGTCAGACGGGGAAAGCTCTTAGCCCTCGACCGTGATGCCCATGGAACGGGCGGTGCCGGCGATGATCTTCGACGCGGCGTCCAGGTCGTTGGCGTTGAGGTCTTCCATCTTGGTGGTGGCGATCTCGCGGACCTGCGCCTCGGTGATCTTGGCGACCTTGGTCTTGTGCGGCTCGCCGGAGCCCTTCTCGACACCCGCGGCCTTGAGGATCATCTTGGCGGCCGGCGGAGTCTTGGTCACGAAGGTGAAGGAGCGGTCTTCGTAGACCGTGATCTCCACCGGGATGACCCAGCCACGCTGCGACTCGGTCGCGGCGTTGTAGGCCTTGCAGAACTCCATGATGTTGACGCCGTGCTGGCCCAGCGCGGGGCCGACCGGCGGGGCCGGGTTGGCTGCGCCGGCCTGGATCTGGAGCTTGATAAGCCCCGTGACCTTCTTCTTCTTGGGAGGCATTGCTCTCTCCGGGTCCTAGTGAGAGTTTCCAGCCACCATCCAGTCATCCGGATGGTGGCATACCGCACCACGATAACGGGTATAGTCGCGCGGCCAAAAACCGAGCAGGTCAGACAGGCTTTGAGAGCCCGTCTGACCTGGTCGGAGGCGTATGTTCCAGAGGAGGCTAGTTCTTCTGGATCTGGTCGAAGCTGAGCTCGACCGGGGTCTCGCGGCCGAAGATCTCGACGAGGCCCTTGACCTTCTTCGAGTCGGCGTTGATCTCGTTGATCGTCGCCTGCAGCGTCGCGAACGGACCGTCGGTGACGGTGACCGAGTCGCCGACCTCGAAGTCCAGCACCTGGACCTCGACCTTGCGGGACGGAGCCGGCTTGCCCTCGGCCTCGGCGGCCTCGCGGGCTGCCTTCTCCTCGGCCTCGGGGGCGAGCATCTTGACGATCTCGTCCAGGGTCAGCGGGTACGGGTCGTAGGCGTTGCCCACGAAGCCGGTCACGCCGGGAGTGTTGCGGACGACGCCCCAGGACTCGTTCGTCAGGTCCATGCGCACCAGGACGTATCCAGGGAGCTTGTTCTGACGGACGGTCTTGCGCTCGCCGTTCTTGATCTGCGCGACCTCTTCCTGCGGCACCTCGGCCTGGAAGATGAAGTCCTCGACGTTCAGCGAGACGGCACGCTGCTCGAGGTTGGTCTTCACGCGGTTCTCGTAACCGGCGTACGTGTGGATGACGTACCACTCGCCGGGGAGGGTGCGGAGCTCCTCGCGCAGGGCCACGATCGGGTCGACCGGCTCGGCCTCCTCCTCGTCCTCCGCGGACTCGGCGGCCTCTTCGGACTCGGTGCCCTCTTCGGACTCGTCCTCGGCGACGGCCTCGTCGTCCTCGTCGGACTCGACGGCGGCTTCCTCGCCGGTCTCGGCGTCATCGGCCGACTCGGCGTCGGTCTCGACGTGCAGGGCCGACTCTTCGGCGGGTGCGCCCGCGGCGGCGTCAGCAGCCTCGGCCTGGTCCGGGTCCTCGGCGTCCGCCGCCTCGACGATGTCGAGCTGGTCCTCCACGGACTCCTCGGAATCCATGCGCGGCTCAACGGCGTCGTTCAGGTTCGGGTCAGACACGGTGGCTGCTTCTTCCTGGATACAGAGGGGTGGAACGCGCGAAACGGGCGCCGGGAACGGCGCCCTTCGCTCTCGACTCAGCCATCGGCTCAGCCGAAGACGTACTTGACGGCCTGGTTGAACCCATAGTCAATCACGGTCACAAGGCCGATCATGATGACGACGAAGACAATCACCACGGTCGTGTACGTCGTGAGCTGACTGCGAGTCGGCCAGACGACCTTGCGGAGTTCCGCGACGATCTGGCGGTAGAAGAGCGCGAGACGGCCGAAGGGGCCCTTCTTGCCGCGCTTGCCGCCCTTACGGGCCTTCTTCTTGGACTCCGGCGCCTCGTCCTGGGCATCAGGCATGTCGATGGAGCCCACGGCGTCCGTCACTCGTCCTCACCTGATTCCGGGTCGTGGCCGTGCCGCGCCCGGTATGAGCCGCACGGCGGTGCAATGCAGTACGTACATGCGCACACATCCGAGAGGAGTGTGTAGCAGGGCCGGAGGGACTTGAACCCCCAACCGCTGGTTTTGGAGACCAGTGCTCTACCAATTGAGCTACGACCCTTTGATTTCCCCCAACCTACCGCATCCGCCCGAGTGCACAGAGTGCGATGAGAGGGTGCGGCCGGTGAGGGCCAACGAGCAGTGAGTGTACGTGCTCTGCGGCCCTCCGTCGAACAGAATCAGTTCCGGTGGTCCCGAAACAAACACCGAAACCCGTGTGCCGGGGGTGTTTCGGGTCTGGAACGATGGGGCGATGAGCGCTTCCACTTCTCCCACCGAGCGCCGGGTCTCCGCCCGCATCGGCGCGATCTCCGAGTCCGCGACCCTCGCCGTCGACGCCAAGGCGAAGGCCCTCAAGGCCGCCGGGCGGCCGGTGATCGGTTTCGGCGCGGGTGAGCCCGACTTCCCGACGCCCGACTACATCGTCGAAGCCGCCATCGAAGCCTGCAAGAACCCGAAGTACCACCGCTACACCCCGGCCGGCGGACTCCCCGAGCTCAAGGCCGCGATCGCCGCGAAGACGCTGCGCGACTCGGGCTACGAGGTCGACGCCTCGCAGGTCCTGGTGACCAACGGCGGCAAGCAGGCGATCTACCAGGCGTTCGCCGCGATCCTGGACCCGGGCGACGAGGTCATCGTCCCGGCTCCCTACTGGACGACGTACCCGGAGTCGATCCGTCTCGCGGGCGGCGTGCCGGTCGAGGTCGTCGCGGACGAGACCACGGGCTACCGCGTGTCGGTGGAGCAGCTGGAGGCCGCTCGCACGGAGCGCACGAAGGTCGTCCTCTTCGTGTCGCCGTCGAACCCTACGGGTGCCGTCTACAGCGAGGCCGACGCCGAGGCGATCGGCCGCTGGGCCGTCGAGCACGGCCTGTGGGTGATGACGGACGAGATCTACGAACACCTCGTCTACGGAGACGCGAAGTTCACCTCGCTCCCGGCGATCCTGCCCGAGCTGCGCGACAAGTGCATCGTGGTCAACGGAGTGGCCAAGACGTACGCGATGACCGGCTGGCGCGTGGGGTGGATCGTCGGACCGAAGGACGTGGTGAAGGCCGCGACGAACCTCCAGTCGCACGCCACGTCGAACGTCTCCAACGTCGCGCAGGTCGCGGCCATCGCGGCAGTCTCCGGCGATCTGACCGCCGTCGACGCGATGCGCGAGGCCTTCGACCGGCGCCGCAGGACCATCGTGCGGATGCTGAACGAGATCGACGGCGTGCTCTGCCCCGAGCCGGAGGGCGCCTTCTACGCGTACCCCTCCGTGAAGGGCCTCATCGGCAAGGAGATCCGCGGCAAGCGCCCGCAGGACTCCGTGGAGCTCGCCGCGCTGATCCTGGAGGAGGCCGAGGTCGCGGTCGTTCCGGGCGAGGCCTTCGGGACGCCGGGTTACCTGCGTCTTTCGTACGCCCTGGGCGACGAGGACCTCGTCGAGGGCGTCTCGCGGCTCCAGAAGCTCCTGGCCGAGGCCCGCGACTGACGTCCCGGTGAGTTTTCGCGCTCCACGCGCGCGTGCGGGCCGTCTCCCCTCTCCGGGGAGGCGGCCCGCTTCTTCGTTCGGAGATGTGCACGAAGGGGAAAGTGGCTACCGGGACGCTACGTGCGTACGGCAAGATCCTGGAATGGAGCGTGTACGGGACGTAAAAGAGCTGCCGAAGGCCCACCTGCATCTGCACTTCACCGGGTCGATGCGGCCCACGACCCTGCTGGAACTCGCCGACAAGTACGGGGTGCGGCTGCCCCCGGCGCTGACCGGCGGTGAGCCTCCGCAGCTGCGGGCGACCGACGAGCGCGGGTGGTTCCGCTTCCAGCGGCTCTACGACATGGCGCGGTCCTGCCTGCGGGAGCCGGAGGACATCCAGCGCCTGGTGCGGGAGGCCGCGGAGGAGGATCTGCGGGACGGGTCGGGGTGGCTGGAGATCCAGGTCGACCCGACGTCGTACGCGCCGCGGCTCGGTGGGCTCATCCCGGCCCTGGAAATCATCCTGGACGCCGTCGAGAGCGCCTCGCGGGACACCGGCCTCGGAATGCGCGTGCTCGTCGCCGCGAACCGCATGAAGCACCCTCTGGACGCCCGCACGCTGGCCCGGCTCGCGGTGCGGTACGCCGATCGCGGCATCGTCGGCTTCGGGCTCTCCAACGACGAACGCCGGGGCTTCGCACGTGACTTCGACCGGGCCTTCGCGATCGCGCGGGACGGCGGCCTGCTCGCGGCGCCGCACGGCGGTGAGCTCAGTGGGCCCGCTTCGGTGCGGGACTGCCTGGACGACCTGCACGCGGGGCGGATCGGGCACGGGGTGCGGGCCGCCGAGGACCCGCGGCTCCTGAAGCGGCTCGCCGAGCGGGGCGTGACCTGCGAGGTGTGCCCGGCGTCGAACGTGGCGCTCGGGGTCTACGAGAAGCCCGAGGACGTGCCGCTGCGGACCTTGTACGACGCCGGGGTGCCGATGGCTCTCGGTGCCGACGACCCGCTGCTCTTCGGGTCGCGGCTCGCGGCCCAGTACGAGATCGCGCGCAAGCACCACGCCTTCGACGACGGCGACCTGGCCGAACTCGCCCGGCAGTCGGTGCGCGGCTCGGCCGCCCCCGTCGGCATACAGGAGAAGCTCCTGGCGGGGATCGAGGAGTGGCTCAGCGGCTGATGCCCGCGAGGAGGGTACGGGCCAGGGCGGCGGCGAACTCGTCGACGGGCTGCGGGGGTCGCTTGCCGACCGTGGCGTCGTAGGCGAAGGCGCGCTGGGCGCAGGCGCCCAGGAGCAGTGAGGCGGCGGCGAAGGTGTCGGCTCCCGGGGCGATCCGGCCGGCGTCGCGTTCGGTGCGGAGGTAGGCGTCGAGGGCCTCGATGGGCATGTGCGGGCCCGTGCCCATCTCCTGCATGGAGTCCTCGTGGCGGCGCTTGAGCTTGGTCTCGGCGTAGAGGGACGCGGCGATCGGGAAGCTCTGGGCGTAGAAGTGGCTGGCCAGGCGGGCGATCTCGGCGAGGTTCTCCTCCACCGGGCGCTCCCCCGGGTCCTCGGCGAGGCGGCGCAGGAGCGGGCCCAGGCGGGGCAGCCGCTCCTGGAGGACGCCCACGAACAGCTCCTCCTTGCTCGCGAAGTGCTTGTAGAGCGCCGCTTCGGAGCAGCCCGCCGCCTTGGCGATCTCCTTGGTGGTGGCACGGGCGAGCCCGATGGTGAGCATGAGGTCGTGGGCCGCGTCGAGGATGCGGGCCCGGGTGGGCTTCTGCTGCATGTGCTGTCCAACCAAGCTTGACGAATGGGTGAGTGGATACTCACCCTAGAGGTGAGTGAATACTTACCCACCTGGGGAGGGTGCGCAATGAGGCTCACGGTGTTCGGTGCGACCGGCGGTGTCGGCGGGGAGATCGTGCGACAGGCTCTCGCGGCGGGCCACGAGGTCACGGCCGTCGTGCGTGACCCCGCACGGCTGAACGCGACGGGAGAGGGCCTTGAGGTGTTCGGGGCCGACCTGACCGACCCGGAGGCCCTACGGGCCGCGGTGACCGGCCGGGACGCGGTCCTCTCGGGGCTCGGGGTGCGCAAGAAGGCGGACGCGGGGATCGCAACCGTGCTCACGCGCTCGGTGGTGCACGCCATGGAGGCCGAGGGGGTGCGCAGGCTGGTGGTGGTGAGCGCGGCACCGGTCGGCCCTCCGGCCGAGCGCCAGCCCCCGGCCGACCGGGTCATGGGCTCGCTGGTCGGCAAGATCCTCAAGCCCGTGTACGACGATCTGCGGGCCATGGAGGCCGAGCTGGCGAGCAGCGCGACGGACTGGACGTCCGTGCGCCCGCCGAGGCTGCAGGACAAGCCGTTGACGGGCATCTACCGCAAGGTCGTCGGGGGCACACCGGTCAGCGGGCGGTTCATCGGCAGGGCAGATGTGGCGCACGCGATGCTGGCGGTGGTCGACGACCTGGCGACGGTGAAGCAGGGCGTGGGCGTCGCCTACTAGCCGCCTACTGGTCGCCTACTGACCGACCACCGGCCGACCGCAGGTCTTCGTAGAGGCCCGCCAGAGGCTCTGGAGGCTGCGGAGGGCCACTAGAGGCTGACGCCCACCGTCACCGGCTCGTTGACCAGCGTGACCCCGAAGGCGTCCCGCACTCCGGCGACGACCTCACGGGCGAGGGCCAGCAGGTCCTCCGTGGTCGCGCCGCCGCGGTTGGTGAGGGCGAGGGTGTGCTTGGTGGAGATGCGGGCCCGCCCCTCTCCGTAGCCCTTGGTGAAGCCCGCCTTGTCGATGAGCCAGGCGGCGGAGGTCTTCACGCGGCCGTCGTCCGTGGGGAAGGCGGGGGGCGCCACGTCCGGGCCGAGACGGTCCACCACGCGCGCGTGGAAGGCGGCGAACTCGTCCTCGGTGAGGATCGGGTTGGTGAAGAAGGAGCCGGCCGACCAGCTGTCGTGGTCCTCGGGGTCGAGCACCATGCCCTTGCCCGCGCGCAGCTTCAGGACGGTCTCACGGGCGACGGCCGCCGGCACCCGGTCACCCGCGTTCACCCCGAGCGTGCGGGCCGTCTCGGGGTACTTGAGGGGGGCGCTCATTCCCTGGGCGTCCTCCAGCTCGAAGCGGACGCGCAGCACCACGAAGCGGTCGGGATCGGCCTTGAAGCGACTGTGCCGGTACGAGAAGTCGCACTCGGCGTTCGTGACGGTGACCGTCTCGTGCGTCTTCCTGTCGTACGCGACCACTTCGGTGATCGTCGACGAGACCTCCTGGCCGTACGCCCCCACGTTCTGGATCGGCGTGGCGCCCGCGGAGCCGGGAATCCCGGCGAGGCACTCGATGCCCGCGAGACCGGCCTCCACGACGCGGGCCACCGCGTCCGTCCACACCTCACCGGCCGCCAACTCGAGCTTCGTACCGTCGAGTTCGAAGCCCTTCGTGGCGATGCGCAGCGCGGTCCCGTCGAAGCCCTTGTCGCCGATGACCAGGTTCGAGCCACCGCCGATGAGCAGCAGCGGGGTCCCGGATTCGTCGGCTTCGCGGACGGCGGCGATCACCTCGGCGTCGGTCGTCGCGGTGATCAGACGGGCCGCGGGACCGCCGAGCCGGAAGGTGGTCAGCGGGGCGAGGGGAGCATCCTGAAGTTCCTGCACGTGCTCAAGGGTACGGTCCGTGGCCCCACCGCTCGGGCGGGGCCACGGACCGTATCGGGCCAGAGGCGCCGAGCCGGTTCAGACACCGGCCGGCACGCGCCCACGAAGATCAGGCGAGCTGGACCACGGCGCGGGACATGCCGAGGACCTTCTGGTCCCCGCTCTTCGCCAGCAGGTCCACCCGGACCCGGTTGTCGTCGAGCTTCTGGGCGACCTTGGCGCTGACCTCGATCAGCGCGCCCTTGTCGTCGTTCGGGACCACGACGGGCTTGGTGAAGCGCACGCCGTACTCGACGACGGCGGCCGGGTCGCCCACCCAGTCCGTCACCACGCGGATCGCCTCGGCCATGGTGAACATGCCGTGCGCGATCACGTCGGGGAGCCCGACCTCGACCGCGAACTTCTCGTTCCAGTGGATCGGGTTGAAGTCACCGGAAGCGCCCGCGTACCGCACGAGTGTGGCGCGTGTCACGGGAAAGCTCTGGGCCGTCAGCTCGGTGCCGACCTCGACGCTGTCGTACGAAATCTTGGCGGTCATCGCCTCAAGCTCCCTCTGCCGCAGGCTCCGCCGCACGCGCGACGAGCTTGGTCCAGGCGGTCACGACGTGCTCGCCGGCCTCGTCGTGGACCTCGCCGCGGATGTCCAGGATGTCGTTGCCCGCCAGCGACTTGATGGCCTCGATGGTCGAGGTGACCGTGAGCCGGTCCCCCGCCCGCACCGGGCGGGTGTACGAGAACTTCTGGTCCCCGTGCACGACGCGGCTGTAGTCGAGCCCCAGCTGCGGGTCCTCGATGACCAGGCCCGCGGCCTTGAACGAGATGGCGAACACAAAAGTCGGCGGGGCGATCACATCCGGGTGCCCGAACGCCTTGGCGGCCTCCGCGTCGGTGTACGCGGGATTGGCGTCGCCCACCGCCTCGGCGAACTCACGGATCTTCTCCCGGCCGACCTCATACGGATCGGTGGGCGGGTAGGACCGCCCTACGAAGGACTGGTCGAGCGCCATGGACTCGGCACCTCCTGCAGGTATGGGTAAACGACGCGAGGCCGCCCCCAGAATCGGGGACGGCCTCGTGTACGAGCCTGTATCTAGCGCGTTTCGCGGTGCGCAGTGTGCGCGTTGCAGCGCGGGCAGTGCTTCTTCATCTCAAGACGGTCCGGGTCGTTACGCCGGTTCTTCTTGGTGATGTAGTTCCGCTCCTTGCACTCCACGCAGGCCAGCGTGATCTTCGGGCGGACGTCTGTGGCAGCCACGTGAGTGCTCCTTGACGGACGGATGGACGGATGAACGCAAAAAAAGAGTAGCCGATCGAAGGTCCGACCCCACAATCGGCTACCAATTGAGTAGCGGTGACCGGACTTGAACCGGTGACACAGCGATTATGAGCCGCTTGCTCTACCGACTGAGCTACACCGCTGTAGATGCCGGATCCCCTCGCCCGAAGGCGAGGATCACTCGACATCAGAGCCCCAATACGGAATCGAACCGTAGACCTTCTCCTTACCATGGAGACGCTCTACCGACTGAGCTATTGGGGCGAGCGATGAAGACATTACACGGTTGGTCGCCGATCGCCCAAATCCGTTTCGCCGGGGCTGTCCGGGGGCATGTCGGCAGGCGTCCCGGCCGCCTCAGCACGTCACTTCGGTGCCTCGCGCCACACCGGTTCGGCCCCTCCCGCCACTCCTGTTCGGAGCCCCGCGCCACGCCGACACGGAGCCCCGCACCACGCCGGTACGACTATTTGGCTCCTCCTCGAAGAGGGCCGGTCGTCGCCCTAGGCTCGACCCACGCTGCGTGATCTTGGACGTTCCGGTCCCGGACCCCCGGTGCCGGATCCGTCACGCCCCGCAGCCGCCCCCGAACCTCAGGAGCGCGATGCCCGACAGTCAGCCGCAGCCCCACTCCTCCGGCTCCTCCGGCTCTTCCGGTTCCTCAGGTGATGACGCCGACGCCACCGCGCTGCTCCTGTGCGGCGCCCGGCTGACCGACGGCAGGACCGTGGACGTGCGGCTCGGCTCCGGGCGCATCGAAGCGGTCGGCACGGCGGGCAGCCTGACCGCGACCGCCGCGCGCGTGGACCTCGGCGGCTATCTCCTGCTGCCGGCCGCTGCCGAACCCCACGCGCACAGCGACACGGCACTGTCCGCGGACGCGGAGGGCCCGGTCTCGTACGAACTCGCCGACGTCCAGCGGCGGACCACCGAAGCCGCCCTGCTGCAGCTCGGGCACGGCGCGACGGCGCTGCGCTCGCACGTGCGGATCGGCGACGTCCCGGGGCTCACGTCGATGGAGGCGGTGCTGCAGGCGCGCCGTTCGCTGCGCGGCCTGGTCGACCTGACGACCGTGGCCGTGCCGCGCCTGCTGACCGGGGTGGCCGGCGCCGACGGGCTCGCGATGCTGCGGGACGCGGTGAAGATGGGCGCCTCCGTAGTGGGCGGTTGCCCCGATCTGGACCCCGATCCGACCGGGTACGTGGAGGCGGTGCTCGAAGTCGCCGCCGAGCACGGCTGCCCCGTCGATCTGCACACGGACGGCAGCGATCCGGCGCGGCTCGGGCGGCTCGCCGCGATGGCGGGCGGGCTGCGCCCCGGGGTGACGATCGGGCCGTGCGGGGGGCTCGGGCGGCTGCCGTCGGACGTGGCCGCGCGGACCGCGGAACAGCTGGCGGCGGCCGGCGTGACGGTGGTGTGCCTGCCGCAGGGCGGCTGCGGGAGCGTGGAGCGGCGGGGCGCCGTGGCTCCGGTCCGGCTGCTGCGGGCGGCCGGGGTGCGGGTGGCCGCGGGCAGCGGGGCCATGCGGGACGTGTCGAACCCCGTGGGGCGCGGGGATCCGCTGGAGGCGGCCTACCTGCTGGCCTCGCGGTGCGGGCTGCGCCCCGAGGACGCGTACGGCGCGGTGAGCGGGGCGGCGCGGGCGGCCATGGGGCTTCCCCAGGTGCGGGTGGAGGCGGGCTTCCCCGCCGAGCTGCTCGCGGTGCGCGGCGACCACCTCGCGGGGGCGCTCTCGCTCGCGTACAGCCGCATCGTGGTGCACCGGGGGCGCGTGGTGGCACGGACGAGCGCGGTGCGGGAGTACTGCGACTCGGCTGCCGCCGTGGCGCTCGACCTGCCGCGGCAGGGCCGCTCGAAGGGGGACGGCCCGGGGCGGCCGAAGGGCGCGGAACCGTCGTGAAGGCGGGGCGGCCGAAGGGCGCGGAACCGTCGTGAGGGCGGGGCGGTCGGAGGACGCGGGGCCCTCGTGAGGGCGGGTGACACTTCCTGACGTGCTCCCGCGTGCGCGGGGCGATCTTGCGGGGGCTGCCGTACGGTCGGAGACATGCGCATTGTCATCGCTGGAGGTCATGGTCAGATCGCGCTGCGGCTCGAGCGGTTGCTCGCCGCGCGGGGTGACGAGGTCGTCGGGCTCGTCCGCAGAAGCGGGCAGGAAGGCGACCTGCGGGCCGCCGGTGCCGAAGCGGCCCTGTGCGACCTGGAGTCGGCGTCCGTCGAGGAGGTCGCCAAGGTCCTGGAAGGCGCCGACGCGGCGGTCTTCGCCGCCGGCGCGGGGCCGGGCAGCGGGGCCGACCGCAAGACAACCGTGGACCGCGACGCCGCCGTGCTCTTCGCGGACGCCGCGGAGCGCGCCGGAGTGCGGCGTCACGTGGTCGTGTCGTCCATGGGCGCGGACCCCGCGCACCAGGGCGACGAGATCTTCGACGCCTATCTGCGGGCCAAGGGCGAGGCCGACGCCTCCGTACGCGGCCGCAAGGCCCTGGACTGGACGATCCTGCGCCCCGGCATGCTGACGGACGACGCGGGCACCGGCCTCGTGCGCCTGGAGGCCTCCACGGGGCGCGGGCCGATCCCGCGTGACGACGTGGCCGCGGTACTCGCGGAGCTCGTCGACTCGTCGGCGACGGCAGGTCTGACCCTTGAGCTGGTCAGCGGGTCCACGCCGGTGTCCGTGGCGGTCAAGTCCGTTGCGGGGAACTGACGTCCGTACGGCGAAGTCGGTCTTCTGAGGGATGTCCCACGGGCGGGGCGGTGCTTGGCTTGAGAGTGCCGCCTACGTGAGGAACGCCATGCCCGCTTCCGATGTGCCCGCCGCGCAGGAAGCTCTCCTGCGGCGGATGTACGCCGTCTTCAGTACCGAAGAGCGCGACGCGTTCATCCCCCGCTCCCTGGCGCCCGACGTGGACTGGCCGAACCTCCTGGACAACACCCGCGCCCGCGGCATCCCGGCGGTCCGTGCCTACTGGGCACGGCAGTTCGCGGTGATGCACCCCCTGGTGCACCTGGAGCGGCTGCGGCTCGACGACGACGGGCGGCGGGTCGTGGCGACCGTGCGGCCCGGGCTGCGGGACGAGACGGGCGACCACTGGGCGCCGACGACGGTCGAGCACGTCTACACGTTCCGTGACGACGGCCTGGTGAGCCGGATGGACGTACGGCAGCCGTGACCGCTCCCAGGGCCCTCACGGCGCCCTGAAGGGCCCTGAGAGCGCCTCAGAACAGCGGGAGCTGGCCGGGGAAGTCCGGGACCGTGTAACCGTCCAGAGCGGGCTGTGCGGCGCCCAGCATGGCCTGCCTGCGCGAACCCGGGCAGGAGACGAGGTCACCGCTGGCGCGCTGGCCCGGCGGATCGTGGCGGGCGAACCGACCCCCGACGACGGCGATTTCACGGCGGCACTCGGGGCAGTTCCTGCGGCGCGACGAGGTGGACGGGAGGGAGGGCATGGACGACGTGGACGACATGGCCTCAGCGTACGAAAAGACCCCCTCCGACTTGCGTTTCCGCAAGACCGGAGAGGGTCTCCTTCGTGTGGCGGCGCCAGGATTCGAACCTGGGAAGGCTGAGCCGGCAGATTTACAGTCCCCCTGATCCGTGCAGCCTGACCTGGCATTCTTGTGCGGTGCCGCCAGAGTTCCCCACACGTGCCCCACCGAGCAGATGACAAGGTCAGCCTTCGCCGAGCAACTGGACCAGCCCTGCGGCCGCATCAAGTGTGTAGGGATGGCTGTTGCCCAACACCCGCGCACGGCCAGAGACAACCTGCTTCAGTAGGTCGACTGCCTCTTCGAGCCGCCCCACCTGGTGATATGACATAGCCAGATTGTTACGCGCGGTTAAGGTTTGAAGGTGATCGCTGCCCATGACGCGTTCAAAGGCCGCGACCATCTCTTCCTCGATCACGATGGCTTCGCTGATTCTCCCTGCTTGCCAATAGGCCTTAGCGAGGTTGCCTCGGTAAGCCAGTACGTTGGGATGGTCGGTGTCAAAATCTCGTTTGCCGCTGGCAAAGACTTGTTCCAGGAGACCAATGGCCCTGCTGGTCCGCCCCCCATGCAGGTAGGAGACAGCAAGGTCGGCGCGGGCGTTCAGGGTGTAGTGGTTCGTGTCGCCCAGGACGCGTTCACTGTCGACGACAACCTGCTCCAACAACTCGATAGATTTCTTCGTCTGATCGGCATGCCGGTAGGAAATGGCAAGGTTGACGCGAGCGTTCAGGGTCTCGTGGTGGTCCATGCCGTGCAGTTGTTCATGGATGGTGACGATCTGTTCCAGCAGCTCGATAGCGTCGCTAGTCCGCCCAGCTAGCTGGTAAGAGGCAGCGAGGTCGATGCTAGAAGCCAGGGTTTCGGGGTGGCTGTGGCCTAGGAGGCGTCCGCTGTCGGCTACAACGCGCTTAGACAATTCGATGGCATTGCCGATTTGCCCGGCATGCCGGTAAGAGAAGGCGAGTCTGGAGCGGGCGGCCAAAGTACGAGGGTGGTTGGCGCCCAAGATGCGTTCACTTTTTGTGATGACTTGCCTCAACAGCTCGATAGCTTCGCTGGACCGCCCGGCCTGCTGATATGAGGCAGCAAGATTGATGCACAAGGTCAGGGTCTCGGGGTGGCTGTCGCCCAGGAGGCGTTCACTGTCTGTTTTGGTTTTCTCCAACAACTCGATGGCTTCGCTGGTCCGCCCGGCTTGCTGGTAGGAGACGGCGAGGTTCGCGCGAGAGATCAGAGTCTGTGGATGGTCATCGCCCAAGATCTCCTCTCGGTCAGTGACAACCTGTTGCAGTAGATCGATCGCTTCGCTGGACCGTCCGGCCTGCTGGTATGAGGTGGCGAAGTTGTTTCGGGCGGACAGGGTGTCGGGGTGACTGTTGCCCAGCATCGATTCGCAGTCAGTCACCATGCTTCCCCAATAGGCCAAGGCTGCGCTGTCCAGGCGGGCGTTGAGGAAACTACGGCCAGCACAAAAAAGCACAGGGTGGCACCCATACGCCCAAAGCGTGCTGCGGGCGTGTTCGTTGAGCACGGCGGTATTGGCGCGGAGCACACCAGCGAGCTCACGCTGCGTATGGTCAGGGTCGGGCCACACGTCGATGAGAGCCTCAGCTGCCACTACGGCAATCATGTGACGTGATTCTTCCGAAGTGGTTTCGCGCACCGCACGGGCAGTTAGGGCATGGATACGCACGGCCCGAAGTCCGTCGACAGATCCGTCATATGTGATCAGTCCATACCTGTCTAGCAGCCGAAGTGCCGCACGTGCTTCGTGACCGGTGACGGGCTTCAACGCTGCCCTTCGCCAACGCCACCTGATAGTTCTCTTCGGCGAGGACGCGCGACGGTGCCAGGCGAGATGGGAAGTCAAGATTGAGGTCTCCCACACAACGGCTGGGTGTCCCTCGGGGTCAAGTACCGCAGCGAGGTGGAGGGCGGCACGAGCCAGGAAGCCTAGAGGGCTTTGGTCGGTGGCATCGAGGGCAAGCAGCAGGGTGGTAGTGATTTGCCGACCGTAACGTTCGGTGTCCGCCCAGCGGGGCAGGAGATCGTCGAGGCGTGCGGCGCGGTCGGTGAACTCTTGCAGATATGCACGGCAGGGGGTGCTCTCGCGAAGCATGTATGCAGCGGCATGCCCAAGGGCCAGAGGCAGGTACCCGAGGGCCTGTGCGAGAACAATGGCCTCGTCATCGAGAAGGTGGGCCTTCCCCTCGCCGGCTAGGCGCGTGGTTAGATAATCGGCTGCCTCTTGAGGGGTATAGGCGTCAACATCGATGCGAGTCCTGCCGCCGCCCGTCAGCCGCGGGTCTTTCAGTCGGGTTGTAGCTAGTACCCAGCCGGTGCCACGCGGATTATCCGGCCACCACGGCTCGATCGTTTCTGGGGCGGTGATGTCGTCCAGGACGACCAGCCACCGGCGGTCCGTGGCGGCCAGCCACTCGAGGAAAGCCCGCGCATCCGCTTCGAGGTCGCGACCAGTGCAGCCGGGTGCCTGGACTAGGAACGCAGCCTGGGCGTAGGCGGTGAGGATCTGCTGCAGGTCGGTCGCTGGCACCCAGAGGAGCAAATCGGTGTCATCGTGGAGGGCTTCGCGGGCGTAAGCCGCTGCTAGCTGGGACTTGCCCACTCCGCCCCCACCGGACATCACCTGCACGGAGGTTCGGATTCCCGCTGCCGACTGAGCCGTCTGGGCTGACTCGGTGTTGCCGCTGGCCAGGACCACGCTCTGGCTGCGCCCTCGGGCCGCGTCGATGGTACGGCGCAACCCGTCACGCGGCTGGAACGCCGATGCCAACACAGGCACCCTCCCCACCACTTTCGGCCATCGCACTGGCGTGTGAGCCGCCGTAACGAACTGCTTCTCGACATACGTGACGCAGCTGTTGTCGCCCAGGGCCGCGGCCTTAATGTCTCGGCCTGCAGCCACGCCGTCCGCACCCGCCGACACCACAGACGACCCCTCGGTCGGCACTCCTCCGTCTTCTCCCAAGGTGGGCTTTCTACGTCGCGGCCGGGGGAGCGGGCTCATCGTTCGCTCCCCTCGCCCAGAGCGCTATCAGTAACGTCACCGCCAGTCGCGATTCCGTCCCGAAGCGCTCGCACGTCTCCGTTGTCTCGTGCGGGCGTGGTGGAACCTGGTGTGGTGGGCGGACCGGTCACCTTGGAGTTCGTGCCCAGCGCGGATCCCGTGATGTTGCCGCCAACCGCGATCCCACGACGGCCGGCCCGTACCCGTCGGCTAACAGCGGCACCCCCACCGCCGCTGCCGCCAGTACGGAATAGGGAAATGACCGAGACCAGCAGCGCGGCCAAGCTGACGACAACGCCGACCACACTCGCAGTCTGCCCAGCCGTGTCCAGATCCTCCAATACAGCTAGCAGGATCAGACCGACCGCCGTTAGACCGGTGACTACAGCCGCCATCCACACCACTACGCGTGCTGCCCCCGTCAACGGCACCAGGCCACCCACCCTTCACATCACAGCCTGATCAGGCTTGTATCGACGGAACAGCGGCGCCCCGTCAGTTCACTCGTGACGGTAGCGACACGATGCCGACCCGATACCCAGAACGAGCCAGAATGTCCCGTACGTGCGTGAACTGAGCAGTATCCTGGACTGGCGCCACCTGACTGCGTTCTTGTATGCGCCCCTCGTTCCGCCCTACGCCTGCCCCACTGGACCTGGCAGACAGCTCTGTTACGGGGTCAGGGACTCGCTCGGCTCGGCACTTTGAGACCCGTGCGCGAGAACGCTCATGACGCCCTGGCTCGCCCCCTCGCCTCCAACGGCGGTGTGGTACGCGTAAGAGATCACCGTCAGGTCGTCGTCCGCGATCTCCCAGGGCGACGTGCAGTGCAGCACCCCGCCTGAGGCGACCGGTTCTGCCGCGGTGCGATCGAGGACGATGGAGTGGACGACGACCAACGCATTGGCCGGGTAGTACCGCCGCTGCTTCTCCACCTCGGCCCTGGTCAAGATGACGTCGTTGCCGGCCGAGGTCGTCCCCTTGACCTCCACACGCAGGAGCTCTTCGCCCCGCTTCAACTCAAGGTCGTAGGACTCCCGATTGCCGACGTCCTTAACGTTCCACCTCTGCGCCTCGAAGTACGCCGTCGCCGCAGCCACGCTGTGCCGCTCGATCGCGCTCCGCTCCCCTGCGGTGAGCCGAAAGCCCTGGCCGGACCGCATGGGACGCGCGGCCCTGCGGGTGCGCCGCCCCGCCGCCGCGGCGGCAGCGCGCTCGGCTTCCAGCAACTCGGGAGCCGGGTCACCGGGGATGTGCGGAGCCAGACGCTCAGCTTCATAGACCGTGCGAAGCAAGCCGAGCATGAACAACAGGTCCCCGATCAGCACCTGTTGCGAAGGCAGCGCATCACGGGAGTACTCGATGGCGAGGACGTTCGCCGGCTCATAGCCACGGCCAAGCTCACGGGTCGCATCAAGCCGCATCTCCTCATGAAGTCCCGGCCGCTCGGCAATCTGGTCGGCGAGAACCGGGCGCGCCCACCCGACTCGGGCCCTGAGGTCCTCGACCTTGCGTGCCTTGAATTCGCCGCCGCTCCAGACGGTCGTGCCTTGAAGCAGGGACAGGTAGACGCGGTCACCGCCAGCGCTGAACAGGTAGACCACGTACCAGCCGGTTGTCGCGCTCGGCGACTGCTCACGGCCGAAGACCCGGACCCACGGGACTTCGGTCTTGAGGCCCGTACCGTCCCGCCCCTCAACACCCAGGTTGTCGGGCGGTGTGCCGAGGGCGTCTGCCAGGGCGGGCCCATGCATCCGAAGAAGCTCGGGAAGCTCTTGCCTGATGACGACACCCCGCGCCTTCATCTCCTCTGTGTTCGCGGCCGTCCACGACGGCTGAAGCTCAAGAACCTTGCTCAGGAGATCATTCACGCGCCGCACTGTAGACCCGGCCTCTGACATTGCGGCCCCAATGTCAGAAGGCTTAAAGGCCGACCGCCGCCATACACTGCCCGCAACCTGCGCCGCAGCTGATCTCGGTGACCCGCGGGATGTCCCAGCGCTACATCTAATCCAGGCGTACCAACCCTTCTTCCAGTCCTGAGGACGGGAGTCAGCGCCGATCTGGATGTTGAGGTGGCGATTGGGTGACCAGCGGGTTCCTTCCCGCTGGTCAGGACGTTGATCCTGTGCCACAGAGGTCTCGATGCCCCTACGAGCGGATGGGTGCACGCTTGGCATCGCGACGAACACTCTCAACGTGCCAAACTCGCTGCGTCCGGGCTTGTCGCACTTCGTCGGCGCCGCGTCTCGGAAAAGGCCGAGGCTAGGAAGCCGGCGCGGCCTCCTGCAGCCCGAGAGTGGCGGAACCGTCAAAACCCCGCATCTCCGCGCGGGAGCAATTTAGTCCTGACCGTGGCATCTTCACCGGGCACGAGTACCACCGGGAATTCACCCTCGCCCGGAACTGCCTGCTCGATGTCCGGCAAGTCTTCCACCCTGGCCGAGTTTATGGTCCTGTACACCTGGCCAACGTAGATACGGTTTCCACAGATTTCTGTGTAAAAATCTTCCCTCAGTCGAAAGTCGCCAAACCCTTCGCCGGTAGTCGCACGCCACCTCTCCACGCCTTCACGGGTGAATGTAACGCGGAGTTGATTCCATTTATTAGTCAGCTCTTTGCCGCTTACGAGGTGGTTGGCCAACTTGAGGCGCGCCACGTCTCCATCCTCCAATACCTCCGGAATTGGAAACGGGAATCCTGTATGGTCTTGCAGTTTGGCCAGTATGACTACATACCGCCCGTACTCCACAAGGTCGGGCATGAACTCATCAGAAAGCTCGTTCAGCTGCGCAACATCATCATTCACCGCCAGCCCCCATCGATTCCCAGGCTTTAGGTATCCCAGAAATCTGAGCGTGGGCAGCAAAACCGAGGGCAAGACACCCTCTCGATACTCAAAACTGAATGTGTGCGCGGCAGTCCTTTCCGCAACATTCAGGCGGGAGCGAACACCGAAGAACCCTGAAAGATCGGTAAATTCAACTTGCGCCCCCTTTTCGCCTCGGGAGCGCCTAGTAAGCTTCAACGGAATGGCCGCTAGTGGGTGCCCGTGCGTGTCAGCCACAACGACTGAATACCTAAGCCCATCCGGTTCCGATTGTGCCACCCCGCTCAGGGCGAACGTGCCTCCAGACCACTTGCCGCCACTACCGGCGGGCGCGTCCACTTCGATCGACTGCACAAAGTCCCCGGCCAACTCCGCGGGAACGCCATAGTCAAGTGAATCCCTGAACTCGGCTGCCGCCGCCTCGCCTTCGGGTGTCTTTGGAAAAGCGAAAGTTGCTTTTATGATCGTAGGGCGGTCGATCTCCGCGCCCGGATACCTAGGGTGCGATTCGGTGGTCACAGCACCGTCTGGTCCTACATGAAACCCGAACACATAGTGTGGATCAACTTCGTTCAATTGAGATATTACGCGCTTGATTCGATCTATTGCATCAGGGACGCCATTGGTGAGGGCTGCCTCCTCTTTATGAATTTCCCGGAGGAAATCTACAATTTCAGAATTGCTATCTCCTGTGTAGTAGCGCGCAATCTCTGGGCGGCTAGATAGCTCAGAGTCCAGCCATGTTCGCCCGCGGGTGAAGTCACTTATGAACGGATAGTCGCTTTTCAGTCCGTTGTACCATTCCAGCTCACCGGGTGTTACGTCGAGCGGCATGACCAGGTGCCAGTGCTTAGGATTGTGCGCTGAAGCCGCCTTCAGGGATCTTTTTATTTGATCCTTGCGGGATTTATTGAGCCTCCCCGTGAAGCTCTTCACTTCGTAGATGATCAGGCCGTCCCTCAAAGGGACCTGTACGTCCTTCCCGCCGTCCCCTCCTGAGCCGTCAATCCGCTGAGCATTAGGGTGAAGTCGACTGATCAGGACAGATATAATGTCCTCAATCTTGGCCGGACTAATCTCGGCCCACTGTATTGCGTTCGACATGGCCATGCCGCCTCCTGTCGACTTCAAATGCCTGCTCATTGCCTTGCACTCACTAGTATCCAGTGCGTGACCAGCTCCCGCTATGCACTTTCGTGATTGGGGTGCATGGATCGCTCCCGCCTCTTCTGCCTCCAGCCTTGCCGTGGGCGTCTCGGCTCTCAGAGGCCGTCTACAGGGCACAACGTGCGCCTACCCAGGTCGTTCCGCAGACCCTGACATTCCGTCCGGGCGCTAGTACCGGCAGACGCGCACCCTGGTCGTAACTGCAGTCCGCAGCAAGACCGTCTACCCGCCCCGAGACCGGCTCTGTACCGTGAAACAGGCCCCTTCAAGCAGCTGGAGGCAGCACTCAATGCGTGGCCTTGGAGATCACCTCAGCATCGGCGAACGAATCGCGTTCTACCGGAAGCGTCGCGGCTACACGCAGGAGGTCTTGGCCGGCCTCGTCGGGCGTAGCACTGATTGGCTAGCGAAAGCCGAGACGGGTCGCAGGAAGCCGCCGCGGATCGACATGCTCACGGAGCTGGCACGCGTCCTGCGCGTGCCACTTGGCGATCTGCTCGGCCAAACCCTTCTGGTGGAGGACGAGAAGCACCAGGACGACGTACCAGCTGTGCGGGACGCGTTGATGAGCCCCCGGCGGCTCTCGCGCCTGCTCTTCGGGCCAGAAGTCGACGTACAGCTCCCCACTCCTGCTCCGGTGGCCGTGCGCGTGGAGCAAGCTTGGAACGACTACCAGGCCGGGCGGCTTGGGAGCGTGATCGCGGCCCTTCCTGCGCTTCTCCAGACCGCGCAGGAGCTTGAGGACCGCGCGTCCCGCCGGGGAGAGGACCGCCGCGATTGCTGGGCAGTCTCTGCGCGCACGCATCACCTGGCGGCCACGACGCTCGCGAAGATCGGCGAGTCCGACGTCTCGTGGCTAGCCGCAGAACGTGCGATGCGAGCGGCAGACGAGTCCGACAATCCTCTGGTTCTTGCCTCAGCAGCGCGGTCCGGTACGCATGCGCTGCTTGCCAACGGCCGCTATGAGGCGGCTATGGAGCTGGGCAACACTACGGCAACGTGGTTGGCCTCGCAGGTGGCGGAGAGCGACCCATCCGCACTCAGTTTGCTGGGCATGATCCATCTGCGCGCCGCTGTCGCCGCCGCTCGGCACCAGGACCGCTCGACCGCCACCCAACTGCTGGATCGCGCAGAGGAGCTTGCTGACGACCTCGGTTCAGACGAAAACTACTGGCAGACAGGCTTCGGCCCTACGAACGTGATCCTTCACCGGCTCTCGATCGAGCTCGATCTGGACAACGTGTCCTACGTGGTGGAGAACGGGCACATCGACGTTGAGCACATGCCTCAAGAGCGCAGCGTCTCCCACCGCATCGACTACAGCCGTGCGCTCTCGCTCGCCGGACGTGGCGATGACGCGTTCACTGAGCTGCGCGCCGCTGAGCGCACAGCTCCGCAGCTCGTGCGGAACAATCCCAGGGTGCGCGAGACGCTACGGGACCTAGTCAAACAGTCACCCGTGAGCGGCGGTGCTCGTTCATCCGAGGTGTTCGTAATGGCTCAACGGTGCAGGGCGGTGCAGTGAGTTCGAGCAAGCGCGGAGTACTGGGTGTCGTCGGATCGGCAGCCGGCGGTGTGGAGTCGCTCCGCACTGACCTCGTCGAACCAGCGATGGAACGTGGATGGCAGACGGCCGTAACGCTGACACCCACAGCGGGTAGCTGGCTCCGGTTGAGCGGCGAAATCGAGCGGCTGGAGAAGCTGACCGGCCTCCCCGTCCGTGACGAGCCCCGTTTGCCCGGTGAGGCGCGACCACACCCAACCGTTGACTGCTACGTCGTGGCTCCCGCGTCGGCAAACATGGTCGCAAAGCTCGCGAGCGGCCTCATGGACAATCAAGCCCTGACGCAGGTGGGCGAGGCCATCGGCACTCTCGGGCTGCCGATCGTCGTCTTCCCCCGCGTGAACGCGGCGCATGCTCGCCACCCGGCGTGGCAGCGTCACGTCGAAGCCCTGCGGGAGGCCGGTGTCCGCCTGGTCTACGGTCCGGACGTATGGCCGCTGTACGAGCCTCGTGACGCGCCTCCGGGGCGTGAGCTTCCATGGGCTGCGGTGCTGGATGCCGTTGATGAAGTAACTCGATGACGGGCCGTCAACCCCGTTTACCTGCAAAGAAAGAGGGCCCGGACAGACTGTCCGGGCCCTCTGCCGTTCGCGGACTCATGCTCGTTGCATGCCAGGGATCAATGAGCGAGAGAATGAGTTAGCAGGCCTCACGTCCGCTGAACTCGCGCTGGTCGAGGCGAGTTTGCGTGAGGCGCGCGCCACCGTCGATGGGCTGCTGAGGCGCGCTGACGTACTCACCGCGAAGGTGGCGTCTCGCTACTCACGATCTCCTCAAGCCGGTCCATCCGCTCGCCGAGCAGTCGGAGAGCGTCATGGATCGAGCTGAGCTCTCCCGCCAGGGCTGTGAAAGCGGGGCTACTGCCGGGCTCAGTACCGAGCGGCGCCGCCGGGTCGCGTACGAACGTCCCGCGCCCCTGCTGGGTGAGAACCAAGCCTTCATCACGGAGTTGGCTGTACGCGCTCTGCACCGTCATGAGCTGCACGCCAAGCTTCTTGGCGAGTTGGCGCGCGGCCGGCAGTTGCTTCCCTGGCGAGTAGTCCTCGTTGTTCGGGTCCGCAATCTTCGCGCGGTACTCAGCAGCGATCTCCTTGGCCGTCTGCTTGGGCGCTTCGGGACTCAGATCCATGCCCCCGAGGGTAACCGGACCTAGGTCAATCTCAGGTCCTTCGGCGAACCTTCTTGACAGCCAGATTGACCTGGGTCAATCTGGAGTCACGCCGGAACGTGAAACCCGGAAGGGCTTCATCAACGGCAGTGAAATCTGCTTGACCTGCACCAACGCCCGGAGGGGTCCGTATCAGGCGGGTTGCCTCGAAGGAAGCGAAAGCGGCTTGAGAACTGAACAGCGTGACAAGTCGACGGGGTGAGAGTCCCCGTCCCCGTGACGGCCGGGTGATGGTCGTCCGGCGGCCCCTCTGCGGCAGGTGAACGTGTCCTGTCCTGCGTGTCAGCTCTGGAGAACGCTCCTCGGGATGATCCCTCCATCACTGGAGGTCAGCCCCTGGTGTGCCACCTGGTGCGCGCCGCCCTGCTGGCGTCAGAGCAGTGACGATGACGCGCCCGACCCTCGCGGCTCGGGGCCGCTCTCCGTGGCAACGGAGAGCGGTAAAGCCGCACCGAAACTGCTCATCGCCCTGGCCGGGTTCGACTCCCGGTCGGGGCTCTGTGGCCGTCGCGATGACGGCCGCGCCGCCGTGACAGCGGCTTCCTCTCAACGGCGGGCGCCCCCGGAGCGGCTACTCCGGGGGCGCTGTTCGGGCCGTTGCACCCTCTAAGGAGACACGACCCATGAAGTGCATCGTTGCTGGTCATACCGCCGTTACGGCGGCCGAGTTCGCGGAGCTGGCGTTGGGCCTGTCCGAGCGTTCGGCGGGGATCGACGTGGAGCTGTTCGTCGGCACGGCCGCGGAGTCCGCGCAGGACCGGGCGGCCCGGCTGGACGTGGCCCGCGAAGTTGTGGCGGAGCTGAACGCGGTGGACCCGATCGCCGCCGCGTACGCCAGGGAGTTGCTGAAGGTGAGCGACCTGCCCCGGCGGGCGCCGCGGCCCCGCAGGGCCCGCCGGGGCCATCGGCCGGCCGCGTGCAGCATGCAGGGCCTGGCGGTCGCGGCATGAGCAACGCCGGCATGCTGCATGGCCTGGCGCCTGCTCTGACGGCGCTGCGCCTGCTGGCGGTGGACTTTCCGGAGCTTCCGGCGCCCACCGTGCACGTCTCGCCGATCGACCCGACACTGCTGGAACTCTCCCTGCACTGCGACTTGGGGGCGTTCGAGCCGTGGCGGGCCGCGCTGCGCATCGCCCGCGAGGACATCAACTTCCGCACTCAGGGCGAGGGCCGGACGTGGGTGCTGTGCGCCACCGTCGACTACGCCGGCGCCCGCGTGAAGCTGCTCGCCTTTGGCGATGTGCTGCGCCGCCCCCTCCCGATGGTGGGGGGCTGCGATGCGACGTGAGCACTCGCCGGCCGAGCAGATCCATGCGTTGCAGGACCTGCAGTCCAATCTGACGCGCGTGCTGGTCGCGGTCGCGGTGGTGGCGATGGCCTTTACCGCGACGAACGTGACGCTGTTCGCCATCGAGCACCACATCCCCGCCGTGATCGCGTGGCTGCTCGATCCGATCGTGGCCGTCGCCCTGGGCGCCGTCCTGATCGTGGACGGGCGGCTCTCCGAGCACGGGGTGCACCCCTCGGGATGGGCCACCGGGCTGCGCTGGTTCACCGGCCTGAGCACGTGGCTGATGAACTGCTGGTCCTCCCTATGGCCCTCGGGGGCGCCCTTCGGGGTGCCGCGGCAGGTGGATCCGGCGGGCTTGGTGCTGCACTCGATTCCGCCTGTCCTGCTGATCGTTCTGGCGGAGGCGATCACGTTCTACCGGCGCGCGATCCTGGACCGCATCGCGGTCCTGCGTGACCAGGTGGACACCCCGCACCCGAAGGTGGACACCTCCGCCGCACCCCCGGTGTCCGCCCCGTCCATCCCGCCCGCACCGACCCCGGTGGAACGGGCGGTTCCGGACGCGTCTTCGCTGGTCATCTGCGGTGCACAGAACGTGTACACCCTGCCCGTCCCCCCGCGCCCGGACGAAGCGTCCGAGAGCGGTCGGGAGGTGGCGCGGCTGTCCACTGAACAGGCGCTGATCGTGATCGAGGAGTCCTGGGAACAGGGGGCGTCCATCCGGACGGCCGCCCGCCGGTCCACCCGCTCCCCCTCCTACGTGCAGACCGTCTACGCCCGGCTCAACGAGCGCGGGCAGGGGCCCGCGCAGCTGGCCCTGGTTCCCGGAGGTGGGGGCTGATGTCCACCGCCTACAGCAAGTGCCATGACCCCACCGGCGCCCGCTTCGGGATTCCGACCTACCCGTGGCGCTACGCCCCGGACGGGTTGGCGACTCGCCGGCAGTTGCGCGCGCAGGGGCTGCGGCCGGGCGGCCAGGCGATTGCCGCGCAGGTCATGCTGCGCCACCGCGGCCGCAAGTCCGGGGCGAAGGTGGCCTACCTCTACCGCGTGGACCGCGCGAAGCCGGTACGGCCGATGACGTCGCGCCGGTGCGGTGCGCTCGCGCTGGCGATGCTCGTCCGGCGTACCTGCCCGGTCTGCGGCGTGGTCTACAGCTACTGCCTGCCCACCTCGCTCGGCATGTGCGTGCCCTGCGCCTACCCGGACGAAAAGCACGCCGCCTGACCTGCACAGCACCCCCAACCCTTCCCTCTCTGCGAGGAGTTCCGCTGTGTCCAGTCGTACCCGTACCCGCCGGGGCGCCGTGAAGGTGCCCGCCGGCGCGACCACCGTCCGTATCCCGCGCCAGCGCGGCCGCCGCTCTGCTCAGCCGTTCATCGTGGTCGTCCCCGAGCGTCCGTCGCTGTCCCGCGGAGCGCTCGGCTTCCTGGGGCGGCTGCTGTGGCAGCACCGCCGCGCGCTCGCCCCGCTCGCCCTGGCCCTCCTGGCGCTGCCCGTCACCGCCGTGCTGCACGTCCTGGCCTGGTGGTCCGGCCTGGTCCTGGCCCCGCTGGCTGCCGGCCCGCTGGTCTGGCTCGCACTGACCCAGCGCCGCCGCCCGGCGGCCGACCGCACGGTGTGGGGCTGGCGTATCGGCCTGGCGCTGCTGGCCACCGCCGCCAACGCATGGGTGGCGCTCGCCGCAGCGTTCGGGCCGCTTACCGGGCCGTTGGACCTGATCTGGCTGCTCGCCCTGATCGCCGCGCAGACCACCTGGCTCATCGTCCGCCGCTCGCACTGACCTGAGGAGATCGCCTGATGGCAGGCACCAGGAGCACCAGCCGGACCGACAACTTCCGGCGTCAGCAGGCCCAGCAGCCCTACCGGCCGAACGGCAACACCAACGGCAGCGTGGGCGACAAGGGCAACAAGTTCGCCAACGCGGGCGCCGCGGCCGGCGGGTTCATGGGCGCGATGGGCGGCAGTTTCGTTCCGCCGATCAACGTCACCGTGAACAACAACAAGAACGTCAGCCGCAACGGCAATCGATCCGGCAACCGGTCGCTGTTGCCGGCTGCGGACTTCGGCTCGCCCGCGCAGGTGCGCGCCTACTGCAACACGCTGCGGGCGGCGGCCGTGACGATGTCCATCGAGGTGTCCATGGGCGCCGAGATCCTCAAGGCCACTTTGGCGCAGGTGCCCGACCCGGAGGGCCGCGCGTTCGGCTCGCGGATCCGCGCGGCGAAGGTGGCCCGCAAGGTCAACAAAGCCGCCGACAACCTCAAGTCCGCGGCCAAGAACGCGGCCGCCGCCTACTCCGCCTTCCAGCAGGAGTTCGACGAGGAGATCAACCGGGTCCGCCACCGTGCCCGCCGCCCGCAGGCGCCGGTCATGAACTGGGCCGACCAGTAAGGAGCACGGGCCATGATGAAGCGCAGCGACGACGAACAGCACCAACTCTTGCAGCTGATGGAGACCCAGCGCGGCAACCCCGAGAGCGGCGGCGTGGGCGCCTACCTGCTGCACCGCGCCAAGCCGCACATCCCGCCGTGGCTGGGCACCGCCGGCGTCGGCCTGGCCGGCGTCCTGGGCCACATGCGCTGGGCCGAGAGCACGCCGGCCGCGGTCGGTCTGACCCTGACGTCGGTGGCGCTGTCCGGCGGCGCCTACGTGATCGGCAAGACCACCAGCAAACAGCGCCGCCTGCACAGCGCGATCACGACCGGGCTCGGCTCGGCCTGGGTGACCGCCGCCTGCCTGGCCGGGCCCACCGCGGGCCCGCTCGATGACCTCTACCTGATGGGCGGTCCGGCGGTCGCGCTGTCGTGGAACGTGCGCATGCTCATGCGCCACAATCCCGACGCCTCCGGGGAGGGCGCGGATGCGGGGCTGCTGGAGAAGGTCGGCCTGGCCCGTATGCGGTTCGGTGCGGCCAAGGTGGAGCCCAACCGCGTCACCGCCCCCTACGCGCTGCCCGCCGGGGAGGCCACCAACGAGGACATGGCCAGGGCACTGCCCAAGCTCGCGGGCGCTTTGGACGTGCCGCCCAACGCGGTCCGCTACCGCCCGGACCCCGACTCGGCCCGTCGCGGCGAACTGGTCATCGTGCCCGAGGACATGCTCAAGCAGGTCACCTGGTACCCCGGCCCCTCGACGCCCGGCGGGTCGATCGCCGACCCGCTGGTCATCGGCCTCTACGACGACGGCAGCCCGCTCCTGCTGACGCTGCCGCAGGCCATCCACCTGCTCATCATGGGCCAGACCGGCGCGGGCAAGACCGAGGGCGCCCTGGACATCCTCGCGGAGGTCCTGACCCGCTCGGATGCGGTGGTGTGGCTCTCCGATCACGTCAAGAAGGGCCAGGACCTGGCCGAGGTCTTCCCCGCGTGCGACTGGGTGGCCCTCACCCCGGAAGACACCGAGATCATGATCGAGGCGGTCAAGGCCGCCATCCCGGCCCGCACCGCCTGGCTCGGGGCCCACGGCTACCGCTCCTGGTGCCGCGAGGCCGCCGGGGTGCAGAACGAGCCGGCGCACTCCTGCCGCAAGGACAAGACCGCGTGCGGCTGCCAGGGCATGCCCTACCTGGTGTCCTGGTTCGAGGAGGCCGCCAACACCCTCGCGCAGCTGGACGACGACGTGTTCACCACGATCGCGCAGGAAGCCCGCTCGGCCGGTATCTCGCTGGTCATCTCCATGCAGCGGGCCAGCGGCTACCAGATCAGCACCGACACCCGCGCGAGCCTGCCGTCCTCACTGTGCTTCGGCGTGGACGAGAAGGACGCCATCTTCGCGCTGCCGGCCGAGGTACTCGAAGCGGGCGCCAACCCCGGCGTGTGGAAGAACCGCAGGCCCGGCTACTGCTACCTGGTCGCCGCGGGCATCGAGGAGGAGCTGTACGCCAACCCGGGCCGCACCTTCCGCAACGACCCGGTGACCTTGGAATGGGTGGCCCGCGAGTTCGCCGGCCACCGCATGCCCCTCGACACCGTCACCGCGTCCGCTGCGGCCGGCGTCGCCGGACGCGCCTACACCGACCGCCCCCGGCCCGACAGCCCGGCCGACGACCTGCCGCAGGAGGACGAGGTGGACGACGAGCAGGGGCCCGACGTGGACCCCGAGGACGAGCACATCGACCCCGAGCAGGAGCTCCCCGCCAACCAGCCCGGCGACGACACCCCGCTGTTCGGGCAGGAGCAGGGCCGCAAGCCCGGACCGGAGGAGGCCCGGCGCCTGTTCGCGCAGGCGCTCGCGCAGTTCGAGCAGGAGGGCCGCATGGTGGTGGGCCCGAAGGACTTCATGGACTGGTGCGACGCCCACCACCTCTCCCGCCCGTGGGTCTCCGAGCGCCTCAAGGAGGCCGCCATCCAGGGCCGTCTGGAGCCGACCAGCAAGACCGGCCGGTGGCGGATCATCCCCCAGCCCGAGCCGACCCTGACGGCCGCCTGACGCCTGACACTTCCTGACACCGTCACGGCGCCCTGACACCCAAACCCTCAGGCAGGCGCACGTGTCACGCCCTCTGACAGCACGCCGTGACACCCCCTGACACTCCGCCATGACACCTCACCCCCTGCGAGCCCGCACCCCATCCGGAGCGGGCCCGCAGGCATCCCGCAGGAGACTCCATGGCCCACCCCGAACGGCCCGCGGCCGTCGAAGTCCACCACCCCATACCGATCACACCCGTCGCCCTCCACGCGGCGCCGCTCGCGCCCGTGCATCCGGAACACGCGCCCGCGGTGCAGAGCGTCGTTCTGCCGGACGGCCGCGTGGTCACCGGCTACACCCTCACTCCCGCACCGTCCGCCCCGGCACCGGCCGCAGCCGAGCCCCGTGCGGCTGTCTCGCGGACCGCAGTGAACGTCGCGCTCGGAGGGATCGGGTTCGCCGCGGTCTGCGGCGGCCTGCTCCTGCTCACCGGGTTCATCGCCGCGCTCGCCGCGCTCGTCCAGCAACTGATCATCCTGGCCGCGGTCATCTTCGGCGGCTACATCGCCGTCCAGATCCTCGGCACGGGCCGACCGGGCGGAACGACGGTCAACATCCGCAAGGCCGTCATCAAGCGCAACCGCTTCTACGGCTGACCCCACCGCGAAGGAGTAGCGCCATGACCTGCCGCTACTGCACCGGACACCACCCCATCCGCATCGACGCCTACCCCGCCGGCAACCCCCGCGCCTCCCTGCGCGCTGCACACCGCGCCACCCAGGCACGAGCCAGCGCCCCCGGCCGCCCGGTCCACGTCCACTACGACGCCATCCACGACGCGTTCGCCGTCATCCGCACCAACGCCCCGGAAAGCGAGTAAGCCATGTCCGCAGGAGAGACCCCGATCACCGTGATCGGCAACCTGACCGCCGACCCCGAGGTGAAGTTCACCCCGTCCGGCGCCGCGCTGGCGAAGTTCACCATCGCCTCCACGCCGCGCATCTTCGACCGCGAGACCAACCAGTGGAAGGACGGCACGTCCACGTTCTTCCGCTGCGCCGCCTGGCGCTCCCTGGCCGAACACGTCGCCGAATCGCTGACCAAGGGCTCCCGCGTGGTGGCGTCCGGCCGGATCCGCCAGCACAACTGGCAGACCCCGGAGGGCGAGAACCGCTCGATGCTCGCCCTGGAGGTCGACGAGATCGGCGCCTCGCTGCGCTTCACCACCGTCGCCATCAACGGCCGACAGCCCGCCGCGGACGCGTCCGACAACGCGTGGTCCACCGATCAGCCTTCGGGCGACTCGAAGTTCAGCGACAAGCCCCCGTTCTAGCTGCGCCAAGGGCGGCCCCCGCATCTCGCCAAAGAACCGGGGCCGCCCTTGTCCACCAGCATCCACAACAGAACTGGAGACCTACAGCATGACTCAACCGACCGACATCCGGCGAGCCCCCGGCTCGCCGCCCCGCATCATCGGCCTGTGCGCCGGTTACGGCGGCCTGGAAGCCGCCGTCCGCGCCCGCATCGGCGGCCAGGTCGTCGCGTGCGCGGAGAACGACCCCTACGCCGCCGCCGTCTACGCCGCCCGGCATCCGGGTGTCCCCAACCTCGGCGACATCACCCGCGCCGACTGGCAGCAGGTCCGCGACCTGTACCGGCCCAACGTGGTCGGCGCCGGTTTCCCCTGCCGCAACACCTCCAATGCCGGACGAAGGGATGGGATCAATGGCCAGTGGTCGAAGGTCTGGAAAAACGTCGCTGAGGCTGTGGGCGTCCTTGGACCGCGCCTCGTCTTCCTGGAAAACGTGGCGGCGCTCCGCTCGCGGGGGCTGGACGTCGTCGCCGCGGACCTGGCCGCGCTCGGGTATGACGCGCGCTGGACATGTCTACGAGCTGGTGACCCCGAAATCGGCGCCCCGCACGAACGCGACCGCTGGTTCGCCATCGCCCATCCCGCTGATGCCGACCCCGACCACGGCGGATGGCACCGGCGGCCCCGGCACCTCCCCCAAACGCCGGGGCGGGATGAACCTGCGCACCGCCGTGACCAAACTGCCGCCCCCACCCACCGGCTGAAGCTCCTGCCCACGCCCAAGGCGTCGGACGGACCGCACGGCGGCCCCAACCAGCGCGACACCAAGGGCAACTACTACCTGCCCGGCCAAGCCGTCCGCCTGGACGAACGCTGGGTGTCCACCGACGGCACCGACTACGGACCGGCCATCCGCCGCTGGGAGCACGCCACCGGCCGGGCGGCTCCCTGCCCGACCGAGCCCGGCATGCGCGGCAACCGCCGCCTGGCCCCCGACTTCGCCGAATGGCTCATGGGCCTGCCCGCCGGCTGGGTCACTGCCGTGCCCGACATCCCCCGCAAGGAACAGCTCCGCATCATCGGCAACGGCGTCGTACCCCAACAGGCCCACCACGCCTACCGCCTGCTCCAAGGCGCCCACGCGCCCACGCGGCAGGAATGGAGGACCGCCGCATGACCGCACACCTGCTGACCGCCGCCCTGACGGCCGCCGCCCGCGGCTGGCCCGTCCATCCCCTGCGTCCCGGCGGCAAGGGCTCCGCACTCCACGGCGAACGCTCGTGCACCGGCCGCAGCCCCTGCACGAACAGCCACGTGAAGTGGGAACAGCGGGCCACAACCGACGTCGAGCGCATCCGCCGCACATGGCAGACCGGTGCGTTCAACGTCGGCATCGCCCCCGGCCCCGCCCGCCTCCTGGTCGTCGACCTGGACATCCCCAAGGGACAAGACAGTGCGGACGCGCCTTGCGGCGCGACGAACTTCCAAGCGCTCTGCGAGCGCGCCGGCGCCCCCTGGCCCGCCACCTACACGGTGCGGACCCCCAGCGGCGGCCTCCACCTGTACTTCCACACCCCCTATCGGCTGCCGAGCACGGCGGGAACCCTCGCCGAACGCATCGACACCCGCGCCTGGGGCGGCAACATCGTCGCCGCCGGAAGCCACACCCCCCACGGCGCCTACACGGTCGACGTCGACGGCCCGGCTGCGGACTTGCCCGACTGGCTCCACGCTCTCCTGCGGGCCCGGTCCGCCGCGCCCGGTGCGGGGCGGTTGGCGCCGCTGCTCGTGCCCGGCACGGCCAGCCGCCGCGCGAGCGTGGCCCTGGAACGGGAGGCCGCGGGAGTGGCGGGGACGGGTGAAGGGGGCCGCAATCAGCGGCTGTTGGCGGGCGCCCGCGCGCTGGGGCGTTTCGTCGCGTGGGGCGAGATCCCCCGGCAGGTGGTGGAGGAAGCTTTTCAGGCGGCCGGGGAGGCGGCCGGCCTGTCCGCCTCCGAGTGCACGACCACCATCAGCAGCGCCCTGAACTGGTCGATCCGCACCGCCCGCCCACGGGAGACGGCATGACCACCCCGCCCCGCCCGCGCCTGAAAAGCCTACCCGACACGTCGTCCCGGCTCGACTCCGCGAACAGCGCGGCAGGCCCGGTTCGGGAGGGCGGCCGAGAGAAGGTCGCCCGTCAGGGCGTCCTTTCAGCCCTTCCCGCCGGACAGCACCCAAGCGCCCCGCCTGCCGGGGATGGGCGCTATCCCGTGGCCTGGCTCCACATCCGCGCACCCCGCGGCGCCACCCCCACCGCCACCTCCACGTGCCTGTGCGGCCGGGACCGCAGCGCCGTAGGCCGCCGCAAGGTGCTCGCCCTGATCGACGACCACACCGCCCACCGCGATCACTGCCCGCTCCGCACTCCCCGGGAAAGGAGGAACGCCGCATGACCAGCCCCACCCCGCCCACGCCGTCCATTGACGGCGCAGCCCTGCTCGATGAGGTCGAAGCGTTCCACCGCCGCTTCAACATCTTCCCCACCGAACACGCCTACGTCGCAGTGACGTTGTGGGACGCGCACGCGCACCTGATGGACGCGCTCGACGGCACCGCCCGCCTGGCCTTCCTCAGCCCCGAACCGGGCTCGGGGAAGTCACGCGCCCTGGAGATCGTCGAAACACTCACCCCGCGCGCGGCAACCACCGTCAACGCGTCCGCCAACGCCCTGTTCCGGCTGGTCGCGGCCGACGGGGGAACGCCCACGATCCTTTTCGACGAGATCGACACCGTGTTCGGCCAGAAGGCCGGCGGCAACGAGGAGGTCCGCGGGTTCCTCAACTCCGGCTACCGGCGCGGCGCGAAGTCCCTGCGCTGCGTGGGGGACGGCTCTAACCAGACCACCGAATGGTTCTCCTCGTTCTGCGCGGTGGCCATGGCCGGTCTCGGCTCCCTGCCGGACACGATCCTCACCCGCTCCGTCATCATCCGCATGCGCAAGAAGGCCCCCAACGAGCAGTGCGAGCCCTACCGGCGCCGCACCCACGAGAAACAGGGCCACGCCCTGCGCGACAAGCTCGCCGACTGGACCGCCACCCTCCACGAGCAGGTCTCCGAGGCTTGGCCGGAGATGCCCGAGGGCGTCTCGGACCGGCCCGCGGACGTGTGGGAGCCGCTCCTCGCGGTGGCCGACGCGGCCGGCGGGCACTGGCCCGAGAGGGCCCGCGCCGCCTGCGTCGCACTCATCAAGGCCGCCACGCAGGGCGATGAAGCCTCCCTCGGGGTGCGGCTGCTCACCGACCTGCGCGACCACGTGTTCTGCGGCGCCGACCGGATGCCCACCGCCGCCATCCTCGAAGTGCTCCTCGGACTTGACGACGCCCCCTGGTCCGACATGAGCGACGACGGACAGTCCACCAAACCGCTCACCGCGCGCGCCTTGTCCAAGCTCCTGAGCCAGTACGTCCGCCCCGACAACACCCCGATCCGCCCCCGCGGCATCCGCGTCGGGAGCGGCACCCCCAAGGGCTACTACGCGGAAGACCTCAGCGACGCGTGGGCCCGCTACTGCCCCCCTCCCCCCGGAGAATCCGCAACAGCCGAAACATCCGCAACATCGCAGGTCAACGGGGGCGAATCCGTGGCGGAAGGCCTCTTCGACAGCCGCCACAGGTCCGCGGAAACCGACACACGCCCCCTGCGCAGCGTCGGCTGACACCCGCGCCCAACCGGTGCCGCCGCGCCCGCGCGTGGCGGCACCTATCCGCAACACAACCGGCATCCGCCACAGATTCAAGCCGCTGACCAGCAATGTTGCGGCGTGGCGGATGTTGCGGATTCCCAGAAGGCCAGAGACGAGGAGTTGCAACGATGGCTCGCCCCAAGATGCTCAAGCTCCCCGAAGTCCTCGAAGAGATCGACATGAGCCGCGCCGCCTTCTACCGCATGCGCGCCCGCGGCCAAGCGCCGAAGCTCCGCAAGCTCCCCAACGGCCAACTCCGCGTCAGCCGCGCCGACCTCGACGCCTGGTGGGAGCGCTGCGAGCAGGCCGCCGCCTGAGTCCCCGACCCACGCCAACCCGAAGGGCCCGCCACACGGCGGGCCCTTCCGCCTGAGAGGCCATGTATGGGCACGACGTACGACGTTCGGATCTGGGCTGTCCGGCAGCGCAAGGACCGCAAGCAGGCTTCCGCCGAGCTGCGTTGGAAGACAGGCGAGACCCCGCACTCTCAGACCTTCCAGACCAAGACCCTCGCCGACGGACGCCGAGCCGAGCTGCTGCGCGCCGTGCACGCCGGCGAGCCGTTCGACGAGGAGACGGGCGTAACCGTCAAGGAACTGCGCGACCGGAACGACGTCACTTGGTACCAGCACGCTCTCGACTACATCGCCATGAAGTGGCCGCACTCCCCCGGTTCCACTCGCCGCACCCTCGCCGAAGCGATGGCCACCGTGACGCCCGCTCTTGTGAAGGACACCAAGGGCATGGCCGATCCGCAGGCCGTTCGGACCGCCCTGTACGGGTGGGCGTTCAACATGAAGCGCCGTGACGAGGAACCCCCCGCCGATGTGGCGCAGGTCCTCGCGTGGTTCGAGCGGAAGTCCCTGCCGACTTCGGCTCTCTCGGACCGGATGAACGTCCGAGCAGCCCTGAATGCCCTCACCAAGCGGCTCGATGGCACCACGGCCGCCGCAAGCACCATCCGCAGAAAGCGCGCCATCTTCCACAATGCGCTCGGCTACGCGGTCGATGCTGAGCGCCTGCCGAACAATCCGCTGCCGCAGGTGCAATGGAAAGCCCCGGAGCAGGTCGCGGACGAGGTCGACCCCGCGTGCGTTCCGGGTCCTCGGCAAGCTGCGGCGCTACTCAGAGCCGTCCGGGTTCAGAGCTCCCGCGGCCGTCACCTGGTGGCGTTCTTCGGCTGCATGTACTTCGCGGCGGCCCGCCCGGCCGAAGTCATCGGCCTGCGCAAGGAGGACTGCCACCTGCCGCGCCGCGGGTGGGGAGTCCTGCGGCTCCGTGAGACGCGCCCGCGCTCCGGAGCGGCCTGGACCGACACGTCCGCCCCACACGACCGGCGAGGGCTCAAGCATCGGCCGCGTAAGGCCGTCCGGGTGGTTCCTATCCCTCCGGATCTGGTGGCACTCCTCCGATGGCACGTCACCGCGTACGGCGCGGCGCCGGACGGAAGGCTCTTCCGGACCTCTCGGGGCGGCCTCATCCAGGACACCGGATACGGAGAGGTGTGGGCGGAAGCGCGACGACGCGCGCTCACATCCGTGCAATTCGCGTCTCCTCTGGCCAAGCGTCCGTATGACCTACGTCACGCCGCTGTGTCCACTTGGCTCAGTTCGGGGGTGGAGCCTCAGGTCGTCGCGCAGCGCGCCGGCCACAGCGTCGCGGTGCTGTTCCGGGTCTACGCCAAGTGCTTGGACAACGCCGCTTCCACGGCGAACGCCCGGATCGAGGAGGCACTGAAGCAGTGACGTCCCCCGTGGGGCTGCCCCACGGCTGCCCCATACGCGCTGGTCAGGCTTGGGATATCGCCGATACGAGGTGAGACAAGCCTCGCATTTCGGTCTCTCGCCGAACGGTGCCGTTCGAATAAAAAGAAACCCCCTCCGCGCTGCGTTTCCGCAGTTCGGAGGGGGTTTTCCCCAGTGTGGCGGCGCCAGGATTCGAACCTGGGAAGGCTGAGCCGGCAGATTTACAGTCTGCTCCCTTTGGCCGCTCGGGCACACCGCCTGGGTCGCTGCCTGGAATCGTTCGCTTAGCGCGGCGCTCCGTGGCAACGACGTAAACGATACCTGATGCACAGGGGTGCTTCGCCACCCGATTGATCAGTACCCGGCGCGGGGGCGGTGGCTAGGCTTTGCGGATGCGGCCAGGGACCGAAGGCCGTGCACCAGCTGAGTACGCAGACCCCGATACAAGGAGCCACAGGACATGGCCGACTCCAGTTTCGACATCGTCTCGAAGGTCGAGCGGCAGGAGGTCGACAACGCCCTCAACCAGGCCGCCAAGGAGATCTCGCAGCGCTACGACTTCAAGGGCACGGGTGCATCGATCGCCTGGTCCGGCGAGAAGATCCTGATGGAGGCGAACGGCGAGGAGCGGGTCAAGGCGATCCTCGACATCTTCCAGTCCAAGCTGATCAAGCGCGGCATCTCCCTGAAGTCGCTGGACGCGGGCGAGCCGCAGTTGTCCGGCAAGGAGTACAAGATCTTCGCCTCGATCGAAGAGGGCATCTCCCAGGAGAACGCGAAGAAGGTTGCCAAGATCATCCGCGATGAGGGCCCCAAGGGCGTCAAGGCGCAGGTCCAGGGCGACGAGCTGCGGGTCAGCTCGAAGAGCCGCGACGACCTGCAGGCCGTACAGGCGCTGATCAAGGGGCAGGACTTCGATTTCGACGTGCAGTTCGCGAACTACCGGTAGTCCGGTTCGCGGCGTACGAAGCGGAGGGCGGGCACCCGGTTCGGGTGCCCGCCCTTGCTGCTGGCCGCAGATCGGGGGATGGCGCCTCAGCGGGCGCGCATGGCCTCAGCGGCGCGAGTGGCCGAAGAGGATGCGGTAGGCGACCAGCAGGACGAGTGAGCCGCCGATGGCGGCGGCCCAGGTCGCGCCGTCGTAGATGTCGGTGGCTATCGGGCGGTCGAAGTAGCGGGCGGAGAGCCAGCCGCCGATGAAGGCGCCTGCGATGCCGATGACGGTCGTGCCGATGAAACCGCCCGGGTCGCGGCCGGGCAGCAGGACCTTGGCCACGACACCGGCGAGCAGCCCAAGAACGATCCAGCTGATGATGCCCATGCGGTGAACCTGCCCCTCTGTCGTGCTGTTGTCCTGAAGGACGTCACCAAGGAGGGGCGCGGTTGCGGTGATCGGCCAGGTGCGGCGTATGCCACAGCCTCGGCCCGGGCTCCGGGGCGTGTGTTCGGGGGCGTGCGGTCGGGCGCGTGTGCTCGCGTCAGCGCTGTGCGAACGGCTGGTCCGTGCGCACGATTTCGCGGCCGAGCGGCATCAACGACACCGGGATCAGCTTGAAGTTGGCGATGCCCAGCGGGATGCCGATGATCGTGACGCACAGGAGGAAGCCCGTGACGATGTGGCCGAGCGCGAGCCACCAGCCCGCGAGGATCAGCCACAGGACGTTCACGATGCAGGACGGCGCGCCCGCGTCGCGGCGCTCAACTGTCGTGTAGCCGAAGGGCCACAGGGCATAGCGGCCGATCCGGAAGCTGGCGAACCCGAACGGGATGCCGATGATCGTGATGCACAGGATCACCCCGGCCAGGAGATAGCCGAGGAACATCCAGAAGCCGCACAGGACGAGCCATATGACGTTCAGGATTGTCTTCACTGGTGGCGACCTGCCATCTGCTCGAGCCGGGCAATGCGCTCCGCCATCGGCGGATGCGTGGAAAACATCTTGGACATGCCCTGCCCCGGACGGAAAGGGTTCGCAATCATCATGTGACTCGCCGTCTCGATGCGTGGCTCGGGCGGCAGCGGAAGCTGCTTGGTGCCCGCGTCGAGCTTACGCAGGGCGCTGGCGAGGGCCAGGGGGTCCCCCGTCAGCTGTGCGCCGGACGCGTCGGCCTCGTACTCCCTGGAGCGGCTGATCGCGAGTTGGATCACGGAGGCGGCCAGCGGGCCCAGGAGCATGATCAGGAGCATGCCGAAGATGCCGGGGCCTTCGTTGTCGTTCGATCTGCCGATCGGGATCAGCCAGGCGAAGTTGACCAGGAACATGATCACCGAGGCGAGTGCGCCGGCGACCGACGAGATCAGGATGTCGCGGTTGTAGACGTGACTGAGCTCGTGGCCGATGACGCCGCGCAGCTCGCGCTCGTCCAGGAGCCGCAGGATGCCGTCGGTGCAGCACACCGCCGCGTTGCGCGGATTGCGGCCCGTCGCGAACGCGTTCGGCGCCTCGGTGGGCGAGATGTAGAGACGGGGCATGGGCTGGCGGGCCTGGGTGGAGAGCTCGCGGACCATGCGGTACAGCTCGGGGGCCTCGAATTCGCTCACCGGGCGCGCGCGCATGGCGCGCAGGGCGAGCTTGTCGCTGTTCCAGTACGCGTACGCATTGGTGCCGAGCGCCACGAAGAGCGCGACGATCAGGCCCGTACGTCCGAAGAAACTGCCGATGACGAGGATGAGAGCGGACAGTCCCCCGAGGAGTACGGCGGTCTTCAGCCCGTTGTGCCGGCGGTGCACGGTACGCCCTCCTGTGGTGCGTGGGGGAACCCTCTGTCTGCTGGTGCTTCCACTCTTCAGTGGACCCTCCCGTACTGGTCAACGCCAGGCGGGGAGCACTAGTTCCCTTGTGCGCGCAGGAGCGGCGCCGGTGCGATGTGGGCCGCTCGGGTGATGCCCGAGCGGCCCTGCGGGGACGAGGCCCGTCAGAACAGGGCGGTGTCGGAGAACCTCAGGACGAGTTGCGGCGCTCCGGAGAGCGCGATGCCGAGGACCGCGGTCAGGGCGATGGCCGCCGTGAGGGGGGCCGGGACGCGGTGCTTGACCGGCTCGCCCTCGGGGGCGCGGAACAGCAGCGCGGTCCACTGGAGGTAGTAGAAGAGGGCGATCACGACGTTCACGGCCATCACCACGGCGAGCCAGCCCAGGCCCGCGTCGACCGCCGCCGAGAAGACGGTGACCTTCGCGAAGAGGCCGATGATGCCCGGCGGCAGGCCCGCGAGGCAGAGCAGGAAGAAGCCGAGCACCAGGGCCGCGAGGGGGCTCCTGGCGTACAGGCCGCGGTAGTCGCTGACGCGGTTCAGGCGCTGGGTGCGGCCGACGAGGGCGGCGACGGCGAAGGCTCCGAGGTTCACGGCCGCGTACATCAGGGCGTACGCGACGGTGGAGCCGATGGCCTTCTCCGCCTCCGCGGCGTTGTCGGCGTATCCGGCCGCCGCGATCGGCACCAGGAGGTATCCCGCCTGGCCGACCGAGGACCAGGCGAGCAGGCGTACCGCGCTGTACGCGCGCGTGGCCTGCTGGCGCAGTGCCGCCACGTTGCCCGCGGTCATGGTGAGGGCGGCGAGCACGGCAAGGGCCGGGCCCCACACGTCCGCGTACGAGGGGAAGGCGACGACGGTGACGAGGATCAGGCCGGTGAAGCCGACCGCCTTGCCGACGACGGAGAGGTACGCGGCGACCGGCAGCGGCGCACCCACGTAGGTGTCGGGCACCCAGAAGTGGAAGGGCACGGCGGCCACCTTGAAGGCGAAGCCGACGAGAGTGAGGGCGACGCCGGTCTGGGCGAGCGTGTCCAGCTGCCCGTCGACGTGCCGGAGCTCGGCGGCGATCTCCGTGAGGTGCAGGGTGCCGGTCGCGGCGTACACGAAGCTGACGCCCATCAGCGTCACGGCGGTGGCGGTGACGGAGGAGAGGAAGAACTTCAGGGCCGCTTCGGAGGACCGCTTGTCGCCGTGGCGCAGGCCGACGAGCGCGAAGGCGGGCAGTGAGGCGACTTCGAGGGCGACGATCAGGGTCGCCAGGTCGCGCGAGGCGGGCAGCAGCGCGGCGCCCGCGGCGGAGGAGAGCAGCAGGAACCAGAACTCCCCTTCGGGGAGTTCCTTCTCCGTGCCGTTCGCGTCCTTGAGCGCGGTCATCGAGAGCAGCGCGGCCAGCAGGGCGCCGCCGATGACGAGCAGTTGGATGACGAGCGTGAAGCGGTCGGCGGTGTAGCTGCAGGACTCCGCGCCGCCGGTCAGGCAGAACGTCGACCGGTCGTCGTCTCGGATCGGCAGCAGGGAGAGCCCGGCGGCGGCGAGCCCGGCCACGGAGATCCAGCCGAGCAGCGCCTTCTTGTTGTCGCCCACGAAGAGGTCGGCGACGAGCACGAGGAGACCGACGACCGCCGCGATGGTGGGCGGAGCGATCGCGAGCCAGTCGACGGACTGGACGACGCCGGCGGCGCTTTCGGCGGCCACGGTCACGACTTGCCTCCTGAGAGGAGCTGCTGCACGGCCGGGTCGGTGAGGCCGAGCAGAGCGGCGGGCCAGAGTCCGGCGAGGACGGTGAGGGCGACGAGCGGGGTCCAGGCGGCGAACTCGTAGCCCTGGACGTCGGCGAGCGCCGAGGTTTCGGTCGCGGCGGCGCCCTGGGGCCCCTGAGCCACCGGCCCCATGCAGACGCGGCGTACGACGATGAGCATGTACGCGGCGGTGAGCAGGGTGCCGAAGGCGGCGATCGCCATGAAGGTGAGGAAGGCGGGGCGGCTGAGGTCGTCGGCGGGCTTGAACGCGCCGAACAGGGCGAGCATTTCGCCCCAGAACCCGGCCAGGCCCGGCAGGCCGAGCGAGGCGACGGCGCCGAAGGCGAGGAGGCCGCCGAGGCGGGGGGCCTTGCCGTAGAGCGCGGCGCCCGATTCCTGGGCGAGGGTGTCGAGGTCGCTGGTGCCGGTGCGGTCCTTGAGCGCGCCGACGAGGAAGAACAGCAGGCCGGCGATGAGGCCGTGCGCGATGTTGGCGAACAGCGCGCCGTTCACGCCGGTCGGGCTCATCGTCGAGATGCCGAGCAGCACGAAGCCCATGTGGCCCACGGACGAGTACGCGATGAGGCGCTTGAGGTCGCCCTTCGCGCCCGGCTTGGCGAGGGCGAGGCAGGCGAGCGAACCGTAGATGATCCCGACGACCGCGAAGGCCGCGAGGTACGGCGCGAAGGTCCGCATCCCGTCCGGCGTGATCGGCAGCAGGATCCGGACGAATCCGTACGTGCCCATCTTCAGCAGCACGCCGGCCAGCAGGACCGAACCGACGGTGGGCGCGGCGGTGTGGGCGTCCGGCAGCCAGCTGTGCAGCGGCCACATCGGCGTCTTGACCGCGAGCCCGATCCCGATCGCCAGAACGGCGATGACCTGCACGGATGTGGTCAGGCCCCGGCCGTTGTCAGTGGCGAGTGCCACCATGTCGAATGTGCCGGACTTGAGGCCGATGAGGAGGAGACCGAGCAGCATCACGACGGAGCCGAGCAGCGTGTAGAGGATGAACTTCCAGGCGGCCTGCGTGCGTTGGGCACCGCCCCAGCGTGCGATGAGGAAGTACATCGGGATGAGGACCATCTCGAACGCCAGGAAGAACAGCAGCAGATCGAGGACGGCGAAGGTCGCGAGGGTGCCGGACTCGAGCACGAGGATCAGCGCGACGAATGCCTTGGGAGACGGGCCCGACGGCATTTTGAAGTAGGAGTACAGCGCGCAGAGGAAGGTCAGCAGCGCGGTCAGGACCAGGAGGGGGAGCGAGATGCCGTCGATGCCGAGGTGGATGCGCACGTCGAGTGCGGGAATCCAGCTGATATCGGTCGTGGCCTGCATCTTTGACGGGTGGTCATGGTCGAAGCCGAGCGCCAGGGCGATCGCGGCGATGAGGATGACGCCGGTGACGATCACGCCGTGGCGCAGTACCGCCTGGTCGGGCGACTTCCCCTTCAGTCCGGGCGGGGCCGGGAGCAGGGCGGCCACGGCGCCGATGAGCGGGCCGACCACGATCAACGCCAGAAGAAGCTGCATCACGGATTCACTGATATCGATCACGGCTGCTCACGCTCCGGCGGTGGCGACGAGGACGGCGGCGACAGCCAGGACGACGGTGCCTGCGAGCAGCGCGCTCAGGTAGGTCTGCACATTGCCGGTCTGCGCGCGGCGGACGGCCGCGCCGAGCCAGCGGGGTGCGGTGCCCGCGCCGCGTACGTACGTCTCGACGACCTCGCGGTCCAGGAACCGGACGAGGCTCGCGGCGGCCTGGACGGGGCGCACGAACAGGGCGGCGTAGACGGCGTCGAGGTGGAAGCCGACGGCGGCGTGCCGGTGCAGCGGGCCGAGCAGGAGGCGGCCGGGGTCGGCCGGGTCGTGGGCGGCGGCCACGTCTCCGTAGGCGGGTTCGTGCGAGGCGATGGCCTCGGCTTCGACCAGGCCTCCGTCGGCTCCCGAGTCGACGGCGACCGCGCCCATGGGGTGGCGGACGGCGAGCGCCGTGGTGTGGCGCCATGCCCCGTACGTGACGAGCCCGCCGACCAGGGCGAGTCCCGTGCCCAGGACGGAGGTGGTGAGGGTCGGGGTGAGCGAGTGGCCGTCGAACCAGTCCGGCAGGGCGCCGACGGTGAGGCCGAAGGCGAGTGACGGGACGGCGAGCACCCACAGCACGGCGGTCATCGTGACGGGCTGGCGGCCGTGGTCGGGGGCATCGGGGCCCCGGCCGTTGAAGGCGAGCAGCCACAGACGCGTCGCGTAGGCGGCGGTGAGGAGGGCGGTCAGGAGACCGGCGACCAGGACGATCCAGCCCGCCGCGGTGGGGGCGGTCTCGGAGTGTCCGGTGGCGGCGTGCTCGGCGGCGCCCAGGACGGCTTCCTTGGAGAAGAAGCCGCTGAACGGCGGGATCGCGGCGAGCGCGAGGAGCGCCACGGTCATCGTCCAGAAGGCGTCGGGGACCCGGTCGCGCAGGCCCTTCATGCGGGACATCGCGGCGAGGGAGTTGGTGCCGGCGGCGTGGATGATCACGCCCGCGCCGAGGAAGAGCAGCGCCTTGAAGGCGCCGTGCGAGAGGAGGTGGAAGACGGCGGCGCCGCGGTCACCGACGGCGAGTGCGCCGGTCAGATAGCCGAGCTGGCCGATCGTCGAGTAGGCGAGGACGCGCTTGATGTCGTCCTGGGCGAGCGCCGCGAGGGCCGATCCGGCCATCGTGACGGCGGCCATGACGGCGAGGACGACCAGGGCTGCCGCCGATGCGGCGAAGACGGGGAGGAGCCGGGCCACGAAGTAGACACCGGCGGCGACCATCGTCGCGGCGTGGATGAGCGCGGAGACGGGCGTGGGGCCCGCCATCGCGTCGGGCAGCCAGGTGTGCAGCGGGAACTGCGCGGACTTGCCCGCTACACCGGCCAGGAGCAGCAGGGCGATCAGCGTCGGGTGGTCCAGGCCGCCGTCCGCGACCTTCGCGAGGATCGTCGTGATGCGGAACGACCCGGCGTCGACGGCGAGCGCGAACAGGCCGATCAGGAAGGGGACGTCGCCGAGCTTGGTGACCAGGAAGGCCTTGAGGGAGGCGGCGCGGGCTTCGGGCGTCTCCCAGTAGTGACCGACGAGGAAGTACGAGCAGATGCCCATGATCTCCCAGCCGACCAGGAGCACCATCAGGTCGCCGGAGTAGACGACGAGCAGCATCGCGGAGGTGAAGAGGGAGACGAGAGCGGCGTACGAGGGGTAGCGCGGGTCGTCGCGCAGGTAGCCCGTCGAGTAGATCTGCACACAGGAGGCGACGACGCCGACCAGGACGGCGACCAGGGCGGCGAAGCCGTCGATGTGCAGGGCGAGCTCGATGGGGACCGAGCCGGTCGGGGTGAGCTCGGTGGCGGAGTCGATGTCGGTGCCGCCGCCGTGGCGGGCCGCGACCAGGACGGCGATGACCAGCGCCGCCAGGGTGGGCAGCACGGCGAGGGGGCGTACGAGACCCGGGGCGGTGCGGCCGAGCAGCAGGCCGGCGACCGCGCCGAGGAACGGCAGGAGGGGGACGAGTACGGCGAGGGTGGTCGTGGTCACGCGGTGGCCTCAGCCTTCTGTGCCGGGGCGGGCTCTTCGCCGGCTGTGTCCTCGGCGGCCTCGGCGGCCTCGGTGTCGTCGTCGGGGCCCTCGGCGGTGTCGCGGAGTTCGTCGACGGCGGAGGAGCCGCGGTTGCGGTAGACCGCCAGGACGATCGCGAGGCCGATGCCGATCTCCGCCGCGGCGATGGCGATGGTGAAGAGGGTCAGGGCCTGGCCGGAGTGGAGGGCGTCGCGGAGCCAGACGTCGAAGGCGACCAGGTTGAGGTTGACGGCGTTGAGCATCAGCTCGACGGACATCAGGACCAGGATCGCGTTGCGGCGGGCGAGCACTCCGTACAGGCCTACGCAGAAGAGGAGGACGGCCAGGACGGCGGGATAGGCGAGGTGCATCAGCGCTGCTCCTTGTCGCTGGGGGCGTCGCTGCGGGCACCGGTCGTTCGGGTGTCGCCGGGGGCGTCGTTCAGGCGGGTCATGCGGGCGTTCCTGCGGGAGAGGACGATCGCGCCGACCAGGGCGGCGAGGAGCAGGACCGAGAGGGCCTCGAAGGGCAGCACCCAGTGCTTGAAGAGGAACTCGCCGGTCACGGCGGTGGAGCCCTGGGCCTCGTCGGCGGCGCGGTCGAGGTCGATCCATTCGGTGCGGAACGCGTCGACGACCACCCAGACCAGGGAGGCCGCGGCGAGGACGGCCACCGCGAGCGCCACCGGGCGGTTGCCCGAATCGGCGTCCGGGGAGCGGCCGATGGGAGCGCGGGTGAGCATCAGACCGAAGAGGAGGAGTACGACGACGGAGCCGACATAGATCAGGACCTGCACCCAGGCGATGAACTCGGCGGTGAGCAGGAGGTACTCGACGGCCAGGCCGCCGAGCGTCGCCACCAGCCACAGGGCGGCGTGCACCAGCTGCTTGGTGGTGACGGTGACGATCGCCGAGCCGAGGGTGACGAGGCCGACCAGCAGGAAGGCGATCTCCACGCCGGTCGGGGAGAGGAAGCCCTGGGGGGCGTCGGCTGCCAGAGGGGCGTTGGCCGCCAGAGGGGCGTGGGCTGCGAGGAGGTTCACGCGGATCCCTCCGGTCCGGCGGCTTCGGCTTCCTGGGCTTTGGCTTCCTGGGCCGCGGCCAGCTTCTCCGCCGCCTTGCGGGCGGTGGCGATCTCCTTGGGGTCCTCGGCCGCGGGGTCCAGGGCCGGCGGGGCGGGAACCGTCCACATCCAGTCGCGGAGCTTGTCGCGCTCGTGGGTGAGTTCGTGGATGTCGGTCTCGGCGTACTCGAACTCCGGGGACCAGAACAGCGCGTCGAAGGGGCAGACCTCGATGCAGATGCCGCAGTACATGCAGAGGGAGAAGTCGATGGCGAAGCGGTCGAGGACGTTGCGGCTGCGCTCGCGGCCGCCCTCGACGGCCGCCGGGACCGTCTCCTTGTGGGAGTCGATGTAGATGCACCAGTCCGGGCACTCCCGGGCGCAGAGCATGCAGACCGTGCAGTTCTCCTCGAAGAGCCCGATGACGCCCCGGGTGCGGGGCGGGAGATCGGGCTGGTGCTCCGGGTACTGCTCGGTGACGGTCTTCTTCGTCATCGTGCGGAGGGTGACGGCGAGGCCCTTGGCCAGGCCGGACCCGGGGATCGGAGGCATCAGTTGATCGCCACCTTCACGATTCCGGTGAGCGCGATCTGCGCGAGGGCGAGCGGGACGAGGAGGGTCCAGGAGAGCTTCTGGAGCTGGTCCTCGCGGAGACGGGGGTAGCTGACGCGCAGCCAGATCACGAGGAAGGCGAGCACACCCGTCTTCAGGAGGGTCCAGACCCAGCCGAGGCCGTCGGCTCCCCAGGGGCCGTGCCAGCCGCCGAGGAAAAGGACGGTGGTGAGGCCGCAGAGGACGACGATTCCGGCGTACTCGGCGAGGAGGAAGAGGGCGAAGCGCAGGCCCGTGTACTCGGTGTACGCGCCGAAGATGATCTCCGAGTCGGCGACCGGCATGTCGAAGGGCGGGCGCTGGAGTTCGGCGAGGCCCGCGACGAAGAAGACGAGGGCGCCGACGATCTGCCAGGGCAGCCACCACCACTCGAAGGCGTTGAGGATGCCGGGCAGCGAGACCGTGCCGGCCGCCATCGCCACCGATGCCGCGGCTAGCAGCATCGGGAGTTCGTACGCCAGGAGCTGGGCGGCGGTGCGCAGGCCGCCCAGGAGGGAGAACTTGTTGGCGCTGGCCCAGCCCGCCATGAGCGAGCCGAGTACGCCCACGCCCATGACCGCGAGGACGAAGAAGATGCCCGCGTCGACGAGTTGGCCGACGGCGCCTTCGCTGGGGCCGATGGGGATGGCGACCAGGACGAGGAGATAGGGCAGCAGGGCGACGGCGGGGGCGAGCTGGAAGATGCGGCGGTCGGCATCGGCCGGCACGACGTCTTCCTTCTGCGCGAACTTGACTCCGTCGGCGACGAGCTGGGCCCAGCCGTGGAAGCCGCCCGCGTGCATGGGGCCGAGGCGGCCCTGCATGTGGGCCATCACCTTGTGCTCGGTCTGGCCGACGACCAGGGGCAGGACGAGGAAGACGGCGAAGACGATGAGGAGACGCAGGGCGACGTCGAGCGCGTCGGTCACTCCGTGCCTCCTGGGCGGTCGTTGTCTTCGGGGCTGTCGGCCGGGGGGTCGACAGGGGGGTCGGCGGGGGTGTCGGCGGGCTGCTCGGGGGCGTCCGGAGCGGGCTTCTCGGTTTCCTCGAACGCCGGGCGGGCCTGGTGCCAGGGCGCATCGGAACCGGCCGCGGGCCTCGCACGCTTCGGCTCGGGCGGGGCGGCTACGGGTGCCGGAGCGGCCTCGGGCTTCGCCTCGGGTGCCGGAGCGGTCTCGGGTACCGGAGCAGCCTCAGGTACCGGAGCGACCTCAGGTGCCAGAGCAGCCTCAGGCTTCGCCTCAGGTACCGGAGCGACCTCAGGTACCGGAGCGGCCTCAGGTGCCGTAGCGGCCTCAGGCTTCGCCTCGGGTGCCAGAGCGCCCCCGGGCTTCGCCTCCGGCCGCGTCTCCCCTGCCGCCGCGGGCCCTGCCGCCGCAGGCTCTGCCGTCACCTGCTGCGAGGCCGAGCCCTGGCTCACACTGCGGGAGCGGCGCGGAGCCGGTGCCTCCGGCTGGGTGCCCTCGGTCGTTGGGCCGGCAGGCCTCTGGCCGGCCGAGCCCTCGCCCGCCGTGCGGGTCCGGCGGGCCGGGCGGTCGCCTGCCGCGCGGGCGGCGCCGCGGGCCGGGCGGGCCGGGGCCGCGGGGAGCTGGCCCTTCAGGGGGCCCCATTCGTTCGGGTCGGGCACGCCGGGAGGCAGCATCTGGCGGCGCTTGGGGCCGCCGTGCTCCGACTCCCCCGGCTCCTTCGCGCCGGGCCACGCCTTCGCGACCCGGGCCGCCAGGACGAAGTCCTTGCGCAGCGGGTGCCCCTCGAAGGTCTCCGGGAGCAGCAGCGGCACCAGGTTCGGGTGGCCTTCGAAGGCGACGCCGAACATCTCGTGCGTCTCGCGCTCGTGCCACGCCGCGCCCGCGTAGACGTCGATCGCGGTCGGCAGGACCGGGGCGTCGTGCGGAACGGTCGTACGGATGAGGAGGCGACGTACCGGAGAGAGGGCGACGACGTGGGCCGAGACGAGAAAGCCCGTGCCCGGTTCGTCGACGGCGCTCAGCCAGTCGAAGTAGGTGCAGGCCAGGGTCGTGCGCGCGGTTTCGAGCGCCGCGATCCACGAGCCGGGCGGGACGTCGACCGTCAGGAGGTCGTACGACTCGTCCGCCGTCACCTCCGCGCCGAAGAGCTCATCGACGGGGCTCGGCAGCCAGCCGGTCATGCCTTCCCCTCCCCCGCCGCGGCCCCGGACGCCGGCGCCGGCGGCTTCACGAGTCCGCTCTGGAGAGCCGCCGTCGAGGGACGGCTGCCGCTGGCGTTGCCGTACCGCTCGGCCAGCGACTCCCGCGCGATCTTCTCCTGGAGCTTGAGGATGCCCTGGAGCAGCGCTTCGGGACGGGGCGGGCAGCCGGGTACGTACACATCGACCGGAATGATCTGGTCGACGCCCTTGGTCACCGCGTACGAATCCCAGTACGGGCCGCCGCAGTTGGAGCAGGCGCCGAAGGAGATGACGTACTTGGGCTCGGGCATCTGCTCGTACAGGCGCTTCACGGCCGGGGCCATCTTGTCCGTGACCGTGCCGGAGACGACCATCAGGTCGGCCTGGCGCGGCCCCGGCGCGAACGGGATCACGCCGAGCCGGATGAAGTCGTGCCGGGCCATGGAGGCCGCGATGAACTCGATGGCGCAACAGGCGAGGCCGAAGTTGAAGACCCACAGCGAGTACCGGCGGCCCCAGTTGAGGACCACCTTCATCGGCTCGGGCGCGAGACGGGACAGCACGCCGAGCTTCTGGGGCTCGGCACGCAGCACCGGCGCCGGCAGGTCCACCGAGGCGGCAGCGGAGGAGGCGGAAGCGGGGGTCACGTCCATGTGAGGACGCCCTTCTTGTATGCGTACAGCAGGCCCACGGTCAGGAAGCCGAGGAAGACGAACATCTCCACCAGCGTCGTCGCACCGTAGCCGGGCGCGGCGAAGACCGTCGCCCATGGAAAGAGGAAGATCGAGTCGACGGCGAAGATGACATAGAGGAACGCGTAGACGTAGTAGCGGACCTGGGTGTGCGCCCAGCCGTCGCCGACCGGGTCGACGCCGCACTCGTACGTCAGGAGCTTCTCGGGTGTCGGCACGACGGGCCGCAGCAGCCGCCCCGCGCCGAAGGCGACGGCGACGAACAGCACGCCGACGACGGCGAGCAGTCCGACGACGGAGTACGACTGGTAGTAGCTCGCCGCGACGTTCGTCACGTGCACGTCAGCCCCTCACTCCCTGACCGCCTCTGACACTCAGCACTGTTCGACGATCTGTACGCACGGGAGTCTAGGGCCTGCTAAAGACGAGGTAAGCAGAGCGTCACGCATCGGCAAGGACTGATCGCCCGTGCCGGACCACTGGCGGTGGGGTTATCCCCCGGGTCTCCGGGCGGCCCTCCTCATGGCATCACGGCGGCGAGCCGTGCACCCTAGCGCGTATGACCGCACGCGCCATGTCCTCATCCACGTCCCCGCTGCCGCCCGCGCGCTTCGCGGGATACGACCGGCAGACCTGGAAGGAGATCGCGCACCTTCTCGTCAACCTCCCGCTGGGAGTGGCCGGTTTCGTCTACGTGGTCGCGACGCTCGCGACCGGCGGCGCCCTCGCCGTGACGGTCGTCGGCCTGCCGCTGCTCGCGGGCGCGCTGCTCGGCGCGCGGCTGCTCGGCAGGGCGGAGCGGGCCCGCGCGCGCAAGCTGCTCGGGCTGCGGATCGACGAACCGAGCCCGATGCCGAAGCAGCGCGGCCACGGCTTCTTCAGCTGGCTGTGGTCGAGCCTGAAGGATCCGGTCGGCTGGCGCACGATGCTGTACTCGTTCATGCGGCTGCCCTGGGGCGTGCTGACGTTCGCCGTCACCCTGGTCGGGCTCTTCGTGCTCTGGCCCGTGCTCCCCTACCTCGTGCGCGGCCTGACCAACGCCGACCGCGCGATGGTGCGCGGCCTGCTCTCGCCCTCCGACGAACTGGAGCGGCGCATCGTCGAGTTGGAGTCGGACCGCGGAGTCGTGGTCGACACGGCGGCGGCCGACCTGCGCCGCATCGAGCGCGACCTGCACGACGGGGCACAGGCCCGCCTGGTGGCGCTCGCCATGGGGCTCGGTCTGGCCAAGGAGAAGCTCCTGGAGGGCCAGGCCGACGACACGGTGGCGGCGATGGTCGACGAGGCGCACGGCGAGGTGAAGCTCGCCCTCCAGGAGCTGCGCGATCTCGCCCGCGGCATCCACCCGGCGGTCCTGACCGACCGCGGCCTGGACGCGGCGCTCTCCTCGCTCGCCGCCCGGTGCACGGTCCCGGTGAAGGTGACGGCGGATCTTCCGCACCGCCCGGCCGCCGCGATCGAGGGCATCGCGTACTTCACCGTCTCCGAGCTGCTGCAGAACGTCAGCAAGCACAGCGGGGCGCGCTCGGCGTCCGTGGACGTGTGGCGTGCCGATCAGCGGCTGCTCATCCAGGTGGGGGACGACGGCCGGGGCGGCGCGAGCCTGGACGGGGGCACGGGCATGGCGGGGCTCGCGGACCGGCTGGGCGCGGTCGACGGCCTGTTCGTGATCGAGTCTCCGCAGGGCGGTCCCACGACGATCACGGCGGAGCTGCCGTGGCGGGACCGCGACCGCGCCGCCCAGGCATGACGGGCTGGGCGACGCGCGGCGTGACACACGGGCCGGCACGCGGGCCGACACGCGGGCCGACACGCAGGCCGACACGCGAGGTAGGGAAAACCCCCGGTCGAAGACACCTACGCACCGCATGGTCCCGATCAGCCGCGGCCGACACTCTGGAGATACAACGGCCGAGCGGCCCGAGCAGACCGAGCAGAAACGGACGACACCGATGGCCACGGAGTACGGACAGGAGTACGGGCACATGGAGCGTTCGGAGTTCCGGGGGTCCGACCTCGACGAGCGGCGGCGGCGTCTCCCCGCCGGTCTTCGCGCGCCGATCGAGGCCCGCGCCTGGAAGGAATTCGGCTATGTGCTGCTGAGCCTGCCGATCAGCCTGGTCACGTTCGTGTTCGCGGTCACGATGCTGTCGCTCGGCGCCGGCCTGCTGATCACGTTCATCGGCATCCCGGTGCTCGCCGCCGGGCTCGCCGCCTGCCGCGGCATCGGCTCGCTGGAGCGGGTGCGGGCGCGGGCGCTGCTCGACGTGGAGGTGGCGGACCCGGAGCCGCTGCGGCCCAAGAGCGGCGGCCCGACGGGGTGGATGGGGGCCGTGCTCAAGAGCGGCGTCTCTTGGCGGCACGTCCTCTACTCCGTGCTCCACATGCCGTGGGCGGTCTTCTCCTTCACCGTGTCGGTGATCTTCTGGACGTACGGCTGGGCGATGCTCACGTACCCGCTGTGGCACTGGATCTTCCCGGTCTACGCAGGTCAGGACGGTATCCAGCTCTACGGCGACGACGGACACCGCATCTACGTGGACAACCCCTTCGAGATCGGCGTCACCGCCCTCACCGGCCTGCTGATCACGCTCGCCACCCCCTGGATCATCCGGGCCCTGACCACCGTCGACCGCGTCATGGTCGTCGGGCTGCTCGGCCCCTCCAGCCTGGCGACGCGCGTCGTCGAGCTGGAGTCGGACCGCGGTGTCGTGGTCGACACGGCGGCGGCCGACCTGCGCCGCATCGAGCGCGACCTGCACGACGGCGCGCAGGCCCGTCTGGTGGCGCTCGCCATGGACCTGGGTCTGGCCAAGGAGAAGCTGACCGAGGACCCGGAGGCCGCGGCGCGCATGGTGGGCGAGGCGCACGGCGAGGTGAAGGTCGCCCTCCAGGAGCTGCGCGACCTGGCCCGGGGCATCCACCCGGCGGTCCTGACCGACCGCGGCCTGGACGCGGCGCTCTCCTCGCTCGCCGCCCGGTGCACGGTCCCGGTCCAGGTCGAGGTGGACCTGCCCGCGCGGCCCGCCGCCGCGATCGAGGGCATCGCGTACTTCACGGTCTCCGAGCTCCTGCAGAACATCAGCAAGCACGCGCGGGCGTCGCGTGGTTCGGTCGACGTCTGGCAGGTCGAGGACCGGCTGATGCTCCAGGTCTCCGACGACGGGGCCGGGGGCGCGGACGTGACCGGCGGCTCGGGTCTCGCGGGGCTCGCCGAGCGGCTCGACGCCGTCGACGGAATCCTGGTCGTGAACTCGCCGGTGGGCGGGCCCACGACGGTGACGGCCGAGCTGCCCTGGCGGGCCTAGTCGCCTGGCGGGCGCGGCCGCGGATCTTCGCGCGCTCACTCACCCGTTCACCCACCCGTTCACCCCGCGGCACGGGGGATCGGGTGGGTTCCGCCATGCCGCAGATGCGCGGGCGCGGACGAGGGGTCCGTCCTCTGGCGGACAAGGGGTCTGTCCACCAACTGTCCACGAACGCGGTAACGCCCCTCCGTACGCGCGATACTGAGGTGCCGGGGGACAACCAGAACCGAATATGCCGGGGGGCCGTGAACGTGGAGGACAAAGTGCGGGTCGTCATCGCCGAGGATTCAGTGCTGCTGAGGGAGGGCCTGACCCGGTTGCTGACCGACCGCGGGCACGACGTCGTCGCGGGGGTGGGCGACGCGGACGCGCTGATCAAGACGATCAACGAACTCTCCTCGGAGGGCGCGCTGCCCGACGTGGTCGTCGCCGACGTGCGGATGCCGCCGACGCACACGGACGAGGGGGTGCGGGCCGCTGTGCACCTGCGCCACCAGTTCCCCGGGCTCGGGGTGCTCGTCCTGTCGCAGTACGTGGAGGAGCAGTACGCCACCGAGCTGCTCGCCGGATCGAGCCGTGGCGTCGGTTATCTGCTCAAGGACCGCGTCGCCGAGGTGCGCGAGTTCGTGGACGCGGTGGTGCGTGTCGCGCAGGGCGGCACCGCGCTCGACCCGGAGGTCGTGGCGCAGCTGCTCGGCCGCAGCCGCAAGCAGGACGTCCTCGCGGGGCTTACACCGCGCGAACGCGAGGTACTCGGTCTGATGGCCGAGGGGCGGACGAACTCCGCGGTCGCCCGGCAACTGGTGGTGAGCGACGGTGCCGTCGAGAAGCACGTCAGCAACATCTTCCTGAAGCTGGGGCTTTCCCAGAGCGACGGGGATCACCGGCGCGTGTTGGCGGTTCTCACCTATCTGAACTCCTAGCAATCTGACACTTCGTCAGCTATTGAGTGTCCGTAGAGGCGATCGCGCCACGATCGCACCAGCACGAGCACGAGCACGAGCATCAGCACGAGTACGGAGAACAGTCCTAGAACCAAAGGATGAGTGGGGGCGTCTTCCATGACGGGCCGGGGGGCGAGGCACACCGTGACAAATCGGGGCATCGTTGCGTCTCAAAAGCGCGTCCGTCATGCGATCTACCACAGGTAGGCGACCCTTACCGACGTAGGGTGGGCCTTGGGGAGGTCGCTCGCCCGGCCCTTCCCGCTCAGCCGCCCGAGGGAGGTCCAGTTCAGTGACCAGCCAGGTCAGTAGCCCAGCCGAGCAGGCCGATGGGGCAGTCGTCGGAGAACAGCGCAAGCCTGCTGGTGAGAAGGATGTACGCCGTCTGGACCGGGTGATCATCCGCTTCGCGGGTGACTCCGGTGACGGTATGCAGCTCACCGGTGACCGTTTCACTTCGGAGACGGCGTCCTTCGGGAACGACCTCTCGACTCTGCCGAACTTCCCCGCCGAGATCCGTGCTCCTGCCGGGACCCTGCCGGGCGTCTCCTCCTTTCAGCTGCACTTCGCCGATCACGACATCCTCACGCCGGGTGACGCGCCGAACGTTCTGGTGGCGATGAACCCGGCCGCGCTGAAGGCGAACATCGCCGATGTGCCGCGCGGCGCGGAGATCATCGTCAACACGGACGAGTTCTCCAAACGGGCGATGCAGAAGGTCGGCTACGACGTCTCGCCGCTGGAGGACGGCTCACTGGACGGCTACAGCGTCCATCCGGTGCCGCTGACGACGCTCACCGTCGAGGCGCTCAAGGAGTTCGACCTCTCGCGCAAGGACGCGGGCCGCAGCAAGAACATGTTCGCGCTGGGGCTGCTCTCGTGGATGTATCACCGCCCGACGGAGGGCACCGAGAAGTTCCTGCGCACGAAGTTCGCCAAGAAGCCGGAGATCGCGGAGGCGAACATCGCCGCCTTCCACGCGGGCTGGAACTTCGGCGAGACGACCGAGGACTTCGCGGTCTCGTACGAGGTCGCCCCCGCCGCCTCGGCCTTCCCGACCGGCACGTACCGCAACATCTCGGGGAACCTGGCCCTGTCGTACGGACTGATCGCCGCGGGCCGGCAGGCGGATCTGCCGCTGTATCTGGGCTCGTACCCCATCACTCCGGCCTCCGACATCCTGCACGAGCTGTCCAAGCACAAGAACTTCGGTGTGCGCACCTTCCAGGCCGAGGACGAGATCGCGGGGATCGGCGCCGCGCTGGGCGCGGCCTTCGGCGGCTCGCTCGCGGTGACGACGACCTCGGGGCCGGGAGTGGCGCTGAAGTCGGAGACCATCGGGCTCGCGGTGTCGCTGGAGCTGCCGCTGCTGGTGGTGGACATCCAGCGCGGCGGACCCTCGACCGGTCTGCCGACCAAGACCGAGCAGGCGGACCTGCTCCAGGCGATGTTCGGGCGCAACGGCGAGGCACCGGTGCCGATCGTGGCGCCGATGACGCCGGCCGACTGCTTCGACGCGGCGATCGAGGCGGCCCGCATCGCGGTCACCTACCGCACGCCCGTCTTCCTGCTGTCCGACGGCTACCTGGCCAACGGCTCCGAGCCCTGGCGCATCCCGGACACCGACGAACTCCCGGACCTGCGCGTGCAGTTCGCCTCGGGGACCAACCACACCGAGGACGACGGCACCGAGGTGTTCTGGCCCTACAAACGCGACCCGCAGACGCTGGCCCGCCCGTGGGCGATCCCCGGAACGCCGGGTCTCGAACACCGCATCGGCGGCATCGAGAAGCAGGACGGCACCGGCAACATCTCCTACGACCCCGCCAACCACGACTTCATGGTCCGCACCCGCCAGGCCAAGATCGACGGCATCCAGGTCCCCGACCTGGAGGTCGACGACGCGACCGGCGACGCCAAGCTCCTGGTCCTGGGCTGGGGTTCGACCTACGGCCCCATCACCGCGGCGGTGCGCCGGCTGCGGGCGGTCGGCGAGAGCGTCGCGCAGGCCCATCTGCGCCACCTCAACCCCTTCCCGCGGAATCTGGGCGAGGTCCTGAAGCGTTACGACAAGGTGGTGATTCCCGAGATGAACCTCGGGCAGCTCGCCACGCTCCTCCGCGCCAAGTACCTCGTGGACGCGGTCTCGTACAACCAGGTCAATGGAATGCCGTTCAAGGCCGAGCAGCTCGCCACGGCTCTCAAGGAGGCCATCAATGGCTGACACGAAGACCGAAGGCACCGGGAGCACGATCGAAGCGCTTTCGCTGGTGCCCAAGGCCGAGGCCAAGCAGTCCATGAAGGACTTCAAGTCCGACCAGGAGGTGCGTTGGTGCCCCGGCTGCGGTGACTACGCGGTCCTGGCGGCCGTGCAGGGCTTCATGCCCGAACTCGGCCTGGCCAAGGAGAACATCGTCTTTGTCTCGGGCATCGGCTGCTCCAGCCGCTTCCCGTACTACATGAACACCTACGGGATGCACTCCATCCACGGCCGCGCCCCCGCCATCGCCACCGGACTCGCCTCGTCCCGGCGGGATCTGAGCGTCTGGGTGGTCACCGGCGACGGCGACGCGCTCTCCATCGGCGGCAACCACCTCATCCACGCCCTGCGCCGCAACGTGAACCTGAAGATCCTGCTCTTCAACAACCGCATCTACGGACTCACCAAGGGCCAGTACTCCCCGACCTCCGAGGTCGGCAAGATCACCAAGTCGACGCCGATGGGCTCGCTGGACGCGCCCTTCAACCCGGTCTCCCTCGCGATCGGCGCGGAGGCGAGCTTCGTGGCCCGCACCGTGGACTCCGACCGCAAGCACCTCACCTCGGTGCTGCGCGAGGCCGCCGAACACCCCGGCACCGCCCTGGTGGAGATCTACCAGAACTGCAACATCTTCAACGACGGCGCCTTCGAGGTCCTCAAGGACAAGCAGCAGGCCGAGGAAGCCGTCATCCGCCTCGAACACGGGCAGCCCATCCGCTTCGGGGCGGACGGCGGCAAGGGCGTGGTGCGCGACCCGGCCACCGGCGACCTCAAAGTCGTCCCGGTCACGCCTGAGACCGAGTCGCAGATTCTGGTCCACGACGCGCACTCGACCTCGCCGACGCTGGCCTTCGCGCTGTCGCGGCTCGCGGACCCCGACACCCTGCACCACACCCCGATCGGCGTCTTCCGCAGCATCGAGCGCCCGGTCTACGACACGCTGATGTCCGACCAGCTCGACACCGCCATCGAGCAGAACGGCAAGGGCGACCTGGCCGCGCTGCTCGCGGGCGGCGACACCTGGACGGTCGTCGGCTAGCTCGACCGGCTCGTCCCGAGGCCCGGTCCTGATCCTTCAGGACCGGGCCTCGTCGTACGCCTGACGCGCTTCGTCGTACGCCTGCCGCGCTTGCTGCACGTCGGCGAGGCGCCGCTCGGTCCACTCGGCGAGGCCACGGACCTGCCCGCCTACCTCGCGCCCGAGGTCGGTGAGCGAGTAGTCGACGCGCGGCGGGATGACCGGCTTGGCGTCGCGGTGCACGAGGCCGTCGCGCTCCAGGGTCTGGAGGGTCTGCGTCAGCATCTTCTCGCTGACCCGGCCGAGGGCCCGGCGCAGCTCACTGAAGCGGTACGAGCGCTCGTCCAGGGCGATCAGGACGAGCACGCCCCAGCGGCTCGTGACGTGTTCCAGGACGAGGCGCTGCGGGCACATCCCCTCGTCCCCGAGGTTCCAGTTACTTACTGCCATGTCAGTACCTTACTTCAAAGTGGGTACTTTCCAGAAGTTAGCGCTAGACGTAGGATCGTTGCCAGAACCACACCAAAGGGAGATTCCAGACATGAGCATCGTCGTCACCGGAGCCACCGGACACCTCGGCCGTCTCGTCATCGACGGGCTGCTCGACGCGCGGGTGCCCGCCGGGCAGATTGCCGCCGTCGTCCGCGACAAGGAGAAGGCAGCCGATCTCGCCGCGCGCGGCATCGAGCTGCGGATCGCGGACTACAGCGCGCCCGAGACCCTCGCCGGCGCCTTCGCCGCGGGCGACAGGGTCCTGCTGATCTCCGGCAGCGAGGTCGGGCAGCGCGTGCCGCAGCACGCGGCGGTGATCGACGCGGCGCGCGGCGCGGGCGTCGCGCTCCTGGCGTACACCGGCGTCCTGGGCGGACCGGACGCCGACTTCGACCTGGCGGCCGAGCACAAGGAGACCGAGCGGCTCGTCCTCGACTCCGGCCTTCCGCACACGTTCCTGCGCAACGGCTGGTACCACGAGAACTACACGGCCAACCTCGCCCCCGTCCTGGAGCACGGCGCCGTCGTCGCCTCCGCGGGCGAGGGCCGGGTCGCCTCCGCGGCGCGCGCCGACTACGCGGCGGCCGCCGTCGCCGTCCTGACCGGCGACGGCCACGAGGGCAAGGTCTACGAGCTGAGCGGTGACGTCGCCTGGAGCCTGTCCGAGTACGCAGCCGAGATCGCCCGGCAGACCGGCAAGGACATCTCGTACGCGAACGTCTCCGCCGAGCAGAACCTCGCGATCCTGACCGGCGCCGGTCTTCCCGAGCCGTTCGCCGCGATCCTCGTCGACGTGGACTCGGCGATCGAGCGGGGGCTGCTCGCCGGTACGAGCGGCGATCTGGCCCGGCTGATCGGGCGGCCCACGACGCCGCTCGCCGATGCGGTCGCGGTGGCGCTCAAGGGCTGACGCCGGGCGGCTCACGGGGCTGTCGGCGGGCGGCTCGCGGGACTGACTGCGGGCGAGACGGAGGTCATGACCGTTTTCGTGAGACGGGCATGACACGGGGGCGTCCGGGCCGCTACCTTCTTGGATGCAGCGTGGGGCTGCCGTGCACCAAGGAGGGGCCGTGGACGCTGCCGCAGCTGAGCAGTCGAAGAGCGAGCAGCGCATAGGCCTGCTGAACGGCTTCGCCGCCTACGGGATGTGGGGCCTCGTGCCCCTCTTCTGGCCCCTGCTCAAGCCGGCCGGAGCGGGCGAGATCCTCGCGCACCGCATGGCGTGGTCCCTCGTCGTGGTCGGCGTCGCGCTGCTGATCGTGCGGCGCTGGGCCTGGGCGGGCGAACTGATCCGCCAGCCGCGCAAGCTGGGCCTGGTGACGATCGCGTCGGCGGTCATCACCGTCAACTGGGGCGTCTACATCTGGGCCGTGAACTCCGGCCACGTCGTGGAGGCCTCCCTCGGCTACTTCATCAACCCCCTGGTCACCATCGCCATGGGCGTCCTGCTCCTGGGCGAACGGCTGCGTCCCGTGCAGTGGGCGGCCGTCGCCGTCGGCCTCGCGGCGGTCCTCGTGCTGGCCTTCGGGTACGGGCAGCCGCCGTGGATCTCGCTCTGCCTCGCCTTCTCCTTCGCCACGTACGGCCTGGCGAAGAAGAAGGTCGGGCTCAGCGGTCTGGAGTCCCTCGCCGCCGAGACCGCCATCCAGTTCCTGCCCGCGGTCGGGTTCCTGGTGTGGCTGGGGGCGCGGGGCGACGCCACGTTCGGCGCGGAGGGCCTCGGGCACGCGGCGCTCCTCGCGGCGACCGGTGTGGTCACCGCCCTTCCCCTGGTCTGCTTCGGCGCCGCCGCGATCCGGGTGCCGCTGTCGACGCTCGGGCTGCTCCAGTACCTCGCTCCCGTCTTCCAGTTCCTGCTCGGCATCCTGTACTTCCATGAGGCGATGCCGCCCGAGCGGTGGGCCGGGTTCGGTCTCGTGTGGCTGGCGCTGACGCTGCTGACGTGGGACGCGTTGCGCACCGCGCGGCGCAACGCGGTGCGGCTCGCCGCGGGGCGTCAGGCTGCTGTTGCGGCGACTTCGGCCTCCGCCGCCGGGCGGGAGACCGAGCCGATGACTCCCGCTGCGGGGCGGGAGGGGTCCGCGGTCTGACGTCGCGAGGTCTTTCCGCTTGCGGCCGCGAGTGCGTTGTGGCTGGGCGCGCGGTTCCCCGCGCCCCTTTGGGGCGCCCCCGGCAGCAAGATCAGCCCCATGCCTTCGCCTTCGCCTTCGCCGCGGCCTTCGCGTAGACGCCGAAATCGCGCGGCTCTCGGCCCAGGACATCTCGTACGCCCGGCGTGGGCTTCGCGTTGTGGCCCCCCGCCAGCCAGGCCAGGACGTCCGCGAGGGCGCGGGCCGCGTCATCGGGGACGTCGGATGCACGCGGATCACCGCCGCGTCGGGCGAGCCGCGCGTCCTGCGGGAGGGTGACGCCGCCGTGGTCTGCACGACGGCCGGCCGGCGGAACACGTCGGCCCCACCTCCTGCGATTTCGGCGTCATCGTCGCTACCTTCCCCATAAGGGAACAGAAGTGATCGAAAGCGACATGACCTGACCGAGGCCGGCGGGAGGTCGAGACCCTCGTGCCCGAGAAGCCGCGGACGCCGCAGAAGCCGCAGACACTGCCGACACTGCAGACGCTGCGGAAACCGACGAAGCCGTGGAAGCCGCGGAAGCCGCGGAAGCCGCGTCCGAGTGGCCGCCGCCCCCTCCTCGCCGCCTGCGCCGCCTTCGCCCTCCTCTCCGCGGCCCTCGTCCCGTTCACCCTCTCCCTCGGCTGGGACGAGATCGTCTACGCGAGCCGCTTCCCGCCGTACGCGCCCGCCACCCCCTTCAGCGCGCCCCGCACCCGTGGCGTCCCGGTGCTCATCGCCCCCGTGGCGGCCTGGAGCGACTCGGTCGTCCTGCTCAGGGTCTGGCTGACGCTGCTCGCGACCGCCGCCCTCTACCTGGGCTTCCGTCCCTGGCTGCGCGTCCTCGCGCACCGTCCCGCCGCCGTCGGCGTGGCCGCCGGGCTCTACGGAAGCCTCTGGTTCGCGCTGTTCTACGCGAACGCCGCGATGCCGAACCACTACACCGCCATGGGGGTCACGGCCGCGGTCGGGCTCTTCCTCGGGGCGGGCCCCGGGCGCCTCGCCCTCGCGGGGATCGCGGCGGGGCTCGCCCTCGCCGCCCTCATGCGTCCCAACGACGGTGCCGCCGTCGCCGCCGCGCTGCTCCTCGCCGCCCTGGCCGTGCCCGTCTGGCGGACGCGGGGGCGCATCATCGCCGTGGCGGGCGGCGTCGCGGCCGGTCTGCTGCCGTGGATCGTCGAGGCGTACGTCCGCTTCGGCGGCGTACGCGAGCGGCTCACCGACGCGAGCGACGTGCAGGGCGGGCTGCGTCCCCTCGCGGCCATCGAGGCCCAGTTCACCGCGCTCGACGGTCCGTTGCTCTGCCGCCCCTGCGACGCCGACCGGCTCAGGGTCCCGGCCGCGGAGTGGTGGATCCTGCTGCCGCTGCTCGTGGCCGCGGGGCTGTGGGCCGTGCGAAGGGCGGTCGACGGCTCCGAGCGGGCGACCCGCCGGGCCCTCTGGCTGGCCGTGGCCGTCGCGCTGGCCGCCGCCCTCCCCTATCTCCTCCTCGTCCCCTACGGCGCCCCGCGCTTCCTCCTGCCCGCCCACGCCCTCCTCGCCGTCCCCGCGGCCGTCGGCGTCCTCGCCGTCGCCGACCGCGCGCGGCGCGCCCTCACCGTCGCCCTCGCCGTCCTCCTCGTCGCCCACCTGGCGGTCCAGCTCCCCCTCACCTTCGGCAACGCCCGTATCCAGACGGGCGCCCGCGGCGACTGGGCCCGCATCACCGACGTCCTGTACGCGCAGGGGGTCCGCGCCCCGTGCCTCCTGAAGGGCAACACTTCGGTGATCCCCATCGCGTACGTGTCCGGATGCTCGGCCGCTCACCGGGACGACCGGCACCGGCCCGCCGCCCTGGTCCTGCGCGAGAAGGAACCCCCGCGCTGGGCCCGCGACTGGCGGCGCCACCCCGTGCCGGACACCTACGCGCCCGGCTGGACGGTGTTCCTGCCGCCCCCTGCCGCCGAGTCGAGCCGTTCGACCGCCCTGCGGAACACGGCGCCCGATATGCGCTCTTGACGCACGGTCAAGCTCAGCAGCACCATCAGGCACGCCAATTCTGTTCGACGTTCACGGTATTGGCGTACCCCCAACCCCCCCACCGAACGATCCAACAGAACACGGAGCCCCCCACATGAAGCTCTCCGTTCCCGGACGCGCCACGGCCGCGGCCGTCATAGCCGTCACCGGACTGCTGACCACCAGCGCGATATCCTCCGCGGCCCCCGCCCCCACGGCGGCCGCCCCCGACATCTCCGTGGCCAACGTCCAGGGCCACCTCTCGCAGCTCCAGTCCATCGCCTCGTCCAACGGCGGCAACCGCGCCCACGGCAGCGCGGGCTACAAGGCCTCCGTCGACTACGTGAAGGGCAAGCTGGACGAGGCCGGATTCACCACGTCCCTCCAGGAGTTCACCTCCAACGGCAAGACCGGCTACAACCTGATCGCCGACTGGCCCGGCGGCAACGCCGACGAGGTCGTCATGGCGGGCTCGCACCTCGACAGCGTCGACTCGGGCCCCGGCATCAACGACAACGGCTCGGGCTCCGCCGCGATCCTGGAGACCGCGCTCACCGTGGCGCGCGAGCAGTACAAGCCCACCAAGCACCTGCGGTTCGCCTGGTGGGGTGCCGAGGAGCTGGGGCTCGTCGGCTCCTCGCACTACGTCGACAAGCTGCCCGCCGGCGAGCGCTCGAAGATCAAGGGCTATCTGAACTTCGACATGATCGGCTCCCCGAACCCGGGCTACTTCGTCTACGACGACGACCCCACGATCGAGAAGACCTTCAAGGACTTCTACGGCGGCCTGGACCTCGCCACGGAGCCCGACGAGGAGGGCGACGGCCGCTCGGACCACGCCCCGTTCAAGGACGCGGGCGTCCCGGTCGGCGGTCTGTTCAGCGGCGCCGACTACAAGAAGACCGCCGAGCAGGCCCAGAACTGGGGCGGCACGGCCGGTGAGCCGTTCGACAAGTGCTACCACTCCGCCTGCGACACGGAGTCGAACGTCGACGGGACCGCGCTCAACCACAACAGCGACGCCGTGGCGTACGCGGTGTGGGGGCTCTCCTCGTAGCCCCCTGGGGCCCGAGGGCGGCCGAGCACCCCCTGGACGCAATTACCTGCGCGTGCATATAGTGCATGCGCAGGTAATTGCGCGGCCTTGAGCGGCCGTGCGCGACCACGCCACTGATCCAGGGGGCCCACCATGACCCGCAACTTCCTCTTCGTCCTCGGCAGCTCCCGCCCCGAGGGCAACACGGAGATCCTGGCCCGCCGGGCCGCCGAGCAGCTCCCCTCGGACGTCGGGCAGCGCTGGCTGAACCTGGCCGACCACCCGCTGCCGGACTTCGAGGACCTCCGCCACGACAGCGATCACGTCCGCCCGAGCGGCGACAGTGCCGCGGTCCTGCTCGACGCGACCGTCGAGGCGACCGACATCGTCATCGCCTCGCCCCTGTACTGGTACTCGGTCTCGGCCACCACCAAGCGCTACCTCGACTACTGGTCGGGCTGGCTGCGCACCCCCGGCGTCGACTTCAAGGCCACGATGGCCGGGCGCAATCTGTGGGGCGTGACGGCGCTCGCCCACGAGGAGGGGGTCGTCGCCGATCCGCTCGTCGGCACCCTGCGCAACTCCGCCGCGTACCTCGGGATGCGCTTCGGCGGCGTACTGCTCGGCAACGGCAGCAAGCCCGGCGACGTACTGAAGGACGAGCGGGCGCTGACCGAGGCCAAGACGTTCTTCGCGCAGGAGCCGCCGCTCGCGCGCTTCCCGTACGACAGCTGACGCCGACCACGCCGTGCTGCCGGGCGCGCCATGACGTCCTACGCCGTGATGTCCTTCGCCCCGAACCGCGCCCACGCCGCCGAGCCGAACAGCACCGCGTACAGGCCCTGGAGGCCGAGGTTCTTGACCAGCTCGTCCCAGTAGACGGGCTCGCGCATGAGGTCCGCGAAGGACAGCCAGTAGTGCGAGAAGAAGTACGGCTGGATGGCGTGCAGTTGCGGGATCTGGTCGAGGATCTGGACCGTGATGAGCAGGCCGACGGTCGTCGCCATCGCCGCGATGCCGCTGCTGGTCAGCGTCGACACGAAGAGACCGAGCGCCGCCACACCGATCAGTGACGCGGCGACCACGAGGGCGATGAGCAGGGCGCGCAGCAGCCCCTCGCCGAAGCCGATCCGGGTGCCGGAGATCGTGGTGACCTCGCCGACCGGGAAGAGCAACGCCCCGACGGCGAGCGCCGACAGGGCCACGACGAGCGTCGCGACCAGGCAGAACGTCATCGTCGTCGCGTACTTGACGAGCAGCAGGCGGGTACGTCCCGCCGGGGCGACCAGGAGATAGCGCAGCGTCCCCGCGCTGGACTCGCCCGCTATGGAGTCGCCCGCGACGACACCGACCGCCATGGGCAGGAAGAAGGGGAGCGTCGCGGCGAGCGCGGTGAAGACCAGGAACAGGCCGTTGTTCGTGACCTGCGCGATGAACGCGGGGCCGCCGGCCTCGCCGCCCCCGCCCACCGTCGAGCCGTCGCTGGTCTCGATCTTGACGGCCACGCCCACCAGGATCGGCACGGCGGCGAGCACACCGAGCAGGGCGAGGGTGCGCCAGCGGCGGAAGGTGATCCCCAGCTCGCTCCGGAAGAGCCCGAGGGTCCAGATCCGCCGCACCTCACGCACCTCACGCGCTTCACCGCTCTCCCGCACGTCGTCGCGTGTGTCGCGTGCGTCCTGTGCGTCGCGTGCGCCCTGTGCGTCGCTTGCGTCGTGTACGTCGTCGACCTCAGCCCGCGACATCGAACCCCTCCCCCGTCAGTGCCACGAACGCATCCTCCAGCGAGGCCCGTTCGACGCCGAAGCCGCGTACCCGGACGCCCGCGCCGACCAAGGCGGCGTTCAGCTCCGCGAGGTCCGTGCCGGTGTCCGCGCCCGGCGGTTCGCCCGTCACGCGGTCCTCCGTCACCACGAGATCCGGCACGCCGAGCTCCTTCAGGACGCGGACCGCGTCGCCCGTGTCCGGTGTCGTCACGACCAGACGTCCGCGCGCACCGGCGGCGAGTTCGGCGACCGGGCCCTGGGTGATCAGGCGGCCCTGGGCCATCACCGCGGCATGCGTGCAGACCTGCTCGATCTCGTCCAGGAGGTGCGAGGAGAGGAAGACCGTCGTGCCCTCCGACGCCAACTCCCGCACCAGCGACCGGATCTCGCGCATGCCCTGCGGATCGAGGCCGTTGGTCGGCTCGTCGAGCACGAGGAGCCTGCGCGGCTGGAGCAGCGCCGCCGCGAGACCGAGGCGCTGCTTCATCCCGAGCGAGTACGCCTTCGCCTTCTTGCCCGCGGCGGCCGTAAGACCCACCCGGTCCAGGGCCGATTCGGCGCGGACACGGCGGGTGCGCGGGTCGGCGGTCGGGTCGGCGGCGTCGTACCGCAGGAGGTTGTCGCGGCCGGAGAGGAAGCCGTAGAGAGCCGGGCCCTCGATGAGCGCGCCCACGTGCGGGAGCACCGTACGGGTCTCGCGCGGCATCGGGCGGCCAAGGACCTTGGCCCGGCCCGAAGTCGGCTCGATCAGGCCCATCAGCATCCGGATGGTGGTCGTCTTGCCCGAGCCGTTCGGCCCGAGGAACCCGAAGACGCTTCCGGCGGGGACGGTGAGGCTGAGGCGGTCCACGGCCAGCTGCTTGCCGTAGCGCTTGGTCAGCACGTCGGTCTCGATCACGCTCTCCGCCGTGGCCCCGGCACTGCTTCCCGGCACCTTCGTCCTCCCCGCTCTCAACCGCTCTCAGCCGCTCTTAGCCGCATTCAGCCGTGACGGCGGGTCCGAGGTGCCTGCCCGGCACCTCGGACCCGCCGCTCAGTCGCCTTGCATCGGCACGCTACTTCGCGTCGTTCGCCGCCTTCACGAGGGCGTCCTTGGTGACCGCGCCCGCGTAGACCTTGCCGTCGTCGGTGATCAGGGCGTTGACCAGGCGGGTCTTGAAGACCGTGCCCGAGCCGAACTCGCCCGTCACCTTGTCGCCGAGCGAGTCGAGCAGCCGCTGCGCGTCCGGCGGGACATCACCGGAGCCGCCCGTCGGGAGGCCCTGGCCGCCCGGCAGCTTCAGCTCGGCGATGGAGTTCCAGCCCTCGCCGATGACGTTCAGGCCGTTCAGGTCCTCCTCGCCCTTGAACTCCTTGCCGCCGAACTCCTTGCCCCCGAACTCCTTGCCGCCGTCCGTGAAGCCGTGCTTCTCGGCCTTGGCCTCGTCGCCCTCCTCCGTGACCTTCGCGCCCTTGGGCGGCGTGAAGTCGAACGTCGACGCGGCCGGCTTGCCGAAGTCGACCTTCGTGAAGCCCGCGTCGACGACCGCGCTGCCGCCGCTCGCCGGGGTGAGCGTGAACTTCAACGGCGTACCGGTCTTGGAGTCCACCGCGACCGTGATCTGGCCGATCGTCGAACCGGACTGCTTGGGCTTGATGACCAGGCGGTAGGCGTCACGGCCCGCGACCTGCGCGGTGCCGTCCACCTTCACCGACGTCGTGCCGTCGACCGCCTTCAGTGCTTCCTCGGCCAGCTCCTTGGGCGTGGACGGGACGTCCTTGGGGAGGTCCTTCTTGCCGGAGCCCTTGCCGGAGTCCGCGGCCTTGCCCGCCGACTCGGAGTGGTAGACCTCGTTCGACTTGCTGTCGTACGCCCACACGTCGTCGCCGTTGTGGATCAGGCTGTACTCGGCGGCGTCGTCCAGGACGGACAGCTTCTGCTTGTCGGGGCCATCGGCCGCGACGCGCAGCGTGTGCGTGCCGGACGCCAGCTCCATCAGCTTCGACTGCGGGTCGGCGGCCGAGCCCTTGCCGTCGCCGTCCTCGCCGTCGCCGCCCGAGCCGCTGCCCGGGGCGAAGCCGCCGGCCAAGTCGCCGCCGAAGGACGGGAGGCCGAGGTCGGTGCTGATCTTCACGGTGCCCGAGAGCTGCTCCGTGTCCGAAGCGGCGATCTTCTCGATGAGTTCCTGTGCGGTGACGTCGGGCAGCTTGGGGTCGCCCGACGTCGCGAGCGCCGGGACGAGCCCGATGGTCGCCGCCGCCACCCCCGCCACCGCGACGGGGACCACGTAACGCGCCGCCTTCCGGCGGCCTACGCGCAGCTCCCCGGTCTCACTGGTGTTCTGCTCCGGTTCGTACGGTGCCATTGTGTGCCCTACCTCCGTGGTCGGCGGCGGCCTTCCCAGTACGTGCGTGCGTCCACCCCGCGCCGCCATTCTCACCCGAATAGGTCAGGAGTGGTTGTTCTTGCTGGACCTTGCTGTTCTCTATACGACCAAATCGGCCAGCCGGAAGCGTCAGACCCCGGGAGCAACTCCACGTACTGCTGTGGGATGACAAAAACAGGCGGCGCCTCCCCCGACCAGTAGGGGAAGCGCCGCTTCGGTCTCAGGGGCTCAGCGCTGCACGAACACGTAGTCCGCCTTGTACGGCACCTTCGCGATGGCGCCCGGCTTGCAGGAACCCGCCGGTGCGACCCCGCCCTCGGTGTTCAGGCGCAGGATCTCCGCGGTGCCGGCGAGCAGACCGCGCGGCTTGCCCGTCTGGGTGGCCGCCAGGTCGAGTTCGGGGATGTTCTTGTCGCCGTTCGGGGTCCGGGAGATCAGCTTGCCGGTGACCTGGCTGCGGTCGGGGGCGGTCCAGCGCGGGGTGCCCGAGTTGGGGGCGACGAAGTCGTGCGCGATGGCGCCGCCGAGCCGGGCGCGCACGTCACGCTGGGCGAAGGCGAACTTTCCGGAGCCGTCGTCGGCCTTCTTGCACTCGTAGATCTGCTCGCCCCGGATCACGGACGCCTGGAAGTTGGCCGCCGCGCCCCGGAAGTCGAAGTCCGTCGTCACCTTGTGGAGCTGGCCGCGGACCGCGCCGCCGGGGAACTCGGCGGTGTGCAGGTTGGCGTAGAAGCTGTTGGGATCGGCCTTCAACTGCTTGAGCAGCGCCGCGTCGTCGACCTTGACCGTGCCCGTGACGCGGTTGCCCTTGCTCTTGCCGAGCAGCCCGGTGAAGTCGATCCTGACGCCGCCGTTGGTGCCCTTGGCGCCCTGGTGGATGTGCAGGGCGGTCGGCTTTCCGGTGCCGCGCCACTTGACCGTGACGGACACCTTGTCGCCCTTGACCTGGACGAACTCCAGGGCCTTGCCGTCCTTGTCGTTGACCGCGGGCCCGCCCGGCACCGGCACCTCGTTCGCGCCGTTCATGCTCGCCGCGAAGATGGCTCCGCCGGTGCTGCTGGTGGTCCTGGTCGTGGTGCTGGTGCTGGTGCTGGTGCTGGCGCTGCTGCCGCCGTCCGCGAAGGCGGGCATCGCCGCCACCGCCAGGCTTCCCGCAGCGGCGACGGCCACACCGGCGGCGAGCAAGGTCCGGCGCCTGTTCGCGACAGTGCCGGAGGTACCAAAAGTGCCCATGGTCAGAAATCTCCCCGTACCTGAGCCGACGCCCCACTGCGTCGGCTTCCGGGCATAGGTACGGAATAGATCTGATCCTGGACTCAATCCAAGTCCAACGTAAAGTGTGACGTAGGTCACACTCCGTAGGCGCCTGACCGACTCTGGCGGGGGTCTCAGCCCGCCCGGTGGACCACCAGATCGCAGAGCTCGACGAGCGAGGTCTTCGCGTCGCAGTCCCGCAGCGGCGCGAGCGTGTCCCGCGCCTCCTCCGCGTACCGCACGGTGTCCTTGCGGGCCTGCTCCAGGGCCGGGTGGGCCCGCAGCCGCGCCAGCGCCTCCGCGTGCCGCGCGTCGTCCGTCAGGTCCGAGTCCAGGAGCTCGGAGAGGGCGATGTCCTCGGGGAGCCCGAGCTTCTCCACCCGCTCGCGCAGCCGCAGGACCGGCAGCGTGGGAATGCCCTCGCGCAGGTCGGTGCCGGGCGTCTTGCCGGACTCGTGCGAGTCCGACGCGATGTCCAGTACGTCGTCGGCGAGCTGGAAGGCCACGCCGAGCCGCTCGCCGTACTGGGTCAGGACGTCCACGACGGTCTCGTCGGCGCCCGACATCATGGCGCCGAAACGGCAGGCCACGGCGACGAGAGAGCCGGTCTTGCCGCCCAGCACGTCGAGGTAGTGGTCGATCGGGTCGCGGCCCTCGGTCGGGCCCGCCGTCTCCAGGATCTGGCCGGTGACCAGGCGTTCGAAGGCCTCCGCCTGGATGCGCACGGCGTCCGGGCCGAGGTCGGCCAGGATGTACGAGGCGCGGGCGAAGAGGAAGTCGCCGGTGAGCACGGCGACGGAGTTGCCCCAGCGCTGGTTGGCGCTGTCCACCCCGCGGCGCACGTCCGCCTCGTCCATCACGTCGTCGTGGTAGAGCGTCGCGAGGTGCGTGAGCTCGACGACAACGGCGGAGGGCACGACGCCCGGCGCGTACGGATCGCCGAACTGCGAGGCGAGCATCACGAGGAGCGGCCTGAACCGCTTGCCGCCCGCGCGCACCAGATGCTGCGCGGCCTCCGTGATGAAGGGGACCCCGCTCTTGGTGGCGTCGAGCAGACCTTCCTCGACGGCCGCCAATCCGGCCTGGACATCGGCTTCGAGAGCCTGGTCCCGCACGCTGAGGCCGAAGGGCCCGACGACGGTCACGAGGGGTTCTCCTGTCTGCTGACGATCACAAGTCGGTCACTCGGTCGATCATCACTCGGTCGATCTTTGCGTGATGATCGCGTCGATGACACGGTTTGTCGATGTGTCGCTGCCATCACTCAAGTCAGCGTATCCGGTCGCCTTTCGATCACAGTGGGCACCCGCCTGTGCAATGCCGCCCAGGCGACGTGCGATCACCACCGGTATGTTCTTGATCAGCTGATACGACACAGAAGACCGCATCGCCCCGTAATCCGCGTAATCCCCGTGATCCCCGAAAGCCCCATGAACAACGGAACTACCGGGAGCAGAACCTTTGTCCCGCACTGAGGCCGACACCGAACCGCCCGCGGAGCCGCCGACGGAGCCACCGCCCGGCGACGACCACGCCTTCTTCGGGCAGCCGCGCGGGCTGCTCACCCTGTCGGGTCTCGAGGTCTGGGAGCGCTTCTCGTTCCTGGGCATGCAGGCCATCCTCGTCCTGTACTTCGCGGACTCCGTCGCGAACGACGGAATGGGCATGGATTCCGGGACCGCCGCCTCGGTGTCGGCGGCGTACGGAACGCTCGTCTACCTCGTCTCGGTGGCGGGCGGCTGGCTCGCCGACCGAATCCTCGGCTCGTACCGCGCGGTCCTGTGGGGCGGCATCCTCATCGCCTGCGGCCACTACTCGATGGCCGTCCCGACGGCGACGATGACCTGGGTGGGCCTGGGCCTGATCAGCGCGGGCACCGGTCTCCTGAAGCCGAACGTCGCCTCGATGGTGGGCAAGCTCTACCGCACCGACGACGACCGCCGCGACGCGGGCTTCGCGCTGTACTACATGGGCATCAACATCGGCGCCTTCGCGGGCCCGCTGATCACCGGCTGGCTGGGCGACCACAAGGGCTGGCACTGGGGCTTCTCGGCGGCCGCGATCGGCATGACCTTCGGCCTCGTCCAGTACGTCCTGGGCCGCCGTCACCTCGCCGGACGCAAGGCGGCGGCCGAGTTCGCGCTGCCCAAGGACGCGATGCGCCGCGCGGTCGTCCTGATCGTCGTGGGCGTCCTCGTGTTCGCGGCACTCGCGGGGCTGCTCGCCGCCCTGGGCTGGCTGACGATGGACCGTTTCGTCGACCTGCTCACCCTGATCTCGGTGATCGCGCCGATCGCCTACTTCGTGGTGATGTTCCGCAGCCCGCGCGTGAGCAGCGAGGAACGCGGGCGGCTGAGGCCGTACGTGGTCCTCTTCCTCGCCTCGGTCGTCTTCAACTTCATCCTCTTCCAGGCCTACTCGACGATGATCCTGCTCGCGTCGACGAACGCCGAGACGTCGATCCTCGGCTACGAGTTCCCCGCCAGCTGGTACGCCTCCGCGCTCGGCGCCTTCGAGGTCGCGCTCGCCCCCGTCGTCGCCGCGGTCTGGGCCAGGATGGGCCACCGCCAGCCGCACGCCTCGAACAAGATCGCCTTCGGCGTGATCCTGGGCGGGCTCTCGTTCCTCCTGATGGTCCTGCCGACCTCGGGGCACGGGGACGACACGTACAAGATGGCCGTCTGGTGGATCGTCGGCTCCTACCTGCTGCTCGGGCTCGGCGACATCCTCGTCGAGACGTCCGGCATGTCGGCCACGACGAAGCTCGCCCCCAAGGCCTTCGCCAGCCAGACCATGGCCCTCTGGTTCCTCTCGCTCGCCCTTGCCAACGGCATCCAAGCGCAGATCGTGAAGCTCTACGGAGAGGTCTCCAACCCGGCGTACTTCGGCGTGAACGGCGCGATCGCGGTGGCCGCGGGTGTGGCCGTCGTCCTGCTCGCGCCGTGGCTGCGCCGCACCATGCATCCCGTCCACTGAGGACACTGAGGTTCCCGCCATGCAGATTCGCACTTCCTTCCCGTACGAGACCACGCGCGAGGACGTCCAGGTACCCCTCCCGGACGGGACCAAGCTGTACGCGCGCATCTGGCGCCCGGTGACGGACGAACCCGTCCCCGCGCTCCTGGAGTACCTCCCCTACCGCCTGAGCGACTGGACGGCGCCGCGCGACTTCCAGCGCCACCCCTGGTACGCGGGCCACGGCTACGCCTCCGTGCGCGTGGACGTGCGGGGCCACGGCAACTCGGAGGGCATGCCGGGCGACGAGTACGACGCCGTGGAGCTGGCGGACGGGGTCGCGGTCGTCAACTGGCTCGCCGAGCAGCCCTGGTGCACCGGCAAGGTCGGCATGTTCGGCATCTCCTGGGGCGGCTTCAACTCCCTCCAGATCGCGGCCCTGGCACCCGAGCCGCTCAAGGCGATCATCACGGTCTGCTCCGCGGACGACCGTTATGACAACGACGTGCACTACATGGGTGGTTCCGTCCTGGCGGTGGACATGCACGCGTGGGCGGCGACGATGCTCGCCTTCGTCTCGCGCCCGCCGGACCCGCTGTTCGTCGGCGACCGCTGGCGGGACATGTGGCTGAGCCGTCTCGAAGCCGTGGACCCCTTCATCCACACCTGGCTCGACCACCAGACCCGGGACGCCTACTGGCGGCACGGCAGCGTCTGCGAGGACTACTCGGCGATCGGCGCGGCGGTCCTCGCGGTGGGCGGCTTCCACGACCCCTACCGGGACACGGTCCTGCGCCTGGTCGAGCATCTGCCGGGCGAGGTGCGGGGGCTGATCGGCCCGTGGTCGCACCAGTACCCGGACCGGGGGCTGCCGCCGGGCCCCGCGATCGGCTTCCTCCAGGAGACGCTGCGCTGGTGGGACCACCACCTCAAGGGCGTCGACACGGGCATCATGGCCGAGCCGAAGCTGCGCTCCTGGATCAGCGACTCGCACCCGCCGGCGACCGTGTACGCCGAGCTGCCGGGCGGCTGGGTCGGGGACCCCTCCTGGCCGTCGCCGAACGTCACACCCACGTCCTACGCCCTCCAGGGCGCGCCCATGGTGGTGAACTCCCCCCAGCACACCGGCCTGGACGCGGGCCGCTACTTCCCCTTCGGCAACGACGCGGACCTGCCGCCGGACCAGCGCGACGAGGACGCGAAGTCGGCGTGCTTCGAGTTCGAGGTCCCCGCTGCCGTACGCATCCTGGGCCGCCCCAAGGTGACGCTGCGCCTGAAGATGGACGCCCCGTCCGGCCAGGCGATCGCGCGGGTGTGCGACGTGGCCCCGGACGGTTCGTCGACCCTGGTCACCCGGGGCGTACTGAACCTGTCGGCCCGCAACGGCCGGGACCGGGTGGATCCGTGGCCGGTGGGCGGGACGGAGGACGTGACGTTCGAGCTCAACGCGATCGGCCACACCTTCCCGCCGGGTCACAAGATCCGGCTCGCGGTGTCGTCGGCGTACTGGCCGTGGATCTGGCCGCAGGCCGAATCGGCGGGCTTCGTCCTGGACCCGGCGGGCAGCGCGCTCGAACTCCCCGTACGGCAGGGCGATCTCGACCCTTCGATCACCTTCGAGGCTCCCGAGCAGTCGGAGCCGCTCGGGGTGGTGTACCCGGCGACGCTCGACGAGCTGCGTCCCGAGCGCCTCGTCGTACGCGATGTGGCGAAGGGCGAATGGCGCATGGAGGTGGACCCGCGCTACGGCGGCACGCGGGTCTACCCGGACGGCCTCGAATTCACCGAGGACGCGGTGGAGACGTACACGATCGACGAGTCCGACCCCCTCAGCGCCCGCACCCGCTCCGACTGGACGATCCGCCTGCACCGCCCGGAGCTGGCGTGGGACGTGTCGATCCGGTCCCGCTCGGAGATCACCTGCGACGCGGCGGACTTCATCACGTCGAACGAGGTGGTGTGCAAGGACGGGGACGAGGTGGTGTTCCACCGGACGTGGGAGAAGCGCATCCCGCGGACGGCGGGCTGACGCGCCCTACCGCCGCGCCGAGAGCAGCCGCTCCAGGACTACGGCCACCCCGTCGTCCTCGTTGGACGAAGTCACCTCGTCGGCGGCCGACTTGAGGTCGGGGTGGGCGTTGGCCATGGCGACACCGCGGGCCGCCCACACGAACATCGGTACGTCGTTGGGCATGTCCCCGAAGGCGATGGTGTCCTCGGAGGTCATCCCGAGCCGCTCGGCGGCCAGCGCGAGCCCGGTCGCCTTGGTCACCCCGCGCGGCTGGAGCTCGACGGTGCCGGGCCCGGACATGGTGACGGTGGCGAGGGGCCCGACGGCGTCGCGGGCGACGGCGGCCAACTCGTCGTCGGTCAGCTCGGGATGGCGCAGGAGCACCTTGCTGATGGGCTCGGCCCAGAGCGCGTCACGCCCTCGCACGCGTACGGCGGGCAGCGTGGGGTGCGGCATCAGATAGCCGGGCTCGATGAGCGTGAGCCCGTCCACGCCGTCCTGGTCCACGGCGGCGTAGACCTGCCCGACCTCCGCCTCGATCTTCCCGAGCGCGGCCTCGGCGAGCTCGCGGTCGAGCGTCACGGACCAGACCATGCGGTCGGCCCCGGAGTCGTACAACTGCGCCCCCTGACCGCAGACGGCGAGGCCACCGCCGCCCAGATCGTCGAGGAGCGGCTTCACCCGCGGCGCGGGTCGCCCGGTCACCACCAGGTGGCGCGCCCCCGCCGCGGCCGTCGCCGCGAGCACGGCCAGCGACCGGTCGGAGACGGTGTCGTCGCCGCGCAGCAGCGTCCCGTCCAGGTCAGTGGCGATGAGTGAATATGCGAGGGGGGCAGCCATGATCCAGAGAATACGGATCCCCGGCGATGCTGAAAGCAACGTGACAGGAGCTGTGACGCGCGCAGTGCGCTGGTCGCACAACCGGCGCTCGGAGGATTCACCGGGACGAGTCGCCGCGAACCGGCTTCGGGGCGCATCCCGGCGGCCCGCCCCGCTCTTGAAGTGCGCGGAGTGTGCAGGGGCCGGAGGCGCCAGGCGTACGCCCCCTGCGCACTCCCGTCACCTCACCCGTGCACCCGCGCCAAGTGCCCCACCAGCCGCGGCGAAGCGAACTCCGTGCCGCACACGAAGCGCATCACGGGGCCGTACGACGCCGCCGCCGGAAGGCCCGTGAAGTACAGGCCCGGGACCGACGAGACGTACCCCGCGCCCAGCTTCGGCGTGCCGCGGCTCGTGGCGAGGCGGGCCCGGAGCGCGGGGCCCAGGAAGTCCATCGCGGCGATGTCGACCCGGTAGCCCGTCGCCGCTATGACGTGGTCGGCGGAGAGCTCGCGGTCCCGGCCGCCCAGGGTCTCCACCCGCAGGACGGGGCTGCCGCCCCGGACCTCCGCCGACGTCACACGGCGGACCTCGCGCGTCTCGACCTTGCCCTCGAAGCGCTCGCGCAGCCACCACGCGCCCAGCGGTCCGAGGATGCGGCGGACCAGGAAGTGGCGAGCCTGCGGGGGCAGATAGCGGTAGGGGTGGGGGTAGTAGCTGATCGCGTAGAGCGACCAGGCGCGGCCGAACGGCGACTCGGGGCGCAGCCTCGGCTGCTTCCACGGAGGCTCACCGAAGGCCACCGACCCCTTGCCGCGCGCCACCACCCGTACGTTCGCGCCCGCTTCAGCGGCGAGCGCGGCCGTCTCCAGGGCCGACTGCCCCGCGCCGACCACGATCAGCTCACGCCCCGCGAACCGCGACAGGTCGCTGTGCTGCGAACTGTGCGAGACCGGCCCTGTGGGGGTCGGCCCGTCCGGGGCGGCCGCGGCGAGCGCGGGCGGCAGCTGCGCCAGGCCCGAGAGACCGGTGGCGACGACGACCGCGCGGGCCGTGAACTGCTCGCCGGAGTCCAGCTTCAGGTCGAAGCCCGCCGTGCCCCCGCGGTCGACCGACACGACCCGCACCTGCTCCAGGTCGGGCACGAGTTTCTCCTTGAACCACTCCCCGTAGGCCACGAACGTCTCGATCGGGATGATGTCCTCGTCAGTGACCAGGCGCCGTATCCCCGCCGCGTCGCAGTAGTCCACGAGGTCGTGGCCGCGCTGCGGCGCGTCGATGTTCGAGGCCACCGGGGTCGATTTCAGGAGCATCCCCGCGGGCATGTGCGCGCGCCAGCTCACCATCGGATCGCCGAAGACCCGCACCGGAATGCCGCGCGCCCGCAGGTGGGCCGCGGTGGAGAGGCCGAACGGCCCCGCCCCGATGACTGCTACTGGATGGATCACGAAGTCCCTCCCCAGGACGTCACTTGTTGCGTGTGCCTACTTCGTGTGGTGCCGGGTCCACTGGATTCAGCTGGAACCACTGGATTCAGTTGTGGTGGCGCGCGCCGTGACGCCCGCCGTGACGGGTGGTCAGCTCGCGCTGCTGCCGCGTCTGTTCGTGCGCCAGAGCTGATACAGATGCTTCGCCCCGGGCCGCACGAAGCGCGCGAGCATCGTGAAGAACGGCTTCATGTCGTCCGCCGCGAGCCAGGCAAGCTCCGTGCCGCGCGCGTGCGGGGGCGCGTGCGGTGTGGTGTAGCCACTGCGGCGGTAGGCGAGGAGGGCGGGCAGGTCGATGTTCTCCACGACATACCGATGACCGGCGCGCTGTTCCCCCTCGGGGACCGGGCGGCCCGTCAGATGCAGGTGCATCGCACGGATGACGTCGATCCCCGACTCGTTCTCGAAGAGTCGGAACTGTGCGCCCATGCGGGGGTTGAAGTCGAGCAGTTTGTACTGACCGTCGCGCCGGTCGAAGCGCAGGTCGAGGTCGATGACGCCGGTGAAGCCGATCTGTTTGATGAAACGTGCGGCGAGGTCCGCGAGTTCCGGGTTGTCGACGACGTACGCGTTCGCCGTCATCCCCGCGTGCGGGGGCCAGGAGCGCACCTTGACGCCCGTGAAGATCGCGCGCGGCTCCGAGTCCGCGTCGAAGTACGCGTGCACGATCCAGTCCTCGGCCTGCTCCCTGGGCAGGTACTCCTGGAGTATCACTCCGGGCCGCTCGCCCCAGTCACGGGCGAGGCCGAGCAGGCCCCCGGGGGTCTCTATGCGCGTCGTCCCGTTCACCGCGGGGCGGGAGCGGCGCGTGAACGCCTCGCGGTTCTTGGCGACCACCGGGAAGACCGCCCCGGCGGCGAACTCCACTATGTCGCCGTAGCTCTCGGGGAAGCACGCGGCCGGCGAGGCTATGCCGTGCTCCACGCACAGCTCGTGCAGGCCCTGCTTGCTGGCGAGGCGACGCGGCAACTCCGGCTCCACGCGCGGGAAGAGAAACCCGGCCCCGCCCAGCGCGCCCTGGTGCTCGGCGATGAGGACGGCCGCTTCCTCGTCGGTCGGGATCAGGACCGTGGGCCTGCCGATCCGGCGCGCGACGCGCAGCATCCCCTCGACGAGCCGCTCCGGCTCCTCCGCCCCCGTGGTCGGCCAGGGGAAGGCGCGGGTGAGATGGCGCGAGGCGGCGGCCGGTGTGTAGCGGTCCTCCGTGATCGCGTACATGGGAACGCCGAGCCGCCCGAGGCTGCGGATCGCGCCCACACCTCCGTGGTGCAGCGGATAGTTGCCGAACTTCACGATCAGGCCGGGCACCTCACGGTCCACCGCGAAGGGCACGCTGTAGTTCCTCATGGCCACGGGTCCCCCCACGTGTCCCTCCGTCTGACCCGGACCCACCCCGTCCGCGTCCCCCAAAGGACGCTAAGCCGGAACTGACCACTCCAGCAAGGCTTATTCGGACATTGCGAACTCTTTAGACACTGCCCCAACCGGGGGCTTCCACGTAACGTGTGGCACACCCATATGGAAAGCGAGGCAGGTACGCATGTCCGAGCACACCCCGCTCGATCAGGGCGGAAGCGACCCTTCCGTCCGCTCCGTAAGCGACCCGTTCGCTCTCGCGGAGGGCGATCCCTTCGGGCCGCACAATCTCCCGTACGGCGTGTTCTCCCTGGCCGGGGACGCGCCCGGGACCACGGAGCGCCGGGTCGGCGTACGACTCGGTGATCACGTCCTCGACGCGGGGGCCGCGGCCGCCGCGCTCGGCTCGCCCTACGTCTCGCTGCTCGCCGGGCCCACGCTCAACCCGCTGCTCGCCGCGGGCCGCACGGCCTGGTCCGACGTGCGGCGCGCGCTCACCGCTTGGGTCACGATCCCGGCGCACCGCGAGGTCGTGCGCCCCCTGCTGCACCCGTTGTCCGAGGTCAGGCTGCACCTCCCCTTCGAGGTCGCGGACTATGTGGACTTCTACGCCTCCGAGCACCACGCGACCCACCTGGGGCAGATCTTCCGCCCTGACGCTCCGACCCCGCTGACCCCGAACTGGAAGCACCTCCCCATCGGTTACCACGGCCGGTCCGGCACCGTTGTGGTCTCTGGAACTGAAGTGGTACGCCCGTCCGGGCAGCGCAAGGCTCCCGCGGAGACCGCCCCGGTCTTCGGACCCTCCGTCCGCCTGGACATCGAGGCCGAGGTCGGCTTCGTCGTGGGTACGCCGTCGGAGCTGGGCACCCCGGTGCCGCTCGCGGACTTCCGTGACCACGTCTTCGGCCTGACCCTGCTCAACGACTGGTCGGCGCGCGACATCCAGGCCTGGGAGTACGTCCCCCTCGGGCCGTTCCTCGGCAAGTCCTTCTGCACCTCGGTCTCGGCGTGGATCACCCCCCTCGAAGCCCTGGACGCGGCGCGGGTCGCCCCTCCAGAGCGCACGCACGAACTCCTGCCCTACCTGGACGACTCGGCGGAGTCCGTCGCGGACGAGCCCGCCGGCTACGACCTGCGCATCACCGTGACCCTGAACGGCCACGTCATCTCCGAGCCGCCCTTCTCCAGCGTCTACTGGACGGCCGCCCAGCAGCTGGCCCACATGACGGCGAACGGCGCGTCCCTGCGCACGGGCGACCTGTACGGCTCGGGCACGGTCAGCGGACCTTCCGAGGGCCAGTACGGCTCCCTCATCGAGATCACCTGGAACGGCCGCGACCCGCTTGTCCTTCCGGACGGGAAGCGGACGTTCCTGGAGGACGGGGACGAGGTCACCCTCACGGCATGGGCCCCCGGGCCCGATGGCACCCGGGTGGGCCTCGGCGAGGTTTCTGGCAGGGTCGCCTCGGCGCGGTAGGACTGTCGGCCGGGGGTGAGTTCACCCCCGGCTCCCTCCGCACCTGGTTCGTCTGCGGCGCCACCGTGGCTGGTCGCGCCCACGCGGCGGAGCCGCACATGTCAGAGCCCCGCGCCCCTTTGGGTCGCTGCCCCTCGGCCGCTCAGAAGTCGTCCGGCGGCTCCGGCCACTCCTCCTCCGGCGGCTCCGGGGCCTCCGGCGGCTCCGGGGCCTGCGGGGGCGCTGCGGCCTGCTCGGGCACCGCGGCCTGCGGGGGCGGTGGAGTGGCCGCTCCGCCCAGCTCCGCGAGGACCTCAAGCACGCCCTCTCCGTACGTCGCCAGTTTCTTCTCGCCCAGGCCACTGATGCCGCCCAGCTCCGCGAGCGACGTGGGCCGCAGTGTGGCGATCTCCCGGAGCGTGGCGTCGTGGAAGATCACGTACGCCGGCAGGCCGAGCTCCTTGGCCTGCGCCCCGCGCCATGCCCGCAGCGCCTCGAACACCGGCACCGATTCCGCCGGCAGCTCGGCGACGGCCGCGGCGGACTTCGCCTTCCGCTCCCCCTTCGCGGCCTTCGCCGCGGCGGGCCGCTTGGGCTCCTTGCGCAACCGCACCTCCCGCTCCCGGCCGAGGACCGTGCCGCTCTCCTCGGTCAGGACCAGCGTGCCGTACTCCCCCTCAACCGCGAGCAGTCCCTGGGCCAGCAACTGCCGCACCACGCCCCGCCATTCGGCCTCCGCGAGCTCCTCGCCGATGCCGAAGACCGAGAGCTGGTCGTGGTCGAACTGGATGATCTTGGCAGTCTTCTTGCCGAGCAGGATGTCGATGATCTGGCCCGCGCCGAACTTCTGGCCGCGCTCGCGCTGGAGGCGCACGACCGTGGAGAGGACCTTCTGGGCCGGGACCGTGCCGTCCCAGGTCTCCGGCGGTGTCAGGCAGGTGTCGCAGTTGCCGCAGGACTGCGCGTCCGCGTCCTGGCCGAAGTACGTGAGGAGCTGGACCCGGCGGCACTGGGCGGTCTCGCACAGCGCCAGCATCGAGTCCAGGTGCGAGGCCGCCCGGCGGCGGAACGCCTCGTCCCCCTCGCTGCCCTGGATCATCTTCCGCTGCTGGACGACGTCCTGCAGGCCGTACGCCATCCAGGCCGTGGAGGGCAGGCCGTCACGGCCGGCGCGGCCCGTCTCCTGGTAGTACCCCTCGACCGACTTCGGCAGGTCGAGGTGGGCGACGAACCGGACGTCCGGCTTGTCGATGCCCATGCCGAAGGCGATCGTGGCGCAGACGACCAGGCCCTCCTCCCGCAGGAAGCGGGACTGGTGGGCGGCGCGCGTCCTGCCGTCCAGGCCCGCGTGGTACGGCACGGCCTCGATGCCGTTCTTGCAGAGGAACTCGGCGGTCTTCTCCACCGAGTTGCGCGAGAGGCAGTAGACGATGCCCGCGTCGCCCGCGTGCTCCTCCTTGAGGAAGGACAGGAGCTGCTTCTTCGGCTCGGCCTTCGGCACGATGCGGTACTGGATGTTGGGCCGGTCGAAGCTCGCCACGAAGTGCTTCGCGTCCGGCATGCCGAGCCGCTCGGTGATCTCCCGGTGCGTGGCGTGCGTCGCCGTCGCCGTCAGGGCGATCCGCGGCACGTCGGGCCAGCGCTCGCCGAGCAGCGAGAGCGCCAGATAGTCCGGGCGGAAGTCGTGGCCCCACTGCGCCACGCAGTGCGCCTCGTCGATCGCGAAGACCGAGATCTTGGCGCGGGAGAGCAGATCGAGCGTCCCCTCCAGGCGCAGCCGCTCGGGCGCCAGATACAGCACGTCGAGCTCCCCCGCGAGGAACTCGGCCTCCATCACGCGCCGCTCGTCGAAGTCCTGCGTGGAGTTGATGAACCCGGCCCGCACGCCGAGGGCCCGCAGCGCGTCCACCTGGTCCTGCATGAGTGCGATGAGGGGGGAGACGACCACGCCGGTGCCGGGCCTGACCAGGGCGGGGATCTGATAGCAGAGCGACTTGCCGCCGCCGGTGGGCATCAGCACGACGGAGTCCCCGCCCGCGACCACGTGCTCGATGATCGCTTCCTGCTCACCGCGGAACGCGTCATATCCAAAGACGCGGTGCAGCGTCCGCAGGGCGTCACTCTCCGCCACCGCGCTCTGTACGGTCACCTCGCTCATGCCACTGTTCCCATCCATCGCCCTGCCCCCGTGTGCCGCGCTTCGACCACAGACTCCACGATAGGGCTCCGCACCGACAGCTCCGGCAGTTATCCACAGGCCGCGGCCCGGCACCCCTGTCGGAGGGGATGCCGGGCCGCGGCGAGTAGAACAGGTGGGCTACCGGAGCAGGCGGCTACCGGACGAAGACCCCCGCCTGGTTCGCCAGATCCAGGAAGTACTGCGGGGCCACGCCCAGGACCAGCGTCACCGCCACGCCCACGCCGATCGCCGTCATCGTCAGCGGCGAGGGCACGGCGACGGTCGGACCGTCCGCCTTCGGCTCGCTGAAGAACATGAGCACGATCACACGGATGTAGAAGAACGCCGCGATCGCGGACGAGATCACACCGACCACGACAAGCGCACCGGCGCCGCCCTCGGCCGCCGCCTTGAAGACCGCGAACTTTCCGGAGAACCCGGAGGTCAGCGGAATGCCGGCGAAGGCGAGCAGGAACACCGCGAAGACGGCGGCGACCAGCGGCGAGCGCCGGCCGAGCCCCGCCCACTTCGACAGGTGCGTGGCCTCGCCGCCCGCGTCCCGCACCAGCGTGACCACGGCGAACGCGCCGATCGTCACGAAGGAGTAGGCCGCCAGGTAGAAGAGGACCGACGAGATGCCGTCCGGGGTCATGGCGATGACACCGGCGAGGATGAAGCCCGCGTGGGCGATCGAGGAGTACGCGAGCAGCCGCTTGATGTCGGTCTGGGTGATCGCGACGATCGCACCGGCCAGCATCGTGAGGATCACGACGCCCCACATCACGGGCCGCCAGTCCCAGCGCAGCCCCGGCAGGACCACGTACAGGAGCCGGAGCAGCGCGCCGAAGGCGGCCACCTTGGTCGCCGCGGCCATGAAGCCGGTGACCGGGGTGGGCGCTCCCTGGTACACGTCGGGCGTCCACATGTGGAACGGCACCGCGCCCACCTTGAAGAGCAGGCCCATGACGATCATCGCGGCGCCGATCAGGAGCAGCGCGTCGTTGCCCATGGTGTCGGCGAGCGCCGGGTTCACCGTCTGGATGCTGCCGTCGACGACCTTCGCGATGGTGCCGTACGACACCGAGCCCGCGTACCCGTACAGCAGGGCGATCCCGAAGAGCAGGAACGCCGAGGAGAACGAGCCGAGCAGGAAGTACTTGACGGCGGCTTCCTGCGACATCAGGCGCTTGCGGCGGGCGAGCGCGCAGAGCAGGTAGAGCGGCAGCGAGAAGACCTCGAGGGCGATGAAGAGCGTCAGGAGGTCGTTCGCCGACGGGAAGACGAGCATCCCGCCGATCGCGAAGAGGGCCAGCGGGAACACCTCGGTGGTGGTGAACCCGGCCTTCATGGCGGCCTTCTCGCCCTCGCTGCCCGGTGTGGCACCGGCCTGCGCGGCGAACGAGTCGACGCGTCCCCAAGCTCTCAACTTCGTTCGAGCAGGGGAGGCCCCAACGCCATGCGTCACCGGATCGAGCCGCCGCTCCGCGAAGGTGAAGATCGCCACGAGCCCCGCGAGGAGGATCGTGCCCTGGAGGAAGAGCGCGGGTCCGTCGACCGCGATCGCGCCCATGGCGGCGATGTGCGCCTTCGTCGTGCCGTACCCCGTGGTCGCGAGGCCGACGACCGCGGCGAAGGCCGCGGTGAGGGCGACGACGGCCACGAACACCTGCGCGTAGTAACGGGACTTGCGCGGTACGAAGGCCTCGATGAGGATCCCGAGGACCGCCGCGCCGATGACGATCAACGTCGGTGACAGCTGCGCGTACTCGATCGTGGGAGTGTCGATCTTGTCGATCTGATCTTGGGGCGCCGCGGCCGACGCCATTGTCCACAGGCTGTGGACGGCTGATGCGCTCACTTGGCCGCCTCCACGTCGGGCTTCGGGTCCTTCTGCTGTACGTCGGACATGGTGTGCTTGACCGCCGGGTTCACCAGGTCGGTGAGCGGCTTCGGATAGACACCGAGGCCGATCAGGAGCGCGATCAGCGGTGCGACGACCACGAGTTCACGTACCCGCAGGTCCGGCATGGCCGAGACCTCCGGCTTCACCGGGCCCGTCATCGTCCGCTGGTAGAGGACGAGGGTGTAGAGCGCGGCGAGCACGATGCCGATGGTGGCGATGATCCCGACCACCGGATAGCGCGCGAACGCACCGACCAGGACCAGGAATTCACTGACGAACGGGGCGAGTCCCGGCAGCGAGAGCGTCGCGAGACCGCCGATCAGGAAGGTGCCCGCGAGCACCGGGGCGACCTTCTGCACCCCTCCGTAGTCCGCGATGAGCCGCGAACCGCGCCGCGAGATCAGGAAGCCGGCCACCAGCATCAGCGCGGCGGTCGAGATCCCGTGGTTGACCATGTAGAGCGTCGCGCCGGACTGCCCCTGGGAGGTCATCGCGAAGATGCCGAGAATGATGAACCCGAAGTGCGAGATCGACGCGTAGGCCACCAGGCGCTTGATGTCGCGCTGGCCGACCGCGAGCAGCGCGCCGTAGATGATGCTGACCAGCGCGAGCACGAGGATGACCGGCGTCGCCCACTTGCTCGCCTCGGGGAAGAGCCCGAGGCAGAACCGCAGCATCGCGAAGGTGCCGACCTTGTCGACCACGGCCGTGATCAGGACGGCGACCGGGGCCGTGGACTCCCCCATCGCGTTCGGCAGCCAGGTGTGCAGCGGCCACAGGGGCGCCTTCACCGCGAAGGCGAAGAAGAAGCCGAGGAAGAGCAGCCGCTCGGTGTTGGTCGCCATGTCCAGCGAGCCGTTGGCCCGCGCCTCGGCGATCTCCTGGAGCGAGAAGTTCCCCGCCACCACGTAGAGACCGATGACGGCGGCCAGCATGATCAGGCCGCCGACCAGGTTGTACAGGAGGAACTTCACGGCCGCGTACGAGCGTTGCGCCGAGGCCTTCTCGTCGCTGCCCGCGTGGGCACGGTCCCCGAAGCCGCCGATGAGGAAGTACATCGGGATGAGCATGGCTTCGAAGAAGATGTAGAAGAGGAAGACGTCGGTGGCCGCGAAGGAGATGATCACCATCGCCTCGACGGCGAGGATCAGGGCGAAGAAGCCCTGAGTCGGCCGCCAGCGCGAGGACTTCGTCTCCAGGGGGTCGGCGTCGTGCCAGCCCGCCAGGATGATGAAGGGCATCAGGAGTGCGGTGAGCGCGATGAGGGCGACACCGATGCCGTCCACCCCGAGCTCGTACCGCACCCCGAACTCCGCGATCCAGGCGCGGGACTCGGTCAGTTGGTAGCGGGATCCGTCGGGGTCGAACCGCACGAGCACGGTCACGGCGAGCGCGAGCGTGGCGAGCGACACGAGCAGCGCGAGCCACTTGGCGGCGGTCCGCCGGGCGGCCGGGACGGCCGCCGTGGCGATCGCACCGATCGCGGGCAGGGCCGCCGTCGCTGTCAGCAGAGGAAAGGACATCGGTATCAGACCGCCCTCATCAGCAGGGTCGCGGCGATGAGTACCGCAACGCCGCCGAACATCGAGACCGCGTAGGAGCGGGCATAGCCGTTCTGCATCTTGCGCAGCCGTCCGGAGAGCCCGCCGACCGAGGCCGCCGTGCCGTTGACGACTCCGTCGACCAGGGTGTGGTCGACGTAGACCAGGGAGCGGGTGAGGTGCTCTCCGCCGCGGACCAGGACGACGTGGTTGAAGTCGTCCTGGAGGAGATCGCGCCGGGCCGCCCGGGTGAGCAGCGAACCTCGCGGGGCGGTGACCGGGACGGGCTTGCGGCCGTACTGGACGTAGGCCAGGGCCACACCGATGAGCAGGACCACCATGGTGGCGCCGGTGACCGTGGTGGCGCTCAGCGGCGAGTGGCCGTGGTCGTGGTGGGTGACCGGCTCCAGCCAGTGCATGAAGCGGTCGCCGATACTGAAGAAGCCACCGGCGAAGACCGACCCGAAGGCGAGCACGATCATCGGGATCGTCATGGACCTGGGCGACTCGTGCGGGTGCGGCTCGTTGCCGTCCGCGTCCGGCTGCCAGCGCTTCTCTCCGAAGAAGGTCATGATCATGACGCGCGTCATGTAGAACGCGGTGATCGCGGCGCCGAGCAGCGCTACCGAGCCGAGGATCCAGCCCTCCGTGCCGCCCTTGGCGAACGCCGCCTCGATGATCTTGTCTTTGGAGAAGAAGCCGGACAGACCGGGGAAGCCGATGATCGCCAGATAGCCGAGCCCGAAGGTCACGAAGGTGACCGGCATGTACTTCCTGAGGCCGCCGTACTTCCTCATGTCGACCTCGTCGTTCATGCCGTGCATGACCGAACCGGCCCCGAGGAAGAGCCCGGCCTTGAAGAAGCCGTGCGTCACCAGGTGCATGATCGCGAAGACGTAGCCGATGGGGCCGAGGCCCGCGGCCAGGATCATGTACCCGATCTGGGACATCGTCGACCCGGCGAGGGCCTTCTTGATGTCGTCCTTCGCGCAACCGACGATCGCACCGAAGAGGAGCGTGACCGCACCGACGACGGTGACGACCAGCTGCGCGTCCGGTGCGGCGTTGAAGATCTCGCCGGAGCGGACGATCAAGTACACGCCCGCGGTCACCATCGTCGCCGCGTGGATGAGGGCCGAGACCGGGGTCGGGCCCTCCATCGCGTCGCCGAGCCAGGACTGGAGCGGCACCTGGGCCGACTTGCCGCAGGCCGCGAGCAGCAGCATCAGGCCGATGGCCGTCAGCTTGCCCTCCGACGTCTCACCGGTGGCCTCCAGGACAGGACCGAAGGCGAAGGTCCCGAAGGTGGTGAACATCAGCATGATGGCGATCGAGAGGCCCATGTCGCCGACCCTGTTGACCAGGAAGGCCTTCTTCGCGGCGGTGGCCGCGCTGGGCTTGTGCTGCCAGAAGCCGATCAGGAGGTACGAGGCAAGGCCGACGCCCTCCCATCCGACGTACAGGAGGAGGTAGTTGTCGGCGAGGACCAGGATGAGCATCGCCGCGAGGAACAGGTTCAGGTAGCCGAAGAAGCGGCGGCGCCGCTCGTCGTGCTCCATGTACCCGATGGAGTAGATGTGGATCAGTGTGCCGACACCGGAGATCAGCAGGACGAACGTCATCGACAGCTGGTCCAGCTGGAAGGCGATGTCCGCCTGGAAGCCCTCCACGGGGATCCAGCTGAACAGGTGCTGCGACAGGGAGCGCTCCTCGGCGCCCTTGCCCAGCATGTCGGCGAAGAGCACGACGCCGACGACGAAGGAGGCGGCCGCGAGCAGCGTGCCGAGCCAGTGGCCCACACGGTCCAATCGCCGCCCGCCGCACAGCAGTACGGCCGCTCCGAGCAGAGGCGCCGCTACGAGCAGCGCGATCAGGTTCTCCACTTTTCAGCGACCCCTTACAGCTTCATCAGGCTGGCGTCGTCGACCGAGGCCGAGTGACGGGAGCGGAACAGCGACACGATGATCGCGAGGCCGACCACGACTTCCGCCGCGGCGACGACCATCGTGAAGAACGCGATGATCTGGCCGTCGAGATTGCCGTGCAGCCGGGAGAAGGCGACAAAGGCGAGGTTGCACGCGTTGAGCATCAGCTCGATACACATGAAGACCACGATCGCGTTCCGCCTGATCAGCACGCCGGTGGCGCCGATCGAGAACAACAGCGCCGCAAGATACAGGTAGTTGACCGGATTCACTTCGACGCCTCCTCGCTCTTGGGCGACCGCTCGAGGCGCTCCGTGGAGCGCTGTTCGAGGGCCCGCAGGTCGTCCAGCGCCTCGGCGGACACATCGCGGATCTGGCCGCGCTCACGCAGCGTCTTGTTGACCGTGAGCTCCGACGGGGTGCCGTCGGGGAGCAGTCCGGCGACGTCCACGGCGTTGTGCCGGGCGTAGACACCGGGGGCGGGCAGCGGCGGGAGGTGCTTGCCGCGCACGCGCTCCTCGGACATCTCGCGCTGCGTCTTGGCGCGCTCCGTGCGCTCGCGGTGGGTGAGCACCATCGCGCCGACGGTGGCGGTGATGAGCAGTGCGCCGGTGATCTCGAAGGCGAAGACGTACTTCGTGAAGATGCTCTCGGCGAGGCCCTCCACGTTGCCGCCCGCGTTCGCCTTGCCGAGGCCCGCGAACTCGTTCACCGAGGCGTTCCCGATCCCCGCGAAGAGCAGGATGGCGAAGCCGAAGCCGCAGAGGCCGGCCAGCCAGCGCTGCCCCTTGATGGTCTCCTTCAGGGAGTCGGCGGCGGTGACACCGACGAGCATGACCACGAAGAGGAAGAGCATCATGATCGCGCCGGTGTAGACGACGACCTGGACGATGCCCAGGAAGTACGCCCCGTTGGCGAGGTAGAAGACCGCCAGGATGATCATGGTCCCGGCGAGGCAGAGCGCGCTGTGCACGGCCTTCTTCATGAGGATCGTGCACAGGGCGCCGATCACGGCGACCGTGCCGAGCACCCAGAACTGGACGGCCTCACCGGTGGATGTGGTGTAGGCGGCGAGCTGCGTCATCGGCGGATCACCTTCTCCGACGCGGGCTCGGAGTCCCCGAAGGTGGAGGCGGCCTCCTGGGGCGTCTCCCCCTTGGAGACGGCGACTTGGGGAACCGTGCCGGGCGCCGCTTCCGTCACCAGACCGCGGTAGTAGTCCTGCTCATCCGTGCCCGGGAAGATCGAGTGCGGTGACTCGACCATGCCTTCCTCCAGGCCGGCGAGCAGCTGCTCCTTGGTGAAGATGAGCTTCTCGCGGCTGCTGTCGGCCAGCTCGAACTCGTTCGTCATCGTCAACGCGCGCGTGGGGCACGCCTCGATGCACAGGCCGCACAGGATGCAGCGGGCGTAGTTGATCTGGTAGACGCGGCCGTACCGCTCGCCCGGGGAGTAGCGCTCCTCCTCGGTGTTGTCCGCGCCCTCCACATAGATCGCGTCCGCGGGGCAGGCCCAGGCGCAGAGCTCACAGCCGATGCACTTCTCCAGGCCGTCCGGATGGCGATTGAGCTGGTGCCTGCCGTGGAAGCGGGGAGCGGTGGTCTTCTCCTGCTCCGGATACTGCTCGGTCAGCCGCTTCTTGAACATGGCCTTGAAGGTCACGCCGAAGCCCGCTACGGGGTTCTGGAACCCCTGCTTCGATTGGTTCGACTCGTGCTGCGACTGGTGTGACTCTTTCTTCGACTCAGCCATCGGACGCCTCCTTTCCGTCACTGCGGGTTCCGTCACTTTGAGTATCCGGCCCACCACTGACAATCAACTCCCGCTCCTGGCGCGAGCGTCGGCGCGGCACGGGCGGCAGACTCTGGCCGGGCAGCGGCGGAACCGGGAATCCGCCCGCCATCGGGTCGAAGGCGACCGGCTCCTCCTCGGCTGCCGCTTCCTTCTCGCGCTTGTCGCGGAAGATGTCGACGACCACGGAGAGCAACAGGAGCGCGATGACCCCGCCGCCCACATAGAGCGCGATCGAGGTGAAGTCGTACTCCTCGTTCCGCATCGCCCTGACCGTCGCCACGAGCATCAGCCAGACGACCGAGACCGGGATCAGGACCTTCCAGCCGAGCTTCATCAGCTGGTCGTAGCGGACGCGTGGCAGCGTGCCGCGCAGCCAGATGAAGAAGAACAGCAGCAGCTGGACCTTGATCACGAACCAGAGCATCGGCCACCAGCCGTGGTTCGCGCCCTCCCAGAAGGTGCTGATCGGGTACGGGGCCCGCCAGCCGCCCAGGAAGAGGGTGACCGAGACCGCCGAGACGGTGACCATGTTGACGTACTCGGCGAGCATGAACAGCGCGAACTTGATCGACGAGTACTCGGTGTTGAAGCCGCCGACGAGGTCGCCCTCGGACTCCGGCATGTCGAACGGCGCGCGGTTGGTCTCACCGATCATCGTCACGATGTAGATCAGGAACGAGACCGGAAGCAGCAGGACGTACCAGCGGTCCGCCTGCGCCTCCACGATCGCCGAGGTCGACATCGACCCGGAGTAGAGGAACACCGAGGCGAACGCGGCGCCCATCGCGATCTCGTACGAGATCATCTGCGCGCAGGAGCGCAGGCCGCCCAGGAGCGGATAGGTCGAACCGGAGCTCCAGCCCGCGAGCACGATGCCGTAGATGCCGACCGAGGCGACCGCGAGGATGTAGAGCATCGCGATCGGCAGGTCGGTGAGCTGCATCGTCGTACGCTGGCCGAAGATCGAGATCTCGTTGCCCGCGGGCCCGAAGGGGATCACCGCGATGGCCATGAAGGCCGGGATCGCCGCGACGATCGGGGCAAGGATGTAGACCACCTTGTCCGCGCGCTTGACGATCAGGTCTTCCTTGAGCATCAGCTTGATGCCGTCCGCGAGGGACTGCAGCATGCCCCAGGGGCCGTGCCGGTTGGGCCCGATGCGCAGCTGCATCCAGGCGACGACCTTGCGCTCCCAGACGATGGAGAAGAGCACCGTCACCATCAGGAACGCGAAGCAGAAGACCGCCTTGACGGCCACCAGCCACCACGGGTCACGGCCGAACATGGACAGGTCTTCCGCCGCAAGCGGCACCATGTGGTGCATCACGACGTCACCTCCGGGGCCTCAGAGGGCTCCGGCAGGAGCGCCGGGCCGATGCGGACGAGGTCGCCGGGGCGCGCGCCGGTGTCGGAAGTGACGCCTCCCCCGGTCGAGTTCAGCGGCAGCCACACCACGCGGTCGGGCATCTCGGTGACCTGGAGCGGCAGTTCCGTCGCCCCCGCGGGGCCGGTGACCGCGAGGACGTCGCCGTCCTTGACGCCCGCCTCGGCCGCGGTGGCCGCCGAGAGCCTGGCGACCGCGGCGTGCCGCGTGCCGGCGAGCGCCTCGTCGCCCTCCTGGAGGCGGCCCTGGTCGAGCAGCAGCCGGTGCCCCGCGAGAACGGCCTCTCCGGAAGCGGGCCGTGGCGGCTGAGCCGCCGTCTCCTGGGGGTCGCCGACGTGCTGGCCGTCCCAGCCGCCGAGCCGGTCCAGCTCGCGCCGGGCGCTCGCCAGGTCGGGCAGACCCAGGTGCACGTCCCCGGCGTCGGCCAGCATGTGCAGCACACGCGCGTCCGTCGGGGCCAGCGTGCGCGTCATCTGGTCCGGCTTGAGCGCGGCGTCGAACATCCGCGCCCTGCCCTCCCAGTTGAGGAAGGTGCCGGGCTTCTCCGCGACCGCCGCCACGGGCAGTACGACGTCGGCGTGCTCGGTGACCTCGCTGGGCCGCAGCTCCAGGGAGACCAGGAAGCCGACCTCGGAGAGAGCTTCACGCGCGCGTGCCGGGTCGGGAAGGTCGGCGACCTCCACGCCCGCCACGAGCAGCGCACGCAGTTCGCCGGTGGCCGCGGCCTCGATGATCTGGCCCGTGTCGCGGCCGTAGCGGTGCGGGAGTTCGGCGACGCGCCAGGCGGTGGCCACCTCGTCCCGCGCGCGCGGGTCGGTGGACGGACGCCCGCCGGGCAGCAGCGAAGGCAGCGCGCCCGCCTCGACGGCGCCGCGCTCCCCCGCCCGGCGCGGAATCCACACCAGGCGCGCACCGGTCGCGGACGCGGCCCGTACGGCGGCGGTGAGCCCGCCCGCCACGGCGGCGAGCCGCTCGCCGACCACGATCACCGCGCCCGAAGTGCGCAGCGCATCGGCCGCCTTGGCACCGTCACCCTCGAGACCGGCTCCGCCGGCCAGGGCGTCGAGCCACTGCGTCTCGGTGCCCGGAGCAGCGGGCAGCAGCGTGCCGCCCGCCTTCTCCAGGCCCCGGGTCTGATGCGTCGCGAGCGAGAACGTCCGCTGGCCGTGCTTGCGCCAGGCCTTGCGCAGACGCAGGAAGACCCCGGGCGCCTCCTCCTCGGACTCGAGCCCGACGAGCAGGACGGCGGGTGCCTTCTCCACCTCCGCGTACGTGACTCCGGTGCCGTCGAGATCCCGGCCCCGGCCCGCGACCCGGGCGGCGAGGAAGTCGGCCTCCTCGCTGCTGTGCACGCGCGCGCGGAAGTCGATGTCGTTCGTGTCGAGCGCCACGCGCGCGTACTTGCTGTACGCGTAGGCGTCCTCCACGGTGAGGCGACCGCCGGTCAACACACCGGCCCGGCCGCGCGCGGCGGCGAGCCCGGTGGCCGCGGCCTCGAGCGCCTCGGGCCAGCTTGCGGTCTCCAGCTCACCTGTCGCGGAGTTGCGCACCAGCGGCGTGGTGAGGCGATCCGGCTTCTGCGCGTAACGGAAGCCGAAGCGCCCCTTGTCGCAGAGCCACTCCTCGTTGACCTCGGGGTCGTCGGCGGCGAGGCGCCGCATGACCTTGCCGCGCCGGTGGTCGGTGCGCGTCGCGCAGCCGCCCGCGCAGTGCTCGCAGACCGACGGCGACGACACCAGGTCGAAGGGCCGGGAGCGGAAGCGATACGCCGCCGAGGTCAGCGCGCCGACCGGGCAGATCTGGATGGTGTTGCCGGAGAAGTACGACTCGAAGGGGTCGCCCTCGCCCGTGCCGACCTGCTGGAGCGCGCCGCGCTCCAGCAGCTCGATCATCGGGTCGCCCGCGATCTGGTTGGAGAAGCGGGTGCAGCGCGCGCAGAGCACACACCGCTCGCGGTCGAGAAGCACCTGCGTGGAGATCGGCACCGGCTTCTCGAACGTCCGCTTCTTGCCCTCGAAGCGGGTGTCCGTGTCGCCGACCTGCATCGCCTGGTTCTGCAGGGGGCACTCGCCGCCCTTGTCGCAGACCGGGCAGTCCAACGGGTGGTTGATGAGGAGCAGCTCCATCACACCGCGCTGGGCCTTCTCGGCGACCGGCGAGGAGAGCTGCGACTTCACGACCATGCCGTCGGTGCAGGTGATGGTGCAGGAGGCCATCGGCTTGCGCTGGCCCTCCACCTCGACGATGCACTGGCGGCAAGCGCCCGCGGGATCGAGCAGCGGGTGGTCGCAGAACCGGGGGATCTCGATGCCGAGGAGCTCGGCGGCCCGGATCACCAACGTCCCCTTCGGGACGCTGATCTCGATGCCGTCGATCGTCAGCGACACGAGGTCTTCCGGCGGAACGGCCGGCTCGCCCCCTCCGGAGGGAGCGCTGTTGGTGGTCACTGTCATGCGTTCACCTCCGAATGTGCGGCGGGCCGGTCGGCCCAGAGAGTCGACTTGGCCGGGTCGAAGGGGCAGCCCTTGCCGGTGATGTGCTCCTCGTACTCCTCGCGGAAGTACTTGAGCGAGGAGAAGATCGGCGAGGCGGCGCCGTCACCGAGGGCGCAGAAGGACTTGCCGTTGATGTTGTCGGCGATGTCGTTCAGCTTGTCCAGGTCGGACATGACGCCCTTGCCGGCCTCGATGTCGCGCAGCAACTGCACCAGCCAGTACGTTCCTTCGCGGCAGGGCGTGCACTTGCCGCAGGACTCGTGGGCGTAGAACTCGGTCCAGCGCGTGACCGCCCGCACGACGCAGGTCGTCTCGTCGAAGCACTGGAGCGCCTTCGTGCCCAGCATCGAACCGGCGGCGCCCACGCCCTCGTAGTCCAGGGGGACGTCGAGGTGCTCGTCGGTGAACATCGGCGTCGAAGACCCGCCCGGCGTCCAGAACTTGAGCCGGTGGCCCGCCCTGATCCCGCCGCTCATGTCGAGCAGCTGGCGCAGCGTGATGCCCAGCGGCGCCTCGTACTGACCGGGGCTCGTGACGTGGCCGCTCAGCGAATAGAGCGTGAAGCCGGGGGACTTCTCGCTCCCCATCGACTTGAACCAGTCTTTTCCGCGATTCAGGATCGCGGGAACCGACGCGATGGACTCGACGTTATTGACGACAGTGGGGCATGCGTAGAGGCCCGCGACAGCAGGGAAAGGGGGACGCAGTCGCGGCTGGCCACGGCGGCCTTCGAGCGAGTCGAGCAGCGCGGTCTCCTCACCACAGATGTACGCGCCCGCGCCCGCGTGCACGGTGAGTTCGAGGTCGATTCCGCTGCCCAGGATGTTCTCGCCCAGGAATCCCGCCTCTTTCGCCTCACGCACGGCCTCGTGCAGCCGTCGGAGCACGGGGACGACTTCACCACGCAGGTAGATGAAGGCATGCGACGAGCGGATCGCGTAACAGGCGATCACAATGCCCTCGATGAGGCTATGCGGGTTCGCGAAGAGGAGCGGGATGTCCTTGCAGGTCCCCGGCTCCGATTCGTCGGCGTTGACAACTAGATAGTGAGGCTTTCCGTCTCCCTGCGGAATGAACTGCCATTTCATTCCGGTGGGGAATCCCGCGCCGCCCCGGCCGCGCAGACCGGAGTCCTTCACGTACGCGATGAGGTCGTCCGGCGCCATGGCCAGGGCCTTGCGCAGACCCTCGTACCCCTCGTGCCGCCGGTAGGTCTCCAGCGTCCAGGACTTCTCCTCGTCCCAGAACGCCGAGAGCACCGGCGCGAGCAGTTTCTCGGGGCTTGTCTCGTGGTCGATCTCGGCTGCCAAGGTCATCACTCCCCCTCCTCGGCGGTCGGTCCGGCCGGGTGGGCCGGGTCGGATGCCGAGGTCTCCTGCGGTGCGTCGTGCGAGCTGAGGTGCTCGGCAGGCGCCTCGTCCTGCGGACCGCCCGTGCGCGGGTGGACCACGCGCGGCTGCGGCAAGTCGCCCTTGGCCAGGCGGAGTCCGATCAGCGACGCGGGGCCCGCGCCGCCGCTCGCCTCGACGGCGCCCGCGCGCTCGTCCGGGAATCCGGCCAGAATCCGGGCCGTCTCCTTGTACGTGCACAAGGGGGCGCCGCGGGTCGGCTCGACCTGCACGCCCGCGCGCAGGTCGTCGACGAGCCGCTTGGCGGTCTCGGGAGTCTGGTTGTCGAAGAACTCCCAGTTGACCATCACGACGGGGGCGAAGTCGCAGGCCGCGTTGCACTCGATGTGCTCCAGCGTGACCTTGCCGTCCTCCGTGGTCCCTTCGTTGCCGACCCCCAGGTGCTCCTGGAGCTGCTCGAAGATCGCGTCGCCGCCCATGACGGCGCACAACGTGTTGGTGCAGACGCCGACTTGGTAGTCGCCGGAGGGCTTGCGCCGGTACATCGTGTAGAAGGTCGCGACCGCGGTGACCTCGGCGGTGGTCAGGCCGAGCACCTCCGCGCAGAAGGCCATGCCCGTGCGCGTGACGTAGCCCTCCTCCGCCTGCACCAAGTGCAGCAGCGGGAGCAGCGCGGACCGGGAGTCCGGGTAGCGGGAGATGACCTCCTTGGCGTCCGCGTCGAGCCTGGCCCGTACGTCGGCCGGGAAGTCGGGGGCGGGGAGTTGGGGCATGCCCAGGCTGACGCCCGTGCCCTGCTGGGGAGTGGTGGTCACCGGTCGACGCCTCCCATCACGGGGTCGATGGACGCGACGGCGACGATGACGTCGGCGACCTGGCCGCCCTCGCACATCGCCGCCATGGCCTGGAGGTTGGTGAAGGACGGGTCGCGGAAGTGGACCCGGTAGGGGCGGGTGCCGCCGTCGGAGACGACATGCACCCCGAGTTCGCCCTTGGGCGACTCGACCGCGGTGTACGCCTGCCCGGCCGGGACCCGGAAGCCCTCGGTCACCAGCTTGAAGTGGTGGATCAGGGCCTCCATGGAGGTGCCCATGATCTTCTTGATGTGATCGAGCGAGTTGCCGAGGCCGTCCGGGCCGAGCGCCAGCTGCGCGGGCCAGGCGATCTTCTTGTCGCCGACCATGACCGGACCCGGCTCCAGGCGGTCCAGGCACTGCTCGATGATGCGCAGCGACTGGCGCATCTCCTCCAGGCGGATCAGGAAGCGTCCGTAGGAGTCGCAGGTGTCGGCGGTCGGCACGTCGAACTCGTAGTTCTCGTAGCCGCAGTAGGGGTCCGACTTGCGCAGGTCGTGCGGCAGGCCCGCCGAGCGCAGGACGGGGCCCGTGGCGCCGAGGGCCATGCAGCCTGCGAGGTCGAGGTAGCCGACGTCCTGCATACGGGCCTTGAAGATGGGGTTCCCGGTGGCGAGCTTGTCGTACTCGGGAAGGTTCTTCTTCATCTTCTTCACGAACTCGCGCATCTGGTCCACTGCCCCCGGGGGCAGGTCCTGCGCGAGGCCGCCGGGCCGGATGTACGCGTGGTTCATGCGCAGGCCGGTGATCAGCTCGAAGATGTCGAGAACGAGTTCACGATCGCGGAAGCCGTAGATCATGATCGTCGTCGCGCCCAGCTCCATGCCGCCGGTGGCGATGCACACCAGGTGCGAGGAGAGCCGGTTGAGCTCCATCAGGAGCACGCGGATGATCGAGGCGCGGTCCGGGATCTGGTCCTCGATGCCCAGGAGCTTCTCGACCCCCAGGCAGTACGCCGTCTCGTTGAAGAACGGCGTCAGGTAGTCCATGCGCGTGACGAACGTCGTGCCCTGCGTCCACGTGCGGTACTCGAGGTTCTTCTCGATGCCCGTGTGCAGATAGCCGATGCCGCAGCGGGCCTCGGAGACGGTCTCGCCCTCGATCTCCAGGATGAGCCGGAGCACACCATGGGTGGACGGGTGCTGCGGACCCATGTTGACGATGATGCGCTCGTCGTCGGACCGGGCCGCGGACTGGACGACCTCGTCCCAGTCGCCGCCGGTGACTGTATATACAGTCCCCTCGGTCGTCTCGCGCGCGGATGCATGTGACGTGCTCATCAGCTGTACGACCTCCGCTGGTCCGGAGCCGGGATCTGGGCGCCCTTGTACTCGACGGGGATGCCGCCGAGGGGGTAGTCCTTGCGCTGCGGGAAGCCCTGCCAGTCGTCCGGCATCATGATCCGCGTCAGCGCCGGGTGACCGTCGAAGATCAGGCCGAAGAAGTCGTACGTCTCGCGCTCGTGCCAGTCGTTCGTCGGGTAGACCGCGACCAGCGAGGGGACGTGCGGATCGGCGTCAGGGGCACTGACTTCGAGCCGGATCAGGCGGTTGTGGGTGATCGAGCGCAGGTGGTAGACGGCGTGCAGCTCGCGGCCCTTGTCCTCGAGGAAGTGCACCCCCGAGACGCCCGTGCAGAGCTCGAAGCGCAGGGCCGGGTCGTCGCGCAGGGTCTGCGCGACCCGGACGAGGTGCTCGCGCGCGATGTGGAAGGTGAGCTCGTCGCGGTCGACGACCGTCTTCTCGATCGCGTTCTCCGGAAGCAGCCCCTGCTCTTCCAGGGCCCCCTCCAGCTCGTCCGCGACTTCGTCGAACCAGCCGCCGTAGGGGCGCGCGGAGGCGCCCGGCAGGGTGACCGTCCGCACGAGCCCGCCGTAACCGGACGTGTCGCCGCCGTTGTTGGCGCCGAACATGCCCTTGCGTACGCCGATGACCTCGCCGGCCTCGTCGCGGGGGGCGGGAACTCCGTTCCCGTTCGCGTTCCCGTTCGGGTGGTCGTCGCTCACCGCAGCAGCCCCTTCATCTCGATGGTGGGGAGCGCCTTGAGGGCCGCCTCCTCCGCCTCGCGGGCCGCTTCCTCGGCGTTGACCCCGAGCTTGCCGCCCTGGATCTTCTGGTGGAGCTTGAGGATCGCGTCCATCAACATCTCGGGCCGCGGCGGACAGCCGGGCAAATAGATGTCAACAGGGACAATGTGGTCCACGCCCTGCACAATCGCGTAATTGTTGAACATCCCGCCCGACGAAGCGCAAACCCCCATGGAAATGACCCACTTGGGGTTGGGCATCTGGTCATAGACCTGCCGCAGGACCGGCGCCATCTTCTGGCTCACACGCCCGGCCACGATCATCAGATCGGCCTGCCGCGGCGAACCGCGGAAGACCTCCATACCGAAGCGAGCCAGGTCATAACGCCCGGCTCCCGTCGTCATCATCTCGATGGCGCAGCACGCGAGGCCGAAGGTCGCGGGGAAGACGGATGACTTGCGCACCCAGCCCGCGGCCTGTTCGACGGTGGTCAGCAGAAATCCGCTCGGCAGTTTCTCTTCGAGTCCCATTGCTCTTTGCCCCTCAGACCCTTAGTCCCATTCCAGGCCGCCACGCCGCCATACGTACGCGTACGCGACGAAGACGGTGAGCACGAAGAGCAGCATCTCCACGAGCCCGAAAATCCCCAGCGCGTCGAAGGTGACGGCCCAGGGGTAAAGGAAGACGATCTCGATGTCGAAGACGATGAAGAGCATCGCCGTCAGGTAGTACTTGATGGGGAATCGCCCGCCACCGGCCGGAGTCGGCGTCGGCTCGATTCCGCACTCATACGCCTCGAGCTTGGCGCGGTTGTACCGCTTTGGACCGATAAGCGTGGCCATGACCACGGAGAAGATCGCAAAGCCTGCCCCGAGGGCTCCCAGCACGAGGATGGGCGCATAGGCATTCACGCTCCTCGCTCCTCTCAGTCGGCACTGACTGTTGGCGGTTGCATTGGACTGCGGCCCGCGAAGATCGCGTACATGTGAAGCAGGTCACAAGCCCAACTGCCCCGCATCTTATGCCCGCCGGTCTGTGATCTGCGACACGGGGTGCGACAACGGCTTTGTGATCTCCACCACCTGACGAAGGATCATGAAGTCGGATGAGCGGTGATCTTCATACGCGAAGCGCCTGAGTGATCACCAGAGGTGACATCTCAGCGAGTTACCGCTGGTCGGGAGGGGGTCGCCCTATCAAGCGATGGCCGCCGCAAGCAAATTGGCGCTGGACGCGCTGGCTTGATAGTGGCGGCTCGTTCACACTTTGGCGGGAGAGGTGTGGATGAAGGTGGACGGCCATGAACGCGTGCACCGATTCACGAGCGGCGGGCGCGCGGCTTCACAAGTGCCCGGCACGCCTCCGCACAAGCACCAGGCACGCCTTCGCATCAGCGCCAGGCACTCCTCCGCACAAGCACCCGGCGCGCACCTTCACCAGCGCTCGGCACCCACCTCTTCATGAGCGGTCGGCACGCACCCCTTCACGTGCGGTCGGTACGCGCCTTCGCGAGCGCCCGACATGTGCCCTTCGCGCCGCCTCGTCGTAGATCCACCGCGGATCCACCGCGGATCCACCGTCGATTCCCCGTCGATCCGTCACCGATCCCCCACGCCGGCGACACCGCCGACAACACCCCTGAATTCTTCGGGAGATCTCGGGAAGGTCTCGGCGGGATCTCAGGGAGATCCCCTAGGGCCACACCTGTGACCTGTGCCACACGAGTGATCGTGGCGGAGAAACCGGGGTTGGCCAACCGGCTCAACCGGTGGTAGTCCACGGGCAATTCGGGCGTATCGCAGAAAACCCATGATCACAGGCGTGATCGCCGTTGTCCGCATTGCCCGTTACGGCGTCAATAAGAAGTGACACGCCCGGGATTCGAGGCCGCCGGGGGCAACTGTGGCGCAGCCCACGTTTCTTGAAGGGAACCCTGACTCCCTGATAGCGGTTGTTCTCATGTCCCACACCGCTCACATACCCAGCCACCGGAAGCCCCGTCGTAGCGCCTCGAAGATGGCCCTGCGCGCCGGAGTTGCCGGTGGCGTCCTCAGCACCCTGGCAGTGGCCGCCGCCGCCGGAACGGCGACCGCCGCCGAGCCGGTGACCGAGACCATCGAAATGCCCACGCTCACCACGGATCTCTCCACGCAGATCGCGCAGTCCGCTGAAGCAACCCAGCAGACCGCCGACAGCTACCAGCTCCGTGCCGAGCAGGACGCGGCCGCCGTGAAGGCCGCCAAGCAGGCCAAGGAAGACCAGGCGCAGGCCGAGAAGAAGGCCGAGGCCAAGGCGAAGGCCGAGGCCGCCGCCAAGAAGAAGGCGGAAGAGGAGCGCGCGTCGCGTTCCGCCGAGCGCACGACGCTCAGCGCCGCCGGTTCAAGCTCCAGCGCCTCGACCGCCGAGGCGCCCGCCCCGGCCAGCGGCAGCGTCGGCTCGGTCATCGGCTTCCTCAAGGCCCAGCTCGGCGACGCGTACGTCATGGGTGCCTCCGGACCCAACGCGTGGGACTGCTCCAGCCTCGTCCAGGCCGCGTTCAAGCAGGCGGGCGTTGACCTTCCGCGCGTCTCGCAGGACCAGTCGGTCGCGGGCACCCCGGTCTCGCTCTCCAACGTCCAGGTGGGCGACATCCTTTACTGGGGTGGCGCGGGCTCCGCGTACCACGTGGGTGTGTACATCGGTAACGGTCAGTACCTCGACGCCGCCAACCCGAGCAAGGGCGTTGTCATCCAGGACCTGTCGGGCTACCCGGCCGACGGCGCCGTGCGCGTCCTCTGAGGGCCCTCACAGCTACGCAGAAGGGCCGGGAACCCCGTGGTGGGGTCCCCGGCCCTTCCGTGTGCTCGACGAGCCGTACGCCCCGGCCCGAGGGCCGCGCCCCCGGCTAGCCCTTCGGCGAGAGCTCGCCCATCTCGGACCAGCTGCTGCCCGGGATCTCGGTGTGGATGATCTCCGGGGTCGATGCGATCAACTCGGACATCGTCTCCATGGCGGCCTTGAAGTGGTCGGAACCGACGTGCGCGGCGCCGGCCTCCTGCGAGGCGAAGCCCTCCAGGAGCACGAACTGGTTCGGGTCGTCCACGCTGCGGGACCAGTCGTAGAAGAGGTTGCCCTCCTCCGCGCGCGTGGACCGGGTGAACTCGGCGGTCCGCTCCAGCCAGCTGTCGGCGTACTCGGGGCGGACGGTGAACTTGACGGCGATGAAAATCATGCGGCCAGCGTCCTGCCGACCGCCGCGCCGGGCAAGCCGGAGATGTCCCTATTCCGGCAGCGTCGGAAACCCGCGCCGCGCCGCCCGTGTGAGCACCCGCGCCAACTCCCGCTGCCGCCCGCGGTAGGCGGCGGTCGGCAGCGAGACCGACAGGGCCCGCGCACTGTCCGGCAGCGGCACGGCCACGCAGGTGAACGCCGGGTCCGTCTCCCCCACCGACACGGCGACGCCCGCCGCGCGCACCCGGCGCAGCTCGGCCTCGAAGCGGTCGGGGCTTGTGATCGTGTTCTCGGTGAGGCGCGGCAGTCCGTGCGCGTCGAGATAGCGGCGTCTGGCCGCCCGGCTCAGCGAGGCGAGCAGCACCTTGCCGTGGGCGGTGGCGTGGGCGCCCTGGTCGAGGCCGACCTCGAAGGGGTCGGCCTCCCCCGGCGACGCGGTGCTGTCGACGACCGCGATCCGGCTGCCCCGCCGCGCGCTCAGATAGGCGTGGGCGCCGACAGCCCTTCGTACGCCCAACAGGAGCCCTCTGCTTGCCTCGTCGATCCCGGCGTGCCGCTGGAAGGAGCGGTAGAGGGCGGGCACGCGCGGCCCGAGCGCGTACCCGGCGCCCGTGCGCTCCACGTGTCCGCGCGCGGTGAGCGGCGCGAGCAGGTGGTAGACGGTCGACAGGGCGCAGCCGAGTTCACCGGCCAGCACCTTGGCGGGGACGGGGCCGGGGGCCCGGGCGATCGCCTCCAGGAGGTCGAGCGCCCGGTCCACCGACGCGGGACCGGGGTCCGCGCTCATGGGGTGCTCACGCCTTCGGGGCCACCTTGCTCAGACCGTTGATGATGCGGTCCATCGCGTCGCCGCCAGTCGGGTCGGTGAGGTTGGCCAGCATCTTCAGCGTGAAGCGCATCAGCATCGGGTGGGTCAGGCCGCGCTGGGTGGCGATCTTCATGACCTTCGGGTTGCCGATGAGCTTCACGAAGGCGCGGCCCAGCGTGTAGTAGCCGCCGTACGTGTCCTTGAGGACCTTCGGGTAGCGGTGCAGCGCCAACTCGCGCTGGGCGGGTGTCTGCCGGGCGTGCGCCTGGACGATGACGTCCGCCGCGATCTGCCCGGACTCCATGGCGTACGCGATGCCCTCGCCGTTGAAGGGGTTCACCATGCCGCCCGCGTCGCCGACCAGGAGCAGGCCCTTGGTGTAGTGCGGCTGGCGGTTGAAGGCCATCGGCAGGGCGGCGCCGCGGATCGGCATCGTCATGTTGTCCGGGGTGTAGCCCCAGTCCTCGGGCATCGAGGCGCACCAGGCCTTCAACACCTCGCGCCAGTCCAGCTCCTTGTAGGCGGAGGACGAGTCGAGGATGCCGAGCCCGACGTTCGACGTGCCGTCGCCCATGCCGAAGATCCAGCCGTAGCCGGGAAGGAGCCGGTCCTCGGAGCCGCGCCGGTCCCACAGCTCCAGCCAGGACTCCAGGTAGTCGTCGTCGTGGCGGGGCGAGGTGAAGTACGTACGGACGGCGACGCCCATCGGGCGGTCGTCGCGGCGGTGCAGGCCCATCGCGAGGGAGAGACGCGTCGAGTTGCCGTCGGCGGCGACCACCAGCGGGGCGTGGAAGGTGACCGGGGTCTTCTCCTCGCCGAGCTTGGCGTGCACGCCGGTGATGCGGCCCGTGCGGTCGTCGACGATCGGGGCGCCGACGTTGCAGCGCTGGTACAGCCGGGCGCCCGCCTTCTGGGCCTGGTTCGCGAGCTGCTCGTCGAAGTCGTCGCGCTTACGGACGAGGCCGTAGTTCGGGTAGGCGGCGAGTTCCGGCCAATCCAGTTGGAGGCGAACACCGCCCCCGATGATCCGCAGGCCCTTGTTCCGCAGCCAGCCCGCCTCCTCGGAGATGTCGATTCCCATGGAGACGAGCTGCTTGGTGGCGCGCGGGGTCAGGCCGTCGCCGCAGACCTTCTCCCTGGGGAACGCGGTCTTCTCCAGGAGGAGTACGTCGAGTCCGGCCTTCGCCAAGTAGTAGGCGGTCGTGGAACCGGCTGGCCCGGCCCCGACGACGATCACATCAGCGGTGTGTTCGGTGAGGGGCTGGGGCTGGGTCACGGCGGGTTCTCCCCAAGGCTCGAAATCTGTGTGCCGGAGGGCACGGGATATGGGCAGTCTATGCAGCGGTACTGATCAGCCAGCCGAAGGGCCACCCGTGACAAAGCAGGCACTGCCGACCAAGACCCTGCCCGCCGTACACCTGCGCGTGCCGACCCACGAGGACGCCTTCGTCTGGCACCGCCTCTTCGACGACCCGGAGGTCATGGAGTTCCACGGCGGCAGGTCGGCCGAGCTCTCCGTGTACGAGGAGCTGACCGCCCGGCAGCGCAGACACGACGCCGAACTCGGCTTCTGCCTCTGGACGTTGCTCGACGCCGACGGTGAGCCGATCGGCTTCACCGGAGCGCAGCCCTGGCCGCACGACTGGGGGCCCAAGGGCGAGATCGAGATCGGCTGGCGGCTCGGCCGCGCCGCCTGGGGCAAGGGGTACGCGACCGCCGCCGCGCAGGCCACCCTGGAGCGGGTGCGCGCGGCGGGCGTACGGGACGTGGTGGCGATGGTCGACGTCCGCAACGAACGGTCCGCCGCGGTGACCCGGCGGCTCGGCATGGAACTGGCCCAGACGCTGACGTCTCCGGTGTCGAAGCGGGAGGCCCATCGCTTCCGGCTCGCGCTGTAGCGGGTCTACCCTTCCCGGTACCGCTGGGGGGTGACATCTGTGCCGAAGGCGCCCAGGACGGCCGAAGTGCGCGTGCCGCGGCTGATCGGTCTCATGGCCGTGGACGCGCGCGAGTCGGCGGCGAAGCACGGCCTGCTGCTCGCGGCGCCGGACCGCCCCGACTTCCATCTGGTGGTCCTCGACTTCGTGGTCCGGCAGTACCCGCCCCCCGACACGTGGATCCCCCGCGACGCCGTCGTCACCGTCTGGTTCGATCTCGGCCCCGACGAGGGCGAGGGCGGCGCGGGGGTGCGCGAGCCGCGCCGCCCGGGGCCTCCGGACGGCGGGCTGCGACAGGAACTGGACGAGCCGGGGAACGAGGTCGGCGCCGCGCTGTGACGCCGGGGGCGCCGGTGACGCCTGTAGCGCCTGTAGCGCCGCCGGGTGCCTCAGCCGTTGAGCCGCCAGTGCTCCAGCGCGGTGCTGTGGGTCTTCTCGCCCTCGCCCGCGGGCCAGAAGTCCGCGCGCCAGGAGAGCTGAATGGCGTACTCGGTGCCGTTGTCCGCGACGTAACTCTGGTTCACCGCGTGGATCTCGCGGCCCGCCGTGTCGGTGAAGGTGTACTCCCAGATCGCGCCGCTGCGCCCCTGGAAGGTGTTCGGCTCCAGCCGGATGCGCTGGTAGTCCGACTTCTTCGGGTCCTTCTTGGCGTCCTTCTCGATGGTCGTGAAGTTTTCGTACGAGGTGTACGGGGCGTTCGGCACCACGCCGACGAGGAACTCCTCCCGGCCGGTCGACCCCGCGTACACGATCTGCCCCGGCCGGTCCTCGCCCTGCCGGCTCCAGCCGTCGGGCACGGCGAACTCGAAGCCGCTCACGTCAGAGACCAGGTCGTAGCCCGCGGGCAGTTCGGGGGCGGCGTCGGCCAGGGCGTCCGGGCTCTCGGTCGGCTCCTCGGTCGGCTCCTCGCTCGGCTCCTCGGTCGGGGTGAACGAGGGGGACGGTGACGGCGACGCGGTGGGGTCCTCGGTCCGGGTGACGGCGGGCTTGTCGTCCTTGCCCCCGGCGTTGTCGGCCTTGCCGTCCTCGTTGTTCTGCCAGAGCAGGACGCCGGCCGCGATACCGCTGCCGATGAGGAAGGCACCGGCGAGGGTGCCGACCCACACGGCGGTGCGGCGGGAGCTGGGGGTGGCCGGGCCCCGCTGGTGCAGCTGGAAGGCGTGGGGGTCGTAGGCGGCGGGGGCGTAGCCGGGGTTCGCGGCCGGGTCGTACGCGTGCTGGGGCGGCGCGGGGGCCGGGGGTGCGGGGAGCTGGGGCACGGGGGTGGCTACTCCGGCCGTCGGTGCGTCCGCCAGGGCGACATCGGCGGTCGCGGCGCCTGGAGCCTCGGGCGCGCCCGCGGGACCGCCGACCGGCATCGGCGGCACCGGCGGGACCGGGACCGGGACGATGCCCGTACGCTGCCCCGCCATCTGGAGCAGGTACGGCGCGAGGAACGCCGCGGCGAAGACCCAGAGCAGCCCGAACAGCAGCGCGTCCGGCACGCTCACGCCCGCGTCGAAGCTGCCGTTGCCCGAACCGCTCCCGCCTGCGCCGCCGCCGAACTCCGACGAGGCGCTTCCGGTGGCGTCGACGCCGAACCCGCCGAACCCGGCGACGATCAGGAAGAGCCCGAAGAAGATCCCGGCTGCGAGGAGTTGTTCGCCCCGGTGCGCGGATCGGCGTGCGGCGAGGATGCCGAGCGTCAGTGCGCACACGAGCCCGAGCGTCAACGCCCCCACGATCGCCCAGTCGTTGGTGACGTCGCCGAGCTCGGAGAGCCCGAAGGACTCGCTCTCGTAGCCGCCGCCGTACGCCGAACTGCTGCCCTCGACGGACGCCTTGAGCGGCGCCCCCCAGCCCAGGCCGAGCGCGGCGACGCCGAGGTTCGGCAGCACGAGCAGGGCGATGACCAGCGGGGACACATCGGCGTCGTCGAGGTCGGCGAGCCTTTCCAGGTCGTCGATCTGGGCGAGGCTGATGAACGCGACGACCGAGCAGAGCGCCAGCACGATCGCGAGCGCCCGCAGCGCGGTGCCGGTGGCGCGGAACGCCGCCTGCCAGCCGGGCCGTCGGGCCAGCCAGGGGGCCAGGTCGTCGCGGTGCAGCACACCGCAGGAGACGGCGAGTCCCAGGACGAGCGCACCGAGCGCGGCGAGCACCGGCGACGACGAGAGCTCGACGCCCTCGATCTCGGGCTGCGCGAAGAGGCTGAGCACGAGGGTGCCGACGGTCACCAACAGCGTGACGCGCACGGCCGCTTCGAGCCCGGCCGTGCCGCCGCCGTGGCCTCCGGTCCGCAGGAGGACGCGGCTGCGCAGGACGCGTACGCCGATGAAGAGGGCCCCGATCCACAGGGCGGTGGCGGTGAGCGGAATGAGGTGGAGCGTGGCGCTGCCGTCGAAGGCGACGTCCATGCTGGAACTCTCGCCGCCGAAGACGGAAGACTGCTGCCGCTCGCCGCCCGAGATCTCGAAGCCGCCGCCCACGGCCTGGAGCAGCAGCGCGAGCGCGATCCGCAGCCGCTCGCCGAACCCGACGACGTCACTCTCCTCGCCCTGCCCGTAGGACGGAACGGCCAGCGCGACGGCGGCGACGAGCACCAACCCAACGGGCCACAGCGCGGCTTGAGCGGCTCCGGCCCAGTCCCCCCGGAACGCCCGCCCGAAGAAGGCACCGAGGGGCGAGGGGGCCCCGGGGGCATGCACGGGCGGAGGCGGTGACACGGGGACGGTGGGCACCACGACCGGGTGAAGTGGGGGCGCGGGAAGGGAAGTTGCGGTGTACCCGGGCCCCGCGGGCGTGTCTTCGGCCCCGCCTGCGGGAGCTTCCGCTTCAGGTTCCTCCGCGTCCGCAGCCTCGTCCGCAGCCGCAGCCGCAGCCGCAGCCGGAACCGGAGCGTCAGCCTCAGCCGACGCGTCCGCCGAGGTAGGCACACCGAGCTCTGCCGCGGGCAGCTCCGCGGGACCCGCGTCCACCGACGTGTCGCGCGGGCGCTCGTGCCCGCACTTCATGCAGAAGCGGGCCTCGTCAGGGGTGGGTGCCCCGCAGTGAGGGCAGTACGACGCCATGGGAACGCTCCGTCATTGGGGAGATGACCAGCAACACCGACCCGCGCCGAACGATCCCGCGGCGGCCGACGCGAAAGAGCGGCTTCGCATCGACACCGCCGCGTCGGCGGGGTCGTATCACAACGGACACATCTTGCCCGGCGGCTGGTTCCCGTCAACTCGGTTCACATCGCAGGATTCCGCGCGCTCCGGTTCAGGCGTGGGAAAGCCGCAGGCCTAGGCCTTGAACCCGCGGTGCAGGGCCACGACCCCACCCGTCAGATTCCGCCACGCCACCTTCGACCAGCCCGCCTCCCGCAACCGCGCGGCCAGCGCCGGCTGGTCCGGCCAAGAGCGGATGGACTCCGCGAGATAGACGTACGCGTCGGGGTTGGAGGAGACGGCGCGCGCGACCGGCGGCAGCGCCCGCATCAGGTACTCCTCGTAGACCGTGCGGAACGGCGTCCACGTCGGGTGCGAGAACTCGCAGATGACGACCCGGCCGCCGGGCTTCGTCACGCGGTACATCTCGCGCAGCGCCTCGTCCGTCTCCTGGACGTTGCGCAGGCCGAAGGAGATCGTGACGGCGTCGAACGTGTCGTCCTTGAACGGCAGCTTCGTCGCGTCCCCGGCCGTGAACGGCATCCAGGGGTGGCGCCCCTTGCCGACCTGGAGCATGCCGATCGAGAAGTCGCAGGGCACGACGTACGCGCCCGCCCGGGCGAAGGGCTGCGAGGAGGTGGCGGTCCCCGCGGCGAGGTCGAGGACCTTCTGCGCGGGCCGCGCGTCGACGGCCTTCGCGACCTCCTTGCGCCACAGCCGGGCCTGCCCGAGCGACAGCACGTCGTTCGTCAGGTCGTACCGTTCCGCCACGTCGTCGAACATCGAGGCGACTTCGTGCGGCTGCTTGTCCAGAGATGCGCGGGTCACCCGACCATTGTGGCAGTACGGGCACCGGCTCAGGAAAGCGGCTCACGGCAGCATCCGGGGCCCGCGCCGGGCGGCCTGTGGTTCCAGTTCGCCGTGGCCTGGCCGCGGCACGCTTTTCGACGGCAGAATCGGAATGCATTGATGGATGCAAGCAGGGCAATTTCGCAAAACTCCCTGAGGGGAAGTGAGCGGACCGTGAGAATCGCGCCAACCTGTCACTGAGCTGGGAGAGTTGACGGCCATTCGTGCCCACCGGCCATTCCGGGTACGTTGAAAACGTCAGCCTTTCCCGAGCCAGTGAGCGAGTGAACGTGCGGAATATACGAGGCGTGCGAAATACCCGGCGCCTGCTGAAGCCGACCGCCGGTCTCGTCTGTCTGGCCGCGCTGGTGTGCTCCGGGTGCTCGGCGAGCGAGGACTCCCCCGCAGGCACGGCCGAGAGCACGACGGCGTCCTCCGCGCCCGAATCCACGACCGCCTTCGCCCCGTACGTCAGTGCCACGACCGCCGGGGACGGCGACAGCTCCGGCACCCCGTCGACGTACAACCTGGCCTTCGTCGTCGCGGACGGCGGCGACTGCGCGCCCGTGTGGGGCGGGACCACGGACATCGGCGACGACGCGGTGGCGTCCCGGATCGCGAAGCTGAAGTCATCGGGCGGCGCCGTCCGCGTCTCCTTCGGCGGGGCCGCGGGCAAGGAGCTCGCGCTCACCTGCGACAGCGCGTCCGAACTCGCCGACGCCTACGCCCAGGTCCTGGACGCCACGGGCGCGACCGAGGCCGACTTCGACATCGAGGGCGACGCGCTCACGGATGCCGCCTCCGTCGCCCGCCGCTCCGAGGCGATCGCGCTGCTCCAGAAGAAGCGCGACCTGAAGGCCACGTTCACGCTCCCCGTGATGCCCTCGGGCCTGGACGCCGACAGCGTGGCGCTCCTGGAGTCCGCCAACGACCACGACGCACGGGTCTCGACGGTGAACATCATGGCGATGAACTACGGCACGTCCTACACCGGCGACATGGGCGACTACGCGATCACGTCGGCCACCAAGGCGCACGCCCAGATCAAGAAGGCCTTCGGCCTCTCGGACAGGAACGGCTGGAAGGGCCTCGCGGTCACCGCGATGATCGGCGTGAACGACGTGAAGGGCGAGACGTTCACGCTCGCCGACGCGGCCCAACTACGGGCGTACGGCGAGAAGAAGGGCGTGGCCTGGCTGTCGATGTGGACGTCGTTCCGCGACCAGGAGTGCGCGAAGGGCACGTCGACGGCGAAGGCCCAGGACACGTGCAGCGGGGTGGAGCAGGAGGCGGGGGCGTTCGCGGAAACGCTGTCAGGCTGACCGGCCCCTACCGCCGCCGGTACACCAGGCGTCCGCCGAGGACCGTGGCGACGCACGTCCCCGAGCCCTGCGCCAGGAGCCCGGCTTCATCACGTACGTCGAAGGCGGCGAGGTCGGCGCGACCGCCCACGCTCAACGGACCGTGGACCGTACCGGCCAGGTCGATCCCCTCGACGAAGGGGTCGAGGTCAGGGCCGGTCGTCAGCGGCGGCGCAAGCCGCCACGCGTCCGCCACCTCGCGAAGCCCGGACCGCGTCACCGCCTGCCGCACCCCGTCCGGGAAGCCCCCGCCGACGTGCGTCGTGCCGTGCGCCAGCATGCGCTGCAGACCGCGCCGTACGCTCCCGGCCCACCGGGAGTCGTCGTCGCACTCGAAACCGACGATCGGCTCGGTGCCGAGTTCGTCGGCCTCGCGCGGATCGGGGTGGTAGACGCGGGTCAGGAGCCAGCGGCCGTGCCACTGCCGGAGACCCGGCGTGATCACCCCGGGCCACTGCCGGACGCGGGCGCGCGGCTGCGCGGCCACCACGTCCTCGTACGTCCCGATGGCCGCGATCCGGTCGCCGTCGACGAGTACCGCACCCCCGGGAACCGGCGCCGCGCCGACCGGCAGGACCAGCGGCGCGGCGTGAACCGTCAGCACAGCGGCATCAGTTGGAGGCCAGCAGCTTCAGCTCGGGGTGGGCCGTGCCACCCTCGATCGCCGTGGACGAGATGTGCGAGGCGACGCGGTCGTCGGTCGGGTCGTTCGCCGGGTCGTCGTGCACGACGAGGTGCTCGTACGTCGTGGCGCGCTGGGCCGGCACACGGTCCGCGGTGCGGATCATGTCGATCATGTCGCGCAGGTTGTTGCGGTGCTTGGCGCCCGCGGAGGAGACGACGTTCTCCTCCAGCATCACGGAGCCGAGGTCGTCCGCGCCGTAGTGCAGGGTGAGCTGGCCGGCCTCCTTGCCGGTGGTCAGCCAGGAACCCTGGATGTGGGCGACGTTGTCGAGGAAGATCCGCGAGATCGCGATCATGCGGATGTACTCGAAGATGGTCGCCTGGGTGCGGCCCTTGAGGTGGTTGTTCTCGGGCTGGTACGTGTACGGGATGAAGGCCCGGAAGCCCCCGGTCCTGTCCTGCACGTCGCGGATCATCCGCAGGTGCTCGATGCGCTCGGCGTTGGTCTCGCCGGTGCCCATGAGCATCGTGGACGTCGACTCGACGCCGAGCCCGTGGGCGATCTCCATGATCTCCAGCCAGCGCTCGCCGCTCTCCTTGAGCGGGGCGATGGCCTTGCGGGGGCGGGCCGGGAGCAGCTCGGCACCGGCACCGGCGAAGGAGTCGAGCCCGGCGGCGTGAATCCGCTGGATCGCCTCCTCGGCGGAGACCTTCGAGATGCGGGCCATGTGCTCGATCTCGGAGGCGCCGAGAGAGTGGATGACCAGCTGCGGGAAGTTCTTCTTGATCGCCGAGAAGTGCTCTTCGTAGTACTCGACGCCGAAGTCCGGGTGGTGCCCGCCCTGGAACATGACCTGCGTGCCACCGAGCTCGACGGTCTCGGCGCAGCGCCGCAGGATGTCGTCGAGGTCGCGCGTCCAGCCCTTCTTGGTGTCCTTGGGGGCCGCGTAGAAGGCGCAGAACTTGCAGGCGGTCACACACACGTTGGTGTAGTTGATGTTCCGCTCGATGATGTACGTCGCGATGTGCTCGGTCCCGGCGTACCGGCGGCGGCGCACGGCGTCGGCGGCGGCACCGAGCGCGTGCAGCGGCGCGTCGCGGTAGAGGTCGAGCGCCTCTTCGGCGCTGATCCGCCCACCTGCGGCGGCACGGTCGAGGACGGACTGAAGGTCGGCCTTCTCGGTCACCGGGGCGTCCCTTTCGTAAGGGTTCTGGACGGACCGATCCAGCGTACGCCAGGGGGTCCGGCCGCCCGACGTCAGGCGGCGTAGGCCCCGACGTCAGGCGGCGTAGGCCCCGACCAGCAGCCCCACGAACGCGCCGCCGATCAGGAACGGCCCGAACGGGATGGCCGTCTTGCGCCCCGCGCGGCGGGCGATGACCAGGCCGGTCCCGTACAGGGCGGCGAGCAGGAACCCGGCGAAGGTGCCGAGCAGCACCCCGCCCCACCCGTACCAGCCGAGGGCGGCCCCCAGGCCGAGCGCCAGCTTCACGTCGCCGAAGCCCATGCCGTTCGGACTGATGAGGAAGAGCACGAAGTACGCCCCGGCGAGCCCGAGCGCCCCGTACAGGGAGTGCAGCCAGGACCCACCGTGCTCGGGCAGCAGCGCGGCGGCCCCCAGGAGGGCGAGCGCGGCCACGGCGAGCGGCAGGGTGAGCACGTCGGGCAGCCGGTGCACCCCGAAGTCCACGACGGCGAGCAGCACCCCGAAGGGCGCGAGCAGCAGCCAGACGCCGAGCTCGGGCCGCGCGCCGGTGGCGGCGGCGAGGGCGGCGCAGACGAGGGCGGTGGCGGTGGCGACGGCCGCGGTCCGGGGCCCGTAGCGGGTCCCGTCCTCCCCGCACCGCGCGAGCCCGACCCACCCCCCGACGGGATGCCCGCCGGGGCAGCTGTCCCGCCACGCCTCATCGGGCGAGACGGAGAGCCGGTACGCGGCGCGGGGGACGAGCAGCCCCGTGACGGCGCCCCAGAGGAGGGCGCCGATGATGAGCGTCACGTACACGAGATAACCGTCTCCCCCGTTGTAGGCAGGCGTTCCGCAAGGCGATTGGGGTCTCCCCTGCTCGAGCGGAGCCGAGAGCTTGGGGAAGGGTGGGCACAACGCCGAAGCTGCCGAGTGCCGACTCAGCCGGCGTCAGCTGACAGCCGTGAGGCCACTGCGCCAGGCAGGCAGGAGCTCGTCCAGCAGGGCTTCCGTCCGGGGCGGCACGCCCCGAGCCCCACTCCGGGCGACGAGATCCGCGGCCACCTGCTGAAGGCGACCGGGGTCGCCCACCGCATGGGTGGCCCGCAGCAGCTCGTTCCAGAGCCGCTCATCGCCCGGCGCGGAATTCAGCGAAGCGTTCAGCGCCTCGATGGCCTTCTCCGCGCGCCCCTTCTCCAGGTGGAACTCGGAGAGGGCGAGCCCGATGTCGGCGACGAGCAGCGGCAGCTGCGCGTCGATGATCTCGTGCGTGAGCCACGCGTACCGCCCCTGCGGCCGGTCCGCGAGCAACGGCCCCCGCACCAGCACCAGCGCATCGGTGAGCATCCGCCCACGTACGGCCCGGCTGTTGGCCCCGCGCCCCTGCGTCGCCTCGTGGTAGAGCGACCGCAGGACATCCAGGTCGGAGACGACGGACTTGGCGAGCGTGAGCCGCCCGCTCTGGTCGGCCCGCAGCCGCGGCGATCCGTCGGGCTCGGTGCCGAGCCACTCGCGCAGCCGGTCGACGAGCGCGTCGCGTACGTCCTCGGTGACGCCCCGCGGCCACAGCGCGGAGGCGAGCACCCGGGGGTGCACACCCTCGCGGTGCAGCAGGAGCAGCGCCAGCGCCTCGTGCATCAGCGGGCTGCGCTCGCCGTCAGGCGTGTCGAGGCCGATGATCTCGTACGTACCGACGAGGCGCGCGTACACCGCGGGCCGCCCCTGCTCGGTGACGTCGACGAGGAACGGCGGAGCGGTGGCCGTACGACCGGAACCGGCCTGACCGGGCGAACCGGGTGTGCCGCCCTCGCCCGGGTCCGCGTCGACGAAGAGCTCCACGACGGAGCGCTGCAGGGCCTCGGGCAGGGTCTGCGCCTCCAGCTCCAGCCCGAGCAGCGGGGCGAGGAGCTTGCCCTGGGGCGTGATCTCCATCTCCCAGGCGGCACCCGGCATGTCCCCGGACTCGGTGCCGACGAGGTAGCCGATGCCCAGCCGGCTGGCGTCCGCGGCCAGTTCGGCGAGCTTCACGGCGTCGTCGCCGGTGGGCTCGGCGGCGAGAAGCACCAGGTGCGGCGCCCAGCGCGTGTGCTGGGCGGGCCCCGTACGACCCGTGAGCACGGAGTCGTGCCCGGCCGCGCCCAGGGCACCGCGCCGCTGGCGCGTCTCGGCCTCCATCGTCTCGATGAGCGCCTCGATGTCGTCGAGGTGGCGCAGCCGGTTGGGCGCGAGCGGCGTCAGGTCCTGCCCGAAGCCGACGAGGGTGATGGTCATGCGGTCGGACCAGCCGTTGGTGGCGAGCTCGGCGGCGACGGAGGCGAAGACCGCGGCGCGGTCGGCCTCGGTCCCGCTCAGCGACACGACACCGGGCACGGCTTCGAGGTTGAGCAGCAGCCGCGAGTCGTCGAGCGTGCCGAGGCTGACGAGCCCCGGGTAGGGAGCGGCGGTGTCCACGTCCTCGTACTGCTCGGCGTCGGTGCGCGCCAGCATCCAGAACGTCTGGTCCTGCCCCAACTGCCAGGGCGCGGGCGGCCGTCCGGCGGGCTGGGCGAGCTGGAGGTGCAGATCGCCGTTGCTGAGCCAGGCGGCGTAGACGGTGGGCAGCGCGCGCGACTCCTCGGCGAGGGCGGCGGCGAGCCCCCTCAGCGAAAGATCAAGAAGGCGTACGCCCTCGGGGTCGGCCCCCACGAGCAGGGCGTCCTGCGCGGCGGCCGCGCCCCCGGTCGGCGTCGGCGGCTCCATGCCGCGACGTCCGCCGACGGCGCCCATGGCCGACTGCCACAGGGCGTGACGCCGACGGCGGCCGAGCGCGCCGAGGAGTCCAGCGGCGAGGAGAGGCGCGCCGATGAGCGCCTCGGGCAGCCCGAAGGAGAACCCTTCGGACTCACTCCCGCTACTGGCGACGGGCGCCTCCTGCCGCGCGCCGTCGGAGGGCCGCTGCTCGGGAATGGTGATGTGCGCGGTGTCGCGGTCGACGGACCCGCCGCCGCCCTGCTCCGTGGCGCCGCCACCCTGCTGGCCGCCGCCTTGCTCGTTGGCGTGGTCCCCGGACTTGGCGTAGTCGGAGATCTGCTCCTTGACGTCCTGCGAGACCTTGGGCGCCTCGTCGGGCATCTCGACGAGCTCGCCGCCGTGCGCGTCCGCGGGCATCTCCATGATCCAGCCCGGCCGGATGAGGCTGGCCTCGGACAGCCGCGACCCGTCGGGCTGCTCGCGGTCCTTGTTGAGCTGGTAGATCTCCTTGTACCGGCGGCCGTCTCCCAGGTGCCGCTCGGCGATCTCCCACATCGAATCGTGGTGCCGTCCTTCGGGCGGCTGGATCCGGTAGTACTTGGTGTCCCCGTCCTTGGCGCTGCTGCCGGCCTGCGCGGCGGCCTGCTCGGCCTGCTCGGCGACGGCACTTGCGGCGCTCCCGGCCTGCTCCTGCCCGAAGAGACCGCCGGGGGTCTGCTGGGCGGAGGCGGCGGAAGCGGGCTTCTGATTCCCCTCCAGGGACTGCCCGAACTGCGAGAGCCCCGGCGCGAAGCTGGCGGCGGTGGCGCCGACCAGGAGCAGGGCGGCGACGAGTTGCCGGGCGAGCAGCTGACTGCCACCGGCCCCGGGAATGCGCCCCGGCATCCCGACCCCGGAGAGCGCGGCCTTGACCTCCACCAGCACGCAGGCGGTGAACTGGGCCCAGGCGAGCCAGACGACGACGGTCAGTACGTTGATGAACGTCCCGACCGTGATCTCCTGCTGCAACCAGTCCAGCGAGGGCGCACCGCCCGGAAGCGGCCACCCCACGGCGTACGCGAGCGCGCCAGGGACGCCGATGACGAGCACGGCCAACGCGACGAAGGCGAGGAACGCCTTGACGAAGTCCCCGAACGTACGACGACGCCGGGGCAGCGGCTGCGGCGTCCGATTCCGTGGAGCCGACGGGCCGCCGTTCGAACTTGAAGTGGTGCGCGCCATGGCGGGAGTCCTGGTGTCCTCTGAGAGGGAGCGGATAGGGATCAGCGGTGTGTGCGCTGAGGGTACTGAGGCGATGGTACGGAAGGGGCCGAAGGTCATACAGAGGCATCGGTGCCCAAGGGTCTTGCGCGGGTGCCCGTTTGAGCCCGAGTTGAGAGTTAAGCGGCACTCTCTCCGCCCGCTTACGGTCCGCCTCCGCCCGTTCTCGCGCCCGGGATTGCCCGCCCAGAACAGGCACGCATCCCCCCTTCACTCCCCCGCGTCACAGTTCCGGCACGGAATCGCTGCGCCCCCGTAGCACTTGGGGCCCCGTCATTCGCGTTCGCTTCCGTCACCGCACAGAACACGAGAACCTTCACAAGGCCCACCGGTACTGGTTACCCACGCCTGGTAATTTCGTCCGGCTCCATTCTCTCCTGCACACACGCCGAACTCTGGGGGACTGCAATCGTGGCCCGTCGCACCCTGCCCACCGTGACCGCGCTGGTGACGAGCGCGGCCCTGCTCCTGACCGCCTGCGGAGGCGGCGGGGGCGATGACTCCTCGGACAGGATCGAGGGGGCGGGGAAGGGGTCGGGCAAACCGTCGCCCACCGCGTCGGAATCGTCGGACGTCGACCGTCCTAAGATCACCCTGCCCACGTCCTTCAAGGCCGACTTCGAGGGCTGGACGGACAGCGATCCGAAGATCCAGTCGATCCTGAACGACGGCAAGGAACGACTCCGCGGAACCTACGCCGCGATCGGTGAAGCCGACCCCGAGGCCGACTACTTGGCCTTCTACAGCGCCCGCTCCGCCCTCGCCAGCGGTGAGAAGTGGGTCAGGGGTTACGAAGGGCTGACGATCACCGGTGAGATCAAGGCCTTCAGCCCCGAGGCGGAGATCCGCGAGAAGGGCCGGGCGACCCTCTTCTACTGCGTGGACGAGAGCAAGGGCTTCAGCAAGGACCTCAAGACCGGCAAGAAGGAGGGGACCCCCGAAGGCGAGTCCCCCAAGGTCCAGTACCGCACGGCGCTCGAGAAGAGCGACAACGGAGTCTGGATGACCACCTCGGTGGAGACCGCCCCGGGAGGATGCTGATCATGCGCTCCACTCGCAGCGCCATAGGAACCGTTGCCGTCCGGGTGATCGCCCCCTTGGCGATCGTCTCGGCTCTCGTCCCTTCGCCCGCGCTGGCGCTGGGCGGGCCGGGCCATGAAGGCGGCGGCAGCGTGGACGACGAAGGCAACCTCGGGGCCGGGGTCACGCACTCCTCGATCAAGGTCACGTACAAGAGCGGTGGTGAGGGCGGCGGCAAGAAGGGGAACCTCGCGCCGATCGACCCCAACTGGAAGCCCCCGGCCTGCTGGTACGAGCCCGCCTACACGCCGGAGCAGCTCAAGAAGGCCGCGGAGGCCGGAGAAGTCGACGACGCCGGCATCCACGAGTTCTGGTCGGACGCGATCTTCATCGATCACTACGACAAGGGCGAGGCCAACGACAACTTCGACGACGAGAACAGCCGCGCCGAGGGCTACAAGAACTACAACATCGGCAAGGACGGCTACTTCTGGCGCGGTGTCGCACCGGACGACACCGACCCGGACTCCTGGGACTGCGGCCGCATCATGTTCTGGCAAGACGCGGGAACGGTCCCCGACATCCCGCACGCCCCGACGCCGGAGATGCTCGCCGAGTACGCCTACGACAAGGTGAAGGTCCCCGAGACCGAGGTGGAACTGAAGCCGGAGGCCAAGTCGACGGTGAACATGCCGACCTGGGTCTGGCTGGACAAGGGCACCTTCAAGGACGTCAAGGTCCGCGCGGAGCTCCCGAACACGGGATTGTGGGCGGAGACCACGGCCAAGCCGAAGAGCCTCCACCTGGAACCGGGCACGTCCGACGCGGAGACCTTCCCCGCCTCCGGCGAATGCGAGATCAACGAAGACGGCAGCATCGGCACGCCCTACGCAAAGGGCAAGTCGAAGCAGGACCCGCCGTGCGGCATCAAGTACCTCCGCGCGACGGGCGGAAAGCCGTACCAACTGAAGGCATCGATCACCTGGGAAATCTCCTGGGAGGGCTCCGACAACGACGGCAAGCACCTGCTGCCGAACGGCACCTTCGAGACGACCCAGGACATGGACGTCCAGGAAATCCAGTCGATCAACCGCTGAGGCAAGAGGTGGCGACCCAGGCCTGGTTTCGACCCCGAGATATGGCATTGACGGCGATTCACCGGCGGACCCTGGCCGGGGTCAGCGGTTCACGGACTGGATCTCCTGTACGGGAATCCGCTGAGTCGCGCCGAAGGAGCCGGACGGCAGCGAGCCGCCCTCGCCCGTGGTGCTGGTCCAGTGGATCTTCCAACTGAGCGTGGCCCGGACGGCGTACGCCTCGTCTGCGGCCGTGGAGCGCAGGTACGTCACCCCGCACGGCGGCACCCTCTCCGCCTTGCCTCGCACGTACGGCTCGCCGATGCCGCCGCCCTTGCGGATCGCGCACGCGCCCGACGCGGGAAAACGGGTCGCGTCCTGCGTGCCCGGATCGATGTGCAGGGCCTCGGGCTCGGCCGTCGTCGTCGCCGAGAGGCCCGTGCCGGGCAGGCTCGCGGTGACGGTGATCTTCTTGAACCTGGCCTTGTCCAGCCAGACCCAGGTGGGCAGGTTCACCGTGGACCTGCCGCGCGGCGCCATCTTGATCTCGGTGCCGGGGACGGGGAGTTCGTCGTACGCGTACTCGGCGAGGACCTCCGGGGAGACGGCCAGGGGCTCGTCCGGAGTCTGCCCCTTGTCCACCCAGAAGGGCTGCCGGTCGCACGCCGTCGCCTCGGGCTCGCCCTCACGGTTCGGATTGACCACGGGCGCCCAGAACATGCCCTCGCCCTGCTTGGAGAGGTTGTAGTTCTTGTAGGGATGGCCGTCCTTGTAACGGTGCTCCAGCGCGTCGCTGATGACGTACCCGATCCCACCGACGAGCGGAGCCCCCGCCCCGAACCTCCGCCACGCCTTGACGGTGCGCTCGATCTCCTTCGGAGAGAACGCGGGCTCGTACCAGCACGCCGGGGGCGTCCAGTCGGGCCTCACCGGTGCCAGCGAGCCGGTCGTGGATGACATGCCGGTCGAGCCACCGCCGACCGACGTCCGCACCCTCGTCTCCACAGTGATGGCACCGCCGCTCATGCCACCCTTCGCTTCTTCGCTGGACCCTCCGTTGTGGCTCCGGTCAGCCCAACTCGGCGCGGCTGTCGGCATGATGAGAAGGAGTACCGCGAACGCGGTGAGCGCGGATGCCGCGCCATGGCGGCCGGTCATGGGCGACAGGCCTTGCTGCCTCGCTCCGAAACGCTCTTGGTGACCTGCCACACGCCCTTGGTGTTCTTCCTCAGCCGGTCGTTGTAGAAGACGTACGAATCCTTGGTGACCGGGGTGACGTTGGTCTTTTCCGTCTTGAGGTTCTTGGTGTAGCCCTTGGACTCGTCCCCGCAGTACGTGAGCCCGGCTGAACCGTCCTTTCCGAACGTGACCCGACGATCGACGTAACGCACCGTCCCCGTCACCGTGGTGCCCTCCTCGACGAAGCCGCCGATCCAGTCCACCGAGTCCAGGTAGGCCGCACCTTTGCTGTAGAAGGCCACCGCCCTAGCCTTGGGGTCCTGGTTCCCGATCGCCTCGTCGATGGCCCGCAAGTACTCGGCGTTGTCACGCAGCACCGCGTCCGTCCTCGCGTCACCCGTCTCCCGGGGCACGAAGACGAGCTGGTCCCCCTGCGGCAGCGACACCTTGGGCCGTGCGATCCCGTCGCGCACCGGGTGCGCCTCGGGCGAGGCCTTCGCCCCCTCGCCCACTCCAGCGATCTCGTCGGAGCCTTCGGGCTCCGTGCCACCACCGCACCCAGCCAGCACCACCACAGCCACAGCCACAGCCACAGCCACACCAACCAGCGACGACGACGCCACTCTCGTACGCATCCGGACCTACCTCCTGCAAACGGGGACAGGAGGTAAAACCCGCCGCCGCTCCCGAAGGTCACCAGATGATCGTCGTCCCCGGAGTGAATGTCGGATGAGTCCGGCTGACCCCTCAAGTAGACGCCTCGCCGCGCATGCCCTTCGAGGCGTCTACGACGCCGGGCGCCACCCGCGGGGCGGCCTGAACGCCGCAGTGGTTTCGGCTCGACCCTCTCGCGGCCGAGTGGGACGATGAGATCTCCGCAACAGCTATGCGGGAATCGCTCCGGGCGGCAAGCTCTACCTCGGCACCCAAGGGGGATACGAACATGGGCGGTAAGGGAAAGAGCGACCTCGCGGTCCCGCTCACCGAGCTGGAGGACTACGGATCCCGGCTGCGCTCCATCAAGGACCGCATGAACCGGACGAAGAAGACCTTCGAGTCCTACAGGGACGACATCGGCGACGGCGGCGTGTACGACTCGCTCGAGGACTTCGAGTCCAACTGGGAGGACGGCCGCGAGGACATCGGCCAGCAGCTGACCGCCCTCGCCGAACTGTCCGACGCCGTCGTACGCGAGTTCAAGAAGCTGGACGACAAGCTGGCCAAGGAGGTCAACGACGCGGTGAAGCCGAACAAGGGCACGGGCACGGGAAAGGGCAAGGGCAAAGACGGCACGTAGCCGTCACTCCGCGAAGCGGAACGTAGACGTCACCGCGTCGAAGATGTCGAAGAACGCGTCCGCCAGTTCGAGTTGTTGGCTGCTGCCCGAGACCAGTGCCACCTTGCCCTCCTGCCCCGGCACCGGAATGAAGGTCTGCATCAGGACGACGCGGATCGTGCGCTCGTCGCCCGGCACGGAGATGTCCTCCAGGCCGTACGTCCGCGCCGCGAGCCCGACGCCCGGGATGTCGACCGTCTTCACCTTCCGCCACGCGTCACCCTCCCGCCTGGCCTCGCGCACGCCGAGCTGGGCGACGATGCGGTCCGGGTCCGTCGGCAGGACGTCGCCGTTCGCCGTGCGGGCGCCGACCAGGGAGACCGTGACCGAGCCGGTGACCGGCGTATCGCCGCCGAAGCTCTCCGCCATGCAGCCGCAGTACAGGGCGCCGGACTGCCAGGCATCCTTCGACGCCTTGCGCAGGAAGCCCTCGAAGTCCTCCCGATACGGGGCCAGCTCCGGGCGCTGACGTACGCGGTCGTTGATCATCTGCCGGATGGCGGCGTCGCGCGACTCGGGCCGCACGTCGAACTCCCACCACGTCTCCGGCACCTTGATGCTGAACCCGCCGCGAGCGATGGTCCGCGGCTCCGTATACCGGGTCATGGCTGTCCTCGTCCTTTCGACAACACTCACCGCCGCCGGCGTCAGCCGACCGCGTTCTCCGCCGCCGCGCGGCCGTGCACCGTCACGTCGCCGCCGTAGAACATCCCCGTGAACACCGGGCTGTAGGTCAGCTGGACCTCGACCTCGACCTGGTTCGCGTTCGCCGTCACGCAGTGCGTCGCCGCGACGTCCGCGCCGCGCATGCCCGTCGAGCGGGCGTACTGCTGTACTCGCGCGCCGCAGTTCTCGAAGTTGATGGGCGCGCCCTTGGCACCTTCGTAGATGCCCTCGGTGTCGAGATCCTGCGCGGCGTACCGCGCGGCCTGTTCCGCGATGTCCGCGGCCCGCTCCCGCTTGGAGATCGACAGGCCGCCGTCGATGACGAAGGCCGAGAGCGAGAGGAAGACGAGCGCGAAGATGATGACGGCGCCCGCGCCCGAGCCGCGGTCGTCCAGGCGTTCGCGGCGGGCGGCCACCCACGCGCGCAGGCGCGGGCCGATACGAGTAGCGGTGCTCACGCCGACCTCCGGTAGGGGTCCAGCGAAGAGCTGAAGCTGGCCTTCAGTGTCGTCTCCATGTCGAGGCCCAGCATGGCCAGGCCCCTTACCTCACAGCTCACTTCCACCGTGAAGAACGTGCCGGGGACGAAGCCCGCGCTCGTCTGGCTGACGGTGACCGGGCCCACGCAGACGCCCTCGAGGTCTGCTTCCGCCGCCGCCCGTGCCTCGGCCATCGCCGTGCCCATGTCCTTCTGGATCGATCCGGCGCGCGCGGCGTCACGCGCGGCGCCGTCGACGGCTCCCCGGCCGTCGACGAGCTGACCGAAGGCCACCAGGATCAGGATGAAAAGGATCATCACGGGCGCGAGGATGACCACCTCGATCGTCGAAAGACCCCGGTCGGACCCGAGGCCGAGCGCGCGGTACCGGAGAAGAGCACGTACCCATACGTTCCTCATCAGCCGCCCTCGCCCTCCTCGACGAACCGCTCCACCGGTCCGGACGACCGCGCGCGCACCGTCATGTCGAGACCGGGAAAGACGGAAGGCACCTTCGCGGTGATCTCCACGCCGACCGTGTTCGCCTTCGGCTCGACCGTCTTCACGTCCGGGCCGAGCACCAACTGCGGGCCGAGCTGCCGGATGTAGGCGTCGACCACGTCCCGCGCCTCGCCCCGCCAGCCGCCCGGGTTCTCGTCGGCCGTCGCACGGGCCTTGCGCGCACCCGCCTGGGCCGCGGCCTGGGCGACGTGATCCGCGAAGAAGTACAGCGCGAACTGCACCGTCGCGAAGATCATGAAGAACAGCACCGGGGTGAGCAGCACGAACTCGATCGCGGTCATGCCGGATTCACCGCGGGTGGAGGCTGCCTCCACCCTGCGGCGTATCCATCGCTTCACGCATCCGCGCACTCGTATCCGCCCTCGATCCCCGGTCAACGGCCGATCAGCAGGTGCCGTCGGCGTCCGCGCCCTCGATGCAGTTCTTGACGTCTTCCGCGCCGCCCTTCAGCGCGCCGTTGATCACGGCGGCGACCACGCCGACGATCGCCACGACGACCGCCGAGATGATGACCCACTCGACCGCGGACGCACCGCGGTCGAGCTCGCCGGAGCGGGCACGCTGCACGCGGCCCTTCAGGAAGGTGACCAGGAAGTCCACAGCCGGGTTGCCGGTGCTGAAGTTCCGTCCGTTCATGGTGAGTTGTCCTCTCAGGAGTGGGGGGAGGTTGTCGGGCCGCCGCCGTCCGCCGGCCCGTCCGTCGCCGTAAAGATCGCTAGACCTGGAACACGCGCATGGCCGCGGGGAAGATGAGGAAGACGAGGAAGCCGGCACAGAGAAGCAGCTGGGCGACGAGCATCGACTGGGACTTCTCGCCCGCGCTGCCCTCGATCTCGGCCATCTCGCGGTGGCGCATCGTCTCCGCTCGGGAGGCGAGCGAGTCACGCACCTTCGCACCGTCGTCCGCCACCAGGGCGAGCGAGGCCGACAGGTCCTTGAGCTCTTCGATGCCCAGCTGCTCGCCGAGCGTGCCGAGCGCCTGCCACTGGCTGATGCCGGTGATCCGCGCATCGGCCAGAGCGGTTCGGATACGTTGCGTCGCCCATCCGTCGGAGATCTCCGCCGCCGCCATCAGGGCCTCGGGGAGGCCGCGGCCGCCCGCCAGGCTCATCGACACCAGGTCCAGATAGGCGCCGATGACGCGGCGCAGGTCACGCCGCTTGGCCGCGGCGTCCCTTCGCACTTCGAGGTCGGGAAGGAAGAAGAAGATGACGCCGAACATCAACGCGAGCCACACGGGGATGATCGGGCTGCGACCGACCCCCAGCGTCCAGATGATGACGAACATGAACGGCCCGAAGAAGACTCCCGCAGCCGCCAGCAGCGTCTTGGTCGCCAGGAACTTCTCCCAGCTGCGGTCGAGCACGGCCAAGTCGGCCCGCAGCGAGCGCTGTTCCCAGCCCTGCGTGAGGTAGAACTCGGCGACCCGCTCGCCCACCCGGGAGCGCGTCGAGTCCAGCCGCCCCGAACTCTTGCCGGCGTTCCCGGCCGGTGAGCGGTGCGATTCGTACGCCGCCCCCCTGGCCCGCATCGCATCGATCCGCGCGACCGTCGCGACCGCGCTCCGCTTGGAGGGCATCAGGGCGCGGACGAGGGCGTAGATGCCCAGGCCCATGATGGCGCCTATCACTATCGGCATCGTCAGGCTCATCGACGTACCCCCTCAGGATTCGAGTAGCCCGGCTGACCGGGGTGACCCGGCTGGCCCGGGGCCGAACCCGGCTGTGCCTGCGGCTGGCCGTACGGGCCCGCCTGGCCCGTCAGCGGGGCCTGCTCGCCCGTACCGGGGGCGGTGCCCGGGCCCCGCGGGCGCACGAACTGCACGCCCGGCTCGTCCCTGACCAGGAAGCGGTCCGGTGTCTCCACCGTCGAGAGCTTGCGCAGCCACCAGAAGCCGAGTGCGAACAGGCCGCAGACGCAGGCGAGTACGAGCTGGCCCACCGCCGTGCCGTAGGGCTCGACGAAGTCGCGGTTGAAGATCGAGAGGCCGAGCACGAACGCGATCGACACCGCGACCACGATCTGCACCGACCGCCGCGTCGACGCCCGCTGCGACATCACGCGCTGGCGCATGTCGACCTCTTCGCGCGCCGACTTGGCCAGGGCGCCGAGCACCTGCCGCAGACCCGGGCCGCGCAGCTTCGCGTTCAGGATCAGTGCCGCCACGATGATGTCCGCCGACGCGTCGTCGATCTCGTCGGCCAGGACCTGCAGCGCCTCCGGCAGCGGCGTACGCGCGCGCAGACGGTCCACCAGGGCGTCCAGGTGGGGGCGGAGCACCGGAGCCGCCGCCCGCGCCGACGCGGGGATCGCCTGTTCCAGGCCGACCGCTCCCGCGATCGTGTCGCGCAGGGACTCCGTCCAGGCGGCGAGCGCCTCGACGCGCCGCATCTGCGACCGCTCCTCCGACGCGCCGCCGAACAGCTTGTCCCAGAAGAAGACGAGGATGCCGGACGCGATGCCCGCCACCGCCCAGCGCGTGAGGAGCAGGACCGCCAGGCCCACGCCGATCGCGAGCGAACCGCGCCGGCCCGCGAAGCGGATGAGTTCGCTCATCCGCTCGCTTGCCTTCTGCTTCTCGTGCTCGGGTTTCACCGGCAGCCCGCGCAGCGCGATCGCGAGGACCGCGAGGCCACCGCCGACCGCGACACCGCAGCCCAGTGCGTACAGGACGGGCAGCGAGAAAAGGCCGCCCATCGAGCCGAGTGAGTTCATGTCGTGCTCACCCCCATTGCCCGGCGGGGCGGTAGCCGAACGCGGCCAGGTCGTCCATGCAGGAGATCGGCGCGTGCGCGACGACCTGCCCGTTCGCGGCCTCCGCGAAGACCTCACTGGACAGCACGCGGCCGTCGACGCCGTTGACCTCGCGGACCGAGGTCACCATGCGCTGGAGCTTGCCGCCGGTCTGGTAGTTGTTGCGCCGCTGGATGAAGACGACGAAGTTGACGGCTCCGGCCACGAGCATCTGGCTCGCCTCGATGGGCAGCCGCTCGGTGGCCTGGAGGGCGTACGTCGAGATGCGGTTGAAGACCTCACTCGAACTGTTGGCGTGGATCGTGGAGAGCGAGCCGTCGTTGCCCTGCGACATCGCGTTCAGCATCGTCACGATCTCGTCGCCGAGCACCTCACCGACGATGACCCTCGACGGGTTCATACGGAGCGATCGGCGCACGAGCTCCGCCATCGAAATGGTGCCCTGGCCCTCGGAGTTGGGCAGACGCTCCTCGAAGGCGACGACGTTCGGGTGCAGGTCGGCGAACTGGTCGAGGCCGAGTTCAAGGGCTCGCTCGACGGTGACAAGACGCTCGTGCGGCGGGATCTCGTTCGCGAGCGCCCTCAGCAGCGTCGTCTTCCCGGCGTTCGTCGCGCCCGCGATCATGATGTTCTTGCGGGCCCGCACCGCGCACGCCATGAAGTGCGCGACCTCGGGGGTCACCGTGCCGTTGCCCACCAGGTCCGACATGAAGACCTTGCCCATGCGGGCACGTCGGATGGAGAGCGCCGGGCGCCGCGTGACGTCCATGACGGCCGACAGACGCGAGCCGTCGGGCAGCCGGAGGTCGAGCTGCGGGTTGGCGGAGTCGAAGGGGCGCGAGGAGAGACCGGAGTAGGCGCCGAGGATCTGGATGAGCTCGACGAGCTCCTCGTCCGTCTCGGCGACCGGGTCGGCCTTGGCCTCGCGGCCGTCGGCGTATCCGACGAAGACCTGGTCGCACCCGTTGATGTCGATGTTCTCGACCTCGGGGTCGTCGAGCAGCGGCTGGAGCCGTCCGACGCCGAAGAGCGCCGCGTGCACGGCGGCCGCGTACTTCTCCTCGGTCTCGGCGTCCAGCGGGGTGCGCCCGGCGTTGATCTCTATCCGGGCGTACTCCTCCAGGATCTGGGCGATGACCGCGCGGGCGTACTGCCGCTCGTCCTCGCCCGACATGGGGGTGACGCCGGAGACCTGGTCCAGGCGGCGCTGCTCGGCGATGCGGTCACCGGCGTCCTGCCGGAACCGCTTCACGAGCTGGTGATCGACGGGAACGCTCATCGGCCGGCCCCGTGCGCGCCGGCCCCGTGCCCGCCGTGCGTGCCCGCGGTCGGGTTGGCCCACGCGGCGCCGTACTGCTGGTAGAGGTCGACGGTCACCTTGCGGGCCGAGCGGATCAGCATCGACTTGTCGAGACGTCCGCGCTTGCGGCCCGCCAACTGCTCGGCGCCCGCCGGGTCCTCGGCGAGCGTGCCGACGACGCGGGCGCCGGTCTGCGCGGCCATCAGCATGTCGTTGACCTGGTGGACGAGCTTGGCGGATGTCGAGGGGTCGGCGATCAGGAGTACGCCGATGAGCGGGGTCGCAAGGGACGCGGCCCCCCGCGATCCGCCGTGCAGCTTCGTGGCGAGAGCGGCGGCCCGGTCACGGACGCGCGCGATGGCCTCGGGCTCGGTCCGCGAGACGAGCAGCACGAGGGCCGCCTGCGGGAAGAGCTCGACGGCGGGGGTGTCCCCACTGATACGACCGCAGTCGGCGATGACGTCGGCCGGCGCGTGCGGGGAGTCGGCGAGCTGGGAGAAGGCGCGGCCGAGGGTCGGCCAGAGACCCGCGAGCCCGGCGGCCTGCTCGGCCACTCCAAGCCCCACGAGGACTTCGAGCCCACCGGCCAACGGCTGCGTGTGGTCCCAGAGTTGGTCGGGCACGAGGCCGCGGCGTGCGGTGGCCGCGATGCTGAGCATCCCGGTGTTGGGGTTGAGCGGTCCGCCGTGCGCGGCGGCACTGCGGTAGACCAGGTCGCCGCCGGCGGGGTCGGTCTCCGCGACAAGGACGCGCCGCGGCCAGACGGCTGCGAGCGCGACGGCCGCGGTGGTGACTCCGGGAGACCCCTTGTCGGCGGCGAGAGCAATGAGCGCCATGTCTCTTCTACTCGCCTCTAGTTGCCGTCGGGAGACACTTGGACGAGGGAGACGGCACCGGCCGACGCGGCCCTGGTGACGGCTGCGGCGTCGGCGCTGTCCACCAGGAGCGTGACGCCGAGGGAGCCGGTGCTCACGGTGGCGTCGCTCTTGGCCGCGACGGAGCTGACGCGGGCGGCCGAGACGATCGGCGCGTCACTCGCGCTCGATCCGGCGGAGCCGCCGGTCTCCTTGTCGCTGGACCCCGAGGACGCGGAGTCGCCGACCTGGTAGACGTCCACGCTGTCGCCGGCCTTCACGCCGTCCGCGGGGTACTGCCCCTCCTTGAGGGAGACGCCGACCGCGGACTTGCCCGCGGGCAGGCCGCTCTTGCTGGAGAACATCTCGCCGACGGCCACGGCACCCTTGGGGATGGTGTTGGTTGCCTTGAGCTTCGTCAGGCTGTCGAGCTGGGACCACTTGACGTAGTTGATCGCCGAGTCCTCGGCGACCATCACCGAGCTGACGTTCTTGTCGCGGACGACGGACTCCCCGGCAGGGATCTCCGCCGTCACCTGGACGACCTCGATCCGGTCCCCCGCGCGCAGCACGAGGACGGTGGCACCGAGGGCGCCGATGAGGATGAGCAGAACGGCCAGGGCGGCGAGTGCCGGTTTGCGCTCGCGAGGCGGCGCGGGAAGGCGCTCACCGACCGCTGGCTGAACCGGCGCGGCGGAACGGCTGTTGCCCGCCCCCGTACGCTCTTGGATCTTCACGCAACTGCTCCCCGCACGCCCAAGAAGATTCGGTCATTTTCAGACACTCGCGACTCTCTTCGCCCGCCTCGGGCGGGCTATTCAGCCCCAGGCACAGTGTCAAGTCATCGCACCGTATCAGCAGCACATAAGCCCCTCAAGGCGCGCTGAGACTGCTGCGGCCCACGCCCCTCATCGTTATCCACGCGCAATCCGTACTCCATGGTTCCCACGCATTCCGGCATCGGAGACGGAGGGCGAGGATGTGCGTACGCGAATAATTACCCTTTGCGCAACGGGCCCCGAGGAGTGCGGTGATGAGGAACACCAGCCGACCGGTGACCGATGAACAGCTGATCCACCAGCCGGACGGATGACGCCGGGAGGGGCGGGAGTGGTTCCCGGGTGGGCGGAGTTCGGCCATGTGGGGTGGTGCGGGTGGGGCTGGAGGTGGCACTGGGGTTGGAGGTGGGGGTGGCACTGGGGTTGGCGCTGGGGGTGGATCAGCTCCGCCGCAGCTCGCTCTCGACGTGGACGAGGAAGCCTCGGAGGCCGAGGGCGACGACCTCGATGCCCTCCGCACAGCGGTAGACGGAGCCGTCAACTCGCGCTGGCGGAAGGCGATACACGGTCGCGCCATCCGTACGGCTGAGGGCGAAGAGCGCCCCGCCGCCGTCGGACCCGAAGACGACGACGGAGTCCTCGACCTCGCCCACGACCCGGGTGGGCAGATCCCCGCGGAGCCCGTCAGCTGTCTGCCGCACGGAATGGACGAAGAGTCCGACTCCTACGTCCGGCAGGCTGAGGCGGCTGATGTGGCGATAGAGGAGCGCAAGGTCGCCGGGGGCGGCGGGGACGGCGGAGACGGCGGAGGCTTCGTCGCGAACGGCTTCGTCGCACCCACTTCCGGTCTCGACGGAGTTGAGGTCGGGCCGGATACCCGAACCGGAACTCGAACTCGTTGAGATAGACGGCCAGCTCACCTCTCACACGAGAAACCCAGCCGTCGATCCACGCCCCGGAAAGGGCGCCATGGCGTCATGGCGCCATGGCCCGGCGGCTCGACATTCCACGGCACCCGATGAACCCCCACCAACGCTCCCCCGTCTCACAGTCCGGCACGCCGAGACCCGCAGCGACGGCGAGCCGAGCGGTGATGTACCGCACCACAAGAATCCCTGCTGTGCTCGACACGGAAGCGAAATTCAACCCCCATGAGACTTTCCTTTCCTTCGCACGTACGACGTACCTCGCGCAAGGCATCACGTAAGACGGTGGCGGCAGCCGGCGTGACCACGGCGGCACTTGCCATGCTGGCGACCAGCACCCCCGCCGCGCACGCGATCATCGGCGGCACCGAAGTCTCCAACGACGCCTACCCCTTCATGGCTGCCGTGCTGGACAAGGGCCCCGGCAGCCCGCTCGACCGCCAGTTCTGCGGCGGCAGCCTGGTCACCGCGGACACGGTGATGACGGCGGCGCACTGCCTGGTGGACGACGCGGGCAAGCCGCTGAAGCCGAAGAAGCTCCAGGTTGCGGTCGGCCGCACGGTCCTCTCCGCCTCCGGCCAGGGCCAGATACGCAACGTGGCCAAGGGCGGCGTGGTCGTGCACCCGCGCTACCTCAAGGGCCAGGAAGCGTACGACGTGGCATTCATCCAACTCAGCAAGCCGGTGCGGGGCATTTCCCCGATCGCCCTCCCCACGCAGGGCACGGACGCCCTGATCCGCCCCGGCCAGAAGGCCACGGTCGCGGGCTGGGGAAACACGGACACGGAACTCCCCAACACCCCTGACCGCTTGCGCCAGGTAAAGGTCCCGATTCTCTCGCACGCGGAATGCGCGACGAGTTACAAGGAATACGAATCAAAGGTCAACTTCTGCGCGGGAGTTGAGACGAAGGACTCCTGCCAGGGCGACAGTGGCGGCCCCATCTTCCGTAACGTCCCCGGCCGCAGGGCGCCGATCCAGATAGGTGTCGTCTCGTACGGAGACGGCTGCGGGGCGCAGGGCGCTCCGGGCGTCTACACGTCGGTGAGCTCATCGAAGCTGTGGAAGACGCTGGACGAGTCGGCGGCGGGGAAGAGGGTGAAGCGGGGCATGAACCGCCGCTGACGCGAGTTGCGCTGAGCTGATCCGGCGGGCTGAAGTGCCGCGCTGATCACGCGGGCGGGGAGGTCTGATCGCTCCCCGCCCGTTGGCGGGCTCGGAAGCCGCGGTGTTCGGAGCCGCGGTGTTCGGAGCCGCGGTGTTCGGAGCCGTGGCTTTCCGTGTCCCCGGCGGGTGATTCGTCCCGCGAGCGGGCCCTGGCGAACGCGAGCAGATCGTCCAGCCCGATCTCGCACGGGACAACCGCGTCGGAATCCTGCGGAGGGCAGGCTTCCGTACCCCACTCCGCGATGAGCCACGGGCCGTCGTGCCACTCGACCCGCCACACCTTCCGGGGGCGTTCTCCAGGAGGCGGAGGCGTAGGTCGGCACCGGGCCGGTCAGGGCGGGCCACGGGATCGGGAAGAGGCAATGGCACATGGGCAGCGGGGCAGGCAGGGTGCGATGAGGCAGGGCGATCGCTGACCACGGTCACCGCCGGACCAGGACGGCCGACCTCACAGGCAGAGGACGGCGACACCTCAACCGATCGGGCCCCAGTCGCGCCGCGGCCGGGGCGGCTCGGAAGGCGCGCCGGAACCGGCGGTCCCAGGCGACGCCGCACCCCTCACACGCCACCGCTCCCGCAACGCCAGCACCCCGGCCGCCACCATCAGCCCCCAGGGGACGGCCATGATCGCCCCGAACCCGAGCGCGAACCAGCCCCCGCTGTTCCCCTGCGTCAACTGACGCGCCCCGCCGACGATCGCCACCGTCATCAGCGCGGTCCAGGGCAGCATCCAGGGCCACGGATCCGGATCGGGCACCGGCTCCTCGCGCCGCCCGGAAAGGAACGCGGCGTACCAGTAGCGCGCCGCCCACCAGGCGACGACCAACAGAGACACCCCCACCGACCCCAGGGCCAGCCCTCCGAGACCCCCCATGTCCCCGGAGACAGCCGAAACCGTCATCCCAAGGCCGGGTACGAGCAACCCCAAAAACAACATGACACCGGCAGCCAGCCGGTACCGACGACTGCCCTCGAGCGCTCGGGGTGAGATGTACATGCGCGCCACCCTAGGAGGCACCGCAACGCACTTGCGTCGCCCCCGCGTCGCACCCGCGTCGCAAAGACCGACACCGATCTCCGCGACGGGTCTCTCGGGCGACCTCAGTGAGATCCACGTCGAACTCTTCGCCGCCGTCATGGCCACGTGCCGCCGGAGGACCGAGTGACCGTCGTCCATCCCTGCCGAAGGCAGCCGTACTGTCGATCCGTTCGTCGCCGAGTCCACTACCTCCACCGCCATCCGCCCCGGCAGCCCCGGCACTCCCCAGCATCACGACACGATGACAGTCCGCCGAAATGATCCCACTTGCCCCACAGACAACCCTGGCGGAACCAACAGCCCCACGGATAACGTCGGCCCGCTGAAGCCCCCCCCACCCACCCCACCGGGAGCCGACCGTGAACCGCCGCACCAAGCACGTCACCGCCGCGCTCGCCGCGACCGCAGCCCTGCTGCTGACGGCATGCGGCAGCGGAGACGACGACAAGGGAAGCAAGGGCGACAGTGCCGGCAAGGCGGCGGCCTCTTCCGCGGCCCCCGCCGAGAAGAAGCCCACCAAATCGGCCTCTCAGCTCTCCCTGACCAGGAACGAAGTGCCCGCCCACGCCGTGGTGAAGCCCGCCGACGGCTTCGTCTTCGCGAAGTCGAGGGACAACATCAAGGTCAGCAAGCCCGCCTGTACTCCGCTTGCGTACGCGATGAACCAGTTCCCCGCCGGCGACCCGCGGGACAGCTTCGTCCGCGTCGCGGAGGCGAAGGAGTTCGACGGCACCTTCACCTACATCACGCTCGCCACGTACGCGCCCGGGAAGGCGAAGGACGCCATGGCCGGCATGACGAAGGCGGTCAGTGCCTGCGCGGGTGGCTTCACCGCGAAGGGGGACAAGGCCTCCAGCCCGTACGAGTCCGTCGCCTCCGAGACCACCGGGACCGCACCCACTCCCGGCGCCGACGAGTCCCTGGCCTTCAGGACGACGAGCAAGTACAAGGGCAACACGCACACCGTGCGCACCCAGGTCAGCCGCCACGGCGACGCCATCGCCATCTATTTCGCAGTGGACGGCAACGCCTACCTCCAGTCACGTGCCGGCGACGCCAAGATCTTCCCTGCGGTTGTCAAGTCGCAGGAACAGAAGCTCAGTTGAGGGCGAGGGCCCGTCGCGACGGACCCTCTGACGCGGCGTCGAACCCCCCGCGCGGCTGAGCCCCATCCCCGCAAAACCGGGCGAGGCCCCGCATAGCGGCGTTCTTCGCGTCACGACACGATGACAGTTCGTCGAAATAGAGCACTTTGTCCGGCCATCGACCCTGGCGGAACCAACAACCCCACAGTTAACGTCGGCCTTTTGGAGACCCCCTCGCCCCACCGGGAGCCGACTGTGAACCGCCGGACCAAGCACGTCACCGCCGCGCTCGCCGCGACCGCAGCCCTGCTCTTGACCGCCTGCGGCAGCGAAGACGACGGCTCCAAGGACAACGACAAGATCGCCGGCGCCGACCAGGGCGCAGACAAGTCGAAGAAGTCGAACGAGCCGTCGGACGCACCCGCCGAGGACAAGCCGGACGGCGTGGACCTGACTCTGCCCAAGGACATGGTCCTGGTCTTCGACTGGGACAAGCCGGCGGACAAGGACGAGGCCGCGGCGATGGACGACGCCCGGCACTTCGTGCAGTCGATCTACCGGGGCGTCGCCGAGCAGAAGGTCGACGACCCGGCGGTCGCCACCTACGCGACGGACAAGGGACTCAGCTACGCCCGCACCCAGATCAAGGGCCGCGTCGACGCGGGAGTGACCTCCACAGGCACCCGACGCCATTTCCAGGAGAAGGTGCGGAAGTCCCCGAACGGCAGCGCGGTCGAGGTCTCGTTCTGCGTGGACTCCAGCAAGTTCTATTCAAAGGACGTGAAGTCGAAGAAGGTCCGCAAGGGGGCACCCAGTGCGGCGTCGTACGACTTCTTCAAGATCGTTATGAATAAGTTCCCGGGGAAGGACGACTTGTGGCGCGCTTCGGTTGTGTTCGTGACGGAGAAGGCAGACCAGTGCGCGTGAACAGAGCCGCGATCACCTGCCTCTCACTGTCCCTCGTCGTCGGCGGTCTTCTGACGGGCGGCGTCGCCCACGCCGACGAAGATTTCGGCAACGGCAAGGGAAGCGTCAAGGAAGAGGGCGGCAGCGACAAGACCGGCGTCTACGCCGCCGCACAGGTCAAGTACTCAGGAGCCGTCACCAAGGACGGCGGCAGCGGAAACGTCACGTCTGCCGACGTGAACTGGGATCCGCCGGCCTGCTGGTACGCCCCGTACCTCGGTGCCAAGGACTTCAAGAAAGAGATGTCCGCGAACATCAAGGAGCAGTTGAACACCCCCGGCTTGGGCTCGGGGGGAACCGCCCTGGGGCAGCTCAAGCGCCACTACGAGGACGATTTCGGCTGGACCGACACCCCCGGATACAAGGACTACAACGTCGAGAAGGACGGCGAGGGGATGTTCTGGGCAGGTGTCCAGAACCCCAACGAGCCCGACGTCCTCAAGCGCATGTCCTGCTCCGACATCCCCTTCTGGGTCGACAACGGCGAGCCGCCGCCTCCCCAGCACGAGGAGGCCATCACCCCGGAGATGCTGGCCGCCCTCGCCTACCAGCACATGGAGCTCCCCGGCACCAAGGTCACCCTCGCGCCAGAGGCCGTCACCAAGGTGAATCTGCCGACGTGGGCCTGGCTCGACAAGGCCGTCTTCGACGACGTCACGGCGACGGCGGAGATCAACGTCCCCGGCTTCAACCTCCAGGCGACGACGACCGCGACCCCCAAGTCCCTCACGCTCGACCCCGGCACCAAGGACGCCACCACGATCCCCGCGAACGGTGAGTGCCCCATAGTCGACGGCAAGATCGGCGAGCCCTACGCCAAGGGCAAGTCCAAGGAGACGCCGCCCTGCGGCATCACCTACCGCCGCTCGTCCGGCGGCGACACGTTCCCGCTGAAGGCCTCCCTCACCTGGGAGATCACCTGGCAGGGCACGGGCCAGGCGACGCCGGTCGGCATGCCCAACGGCACGATCGAGGCGGTCCAGCAGATCGAGGTCGAAGAAATTCAGTCCATCAACCGCTGACTTCGTAACCGGCGCCTCACGCGGCAGCGGCATATCGCTGCCGCGTTGATCGCCTGCCTCGGGGGGCGAAGTGGCGGAGCCATGAAGCCGCCCCCGGGCCCTCCCTTCAGCGGCCCTTTCCACGGTTGCGATAGCGCGCAGCAACGCGCGGCCGCACAGGCGCTCTCCGCACATACCGGAGTACCCGCCCCGCATCCATACGGGATCCATACGGGCCGGCCCCGGCGCAGATCACGCCACGACCATCACCCGATTCGCCCTCGTTCATCCGCAATTGGCAGTGTTCCGCCCGCGGGGTTCGACCTGGCGAAATGGGCTGCCCCACAGATAGCGTCGTGACCCTTGACTTGCCCCCACCTCGCCAGGAGTCGTTCGTGAACCCCCGCTCTTTGCCCGTTGCAGCCGCGCTTGCCGCAGCCACAGCCCTCCTACTGACGGCCTGCGGAGGTGGCTCGGGCTCAGGGGACAAGATTGAGGGAGCGGACCAGGCGGGAAGCTCGGGCTCGTCGAGCCCCAAGGCATCGCCGACCGCATCGGCCAAGGTCCCCGACTTCGGCCTCCCCAGTGACATCAAGGTGGAGATCGAGCCGAACGAGACCGGCAACAAGGCCAAGGACCAGATCCTCAAGGAACAGGCCGAGGGGCTCATGGCCCGACAGCGGATCTACGTCGACCTGGATCCCAATTCCCGCTTCCTGAGCCGCTATTACTCCGGCGACGCGCGGGCGTACTACGTCTCGGAGATCAAAAAGGCGAAGTCTGAGGGCCGCACCATTACGGGGACCTACCGTTACTACGACCGGAAGGTCGAGCAGAACACTGACGACCGCGCGATCGTCACCTACTGCGAAGACCGCACCAAGGCATTCGCGAAGGACGTCGACTCGGGCAAGGTACGGAAGACCGCTCCGAACCCCGAGGACTTCATCCGGAACACCGCGACTCTGAGCAAGACCGAGCACGACACGTGGCTGGTTCAGTCCTTCCGTGGGGAGGCCGAGGCGAAGGAGTGCCAGTGAGTGCCCTGACCCGCACCACGGCCACTTCGACCGGTCTCGCACTTCTTCTGGTTCTCGCTCATGCGGGGACTGCAAGCGCGGGTGACGGCACCGGAAGCTCAGGGAAGCCGCCCGCGGGTAGCGGTGAGGGCTCCTCGGGGAACGGCTCCATCGGTGCACAAGTGCAGTACGACACCAACTTCAAGGGTGCTCCGGACGCGTCTCCCATAGCTCCGAGCGGCGGGCCTTGGGAGCCGCCTTTGTGCTGGGCCCAACCCAAATTCACGCCTAAGCAGTACGAAGAAGAGCAGAAGAAGACCGCACCGATTGACCCCAGCACCGGTAAGACCCTTCCCGGCTGGAACAAGGGGAAGGAGTCCCACAAGGGCGAAAAGGGTGCCTGGTGGTACCGAACGTACGCCGTGGATCAGCTCAAGTCAGGGAACATCGAGCTCGGGGACATGGAGAAGTGCAACACGATCCAGGGCACCCAATGGGTTGAGCAAGAAGACGCTCCCCAGGACGCCATCTCCCCTCTCGCACTCGCGGGCCTCGCCTTCGCCGAAACGAAGCTTCCCGCAGCTCCGGTCACGCTCCGCCCCGCTGGCAGGCAGATCGTGAACCTGGGCACCCACGTGAAGTTCGACGCTCCGCTCGATCCGGTGTGGGTCACGGCGAGGTTCAATCATCTCGGTGTGAACATTGCCGCCACCACGGTCGCGACGCCCGTCGCTCTGCGCGTGGAAGCAGGCACCGAATTCGCCGATCCGCAGGCCTGCGATTACGACCTCACCAAGTCCAAGTCCGGCTACAAGGTCGACACTTCCACCTCGGACTGCAATGTCACTTACCAAAAATCCTCGGGTGACGGAACCTATCCACTCCAGGCTCGCATCACGTGGAAGGTGACCTGGACCGACTCCGACAACCCTGACGGCCCTCCACAGGAACCGGCGCTCCCGGATGGCTTGTCCACGTTCGAGCAGGACGTCGCCGTCAAGGAAATCCAGTCCATCAACCGCTAGACCAGCGCACCCTACGTATAGAGGAGCAGCAGTCGCATGTCGGACGACGAGGATCGCGAGCCCGGCCCCTGGGAGTACAGAGCGCGTGAGGGAATCATCAGGAAGATGATCCCGGGCGACGTCATCGCCGCGGTACCGGCTGCCCGCGAGGCCGCCGAATCCGATGGCCGAAGGCTGCAGTTCGACTTCCTCGACGACGAAGCAGTCTTGAAGATGCTGCGCCTGCGCCATATCGACGATCAACAGTTGAACAGCGCTGGGCTGAAAGCCGGATTTCCTACGGCATTGATCCTCTTCGGGCTCTTTCTCTACTGGGGCGCCTACGTCCGGTACTGGGAGTCCGCCAGGAATCAGTCCATGTTCTACGCAGGGGCCGGCCTCGTCGTCGTCGCCACCCTTGCGTTCTTCGTCGTCATGCTGATCCGACAGTGGGGCAACCGCCCCCGCCAGAAGGTCCGGGCCAGGGCAGCCGCGTACCGGAAGATCGCGCACATCGCGGCGGAGAACGGCGGCGATGTGCCGACCTTCTACCCGCACTACGGGCCGTACCCGTTCGCCGCGAACTTTCATCCCGACGCCGCCGAACTCGACCTGCCGGAACAGAGCAGATTTTGATGAGCATCACACAAAGGGCGACGTGCCCAGACTCTGGGCCGAGACCGTCGACAATCCCTGATCAATCACTGAACGACGACTACGCGGGCTGATGAAATCCAATGAGCGACCTGTATATCGACGGTGAAATGCTGGAGCGCGTGCGAGAGAACTTGAAGCACATCGGCGGCCTGCTGGACAAGCCGGCCAAGGCGATGGACCAGGTTGACGCCAAAGCTATGGGCGCACCCGAACTCGAAAAGCGCATGGACGAGTTCGGTGACGAATGGAAATACGGAGTCGGCCAGCTCAAGAAGTTTTCGAAGGATGCAGCCAAGGCACTCGACAAGATCGAGAAAGCCTTTGGCGGCCTCGATGAGCAACTGGCCAAGGCCCTTCGTGATGCGGCGAAGAAGAAGTGAAGGCTCCTACTCTCGATGACTTCCCGACCATCGGTTTCGTTCCCTGCCCCGGGGACCATCCCGCGCTGACCGACGTCGTCGACCTCGTGAAGCACACGACGGAGGCGCTCGCCGAGATCAAGTTGGTACTACAGGGGGCTGCGAACGGTGAATGGCGCGGCAAAGCGGCCACCGGTTTTCGTGAGCTGCTCGCCGACGACTTCCGACCCAAGGTCGTCAAAGCCCATGAATCGTTCGACCTTGCCAAGAAGGCGCTCGATGACTGGGCCGACTACATGCAGGTGCATCAGAAGAGCGCCGGAAAACTGGAGACAGAAGCCTACGAAGCCGAGCAGGCAGACAAGAAGGAAAAGAACTCTAAGAAGGGCGACCAAGAGAAGGCCTCGAAGAAGCCCGAGGGCGACGCCGATGACCCCGTGGAAGCAGTCCGCAAGCGCGCGCGAACCCTTCATTCGCAGTACAACGAAAAGGGTCGCGAGATCGCGGAGCGGCTGAAGCACGCAGGCGAGATCGCACCGAACGAGCCCGGCGCTTGGGACAAGTTCACCGACGCGATCGGTGATGCCCTGAAGACCATCGCGTGGGCCGTCAGCAACCCCATGGACGCCCTGAAAGCTCTCGCTCCGCTGCTGAAGGTCATCGGCGACATTGCAGGTTTCCTCAGCCCCATCCTCGGTCTGCTCGCAATGGTTCCCGGACTTCAAATTCTGGGCGCGGTCTCCCTCGCCCTGGCAGGTGTCGCGCTAGTCGCCCACTACCTGTCCGCGGCGGGAAAGAGCGGAAGCTTCGTCAAGGCGCTCACGGACCAGGACGTGATCCTCGATGCGGCTGGACTCGCCGTCGGTGTCGGAGCCCTCAAGGTAGGAGCGAAGGTCCTCCAGAACGCACGGGCCGGAAACGGAGTGCGGGAGGTGCCACAGGCCCTCGCCAGGGTCCCAGGGTTCTCTCGAGTCGTACCGGCGACAGAAACGCTCCCCAACGGTCTCTTTCAGTTGGGGAGAAGCAGCCGTCATGCCATGTCTACGACAGAGATGGGATGGCGCGGAGGACAGTTCTTCACGACCTGGACCGGCCACGCACTCACTTCCATGGGCACCGACGGCCTGGTGGAAGCCGGGAACAACCTCTTCACCGGGGCCTCCTTCGGGCCGCTCATCGACCGATCCGCAATGGGGGACAAGTGACTGCTGCAGCCCCGCTGGGAACCGTCAAACTCTTCGTCCCGCTGGACTGGTTCGACCTGCTGGAAGATGGGTCCGACCGTGAAACAACTCGGCGGCGCTGTACGGAGATCGTTCAACGGTCCTATCCGACGGTTCCGCAGGAGCGGCAGACACAGTTCGTAGTTGCTCTCATGGCCTGGTACGAACATCTACTGACCGGCGGAACAGTGCTCTACGGGATCGCCTCAGGGCCGATTCCAGGCGACGCCGAGACCATCGCCAACTGGCAAGTCATGGCCGGAGTGGTCGACGTACCAGCAATTTCCGAGGAACTGGACATCGGCGCTCTGCTCTCCACTGCGTACGCCTCCCAGACCGACGAGCCGAGTTACCAGGAATCCTTCACGACAGATTTGGGAATCGGGTTCGGATTCGTCACTCAGTCGACGATTCAGACACCACCCGACGACAGCGACGATGAGGTTCTGTCTGCCCAGGTCGGCGTTGTCGGTGCTCTCACCTGCCCGCCCGGCGGCGGAAGAGGCATTCTCTTCATCGGTGTGAGTCTCGACCCCCGTCACGTGGGGGAACTGGCAGGGCTCCTCGCGATGATGGCCGGTCGGTCCACCTTCGACGACCCTGCCGACCCGTTCGAAGCCCAGCGTCCCCCCTCTCTTCAGGAACCCGCCCCATGACGACTGCACCCCAGGCCGCCGGTCCCCCGCTCATCGGTTCATACCCAGACCGAGAGGCGCTTCTGCGTGCACGTACCACTGCTCTCAGCGAGTTGATCAAAGCCGACCGGTCATTTCCCCGGGCTTTGTTGTCCCTGCTCTGCGCCCTGGTTCTTTCACTGGGCGTGCTGGTGGTCACCAGCCTCCTCGTGGGCGCCGTTGGCGGAGAGGAGGGAGCGCCGAGCATCGGCTTCGCTCTGCTGATCTCGCTCGGCACCCTACTCGTTCTCGTAGGGCTACCGGCTGTTGCTCTTCACCGACACCACTCACGTGGTGTGCGGTTTTGGACCGCGATCAAGCAGTGGACCGTCCTGGACCGTCATGCGGACGCCTTGGCACTGGCCGACGCGGATGACCCGGCTGTCGCTTCGGGTGAGGTACCAGAGGACTACGGATCCGGTGCGCTTCCTCGTCTCCGCCTGATTCTTGGACTCACTGGCTGCCTCTCGGCCGCCATCGTGGCCCTCTCGATCACGGCGACGTCCGGCCTGGCGAACCGCGAGTCGGTCGGCTGGGTCTGTGCGTTGCTCACCTTCGCCGTGTACTCAGGTGCGACGGTGCGAAGGGCTTCTTGCCGCAGCAACTGGATGAACGGGGAAAACCGGGTTCGAGGGCTGCGCCAGGCCCGCGCGGAACGGCACATGCAGCTGGCCGCTACCTCCTCCGACGCTTTCGCAGCCGGCAGCCGCGTCCCGCCCAGGCGCTTTCCGCTCGCGGTTCTCTGGTACGCGCTGCCCATGGTGATCACAGTCGCCCTGTACTTCGGTAATGCCCCGGACTCCGCGACGGGCTATGTGATCGCAGGGACCGTCTGCGCCACCGTATTCGCCGTGGCGGTCGTCTTGGTGACGCGGTCGTTCGCCCGGGAACGGAGGGAAAGCTCGGCCGTATCCACCGCGCTTGCCACTCGGTTCCCTGGGAAACGGACCTATGCCGTACGCCACGGACTCCAGCCGGAGAGCCTCGTACCGGTCGAGGGCCTGACGGCATGGGACTTCGGTCCTCAGCGCGTCGCGGGCCTGACCGTCGACGAACGTTCCCTGACACTGGTGGGATCCGGTGAGGAGACACTCGAGCTCCCCCTCGCGGAACTGCTTGGAGCCACTGTGATCAGGCTCCCTCACTGGGACATAGAACTGCATCTCCTGGACGGCCAGTGTCTGCTGGTGCGCTCGCTCGAGCCCCAGTCTCTGATCGATGCTTTTCGCTCAGTCGGCCTGCGGGTGAACCAGGTGATGGGGCCGTGAAAGGCCCCTCTCCTTCAGAGCTCGTGCAGCACTCGGACGCCAGCAATCGACATGTCTGCCCCAAGGGCGCGCGGCCCCGTCGTGCTCACCTCGATCGCCTCACCCGAACGAAGGTGGATGTCGAACCGATCGGGAACGAACCTTCGCCCCGGCGTCAGAACGGCTCCCACTACGTCGGTCAGCGGTACAACCGCAGAACCGACGGTGCTGAGCAGGTGCAGCCCATCGGGGGTCACCGCGATGGCGCCCTCCTTCATGGGGGCTGCATCCCACGGTGAAGACGCAGGCTGTTCCTCGGCATGGAGGCCGAACCGCACGGCATGTGCCCGCTCGGGAAGCTCAGCTCCCAACGCCTTGCGCACGCGGGCCATCAGAGCCTTGTTGCGGATGCAGTCAGCGACGATCACGATCAGAGGGCGTACGGCAACGACGGCTGCCAGCGCGGCGATCAGCACTACAGGCAGTAGCTGGCGCGAACCAAGAACCAGGCAGGCGATCGCCACCATCAGAGGAACCGTGAAGCACACGCTGTAGAAGATCACGATGTTGGTGCCAGGTTGGACGGTGATGCCGGGTTCATCCGACGCAAGCCTGTCGCGCCTGACGCGCCTCACCTCTTCAATGGTCCGCTCCACAAGTGACTCCTCCTTGCTCATGGTGTGGTTGCCCGCTTACGGGCCAGCAGCTTACGGGTGGTACCGCAGGGGGTGCACGGGCCTGCCCCGCAGCAGCCGACGCCTCACATAACCCACCGCAGCGACCCCGCCATCGCATCGCACAGGCGCTCCATCGGGCCGGACATTCCCGTTACGGGGGCCGAGAAGGAGAGGGTCAAGTAGGCCGTTCCGCCTGGCATGTGGACGTGGATGTCCAGGGACGTGGGGCCCAGTACGCGTATCGCCGTGCCTGCGGCAAGGTTCACCACGGACACCTCTCTTCCGGCCCCGTCCTCCTCGGACTCCCGCGCCGCCAAGTACGTCGCGTACCGCTCTGGGTCCGCCGGCGTATCGCCCAGTGGCCTCAGCGACACCAGCAGTGATGCGGGCAGGCCGCCCTCCTGGGAGGTGGTCAGGAGGAAGAACTCCATGGCGCCGCGCGCCAGGCCGGCCTCCGCGGTGTTCCGCAGCGTGGTCCATACGTTGCGTGTGAGCTCCGCGGAGACGCCGCGGCCCTGCGCCTCGCGGTCCACGAACGTCTTCAGGTGACTGCGCCACCGGTCCTGCGTGAGGTCGACGCGGAACCACTCGCGGGGGACCAGCAGGCGGTAGTCCGTGGGGACCGCCTGCTGGTCCGCCGTGAGGGGTGAACCCGACGCCGGCCGTGGTTCGTTGACCGCGTTCACCCCGGCATCACCAAGGGCAGACCCTGCTCGTCGAAGAAGCGCACGCTCTTCACGACGCCGGCGAACATGGAGGAGAACGTGTCCCAGCCCTCGGCCGTCGGCGTACCCATCTCCAGCAGCATCACGGTCTGATTGCTCAGCGGTATCTGGACCTGGATGAACGACGTCCAGATCGGCTCGTCCTCCCCCGACTCCGTGAGGCTGCCGTCCACGTAGGACTGCCGGGCGCCTATGCAGGTCACTGCCGGGCCGCAGGGCAGCTTCACCTCGTCCACCTGGCCTATGTCCAGGTGCCGCATCGTGGACGCGATGAAGCCCACCGGCTTGGGCCCGGCCCGTTCGTCCAGGTCCACGAGGCTGACGTTCACCGTGGCGGTGCAGCGGACGCCCTCGACCTCCGTCGTGACGAAGCCCGCGTACTGGACTCCCGCCTCGATGAACTCGTCGTAGTTCGCCATACACATGGCGGCCCATTCGAGCTGTACGTCCTCCGTGCCGCCCGGCAGGGCCTTACGGGCCAACTCCTCCAGTTGGTCCGTGAGTTCGTCCAGGTCGTCCGCCTCGAAGGGGAGCTCCAGAAACCCTTCGGGCATGACCCAGCGGACTTCGATTCCGTCGCTTCCCTCAAGGCTGCGCCGGGTGTCTTCCGTGCTGTCCGTGGTGTCCGTGCTGTCGGTGGTGTCGGTCGTGTCGGTGGTCAATTGAGGGTCCGCTCTCGGTCGCGTACTTCGCCGGACATCGCCTATGCCGCCAAGGCCGCGTTGAACGGCTTCGGCGACGCCTGGGGTGTGGGTGAAGGCCGGGGAGCAGGAGAGGGAGTGGGAGAAGGCGTGGGAGAGGGCTCGGCCTTCTTCGGCTCCTGGTATCCGGTCTTCTCGCCGTTCTCACCATTGCGCATACGGTTCAAGGCACTCGCGAGGCCCGACCCCTTGATCACCGCTGTGATCTTCTTGCCGTCGATGAGGTCCTTGCGCGCCGTCTTGCCCAGGATCTTGTTGACCCCCTTGACGGCAAGGCCGTTCAGGAAGTTGTGCCCGACGCCATCGAGAGCATTGAGGCCCCTGGCCCCCATGCGCCCGAGCTTCGTCATGTTCTTCATGCCCTTGAAGGCCTTGAATCCCTTGAGGGCGCCGAGGCCGGGCAGCACGCCCAGTGCGTCGGTGCCCAACTTCATCCAGTCGAGCTTTCCGCCGCGCGCCGTCATGTCGTACGCGTGGCCCGCGAGTGCGGCAGCACTGGTCAGCACCGCAAGGGTGGCGAGGATGGGAACCAGGACCTGGAGCGGGGGAACGAAAGCGCAGATCACCGCGAGCACGGACAGGACCGCGGAGATGTTCGAGAGCGCGTCCGCCCAGTCCGCGAGCATGTTCATGAAGCCGCCGGGGTCCCGGACGTCATCATGGTGCACGACGTTCTTGATGTGCTTCGCGGCCTTGTCCCCCGCGTCGTCATAGATGTCCCTGGCGTCCTTCACACCCTTTCTCGCGCTGCCGTAGCGGCGCAGAGCGTCGGCACGCTTCTCGACCCAGCGGTCGTAGTCCTCCTTGTCCTTCTCAGGGATATTGCGCGTGGGGTACTTCTCTTCGTACTTCTTTACTTCGCGGTCGGCGATGTCATGGTCACCCTCGGCCTCGCGATAATCGCTCAGCGCCTTGTCCGCCTTGCGCTGCGCCCTGCGCATTTCGCTGGCGAACTCGTTCGAGCTGCCTTCCCGCACCTGCTCGCCGACGGCCTTGGCCGCTTCGTCGTAGCGCTCGAAGGACTTCTTCAGTTTGTCCGCCGTGCCACCGGCCATCTCATGGAAGCCTCTTCCGGCTTCACTGTCCCAGCCCTCCACCGAGGCCAGCGCCTTGATGACCCGTGACTGCTCGTCGATCATGTCGGCCATCTTGCGCAACTTGCGCCCCAGTTCGGCCACTTCTTCGGGGTCGCCGGGCGTGGGGTCGTCGTGCCAGAGTGGCGGCCAGTCGCTGTCCGTCCTGCTCACTTACTTCCCCTTGCTCTTCGCCTTGGCGTCCCGGATGGCCTTCGCCAGCTCATGGTCGATCTTGTCGTACGCCTTGGCGGCGGTCGACGTGAACTCGGCGAGCTGCTCGAGTTCCTTCATCAGCTTCTTCCTGGTCTTCTTCCAGGTGTCCCCGAATTCCGAAAAGGCGTCCTTCAGGCCGCCGTGCCCCACCGCACTTCCGTATTCATCGGCCGGATTTCCGTTGCGCTCGAACTCGTTGTGAATCTTGCCAAGATCGCGTGAGCACTTCTTGATGGCGGCGAGATCCGCCTTGATATGGTCCCCCATGAGGGCCACCCCTCTTCTCGTTGATTCCCGACTGAGCACCTGATGCAAGGAGAGCCTTGACGTGACATCCAGGGGCAGACAGAGCGTGATATCCGACCGTCTCGGCCTCCAGGTCGACGCCGGGGCGTGGTGCTCGATCGACAAGATTCCCCAGCCGCCGTCGGACGTGCTCCAGGCGGCCGGTGCCCCGCGCCTTCGCCCCGGGAGGAAGCCCGCGCTCGACATGCTCGGTGCCGCGCTCTGTCTGCCGTTCGTGCCGTTCGGCTTGCTGTTCGTCCTTCTTGCCAACATGGGACAGGCGATCGAGCGATCCCTTGCCCCGAAGTCGGTGAAGGAGAGGCTGCGCGCCAAGCGCGAGGACGAGCAGCGGCGCGACGCCCTCGTCACAGAGCAAGGACTCGACCGCGTCTTCGACGGCAACTGGCAGGGCAACGCCGGGCAGTTCCTGCTGCGTTGGTACAGCCATTCCCCGCACGACATGCGACTCGTCCTCGTGTCCCAGGGCGACATCGTTCTGGCGGCCCCGCCCCGGCGCGTTTCCGGGAGCAGGGAGAAGCTGATGGAGATCGTCGCCCGCCTTCCCGCTGCCGAAGCAGCCCTTGTCGACCCGTTCTTCGGTGAGTTCGAGACCAAGATGCTGCTGCTGCGGTTCCGCGACGGTTCCTGGCTGCGGGTCGAGACCGAAGACGCCCGCAGCGACCTCCACATGTACCTCCTGCGCCAGCCCCGCACCGCCGGCTGAAAACCCCGCGCCGCCGCCCGGGACCTCCTGACCGACTTCCTGCAACACCCGGACTCCCACAGCCGACATGTCCGCCCCGAGCGCCTGCGGCTGCGTGGTGCTCAGCTCGGGCGCACCGCATGCGTGCGCTCCGGGAACGCCGCTCCGAGCGACCTGCGTACGCGGCTCCTCAGGGAGCGGTCGAGGCGGCATAGAGGAGTGCCAGTACGGGACGTACCGCGACGAGGGTCGCGATTCCGGCGATCAGCGTCACGCCCAACAGGCCTCGCGGGTCGAGCAGCTGGCAGACGCAGACGACCGTGAGCAGCGTGAGGAAGCAGACTGGGAAGAAGATGCGGATGTTTCTGGGGGGCTGCGCGACGATGCCCGGCTCGTCCGACTCCAGACGGTTCCGGCGGTCCCGCCGGACGCGTCCGGTCTCCGCCGTGGTGGTGGCGTCAGCGCTCATCGGCCTCACCACCCATCGGCCTCACCGCAGCCGCCTCACGACTCATCGCTGATGCGCTCCCCGTACTCACGACCGTCCGCCCGGACGCCCGGCTCTCCAGTCCCGCCGACGAGGGCGGGGCGACAGGATCCCCCGTCACCCCGCCACTCTCGGAACAGCCACCGTCACTACTTCTTGGCGGCGCGACCCAGCTCGTCGTCGATCTGCTCGAACTTGTCCGCGGCGTTGGTCAGGTAGTCGCCCATGCCGTCCAGACCGTCGAGCGTGTCCTTCGCGCCCTTGACGAACTCGTCGAAGTTCTCGTCGAACGCCTTGGACGCGCTCTTGGTCACGAAGCCGGACTCGACCAGGTTTGCGATGTACTTCCGCAGACCGTCGAGCTTCTCCTTGAGCTTGTCCTTCTCCTTGACCACATGCTTGGCCGCGTCACGCATGTCCTGATATGTGACATCAAGGTCCTTGGCCATGTAGCCCACTCCCTAATCAACTTGCCGCAGGGAAGGCCCCCGTGGCTCCCGTGTGCGCGGATGGTGTGATCGTCCGCTCTTTGCGGCAGCAGCTTACGGGTGGGGCTGGTGGGTTCACACCCCGGTTGAGTCACAGCTCTGCTATGAGCCGGTGCACAGGCCGTTGCCAGTGGGAAGGGTGGAGCGGCTATCGTCAACGCCATTGTTCATTACGGGGAGGACGATCGTGCGCCTGACTCTGACCGTCGTCGATCCGTTCGGCGGTGGGGCCGCCGACGTGGTCCTCGACGCCGATCCCGAGTCCACCGTGCAGGACATAGCGGTGGAGCTGGCCCGGCAGGTCGGCCACACCGGCGCGCAGATCATTCCGATCGGCCAGCGCCACCAGTCGCCCGCAGCGGGCGCCCCGATGATCTACGTGGACGGGTACGCCGTCGATCCCAGCGCCACCGTCGGCACCTCGCCCCTGCGCGAGGGCGCCGTCGTCAGCCTGAACGACCCGGCGGGATGTCTGCCCGGCGAGCCCGCCGGCCTCGTCGAGCTGCGCGTCGTGAGCGGGCCCTCGGCGGGCTCCCTGCACCGGCTGGGGATCGGGCGCTACGACATCGGCAGCGGCAACGCCTCGTACATCCGCGTCGACGACCCCGAGATGCCCGCGCGCGCCCTCACGTTGTCAGTTGCAACCGATGGAACATGCCAAGTCGCCCTGCACGGGGAGAAGAAGGACAAGGAAGCCGTAACGCTCGACGGCGAGCCCTTCGGCCTCGACAAGAGCGAGAGCGACCAGCACGACGACGAGAAGACGCGGAAGGAGCGGCGGCGGGAGAAGAAGGAGGCCAAGCGCGAGAGCAACAAGCGCGGCGGCGCCCGGCGCGACAGCGGTGAGTGGCCCCTGGGGGCACAGATCGCGGTCGGGAACACCCTCTTCGAACTCATCCGGTACGCACCCCCCAACGCGGCCCTCAAGTGGTCCGAGGACGGCGCGGGCCTCGACTACAACCGGCCCCCGCGACTGCGCCCGCCCGAGCGGCAGACCACGTTCCGACTCCCGGCCCCCGTACGGGACTTCGAGGCCCGGCCGCTGCCCTGGCTGATGGCGCTCTTCCCGCTGGTCGGCGCGGTCGTGGCCGCGATGATCTTCGACCGCTGGTACTACCTGATCATGGCGGGGCTCAGTCCCATCATGCTCTTCGGCAACTACTTCATGGACAAGAAGCACGGGCGCAAGTCCCATGCGAAGCAGGTCAAGGAGTACAAGGAGACCAAGAAGCGGATCGAGAAGGACGCACAGGACGCCCTGGTCGCCGAGCGTCTCGACCGCCGCAACGCCATCCCCGACCCGGCCACCGTCCTCGCCCTGAGCACCGGCCCGCGCACCCGCCTGTGGGAGCGGCGCCGCACCGACGCCGACCACCTCCTGCTCCGCTTCGGCACCGGCCAACTGCCCTCCGAGGTCGTCCTGGACGACCCCGAGAAGGACGAGCACCGCCGCCAGGTCACCTGGAAGATCGAGGACGCGCCCGTCGCGCTGCCCCTGAAGGGCCTGGGCGTCATCGGCATCGCGGGCCCCGACGACTCGGCGACCGCGCTCGGCCGCTGGGCGGTCGCGCAGACCGCGACCCTGCACAGCCCGATGGACGTGCAGTTCTACATCCTCACCGAGAACGGGGCGCGGAGCAGCTGGGACTGGGTGCGCTGGCTGCCGCACATCAGGCCGTCCTCCGGCCAGGACATCAACGTACTCATCGGCACCGACGCCGAGACCGTCGGCGCCCGCATCGGTGAGCTGACCCAGATCCTGGACGCCCGGCTGAAGATCCTCGAGGCGAACAAGAGCCAGGGCGCCAGCTTCAGCGAACCGGACATCGTCGTCGTCTGGGACGGGTCGCGCCGGCTGCGGTCCCTGCCGGGTGTCGTACGGCTGCTGCGCGAAGGCCCCTCCGTGGGCGTGTACGCGCTCTGCCTGGACACCGAGGAGCGGTTCCTGCCCGGTGAGTGCCTGGCCTTCGTCGTCGCCGAGCCCAAGCCCAAGGACAACGAGCAGCCCCGCGGCGCCTCCCCGCAGCAGCCGGCCGCCGCGCCCCAGCAGGCCCCCGGCGGTTTCCCCTCCTTCCAGGCCTGGCACACCACCGCGCCCGACACCCCCCAGGCCAGCGCCGCGCAGGAACTGCGGCTGCGCGTGGAGATGACGGGGGCGGAGCGGGTCCTGAACGTACGCCCCGACTTCGTCTCCCCCGCCTGGTGCCTGCGGCTCGCCCGCTCGATCTCCCCGCTGCGCGACATCAGCGGCGAGACCGAGGACTCCGCCCTGCCCGGCTCCAGCCGACTGCTGGACGTGCTGCAGCTCGAGCCGCCCACGCCGGGCGCCATCGCCGCCCGCTGGCAGGCGGGCGGACAGTCGACGATGGCCGTCATCGGCGAGTCGTACGACGGCCCGTTCGGCATCGACATGCGCAAGGACGGGCCGCACGGTCTGATCGCGGGTACGACCGGTTCCGGCAAGTCGGAGCTCCTGCAGACCATCGTGGCCGCGCTCGCGGTGGCCAACACCCCCGAGAACATGACCTTCGTCCTCATCGACTACAAGGGCGGCTCGGCCTTCAAGGACTGTGTGAAGCTGCCGCACACCGTCGGCATGGTCACCGACCTCGACGCCCACCTCGTCGAGCGCGCCCTGGAGTCCCTGGGCGCCGAGCTGAAGCGGCGCGAGCACATCCTCGCGGACGCGGACGCGAAGGACATCGAGGACTACCAGGATCTGGTGCGCCGCGATCCCTCGCACGCGCCCGTGCCCCGACTCCTCATCGTCATCGACGAGTTCGCCTCGATGGTGCGCGACCTGCCCGACTTCGTGACGGGCCTGGTGAACATCGCCCAGCGTGGCCGTTCGCTCGGCATCCACCTGCTCCTGGCCACCCAGCGGCCGAGCGGTGTCGTCTCCCCCGAGATCCGCGCCAACACCAACCTGCGCATCGCCCTGCGCGTGACGGACGGCGGCGAGTCCTCCGACGTCATCGACTCCCCCGAGGCCGGGCACATCTCCAAGAACACCCCTGGCCGCGCGTACGTGCGTCTGGGCCACGCCTCGCTGGTTCCCTTCCAGTCCGGCCGCGTGGGCGGCCGGCGCCCCGGCGCCGCCGATCCGCAGTTGCTCGCACCGTGGGTCGACTCGCTCGACTGGGCGACCCTGGGACGTGGCGCGCTGGTCAAGCCGAAGGCCGAGGCGCGCGAGGAGGAGGAGATCACCGACCTGAAGGTCCTGGTCGACACCGTCATCGAGGCGAACGCGGCCCTCGGCATCCCCGCCCAGCACAGCCCCTGGCTGCCCGCGCTCTCCGAGACGCTGATCCTGGACGAGATCCCGGCACCGGCGCCCAGGACGGGCCCGGGGAAGCTGACCCCCGCCGCGTACGGCATCGAGGACCTGCCCGGCGACCAGGCGCGTCGCCCGGTCGTCGTGGACTTCGCCTCCTTCGGGCATCTGATGATCGGCGGCGCGCCGCGCAGCGGCCGCTCGCAGGTCCTGCGGACCATCGCGGGCTCCCTCGCGCGCACGCATTCGTGCGCCGACGTCCACCTCTACGGCATCGACTGCGGCAACGGCGCGCTCAACGCCCTGACCCGCCTTCCGCACTGCGGCGCCGTCGTCAGCCGCAACCAGACCGAGCGGGTGGTCCGCCTCGTCAGCCGCCTCAAGGGCGAACTGACCCGCCGCCAGGACCTGTTGGCGGACAAGGGGTACGCGGACATCGGCGAGCAGCGGGCCGACGCGGCCGAGGACGAGCAGCTGCCGCACATCGTCGTCCTGCTCGACCGCTGGGAGGGCTGGCTGCCCACGCTCGGCGAGATCGACCACGGAAGTCTGACGGACGAGCTCACCGCGATCATGCGTGAGGGTGCGAGCGTCGGCCTGCACATGGTGCTCACCGGTGACCGCCAGCTCCTGGTCGGCCGCGTCTCCTCCCTCACCGAGGACAAGTACGGCCTGCGGCTCGCGGACCGCTCCGACTTCTCCATGCTCGGCATCCCCGCCAAGAAGGTGCCGGAGGAGATCCCGCCGGGCCGCGCGTTCCGCAACGAGAGCGGCACCGAGACGCAGTTCGCGCTCCTCTCGGACGACGTCACCGGCCAGGGGCAGGCCGCCGCGATCTCCGCGATCGGCGAGGCAGCGGCGGCCCGCGACGGTGAAGTGCCGCGCCACCGGCGCCCGTTCCGCGTCGACACGCTGCCGAGCCGCATCTCCTTCGACGAGGCCTGGGAGCTGCGCGACCCGGAGGCTTCACGCTCCAGGCTGTGGGCCCTGGTGGGCATCGGCGGCGACGAGGTCATGGGCCACGGCCCCGACCTCGCCACGGGAGTACCGGCCTTCGTCATCGCGGGTCCGGCCAAGTCCGGCCGCTCCACGGTCCTGATGAACATGGCGCGTTCGTACCTCGCACAGGGCGTACGCCTCGTGATCGCGGCCCCGCGCCAGTCGCCGATGCGTCAACTCGACGGGACCGAAGGCGTACTGAAGATCTTCACCGGTGACGACATCGACGAGGACGACTTCGAGGAGTCCATCGAGTCGGCGTCCCCCGAGGAGCCGATCGTCGTGCTGATCGACGACGGCGAGATGCTGGAGGACTGCGACGCGGCGAGCCAGTTCAAGCGCATCGTCCAGCGCGGCACGGAGACGGGCCTCGCGCTGGTCCTCGCGGGCGACGAGGAGGACGTGTGCAGCGGGTTCTCCGGCTGGCAGGTCGACGTGAAGAAGGGCCGACGCGGCATCCTCCTCTCCCCGCAGGACAGTTCGAGCGGTGACCTCATCGGGCTGCGGATCTCGCGCAGCATGGTGGGCGGGCCGATCGCCCCCGGCAAGGGGATGCTGCACCTGGGCAGCGGAGAGATCTCGACGGTGACCACGCCGCTGTGACCTCGGGGGTGGGGTGAGGCGGGGCGACGTGAGATCACGTCGCCCCACCCCACCCCACTCCACTCACTCCCCCCCCTCACTCCACCCGCGTCATCTGCGCCTCGGGGTTCCCGGACTTCTCGTTCTCGGAGAGGTACAGCAGGGCGTCGCCCTTCGGGCGGAGTCGGACGGTGTGCGGGTTCTTCGTGCACTGGGCCGCGCTGTCCGCCCGGCCCTTGCCGCGGGCCACGATCTCCTTCTTCGACACCGACTTCAGGGTCAGGTCCACCGCGCAGACGCCGCCCAGCTGGTCGGTCTGCGTCATGACCGCGAAGCGTTCGCCGACCTTGCCCTGCTCGACCTTCAGCCGGAACGTGCCCATCGGGACCGCGCCGTTCGCCGCGACCGCCTGGCCTTCCCAGGTGCCGCGGTAGGAGGCGGGCACCTTGCCGCCGGCCTGGTCCGCGCCGCCGTCGCCATCGCCGGGCTGTTCGCTCGCGGTCGCGGCCGGGGGCTGCGCGGCCCCGTCCTTCGACCCGTCGCCGTCCCCCGGAAGCAGCCCCATCACGAAGACCGAGCCGACCGTCACCGCGGCGAGCGCGCCCGCGACACCCAGGACGAGCGTGCAACTGACCTTGCGACCGCGCCCGTCCGCTCCGCCGGGCGTGGAGGTCGCCGCCACCGAGACGGACACGCGGCCGGGCGGTCCCGACGGGTCTGACGTCTGCGTGGGGACGTACGCGACCGAGGGCGTGGAGGTGGCGGGCAGCGCCGCGTACGAAGGGTCCGGCGGGCCGAACGAGCCGCTGGCCTGCGGCACTTCGCGCACCGGCGCGTGACTGCCCGACACCCCGCCCATCATCGACGTGCCGAACGGCACCGGCCCCGAGGGCTGTTCCCCCGTCCCGGCCCCGTCCGTCTCCAGGTCCAGGAGCCGCACCGCGCTCCTGGAGACCCGCTCGACCAGCGGCCCAGGCAGCCAACCGGCCGCCACCAGCTCGTCCGCACCCGAGGGGGCAAGCCGCCGCGCGATCTCCACCGGAGCCGGGCGCGCACCGGGGTCCTTGGCCAGGCACTCCCGCGCGAGGTCGCGCAGATCACCCTCCAGGGCGCCGAGTTCGGGCTCTTCGTGTACGACCTTGTAGAGGAGCGACGCGGACGAGTCGCCCGGGAAGGGTGAAGTCCCCGTGGCCGCGAACACCAGGACCGCTCCCAGCGAGAAGACGTCCGCCGCCCCGGCGACGCCCCTGCCGAGGATCTGCTCCGGCGACATGTAGCCGGGCGAACCGACGGAGACGCCGGTCGACGTGAGCGATGCCGTGCCGTCCGTCGCCCGTGCGATGCCGAAGTCGATGAGCCGCGGGCCGTCCATCGTCAGCATCACGTTCGACGGCTTGACGTCGCGGTGCACGAGGCCGAGTCCGTGCACGTGCGCGAGGGCCTCGGCGAGGCCCGCCACCAGTACGCGTACGGAATGGGCGGGCAGCGGGGACAGGTCGCGCACCGCGTCGGCCAGGGAAGGGCCCGCCGCGTACCCCGTGGCCACCCACGGGACGGCCGCCTCCGGATCGGCGTCGAGGACCGGCGCGGTCCAGTCGCCGCCCACCCGCCGCGCCGCGTCCACCTCGCGCCGGAAGCGGGCGCGGAACTCCTCGTCGAGCGCGAAGTGCGGATGGACGACCTTCACCGCGACCGTACGGCCGCCCGCGCTGCGCCCCAGATAGACCCGGCCCATGCCGCCCGAGCCCAGCCGGCCGAGCAGCCGGTAGGGACCGATGGCGGTTGGTTCGCCGGGATCGAGCGGGTGCATGACGAAGGCCTCCCCCGGACGCGCCGCACGGCCGCGGCCACTCGGGCCGCGCGCATTGTCTGCAGCTCAGGGTAGTGCGCGGGCACGACCCGTGGTTCAGTCATGCCCCACTGCCGACTGCGGCCCCCGTACCGCCGCCATGGCCGCCATGTCCGCTACTTCGGCTGTGAACCCAGCAGTTCCACCCGCACGTCCGCGGGGAAGCCCGTCGTATCGCCCACCCGGCGCGCGAACTCCGCGACGCCCTCCAACTGCGCGCTCCCGAACCGGAAGTCCAGCGTCGTGAAGTACTTCTCCAGGACCCCCGCGTCGAAGGCCTCCCAGCGCGCGGCCTGTTCGGCGACCTTGCCGACCTCTTCGAGCGAGAGGTCGCGCGACGCGAGGAACGCCTGGTGCACCGCGTCCACGACCGCAGGCTCGCGCGCCGTGTAGTCCTTGCGCGCCGCCCAGACCGCGAAGACGAACGGCAGACCCGTCCATTCCTTCCACATCTGACCCAGGTCGTACACGTCCAGACCGAGCCGCGGGCCGTCGATCAGGTTCGCCCGCAGCGCCGCGTCCCCGATGAGCACGGCGGCGTCCGCCTCCTGCATCATCACGCCGAGGTCGGGCGGACACGTGTAGTAGTCGGGCCGTACGCCGAAGCGCTCGGCGAGCAGCAGCTGCGCCAGGCGCACGGAGGTGCGCGAGGTCGAGCCGAGCGCGACGCGGGCGCCGTCCAGCTGATCGAGGGGGACCTGCGAGACGATCACGCAGGACATCACCGGGCCGTCGCAGCCGACCGCGAGATCGGGGAAAGCGACGAGGTCATCGGCGTTCCTGAGGAACTCGACGAGAGTGACGGGCGCGATATCGAGATCGCCCCGCACCAACTGCTCACTGAGCTTCTCCGGGGTGTCCTTCGTGAGCTCGAAGTCGAGCAGCGTTCCGGTCCGCGCGAGGCCCCAGTACAGAGGCATGCAGTTCAGGAACTGAATGTGACCGACGCGCGGCCTGGGGGTGCGGTGGTGGCCGGGGAGCTGATCTGAGCCCGCCCCGGCAAAGGTGCCAACGGGAGAATTGTCCACATCGGGGAGGCTAGCCCCCTTGCGGTACGGTGCAGAAAGCGGGGCCCGATCCCGTCCTTGTCAACCCCTTCGGACCTGGTCCGTCAACCCCTCTGGGGGGTCCGTCAAACATCCGGGTGACGTGATCTTGCCCCCTATTGCTTTCGGCTGCCTGCGTGCTAAGCTCGCCGCAAGTTGCAGTTTGGTTTCCCTTGCAGTACAGAGCCTGCGGAGCATGTGACCCGCGGGCTCTCGTCGTTTTCAGACTTATGCAGTTGTTTCAACAATCGCAGGTTCTGGAGCAGGGCAACCCTTTGGCCCAAGGAGGGCTTATGGCTACCGGAACCGTGAAGTGGTTCAACGCCGAAAAGGGCTTTGGATTCATCGCCCAGGAAGGCGGAGGCCCCGACGTCTTCGTCCACTACTCCGCGATCAACGCGAACGGCTTCCGCTCCCTTGAGGAGAACCAGGCCGTGAGCTTCGACGTCACGCAGGGCCCGAAGGGTCCGCAGGCGGAGAACGTCACCCCCCAGTAGGTGGGGCGCCCCATGTGAATGGGGCGTGTGACAGTTCCGGTGACTTGATCCGGACATGGATAGCAGTACCCAAGGAGCCCTGCCTTCCCGCGCGAGCGGGTTGGCGGGGCTCCTGCCTTTTTCCGGCCGGGGGGCCTATTGCGGGGTGGGGCTTTAGGGGGGTCGGGGTGCTTTGTCCCGTTGAAGGTGCGTTGTGGCTTGGCGCGCAGTTCCCCGCACCCCTTCGGGGCGCTCCCCTAAGGGGTGCTCGGCGTTAGTGCCTTTCTTGCCTTGATCGCGTTCTGGGGATTCCAGCCCTCTCCCGGGACCGAGGCAAGCAGCAGGCTTGTGTAGGGGTCTTCCGGGGATGTCAGGACGCGTTCCGTCGGGCCCTGTTCCACCACCTTGCCGCGGCGCATCACCAGGACCTCGTCGGTGATGTGCTGGACCACCGCCAGGTCGTGGCTGACGAAGACCAGGGCCACCCCGGTGTCCCGGCGGATCTCGCCGAGCAGCTGGAGGATCTGGGCCTGGATCGACACGTCCAGTGCCGCCACCGCCTCGTCCAGGACCAGGACCTGGGGGTCCACCGCAAGCGCCCTCGCGATGGCCAGGCGCTGGCGCTGGCCGCCCGAGAGTTCACGGGGGCGTGCGCCGGCCTCGCGGGAGCCCAGGCCCACCTGGTCCAGGAGTCCCGCCGCCAGGTTCTCGTCCCTGCCGTGCAGCTTCAGGGACGTACGCAGGCACTGGGTGGAGGTGAGGCGGGGGTCCAGGGAGAGGTAGGGGTCCTGGAAGACCATCTGGATCTCCCTGGCCCTGGCGAGGCGGGCGGTGCGCTTCCTGGGGGTGCGGGCCTCGCGGGGGCGGCCCTTCACCGTCACCGTGCCGGCGTCCTGGCGGGCCAGGCCCACCAGCATCCGGGCCACCGTCGTCTTGCCTGAGCCCGATTCGCCCACGATGCCCGTCGAGCCGCCCTCCTTCAGGGTGAACGTCACACTGTCCGCCGCCTGGTGGCGGCCGCCGCCCGGCAGGGGATAGCTCTTGCTGAGGCCGTCTACCGACAGCAGGTCCTGGGGCATCAGTGGCTCACCTCGGTTGCGGTAGCGGTAGCGGGCGCGGTCACGGCGCAGGCGGCCGTTCCGCCGTCCGGGAGTTCCAACTGCTCCGGAGTCCACGTCTCGCACGTCGCCTCCGACTCCCCGCACCGCGACACGAACGGGCACCCCGTGAAGCTGTCCGACAAGGACGGCGGGCGGCCGGGGATCGGGTGGAGGGAGTGCGTCGTGTCGCCCAGGGTGGGTGAGCAGGAGAGCAGGCCCCGTGTATAGGGGTGTGCCGGGGTGTCGAACAGGGCCTTCGCCGAGCGCTGTTCCACCACCCGGCCCGCGTACATGACGTACACGCGGTCGCAGTACGCGGCCGCCAGGTGCAGGTCGTGGGTGATGAAGAGGAGGCCCAGGTCCCGGGTGGAGCGGAGCTGGCGGAGGAGGGCCAGGATCTCCGCCTGCGTCGTGACGTCCAGCGCGCTGGTCGCCTCGTCCGCCAGGAGCAGGCTCGGCTCCGCCGCGAGCGCGCCCGCGATGACCACGCGTTGCAGCATGCCTCCGGAGAGCTCGTGCGGGCGCTGGCGTACGCGGTGTCCGGGGTCCGAGAGGCCGACTGCCTCCAGGAGCTCCACCGCGCGTTCGCGCGTCGCTCCCCTCTCGACCAGGAAGTCGCCGATGCGGCGCACCGGGTTGAGGGCCGCGCGGGGGTCCTGGTGGACCATCGCCACCGTCCGTGCGCGGTGTGTCCGCAGGGCTTCGCCGGTGAGGGTGAGGACTTCGGTGCCGTTCACGCGGACGGAGCCCGATGTCGCCGACCCCGCCGGCAGGAGGCCAAGGGCCGCCTTCGCCGTGGTCGACTTGCCCGAGCCCGACTCGCCGACCAGGCCCACGACTTCGCCGGGCCGCACGGTGAGGGACACCGACTCCAGGAGCGGCCGGGCCGCGCCCGGTATCCGCAGGGTGAGGTCTTCGATCTCCAGCAGCATGGGTCACTGCCTCCCTAGCCGGTCGGCGGCCCAGACCCCGACCACGTTGAAGGACACGACGACCAGTGCGATGGCCGTGCCGGGGACGAGGGCGGGGAGCAGTGCGCCCTGGACCACGGCCGCCTGCCCCTCCTGCACCATCAAGCCCCAGTCGGATGACGGCGGTTGGGCGCCGAAGCCCAGGTAGGAGAGGGTCGCCAGGGACATCAGGGCTTCCCCGAAGAGCACCACCAGGTAGCCGAGGATCGCGCGGCCCAGGTTCGGCACCAGGTGCGCGCAGCAGATGCGTACGCCGCCCATTCCCTGCACCCGGTACGCGTCGACGTACGGCTTGCGGGCCTCCGAAAGGGCCAGTGAGCGCACGTACTTGGCGATCGTGGGGGTGAAGGCGAGGCCCAGGGCCAGTACGGACGTCGTCATGCCCGCGCCGAAGACCGCGATGATCAGGACGGTGAACAGCAGGCCCGGGAACGCGTACATCACGTCCGTGATCCGCGAGACCAGCGCGTCCACCCAGCCCCCGCGCCAGGCCGCGAGCACGCCCAGCGTGACGCCGAGCACGGCCGCGACGGCGAGGAGCAGGAGCGGGGCGATCAGGCTCGTGCGGGTGCCGTACAGCGCGCGGGACAGGAGGTCCTGGCCGGACGAGTCGGTGCCCAGGAGGTGGTCGCCCGACGTTCCGGCCAGGGATACCGAGAGGTCGATCGCGTCCGGGGCGTAGGGCGCCAGGAGCGGTGCGAACACCGCCGCCAGAACGACCAGGCCGAGCAGGGCCGCGGCCACGATCACCCCTGCGGGGCGTCGGCGTCGGCGTACCGGCAGGGGTGCGAGTGCGACGGTGGGAGTCGATGCGGCAGCCATCAGGAGCGTGCCTCCTTCACGCGCGGGTCGAGCAGCGGGTGGACCACGTCCACCAGCGTCGTCACCACGATGTAGCCGGTGACCATGAGCAGCAGGACCGCCTGGGCCACCGGGAAGTCGTGCGTATTGATCGCGCCCACCAGGAGCGAGCCGATTCCGCTGATGCCGAACGCCGTCTCCACGACCACCGTGCCCGCCAGCATTCCCGCCATGACGAGTCCGCACATCGTGATGATCGGCCCGAGCGCGTTGCGCAGGACGTGCCGCCGGATGATGTCGCGTTCCGGTACGCCCGAGGCGCGTGCCGCCTCCACGTGGTCCGACGCGGCGGCGTCCGCCATCGCCTGCCGGGTCACCCGGCTGATGATGGCGAGCGCGCCGAGCGCCAACGACAGGGCGGGCAGGGTCAGATGGTGCAGCGTGCCGGTGAATCCCTCTCCCGAGCCGGAGACCGGGAACCATCCCAGCTGTACGCCGAAGAGGGAGACCAGGGCGATGGCCGCCACGAAGGACGGCACCGAGGCCGCGAGCGTCGTGCCCCCGACCACCGCCGAGTCCACCCACGTGGACCGCTTGACCGCGGCCAGGATGCCGGCGCCGACGCCCAGGACGACGAACAACACCGTCGCGTACGCCACGAGTTGCAGCGTCGTCGGGAAGCGGGCCGTCACCAGGTCGGCCACCTGGTCGCTGTACTTGAAGGAGCGCCCCAGGTCGAAGTGGACGCAGTCCCACAGCCAGCGGCCGTACTGGACCACCAGCGGCTCGTCCAGGTGGTACTGCGAGCGCACCTGGGCCAGGCGCTCCGGCGTCAGCTTGTCCCGGCCGCCCGCCAGGAACACCGCCGGGTCACCGGGCGCCGCGTACACGGCGGCGAAGATGACGAAGGAGGCGGCGAAGAGGGTGGCGACGAGGCCCGCGAGCCGTCGTGAGATCCGAGCGAGCACGTCCCTCACCTAGCCTTTCTTCAGGCCGAGTCGCGCGGCCCACGGGTAGTAGAGGTAGGCCTGCGACGCGGGCGGGCCCGTCAGCTTGTCGTCGACTACCAGGGCGGTGGGGACCTGCGCGACAGAGATCCAGACGCCCGCGTCCACGAACCGCTTCTGTACGTCGATCGCGAGCTCGGCCCGCTTCGCGTCGTCCAGGGTGCTCAGCGCCCGCCGGACCAACTTGTCGTACGTGGCGTCCTTGAAGCCGACCCAGTTGTTGGAGGAGTCGGAGAGGCCGTTGTCGTAGAAGCCCATGGGGTCGGCCTTGGAGATGTACCAGTCGCCCACCAGCACGTCGATGTCGGCCCGCGCGGCCGGGTCGCTGTAGAACTCCTCGAACTGGGCCGTGGGAACCGTCTTGATCTGGCCCTTGAGGCCGATCCGCTGGAGAGCGGAGCGCACCGCGTTCGCGACGACCGTGCGGCCCTGGCTGCTGTCCGTGCCGATGACGATGGGGTCGGCCGGCGCGCCCGCCTCCTTCACCAGTTCCTTGGCCTGTGCCAGGTCGGCGGCCGTGGGGGCGACGGGCGCGGAGGACGCCAGCTCCTTCTGTGCCGCGGCGAACCGGGGCTTCTCGTACCCCCAGGCGCCCGAGCCGACCGGTGTGGCCCACGGCTGGACGAGGCCGCCGTACCCCGACTTCGCGATGCCCGTGCGGTCGATCGCGAGGGACAGGGCCCGCCTGATCTTCGGGTCCTTCAGGCCGCCGCGGGCCGTCGGGATGAGGACGAGCGACGCCGTGGACGGGCCGTAGTGCTGGTCGAGCCCCTTGCTGGCGCGCAGGGCGGATGCGGTGTTCGGGGATTCCGCGTACGTCCCGTCGGCGGCGCCCGTCTTCAGGGCGTTGACCAGGGCGCTGTCGGAGGCCCAGCGGAAGACGACCTGGCGGGTCAGCGGCTTCTCGCCCCAGTAGCCGTCGTACGCCTCGATGGTGATCGAGTCGCCGGACTTCCAGCCCTTCAGTTCGTACGGACCGCTGCACGCGTCGCCCTGTCCCGGCGTGCCGAAGTCCTTGCCCGCGCCGGTGACTTGCTCCTTGTTCCAGACGATGCCCGCGTCGCCCGCGAGCGCCTTCGTGAAGAGCGCGTCGGGGGCCTTGAAGCGGATGGTGACCTCGCGGGCGCCGGTCTTCTTCATGGACTTGACGTTGCCGAACTCGTCGGCCTGCTCCATGTCCGGATCGGCGTGCCGCTTCAGGGACCAGAGCACGTCGTCGGCGGTCAGCTTCGAGCCGTCGTGGAAGGTGACGCCGTCCCGGACGGTCAGGACGAGGGTCTTGTCGTCGGGCGTGGCCGCCTTCTCGGCGAGGAAGGGCTTCGTCGTCATGTCCGGCTGGAGTTGGTAGAGCCGCTCGCAGACGTTCGTGAGGACGACGCGGCCCGCGCTCGATCCCTGGGTGTCGAGGTCGAGCGAGTCCGGTTCGTCCTCCAGGAGCCAGTCCGCCTTGTCCAGCGTGCCCTTGGCGGCGGCGGTCGTCGCGCTCAGCTTCAGCTTGGCGGCGTCGGCGGGCTTGCCGCCGGTCGCGGCGGTGTCGGCGCCGCTGCACGCGGCGGTGGTGAGGAGGGTGGCCACGGCGAGCCCGGCGACCACCGGCCGCTTCGAAGTCCTGGTGGTCGTCGTCATCTGTTGTCTCCGTACGGGCCGTCGTAGAGGTTCCAGGGCATGTGCTGGTAGTCGCGGTCGCAGGGGGTGCCCGCGGTGACGTGGTAGTCGCCGCTGGTCAGGTCCACGCAGGAGGAGACGAGCGTGGACCAGTGCTTGACCTCGGGCTTGCGCGGGTCGGGGTGGGTGCAGAGCGACTCGGGGTGGCCGAGGTGGTCGGACATGGCCTGCTTGATCAACTTGCGGGACTCGTCGGCGCCGGTGGAGGAGCGCAGGGCCTTGAGCCCTTGCTCGGCGCGGGGGACGCGGACGAGCGAGTCCGACGACATGGGGCGGTAGTTCGCGGCGATCGCGGCCGGGATGCCCGCCTGGTAGTGGTTGCCGTGCACCAGGAGGCCGTCCGTGGGGTACATCCAGCCGTGCCCGGCGGGTGTCGTCTCCAGGTCGACGGCGAAGCCCTCGCGGCAGGTCAGCAGGGCGTTGGAGGCGATGTGCGCGCGGGTGCGGCAGAGCACGTCCAGGGCGTCGGTGACGGAGTGCTGGTCCAGGACGCTGCGGCGTACGACGGTCTGGGGGAGGCCGATCGCGTCGCTGAAGCGGCCACCGAGGCCGTTCGCGTTGAGGGCGATGCCCGCGGAGTTGGCGCCCTGGCGGCCGATCTGGCCCGCCTCGACCTGCATGATCAGGGTCGGGTGCGGGGGCTGGACGATGCGCAGCATGACGACGGTGCCGGCGACTCCGGCCCGCCAGTCCCAGTTCTGCCCGGCCCATACGTGGCCGTCGCCGCTGGCCTCTCCGTAGGCGGCGAAGGAGGTGCAGCCTTCGGCGGGTTCTTCCTCGCTGTCGGCCTTGCCGGCCGCCTTCATGTCCGCGAAGGAGCGGTCGTAGATGACCTCGCCGCGGGCGTTGAGGGCGAGGATGTCGTCGAGGCCGACTCCGGCGCCCTCCGCGATGCCGCGCATCTCCTCCAGGAGGTGGGGCGCGTAGTCGCGGACCGGCTCCGTCCAGCGGGCGGCGCGGTCGGCGACCTGGCTCCAGGTCAGGCCCGACGACTGGCCGAACGCCTCCTCGTAATAGGCGAGGGCGGCGTGCAGCTGGGGCCGGACGGCTTCGCCGTACTGGTGGCCGCGCTCTACGGGGGTGCCGGATATCTCGATGAGCGGGAGGGAACGTTCGGAGCGATCAGGGGCGGCGGGGACGTCAGGGGCGGCGGGGGCGGTGCGGGGTGCCATTCTTCTCCTCGCGGCGGAGAGCTTCCGTCAACTGTCCTGTAACGTCCATTACGGGAAGCTCTCCTTCTGGAATGCGTTGCCCAGGAGAGTAACGGCCATCACACGAGAGTCAATAGCTGTAATGGAAATTTCAGAGGATCAGACGGGGTCCGGTGCCGGCGGCGGGGCGGGGCTCGCGCGGCTGCGGGCCGCGGTGCGCGACCAGTGGGAGACGCTCTCGACGTCCGAGCGCGCCGTGGCGCAGTACGTGGTCAGCGCCCCCGCCGAGTCGCTGCTCTTCGCCAGCGCCCAGGAGCTGGGCACGGCGAGCGGCACCAGCAACGCGACGGTGGTCCGCGCCATGCAGCGGCTCGGCTATGCGGGCCTGCCCGCGCTCAAGCGGGAGCTGGCGTCGGACTTCACGTCGGCGGTGCCGCCGGAGGTGCGCCTCCAGCAGCGCATCGCGCACGTGGGCCGGGACCTGGACGACATCTGGGGCGAGGTCTTCGACGAGGCCCAGGAGCGCATCGAGCACGCGCGGCGCCTGACGCCGGGCGAGGCGCTGCGGGACGCGGTGGGCTTCCTCGCGGAGGCTCCGGAGATCCACTGCTACGGCATCGCGGCGTCCGAACTCGCCGCGCGGCACCTGGCGTTGGCGCTGGGCAGGATCGGCCGCAGGGCGCGCTACTTCGGGGACACGGGGTTCACCCTCGCCGACCATCTCCTCGCCGTGCGGCAGGGTGACGCGGTGGTGATCTTCCAGCCGGGGCGCGCGCTGACCGAGCTGACGGTCCTGATAGAGCGGGCGCGGGCGGTGGGGGCGCGGGTGGTGCTGGTCACGGACGAACTGGCGGAGCTGTACGGGTCGCGGGTGGACGCGGTCCTGACGGCGCCGCATACGCCCACCGGCATCACGACGGAGGCGTTGACCGCGCTGCTGGTGGCGGACGCGCTGCTCCTCGCGCTTGCGACGCTGGACGAGGACCGGGCGGTGGAGACGTCACATCAACTGACGGCATTGCGGGAACAGTTGCTGTCGCCGAGGCAGCGCAAGGGGTGAGCTGCGAGACCGCGCAAGGGGTGCGCTGCGGGGTCGCCTCTCAGACGTGCTGCATGACCAGCACGAAGGTCGTGCCCGGCTCCAGTGCCTCGTACAGGTGCGGGACGTCTCCCCGGTACGACATGTAGTCGCCGGCGGCCAGCTCCACCGTCTCGTCGCGCGGGCCCGCGAGCAGCCGCCCCGTGGAGACGACCAGGTGCTCCATGGAGCCCGGGATGTGCGGTTCCGACTCCCGCACGGAGCCGGGCTCCATCGCGGAGTGGTAGATGTCGCGCCGCACACCGGCGGGTCCCGCGGAGAGCAGCGTCCCCGCGTACGAGGCCTGTTCGGCGTGCATGGTCGGCCCCTCCCCCGCCCGGATCACCGTCACGGCGGGGGCGGGCGACTCCACGAGCACGCTGAACGGCACGCCGAGCGCCACGGCGAGGGCCCACAGCGTCTCGATCCCGGGGTTGCCGGTGGCCGCCTCCAGCTGGGAGAGGGTCGACTTCGCGATCCCGGCGCGCTTGGCCAGCTCGGAGAGCGAGATCCCCGCCTTGGCGCGCTCCCGGCGCAGGGCCGCGGCGACCCATTCGCGGGGGAGGCGGGAGGGGGTGGGGCGGGGCTCGGCGGCTGGGGCCGCTGCCGGGCCGGGGGCGGCGCCGTCGGTCACGCCGGCCTTCTTCGCGGCGCCCGTGCCGTGCGTGCCGTGCGTGCCCGCGCCAACGCTCTCGCCCGCCCTGTCCTGCGACGCCATGTCCCGTGCTCCCTCGCCTCTCACCATCTACTGCCGTTCGCCATAGCGGACAGATCGTTCGGCTTGACGAACGTAACCCACTCCGCCCATCCTACGACGTATGCGTTCGTCACACCGAACAGAATGCCCGACAGAGCGAACGAACGACGGTTTCGTGCGCCTCTCCCACCTGCCCCGCGGCGTCCTGCGCGACATCGCCCTCGTCTGGCTCGCCGACGCCGTCGTTGGTGTCTCCTTCGGCGCGATCGCCGTCGCGGGCGGCCTGCCCGTCTGGGTGCCGGTGCTGATGTCGCTGCTCGTGTACGCGGGCTCCGCCCAGTTCAGCGCGGTCGGCATCCTGGCCGCAGGCGGCGGTCCGGTGGCCGCGGCGGCGACGGGCCTGCTGCTCAACTCCCGTACGGCGGCGTTCAGCCTGGCCGTGGCCGACAGCCTGGGGCGCTCCTGGGCCGCGCGGCTCCTGGGCGCGCACCTCATCACCGACGAGACGGCGGCCTTCGTCCTCGCGCAGCCGGACCAGAAGCGACGCAAGGCCGCGTTCTGGATATCCGGGCTCGGTCTGTTCGCCGTATGGAACGTCAGCGTCCTCGGGGGTGCGCTCGCCGGTTCCGCGCTCGGCGACACGGCCCGCTTCGGCCTCGACGCCGCGTTTCCGGCGGTGCTTCTCGCCCTGGTGCTGCCCGCGCTGCGCGGCGACAGCATGACGCGGCGGGCCGCGGCCGCCGGTGCGGTGATCGCGGTGGCCGCCGCGCCGGTGCTGCCCGCCGGGGTACCGGTCCTGCTCGCGCTCCTCGGCCTGCTCGCAGCCAGGCGCGGCCCGACCCGCCGCCCGACACACACCGACTCCGCCCCCGAGAGGAGCGCTCCGTGAATGCCTATCTCGCCTGTGTCCTTGTCCTCGCCGCAGGGACGTACGCCTTCCGTCTCGCGGGGCCTCTGCTGCATGGGCGCGTCGAACTGCCCGCCCGTGTACAGGAGTTGCTGACCGTCGGCGCCACCGTCCTGCTCGTCGCGCTGCTTGCCACCGGGGCGCTTACCGAGGGGCACGGGTTCGCCGGGTGGGCTCGGCCGCTCGGGGTTCTGGTCGGTGGGGTGCTCGCCTGGCGGAAGGCGCCCTTTGCCGTGGTCGTGGTGGGCGCGGCGGCGACTACGGCGTTGTTGCGTCTGGCCGGGGTGGCGTAGCCGCGGCGCCCTCCTTCTCGTACAGCCCCTCGACCACCTCCGCGTACCGCTCCGTCACCGCACGCCTGCGCACCTTCAGGCTCGGCGTGAGCAGCCCGCCCTCCACCGTGAAGTCCTCGTCAAGGAGGGCGAAATCCCGGATGCGGGCCGGGCGCGAGACCCCTGCGTTGGCCTCGTCCACCACCTCCTGGACGAGGGCGCGTACGCGCGGGTCCCGCGAGAGCGGCTCGGTCAGCTCCACGCCCTCGCGTCCCGCCCAGCCGCTGATCTCCTCCGCGTCCAGCGTGATCAGGGCGACGGGGTAAGGGCGCTTGTCGCCCACCATGACCGCTCGGGAGACGAACCGTGAGCGCTGGACGGCCAGTTCGCTGAGGGACGGGGTGAGGTTCTTGCCGCCGGAGGTGATGATCAGGTCCTTCTTGCGGCCGGTGATGCTGAGGTAGCCGTCGGCGTCCAGCTCGCCCACATCGCCGGTGTGCAGCCAGCCTTCCTCGTCCAGCGCCTCACCGGTGGCGGCCGGGTCCGCGTGGTAGCCGGGGAAGACCATCGCGCCCCGGGCGAGGACTTCTCCGTCATCGGCGATACGGACCTCGCAGCCCTCCACGGGGCGGCCGACCGTGCCGTACCGGACCGCGCCGGGGTGGTTGAGGCTGATGACACCGGCCGACTCCGTCATCCCGTAGCCCTCGTAGACCGCGATGCCGCAGGCCCGCAGGAAGTCGATGACGTGCGGTGCGATCGGGGCACCGCCGGTCAGCGCCCACCGCACGCGCCCTCCGAGTGCCTGCCGGACCAGGCCGTAGAGGGCCTTGTCGGCAGCCTCGTACGCGTCCTGGAGATCGGGCGGCAGGGCGTCGTCCGCCGCGAGGACGCCGATGCGTACCGCTTCCTCGAAGCGTTCGCGGCCCCCCTCCTGGGACTCGGCGAGGGAGAGGACCACGGAGTAGATCTTCTCGAACAGGCGGGGCACGGACGGCAGGTGCGTGGGCTTGGCCTCCGCCAACTCGGCCACGACGTTCTCGATCCTCCCGCCGAAGAAGCAGAGTTCGCCGCCCTCGATGAGCGTCGTGAACTCGATGAGCTGGGCGAGGAGATGCGCGAGCGGGAGATAGAGATACGTGGAGTCGCCGGGGCCGCTCTCGATCAGGGGGAGCGTGGCGGACTGGACGGCACCCAGATTGGCGTGGGTGAGCAGACAGCCCTTGGGGAGACCGGTGGTACCGGAGGTGTAGATGATGGTGGCCAGGTCCCCGGGGGCCCGGCTCCGGGCACGGTCCAACAGGGCATCAGGGGAGGCCGGTTCGGCGGAATGAGCCACCGAGCCCGGCTCGGCATCGGCAACGGCGGACTGAGCCACCGAGCCCCGTTCGGCGCTCCCCTCCTCCCGCCCCGTCATCAGCAGCACATGCCGTACGCCCGGCAGGCGTGGCCGCAGGCGTTCGATCTTTGCCGCCTGCCTGGCGTTCTCGCAGAGCACCACCGAGGTGCCGGAGTCGCCGATGACCCACTCGACCTCCTCGTCGCCCGCCGTCGGGTAGACGGGGACGACCACCGCGCCCGCCGCGAACGTGGCGAAGTGGGCATAGGTCCACTCGGGGCGGGTCTCGGCGAGGATCGCCACGCGGTCGTCCGGGCGGACGCCGAGAGTGAGCAGCTTCTGCCCGAAGTCCCGGACCCGCTCGCGTAGTTGCTCGTACGAGACCTCCTCCCACGCCCCGCCTCCGGACTTGAAGCGGAGGGCGGGCCGCTCGCCGTGGCGGTCGGCCGCCCACTCGGTGAGGACGGCCAGGGTCTCGGGACGCTCCGTCGGCTGCATGCCCACAAACGCTAGGGAGTGCGCGGGCCGTCGCGGGATGACGGGAAGCGTCAGCGGGGTTGGCCGGGAAGCTCAGCCCCCGCTGCGGCCGGAGGCGCACCCGCCACCCCGAGTTCGAGAACCCCCGCGGCGGGGAAGGAACCCCCATGCCCAGCAGGACCATCACCGTCCATCACGTCCGCGCCATGCTGCACGGCGCCGAACGGCACGGCATCGATACCGTCCCGCTGCTCCGTACCGCCCAGATCCCCCCGCTCCTCCTCGGCGACGACCGGGCCCGCATCACCGAGGTCCAGTTCGCCCGGCTCTTCCGGGGGCTCTACCGCGCCACCGGTGACGAGTTCCTCGGCCTGGGATCGGCCGTCAGCAGGCCCGGGACCTTCGCGATGATGTGCCACGCGTTCATCGGTTGCCGCGATCTCGGCGCCGCCATGGAGCGGGGCGTCACCTTTTACGGGCTCTTTCCTGGAGGGCCCGATCTCACCCTCGAGCATCGCGACACCGGCAGCGCCGTCTTCGCCGTACGCAACGACCTCGAACACGACTACTTCCTCGCCGAGTGCCTCGTCATCATCTGGCACCGGCTGTGCAGCTGGCTGATCGGGCGCCGCATCCCCCTCCACTGGGCCGAGTTCGGGCATCCGCCGCCCCCGCACAAGGACGAGTACGAGCTCCTGTTCGGCTGCCCGGTCCGCTTCGGCGCGGCCCGCACCGGTGCCGGGTTCGACGAGCACTGGCTGGCCGCCCCGCTGATCCGGGACGAGGCGGCCCTGGAGGGGATGCTGGACCGGGCGCCGTTCGACCTCCTGTCGCGGCGCGAGTACGGGACCACGGTCGCCGAGCAGGTGCGCCGCGCCCTCTCCCGCGCGCTGCGCACCTCCCCCCGCCTGCCCTCCCTCGGCGAGATCGCCGCCCGCCTCGCGGTGAGCCCCGCCACGCTGCGCCGCCGCCTCGCCCAGGAATGCACCTCCTACCAGCAGTTGAAGGACGCCGTGCGGCGCGACGCCGCGATCGCGGGGCTCGCCGAGGGCTCCGAACCGATCGCCGAGCTCGCCGCGCGGCTCGGCTTCTCCGAGGACACGGCGTTCCACCGGGCGTTCCGGCGGTGGACGGGGACGACACCCGGCGCGTACCGCTACGAGACCTGGGGTCAACAAAGGTGAGCGCTCCCGCCAGCGCCGAACTTACTCGCCGGTCACTACGGTCGTCGCCTGACCAACCCAGCCCCTGAGGACAGTTGGGAGAGCCGCATGCACGTACGTACCAGCGCAAGAGCCCTGGCCGTGGTGGCCGCGCTCGGCCTGTCGGTCGTCACCCCGGTCACGGCGCAGGCCGCCCCGGCGGACACCGCAGCGCCCGGAGACGTCGTCAGCTCCGCGCCGAGCAGCTTCCACCCGCTCCCGGGCCAGCCGACGAACACCAAGGCCTGGAAGATCAACTACCGCTCCACGACGGCGAAGGGCGAGCCGAACACCGTCTCCGGCACCGTCATCGTGCCGCAGGACGGCAGGAAGGGCCCCCGCCCCCTCATCACGTACGCCGTCGGAACGATCGGCATGGGCGACCACTGCGCTCCCAGCGCCGGCTTCCCCAGGGGGACGACCCTCGAAGCCAACCTCATCCAGCAGCTCACCCTGCGCGGCTGGGCGGTCGCGGTGACGGACTACGAGGGACTGGGCACCCCCGGCGACCACACCTACACGGTCGGCAGGGCCGAGGGGCACGCCATGCTGGACGCCGCCCGCGCCGCGATCCGGCTCCCGGAGGCGGGGCTCGGCGAGGACACCCCGGTCGGCGTCATGGGGTACTCGCAGGGCGGGCAGGCCGCCGGTTGGGCCGCCGAGCTGCACGGTTCGTACGCCCCCGATCTGAAGGTCAAGGGCACGGCGACCGGCGGCGTGCCCGGCGACCTGATGGAGGTGGCGGACTTCAACGACGGTTCGTACGGCTCGGGCCTGATCTTCATGGCGGCGATCGGCCAGGACGCGGCCTTCCCCGAGCTGAAGCTCGACTCGTACCTCAACCCGGCGGGCAGGAAGCTGATCGGCACGCTGCGGAACAGCTGTGTGGCGGACGGCGCGGTGCTCGGCTCCTTCAAGAAGATCTCCGACATGACGGTGAGGAACCCCCTCGACCAGCCGGACTGGCAGCAGCGCCTGCGCGAGTCGACGGTCGGCACACGGGCTCCGGACGCGCCGGTGTACCAGTACCACGTGATCACCGATGAGCTGATCCCGTACGGCGTGGGCAAGCAGGTCCGCAAGGACTGGTGCGCCAAGGGCGCGAACGTGGAATGGCACACGATCCTGCTGGGCGAGCACGTCTCCGGGGTCATCACGCAGTCGCCGTTCGCGGCGAACTGGCTGGCGGACCGCTTCGCGGGGAAGCCGGCGAAGGGCAACTGCTAGCCGGTGTCGACGGATCGCGCGGCGCCTCCCGGGGGGCGAGGCCACCGCGCGATCCGTCCTCCCTCGGACCGTGATCCGTTCCTCAGACCGTGATCCGTTCCTCAGACCGTGACCCGTTCCTCAGACCGTCACCGAGGCGTCCGCTCCACCGGAATCCACAGCTCGGCCTCCGCCTCCGTCCCGTCGTCCGAGAGGCGGGTCCGCAGGATCTCGGGCCCCGGACGGCTCCGGTACGGATTCGACGGGAACCACTGCGTGAAGACGTCCCGCCACAGGAACTGAAGCGTCTGCGGGAACGGCCCCGAGCTCTCGAAGACGGCCCACGCCCCGGCCGTGACGTCGAGCGCGTCCATGTCCTCGGGCACATCGGCGCCGGACACCACACCGTGGTAGTAGTCGAGTTCGGTCCCTTCGGCCCGGCTCTCGTCCAGGTTGTCGCTGACCGAGACGATCCCCCGCGGCTCCTGGTCCGACAGGCTCTCGATGCGCCGCAGCGTCTCCTTTCCCAGCCCCCGGATGAACGCGGCGATGTCCGGGTTCACCCCCTCGTGCACGAGGGGGACCCGCGCCTTCCTGCCGACGACTCGGAACGCGTCCTTGTCCACGACCCGGTACCGCATGCTGCTGCTCCCTTCGACGATGAGGCGGAAGGACATCCGGGGCTGGGACCGCAGCGTCGCGCCGCCCCGCCTGGCTTCACCGGGACCCACCCCGTGCAGCGAGCGGAACGCCCGCGCGAACGCCTCGCCCGACGAGTAGCCGTAGCGCACGGCGATCTCCAGGAGCGTCCGCTCCCCTGCCAGTACCTCGGCGCCCGCGACGGTCAGCCGCCTGCGCCGGACGTACTCCGACAGCGGGAGTCCCGCCAGCGCGGAGAACATCCGCCGGAAGTGGTACTCCGACGTCATCGCGGTCCGCGCCAGGTCGGCCACCTCGATCCGCTGGTCGAGGTGGGCCTCGATGTGCTCCATGGCCTGGTTCAGCCGCTCCAGCACCCCGGTCTCCTTCCCTTTCACGCCCTCACGCTATGAAGGACCCACCCTGCCGGACCCGACATCCTGTGCCCGGTTCGGACCGGTCCCGTCCGGTCCCGTCCGGTCCTGTCGAGCTCCTGTGGAGGCCTCGGCCTCCGGGGTTTCGGGTACGGGGGGGGCGGGTAGCCGGGTGCCGTACCGTAAGGCCGCCCGGCCCGGATGGAACCGGTCGGAGTGGCGGTCTTTGGCGGGTCGGCCAAGGGCGAGAGGCGAGCGGCGAACTCCCTGTCAGCGGACGCGACATGGCCCTTCGGAGGGCCGACATCCTTCCGTCGCCGGACGCTGCCTGGCCCCTGCCGCCGATGGGCGCGGAAGCCGCTCGATCGGCAGGCGCAGCATGCCCACCACCGACCGCGAAGTACGGATCGCCCACGCCTTCCTCGACCTCGCACGCCCCCGCCCGGACTTCGATCCGCTGGAGCTCCTGCACGACCTGACCAGCCGGGCCGCCGCCCTGCTGCCGGTCCGGTGCGCCGGCATCACGGTCATGAACCGCAGCGGCACCAACGCGGTCTACGTCACCGCGTCCGACGAGCTGTGCCTGGCCCTGGAGGAGGAACAGACCGCGCTGAAGGAAGGCCCCTGCCTCGACAGCACCCGCAGCGGGCAGCCACTGCCGGTGATCTCGCTGACCGGCCCACCGGGCACCACCCGATGGCCACGTTTCGCTCCCCTCGCCCGGCGGGCCGGGATCACGGCGGTCGCCGCGGTGACCCTGCGCCTGCCCCACCTGCCGCGGCTGCCGCTGGGCTCCCTGAACCTGATGATGGCGGGCCCGCCCCACCCCAGCGGCCGGGACCTGCGGCTGGCCCAGGCACTGGCCGACGTCACCAGCTCGACGCTGTCCTTCCGGCAGCAGCCGGCCGACAAGAACGAGGTCCTCGGCCAGTTGCAGATCGCCCTGGACAGCCGCGTGGTCATCGAGCAGGCCAAGGGCGTCCTCTCCGTCCGGCTCGGCGTCGGCATGGACGAGGCGTTCCAGCGGCTGCGCGGCCATGCCCGTTCCCGCCGGCAGAAGCTGACCGAGCTCTCCGCCCGGATCGCCCGGGGCGACGTGCCCGAGGGCCCGCTCGCCCCCACCCGGTGAGCGCCGCCCGGTGACCGCCGCCGTGCCCGTCAGTGCCCCACGGGGCTCATGAGCCGGAGCTCGGCGGTGATGTGCGCCGCGCCGCCGCGTCGGAGAGGTCGCGCCGCCTCCCCTTTCGCAGTCATGTACGGCTACAGTTCCTTGCCCCCACGGCAGCACCGCCAACTCCCCCCACGCCTGCACCCCGAACTCCCGTACGTCCGTACGTGGTTCCATCGGAAAGGGAACGCCAGCCGTGTCTCAACGCCGTCACCTCAGACCCGCAGCCGTCGCCTCCGCGGCCGCCGTCGTCGTCCTCGCCCTCGGGTTAACCGGCACCGCCCACGCCGCCGCACCCGGCACCGCCCCCAGCTCCGCCACCCGCGTCGGCGACGACCCGGACCAGCCGGACAACCCGCTGTACGACGCCCCCGACAGCTTCTACGTCACCTCCGGGCGCGAGTCCGTCTCCCTCTTCTGGAGCCCGCTCTCCGCGGCCACCGGCTACGAGGTGTACCGCGCCGAGGCCGAGGGGACCGAGCCGGACGAGGTCGGCCCCTACGAGCTGCTCGACACCGTGGCCGCGAGTTCGTACGTCGACAGCGCCGGTGACCCCGACGTGACGTACGCCTACAAGGTCCGCGCCGTGGACGGCGCGGGTCACGTGTCGCCCTACACCGAGGCCCTCCGCGGCACCCAGGACTCCGTCGCGCCCTTCGCGCCGAGGGACCTCACGCGCACCCGCGAGGACGAGCGCGGGGTGACGCTGACGTGGCGCACCGGGGACTCGGACTCGGTGAAGTACGTGGTGTACCGCGCGGTGTCGCCCAACGCGCAGCGCGTCAAGGTGGGTTCGACGACGTCGCTGACCTTCCGCGACACGAAGGGCGACCCGGGCCTGACGTACCTGTACGAGGTGCGGGGCGTCGATGCCGTCGGGAACGAGTCCGAGGCGTCGAACACCGTGAACGGCACCAAGACGGTCGGCTCCAGCACCGCGCCCAAGGCTCCCGCCCTCGGCAACGCCCAGCTGGTGGGCCGGCGGCTCACGCTGTCGTGGTCGCAGAGCCCGTACGTGCCGGTGTCCTCCTACACCGTCTACCGGTCCAAGACCTCCCCGGTGGACATAACCGACCCGGCCAACAAGGTGGCCACCACGACGGGGACGGAGTACACCGCCACGGTGGGCGAGGACGAGGGCGAGCGGGACTACTACTACGCCGTCGTCGCCACGTCCTCGTACTCCGTCGCCTCGCCCGCCTCCGCGTCGGTCAAGCCGACGTACACGGAGCCGCGTCCGCCTGGTGCCACGCGGGTCTACGAGGTGACGCCGGGCGCGGGCAGCGTGCGGCTCAACTGGTTCGGTGTCCCGTACGGCAGCGACGAGGCGCCGGTGACGGGCTACCGCGTCTACCGCTCGACGAGCCCCGGCATCACCAAGGACAACGCGGAGTTCACGCACGTCACGAGCGACACGCAGTACGTGGACCGTGACCTGACGGGCGGCACGAAGTACTACTACGCCGTCGCCACGCTCAACGAGGACGGCCTGGTGTCCGCCCTCTCCCCCGAGGTGTCGGCCACGCCGACGTCCTGACGTCCGCCCCGGGCCCGGAAGGCTTCCGCTTCCGGGCCCGGGTTCGGACGCCCGCTACCCCCGGGGCTCCCCGTACCACCGCCACGCGCCCCGCCGTTCCCGTCCCGGCAACTCCCCGCGCCCGGTGGCCCAGAGCAGGGCCTGCCATGGCCCCTCGTCCGACGGGACGTCGGGGAAGAGGCGGTGGAGGACGCGGGAACACACATCGCCGGGAGGCGCCCACTTCAGCCCCAGTCCCTCGGCGAGGTCGTGCGCATGGACCACGGTCTCCACGACCCCCATGGCGGCGAAGCCCTCGGGGTCGGAGACGCCGAAGCCGTGGTAGGCCCGGGTCGCGGGCGGGGCCGTACGCACCATGGCGACCAGCAACGCGCCACTGGCCTCCAGGACCTGGAGCAACCCCGCCGGTCCGGCGGCACGGTCGGCATGGACGGCATTGGCGGGCCCGCCGGGCCGCCGGGCCTCCCAGACGAAGGGCACCTCACCCTCCAAGGGCGGCTGCTTCGGGCCGAGTTGCACGGCGTACGCAAAGAGATCATCGGCGAGATGCTCGACGGTCTCCCAGCAGTCCCACTCCAGCGCACCCGCCTTGCGGGCCCAGGCGTCCGGTGGCGCGTCACGCAGGACGCCGAGCGCGAGCTGGACGACCAGCTCAAGATCATCGGGTGTCACGGGCCCAGGGGTGGCGGGTTCTTGTTCGGCTTGTCGACGCATGGAGGGGACGGTAGCCGCCGCGAAAGCGGCGCGCCCACCGACTTTTCGTCGCTCGGGCAGGGCGCCCGCGCCCGCCCGCCGTCACTCCTCCTCGTCCACCCCGCACGAGGACCCGTTCTTCGGCATCTCCCCGTACAGCAGGAAGCCGTCCACCTTCTCCCGCACGCACTTCGACCCGGCGTAACCGGTGTGTCCGTCACCCTTGTTGTCCAGGACGACGGCCGCCGACCCGAGCCGCTCGGCGGTCTCCTCGGTCCAGCGGTACGGCGTGGCCGGGTCGCCCCGGGTGCCGACGAGGAGGAAGTCGGGGCTCTTCACGTCGCGTACGTCGTCGCGGATGTAGTCCGTACCGGCGGGCCGCCCGAAGCAGAACAGCACCGGCATCAGCATCGACTGCCCGAAGATGGCGGACGTCGACTCGAACTCCTCCTGGAGTTCGGTGACTTCCCTCTCCAGGCTCTCGGCGTCGGGCCGGTCCGGGTCGTCCGCGCAGTTCACGGCCATGAGCGCGGCAGCCATGTTGTCGGCGGGAACGTCCTCGGGCGACAGGCCCCGGACGCCTCCCCGGATGGCGCCCCCGGGCATCTGCTGGGCCAGGGACCCGCTCATCCGCAGCAGCGCCCGGGGGTCGCCGTCCGCCAGCAGCGCGCCGAGCGCCTGGGAGAGCGCGGGCCACGACTGCCTGCTGTAGAGCGCCTGCCCGAGTACGGCCACGACGTCCTGGCCGGTGAACTCCGCGCCGTCCGACGACTGGAGCGGATACGTGTCGAGGCCCTTGATCAGCTCGGCCATGCTGTCGCGTGCGCCACGCGAGTCGGTGCCAAGGACGCAACCCGCGTTGTCCGTGCACCACTTGATGAAGTTGTCGAGGGCGGTCTGCCGCCCCTCCGCGCTCACCAGGGCCTGCTCCGCGACGTCCTCGGTCAGCGTGTCCACGCCGTCCAGGACCATCCGCCCGACGTTCTTCGGGAACTGGGCCGCGTAGACGGAGCCGAGCCGCGTCCCGTACGAGAAGCCCAGATAGTTGAGCTTCTTGTCGCCGAGCACCTGCCGCATGACGTCCATGTCGCGCGAGACGTTGACGGTCCCGACGTACGGAAGGACGGGTCCGGACTCCTTCTTGCACTGCTCGGCGATCTCGCGCATCTCGTCGATGACGGCACCCGGGTCGTCCGAGTCCCCTTCCACCGCCGTCTCCCGCGCACCGGCGTCCCCGCAGCTGACGGGCGAACTCTCGCCCACACCACGGGGGTCGAAGGAGACCACGTCGTACCCCTTGCCGAGGTACTCGAACTCCTTCTGCGCGTTCAGCAGCCCGGACACACCTGCGCCGCCGGGTCCGCCGAAGTTCAGCAGGAGCGAACCCCTGGGCCTGCCGCTGGACTTGATGCGGATCATGGCCACGTCGACCTTGCCGCGCCCCGGGTCCGCGTAGTCGAGGGGCACGGTGATCTTGCCGCACCGGATGTTCTTGTCCTTGGGCACGGCGGTGGCGTCGGACTCGGATATGAGGCCCGCGCCGTCTCCCTCGCAGGCGCCCCACTTGATCTTCTGCGTGTAGTAGCGGGAAAGATCGGGCGACGAGGAAGGCGATGGCGTGGCCGCCGCGCTCTCGCCCGGCAGCCAGGCCCCTGTCCCCATGACGGCCAGCGCGGTCACGCCGGCGAGTGCGACAGCTCTGCGCACGGCAACCTCCCAGGGTCTGCCCCTCGATCACCCTAAGCGCGGGGCAGCGGCCCCGCCCGTTCAGGTGACAGCGCGTGACAGCCGCTACCGTGCGTGTCCGTACAGGCCCTCGATCTCCGCCGCGAAGTCCCGCTCGATGGCGTCCCGCTTCAGCTTCAGGGACGGGGTCAGATGGCCGCTGTCCTCCGTGAAGTCCACGGGAAGCACGGCGAACCGCCGGATGGACTCGGCCCGCGACACGAGCTTGTTCGCCTCGTCGACGGCGCGCTGCAGGGTCTCGCGCAGATCGACGTCGTCCACGAGATCGGCGAGGCCGGTGTAGACCTTCTTCTTCATCCGGCACCAGTGCGCGATGCCGTCCGCCTCCAGGGTGAGCAGGGCGGTGATGTAGGGCCGGTCGTCGCCGACCACCATGCACTGGCCCACCAGCGGGTGGGCGCGCAGCCAGTCCTCCAGCGGGGCGGGCGCCACGTTCTTGCCGCCGGTGGTGATGAGGATGTCCTTCTTGCGCCCGGTGATGGAGAGGTACCCGTCGGCGTCGAGGGCGCCGATGTCCCCCGTCGCGAACCACTCCCCCTTCGCGGGCACCGCACGCCCGGCCTGCCCGTCCCAGTACCCGCCGAAGACCTGCCCTCCGGCGAGCAGCACTTCCCCGTCGTCGGCGATCCGCACCCGCGTCCCGGGCAGCGGCCAGCCCACCGTGCCGAGCTTCGGCTTCAGCGGCGGTGTCACGGTGGCCGCCGCTGTGGTCTCGGTCAGGCCGTACCCCTCGAAGATCTCGATGCCCGCCCCCGCGTAGAACGCGGCCAGGCGGCGCCCGAGCGGCGAGCCGCCGCAGATCGCGTACCGCACCTTGCCGCCGAGGGCCGCGCGGATACGCCGGTAGACGAGCGGGTCGTACAGCGCGCGGGCCACCCGCAGCCCGAACGTCGGACCGGGCCCCGTGCCGTGCTGCCGCGCCTCGACCGCCTCGCCGTAGCGGACGGCGAAACGGGCGGCGCGGTCGAAGGAGGAGGCGCGCCCCATCTTCTCGGCGGTGGCCCGTCCCGTGTTGAAGACCTTCTCCAGGACGTACGGGATGGCGAGCAGGAAGGTCGGCCGGAAGCCTCCCAGGTCGCCCAGCAGATCCTCGGTCTGGATGCTGGGCGCGTGCCCGAGCCGCACCCGCGCGCGCATGCAGCCGATGGCGACCATGCGCCCGAAGACGTGGGAGAGCGGCAGGAAGAGAAGCGTGGAGGCGGGCTCCTTGCTGACGGACTTGAAGACGGGATGGAGCAGCTCGATCGCGTTGTCGACTTCGGCGAAGAAGTTGCCGTGGGTCAGGACGCAGCCCTTGGGCCGCCCGGTGGTGCCGGAGGTGTAGATGAGCGTGGCGACGGAGTCGGGACCCAACTCGGCGCGTCTTCCCTCCACTTCGACATCGGAGATGCCTCCGCGCCGCCCCAGCTCGGCGAGCCGCCGTACGTCCCCCTTCTCGAAGGACCACAGGTGCTCAAGGTCGGGCATCCGGTCCCGCTCGGGCCCGAGCGACGCGGCGAGGGCGGCGGTCTCGACGGCGAGCGCGACGGCTCCGGAGTCCTGGAGTATCCACCGGGTCTGGTAGGCGGACGAGGTCGGATAGACGGGCACGGTGACGAGCCCGGCGGCCCAGCCCGCGAAGTCGAGCAGCGTCCACTCGTACGTCGTACGCGCCATGATGGCGAGCCGGTCCCCCGGGGCGAGCCCCTCGGCGATCAGCCCCTTGGCGACGGCGAGGACTTCCTCGGCGAACGCGGCGGCCGACACGTCCCGCCACCGCCCGTCGTCGCCCTTGCGGGAGAGCACGGCTTCGGCGGGTGCCTCGCGGGCGTTGTCGAAGGGGATGTCGGCGAGGGACCCCCGGCTGACGGCGGAGGCGAACGGCGGTACGGAGACTTCGCGTACGACGCCGTCGAGGTGGCGCAGGCGGGGTTCGACGAGGGCGGGCTGCGGGGTGACGGGGGACATGGGGTGGCGGCTCCTTGTCAGGGGGTGGTCTTGGGAGGGCCGGGCGCGGTTCCGCTGCTCGGTGGCGGACCCGGCGGAGGCCTGCAGGTCGGCTACCGCCTACCGCTCGAGAATCGCCGTCACCCCCTGCCCGCCGGCCGCGCAGATGGAGATGAGGCCGCGTCCGGACCCGCCCCGCTCGGCGAGCAGCTTCGCCAGGGTGGCGACGATCCGCGCGCCGGTGGCGGCGAAGGGGTGGCCCGTGGCGAGCGAGGACCCGGCGACGTTGAGCCGGTCCCGGTCCACGGCACCGAGCCCCCGCTTCTCCCAGGCGGCCAGCGTGGCGAGCACCTGCGAGGCGAACGCCTCATGGACCTCGACGAAGTCGAAGTCGGCGAGCCCGAGTCCGGCCCGCTCCAGCATGCGCGGCACGGCGTACGCGGGCGCCATCAGCAGCCCGTCCTCGCCCCCGACGACGTCACCTCCCACGAAGTCGACGGCGGCGGTCTCGTACGCGGTCAGACAGGCGAGCGGTTCGAGCCCGCGCTCGTCGGCCCACTCCTCACTCGCGAGGAGAGCGACGGCCGCCCCATCGGTCAAAGGGGTCGAGTTCCCGGCGGTCATGGTCGGATTGGGCCCCTCCACCCCGAAGACGGGCTTCAGCTGCCCCAACTTCTCGACGCTGGACCCGGGCCGCAGGTTCTGGTCCCGTTCGAGCCCCCGGAACGGCACGACGAGCCCGTCCAGGAACCCACGGTCGTACGCGGCGGCAAGCCGCTGATGGCTCGCGGCGGCCAGTTCGTCCTGCGCCTCGCGCGTGACGCCCCACGCCTGAGCGGTCACGGCGGCGTGCTCACCCATCGAAAGCCCGGTGCGGGGCTCGGCGTTGCGCGGGATGTCGGGCACGAGGTGCGAGGGCCGCACGCGAGCGAGCGCCTTGAGGCGCCCTCCAGTGGTCTTGGCGCGGCGCGCGGCGAGCAGGATCTTGCGCAGCGAGTCGTTGAGACCGAGGGGCGCGTCGCTCGCGGTGTCGGCTCCGCCCGCCACAGCGGACTCCGTCTGCCCCAGCATGATCTTGTTGGCGGCGGCCACGACGGCCTGCAGGCCGGTGCCGCAGGCCTGCTGGATGTCGTACGCGGGTGTGGTGGCCGCGAGGCGGGACCCGAGGACGGTCTCGCGGGCGAGGTTGAAGTCGCGGCTGTGCTTGAGCACGGCACCGGCGACGAACTCCCCGACGACGCCGGGTCCGTCGAGCCGATACCGCTTCACGAGACCGTCCACGGCGGCGGTCAGCATCTCCTGGTTGGACGCGGTCGCGTACGGGCCGTCGGAGCGCGCGAAGGGGATGCGGCTGCCGCCGATGACCGCCACGCGGCGGGTGGTGGGCAGATTCATGTCTCGACCAGCTCCTGACCCTTGAGTAACCTTACTCTGAAGTAAATTTACGACCGAGCTGGGAGTTGGACAATGGCCGACCGCTATCTGAACTTCACGGGCACCGCACCCGGCCGCTTCCTCACTCGAAGGCTCGGCCTCCCTCAGCCGTCGCCACTGCGCCGCTGGACCCCGGAACACCCGTACCTGGAGGGCGAGTTGCTGCTCCTGACGGCAGGAGAGTCCGCCCACGGCCCGGAACTGTCGACGGTCCTGTCGCGAACGCACCTCGATCTCGCGGCCGAATCCTCTTCCCCGGCAGCGGTGGTCGTGGACGCAACGGGCATAAGCGACGTGCCAGCCCTCTCCGAGGTGCACGCGGCGCTGCATCCGGTGGTGCGCTCGGTGGCGGAGAACGGCCGGGTGGTGGTGCTCGGCGCGCCGGTCTCATCGTCGGACCACCACCAGGCGGCGGCGCAACAGGCGCTGGAGGGCTTCGTCCGCTCTCTGGGCAAGGAGCTGGGCAGGGGCCGCACGGCGACGCTGGTCCGGATGAGTTCGGCGGCGGCTGCGGAGTCGACGCTGCGTTTCCTCCTCTCACCGAGGTCGGCGTACGTGAGCGGCCAGGTGATCGAGGTGGGAGAAGCGGAGCCGCCGGCCACCCCCGTCGACTGGGACAGGCCCCTGGCGGGCCGTACGGCCCTGGTGACGGGGGCGGCGCGGGGGATCGGCGCGGCGGTGGCGGAGGTGCTGGCGCGGGACGGCGCGCGGGTGGTCGTCCTCGATGTGCCGTCGGCGCAGGCGGAGTTGGTACGGGTCGCGGACCGGCTGGGCGGGACGGCGCTGCCGCTGGACATCACGGCGGACGACGCGGGGGACCGGATGGCGTCGGCGCTCGCCCCTGCCGGCCTTGACATCCTCGTCCACAACGCGGGGATCACGCGGGACCGCAGGCTGGCCAACATGCCGGCGGACCGCTGGGACCCGGTCCTGGACGTGAACCTGACGAGCGTGCTGCGCACGACGGACGCGCTGCTGAAGTCCGGGACGCTGAACCGGGGCGGGCGCGTGGTGGCCACGGCGTCGATCGCCGGGATCGCGGGGAACGTGGGCCAGACGAACTACGCCGCCAGCAAGGCGGGGATCATCGGGCTCGTACGGTCCCTGGCGCCGGTGGCGTCGGCGGAGCACGGGGTGACGGTGAACGCGGTGGCCCCCGGCTTCATCGAGACGAAGATGACGGCGGCGGTCCCCCTCTTCATCCGCGAGGCGGGCCGCAGGATGAACTCCCTTGCCCAGGGGGGTCTTCCGGTGGACGTGGCGGAGACCACGGCGTGGTTCGCCTCGCCGGGCTCCGGCGGGGTGAACGGGCAGGTGGTGCGGGTCTGCGGCCAGAGCCTGCTCGGGTCGTAGCCCTCGTCGGAACCGGGCCTCTCCCCTGCCCCGCGGCTTCGCCCACCACGAACGGACCTCCCCCACCCACTCACCCGCCCGCAACCCAGCAGCACCCCTCACCGAACAGGCCTTTCCCACCCACCCGCCCGATTGCCCCGCAGCACCCCCTCACCGAACAGGCCTTTCCCGCCCACCCGCCCGATTGCCCCGCAGCGACCAGTGATTCGCCGCAGTCGGCAGCGCTCGGGAGGGGACGTGCCGGTATGTCCGCCCGGAGCACGGTTCGCGGAGCTCCGGTGCCGAAGCAGCCCCGGGGCCACCGGACGATAGCGAGGACGGACATACCGGCGCGGCACCGCACCCACCAACAGACCGACCCCGCAGCACGCCCCACGCCCCGCACACGGCAACGCGACGCAAGGGAACGCGCCGGTAAGCCCACCCGGAGCGCGGGCCCCGCACCCACCCCCGAAAGGACCCCCATGCTCGCCCCCCTGCTCCTCCGCGGCGCGATCCTCTCGCCCCTCAAGCGGCGGCCCCGCCCCGACGCCCCGCTCCCCGGCGCCCGCCCCACCCTCACCGACGTGCGCCCCAGCTCAGCGCACCTCGACGCCTACTCCCGCCTCTGCGGCTACCGCACAACCCCGCGCACCCTCCCCCTCACCTACCCCCACCTCCTCAGCTTCCCCCTGGCCATGCGCCTCATGACCACCCGCGCCTTCCCGCTCCCCCTCCTCGGCCTCGTCCACACGTCCATCGAGATCACCCGGCACCGCGCCCTGACAGCCGCCGACAGCCTCGAACTCTCCGTACACGCGGCCCACTTGAGCCCTCATCGCCGCGGCACCGAAGCCACCCTCGTCACGGAGGCCCGCGTCGACGGCACCACCGTATGGACCTCGAGCAGCACCTACCTGGCCCGTCACCGCACCGCCGACGCACAGCCCGGCCCGCCCCCGCGCGAAGTCGCCCCGCTCCCCGCCCGCGCCGAGTGGCAGCTCCCCCCGGACCTCGGCCGCCGTTACGGCGCCGTCTCAGGTGACCGCAACCCCATCCACCTGTACCCCCTCACCGCACGCCTCCTCGGCTTCCCCCGAGCCATCGCCCACGGCATGTGGACCGTGGCCCGCTGCCTCGCGGAGTACGACACCCTGCACGGCACCCCCGAAGCCGCCCACGTCCACGCCGACTTCAAGGCACCCGTACTGCTCCCCGGCACCGTCACCTACGCCGCCGACGGTCACGCCTTCCAACTCCTCGACGCCGACGGCACCACGATCCACCTCAGCGGCACCCTTCACCAGGGCACCCCTCGCTCAGGCACTCCTCGCTAAGGCACCCTCCGCTAAGGCACCCTTCGCTAAGGCACCCACCGCCGCCCCTCCATCAGCTCCCCCAGCCCCGCCCACGCGAAGTTCATCAGCGTCGCCGCGGCCTCCTTCGCGGACACCGACGCGTCCCCGTTCGCCCAGCCGGCGAGCGACTCCGCCGCCCCCACCAACGCCTGCGCCAGCCCCGCCACTTCACGCTCCGCCAGCTCCGGCTTGCGGTGCGCCTCGCGTGCCGCCTCCGCGATCAGTGACGTCACGAACGCCACGATCTCCTCGCGCATCACGGCGACCTCGGCCGCGAACGGCTCCCCTTGCGTCCGCGCCTGGTTGTGCAGGACCACCCACGCGTCGGGCCGCTCCGCGGTATGCGTGAAGAAGGCCCGCAGGCCGGCCCACAGCTGCCGGTCGGCGGGGCCGCCCCCGCTCACCCCGTCCCGCACCGCCGCGACCAGCGCCGCGGCCTCCCGGCGGATGCACGCCGTGAACAGTTCTTCCTTGGAGTTCAGGTACAGGTACACCAGCGGCTTCGAGACCCCCGCGACCTCCGCGATCTCGTCCATCGAAGCCGCCCGGTACCCCCGCTGCCCGAAGATCCGCACGGCGGCGTCCAGCATCTGCTGCTCCCGCACGGCCCGCGGCATCCGCTTCTGCCGCTTCCCCGCCGCGCCGCCCGACGCGCCACCCGCCGCACTGCCCGCCGCTCCGTCGACCGCCCCGGCCTTCACATCGCCCACCCCGGCCGCCCGCCTTCCACACAACCTGTGCACAGAAAAGACCAGCGTACGGTCACCTCACCCCCCAAAGACCACCCCTCCCCAGCCCACGACCCCCACCTGGCACCGCTTGGCACCACCTGGCGCCAACCAGTGCCACCCTCCACCCCAAATCGGCCCACCCGCACACATGGCGCCACACCGGCTCCAGCCAATCCGCTCCCATCACCGCAGGTCAGAGGGTCCACCCTCGACGCCACGACCCCTAAGGCACCAATGACACTTGCGGATGGCGCCAACATGGTGCCATCATGGCGTCATGGACCTCACCCCGTATGTCGACAACCTCCGCCGCGAACTAGCGGTGGCCGCCGAAGCCGGCGGGGAAGACGCTCGCGAGCTGGCCGATCGCCTCACCGCTCCCCTGGAGTCGGCGACCCGGCTGACCATGCTCAACGTGCTCTCCGCCGCGATGGACGAGATCACCCGCGACCTCGCCCCAGGTTCCGTCGACGTACGGCTGCGCGGGCTCGACCCCGATTTCGTGGTGACGCTGCCGCCCACCGACCGCGGCCCCGCGGAACCGGCCGTACCCACCGAACCGCTCAAGTCCCAGGCGCCCGCCGACAGCGACGAGGGCGGCACCGCCCGCGTCAATCTGCGCCTGCCGGCCCACCTCAAGGCGCGCGCCGAGGAAGCCGCGAACCGCGAGGGCCTGTCGGTCAACGCCTGGCTGATCCGGGCCGTGTCGGCCGCGGTCGACAGCGGTGCCGCGCCGCGTACGCCGGAGAGGACCCAGTCCATCGGACAGAGCTTCACGGGCTGGGTGCGCTAACCACGCCCACGCCCGGCGCCCACTCCCGGCGCCCACGCCCCGCACCCGCATCCCAACCTCACCCCACCGCGCCCCACCTCACCTCACCCACACCACGTCCCACCAGCGGGGACGCCCCACGGACTCACGAGGACGGTACAGCCATGCCTTCTTTCGACACTCCCGAGCCGATCTCGACCACCGCCCACGTGGACGCCGGGTCCATCCGGTTCTCCGCGGGCGACCGCCTCGACACGGTCGTGGACGTACAGCCCCGCGACCCGAAGACGGACCAGGACGTGCGGGCCGCCGAGCAGACCGAGGTCACCTTCTCGGGCGGCAACCTGCACGTCAGGACGCCCAAGCAGCGCCACCTCTTCGGCCGCAGCGGCACCGTCGACGTGACGGTGGAACTGCCCACGGGCTCGCGCGTCGACGTGACCGGCTCCTGGGCCCAGGTCCTCGGTGAGGGCAGGCTCGGCGAGGTCCGCGTGAAGATCTCGACCGGCGACGTCCGCCTCGACACGACCGGGCCGCTCCATCTGACCGCCTCCCACGGCTCGATCACCGTCGACCGCGTCGAGGGCCAGGCCGAGATCACCACCAGCTCCGGCAGCCTGCGCGTCGGCACCGTCAACGGCCCCGCCGTCCTGAAGAACTCGCACGGCACCACGACCGTCGGCGCCGCCCTGGGCGACCTGCGGGTGAGCGGCTCCGCCGGCGACATCGACGTCACGCGCGCCGAGGCCTCGGTCGCCGCCACCACCGCCCACGGCACCCTGCGCGTCGCCGAAGTCGCCCGTGGTGTCGTCCAGTTGGAGACCTCGTACGGCGCCATCGAGGTCGGCATCCGCGAGGGCACCGCCGCCTGGCTCGACGGCAGCTCCGACCACGGACAGGTGCGCAACTCGCTCACCGCGTCCGACGCCCCGGGCAAGACCGAGGACACCGTCGAGGTCCGCGCCCGGACGCGCTACGGCAACGTCGACGTCCGCCGCGCCAAGGCCTGAGCGCCACCCCTCGAACTCGCCCGCGCAGGCCCGGAGCCCCGGCCCCACCCCTCAGGCCCCAGTCCCCAGGCCTAGGCCCAGTCCCCAGCCCCAAGTCCCCAGCAGTCCCCAGCCCCTTCAGCCTCCGATTGGGAGGGCTCCATGCCTTCTTCTGTCATGTCCACGACCGCTCACAGCGGCGACGGCCCCCAGTCGCCCACCGCCGTCTCCAGCCTCGGTCTGCGCAAGTCGTACGGCGACAAGACCGTCCTCGACGGCATCGACCTGCACATCCCGGCAGGCACCGTCTTCGCGCTGCTCGGCCCGAACGGCGCCGGCAAGACCACCGCCGTCAAGATCCTCTCCACCCTCATCAGCGCCGACGGCGGACAGGCCCAGGTCGCCGGCCACGACCTCAGCACCCACCCGCAGGCGGTCCGCGCCGCGATCGGCGTGACCGGGCAGTTCTCCGCCGTCGACGGCCTGATCACCGGCGAGGAGAACATGCTCCTCATGGCCGACCTGCACCACCT
>NZ_JBVJKV010000014.1:12428-263768 GCF_055585065.1 Streptomyces sp. NPDC054047 | reverse complement strand
CGGTAGATGCCTCAGCCGTGGCGCACCTGTCTTTTGAAACCCAAAGCTGTCCTGTGGGGTCCGTGGCGAGACCTGGCGTGCCGACCACGGGGCGGTGCCTGCCCCAGCCGGACCTAGGCGCTGTGGGGCACGGGGGCATGGGATGGGGCGGGGTATCAGGCTCGGTCTGGTGCATCGGCCCTTGGCGGGCCAGAGCGTGAAACAGGGATCATCCCAAGGCATCGAAGGTGGTGGGGGCCGGGGGCCGGGGCCGGCGACCGCCGGAGGCAGGGGCGCAGGCCCCGAGTCCCCGAGCCCCCACAGGCCCGCGTGTGGGCCGGTGGGGTGTGATCCCAAGTAGCGGCGGCCGGAAGAGCCATCAGGCCAGCGCTCCGGATGGCCGGAGGCCAAGAGACCCCCGCTCCCCTTCCCGAAGACCCCAGGGACTCAACCAAGCTGTAGGGCCAGGCAAGGGGCTGTGGTGCTGTCCTGGGGGTGGCGAAGCATGGGAGAGCTGAGGTTCCCCGCGCTGCTGCTGAAGGGTTCTGTTCATTCCAAGTGCGCCACGGCTGAGGCATCTACCGAACCCCACAAGCCGAAGACCCAGGTGGGGGCCATGGGCCACCCCTCCCCCGCCCAACGGGCGGGGGCTTGATGAGGTAGAGAAACCCGTAACGGGCGCCTACCCCGGGCTCGACTGCGCGATGATCCACGCGCGATAGTCAGACGTCGTGTCGTTGATCGGCACCGTGATCACGCTGGGCACCTCGTAAGGGTGCTCGCGTCGTGTCCGGGCGATAATCTCCGGGACTCGGTCCGGCACGGTCCGCACGGTGGCAAGTGCTTCGCCCGCGTCGTGAACTTCGCCTTCCCACCTGTAGATCGACCTGATGGGGGAGACATGTCCGACAGCGCAAAGCCGGTCGGACACGAGACCTCGAACGAAGGTCGTCAGCCACTCGGCATCCGGTGCTGTGATCAGTACCGCACAGACGTCTGTCACAGGGGTGTCCCCTGATCCTCACGGAGCTTCGCGTTCAGTTCTAGAGCTTCTTCTTTGGTGCGTGCCGCAGTCCCCCACCCAGTCATGATCTTGCCGTCATAGGCCAGACCCACCCAACGACCGGACATGTTGATCCCGTGAGGGTGCAGCACGAAGTACAGAGTCCCCTTGGAACGTATCGGCCCCTCGTTCGCCACGTACCAGCCCATGAGGACCTCCTGGTCCCACAGGCGAAGCTCACCACGCCAGTGGAAGCCACCCCGCTCGACGCTGAGTCCTCGGGCAACCGTGTCGAGGTGAATCAACTCCTCTTGCTGAGCGAAGTTGACTTCTTGCACGGCGACGGCCTCTTCGCCACCCCTTGAGGTCTGCCACGACATCCACCAGGTGCCCGACAGGTCGATTCGGTGCGCGGGTTGGCCAGCCAACTCGTTGACCGTGATTCCCAAGGCGTGCGCGATCGCGACCGCGACGGGTAGCACCGGCTGTTGCTCACCCGCTTCGTACCGCCTGATCTGGCGCCGGTCGACGCCTGCGGCTGCGGCCAACTCGGCTTGGGACATGCCCAGCTCGCCGCGCCGCTTGCGGATCACTTCGTGTAGCTCCATGCCTTCATTCTCGGGGGGCGACTTAGTCCTTGACAAGCGGACACATCCGTCCCCACCATGAGAGGCAGAATTAGTCCCCCCAAGGGGACTAATAAGCAGGGAGCGGCTTCCCACCGCCAAGTAGTCAGCCGCTCCCCAGACCCTCAAGGGGCTTCACCATGATGCCTGCGACGCTGCCCGCTCCGCATCCCGCGCCTGCTGCCCGCTTTCACGTCACCATCTCGCACGTCCGAACCTGCCCCGCTTGTGGTGACGCGACCTGCACCGACCCGGTTGAGTGCCTGTACTACCTGACCTCGCGGCCGTGGGCTGACTGCGAGATCTGCGAAGGCTCCGGGTTCGCTGGGGACTACTCCCCGCTCGACGTGTACTGCCCGATCTGCGGCGGCTTCGGCCTTGCCGAGTACGGAGTAGGTGAGATCACTGAGTCCGAGATCAGCGAGAGCGCCAAGCAGCGGCACGCCGCTCAGGTGACGCGCGTCCTCGGTCTGTTCAAGGCCACCGCTCCGAAGCTGGCGGTGGTCGCATGACGGTCTTCCCCGTCGCCCCTGAGGCCGTCGCCGGTGCTGCCGCCTCCATGGGCACCGACCCCTTAACTCTCGCTGATCTGTTGCGGGTTGCGAACGCGCCGGGCTTCGACCGCTGGCAAGAGCAAGTACGCCGGACCGGCGGCTGTGCCCATCCGATCCGCCTCCAGGGGCAGACCGTCACCCGTGACGCCAAGACCGGGGATGTCCTGTACTCCTACAGCACCGAGCACGAGCCGGGCGGCATGCTCCGGGTTGCCTGCGGCAACCGCCGGGCCTCGCGCTGCCCCTCATGCGCCTGGACCTACGCCGGGGACGTCTACCACCTGATCCGCGCCGGGATCACAGGCGACAGCAGGATGGGCATCCCCGGACAGATCCGCCAGCACCCCGGCGTGTTCGCCACCCTCACCGCCCCCTCGTTCGGGCCCGTCCACAACCGTCCCGAGTCCGGCCGCTGCCGCTGCGGGAGCTCCCACGCCGACGATGACCCGGTGCTCGGTACGGCGCTCGCCCCAGGCCGCTACGACTACGCGGGAGCGGTGCTGTGGAACAACCATGCCGGGGACCTGTGGCGCCGTTTCACGATCTACCTGCGCCGAGAAGTCGCCGCCCGTGCGGGCCTGACTCAGTCGGTCCTGAAGGAGGTGTGTCGGGTCTCCTTCGGCAAGGTCGCCGAATTCCAGAAGCGCGGCGCCGTGCACTTCCACGCCGTGGTGCGCCTCGACGGTCCCGACGGGCCCGGCTCCCCGCCCCCGGCCTGGGCGACCGTCACTCTCCTGGATGACGCGATCCGTGCCGCTGTCGAACGGGTCGCCGTGCCGGTGCCGTCCGTCGGCGCCTTCCGCGCCCGGACACTGCGGTGGGGCTCGCAGGTCGATATCCAAGCGATCGGCGGCATGGACGGGGTGGAGCTGACAGATCAGGCGGTGGCCTCCTACGTCGCCAAGTACGCCACCAAAGCAGCCGAGACCACCGAGACCGTGGATCGCCGGATCGGGGAGCTCTCCGAACTCGACAAGCTGCCCCTGCCCTTGCACACACGCCGGTTACTTGAGGCGTGCTGGGTGCTCGATGATGCCTACCCGGACCGGCTCCTGTGGCGCTGGGCTCACATGCTCGGCTTCCGTGGGCACTTCATGACCAAGTCACGGGCCTACTCCACCACCCTGAGCGCACGCCGACAGGTCCGCGCCGACTACCGCGCCCGACAGGAACGCCGCGAACGGGGCCTGCCAGAAGATCTCGACGACTCGGAGTGCTCCACGCTCGTGCTCGCGCACTGGACCTACGCCGGGCAAGGCCACACCCCCGGCGAATCCTGGCTCGCCGCCTCCATCGCACGCGAGATCCAAGAGAACCGCGAGATCGCTCGTGACGTGCTCGCAGATATGCCGGATCTTGAGGCAGAGGGGGAGCGGTGACGATGGATCGACTCCTGACGGTGAAGCAGGTTGCCGAGGTGCTCGGCACTGGTGTGCGCTTCCCCCGGCGCCTGATCGAAGAGCGTCGGATCACGTTCGTCAAGGTCGGTAGGCACGTCCGCATTCCTGAGAGCGTGGTGTCTGCCTACATCGCGGAGCACACCGTTGAGCCGGTGATCGTCAGTCCTGGCGTGCTTCGCAGGGCGGCCTGATGGCAAACAAGCAGGGCAGACGACGCCGGTTCGGTTCCGTCCGGCAGCTCAAGTCCGGCCGGTGGCAGGCTCGATACCGTGATCCGAGCACAGGGCAGCTTCGAAGCGCGGAGGACACGTACGCGACCAAGACCGATGCCGAGGTTGCACTGACCCACATTGAGGCGGACATCACTCGTGGCCATTGGTCCGACCCCGACGCGGGAAAGGTCCACTTTCGTGGATACGCCAAGGCATGGCTTAGTGATCGCAAGTTGGCTGCCCGTTCCCGCGAGCGACACGAGTCGGTGATCCGGTTGTACCTGCTGCCGACCTTCGGTGAGCGTCCGCTGTCCTCGATCACGACGGCTCAGATCCGGGCCTGGCGCACGGCATGTCTAGCGCGGACCGGTGAGCCGACCGTGGTCAAGGCGTACCAGATCATGCGAGCGATCCTGAACACGGCCGTTGATGACGAGCTGATTCGGCGCAACCCGTGCCGGATCAAGGGAGCCGACCGCTACGACGTGCCAGAGCGCCCCGTTCTCACCGTGGTTGAGGTGTACGCCGTGGCCGACGCGATCACTTCGCGCTACCGGCTGCTCGTCCTCCTGGCGGCCTTCACCGGGCTTCGTTTCGGGGAGCTGGCTTCTCTGCGTCGCCGGGACGTTGACGCAACGAACGCCGCGCTCATGGTTCGGCGCTCGCAGGCGGAAATGCAGACCGGAGCTCTCTTCGACAAGGCGCCCAAGTCCGATGCCGGAGTCCGGCCGGTGGCCTTCCCGACCGAACTCCTGCCGGACGTGAAGCACCATCTCGACGCCTACGCGGGACCCGGCCGTGATGGGCACGTGTTCCTCGGCCCCCAGGGCGGGCAGCTTCGGCGGAGCAACTTCCGGGATGACTGGATCAAGGCGCGGAGCAAGGCGAAGATCACGGCTGACGTGCATTTCCACGATCTTCGGCACACGGGAAACACCCTCGCTGCGTCTGGCGCGAGTCTTCGGGAGTTGATGACCAGGATGGGTCACAGCACGCCACGAGCCGCGTTGATCTATCAGCACGTGGTGAGTGGCCGTGATCGTGAGATCGCTGATCGGCTCGGCTCGATGATCCGTAAGACACGGGGTGAGGCAGGCTCCTAGCAGACCTTGTGGCACGTGTGTGGCACGGCCGGGATCATGCGAAAGGGCCAGTTCGAGAGGATCAAGCCTCTGAACTGGCCCTTAGTGCTGTGCCCCCGGCAGGATTCGAACCTGCGACACCCGCTTTAGGAGAGCGGTGCTCTATCCCCTGAGCTACGAAGGCGTACTGGTGCCGCCACGGATGGCGGTTCCAGACAGGGTAGCGGATCGGGGTGGGGCGGCGGTGCGGGGCCGGGGTGGGGTGGGGTTCAGGGGGTCGGGGTCCAGGGGCCCAGCCAGTCGGATATTTCCTGGTTCGCTGCCTGCGTGTCCGTCAGGTGGGGGCGGTCGCCGCTTGCCGGGCCGGAGCCCGCGCCCTTGTTCCTGTACTCCGCGAAGCGGTCGTCCTTCCAGGGGAAGCCGCCCATGTCCGACCACGGGGTGGGCCTGACGGCCGCGCTGAGGGTGGAGTCGCGGACCGTCGTCTGGGGGTCCAGGCTCGCGTCGCCGCCCGCGTGCCAGTTGCGGCCCAGGTGGAAGCTGCGGGCGGACACGTCGCCGGTCACCGCGGTGTTCGTGATCAGGAATCCCTTGCGGTCGGCCGGCGTGCTCGGAGCGGTCACGTAGCCCTGTGACGTGCCGTCCCAGCGCTTCTTGAGGGTGATCACCGAGCGGTCCACCACCGCTGTCGCGCGGCCGAAGATGAAGTCCGTGTTGCCCACGATGTAGGAGTTGCGGACGTAGGCCCGGCCCAGTCTGTCCTTGGCCGCTGTGTCCAGGAGGAGGGTGTCCTGGTCGCCCGTGATGATCATGTTGTCCAGGAACGCCTTGTCGGCCGCCGTGCGCAGGGCCACCGCCTGGTGTCCGGCCAGGTTCTGGTTCGCCTTCTCGTCGAAGTCGTTGGCGATCGTCAGGTTGCGGGCCTGGAAGTCGTCCGCCTCCGCGGCCACGGTCGCGCTGCCCGCGGTTCCGTGGTTCCCGGAGCCGTCCGGCTTGGGGGTGCCCGCCGCGTTGTCGTACACGATCACCGTGTCCTTGCGGCTGCCGCCCGTGCCCTGGAGGGTGACGTGCGGCTTGTTGGCCGGGATCTTCACCGTCTCGCGGTACGTGCCGGGTGCGATGGAGACGATCACCCGCGAGGAGTTGTTCGCCGGGACCGCGTTCACCGCCGCCTGGACCGTCTTGTACCGGCCGCTGCCGTCCTTCGCCACGGTGAGGGTGGAAGCCGTCCCGGCGGCGGTCCCGACCGTCGCGCGCGGACCCGCGCCCGCCTTCACCTTCGCGGGGACGTCCGCCGCCTTGTCGGGCGTGTAGGCGTAGAAGCTCTTCGGGTCGAACGCCGTGCCGCCGCTCTCGTTGCGCCCGCTCGTCCCGGCGAAGACGTTGCCGCGCTGCACGATCGAGGCCGAACCGTCCTTGGTGACCGGGTTGTTGATGCCCTCGAAGTAGCTGTTCTCCAGGACCATCCTCGTGTTGCCGCGCGAGTAGTTCCCGTACGACGAGGTGATGTCCGTGCCCGCGACGTCCTGGAGGTAGTTGTTGTAGAGGTGCGCGTGGGCGACGTTGTCGGTGGACGGGTTGCGCTGCTCGGTCTCGCGCAGCCAGTTGTGGTGGATCGTGATGTCGGCCGTGGTGTTCTCGGTCCAGCCGATGCCGAACGTCTTGTTGTTGTCGCTCAGTTTGTTCCAGGACACCGTCAGGTAGGTCGTGTCCTTGCGGCTGTCTATCAAGCCGTCGGCCATGTGCCGCAGGTCGTTGTGGTCGATCCAGACGTGGTGCGCGCCGTCCATCTGCACGGCGTCGAAGTCGTGTTCCTTGTCGTTCCACGTGCCCGCGTACGAGTCCCGGATCGTGAGGTTCCGGATGATCACGTTGTGTACGCCCTGGCCCAGGAAGAAGCCGCCCCCGACGATCTGGCCCGAGGTGCCGGAACCCACGATCGTCTTGTCGGACGCGACCTTGATCTCCTTGCCCTTCGGGTCCATCGTGATCGCCGCGGCGACCACGATGACGTACGGCTCGGAGGCCGTCGCGTACTTCTCCAGGTCCGCGAGCGTCTTGACGGTGACCGTCTTACCGTCGCGTCCGCCGTACGTCCCCTTCTGGCCCATGGCGTTGACCGACGCGAACCCGTCGGCGACGTCGTCGGCCCAGGCCGCGGAAGCCGCAGTCGCTGCGGAACCCGCCCCGGTGGCCGCCGATGCCCGTGGCCGCGCGTCCTCGCCGAAGACCCCGAAGGCCGTGCCGTACGTCAGCCCCGCCGCGGCCGCCACGGCGACCGGGATGCCGAGTCTCAGGCTCAGCCGGCGCCTGCGGTGCTGGGCCGCGCGCTCGTGCCGGTTCGCTCTCATGTGCCTCATCCGCCCTGGTGATGGTTGGTGTGCGTTGCGCAAGGCAGTCGCCACCACAGGGGGGATTGGTTGCCGCGGCCGCCGCACCGCCGCACCGCCGCACCGCCGATCCGGCCATCCGGCCATCCGGCCATCCGGCCATCCGGCCATCCGGCCATCCGGCCATGAGGCGATCAGGCCGACCCCGCGCCCCGGTCCCGCTCCGCGAGGTCCGTGTCGATCGTCGTCCTCAGGTCCGACAGCAACTCCTCGAACCGCTGGAGGAGTTCGGGCGGGTAGTGGGCCATCGCCGCGTCCATCCGTGCCGCCAGTGGCGTGAAGAACTCGTCGGCGCGCTCACGGATGCCGGGGAGGCTGTGCAGCGTGACCACGCGGCGGTCCGTGTGCTCCCGGGTGCGGACGATGTGGCCCGCGGCTTCGAGGCGGTTCAGGAGTGCGGTCGTGGCCCCCGAGGAGAGCAGGATGCGCTCGCTGAGGCGGGCCGGGGAGAGCGGGGTGCCGCGGTCCTCGGCGACGACGATCTCCAGGAGGGCGTCGGCGTCCGTGGAGTGCAGGCCGAGCCAGACGGCGAAGCGGCGGCTGAGCTCGTTGTAGCGCTCGCCGTAGCCCCGGAGCCCCTCCATCAGGCGCTCGCGCTGCGCCGTCACCTCGCCGGGTGTCGGTTCCTCCGTCGCCACCGCGCCCGCCCTCTCTGGACCCTCTGCCTGCCCGTACTCGTGCTTTGACAACTTACCGGCCCGACATTACCTTCACCGTGGAATTACTTCACCATGGAGGTATCGATCGAGATGCGTGACCCGTCCCCCGACCCGTCGCCCGCCGCACCCGCCCCACCCGCCGCACCCACTGCCCCCACCGCCCGCCGCTGGCTCGGCCTCATCGCCATCGCCCTCGGCGTCGCCCTGATCGTCGTCGACACCACGATCGTCAACGTGATCGTCCCCTCGGTCATCGAGGACCTGGACGCCAATTCGGCCCAGGCGCAGTGGATCCAGGAGTCGTACGCGATCGTCTTCGCGGCGCTGCTCCTGCTGACCGGCCGCCTCGCCGACATCTTCGGCGCCCGCCGGATCTTCGTCGCGGGCGTCGTCGTCTTCGGCGCGACCAGCGTGCTGGCCGGGCTCGCGCCCGGCAGCGGGCTGCTGATCCTGGCCCGCTTCCTGCAAGGTGCGGGCGCGGCGATGATCCTGCCGACCTCGCTCTCCCTCCTGAACGCGACCTTCACCGGCAAGGCGCGCGGCCAGGCCTTCGCCATCTGGGGCTCGACCATCGGCGCCGCCGCCGCGCTCGGGCCGCTGCTCGGCGGCTGGCTCGCCGAACACGTCTCGTGGCGCTGGGCGTTCGGCATCAACGTGCCGCTGTCCGTCCTCGTCGCCGCCGGTGTGCTGCTCTACATGGCGCCCTCTCCCCGGACCAAGGGCCGGCTGGACGTGGCCGGTGCGGTGCTCTCCGCCGTCGGGCTCGGACTGCTCGCCTTCGGGCTCGTCGAAGGGCGGACGTACGGCTGGATCGTCAGCATCGAGCCGCTGGAGGTGCTCGGGGTCAGCTGGGGGAGCGGGCCTTCGCCCGTTCTCGTCGCCCTGGTGCTCTCCGCCGGCACGCTGTTCGCCTTCGTACGGCGGCAGATCGCGCTCAGCCGGGCCGAGGACTCCGCGCAGTCCTCACGTGTCCTGATGGACGTACGGCTGTTCTCGATCGCCTCCTTCCGCAACGGCAACATCGCGACCCTGATCATCGGCCTCGGCGAGTTCGGCATCGTCGCGGTGCTCCCGCTGTGGCTCCAGTTCACCCTCGGCTACAGCGCCCTGGAGGCCGGGCTCGCCCTGGTGCCCATCGCCATCGGCAGCTTCGTCGCGACCGGCGTCAGCTTCCCGCTGGCAGCCAAGGTCTCGGCGCTCGGGCAGGTGCGCATCGGCCTCGCCCTGGAGGTCGTCGGGTTGGCCGGGGTCGGGTTCATCGCCGCCCCGGACAGCTCCTGGTGGGCCGTCGCGCTGATGCTCTTCGCGTACGGGATCGGCGTCGGGTTCGCCACCGCCCAGGTCACCAACGTGGTCCTTGCCGAGGTGCCGCAGGAGAGCGCGGGGCAGGGCTCCGGCATCCAGAGCGCCTTCCGCCAGCTCGGTTCCGCGCTCGGCATCGCCGCCCTGACCACGGTCTTCTTCACCACGCTCAGCACGAATCTGCGCGACCGGCTGAGCGATGCCGGTGTGCCGTCCGGGAAGGCCGACCAGCTCACCGGCGCCGTCACCGACAGTGCGGGCGCCGCCATCGGTCCGCTGGCGGACCGCCCGGAGACCGCGTCCTTCGCCGACGCCGCCCGCTCGGCGATGACCGACGGGGTCGCGCTGGGCGGCTATGTCGCCGCGGGCTTCGTCGTCCTCGGGCTCGTCGCCACCTTCCTCGTCCCGGCTGCCGCCGCGCCGCACGAGGAGGCCGCCGAGGATCAGGACGACGTGGTCCGGGTGTAGGCGTGCAGGCGCAGGGCGAGCTGGATCTCCAGGGAGCGCTCGGGGGACTGCCAGTCGGGCCCGAGCAAGTGGCCGATCCTGTCCAGGCGTTGGACCACGGTGTTCACATGGACGTGGAGGGAGTCCTTCGCCTTGGACTGGCTCATCCCGCAGGCGAAGTAGGCCCGCAGGGTGTGGACGAGTTCGGTGCCGCGCTTGGTGTCGTAGTCCAGGACGGGGCCCAGCGTGCGGCGTACGTACGAGTCGAGGTTCGTGTCGTCGCCGAGCAGTACGCCGAGGAAGCCGAGGTCGGGCAGGTCCGCGCCCTGGCCGGTGTGGCCGAGCGCACGCAGGGCCGACAGGCAGCGCAGGGCTTCCGCGTGGGCCCGGGAGAGGGCCTCGGGGCCGGTGCCGGGGCCCGCCGCGCCGACCGTGACCGGGGCTCCGGCGGCCTGGGTGAGCTCGGTGGCGAGCGCGCGGGCCCGGGAGCCGGTGTCGTCGGCCGGGAGGACCAGGACCACGTGGTCGTGATGCAGGCCGGACAGGCCGTGGCGGGTGCGGGCCGCGCGGGCGGCCGAGGAGAGCAGCAGCCGGCGCGACGCCGCCTCGCTGTGGGCGACGAACACCGCGTGCGGGAGCGCCAGATCGACGTCGAGGCGGCGGGCGCGCGCGGTGAGGCGGCCGGGCGTTCCGGAGAGGGAGAGCAGGTCGCCGAGGAGTTCGCCGCGTACGCGGTCCTCGGCCTCGGCGGCCGAGCGGCGAAGCAGCAGGAGCAGCGCCGTGACCACCCCGGCGCGCTCGAAGAGGCGGCGGTCGGCCTCGCCCAGGTCGGCCCGGTCGGTCAGGGCGATGCTGCCGAGGAGCTCCGGGCCCGCCAGGACCGCGCACACCCAGGTGCCGTCGAGGGGGACGGCCCGGCCGCTGGCGCGCGACGCGGCCACGGCCTTGGCGGGCGGAGTGCGGGGGTCGGCGTCCACGCGGGCCAGTTCCGTGCCGTCCGCGTCGTGGATGAGGGTGCCGCCGTGCAGCAGGGCGCCGATGGCGGTGGCGACCTCCGTGAAGTCGCCGCCGCGCAGCACGAGATCGGTCAGGCGGTCGTGCGCGTCCTCGGCCCGGAGCATGGCCTCGCTGTGCGCGCGGATGGTCTGCGAGGCCGCGTTCAGGTCGACGAGCGCGGCCCGGGTCTCCTCCATGCGTCGCGCGCTGTCGATGGCGATCGCCGCGTGGTCGGCGAGCGAGGAGAGCAGCGCGCCCTCGTCCGGTGTGAAGGCGCGGGCGGTGCGGTCGGCGGCGAAGAGCACCCCGATGACATGGGTGCCCTGCCGCAGCGGCACACCGAGGATGGCGTGCAGGCCCTCCTCCAGTACGGCGCTGTCGATGGGGGTGGTGTGCTGGAACCGGGGGTCGACCTCGTAGTCCCCGGTGGCGTACGGGCGGGCGGTCTGGGCGACGAGGCCGCCGAGCCCCTCGCCCATGCCCAGGCGCAGGTTCTGGAACGCGGCGGAGACCGAGCCGTCCGTCACGCGCATGTAGGTGTCACCTGCCGCCGGGTCGTTGAGGGAGAGGTACGCGACGTCCGTCCGCAGCAGCAGCTTGGCCCGGTGCACGATGGCGCGAAGCACCGCGTCCAGGTCGCGAAGGGCCGCGAGGTCGCCCGCCGTGTCGAACAGGGCGGTGAGCTCGGCCTCCCGGCGCTGGTGCTGGTTGAGGGTGCGGCGCACGCGCAGCGCGGTCTGCGTGGCCTCGTCGATCGCCGTCAGCTCGGCGCCGCTCGCCCCGGCCGCGCGGGCCGCGGCGGCCGGGCGGGCGAACTGCTCGGCGGGGGCGTCCCGGGCGAGCAGGTCGAGCAGCTCGCGCAGGGCGGCGCACGCCTGCTCCCGGTGGGCGGCGTCTGGGGAGCTGGTCATACGACGGGTCGCCTCCGGGAGCGGGGTGCGCGCGCCGGTGGTGCGCGTGCCGGTGGTGCGCTTCAGCTTCCGATTGTCGCCGAGGCCGTGCTGGACGCACCCTCGGGAGCCGGCCGCTGTCCGGCGAGCGAACGGCCCCGGGTCTCCTTGGCCACCAGGACGGTGAGCGTGGTGATCACGACCGTCACGCAGACGTAGAGGGCCACCGGCGTCGCCGAGCCGTAGTCCTTGAGCAGCTCCACCGCGATGATCGGGGCGAGCGCGCCGCCGATGATGGACGCGAGCTGCGAGCCCATCGAGGCGCCGGAGTAGCGGACCTTCGTGTCGAACATCTCGGAGATGAAGGCGGCCTGCGGCCCGTACATCGCGCCGTGCAGGAGCAGCCCGACCGTGACCGCGAGGGTGATCACGGTGAAGGACTCGCTGTCGACGAGCGCGAAGAACGCGAACGCCCACGCCGCCATGCCGACCGAGCCGATCAGGGTGACGGGCCTGCGGCCGATGCGGTCCGAGAGCGCGCCCCACAGGGGGATCGTCACGAAGTGCACGGCGGAGCCGATGAGTACGGCGTTCAGGGCGGTGCTCTTGGGCAGTTCCAGGTGCACGGTGACGTAGACCAGGACGAAGGCGGTGAGGATGTAGTACGAGACGTTCTCGCCGAGCCGGGTGCCGATGGCGGTGAGGACGCCGCGCCAGTTGTGCCGGAAGACCTCGACGACCGGCGCGTCCTGCTTCTCGGCCGCACCGGCCCTGGCGGCCTCGGCCTCCGCACGGGCCTGCGCCTCCAGGAACAGCGGGGACTCCGAGACCGAGACCCGGATCCACAGGCCGATGATCACGAGTACGCCCGAGAGCAGGAACGGGATGCGCCAGCCCCAGGCGAGGAACGCCTCGTCGGACTGGACGGCGGCGAGCAGCGCGAGGACGCCGGTGGCCAGGAGGTTGCCGCCGGGGGCGCCCGCCTGCGGCCAGGAGGCCCAGAAGCCGCGGTTCTTGTCGTCGCCGTGCTCGGAGACGATCAGGACGGCGCCGCCCCACTCGCCGCCGAGCGCGAAGCCCTGGATCAGGCGCAACACCGTGAGCAGGATCGGGGCGCCGACGCCGAGGGTGGCGTGGGTGGGCAGCAGGCCCATCGCGAAGGTGGCGCCGCCCATCATCATCAGGCTCAGGACGAGCAGCTTCTTGCGGCCGATCTTGTCGCCGTAGTGGCCGAAGACGACACCGCCGAGCGGCCGCGCGGCGAAGCCGACGGCGTACGTCAGGAAGGAGAGGAGCGTGCCGACCAGGGGGTCGCTGTCGGGGAAGAAGAGCGTGTTGAAGACCAGGGCGGCGGCGGAGCCGTAGAGGAAGAAGTCGTACCACTCGATGGTGGTGCCGATGAGGCTGGCGCTGATGATGCGGGCGATACCTGGCTTGCCCGGGGTCTTGCCCTGGGCACGCGGCGTTGCGGCTGCCATGGCGTGATCCGTTTCTCGATGGGGACGTACTCGACGGGGACGTAGGGGACGCGGGTGCGGGACGTGAGGTGACGCCGGGGGAGCGGGGGTTCAGCTGGCGGTCCAGCCGCCGTCCAGGGGCAGCGACGCACCGGTCACGAAGCCGCTGTGCGGGCCGCAGAGCCAGAGCGCGGCGGCGGCGATCTCCTCGGGCTCGATGAGGCGCTTGGTGGCCGAACGCCGCAGCATCACGTCGGTGAGGACCTGCTCGGGGGCGATGCCGTGGGCGGCGGCCTGGGCGCTGATCTGGTCCTCGACCAGGGGCGTTCGGGTGTAGCCGGGGCTGAGGCAGTTGCTGGTGACGCCGTGCTCCGCGCCTTCCAGGGCGGTGACCTTGCTCAGCCCCTCCAGGGCGTGCTTGGCCGCCACGTAGGCGGACTTGAAGGGGCTGGCGCGCAGGCCGTGCACGCTGGAGATGTTGACGACGCGGCCCCAGCCGTGCGCGTACATGTGGGGCAGCGTCCGGCGCAGCAGGAGGAACGGCGCGGTGACCATCACCTTCTGGATCAGGTCGAACCGCTCCGGGGGGAACTCCTCGATGGCGGCGACGTGTTGCAGCCCCGCGCTGTTGACCAGGACGTCGACGCGGGTGGGCAGGGTGTCCACCGCGGCGGGGTCGGCGAGGTCCACGGCGTGCGCCTCGCCGTCGATCCCGTCGGCGACGTCCTTGGCCGCGTCGGCGTGCCGGTCGACGACGTGGACGAAGGCACCTGCCGCGGCCAGGGCCACGGCACAGGCCCGGCCGATGCCGCTCGCGCCGCCGGTGACCAGGGCGGTGCGGCCGGTGAGGTCGGTTCCTGCGGCGGCCACGACGGGGGCCACGGCAGGGGAGACGGCGGGGGCGGCACCGCGGGGAGTGGGGCTCGTCATGGCCGGAAACGTAAGGGTGCGCCGGGCGGGGTTCCCATGTGTGGGGCCCACACAACCGGGGAGCACGTCATGTGGGTGGGTGCAGCCGATCGGGTACGAATGCGGTGACCCACGTCATGACGGGCCACCCGAAAGCTGTGCTACCTTGCGAACAGCACGTGTGTACGCCGCCTTCTGCGGCGCCGGTGCCGATCTTCTTTTCTTCCGCCTCATCGAGGCTCCCGCAGCTTTGAAGCTTCCGTATTTCTCCGAAGCACTCTGCCGCAGTTCTTCTCTCCGCCCGACGCACGGGACGTGAACACCCACCGTCCTGCCGGGCCCCTCATTCGCATGTCCGCGAAAGGACCCCATCATGAGTACCGCAACCATCACCCGCGACAAGACCACCACCCAGAGCACCACCACGACCACCACCACGACCGCCGAGACCCGCGCCGTCGCCGCGGCCGGCATCCTCGACGTGAGTCACAACGCCAACGGCCACCTCCGTACTGGCGATTGCCTCCCCGACCCGAACGACGTACAGGTCCCTTCCACGCTCATCCGCCGGTTCGGCCTGCGTGCGGGCGACATGGTGCAGGGCACCTGCGGCAAGGCCCGCACCCTCACCTCCGTCGAACGGGTCAACGGACACTCCGCCGAAGCGCTGCACAGGCGCGCACGGTTCGGCGATCTCACCCCGCTGCACCCCCGTGAGCGGCTGCGTCTGGAGACGCCCGGCGAGGGCGGCGGCAGCATCGCGACCCGGCTCATCGACCTGGTCGCCCCCGTCGGCAAGGGCCAGCGCGGCCTCATCGTCGCGCCGCCCCGCACCGGCAAGACCGTCCTGCTCCAGCAGATCGCCGCCGCCGTCAGCGCGAACCACCCCGAGGCGCACCTCATGGTGGTCCTGCTCGACGAACGGCCCGAAGAGGTCACGGACATGAAGCGTTCCGTACGTGGCGAAGTGCTCGCCTCGACCTTCGACCGGCCCGCCAAGCAGCACATCGCGCTGGCCGAGCTCGCCGTCGAGCGCGCCAAGCGGCTCACCGAGGAGGGCAAGGACGTCGTCATGCTCTTCGACTCCCTCACCCGGCTGTGCCGCGCGTACAACAACGCGGCCTCCAGCGGTGGCCGCACCCTCTCCGGAGGTGTCGACGCCGCCGCCATCCAGGGCCCCAAGCGCCTCTTCGGTGCCGCGCGGCTCGCGGAGGAGGGCGGGTCCCTGACCATGCTCGCCACCGTCCTGGTGGAGACCGGGTCGCGCGCCGACGACTACTACTTCGAGGAGCTCAAGGGCACCGGCAACATGGAGCTCCGCCTCGACCGCGGCATGGCCGAGCGCCGGGTCTTCCCCGCCGTCGACGTCACCCCCTCCGGCACGCGCCGTGACGAACTCCTGGTGCCCGCCGACGAGTTGACGGCCGTACGCGGTCTGCGGCGCGCCCTGCACGGCAGGGACCCGCAGGGCAACCTGGAGGCGATCATCGAACGCCTGCGCAAGACATCGAACAACGCCGCGTTCCTGCGGCAGGTGCAGCAGACCGTGCCCGGCGCGGGCTCCGCCAAGGTCAACGGCGCCTGAGCCGTGCGCTCACGGGCGCGTGACGTGCACCCGGTAGCGGCCCTCGGCGTCGATGTCCGTCACCGTGATGCGGACGCCCGTCCTGCTGTCCGTGAAGGTCTCGCCGGGCTCGTAGGTCGCGTCGGAGAGCTCCGCGTGGACGTTCGGCTGGCGCGTGCAGCCGCCGCTGTCCTTCTTGGAGTCAAAGACGGTGACCGGGCCCTGGCCCGTGTCGACCTCCGCGTCCACCCGGTAGATCAGTACGCCGGGCTTGCAGACCGCCTCGTCGTTGCCGCCGCGGGTGCGCACCTCGACGGCGTACCCCTTGGTCGTGCTCAGCGGCACGAAGGCGAGCTTGGTGCCGCCGCTCGTCGGCAGCGGGCTCAGCGTGTGCTCGGTGGTGCCGGCGTTCGACGCGCAGCTGATCTGGTCGTCGTCCAGCCAGCCCAGCTTCCACTTGTGCCAGGCCAGCAGGTCGTTGTTGGCGCCCCAGTCCTCGCTCATGATGTCCCAGTGGCCGACCGCGCCGCCGCCCTCCTGCGTGTAGAGGTCGGGCAGGCCGAAGACGTGGCCGTTCTCGTGCGGGAGCACGCGATAGCCCGTCTCGCGGTAGTTGCCCGAGCCGTCGTCCTGGCGGCTGTAGACGAAGGACGCGTTGGAGACCGGGACGCCGTCCGCGACGGGCGCCTCGGTGTTGCCCGCGAAGGTCACCGACAGGACCGTGTCGAGCGCGGAAGGGCCCGCGTTCGGCGTGATGAGGATGTTCACCAGGTCGTACTCCCGGAAGTCCACGTCCGGGTCGGCCTCCGCCACGATGTCCTTGACCAGCTCGCGGTAGCCCGGATCGAAGGGGGCGCCGCGCTCTATCCCGTACTGCTTGAAGCTCTTGGGCATCCGCAGCCAGTCCTGGACCGGCGACTCGGGGCGGTAGTCGAGCCGTCCGTAGGAGCTGGTGCGAAACCACTCCGACGTCTGCGGGAAGAACTCCGCGAGGCGGTCGAGCGCGCTGCCCTCGCCGGGCGCGTCCGAGAAGTCGACCATGAGGTTCAGGGCCCGGACGGTGCCCGTGGAGCGGGAGTAGCCGGCGGGGGTGGGCATGCCCTCCGACATCTGGACGCCCATCGTGCCGTTGATCATGCACGGGCTGAGTGTCGTCGCGCGGGCCAGGGAGACGGGGCCCGCCGCCGTGGGGGACTCCTCCATCAGGCGGCCGGTGCTCGCCGATGTGGTGACCGTGAAGGCAAGGACGGCGCATGTGGCCAGTGCCGCGCCACGTCGCGCTCCGCGTATCTGCCTCCAGGTCGGCTGCTGCATGCGTGGGCCTTCCCCTTGCGGCAGCCGCCGGTCCTGGCTGCACCCTTTCGATCACCCTCTGCCGCAGGGTGCGCGGGCGCTCGCTGGGTGCGACCGATCGTGGGTTTCTCCCGTACGCAGGCGTGACGCGCGTCACAGAAAGAAACTCGGGCGGTGGGAAATATCCGGGGACTGTCTCCCCGTTTAGACCTGTGTCCGAGCGAAACGGGGAGTGATTCCCCGCATCGCGTCCGAGGCTCCGGCACCGCCGCGAACCCCGGTCAGCAGCTTGATCGCCAGCTTGATCACCAGCTTGAGGAGAGCCGTCGTGGAGACCGCCGCCGCTGCACAGCGCCGCACGCCCCGCCCGCGGGCCGACGCCCTGCGCAACCGGGAGCGGATCGTCGCCGCCGCACGCGAGATGTTCGTCGAGTTCGGCCCCGACGTACCGCTCGACGAGGTCGCCCGCCGGGCCGGCGTCGGCAACGCCACGGTCTACCGGCACTTCGCCGACCGTTCCGAACTGGTCCACCAGGTCGTCCTGCTGGTCACCGAGCGCGTCTCGGCCCACGCCGAGGAGGCGATCGCGGCGGCCGACGCCGACGCGAGCGTCGCGTTCGATGCCCTGCGCCGGTTCGTGCACGCCTCCGCCGACGAGCGGATCGGTGCCCTGTGCCCGATGCTCCAGACCGCCTTCGACCCCGATCACCCGGATCTGGTCGACGCCCGTGAGCGGCTCGAAGCCGTCACCGACGGGCTCATGCAAAGGGCGCGCGCGGCCGGGCAGCTGCGCACCGACATCGCCGTCGGAGACCTGATGGTCGCCCTCTCCCAGCTCACCAGGCCGCTGCCCGGCACCGCGTGCCTGAACATGGACCGCTTCGTCCACCGCCATCTCCAGCTGTTCCTCGACGGCCTGATGGCGCCGGCCCGATCCGAACTGCCGGGTGCCTCGGCGACCTTGGAGGACCTGCGCCAGTCCTGAGTCCTGCCCGGCCCCACTCGACTTCGCCGTACGCGGCACACCAATAGAGCCGCACGCGGCACACCAACAGACGCAGCACCCGACACACACGTCTCTTTACGTCACTTTTTTCACCACTCGTATCGCTAGGTGGCTACTCCCATGTCAGAAACAGATCCCAGGCGCTGGAAAGCGCTGATCTTCATCGCGCTCGCGCAGCTGATGGTCGTCCTCGACGCGACCATCGTGAACATCGCGCTGCCCTCCGCCCAGCAGGACCTGGGCATCTCGGACGGCAACCGCCAGTGGGTCATCACGGCCTACGCCCTGGCCTTCGGTGGTCTGCTGCTCTTCGGTGGCCGCATAGCCGACCTCTGGGGCCGCAAGCGCACCTTCGTGACCGGCCTGATCGGCTTCGCGGCGGCCTCCGCGCTCGGCGGCGCCGCGACCGGCGAGGCCATGATGCTGGGCGCCCGCGCTCTTCAGGGTGTGTTCGGCGCGCTGCTCGCGCCCGCCGCCCTCTCGCTGCTCGCCGTGATGTTCACCGATGCCAAGGAGCGCGCCAAGGCGTTCGGCATCTACGGTGCGATCGCCGGTGGCGGTGGCGCCGTCGGCCTGATCCTCGGCGGCTTCCTCACCGAGTACCTGAACTGGCGCTGGACGTTCTTCGTGAACATCCCCTTCGCCGCCGTCGCCGCGCTCGGCGCCTACTTCGTCATCCGTGAGCCGGCCGGCGCCCGCAACCGCTCGCCGCTCGACATCCCCGGCGTGGTCCTCTCCACCCTCGGCCTGGTCGCCCTGGTCTACGGCTTCACGCGCGCCGAGTCTGCCGGCTGGTCGGACTCCCTGACGATCGGCATGTTCGTCGGCTCCGCCGTCCTGCTCGCCGCGTTCGTCCTCACCGAGGCGAAGGTCAAGTCGCCGCTGCTCCCGCTGCGCGTCCTGACCGAGCGCAACCGCGGTGGCGTCTACCTCTCGCTCGGCCTCGCGATCATCGCGATGTTCGGCCTGTTCCTGTTCCTCACGTACTACCTGCAGATCGTCCAGGGCTACTCACCGGTCAAGACCGGCTTCGCGTTCCTGCCGATGATCGTCGGCATGATCACGGGCTCCACGCAGATCGGCGCCCGCCTGATGACCCGCGTCGCGCCGCGGCTGCTGATGGGTCCGGGCTTCGTGCTCGCCGCCCTCGGCATGCTGCTCCTGACGCAGCTCGAGGTCGGTTCCTCGTACGCCGGGCTGATCATGCCCGCGCAGCTGCTGCTCGGCCTCGGCATGGGTACGGCGTTCATGCCCGCCATGTCCCTGGCCACGCACGGTGTCGAGCCGCGTGACTCCGGTGTCGCCTCCGCGATGGTCAACACCTCGCAGCAGGTCGGCGGCGCCATCGGCACGGCTCTCCTGAACACCATCGCCGCCTCCGCCACGACCGCGTACGTCACCTCGCACGCGGCGGGCGCGACGACTCCGGCCGCGCAGAAGCTGATGCAGGCCGAGGCCATGGTCGAGGGCTACACCAGCGCGATCTGGTGGGCCGTGGGCATCCTCGTGGCCGCCGCCGCGATCGCCTTCGCCCTCATCAACACCGGCGCCCAGGGCGGCACTCCGGCCGCCTCGGGCGACGCCGAGGGTGTCGAGGACGAGATCCGGATTCCGGTGGTCGCGCACTGACCCCGGGCGACCGGCACACCCGGCAGGGGGCCTAGCGGAGCCAGGGCAGGTCCGCCCCCGCCTCCTTCGGCTGAAGTCCCTCGGCGACGATCACCATGATCTCGCCGAGGGACTTCTGCTGTTCCGGGGTGAGCCGGTCGAAGAGTGCCTGGCGCACGGCGGTGACATGGCCGGGCGCGGTGCGGCGCAGGACCTCGTACCCGTCGTCGGTGAGTATCGCGAACTGGCCGCGCTTGTCGGAGGGGCAGTCCTCGCGGCGCACCCAGCCGTTCTTCTCCAGGCGCGCGATGGCGTGCGAGAGGCGGGACCGGGTGATCTTGGTGTTTCTGGCCAGCTCGGTCATGCGAAGACGGCGCCGCGGGGCGACGGAGAGCTGGACCAGGAGACCGTAGTAGATGTGCGGCATGCCGGCGTCGCGCTGGAGCTGGCGGTCGAGGTGATCCTCCAGGAGTGTGGTCGCCTGTAGATAGGCGAGCCAGGTGCGCTGTTCCTCGTCGTCGAGCCAGCGCGGTTCCCCGTCCGGGGGAGAAGTGGGTGCCGTGTCCATGTACTCCACTGTACGCAGCCCTTTCTTGAAAGTTAAACAATGCAGGAGTAGGGTCACCCTCAAGCAAGAGCTTGAGAGTTCAAGTAAGCCGTTCTGTGTACTTCTCTCGGAGGCGTCGCCATGACCGCAACCCAGGAGCGCATGCCCGCCCTGTACCTCAGCCACGGCGCCCCGCCGCTGGCCGACGACGCGCTCTGGCCCGACCAGCTCCGCGCCTGGTCGGCGCAGCTGCCGCGCCCCAAGGCCATCCTCATGGTCTCCGCCCACTGGGAGGAGGCCCCGCTCGCACTCGGCGCGACCGAGGTGACGCCCCTGGTGTACGACTTCTGGGGCTTCCCCGAGCACTACTACCAGGTCACGTACGCAGCCCCGGGCGCCCCGCAACTCGCCGATTCCGTACGCAAATTGCTGCGCGGGGCCGGCACGCCGGTGCAGGACATCCCGGATCGCGGGCTCGACCACGGAGCGTACGTCCCGCTCGTCGAGATGTATCCGGACGCGGACGTCCCCGTGCTCCAGATCTCCCTGCCGACCCTCGACCCGCGGCGCCTGCTGGACATCGGCCGCAAGCTGGCCCCGCTGCGGGACGAGGGCGTGCTGATCGTCGGCAGCGGCTTCTTCACGCACAACCTGGCGGCGCTGCGCCAGGGTGGTACGCCGTCGTGGTCGGTGGAGTTCGACGCCTGGGGGCACGAGGCGCTCGACGCGGGCGACGTGGACGGTCTCCTCGACTTCCGGCACAAGTCCCCGGCGGGCGAGCTCGCTCACCCGCGTACGGAGCACTTCGCGCCCTTGTTCGTGACGCTGGGGGCCGCCGAGGCCTCGGGGGATCTCGGCGGGCAGCGGAGCGTGATCGACGGATTCTGGATGGGGCTCGCCAAGAGGTCGGTGCAGTTCGGCTGACGGGTGTGCCGATCCGGCTGACGGGCGTGCCGCTCTAGGTGAGCGGCTCGCTGATCTCGATCGCGCGCAGGGCGGATGCCAGGGCCTGCTCGTCGCCCACGTCCAGTGCCGTGTCGGTGAACTTGATGACGTGCTCGTCGCCGTGCGCCAGGGCCCGCTCGAAGACCTCCTCGGGGGCGAAGGTGCCGGGCGGTGTGTACGCGACCGGGACGTCCGGCGCGTACATCGAGGTCACGGCGGCCGAAGCCGTCCAGGCCGCGTGCAGGCTCGGCGCCCACAGGGTGCGGGGCAGCGCGGGCAGGGCACGCAGCACGGCGTTGGGCGCGGTCGCGGCGTGCACCAGCATCGTCTCCTCGCCGTGGCCGTGCGTGGCGTACCGGTGGGTGGCCGCACGCACCAGCTCGGTGAGCCTGCGGTGCGCCTCGTCCGGATCGCTCACACCGGCCGCCCACGCGGGAAGCCCCGCGACCCGGCCCAGCCTGGCGGGGAAGCCGCCGCTGCCCCGGTCCGCGATCGGCTCGACGGCGTCCAGGGCGGCAGCCGCGGTGCCTCCCGGCTCGTGCGGCAGGAGCTCGACGCCGGTGACGGGGTGGTGGCGGGCGGCCCAGTAGCCGAGGCCGTGGGCGAGTTCCGCGAGGCGGGGTTCGGTCTCCGGCCCGGTCAGGAGGGTGCGGACCGCGTGGCCCACCCGGATCACCGGGTGCGTGGAGCCGCCGTACATGCCCGGCAGCAGGCGCGGCCACCACACGGCGAGGACGTCGCGCCACGGGCGTTCGTCGATCTCCCTGCCGAAGTACGCGATCCAGTCCGCCGCCCGGCGCGGATCGCCGATGGCCTCGCGCCAGGTGTCACCGGTGATTGTTCCGACCGCGTTCGGGTACTCCTCCAACTTCGGCGCGTACAGCTCGAGCCAGCGGTGGACATCGCCGGAGCGGCCGTGCGCGGCGAGCGCCTCGACGGCCATCGGGGCGTGGTTGGTGAGCCGTCCGAGCCGCTCGGGGCCCCAGGCGTGCAGGCGCTTCAGGGCTTCGTCGAGGGTGCCTGTGGTGTCGGCTGTGGCGTCCATGGAGGCACGGTAGGCGGGGCGCGAACAGGGGCGTAACGGCCTTGCGGCCTAGGACGGGACCTAGGCCGTGACCTGCGGGACCTAGGTCCCGCTTGGGCGCTGGGGGCCCAGGGGACGCTCGTACCAGGCGACGTCCCAGTAGCGGCCGAACTTCCGGCCCACCTCGCGGTACGTGCCGACATGGCGGAAGCCGAAGCGTTCGTGGAGGCGGCCCGAGGCGTCGTTCGGCTGGGCGATCCCGGCGTAGGCGCGGTGCAGGTCCTCGCCGTCCAAGGCCTCGAAGAGCGCCTTGTAGAGCAGGGTGCCGATGCCGCGGCCCGCGGCCTGTGGCGCGCAGTAGACGCTCACTTCCACCGAGGTGGCGTAGGCGGGCTTGGCCCGGAAAGGAGAACTCGTGACGTACCCGAGGATCAGGCCGGAATCCCTCTCCTGGGCAACCAAGAGACGGTGGGGGCCGTCTTCAGGATGGGAGAGCAGCCAAGGGCGGCGCTCTTCCGGCAGGCAGACGGCCGTGTCGAAGGTGATCGCCGTCTCACGTACATAGTGGTTGTAGATAGCGGTCAGGGGCCCCAGATCGGCCTCAGTGCCCGGCCTGACCTGCACCTCTGTACGTTCCGACGGCATCTGGCCTCCCTTTGTGGCGGCACAGGGTACTGCAACGTCAGGAAAATAGATGCGCGGCTTGGGAATTCTGTCCGGATTCCAGTCGTTGTTTCCATCGGAAGCAGGGCACCCGGAAGGGTGTGGTTTCCACCACAGAGGCCCGTGAAAAGGGCCGACCAGGACCTCCACACGCAAGGGAGCACGCATGGCAACCCGTGCCGTCGCCCGTCGTAAGTCCGCCACCTCCGGCGAGACCGACGCGGCACGCAGTGTTCGCGCCGTAGGCGGGGAGATCGCCGACCGCGACCTGGTCGGCATGTACCTCGACGAGATCGCGCGTACGCCGCTGCTCGACGCCGCCAAGGAAGTCGAGCTGTCCCAGATCATCGAGGCCGGTGTGTTCGCCCGGAAGATAATCGACGGCGAGGTCGAGAGCTCCGGCGCCGGCGCGAAGGCGTCCCGCGAGGAGCTGGAGGCGCTCGTCGCCGACGGCGAGCGGGCCAAGGACGTCTTCATCCGGTCGAACCTTCGGCTGGTCGTCGCTGTGGCGCGACGCTATCCGCGCAGCGGTCTGCCGCTCCTCGACCTGATCCAGGAGGGGAACGCGGGCCTGGTGCGCGCGGTCGAGAAGTTCGACTACGCCAAGGGCTTCAAGTTCTCCACGTACGCCACGTGGTGGATCCGTCAGGCCATCACGCGCTCCATAGCCGACCAGTCGCGCACCATCCGTCTCCCCGTCCACCTGGTGGAGGAGCTGGGACGGATCCGCCGGGTGATGCGTGAGTTCAACCGCAAGCACGGCCGCGACCCCGAGCCCGCGGAGGTCGCCGCGGAGCTCGACTCCACGCCGGCGCGTGTCACGGACGTCCTGGACTGGGCCCGCGACCCGGTCTCGCTGAACATGGGCGTGGACGACAACGGGGACACGCAGTTCGGTGACCTCCTCGAGGACACCTCCGCGGTCTCGCCCGAGCAGTCCGTCCTGACGCTGCTGCGCAGCGAGGAACTGGACGACCTGATCGGCCGCCTCGACCAGCGCACGGCCTCCATCATCAAGATGCGGTACGGCATCGAGGACGGCCGCGAGCGGACCCTCACGGAGGTCGGCAAGCAGCACGGTCTGACGCGGGAGCGGATCCGCCAGATAGAGAAGCACGCGCTCCTGGAACTGAAGAAGCTGGCGAGGGACACGGGCTTCGACGCGGCGGCTTAGGCGGCGGCCTGCTTGACGGTTCCTTACAGCTGAGCGGGGCGGGGCCTGGGCGGGGCCTGGGCGCGGCCCCGCGAAGCCGCCCAATAGCTGAGCCCCGGTGCCATCCCCCCCGGCACCGGGGCTCATTTCTTTGCCTTGCGGCTGGTGGGCGGGTCCCCTTTCCCGCGCTCCGCGCGGAGGCCCCGCTCCCCGGGTGTGTCCTCGCGCTGGGCACGGGGGCCGCCCGCCCATGGGGTGCGGCCTCGCGCTTCGCGCGGAGATGTTCCGTCCACCGGGTTCTTTCCCGCGCTCCGCGCGGAGTTCTCCCGCCCACCCACCCGATTACCCCGGGGCAATGGGTGGGTGGGAGGGAAAGATCCGCGCGAAGCGCGGGAAGGGGTTGGCACCCACGGCCCGCTGGTAGGAGATCCGCGCAGAGCGCGGCGAAGGGGTTGGCACCCACGGCCCGCTGGTAGGAGATCCGCGCGAAGCGCGGGAAGGGGTTGGCACCCACGGCCCGCAGGTAGGTAAGAGATCCGCGCAGAGCGCGGCGAAGGGGCGGCACCCACGGCCCGCAGGGGAAGGATCCGGGCGGCGCGTGTAGGGGAGGGCCCTCTCCACGGCCTGCGGGGAGAGCCCTCGGCGCCACCTCCGCGGCCCGCGGGGCGGACCCACGGCCCGTGGGGTGAAGCACACGGCCTCAGTCGGAGGCGGCCGCCTGGGTCATGCGGGAGCCCAGCTTCCGGAGGGAAGCCAGCAGTTCCGGTGGGCCGTGGGCCACGAAATCGCAGCCCGCCGTAGCCAACCGCACCGCCAGCCAGTCGATGGAGTCCGTCACCTCCGAGCGGAGCCGGCACGACGTGGCCGTCACGGGCTCCGGAGTGCCGAGCGCCGAGGGGAACGCCCCCGCGACAACCTCCGCGGACGCGGCGAACGTCACGTCGATCGCGTACGAAGGCTGGCCCCGCCACATCGACCGGCGGATGAACTCCGCCGCGTCCCCCGTGGGCAGCTCCCGCGGGACGAAGCGCGCACCGGTAGCGAAGGGCGACGACACCCGGTCCACCCGGAAGGTGCGCCAGTCGTCGCGGTCGATGTCGTACGCGACCAGGTACCAGCGCCGTCCCGTCGACACCAGCCGGTGCGGCTCCGTCAGGCGGCGGGACTCGGTGCCGTCGCCGGAGCGGTACGCGAAGCGCAGACGCTCCTGGCCCGCCGCCGCGGACGCCATGACCGTGAGCGTCTCGGGCGCGATGCTGGCGCCGTCCCCGCTGGTCAGCGGGGTCGTCGCGATCTGGAGGGTCTGCACCCGGTGCCGCAGCCGCGAGGGCAGGACCTGCTCCAGCTTCGCCAGCGCCCGCACCGACGCCTCCTCCACCCCCTCCACCGCGTGCCCCGCCCCCGCCCGCAGGCCCACCGCGATCGCCACCGCCTCCTCGTCGTCCAGGACGAGCGGCGGCATCGCCTTGCCCGCGACCAGGCGGTACCCACCGGTCGCCCCCTGGCTCGCCTGCACCGGATAGCCGAGGTCCCGCAGCCGGTCGATGTCGCGCCGCACCGTGCGGCGGCTGACGCCGAGCCGGTCCGAGAGCTCGCCGCCCGGCCATTCGCGTGGGGTCTGGAGGAGGGAGAGGAGCTGCAGCAGCCGAGCCGGGGTGTCCGTACCGCCGGACCGTTCGGAGGTCGTGCCGGAAGTCGAAGTCATGTCACACAGGATGCCGCCCATCTAGGACATCTTCTGGCCTATATGACTTCTAGTCTTCTCTCATGACTTACAGCAGCTCCGCGAAACCCGTGCCAGGAACGGCAGCCGCCGCCGACCGGCGTCGCTGGTTCGCCCTCGCCATCGTGATGACCGCGGCCTTCATGGACCTCGTCGACGTCACCATCGTCAACATCGCGATCCCGTCCATCCAGGAGGACGCAGGCGCCTCGTACAGCCAGATCCAGTGGATCACCGCGGGCTACGCACTCGCGTTCGCGGCCGGTCTCATCACCGGCGGGCGGCTCGGTGACATCCACGGGCGCAAGCGGATGTTCCTCCTGGGGATCGCGGGCTTCACGGTCGCCTCCGCGCTCTGCGGCTTCGCCGCCAACCCGGAGATGCTGGTCGCGTCGCGGATTCTCCAGGGCGGCATGGCCGCGATGATGGTGCCGCAGGTCCTGTCGATCGTGCACGCCACCTTCCCCGCGCACGAGCGCGGCAAGGTCTTCGGGCTCTTCGGGATGGTCGTGGGGCTCGGCGCCGTCTCGGGTCCGCTGCTCGGCGCGCTGCTGACGCAGTGGAACCTCTTCGGGCTCGAATGGCGCCCGATCTTCCTGATCAACCTGCCCGTCGGGATCGTGGGACTGATCCTGGGCAGCAAGTTCATCACCGAGTCCAAGGCGCCGAAGGCGCTCAAGCTCGACCTCGTCGGCGTCGTCCTGGTCACCCTCGGCCTGCTGATGGTGCTCTACCCGCTCACCCGTGGCCGGGAGCTGGACTGGCCGCTGTGGGGTTACGCCGTGATGGCGGGCGGAGTCGCCGTCTTCGGCGCGCTCATCGCGTACGAGAAGGCGAAGGCGGCCAAGGACGGTTCGCCGCTGGTGGAGCTGTCCCTGTTCAAGGTGAAGAGCTTCGCGGCGGGCATCGCGGTGCAGACCGTGTTCGGTGTCGCGATGGGCATCTTCTTCCTGGTCTGGACGGTGTACATGCAGACGGGGCTCGGCTGGAGCGCGCTGCGTGCGGGCACCACCGGGGTGCCGTTCTCGATCGCCGTGTCGGTGGCGGCCGGCATGTCCGTGCAGAAGCTCGTGCCGCGGTTCGGCCGCAAGGTGCTCCAGGGCGGCGCGCTCGTCATGGCCGCCGGGGTACTGCTCTACATCTGGGAGGCGGACCGGTACGGCGCGGACATCGCGTCCTGGCAGATGGCGCTGCCGCTGGTCGTGATGGGCGCGGGCATGGGCTTCATCGTCGCGCCGCTGACGGACGCCATCCTGTCGGACGTGCCGCGCGAGCACTCGGGGTCGGCGTCCGGGCTGCTCAACACCGTGCAGCAGATGGGTACGGCGCTCGGGCTCGGCCTGGTCTCCGTGGTGTTCTTCGGCATGATCGACGAGAAGGCGGCGCGCAGCGAGGTGCCGATGGAGATCGTGGGCGCGTTCCAGAACTCGCTGTGGTGGGTCGTCGGCGTGCTCGTCGTCATCTTCCTGCTGATGTTCGCCCTGCCGGGCAAGCCGCGACAGCATGTCGAGGGCGGTGACACCGGTGACGCGGGTGACGCCGGGGACGGGGTCGTCGCCGGGGGCGCCGGTGAACTCCCGGAGCGGGAGCCCGCGTTGACCTCTTGATCTGACCCCCTGAGGGGGGAGTGGCGGGTGCGGCCCGGGTGGAGCCTAGAGCTCTGCCTGGGCCGCCGTCGTGTCCAGGGATTCGAGTACGGCGGCTGGGTTGCCGCCCTTCACGACGGCGGCGCCGATCTCCTTGCGGATGGTCGCCCGGACCGTCGGCCACGAGCGCAGGCTGACCGGCTGGAACTGCGCCTGCGGCATCTGGTCGATGAACTTCCACAGCGGGCGCTGCGCCGCGTCCGCGCGCAGCGCCGAGGACGCCGAGCTGGTCACCGGGAGCGCGGCCTGGCCCCCGCCGTACGCCTTCGCGGACTTGCGGCCGTAGAGGTAGCCGAGGAACGTGCCGCACGCGTCGCGGTGGCCGTTCTGCTTGAACGCCATCAGCCAGTCGCTCAGGCCCACGGGAGCTGCCGCCCCGCCCCTCCGGGCCGGGAACGCGGCGTGCGCGTAAGGGAACTTGACCTTGTCGGCGGCGCCCATGAGCACCGGGTGCGCGATCAGCATCCCGATGGTGCCGCGCATGAACTGCTCGTACGCCGCCGTCCTGTTGAGCCCCGCCGGGTCCGCGCCCGCGAGCCCCTTCGCGACCAGTTCGTCGCGCAGCCAGGTCAGCGTCCGGACGTTGCCGGCGGTGTGGAAGTCGTAGCCGGCCAGACCCGAGTAGCCGCCCTCGTCGGCGAGCAGCCAGGACAGGGTCTCGTCCTCGGCGGCTTCCGGCCCCAACTGCAGCCCGTAGGGGGTCTTCACGCCGATGCCCTTCAACGCCTGGGCCGTCTTGAGCAGTTCGTCCCAGGAGGTGGGGGCGCCGTTGATGCCTGCCCGCTTGAAGAGGGCCGTGTTGTAGAAGAGGCGAGGGGTGCTGGCGAGGAACGGGATGCCGTACTGGATGTGCCTGACCGATCCCGCCTCGGCGTACGAGCGGGTGAAGTCGGCCTCGGTGCGGATGTCGAAGAGGTCGGATGCGCCGTAGAGCTGCTCGTCCTCGGCGTAGGGCGCGAAGACGTTCGACTGCGCGATGTCGGGGGCGTTGCCGTCCTTCACCCGGCGGGCGAGCGTCCGGTCGAGCTTGTCGAAGGGGACCCGTTCCAGGGCGATCTTGACGGCGGGGTGCGCCTTCTCGAAGGCGGTGACCAGGCCGTCCCACTGGTCACCGATGGAGGAGCCGACGCTCTTGTCGTAGCTGGCGACGAGGACTTCGAGGGTGGTGGTGTCGCTGCCGGACGCGCAGCCGCTGAGGCTGACGCCGAGTCCGAGTCCGAGCGTGGATGCGCCGGTGAGGCCGGCGGAGTTGGTCAGGAACTGTCGACGACGCACCGGGCTTGCCACCTTCGTAACGCACTGGATCTCACGGCTCGGATCTCATGGCTCTCGTACGGTGGCAGATTCTGCCACACAGGCACAACATGCCCAGGAGTGCCCGTCCGCCTGCCTGGAGCGCTGGCATAACCTGCCTCGCATGCCCGCAAGTTCGCTCAACTCGCCCGATTCGCTCACCGAGCGCCGCAAGGCGGAGACGCGCCTGGACATCGCCCGCACCGCGGCCGCGCTCTTCGCCGAGAACGGGCTGCGGGCCACCCGCGCCGAGGACATCGCGCGCGCGGCGGGTGTCGCGCCGCGCACGTTCTACCGCTACTTCGCGACGAAGGAGGAGGCGGTGGCCCCGCTCTTCGCGGCCGGGGCGCAGCAGTGGGCGGAGGCGGTGCGGGGTGCGCCTGCCGGGCTCTCGGTGCGGGAAGCGCTGCGGTACGCGGCGGCGAGGGCGCTGGTTCCTGACAGCGATGCGGCGCCGGGGGTCGCCATCGGGGACGCGGAGGCGCTGGAGTGGGTGCGGGGGCTGCTGCGGATGGCGGGGGAGAGTGCTGCGCTGCGCGCGGTGTGGTCGGACGCCTGTCACGCCTCGGAGAAGACGCTGCTCGCCATCCTGGCCGAGCGGGAAGGTGGCGCCGCGCGGGAAGGCGGCGCCGCGCGGGAAGGTGGCGCCGAGCGGGAGCCCTCTCTGGAGCTGCGGCTGGCGGCGGGGGTCGCGAGTGCGGCGGTGCGGGTGGCGGTGGAGACGTGGGCGTCGGGCGACGCCCCGGCCGGTGGCGGGGGCGGTCCCGCGGCGCTGGCGGACCACTGCATCACGACCCTGGACGGCTTCACCTGGCCGTAGGCCCGCCCCTCGGGGTTCGTTGCCGACTGCGGGCGCGTGCGTGTTGCGGGGTGGTTGTCCGTGGGTGCGGTGCCGGGCCGGTATGTCCGTCCTCGCTATCGTCCGGTGGCCGCCGTGCTGTTTCGGCGCCGGAGCGCCGCGAGCCGTGCTCCGGGCGGACATACCGGCCCGTCCCCTCCCGAGCGTCGCCGACTGCGGGTGTGTGGGGGATGGGGCGGGCCCTGCCCCCCCCGCCTGCCAACCTCTGCCCCGCGGGGCAATCGGGTGGGTGGGAGAGGTCCCTGCGGGGGGAAGTCGTAGGGCCCAGTGGTGGCGGGGCGGAAGTCCGTTTGTGTCTGGTGGGGGTCCGAACTTGTTTACTTCGCGGAAATCTGGACGTACTCTGCGAGTGAAACCACACGCTCGGGCACAACTCGGAGGCGAACGGACATGTACGCAGCGGAGCGCCAGCAGGAGATCCTGCGGCTCGCGCGTGACGGCGGTCGGGTGGACGTGCTGTCGCTGGCCGAGGAGTTCAAGGTCACCGCCGAGACCGTTCGGCGTGACCTGAAGGCCCTCGACCGGGCAGGTCTCGTGCGCCGCGTACACGGCGGTGCCATACCGGCCGGACGCCTCGACTTCGAGCCCGACCTCGCCGAGCGGGAGGGAACGGCCGCCGACGAGAAGGACCGCATCGCCCGCGCCGCCCTCGCCGAGCTCCCGACGGAAGGCAGCGTCATCCTCGACGCGGGCTCCACCGTCGCCCGTCTCGCCGCGTCCCTCCCGCTGGAGGCGACCTTCACGGTCGTCACCCACGGCCTCCCCACCGCGGCCCGCCTCGCCGACCACCCCGGCATCCAGCTCCACCTGATCGGGGGCCGCGTCCGCAGCCGTACGCGCGCCGCCGTCGACGCGTGGGCGCTGCGGGCGTACGGAGAGATCCGCGCCGACGTGCTGTTCGTCGCCGCGAACGGCTTCTCCGCGGAGGGCGGGCTCACCACCCCCGACCTCGCCGAAGCGGCCGTCAAGCGCGCGGCGATCGGCGCGGCCCGCCGCGTGGTGCTCCTCGCGGACTCCACCAAGCACGGCCAGGAGCACTTCGCGCGCTTCGGCGATCTGACCGACGTGGATCTGCTGATCACCGACACCGGGCTCAGTCCCGAGGACGCCACGGCCATCGAGGGCGGCGGCACGGAGGTGATCCGGGCATGAGCGGCATGAGCGGCATGAGCGGCACGGACACGAACGTGGACAGCAACAGCAAGAACAGCCCGCAGGCCGGCAAGGAAACGGTACGTACGCGCATGATCCTCACCGTCACCCCCAACCCCTCCCTCGACCGCACCTACGAGGTTCCCTCGCTGGACCGCGGCGAGGTCATCCGGGCCACCGGCGACCGGATGGACCCGGGCGGCAAGGGCGTCAACGTATCGAGGGCCGTCGCCGCGGCGGGCGCGGAGACGCTCGCAGTCCTGCCCCTCGGCGGCGCGCCCGGCGCGCTCGTCGCCCAGCTCCTGGACGAGCAGGGCATCAAGGTCGCGCCGGTGTGGGTCGCGGGCCAGACCCGCTCCAACATCGCGGTGGCCGAACCGGACGGCACCCTCACCAAGATCAACGCGACCGGGCCCGAACTGACGTCGGCCGAGGCCGAGTTGCTGCTCGGAGCCGTGCGGGAGCGGTCCGCGGGCGCCGACTGGATCGCCTGCTGCGGCAGCCTGCCGCGCGGGCTCGCCCCCTCCTGGTACGCCGACCTCGTGGCCCGCGCGCACACCGCGGGCGCCCGTATCGCCCTCGACACCTCCGGCCCGGCGCTCCTCGCCGCGCTCGCCGAGCGTCCCGACGTCGTCAAGCCCAACGCGGAGGAGCTCGCCGAAGCGGTGGGCCGCCCCCTGGCCACCGTCGGCGACGCGGTCAAGGCGGCCGAAGAACTGCGGGAGTCGGGCGCGCGGGCCGTGCTCGCCAGCCTCGGCGCGGACGGCCAGCTCCTGGTGGACGGATCGGGTACGTACTTCGGCAGCGCACCGGTCGACGCCGTACGCAGCAACGTAGGAGCCGGTGACTCCTCCCTGGCCGGTTTCCTCATCGCGGGCGGCACCGGCGCGACCGCCCTCGCCTCGGCCGTGGCGCACGGCGCGGCGGCGGTGCAACTCCCCGGCAGCGCCATGCCCACCCCCTCCGACCTCGCACCCGACGCGGTCACCGTCACCTCACAGGTCCCGATGGACCGCGTACTGACGGAGCCGGCCGCATGACTCCCCACGCCCGCAAGGGCGCGAGCTCCACCTCAACCCCCGTCCCCACCCCCGCCCTCCGGGCGATACGCGTGCGAAGGAGCCCGCGATGAGCGAGATGATCACCGCGGAACTGGTCGACCTCGAAATCGACCGGTCCGCCGGAACCAAGGAAGCGGCGGCCCGTGCCCTCGCCGAGCGCATGGTCGCCCTGGGCCGGGTGACCGATCTGGAGGGGTTCCTCGCCGACGTGGCGGCCCGCGAGGCACAGATGCCGACCGGTCTCGACGGCGGCATCGGCATCCCGCACTGCCGCAGCGCCCATGTCACCGAGCCGACCCTCGCCTTCGGCCGCTCGGCCGACGGCATCGACTTCGGGGCGCCGGACGGGCCCGCCGATCTCATCTTCCTGATCGCGGCTCCTGCCGGGGCCGACGACGCGCACCTGACCATCCTGTCGTCGCTGGCACGGCAGTTGATGGACGAGGAGTTCACGAGCGCGCTGCGGGGTGCGACGGACGCGGAGTCCGCGGCCGCCCTGATCAGCGGGGAGCCCGCCGCGCGCGGTGCGGCGGAGGAACCGACCGACCCGCAGGCGGAAGAGGACCCCACCGAACCGCGGTCGGAAGACGACCCCATCGACCCCCGGTCGGAAGATGGCCCCACCCCGGTGGAGCCGTTCCGGATCGTGGCGGTCACCTCCTGCCCCACGGGCATCGCGCACACGTACATGGCAGCCGAGTCCCTGGAGAACGCCGCCCGCGAGGCAGGCGTGGAGCTCACGGTCGAGACCCAGGGGTCGGCGGGGTTCACCCGCCTCGACCCGGCGGTCGTCGCGGCCGCCGACGGCGTCGTCTTCGCGCACGACGTCCCCGTACGGGACAAGGACCGTTTCGCCGGCAAGCCCACGGTGGACGTGGGCGTGAAGGCGGGCATCAGCAGGCCCGCCGAGCTCATCGCGGAGGTCCGGGCGAAGGCGGCCCGCGGCGAGACCACCGCGGACGTCGGGCCGAGCCCCGTGGACAACGCCGGGGACAGCGGCGACGGCTACGGCACCAAGCTGCGCAAGTGGCTGATGTCCGGCGTCAGTTACATGGTCCCGTTCGTCGCGGCGGGCGGCCTCCTCATCGCGCTCGGCTTCGCCATCGGCGGCTGGAAGATCGACAAGGCCCCGTCCATCGCCGAGCACTTCGTGTGGACGGACACCACCAGCTGGGCCGCGCTCCTCTTCCAGATCGGCGGGCTCGCCTTCGCCTTCTTGGTGCCGGTCCTCGCGGGCTACATCGCGTACGGAATGGCCGACCGGCCAGGGCTCGTGCCCGGGTTCGTCGGCGGCTCCGTCGCCGTCACCATCAACGCGGGCTTCCTCGGCGGTCTCGCGGCGGGTCTGATCGCGGGTGCGGTCGTGATGGGCATCCAGCGCGTGCGGATCCCGTCCGTCCTTCGCGGCATCATGCCCGTGGTCGTGATCCCACTGATCTCGTCCGCGGTCGTCGGCTTCCTGATGTTCCTCGTCATCGGAAAGCCCATCGCGGAGCTCCAGAGCGCGCTCACCGACTGGCTGGAGGGCCTGTCCGGCGCCAACGCCATCATCCTGGGCGTCATCCTCGGCCTGATGATGTGCTTCGACCTCGGCGGTCCGCTGAACAAGGTCGCGTACGCCTTCGCCGTCGGCGGCCTCGCCAACCCGACCGACGGCAGTTTCAAGGTCATGGCCGCGGTGATGGCGGCCGGCATGGTCCCGCCGCTCGCCATGGCCCTGGCCACCACGGTCCGCGGCCGGCTCTTCACCAAGACCGAGCGTGAGAACGGCAAGGCGGCCTGGTTCCTCGGCGCCTCCTTCATCACGGAGGGCGCGATCCCGTTCGCCGCGGCCGACCCGCTGCGGGTGATCCCCGCCTCGATGGCGGGCGGCGCGGTCACCGGTGCCCTGTCGATGGCGTTCGGCTGCACGCTGCGGGCCCCGCACGGCGGCATCTTCGTGGTGCCGCTCATCGGGCAGCCGCTGCTGTACCTGGTGGCGATCGCCGCCGGTGTCGCTGTCTCGACCGTGACGGTCATCCTGCTCAAGGGCGGCCGGAAGACGAACCCCGCAGAGAGCGGTGCGGAGGCCGAGGCGGGCGCGACGGAGAAGAAGGTTCCGGCGGCCGTCTGAGCCCGGTTCCGCGGGCCCGGTTCCGCGGGTCCGGGCCGTTCGGGCTCTATGAGGGGGGTTGTGCGACATGCGTCACTTCAGGACGTAAGTCCCACAACCCCCTGTCGTAAGCCCTGGATCGTGTTGTCTACTGAGCGGCATGCTCCAGAATGTCTCGTTCCTCCAGCAGGCAGGCGTGGCCGTACTGGCCGTGGCGACCGCCGTCTGGGCCGTGGGCCTGGTGCGGGTACTGCGTCGCGACCAGGCCGACGTGGACGTCTGGCGTCAGTCCCAGGCGCTGCGGGCGCTGCCCGCGCAGACGGGCCCGCCGCGCGCGGAGACGGTCGAACTGACGCCGGACGAGCGAGCCGCCTTCGCGGGCCTCGTACGGCAGTTCGGCGGAGACGGCCGGTCCTGACGGACGCTTCTGACGGCCGGTCGTGACGGACGCTTCTGGCGGCCGGTCGTGAGGTTGGGTGCCGCCCCTGCGTGCCGCCCCCTGCTGTGTGCGCTGCCCTACTTCGTACGCTGCTGCGGAACGCTCCTCGCGCGCTGCTCCATCGCCGCGCGTGCCGCCTCCTCGGAGACGTACACCTCGCACCTGTGGCGCTTGTCGGGCGTGACCGTGTGCTCGACCTCCCAGAGGCTGAGCTCGCTGCCGTCGAAGAGCAGGAACGCGTGTTCGTAGAGCGAGAAGCAGAGGCGTGCCTCGCCCGCCAGGCAGGGGCGGCCGAAGGCCTGCGTGATCTGGTGCGCGAACGCCGAGCGCAGTAACCGCTCGATGTCCTCGGCGGGCCGCCCCTCGCTCACCGAGTTCTCCGCGCGGCGCAGCAGCCGGCGCGCGTGATCCGCCGAGTCGTCCGGGACGTACGTATGACGGGGCTCGTCGGCGACCGAGAGCTGGAGCACGACGGGCTGATCGCAGGCGGTGGCGGGGGTGTCGGGCGGCAGCGGCAGGCGTGAGGTGGCGACACCGGCCTCTTCCTCGTCCGCGTACAGCTCGTGCTGGGCGTGGCTGCCGGGGCCCGTGTTGTGCACGAGCTCCCAGAGGGTGAGTGACCCGGCGTCGGCGAGCAGCCACGTGTGCCGGTACGTCTCGCGGTGCAGGCCCGCGCTGTGGTGCGCGGAGTGCAGCGAACTGTCGTACGCGAGAGCTGAGTCCAGGCGCCCTATCGTCTCGTCCGGCAGGTCGAAGGAGTTCAGGGCGCGGCGAAGAAGCCGCTCCAGATGCTCCTGCGGAGAGTGCGAAGACTCCTGCTCGGCCGACTGTGGCTCGTACGCCGTCTCGTACTCGTACGGAACGCTCAAGGTTTCTCCCGGCGTTGCTGCATGTCACCTTGTGAGTGCATACCGTAGCCCCTGCGTCGGACATCATGTCCGGGAACGGGAAAACGTACGAGCCGCACGGCAAGTTCCCGTGCGGCTCGCGGTGTTGGGCCTGGTGAGAGGCTTGGCGCGGGGGCTGGAATCAGCCCGCGCTGCCCGCCGTCCACTGGCTCCAGGACATGTTCCAGCCATTGAGGCCGTTGTCCGGGGCGATCGTCTCGTCCGGGGAGCCCTTGACGGTCACGATGTCCCCGATGAGGGAGTTGTCGTAGAACCACGCGCCCGGCGTGCTGGAGTCGCCCGCGCCCTGCGCGTCCTGGAGGCCGACACAGCCGTGGCTGGTGTTGGAGCTGCCGAAGATCGAGGGCGAGCCCCAGTAGTTGCCGTGGATGAAGGTGCCTGAGGACGACAGGCGCATCGCGTGCGGGACGTCCTTGATGTCGTACTCACCGCCGAAGCCGACCGTGTCGCCGTTCATCCGGGTCTGGGTGAACTTCTCGGAGATCACCATTTTCCCGTTGTACGTGGGGTTCGCCGGGCTGCCCGCGGAGATCGGGATGGTCTTGACGACCTTGCCGTCCCGCTCGACCGTCATCGTCTTGGCCTTCACGTCGACCGTGGACACCTGCGCGCGGCCGACGGTGAAGGTGACCGTCTTGTTCTGTACGCCGGTGGCGCCGTCCGCGCCCTTCACGCCCTCCAGGGAGATCTTCATGGTGACCTTGGAGCCGGCCTTCCAGTACTCCTCGGGCCTGAAGTCGAGGCGCTGATCGCCGAACCAGTGGCCCACGACCTTCTGGCCGCTGTCCGAGGTGACCTTGATGTGCGACTGGACGGACTGCTTCTCGGTGATCGCCTTGTCGAAGTTGAAGGAGACCGGCATGCCGACGCCGACCTTCGTGCCGCCGTCGGGGGTGTAACTGCCGATGAAGCTGTTGTCCTTCGAGACGGTGGTGAAGATCGAGTTCTCGGTCGCTTCCTTGCCCTTGGTGTCCTTGGCGTTGGCCTCGATCTTGTACTTCATGCCGCGCTCCAGCTGGGTCTTGGGCTTCCAGCTGGTGCCGTCGGCGGCGAGCGTGCCGTCGACCGCCGCCCCGGTGGAGACCAGGGTCATCTTCACGTCGGTCAGCTTGCCGCCCTCGACCTTGACGCCGGTGGCGTTGATGGACGCGCCGGTCGAGCCGTCCTTGGCCGAGATGGTGATGTCGGCGCCCTGGGTCTTGGGCTTGCCGTCCTTGCCGTCGCTCGAGCCGTCCGAGTCGCCGCCGCAGGCCGTCAGGGAGAGCGCGCCCACGGCTGCCAGCGCGGTGGCCGCCAGAAGGGTGCGCCGCCGGGGCTTGGCTATGTGCGACGTTGTCACGGGCTGCTCCATCTTTGTGCGAAGTGCGCGTTCTGATCCAGTACGGGTTAAGAGCCGCCTGCGGGCGGAAAGGTTCCGTCCGCTTGGTGTGAGGGCGGGCACAGAGACATGGCCCGTCGGCGCCCAACGGGCCTCTCTATGCGGTCATTTGTAGCGTTTCTTTCTTGGAATTCCCTTAGGCAATGCTTTGGTGTTCCTGAGGGGTGGAGGGGGCGGAGGAGGGCGGAGGGGGCAGAAGGGGGGGAGGGGGAGCGGAAGCGGGGTGGCCGGGGCTATTCGGCTTCGGCTTCGGCGGCGGCCGCGGCCGCCGCCTGGTTGCCGTAAAGGTCGCGGTACGAGGGGAACTTGCCGCCCGGTGTCTCCACGGACTCCGCGGCCAGGAGCGCCCGGACGATCGCCGCCGTCACCATGTCCGCGCCGGCCGCGAGGATCTCGTTCAGGGCGAGCGGGCTCTGCTCGGCTCCCGGCAGGGGGCGCTCGCCGGTCGCGAGGGTGAAGACGGTGTCCCCGTCGTTGAGGAGGTGGACGGGGCGCACGGCGCGCGCCATGCCGTCGTGCGACGTGCCGGCCAGCTTCTGCGCCTGGGCCTTGGTGAGTTCGGCGTCGGTGGCGACCACGGCGAGGGTGGTGTTCAGCGGGGGAGGCCCGCTCCTGCCGGAGGCGGCGGCTTCGGCGAGGCGGCGCGTGGCCTCCGCGTGCGCCTCGGGGGTGGGGTAGTCCATGCGCCGCCCCTCGAAGTACCGCCCGTACAGCGCGCCCGTCGCCGGATCGACCCCGGCGCCCGCCGCGTTCGCCACGACCAGGGCGGCGACCGTGACGCCCGATTCCAGCCGGACGCTCGCGCTGCCGATACCGCCCTTGACCTTGCCGACCACGGCGCCGGTGCCCGCGCCCACGTTCCCCTCCTCCACCGGCGTGAACGGTTCGGTGCCCGCGGCGGCCTCCACGGCGGCGCGGCCCGTCGCGGCGTCGGGGCGCGCCGTGAAGTCGCCGCCGCGGCCGAGGTCGAAGACGCAGGCGGCCGGGACCACGGGGACGACGTGGGAGGGATCGGGGCCGACCCGCACACCGCGGCCCTGCTCCTCGAGCCACGCCATCACACCGGCGGCGGCGTCCAGGCCGTACGCGCTGCCGCCGGTCAGGACGACGGCCTCCACGCGCTGGACCAGATTGCGGGGGTCGAGCGCGTCCGTCTCCCGGGTGCCGGGGCCACCGCCCCGCACGTCCACGGCCGCGACGGCGCCGCCCACCGGGGCGAGCACCACGGTGGTGCCGGTGAGGTGGCCCTCGTGGGCGGGGGCGGTACGAGTGGCATGGCCTACGCGAAGCCCGGGGACGTCGGTGAGGGAGTTGAGGGAGTTGAGGGAGTTGAGGGGACTGGGGGAGCTGGGGGAATCGAGGGAGTCGGGAGAGCCGGGGGAAGGGGAGGAAGCCATGCCGACTTGCGTATCACGCGGGGGAGTTACGCGGCCGTCTCCCGGCGTGCCGTCCGGCTGGTAAGCGTCGAGCGGGTCGAGCCGGTCGAGCGGGTCGCGCCGGTGGCCGTCGCCACGAGTTCCCGCGCCCGCGCCCGCGCCCGAGCCCGAGCCCGCTCCCTCGCCCACACCCGCGAAGGGGCCCGCGAAGGGGCCCGCAGAACGGCGGGTGCGGGACGTGGGGCTGGTGCTGGTGGCGGCCCGGGGGCCGGTGCGGACGTCATGATCCCGGGCACAGCAGCAGGCGTCCGCCGGATCGGGCTGCGGCGCCCAGCGCGTCGGCGGGCCCTGGACGTGACACCCGGCAGCGCGTCGGCGGTGACACCCCGCAGCGCGTCGGCGGTGACACCCGGCCGCCGCACGGCGGGCGGCCGAGGCCCGCTCGCGCACCCCGGCCCACGAGGTCCGAAGACCCCCTGACCTTGGTGCCTTTGGGCTGGTCGGAGCATGCCCTACGCCTCTGCTCCCGGAGAGCCGCGCACGGGAACGTGGAAGCGTCAGGCCCCGGAGCAAGGTCGGGACCGGTAGCGAACTGGGAACCAACATGAGATCGCCTGCCACCCACGAAGCGCGGACCGCACCCACGGACGCGACGTACGACCCGGCGCAGTACCGCCCAGGCAGGACCATCACCGACTGGGAGCCGGAGAACGAACTCTTCTGGAAGTCCATCGGCAAGAAGGTCGCCTCCCGCAACCTGTGGATCGCCGTCCCCGCACTCCTGGTCGCGTTCGTCGTCTGGCAGGTGTGGTCGGTCACCGCGACCAACCTCAAGGACGTCGGCTTCGGCTTCTCCACCTCGCAGCTGTTCTGGCTGACGGCGATCCCCGGCATCACCGGCGGCACGGCGCGCGTCTTCTACACCTTCCTCGGCCCGATGATCGGCCAGCGCCGCTTCACCGCGCTCTCCACGATCGTCCTGGTCATCCCGCTGATCTGGCTGGGCATCGCGGTCCAGGACCCGAACACCTCGTACGGCGTGATGGTCGCCATCGCGGCCCTGTGCGGTGTCGGCGGCGCGAACTTCGCCTCGTCCCTCGCCAACATCGGCTTCTTCTTCCCCAAGCGCGACAAGGGCAACGCCACCGGCATCAACGGCGGGCTCGGCAACCTCGGTGTCTCCGTCGTCCAGCTGGTCACCCCGATCGTCATCACCAGCTCGGTCCTGGCGGTCGGCTCGGCCCAGCACAAGGCCGACGGCACTCCCGTGTGGCTGCAGAACGCCGCGTTCCTGTGGGTGCCCGTCCTGGTGGTCCTGGCCGCCGTCGCGTGGTTCGGCCAGAACGACCTGAAGGTCGCGTCGACCCCCTTCAGCCAGCAGAAGATCATCTTCAAGCGCAAGCACAACTGGCTGATGACCTGGCTCTACGTCGGCACGTTCGGGTCCTTCATCGGCTTCGCGGCGGCTCTGCCGATGCTCATCAAGACCACCTTCACGCCGATCGACGCGGCCTACTCCGCGGCCACCTACGCCTGGATGGGCCCGGCCGTGGGCGCGCTCGCCCGCTGGGCAGGCGGCTGGATCGCCGACAAGATCGGCGGCGCCAGGGTCACCATCATCTCGTTCGTCGGCATGGCGCTCTCGATCATCGGCGTCATCAACTTCCTGCCCTCCGGCGGCGACAGCGGCAACTTCTGGGGCTTCCTCGTCTGCTTCCTGTTCGCGTTCTTCTTCTCGGGCATCGGCAACGGCTCGACGTTCCGCCAGATCCCGGTGATCTTCCGCGCCCAGCACCTGAAGGGACTGACGGAAGGCACGCCCGCCTACACGAAGGCGCTGAAGCAGTCCGAGATGGAGGCGGGCGCCGTCACCGGCTTCACCTCCGCCATCGCGGCGTACGGCTTCTTCTTCATCCCTGCGATGTTCGCCAACTTCGCGGTGACCAGCGCGATGTGGGGCTTCGTGGCCTTCTACGTCAGCTGTATCGCGGTCTGCTGGTGGTTCTACGCCCGCAAGGGCGCGGAGTCCCCGAGCTGACGCCTTGAGCGGCGTCGGCGGAGCGGGCCGGGTGTGGGAGCACCCGGCCCCTTCGCATGTCCTGAATCCATGCGACGACATCCCGTACCACGAGATGTCCGGGAAATTCTTGTGAATGTGTTCACAAGCGAACTTAGGTCCAAAGTCCCGATGAAAACAGCAGGTCAGGGTGGGTGAGTTGAGCCGGGGGAGCGGAGAGAGGGGACCTCGGGCCCGGAAGTGGGGACCATTGCGGAGCCGCTGGACGATCGAACCGGAGTGCAATGGACGCATAGCGAAAAGGCGACTCGGAAGGTGCCGGCGATGACTGCCACTCCCGCGGAAACGACAGTGCACGGCGAGGCATGGGACGGCTTCAAGGGCGGTCTGTGGCGCGACGCCATCGACGTCCGCGACTTCGTGCAGCAGAACTACACCCCGTACGAGGGCGACGACTCCTTCCTGGCCGGCGCGACCGAACGCACCACCCAGGTCTGGCAGAAGCTCCTGGCGATGTTCCCGGCGGAGAACGAACGCGGCATCTACGACGTCGACGTGAAGACCCCCTCCCGCATCGACGCCTTCAAGCCCGGCTACATCGACGACGACCGCGACCTCATCGTCGGCCTGCAGACCGACGCCCCGCTGCGCCGCGCCATCATGCCCAACGGCGGCTGGCGCATGGTCGAGAGCGCACTCAACGCCTACGGCTACGAGGCCGACCCCGAGGTCAAGGAGGTCTACACGCACCTCCGCAAGACCCACAACGAAGGTGTCTTCGACGCCTACACGCCCGAGATCCGCGCCTGCCGCTCCTCCGGCATCATCACCGGCCTGCCCGACGCCTACGGCCGGGGCCGCATCATCGGCGACTACCGCCGCGTCGCCCTCTACGGAGTCGACCGCCTCATCGCCGAGAAGGAGGCGGGCAAGGCGCTCCTCGGCGAGGAGTGGGCGACCGAGGACGTCATCCGCGCCCGCGAGGAGACCTCCGAGCAGATCAAGGCCCTGGGGGAACTGAAGGCCATGGCGATGTCGTACGGCTACGACATCTCGGCGCCCGCCACCACCGGCCGCGAGGCCGTCCAGTGGCTGTACTTCGCCTACCTGGCCGCCGTGAAGGAGCAGAACGGCGCGGCCATGTCGATCGGCCGCATCGACAACTTCCTCGACATCTACCTCCAGCGCGACATCGAGTCCGGCCGCATCACGGAGGCCCAGGCCCAGGAGTACATCGACGACTTCGTCATCAAGCTCCGCATCGTCCGCTTCCTGCGCACCCCCGAGTACAACGAAGGCTTCTCCGGCGACCCGACCTGGGTCACCTGGTCGATGGCCGGCATCGGCGAGGACGGCCGCCCGCTGGTCTCCCGCACCACGTTCCGTGCCCTGCAGACCCTCTACAACCTGGGCCCGGCCCCCGAGCCGAACCTCACCGTCTTCTGGGCGCGGGAACTGCCCAAGGGCTTCAAGGACTTCGCCGCCAAGGTCGCCATCGACACCTCGGCCATCCAGTTCGAGTCCGACGACCTGATGCGCCCCAAGTACGGCGACGACACCGCGATCGCCTGCTGCGTCTCCGCGATGGCCGTCGGCAAGCAGATGCAGTTCTTCGGAGCCCGCGTCAACGTCGCCAAGGCCCTGCTCTACGCGATCAACGGCGGCCGCGACGAGAAGACCGGCAAGCGCGTCGTCGAGGGCTTCGAGCCCATCGAGGGCGACTACCTCGACTACGACACCGTCGCCGAGCGCTACGACGCGATGCTCGGCTGGCTCGGCAAGACGTACGTCCACGCGCTGAACGTCATCCACTACATGCACGACAAGTACGCCTACGAGCGCATCGAGATGGCGCTGCACGACCAGGAGATCCTGCGCACGATGGCGTGCGGCATCGCGGGCCTCTCGGTCGCCGCCGACTCGCTCTCGGCCATCAAGCACGCCAAGGTCAAGGTCGTCCGTGACGAGACGGGCCTGGCCGTCGACTACGAGATCGAGGGCGACTACCCCGCCTACGGCAACAACGACGAGCGGGCCGACCACATCGCCCAGCGGATCGTCTCGGACTTCATGGGCAAGATCAGGCAGCACCCGACCTACCGCAACGCCGTGCACACCCAGTCCGTTCTGACGATCACCTCGAACGTCGTCTACGGCAAGAAGACCGGCAACACCCCCGACGGCCGCCGCGCGGGCGAGCCGTTCGCCCCCGGCGCCAACCCGATGAACGGCCGTGACGAGCACGGCTACATCGCCTCGGCGCTCTCGGTCGCCAAGCTCGACTACGACGACGCCGAGGACGGCATCTCGCTCACCAACACCATCACGCCGGACGCCCTGGGCCGCACCCCCGGCGAGCGGATCCAGAACCTCTCCGGAGTCCTCGACGGCTTCATGGCCAGCGACGGCTTCCACATGAACGTCAACGTCCTCGACAAGGCGACCCTGGAGGACGCCATGGAGCACCCGGAGAACTACCCGCAGCTGACCATCCGGGTCTCGGGCTACGCGGTCAACTTCATCCGCCTGACCCGCGACCAGCAGCTCGACGTCATCAACCGCACCTTCCACGGCTCGCTCTGAGCCACCGGCTTTCGCTGAGCCACCGGCTCCCCACGAGCCACCCCTGATCCGCGGCCCCGGAGCCGGACCCTCACTCCGGCTCCGGGTGCCGCGAACACCACGTCCTGCCAGTAGTTCGGGAGTTCTGCCATGGCTGTCCTGCTCGACACGGCGACACCGGCGAATCCGGCGACACCGGAGACCCCGGCGGCGGCGGTCACCCGGCGCCCCGTCACCGGGTCCATCCACTCCTGGGACCTGTCCACCGGCGTCGACGGTCCTGGCACCCGCTTCGTCACGTTCCTCTCGGGCTGCCCGCTGACCTGCCTGTACTGCCACAACCCCGACACCTGGCGGATGCGCGACGGCAAGCGGACCACCGCCGACGACGTGATCACGGAGGCCGCCAAGTACACCAAGTTCATCTCGGCGGCGGGCGGCGGGGCCACGGTCAGCGGCGGCGAACCCCTCCTGCAGCCCGTCTTCACCGGCGAGCTGCTGCACCGCCTCAAGCACGAGCTGGGCCTGCACACGGCCCTGGACACGTCCGGCTTCCTCGGCGTGCGCGCCACCGACGCGCTGCTCCGCGACGCCGACCTCGTGCTCCTCGACATCAAGTCCTGGGACCGCGAGACGTACAAGAAGGTCACCGGTCGCCCCCTGCGGCCCACCGTCGACTTCGCCCACCGCCTCGCCGACCTGGGCAAGGACGTCTGGGTGCGCTTCGTCCTGGTCCCCGGCCTGACCGACGACCCGGAGAACATCGCGGGCGTCGCCCGCTTCGCCGCCTCGCTCGGCAACGTCTCGCGCGTCGACGTGCTGCCCTTCCACAAGCTGGGCGAGGCGAAGTGGGACGCCCTCGGCAAGGACTTCACCCTGCGCGACACCCCCTCGCCCACCCCCGGACAGGTGGCCGCCGCCAAAGAGATCTTCGCAGCTCAGGGACTGCTGGCCGTCTGACGGACGCCGCGGCGCCCCACGGACGTACCCTGGAGACATGAGCACCGCCCCTGCCCCCGAACCGCGCGATCCGAAGGAATCGGAGGGCTCCACGGCGCCGAAGAAGCCGAAGAGCGCCCTGGTCTTCGACGACCCCCTGTCGCAGCAGTCTTCGGACGACACGGACCGCGGGTGGGGCGAGCGGCCTCCGGTCGGCGGCGACAGCGCCGCCGACCTGGCGCGCTTCCTCGACGAGAAGCCGCCCCACCACCTCTGAGCCCGCTCTACCGCCCGTCGGGCCCAGGGCTCTGCGGCGCGTCGGGCCCCGATGCCGAGCCCGGGCCCGTGCCCGTGCCGCGCTGCTGGGCCACGAGGGCGTCGCGGATCTCCTTGAGGACCTCCAGCTCCGACAGTTCGAGGACCTCCTGCGTCCCCTCCTTGGCGGCCTTCCGCGCGGCCTGCCTCGCCAGGTACTTGGCCATGGGCAGCACCATCAGGAAGTACACGACGGCCGCCGTGATCACGAAGCTGAGGGTCGCGCTGAGGACCGTGCCCCACATGATCGGGATGCCGCTGGTGACCTCCCCCGCGTCGTTCATCTGGCACGGAGACTTCAGGCACGAGCTGTAGTGGTCGAGATCCTTCGTCCCGAAGGCGCCGACCAGCGGGTTGATGACACCCTTCACCACGGAGTTCACGATGTTCGTGAACGCGGCTCCGATGACCACCGCGACCGCCAGGTCGATGACATTGCCGCGCATCAGGAAGGCCTTGAAGCCCTCCCAGAGACTCGGGTCGTTCTTCTCGCTCACCAAAAGGCCCTTCGTTGCAAGTGCAGGTTGTGAAACAGACAGCTTCGCAACCTACGGCAGGCCCTGGTAGGACTGTCCAATTGGGTAGCTCGAATGAGCGACTTGACAGGAAGCCAGTGCAGTTGCACACGTCATGAATCAGCACAGCGTCACCGCCAGGCGCATGCTCGCACCGGCCCCGGCGAGCCGTGCCGCCGTCGCCCGCGGCACGGAGAGGACCACCAACGCCCCTGCTTCGGCGGCGCTTTCGGCCGCGCCCTCCCGGGGCTCGGGCACCTCGGTCACCCTGGCCCCGGCAGCCACCACCCGTGAAGCGGAGCCGTCGGCGGCGACGACGTCGACCCGATCGCCCCGGTGCAGCAGGCGCACCGTCTCCGCGTCCGCGATCCGCACGGGCGCCGTCACCCAGCGGGCGACACGGTCCGGCTGCCGCGAGGGGGAGGCGGCCGCCGGGTGCCCCTGCGGCGACGCCCGCTCGGCATCACGCGGCCCGGCGGCCACGAGCGCCGCCGCCGTCACCGCGAGCCCCGCGGCCACGGCCCGCCGTCTGTGCCGCAGCAGGCTTCGCAGGCGGCGGCGCCCGCCGCTCACCCGCACCGGGGAGAAATGCGGCACGGGGCACGGCGGGGGAGGAGAAGGGGAGGAGATGTCTGGGGGAACATGCGCCACGACGGCCACCACCTGCGGAGAGTTCGAGAGAGCTGAGGATCTTGCCTTCCGCTCCCACGATGCGCCGCCGCGCCGAATCCCGCTGAGCCCCGTGCACTACTCGCGGGTTGTGGACAACTCCCTCACCCGAAGGTGAAGTTCCGGCCCCGCACGCCTCCGCACGCCCCCGCCCGCCGGACCCCTCACGGCAGCCGAATCCCCGGATCCATCCCACCCAGCGCCCCCGCACACAGGCAGTCCCGCTCGCCCTCCGCCGGCAGCCCCGCCACCGCGTCGAACAGCACCGTCCGCAGCCGGTCCACATTCGCCGCGAACACCTGGAGCACCTCTTCGTGCGAGACGCCCTCGCCGCTCTCCGCGCCCGCGTCCAGATCCGTGACCAGCGTCAACGACGTGTAGCAGAGCTCCAGTTCACGGGCGAGCACGGCCTCGGGGTGCCCGGTCATGCCCACCACCGACCAGCCCTGCGCCGCGTGCCAGAGCGATTCGGCGCGGGTCGAGAACCGCGGCCCCTCGATCACCACGAGCGTCCCGCCGTCCACCGCCTCCCACTCCCGCCCGCGGGCGGCCTTCAGCGCGGCGCCGCGTCCGACGGGGCAGTACGGGTCGGCCAACGACACGTGCACGACGTTCGGAATGCTCCCGTCCGGCAGCGGTACCCCGTCGAAGTACGTCTGCGTACGCGTCTTCGTGCGGTCCACGAGCTGATCGGGCACCAGCAGCGTGCCGGGCCCGAACTCGGGCCGCAGCCCGCCCACCGCACACGGGCCGAGCACCTGCCGTACGCCCACGGAGCGCAACGCCCACAGATTGGCGCGGTAGTTGATGCGATGCGGCGGCAGATGGTGCCCGCGGCCGTGCCGGGGCAGGAACGCGACCCGCCGCCCGGCGATGTCACCGAGGAAGAGGGAGTCGCTCGGCGCTCCGTAGGGGGTGTCGACCTGGAGCTCGGTCACGTCGTCGAGGAAGGAGTAGAAGCCGGAGCCGCCGATGACACCGATATCGGCCCGCATCGCGTCCGCCGTGTTCACCATGTCGGGATTCACCATGCCGAGCACAGTAGCCGGGCGCGGGAACGCCGAGGTCCCCGCTGTCGGAGGACAGCGGGGACCTGGAAGAACGACGTGCGCGGGGCGCTGTGGCCTAGGCGGCCGACGAGCTGGAAGAGCTGGACGAACCGGCCGACGAACCCGAGGACGAGCCGGACGACTTCGAGTCCGAGCCCGAGGAGCCCGAGGAGGACGAAGAAGCGCCCGCGGAGGACTTGGAGTCCGACGGCTTGGAGTCCGAGGACTTCGACGCGTTCGCCGTCGACGGCGTGCTGCTCGACGACGAGCCGCGGCTGTCGTTGCGGTAGAACCCGGAGCCCTTGAAGACGATGCCGACCGCCGAGAACACCTTCTTGAGGCGTCCGTCGCAGCTGGGGCACACGGTCAGGGCGTCATCGGTGAACTTCTGCACCGCCTCGAGGCCCTCGCCGCATTCGGTGCACTGGTACTGGTACGTCGGCACTTGCTTCCTCCTGGCACTCTCACTCGATGAGTGCTAACGACGGTCCATAGTGACGTATTCCGCGTGATCAGTCCACCGTGACCGGCTCGCGGTGACCGACGCCACGTGCCACGGTGCGCCCGACGGACCGCGGAACGAGCCGCGAGCGCAGGGTCACGAGCACCGCGAGCGCCAGTGCCGTACCGCCCAGCGGCACCAGGAATCCGGCGCCGTCCCAGAAGTGGTCCTCCAGCTGACCCGCGACCGTGACGGCGGCTGCCTGGCCGAGCGCGACGGCGCCGGTGAGCCAGGTGAACGCCTCGGTCCGCCCGGACGGGTCCACGAGCTTGTCCACCAGCGTGTAGCCGGTGATCAGGGCGGGCGCGATGCAGACGCCGACCAGCAGGCCGAGTCCGGCGAGCAGCACCACGGAGTGCGCGGCCCAGAGGCCGGAGGCCATCAGGGTCAGTGCCGTGTAGCCGACCAGGAGCCGCCGCTGCGGGGCGATCTTCCAGGCGATGGCGCCGCAGACGAGACCGGAGAGCATGTTGCCCGCCGCGAACGTGCCGTACAGGACGCCGTTCAGGCCGGGTTCGCCGATGGACTCGGTGAAGGCCGCCAGGGAGACCTGCATGCCGCCGAAGACGGCGCCGATGCCCAGGAAGGTCACGATCAGCACGCGCACACCGGGGATCCGCAGCGCGGAGACGTGCTCCACGCGCGCGTGCTCCTCGCGGGTGGCGGGCTTGGGCTGGGTGCTCTTCTGCGCGGCGAACAGCAGGCCGCCCACCAGCGTGAGCCCGGCCTCCGTGAAGAGTCCGGCCGCCGGGTCGATGGTCGTGCACAGCGCGGTCGCGAAGAGCGGACCCAGGACGAATGTCAGCTCGTCCGTGACCGACTCGAAGGCGGCCGCCGTGCCCGCCAGCGGGGAGTCCTGGAGCTTGACGCCCCAGCGGGCCCGCACCATGGGGCTGATCTGCGGCTGCGAGGCGCCGGTGGGCACCGCCGCGACGAAGAGCGCCCACAAGGGGGCGTCGGAGAGCGCGAGGACCGTCAGGGAGAGCACCGACACCGTGTGGATGAGCACGCCCGGCACCAGGACGGCCCGCTGGCCGAACCGGTCGGCGAGTTTGCCGCCGAAGGGGGCGAACACCGCCATGGAGACACCGGTGACGGCCGACACGGCGCCGGCGACGCCGTACGAGCCGGTGGTGTGCTGCACGAGCAGCACGATGGAGATGGTCAGCATCGCGAAGGGCTGTCGCGCCGCGAAGCCGGGCAGGAGAAACGTCCAGGCGCCGCGGGTGCGCAGCAGCTGTCCGTATCCCGGGCGGGAGGTGACCGTGGATGCCACGGCCCGTGCCTTTCTGCCGCCTGGTAGCGCGGCCCCCTTTTCAGGGCGGCGGCGCCGAGAGCTGTCCTCTTGCGCGGGACTGCGGTAGATGCCGGTTGCCCACTGCGAGGACACGCGGCCGCCATACGGTCGGCGCCAGCTCTGCTTCAGACAGAGTTGGTTCGATCAGTTGGTACAGAAGAAGTGTGCCTTCATCGTACAGGGAATGGTGGCATCAGACCTGTGAATACGGAGAATGAGGCGCCCATCACCTGCGATTACCTCGCCCCTCCGGCTCCTGACCAGCGGTTCCCAGCCATCCGGCCAGTTTTCCGCCCTGTCCGACGGCCCGCAGTCGCTTCTCCGCCGCGTCCCGCACCGGGTCGGTCGCGACGACCAGGAGCTCGTCCCCGCGCTGCAGCACGGTCGTGGGCTGCGGCACGAAGGATTCGCCGTTGCGAACGACGAGGGTGACCGCGGCCCCCGCGGGCATCCGCAGTTCGCCCACCTCGACGCCGTGCATCCGCGATCCCTTCGGGATCGCCACCGAGAGCAGGTGTCCGCGCAGCCGCTCCAGGGGCGCCGATTCGATGCCCAGGTCGGCGGCGCCCGAAGAGTCGCCAAGGCGCAGCTTCCTGGCCAGCCACGGCAGCGTAGGACCCTGGATGAGGGTGTAGACGACGACCAGGACGAAGGCGATGTTGAAGATCCGCTGGCTGTCGTCGACGCCGTTCACCATCGGGATCGTGGCCAGGATGATGGGCACGGCTCCGCGCAGTCCCGCCCAGGACATCAGGGCCTTCTCCTGCCAGGGCATGCGGAACGGCAGCAGGCTGATGACGACCCCCAGGGGTCTGGCCACCATGGTCAGGATCAAGCCGATGATGATCGCAGGCCACATGTCGTCCAGCAGGTCGTGCGGGGTGACCAGGAGGCCGAGCAGTACGAACATGCCGATCTGCGCGATCCAGCCGAGCCCTTCGGCGAAGCCGCGGGTGGCCGGCCAGTGCGGCAGCTTCGCGTTGCCCAGGACCATCGCCGCGAGGTAGACGGCGAGGAATCCACTGCCGTGCGCCATGGCTCCGGCCGCGTAGGCGGCGACCGCGATGGCCATCACGGCGATGGGGTAGAGGCCGGACGCGGGAAGTGCCACGTGCCGCAGCCCGAAGGCGCCGAGCCAGCCCACCGCGATGCCGATCGCGGCACCGATCGCCAGCTCCAGGGCGATCTCGCCGAGCAGGATGTACCAGTGCTCCACGGGCCCCGCCGTGGAGAAGGCCACGACCAGGATCACCACAGGGGCGTCGTTGAACCCCGACTCCGCTTCCAGGATGCCCGTCACGCGTGAGGGCAGCGGCACCTTGCGCAGCACGGAGAAGACCGCCGCCGCGTCCGTCGAGGAGACCACCGCGCCGATGATGAGCGCTTGGCGCCACTCCAGGCCGACCAGGTAATGGGCACCGGCGGCCGTCACGCCGACGCTCACCGCGATGCCGGCGAGCGACAGGACGGCGGCTGCGGGCAGCGCGGGTTTGATCTCTTTCCACTTCGTGCCCAGGCCGCCCTCGGCCAGGATCACGACGAGCGCCGCATAGCCGATGACCTGCGTCAATTCGGCATTGTTGAAGGTGACGTTGCCGATGCCGTCCTGGCCCATGGCGATGCCGATGCCCAGGTACAGGAGCAGGCTGGGGAGCCCACTGCGCGACGAGATGCGGACCGCCGCGACCGCGACGAGCAGGACGAGCGAGCAGATGAGCAGAAGCTGGTTGAGGTCGTGGACAGTCAGGGGCCGTTCCTTCCTCCGCGCGAGCCAAGTACTTCGTTACCTTACCTAATTGTTAACGCTTCCTTGACGCCTTCGAACACCCATACGATGCGTCGCGATGTACGTTCCTGACTCCGCGTCCGGGGCCGCAGTGCCCTGCGCCTATGGTTGCTCCAGCGCTCCCACCACCGCCCAGCCAGCCCTGCCGCTCGCGTAAGGACAGCAAGGACAGCGATGCCCTCGAATACCACCGCCTCTTCCGGTCATAAGTCCGGCAAGAAGAAGGGGCGCCGAGCCCGCCTCCTCGTGATCGTCCTGGTCCTGGCCATCGTGGCGGGCATCGGTTACGGCGCGTACTGGAGCGTCAGCACGGTGCGGGCCTCCTTCCCGCAGACCAAGGGGACGATCAAGCTCGACGGCCTCTCCGGCCCCGTCGACGTGAAGCGTGACGGCAACGGCATCCCGCAGATCTATGCCGAGTCCGACGCCGACCTGTTCATGGCCCAGGGCTTCGTCCAGGCGCAGGACCGCTTCTGGGAGATGGACGTACGTCGCCACATGACCTCCGGTCGCCTCTCCGAGATGTTCGGCAAGGGCCAAGTAAAGACCGATGAGTTCCTGCGGACGCTCGGTTGGCACCGTGTGGCGCAGAAGGAGTACGACACCAAGCTCTCGCCCGCGACGAAGAAGTACCTCCAGGCGTACTCCAAGGGAGTCAACGCCTACCTGAAGGACAAGAGCGGCAAGGACATCTCCCTGGAGTACGCCGCCCTTGGCTTCACCAACGACTACGAGCCCCAGGAGTGGACCCCCGTCGACTCCGTGGCGTGGCTCAAGGCCATGGCCTGGGACCTGCGCGGCAACATGCAGGACGAGATCGACCGCTCCTTGATGACCAGTCGCCTCGGCCCGTCCCAGATCAAGGACCTGTACCCGCAGTACCCGTACGACCGGAACAAGCCCATCGTCCAGGAAGGCGCCTACAACAGCGTCACCAAGGAGTACGAGGGCAAGGGCAGCAGCACGGGCAGCCAGTCGCAGACCGGCGGCGCGGCGGGCACCGGCCTCGCGGGCAACACCGAGGCCCCGGGAGGGCTGCAGTCCCAGCTGTCGGGCCTCTCCGACATCCTGGACAGCGTCCCGGACGCGGGCCTGGGTCCGAACGGCAACGGCATCGGATCCAATTCCTGGGTCGTCTCCGGAGACCACACGATCTCCGGGAAGCCGCTGCTCGCCAATGACCCGCACCTGTCACCGCAGCTGCCGTCCGTCTGGTACCAGATGGGCCTGCACTGCCGGACGGTCTCCAAGGACTGCCAGTACGACGTCTCCGGCTACACCTTCGCCGGGATGCCCGGTGTGGTCATCGGCCACAACCAGGACATCGCCTGGGGCATGACGAACCTCGGCGCCGACGTCACGGACCTCTACCTCGAGAAGTTCGCGGGCGACGGCTACGAGTACGACAACAAGGTGCTGCCCTTCAAGTCGCGCGTGGAGACCATCAAGGTCGCGGGCGGCAAGTCCAAGAAGATCACCGTCAGAGAGACCGGCAACGGACCCCTGCTGTCCGACCGTGACGACGAACTGGTGAAGGTCGGCAAGAAGGCCACCGTCGACAGCGCCGCCCCCGACCGGGGCGACGGCTACGGAGTCTCGCTGCGCTGGACCGCGCTGAAGCCGGGCAGGTCGATGGACGCGGTCTTCGAGCTCAACAAGGCGAAGGACTTCTCGGGGTTCCGCAAGGCGGCCGCTTCTTTTGAAGTGCCCTCGCAGAACCTGATCTACGCGGACACCAAGGGCCACATCGGCTACCAGGCGCCGGGCAAGATCCCGGTCCGCGGCAAGGGCGACGGCGCGCTCCCCGCGCCCGGCTGGGACTCCGACTACCGCTGGACCGGCTACATCCCGCAGTCCGCGCTGCCCTACGAGTACGACCCCAAGCGCGGCTACATCGTGACCGCGAACCAGGCCGTCATCGGCAAGGAGTACCCGTACAAGCTCACGTCGGACTGGGGCTACGGGGCACGCAGCCAGCGCATCACCGATCTGATCCAGTCGAAGATCAAGAACGGTGGGAAGGTCTCCACCGAGGACATGCGCACGATGCAGATGGACAACAGCAGCGAGATCGCCAAGGTCCTCGTGCCCAAGCTGCTCAAGATCGACGTCAAGGACAGCTACGTCCGTGAGGCGCAGAAGCTCCTCGAGGGCTGGGACTACACCCAGGATCCCGACTCGGCGGCAGCGGCGTACTTCAACTCGGTCTGGCGCAACATCCTCAAGCTCTCCATCGGCAACAAGCTGCCCAAGGAGCTGCGGGTCAAGGGCCAGTGCCTGAACGTCGAGCCGGCCGGGAACACGGGTCCGGCCGACGAGGCCGAGCCGGTGCGCGAGTGCGGCCAGCGGGACGCGGAGTCCGCGCAGCCCGACGGCGGCGACCGCTACTACGAAGTGATCCGGTCGATCCTCGACGACGAGGACAACGACTGGTGGAAGTCGCCCAAGACCCGCACGGACGCCGAGACCAAGACCCGTGACCAGCTGTTCGGCCGGGCCATGGAGGACGCGCGCTGGGACCTGACGGCCAAGCTCGGCAAGGACGTCGACACCTGGAGCTGGGGCCGCCTGCACCGGCTGACCCTGAAGAACCAGACCCTGGGCGTCGAAGGCCCCGGCTGGCTCCAGTTCATGCTCAACCGCGGCCCGTTCAAGCTGGGCGGCGGCGAGGCGGCGGTCAACGCCACCGGCTGGAACGCGGCGGGCGGCTACGGAGTGCAGTGGGTGCCGTCGATGCGCATGGTGGTGAACCTCGACGACCTCGACAAGTCGAAGTGGATCAACCTCACCGGCGCTTCGGGGCACGCCTACAGCGCGCACTACACCGACCAGACGAGCAAGTGGGTCAAGGGCGAGCTGCTTCCGTGGTCCTTCTCCGAGAACGCCGTGAAGAAGAGCACGAACGACACCCTGGTGCTGCGGCCCTGAGCTGCCGCACGAGACAGTGAAAGGGCCCTCCACGCGCGCGTGGAGGGCCCTTTCGCGTACGGAGAGGGTCAGCGGAAGCGGCGTACTCCCGACGGCGTGACGACGGCGTGCACCGGCTTGTCGTGCGGCTCCTGGGGGAGGTGGGCGACGACCTCCGTGTCGTACAGGAGCACCACCAGGGCGGGATCGGCGCCGGCCCGGTCGAGCCGGGCGAGCACCCTGTCGTACGAACCGCCACCGCGCCCGAGCCGCATCCCGCGCTCGTCCACGGCCAGGCCCGGCAGCAGCACGGCGTCCGCCGCCAGGACGGCGTCGGGCCCCAGGCGCGCCCCTGAGGGCTCCAAGAGCTCGATCTTTCCCGGGTGTTGCACGCGGGTCAGCGAGCCCTCGCCCTCGTAGGCCGCCCAGTCCAGGTCGTTGTCCGCCAGGAGCACCGGCAGCAGGACCCGCGTCCCGCGCGCGTGCAGGGCGTCGAGGAGCGCCCGCGTCCCCGGTTCGCTGCCCACGGAGACGTACGCGGCGACCGTGCGCGCCCCGGCGAGCTCTTTCAGCTCCAATGCGCGGTCGGCGAGAACCGCGGCGGCCTTCTGCGCGTCATCCCTAGTCAACCGGCGTCTCACCGCGAGGAATTCTCCCCGCAACGTGCGCTTGGTTGGCTGGTCCGAGCCGGGTTCTTTCATGGTGCGCTCACAAACCCTTCCAGGTGCGCTCATATGAGAACAAAATGTCCGGAGACACAGATTCCGCACATACGCACCGGTTATGGTTACGGACATGACTGAGTCTCACCCCCCAAGGATCAGCAAGGCTGTCATTCCCGCAGCAGGCCTGGGCACCCGGTTCCTGCCGGCCACCAAGGCCACTCCCAAGGAGATGCTGCCGGTCGTCGACAAGCCGGCGATCCAGTACGTGGTCGAGGAGGCCGCCTCCGCCGGCCTGGACGACGTCCTCATGATCACGGGCCGCAACAAGCGCCCCCTGGAGGACCACTTCGACCGCAACTACGAGCTGGAGTCGGCCCTTCTGAAGAAGGGCGACGAGGCGAGACTCGCCAAGGTCCAGGAGTCCAGCGACCTCGCGACCATGCACTACGTGCGCCAGGGCGACCCCAAGGGACTCGGTCACGCCGTCCTGTGCGCGGCCCCGCACGTCGGCAACGAACCGTTCGCCGTCCTCCTCGGCGACGACCTGATCGACCCGCGCGACCCGCTCCTCGCCCGCATGGTCGAGGTCCAGGAGCGGCACGGCGGCAGCGTCATCGCCCTCATGGAGGTGGCCCCGGAGCAGATCCACCTCTACGGCTGCGCGGCGGTCGACGCCACGGACGAGGGCGACGTCGTCAAGGTGACCGGCCTGGTCGAGAAGCCCGACGCGGCGGACGCCCCCAGCAACTACGCCATCATCGGCCGGTACGTCCTGGACCCCCATGTCTTCGACATACTGCGCAAGACCGAGCCGGGCCGCGGCGGCGAGATCCAGCTCACCGACGCCCTCCAGCAGCTCGCCGTCGACGAGAAGGTCGGCGGCCCCGTGCACGGGGTCGTCTTCAAGGGCCGCCGCTATGACACCGGCGACCGCGGCGACTATCTGCGTGCCATTGTCAGACTCGCGTGCGAACGTGAAGACCTGGGCCCGGACTTCCAGGCCTGGCTTCGCAGTTACGTGTCCGAGGAGATGTAGCACTTTGAGCAGCAGCGCGACGACCGAAGTCACCGGCCAGGAACACGTCTGGTCGGTGAGCGAGCACCTGGACGACATCCTCGGAACCGTCCGCCCCCTGGAGCCCATCGAGCTCCAACTCCTCGACGCCCAGGGCTGCGTCCTCGTCGAGGACGTCACGGTGCCCGTCTCGCTGCCGCCCTTCGACAACAGCTCCATGGACGGCTATGCCGTCCGGGTCGCCGACATCGCGGGCGCGAGCGAGGAGTTCCCCGCCGTCCTGACGGTCATCGGTGACGTGGCGGCGGGCCAGGGCGAGCAGCCGGTCGTCGGCGCGGGCCAGGCCGCCCGCATCATGACCGGCGCCCCGCTGCCGCCCGGCGCCGAGGCCGTCGTCCCCGTGGAGTGGACCGACGGAGGACTCGGCGAAGGCCCCGTCTCCGGGATGCGCGCGCACAGCGCCGCCCCCGAGGGAGCCTCCGGAGAGGTCCGCGTGCACCGCCCCGCCGAGGCACGCGCGCACGTGCGGGCGCGTGGCAGCGACGTCCAGGCCGGTGACCGCGCACTGACCGCGGGCACGGTCCTCGGCGCCCCGCAGATCGGCCTGCTCGCCGCGATCGGCCGCGGCACGGTCAAGGTGCGCCCGCGCCCCCGCGTGGTCGTCATGTCCACCGGCAGCGAACTGATCCAGCCCGGCGAGGAGTTGGCCAAGGGCCAGATCTACGACTCCAACAGCTTCGCCCTCACCGCCGCCGCCCGGGACGCCGGAGCGATCGCCTACCGCGTGGGCGCGGTCGCCGACGACGCCGAGACGCTGCGCTCCACCATCGAGGACCAGCTGATCCGCGCCGACCTCATCGTCACCACGGGCGGCGTCAGCGTCGGCGCGTACGACGTCGTGAAGGAAGCCCTCGCCTCCGTGGGGGACGAGGACGAGGACGGCAGCGGCATCGAGTTCCGCAAGCTCGCCATGCAGCCGGGCAAGCCCCAGGGCTTCGGCTCCATCGGCCCCGACCACACCCCGCTGCTCGCCCTGCCGGGCAACCCGGTGTCGTCGTACGTCTCCTTCGAGATCTTCGTACGACCCGCCGTGCGCGCCCTGATGGGCCTGCCGGACGTCCACCGGCCCACGGCACGCGCGGTGCTCAGCGCCGACAAGGCGCTGAGCTCGCCCGCGGGGAAGCGGCAGTTCCTGCGCGGGCAGTACGACGCCGACGCGGGCAGCGTGCGGCCCGTGGGCGGCGCGGGCTCCCACCTCGTCGCGGCCCTCGCGCACGCGGACGCGCTGATCGTGGTCCCGGAGGACACCACAGCGGTGGAGCCGGGCACCGACGTCGAAGTGGTCCTGCTCGGCTGAAGGGCACTCTCGCGCGGTACGGTGTCGCGCACATAGGCCCCCTTGCGCCGCACCGCGAGAGGGCCCGGACCGGGAGCGCCACAGCACATGAGTACGCAGCAGAGCCTGACGCACATCGACGAAGCGGGCGCCGCCCGCATGGTCGACGTATCCGCGAAGGACGTGACCGCGCGCACCGCCCGCGCCAGTGGCCGCGTCCTGGTCTCGCCCCGCGTGATCGAGCTGTTGCGCGGGGAAGGCGTCCCCAAGGGCGACGCCCTCGCCACCGCGCGGATCGCCGGCATCATGGGCGCCAAACGCACGCCCGACCTGATCCCGCTCTGTCACCCGCTGGCCGTCTCCGGGGTGAAACTCGACCTCTCCGTGGCCGACGACGCCGTCGAGATCCTCGCCACCGTGAAGACGACGGACCGTACGGGCGTCGAGATGGAGGCCCTCACCGCGGTGTCCGTCGCCGCCCTCACGGTGATCGACATGGTCAAGGCCGTCGACAAGGGCGCGGTCATCACGGACGTACGCGTCGAGGAGAAGACGGGCGGCAAGTCCGGGGACTGGAGCCGCGAAGGAGCCGGAGCATGACGGCCTACCGCGCGCTCGTCGTCACCGCCTCCAACCGCGCTGCCGCGGGCGTCTACGCCGACCGGGGCGGGCCGGTCATCGCCGACGCCCTTGCCGCGCTCGGCTTCGAGGTCGAAGGCCCCCGGGTCGTCCCCGACGGCGCCCCCGTCGAGCAGGCCCTGCGCGCCGGAGTCGACGCCGGATACGACGTGATCCTCACCACAGGCGGCACCGGCATCTCGCCCACCGACCGCACCCCCGAGGCCACCCGCGCCGTCATCGACCACGAAGTGCCGGGCATCCCGGAGGCGATTCGCGCCCACGGCAGACAGCAGGTGCCCACGGCCGCGCTCTCCCGTGGTCTGGCCGGAGTCGCGGGGCGCACGCTCATCGTGAACCTGCCCGGCTCGACCGGCGGCGTACGGGACGGCCTGGCCGTCCTGGAGCCCCTGCTGACGCATGCCGTCGAGCAGCTCCGGGGCGGCGACCATCCCAGACCCCCTGGTGGTGCGAGCTGAACAGCCCTTCCTGGCCCGTCGAGCTGACGGACGGCGACGTCGCCCTCCGTCCGATAAAGATGCGCGACCAGCGGCCCTGGCGTGAGGTCAACCGGCGCAACCGGGACTGGCTGCGCCCCTGGGAGGCGACGATCCCGCCGCCCACGCCCAGCGGCCCGATCGTGCAGCGCCCGACGTACCGCCAGATGGTCCGGCATCTGCGCGCCGAGGCGCACGCCGGGCGCATGCTGCCCTTCGTGATCGAGTACCAGGGGCGTCTCGTCGGGCAGTTGACGGTCGCCGGGATCACCTGGGGATCGATGTGCTCGGGCCATGTCGGCTACTGGGTCGACCAGTCGGTCGCGGGCCGCGGCGTGATGCCGACCGCCGTCGCCCTCGCGGTGGACCATTGCTTCCGATCGGTCGGGCTGCACCGTATCGAGGTCTGTATTCGACCCGAGAACGGGCCGAGCCGCAGGGTCGTGGAGAAACTCGGATTCCGCGAGGAGGGGCTTCGTCCACGCTATCTCCACATCGACGGTGCCTGGCGCGACCATCTTGTCTTCGCGCTCACCGCGGAAGAGGTACCGGAAGGGTTGCTGCGGCGCTGGCACCAGGCACGACCCCGGAAGACCGCGTAAATAGAATAAGTGTTTGAAATTGATCGGTGATCGACCGTCTGGAACCCCAGTTGGTCCCTCTAGGGCATTAATTTCACGGTCCCGGTGGCCTGTTGATCGCATCAGTCACAAAAAAAGTTCGAGATATCAGCCAGATCGTGCGACACACCGGCTCAATTGGCAGATGGCCTCAAGCAAACCCCTCTACCGTGTGAGGCGTGAGCAGCAGCGGCCTCATCTACGCAGTCATCGTCGGGGCCTGGGCCGCCTACTTGGTGCCGATGTGGCTCCGTAGGCAGGACGAGCTCAATGAAGCCCGTCCGACGGAACGCTTCAGCACCGCCATCCGGCTCTTGTCCGGACGGGCGGGGATGGAGCGCCGATACGCCAAGGACCTGCAAGCGCGCTCGCCTGAAGAGGAGGAGTCGCGCGACCCGGACAACGCCACCGGCTCGGTGGACGTCCGGGCCTTCGTCGCGCCTCCGCATCGACAGGGCGACCAGGAGGAGCGGCCCGAGCCGCAGGGCAAGGCGCCGGTCAAACCCCAGGCGCAGCAGCCCTCGGTGCGACCGCCGGCGCAGCAGCCTGCGGCGCGCTCCCAGGCGCACCCCGCGGCGAAGCCTCCGGCCAGGTCCTCGGTGAAGGCCCAGGTGAACACCCCGGCACCGGTACCGGCGCAGGCCCCAGCGCAGTCCGCCGCGCGCCCCCAGCAGTCGCCCGCCCAGCGTGCGGCATCGGCGGAAGCCGCCGCGCGCGCCCGGCGCGTGAAGGTGCTGGCGCGCCGTCGGCGTACGACGGTGATGCTCTTCATCGCCTTCACGATCGGCACGGTCGTCGCCGCGGTGGGCGGGCTCGCGTTCCTCTGGGCGCCCGCGGCGCCGGCCGCGCTCCTGAGCGCGTACATCGTCTACCTGCGCGGCCAGGAGCGGCGCCGCTTCACCTACACCATGGACCGGCGCAGGGCCGAGGTCGCCGCGCAGCGGCTTCGGGAGCGCCAGCCGCGCAGGCGCGCGTCGAGCGCCGCGGAAGCCGTCGTCGACGACGCGGAGGAAGGACCGGCCCCCGACACCGAGACGGGCCTGTCCGCGCTCGCCGCCGACCGCCGCGCCCTGGTCGAGCAGACCGACCACGCGGAGTGGGTCGACCAGCAGCGCGAGCGGCAGCGCCGCCCCGGCCACGGCGACAGCTGGGACCCGGTGCCGGTGCCCCTGCCGACGTACGTGACCGCGCCGGTCGCACCCCGGGCCACCGGTGACGTCGACCTGGGCGCACCCGATGCCTGGAGCTCGGCGCGGTCGAGCACCGTGGAGCCCGCGGCCGACGAGACGGACGAGGGCGAGTACGCGCAGTACGGCGAGTACGCCGAGGGCACGGAAGGCGCCGACGGCGTGGACGGAGTCGGTGGCCGCAGCGACGCACGGCGGGCGGCGTCCGCCCGCCGGGCCCGCGAGCGCGGACGCACGCCGCTCTTCGACCAGTACGAGGAAGGCGAGCGGCCACGGGCCGCCAACGAGTGAGGCCTGACCAGCCAGGAACGGATTTCCAAGCACCCGGATCGGGATGCTAGAGTTTCACTCGTTGCAAGGGCCTGTGGCGCAGTCTGGTAGCGCACCTCGTTCGCATCGAGGGGGTCTGGGGTTCAAATCCCCACAGGTCCACTGCACATGAGATCCCGTCCGGTTCTTCGAACCGGGCGGGATCTTTGCGTGTGCCTCGACACCGAAGCGCCGAAGCGCCGAAGAACCGCCGTGAGGTGCTGAAGGGCTACAGCTGCTTCGCGAAGCAGCGGCTCAGGTCCTCGAAGCGGTAGTGGCCGAACTTGCTGGGGGCCGGGGTGTAACCGGTCGAGGTGTACAGGGCTATCGCCTCCGGCTGCTTCGTGCCCGTCTCCAGGACCATGCGCGTACGGCCCGCCGCCCGCGCGTCGTCCTCCAGGGCCGCCAGGATGCGGCGGGCCAGGCCCAGGCCGCGGGCCTCCGGGGTGACGTACATGCGCTTGATCTCGGCGTCGCCGTGCGCGTAGCCCTCGTCGTTCTCCTCGTGGCCGCGCCAGCCGCCGGTGGCCAGCGGGGTGCCGTTCTCGTCGTACGCGAGGAGGTACAGGCCGCGCGGGACCGTGAACATCGCCGGGTCCAGAGGTGTGACGTCGCCCTCATCGCCGTACCGCTCCGCGTACTCGAGCTGGACGCGGTCGTTGAGCCTGACCGCGTCGGGGTGGTCGAAGGGGGTGGGGCGCAGCTCGACGGCGGGCCGCCGCAACGGTGACTGGATACTCATGCGAACCATCGTACTTCTATGCGGTGGGGTGGAGGTATCCATTAAGTGTGCCGGTATCGTTCCCGGATGCTCACTGTGACCTCTGTGAATGTGAATGGGCTGCGCGCCGCCGCCAAGAAGGGCTTCGTGGAGTGGCTCGCCGAGACCTCGGCCGACGTGCTCTGCCTCCAGGAGGTGCGGGCCGAGCCGCAGCAGCTGCCGGAGGAGGTGCGGGCCCCTGAGGGGTGGCACGTCACGCACGCGCCGGCCGCCGCGAAGGGGCGCGCGGGCGTCTCCCTCTATACGCGCCGTGAGCCGGATCGCGTGCAGGTCGGGTTCGGGTCGGATGAGTTCGACGGCAGCGGGCGCTACGTCGAGGCCGATCTGCCCGGCGTCACGGTCGCGAGCCTCTACCTGCCCTCCGGCGAGGTGGGCACGGAGCGGCAGGACGAGAAGGTCCGCTTCATGGGGGAGTTCCTCACGTACCTGAAGGGGCTCAAGCAGCGGGCCGCCGCCGAGGGGCGCCAGGTCGTGGTCTGCGGCGACTGGAACATCGCGCACCAGGAGGCCGACCTCAAGAACTGGAAGGGCAACAAGAAGAACTCCGGCTTCCTGCCCGAGGAGCGTGCCTGGCTCGGTGAGGTCTTCGAAGGCGACGCCGGCTACGTGGACGTGATGCGGGCGCTGCACCCCGACGTCGAGGGCCCCTACTCCTGGTGGTCCTACCGGGGGCGAGCCTTCGACAACGACACGGGCTGGCGAATCGACTACCACGTGGCGACGCCGGGGCTCGCCGAGCGCGCGGTCAAGGGATTCGTGGAGCGGGCGGCCAGTCATGAGGAGCGGTGGTCGGACCATGCGCCCGTAACGGTGGTCTACGACATGTGAGGCCGCGCGGCGCCATGGCATGTTGCGGGCACGTACCTGACAATGACTCAACTGTCAGCCGTGTGGGGGAGACTTCATGTCCGGTATGTCGAGACCGTCGCGTCGGGGTGTGCTGCTCGGGGCTCTGGGAGCCGGGATCGGGGCGGGGCTCCCGCCGGCCGTCGCGTCATCGGCCTCCGCCACCCCTTCCGCGAATGCCTCCGCCTCCGCTTCCGGTGGAGTGCCCCGGCGTACTCCACCGGTGCTCCTCACCGAACAGGCGACCCAGCAGATCCTCGTGCTCGATCCGCGGCGCAGGGTATGGGACGTGGAGGCCGATCCGTCCGTCGTGCGGTGGGCGTTCTCGCCGATGCGGCAGGCGGGGTACAAGGACCTGCGGCCCGAGGACAGTTGGGTGTATCCGAGCGAGTCGAAGGTGCGCAGGCACAAGGGGCGTACGTACGTCCTGACGACCGCGTCCTTCGGCTTCGTCGGGGTCGTCGACTACCCGTCGGGGCGGCGCTACTGGGGCGCGGCGATCGGACCCGGCGACGACCTCTTCAACCCGCACAGCGCGGAGATCCTGCCGGACGGCAACGTGGCGGTGGCGTGCAGCACGGGCGCGCTGGTCAGGCTGTACGCGGCGTCGCAGGGGCCGCGCGCCTCGCGGTACGCCGAGGCGGAACTCAAGGGCGCGCACGGGCTGCACTGGGACGGTGCGCGCGAGGTGCTGTGGGCCATCGGCGACGACGACCTGGTCACGTACGAAGTGGGCGGCACGCGGGCCCGGCCCGCGCTGACGCGGCGGTCGTCGGTGGGCCTCCCGATCGGGACTCCGGGCAGGACCGCGGGCGGCCACGACCTCTTTCCCGTGGCCGGGCGTCCGGAGCGGCTCTGGGTGACGACGAACGCGGCCGTCTTCCAGTACGACATCCCGAGCGGGGACTTCACGCAGGACTTCGCGGGCCACGAGGAGATCTCCCGGAAGTCGGTCAAGGGCGTCGGCAACGATCCGCGGACGGGGCAGGTCATCAGCACCGTGCCGGAGAGCGGCCTTGAGGAGACCTGGTGGACGACGAAGGTGAGCGTCCATCAGCCGCGCGGTGAGTACAAGCTGGTCGACGGCGGGATCTACAAGGCGCGGTGGTTCCTGCCGCGGTGAGGCGTGGGTGAGTCTTGGGTGGGGCGTGGATGAGGCGTGCCGGACGGGTTAGGCGTCGTCGTCCGGCTTCTCCGAGGCCAGGCGGCGGTCCAGGGCCATCGACAGTTCCGCCTCCACCACGCTCTTCGCCAGCGGGCGCAGGCGGTCGATGCTCACGTCGCCCGCCTCGGCGGGCGTGTGGGTGCGGATGATCGTGATGAACAACTCCGCGAGCGCGTCCGCGTGTTCGCGCACGCGCTGGCCCGCCTCCAGGACCGCCGCCAGCGGGATGCCCTCGCGGACCAGCGCCGACGAGACGTCCAGGAGGCGGCGGCTCACGTGGACGATCTCCTCGCCGTCCGTGCCGAGGTAGCCGAGGTCCAGGGCCGCGGCGAGGTTCTCGGGGGTGACCTCGCCCGCGAAGTGGTCGGCCAGTTCCTCGGGGGTGAGGCGGACCGGGGTCTCCTCGGTGGGTTCGCCGATGCCCAGGAGCTCGCCGACGTCGCGCCCGTTCTCGAAGGCCTCCGCGAGTTCCGCGATGCCGCTCAGGGTGTGGCCGCGGTCCAGGAGTGCGGCGATCGTCCGCAGTCTGGCCAGGTGATGGTCGTCGTACCAGGCGATGCGGCCCTCGCGGCGGGGTGGCGGGATAAGGCCGCGCTCACGGTAGAAGCGCACGGTGCGGACCGTGATGCCGGCCGCCTTGGCCAGCTCCTCCATGCGGTACTCGCGTGTCTCTGCCACGGCAGCAGCCTATGTGCTGCCGGATCGTGCAGGTGTTCTCCTCGCGCTACCGGCGGTAACTCGCGACGCCTGACCCCTACCCATCAGTACGCAGCTGTTCTAGTCTCCCAATTGCGCCAGTGGTCACTGGCAGAGTCGTGAAGCAGTTCGGGAGGCGGCGGCATGGCCGAGGACGAGCGCCAGCGGGTGCGCGAGCAGGGGCGCGAGCCGGGGAGCGAACACGAGCATGTGCGGGTGGCGGTGATCGGGTCCGGATTCGGTGGGCTCGGGGCCGCGGTCCGGCTGCGCCGGGAGGGCGTCACCGACTTCGTCGTCCTGGAGCGGGCCGGCGCGGTGGGCGGCACCTGGCGGGACAACAGCTATCCGGGCTGCGCGTGCGACGTGCCCTCGCACCTGTACTCGTTCTCCTTCGCGCCCAACCCCGACTGGCCGCGCACCTTCTCGGGCCAGGGCAAGATCCAGGAGTACCTGGAGCAGATCGCCGACACCTTCCGCCTGCGCCCGCACATCCGCCTCGACACCGAGGTGAAGCTGATGCGCTGGGACGCGGAAAAGCTGTGGTGGGAGATCGAGACCAGCAACGGCACCCTCACCGCCGACGTCGTCGTCTCCGCCACCGGACCGCTCTCCGACCCCAAGCTCCCGGACATCCCGGGCCTGGACACCTTCGAGGGCAAGGTCTTCCACTCCGCGCGCTGGGACCACGACTACGACCTGCGCGGCAAGCGCGTCGCGATGATCGGCACCGGCGCGTCCGCCATCCAGATCGTGCCCGCCATCCAGCGCGAGGTGGGCAGACTGACCCTCTTCCAGCGCACCCCGCCCTGGGTGATGCCGCGCATGGACCGTGCGATCACGAAGGCCGAGCGCTGGCTGCACCGCCAGCTGCCGTTCACCACGCACGCCCGGCGCGGAATCCTGTGGGGCATACGGGAGTTGCAGGTCCAGGCATTCACCAAGCGGCCGAACGAGCTCGGCGCGGTCGAGCAGCTCGCCAAGCGGAACATCGCGCGCGCCGTCAAGGACCCGGCGCTCCGGGCCAAGCTGACGCCCTCGTACCGCATCGGCTGCAAGCGGATCCTGCTCTCCAACACCTACTACCCGGCGCTCGCGCAGCCCAATGTGGACGTGGTCGCCAGCGGGCTCAGCGAGGTGCGCGGGAACACCGTCGTCGCCGCGGACGGCACCGAGACCGAGGTCGACGCGATCATCTTCGGTACGGGCTTCCACGTGACGGACATGCCGATCGCCAACCGCGTGGTGGGCCCCGACGGCGTGACGATGATGGAGACCTGGAAGGACGGGATGAAGTCGCTGCGCGGCGCGACCGCCGCGGGCTTCCCCAACTTCATGACGGTCATCGGCCCGAACACCGGGCTCGGCAACTCCTCGATGATCCTGATGATCGAGTCCCAGCTGAACTATCTCGCCGACTACATGCGGCAGTTGGACGTGCTCGGCGGCCGGGCCGCGCTCGCCGTGCGGACGAGCGCCGTCAACGCCTGGAACGACAAGGTTCAGGAGCGGATGAAGCGCACCGTGTGGAACACCGGCGGCTGCAACAGTTGGTACCTCGACGAGAACGGCGTGAACACCACGATCTGGCCCGGTACGACGTCCGAGTTCCGCGCCGCCACGCGGCGGGTGGATCTCGCCGAGTACGAGGTGGTGCGGCCGCCGAAGGTGAGTGCGGACGCGGCGCCGCCGAAGTCCCGCAAGGCGAAGAAGGTCGAGGCAGGCGCATGAGCAGGCTGACGCACGTGACGAGCGGGCCCTTCGCCCCGCCTCCCGCCGCGCGGGAGCTGACCGTCGTGTCGGCGGACGGCGCGCGGCTGCACGCCGAGGTGCACGGCCCTGAGGGCGCGCCCGCGGTGGTCCTCGCCCACGGATGGACGTGCTCGACCGCCTTCTGGGCGGCGCAGATACGTGACCTGGCGGTCGACCACCGGGTGATCGCGTACGACCAGCGGGGGCACGGGCGCAGTGCCGCGCCCGCGGGGGCGGAGGGGTACAGCACGACCGCCCTCGCCGACGACCTCGAAGCGGTGCTCGCGGCGACGCTCGCGCCGGGGGAGCGGGCCGTGCTCGCCGGGCACTCCATGGGCGGCATGACGATCATGGCCGCGAGTACGCGGCCGGGGTTCCGGGAGCACGCGGCGGCGGTTCTGCTGTGCAGCACGGGGAGTTCGCGGCTGGTGGCCGAGTCGCTCGTGGTGCCGATGCGGGCCGGGCGGATCCGGACGCGGCTGACGCGGTCGGTCCTGGGCGCGAAGGCGCCGCTGGGTCCTGTGACGCCGCTGGCCCGCCGCATCCTCAAGTACGCCACGATGGGCCCGGGTTCGCCCCCGGAGCGGGTCGAGGTGTGTGCGCGGATCGTGCACGGATGTCCTCGGGTGGTGCGCTACCGCTGGTCGCACGTGCTCGACGAGATCGAACTCGACGCGGGCGTCCTGGAGTTGACGGTGCCGACCGCGGTCGTCGCGGGTACGGCGGACCGGATGACGCCCGTCGCGGGCGCGCGGCGCATCGCCGCGATGCTGCCGGACTCCCTGGGCCTGACCGAGCTGCCGGGGCTCGGTCACATGACGCCCGTCGAGGCGCCGGAAGCGATAACGGACGGGATCAGGGATCTCGTGAAGCGGTACGTACGGGTGGGCGAAGAGCAGGTCCAGGGACTCGAAGGGAGCAGCGCATGAGCAAGGTCAGCCTGGAGGGTCAGGTCGCGGTCGTCACCGGGGCGGCGCGGGGCGTGGGGGAGCTGCTCGCGCGCAAGCTGTCGGCGCGGGGGGCGAAGGTCGCGCTCGTGGGCCTGGAGCCGGACGAGCTGAAGCAGGTGGCGGCTCGGCTGCACACGGAGAGCGAGGCCTGGCACGCGGACGTCACGGATCACGTGGCGATGGCGCGGGTCGCCCAGGAGGTCAAGGAGCGGTTCGGGAAGGTCGACATCGTCGTCGCCAACGCGGGCGTCGCCAACGGGGGGCCGTTCGTCGAGTCCGACCCCGAGGCGTGGCGCCGGGTGATCGAGGTCAACCTCATCGGCAGCGCGGTGACGGGCAGGGCGTTCCTGCCCGTGCTCATGGAGAGCCGCGGCTATCTCCTCCAGATCGCCTCGCTGGCGGCGATCACGCCGGCGCCGATGATGACGGCGTACTGCGCGTCGAAGTCGGGCGTGGAGGCGTACGCGCACTGTCTGCGGGCCGAGGTGGGCTACAAGGGCGTGAAGGTGGGCGTCGGTTACCTGTCCTGGACGGACACGGACATGGTGCGGGGCGCGGACCAGGACGACGTGATGCGGGAGTTGCGGCAGCGCCTGCCGTGGCCGTCCAACAAGACGTACCCGCTGGGCCCCGCGGTGGACCGGATCGTCGCCGGCATCGAGCGCCGGTCCAGCCATGTGTACGCGCAGTGGTGGCTGCGGGGGATGCAGGGCATCCGGGGATACCTTCCGGGGATCATCGGCTCGGTCGGCCAGCGTGAGATGCGGAGGTTCGAACCCCGGCTGGGTTCGGTCTCCACGGGGCTCGTGGGAGCGGGCGGCTCCGCCGATGAACAGGGCCGCGCGGGGCGGTAGTTGCTCGCGGGGGTCCTGCTCCCGGGGGCGGGGCGGGGCGTGCGCCTCGCCTCGCCTCGCTCGCGGCGGGGGTGGGGCGGGGCCCGCTTCACTGCGGGGGAGTGGGGCCGATCCGCCTCGCCGTGAGCGTCTGACCCGCCGTGGGGGCGGACCCTGGCCCGCCGCTCCGCGGCGGATCTTTCCCGCCCACCCACCCGATTACCCCGTGGTGAACAGGTGGGTGGGTGGGGGTGATTCGCCGCGGGCCATGGGGAGGGCGGGCGGGGTTGATCCGCCGCGAAGCGGTGGGACAGGGGCCGCACCCACCGAGCCGCAGGTGACGGCAGCCCCCCCCGCAGCGGCGCCGCAGGTAACCCGGCGCCGCAGGCAACCGGCGCCGCAGGCAACCGGCGCCGCAGGCAACCGGCGCCGCAGGCAACCGGCGCCGCAGGCAGAGCGAAGCCCACCCGGCGTCCCGGGTGGGCTCACTGGTCAAAGCTCAGCGCAGCGTCAGGCGTCGTAGTCCTGGTTGAACTTGTCCTGCTGCTCCTGCGCCGCCCGCTGTGCCTCGTCCGGGGACTTCGCGGAACGCTCCCGCGACTCCTCCTGGGCCTGCTGGCCGCGCTCCCGCGCGTCGTCACGAGCCTGCGAGGCGCGCTCGCTCGCCTCGTCCTTCTCGCCGCCCATGGCGCCCTTCGCCTTGGCGGAGAGGTCGTTGGCCTTGTCCTGGAACTGGTCCTTGATGCCCATGCGGTTCACTCCTAGAGGGTGAGGTTGGAAGGGCCTCGACCAGACTTACATGACGGTACATTCCCCGCATTTCGATCAATCACGGCCAGTGATCCGACACCGTAGGCCGCCTGCGAAACCCGCGCACCGACTACCCCCTCGGCGGCAGCTTCGGCCGCCTCCTGTCCGGTACGTCCTCCATCCCCGGCGGGTCCGCCGCCGGCTGCCGTTCCAGGAGGTCGAGCGCCACCCCCACCGCGTCGTCCAGCTGGGCGTGCCGGCCCTCCGCCCAGTCCAGGGGCGTGCGCAGCACCTCCAGGTCCGGGGCCACGCCGTGGTTCTCCACGGACCAGCCGTACGCGTCGAACCACCCCGCGTTCATCGGCACCGTGATGATCGTCCCGTCGCCCAGGACGTGCCGCCCGGTCATCCCGACCACGCCGCCCCACGTCCGCTGGCCCACCACCGGGCCGAGGCCGAGCAGCTTGAAGGCCGCCGTGATCATGTCGCCGTCCGAGGACGTCGCCTCGTCGGCCAGGGCCACCACGGGGCCGCGCGGGGCGTTCGACGCGTACGACACCGGCTGGGCGTTCCGCGTCAGGTCCCAGCCCAGGATCTTGCGCGTCAGCTTCTCGACGACCAGCTCGCTGATGTGGCCGCCCGCGTTGCCGCGCACGTCCACGATCAGGGCCGGGCGCGAGACCTCAAGGCGCAGGTCCCGGTTGAACTGGGCCCAGCCGGAGCCGCCCATGTCGGGGATGTGCAGGTAGCCGCACTTGCCCCCGCTCAACTCCCGTACGACCTCGCGGCGTTTGGCCACCCAGTCCTGGTAGCGCAGGGGGCGTTCGTTGATGAGGGGGACGATCGCCACCCTCCTCGACCTGCCCTCCCGCTCAGCGGGCTGGAACGTCAGCTCCACCGTCGTGCCGCCCGCTGCCGCGAGCAGGGGGAAGGGGCCCGTCACCGGGTCCACCGGGCGGCCGTCGATGTGGGTGAGGACCGCGCCCTCGCGGATGCCCGCGCCCGCGAGCGGCGAGCGCGCCTTGGAGTCGGATGAGTCGCCGGGCAGGATGCGCTTGATCATCCAGCTGCCGTCCCGGCAGACCAGGTTGGCGCCGAGCAGCCCCATCGCCCGCTGGTAGTGCGGCGGCCCTTCGTTGCGGCGAGCGGCGGAGACGTACGCATGGGACGTGCCCAGCTCGCCCAGGACCTCGCGCAGGAGGTCGGCGAACTCGTCGGGGGACGCGACCCGGTCCACCAGCGGCCGGTACTGGTCCAGGATCGCGGGCCAGTCGATGCCGCACATCCGAGGCTCCCAGAAGTAGGCGCGGATCAGGCGGCCCGCCTCGTCGTAGGACTGGCGCCACTCGGCCGCCGGGTCGACCTCGTGCAGGATGCGGCGCAGGTCGATCCAGACGGTCGTGTCGACGTCGCCGGTCTCCGTCGAGGGGACCGCGCGCAGGTCGCCCTCGTCGACCACCACGAGCCGCGAGCCGTCGCCGCTGAGCGCGAACCAGTCGAGGTGGTCGACAAGCGCGGACTTCTTGCCCTTGGTGATGTTGAAGTACTCCAGGGTGGGGCGTCCCGAGGTGTCCGCCGGGTTGGCGAACGTCTCGCCGAGCGCGCCCGAGATCGGCCAGCGCAGCCAGACCAGGCCGCCACCGCTGACGGGGTGGAGCGCCGAGTACTTCGACGCCGAGACCGGGAACGGCGTCACCCTGCTCTCCAGGCCCTCCACCTCCACGATGACGGCGCCGTCCTCCGACCCGCTGTCGGCCGGGTCGAGCCCGCCCGCGGCCGGCCGGCCGTCGGGGGAGAGGGCGAAGGGGGACGGGGTGGCCGAGGACAGGGGGACCAGGTAGGGACGGCAGCCGAGCGGGAAGGACAGGTCGCCGGTGTGCACGTCGTAGACCGGGTCGAAGCCGCGCCAGGAGAGGAAGGCGAGATAGCGGCCGTCGCGGGTGAAGACCGGGTTCTCGTCCTCGAAGCGGCCGTTGGTCACGTCGACGATCGTGCGGGCGCCGGGACCGTGGATGCGGGCCATCTTGATCTGCCGCAGGGAGCGGCCGATGCCCGGATGCGACCAGGTCAGCCATGCCCCGTCCGGGGAGAACGCCAGGTCGCGCACCGGTCCGTTGACGGAGCGGATCAGCTCCGTCACCTCGCCGTTCGACTCCTCGGTGGCGTCGACCAGGAGGAGCCTGCCGTCGTTCGACGAGATGGCGAGCCGTTCGCCGTCGGGGTCGGAGAGCAGTTCGAGGACCCGGCCGAGCTCGCCCTGCGCCAGCCTGCGCGGTTCGCGCTCGCCGCTCGCGCGCGGCAGATAGGCGATCTCGACGGCGTCCTCGCCCTCCGCGTCGGTGACGTAGGCGACCTGCCCGCCCTTGCCGAGCATCTCCGGGAGCCGGACGCGCACGCCCGGGGTGTCCGTGATGGTGCGGGCGGGCCCGTCCCGGTGCGTGAGCCAGTACAGGCTGCCGCGTACGACGACGGCGCTGGCCCGGCCGGTCGTGTCCACGGAGATCGAGTCGAGGTGCTGCGCGGCCGGCACCTGATAGATCCGCCGTCCGGCGCGTGGCCCGCCCAGGCGCACGTCGAGGCGGCGCGGCACGGAGTCGGCGGACAGGTCGTCCACCAGCCAGACGTCGCCCGCGCACTGGTAGACGACGCGGGTGCCGTCGCTGGAGGCGTGCCGGGCGTAGAACGCGTCGTGATCGGTGTGCCGGCGCAGGTCGGAGCCGTCCGGCAGGCAGGAGTAGAGGTTGCCGACGCCCTCGTGGTCGGAGAGGAAGGCGATCCTGCCGTCCACGAACATGGGGGCGTCCAGGTGCCCGTCGAGGTCGGGCAGGAGCTGTTCGCCGTGCAGCCACAGGCGGCCCGTCGCCCCGCCCCGGTAGCGCTTCCAGGCGGCGGGCTCGTGCGGGGGCTTGCCGGTCAGGAGCAGCGTCTTGCGCTCGCCGTCGATGTCGTTGACCGCGATGTCGTACACCGGGCCCCAGGGCAGCTTGCCGCCGGGTGAGCCGTCGGTGTGCACGCTGTAGGCCCAGCAGAAGTACGAGAAGGGCTGGCCGTGCGAGGAGACGGCGAGGATGTCGCCGTCGGGGGACCAGCCGCAGACCCGGGTGTCCGTGCTCCCCCAGTAGGTGAGGCGCCGGGCCGGGCCGCCGTCGACCGGGGCGAGATGGATCTCGGGGTCGAGGCTGCGCCAGGTCGTGTACGCGATGTGGCGGCCGTCCGGCGAGAAGCGCGGGTGGCTCACCTTGGTCCGGTCGACGGTCACCCGCCAGGCCCTGCCCGCGGGGGCGCCGTCCGGGCTCAGCGGGGCCACCCAGAGATCGTCCTCGGCCGCGAAACAGAGACGGTCGCCGCTGAGGTGCGGAAATCGCAGGTAGGCGTGGTCAGCATGGGCTTCATCGCGCGCGTCGGTCACTTCACCATGCTTTTCCGGTGCGGAGGGCCCGGCAACTCGTACACGGGGGCGGACAGGTGCGGACGGGCGTGGATCGATGCGTGGATCGATGCGGGGAGCAGTGCGGGGAGCGAGCGCGTGACGCAGCACACGTACGAAACTGTTTCGTTTCGTTAAGGCCGCGGGTACAGTCATGGCGTACGCAGCGGTTTCGACGAGGAGCGGAGGGATCATGGCTGAGGCGGCAACGGTGCGGCGTAGCCGGATCACACCCGAGCGCGAGGCCGAGCTCTACGCGGCCGTGCTCGACCTGCTCCGCGAGGTCGGCTACGAGGCGCTCACGATGGACGCCGTCGCGGCCCGTGCGAAATCCAGCAAGGCCACCCTCTACCGCCAGTGGGGGAGCAAGCCGGAGCTGGTCGTCAGGGCGCTGCGGCACAACAAGCCGGTGTCCATCGAGGACATCGACACCGGGTCCCTGCGCGGCGACCTGATCGAGTCCGTGAACCGTTCGGACGACTGTCAGATGGAGCAGGACGCTGCGCTGATGCGCAGCCTGTTCCACGCCATCCACGAGAACCCCGAACTCCACCAGGCGCTGCGGCAGTTGCTCATCGAGCCGGAGATCACGGGCCTGAACGCACTGCTGCGCAGGGCCGTGGACCGCGGCGAAGTGGACCCGGGCAACCCGGCGTTGAACTACGTCATCCACATGATGGTCGGGGCCTTCGTCGCCCGTGACCTGATCGAGGACCGCACGGTCGACCGTGATTTCCTCCGTTCCTACATCGACGCCGTGATCCTCCCCGCTCTCGGCGTCTGACCCGACCCCCTCACCAGCCCCACCCTCTCCACCTGACGCGACCGCTCACGTCGTCGGGCTGATCCCCCCTGCCCTCAGACACAACGACCTGACCGGGAGTTCGCCCTCGTGGCCACTTTCCTCTACAAACTCGGCCGACTCGCCTTCAGGCGACGGCACTTCGTCGCCCTGATCTGGGTGGCGCTCCTGACGCTCGCCGGAGTCGGCGCCGCGTCCGCGCCCACCGCCGCCTCCAGCTCCTTCTCCATTCCCGGGACCGAGGCCCAGAAGGCCTTCGACCTGCTCGAAGAGCGCGTGCCCGAATCCAGTGCCGACGGCGCGAGTGCCCGTGTCGTCTTCAAGGCACCGGACGGCGAGAAGGTCACCGACCCGGCCAACAAGGCCGAGATCCAGAAGACCGTCGCCGCCCTCAAGTCCGGTTCGGACGAGGTGGCGCGGGCGGACAGCCCCTTCCAGACCAAGACGGTCAGCAAGGACGGCTCCACCGCGTACGCGTCGGTCTCGTACAAGGTCACCTCGATGGAGCTGACCGACGAGAGCCGTGACGCGCTGGAGAAGACCACCGAGCAGGCGCGTGACTCCGGGCTCACGGTCGAGGTCGGCGGCGACGCGCTGCAGGCCATGCCCGAGACCGGGGCCACCGAAATCATCGGCATCGCGGTCGCGGCCGTCGTCCTCGTCATCACCTTCGGCTCGCTGATCGCGGCGGGTCTTCCCCTCCTCACCGCGCTGATCGGCGTGGGCATCGGGGTCTCCTCGATCACCGCGCTCGCCAGCGCGCTCGACCTGGGGACGACGACCTCCACGCTCGCGATGATGATCGGTCTCGCGGTCGGCATCGACTACGCGCTCTTCATCGTCTCCCGCTACCGCGGCGAACTCGCCGACGGACGGGACCGCGAGGAGGCGGCGGGCCGCGCCGTGGGAACCGCCGGTTCGGCCGTGGTCTTCGCCGGGCTCACCGTGGTCATCGCCCTGGTCGGCCTCGCCGTGGTGAACATCCCGATGCTCACCAAGATGGGCTTCGCGGCGGCCGGCACGGTGGTCATCGCCGTACTCATCGCGCTCACCCTGATCCCGGCGCTGCTCGGGTACGCGGGCAAGAAGGTCAAGCCCACGGGCGAGAAGAGCAAGGTGCTCGGCAGGGGCGGCAAGAAGGCCGCCGCGGAGTCCGACGCCAAGCCGAAGGACAACCTGGGCACCCGCTGGGCGCGCTTCGTCATCCGCCGCCCGCTGACGGTCCTGCTGGTCGGTGTCATCGGCCTCGGCGCCGCGGCGCTGCCCGTCTCCTCCCTCGAACTGGGCCTCCCGGACGACGGCGCGCAGCCGACGTCCACGACCCAGCGCAAGGCGTACGACCTGGTCTCCGACGGATTCGGGCCCGGTTTCAACGGCCCGCTGATGACGGTCGCCGACCTCAAGGGGTCGGCCGACCCGAAGGCCGCGGCCGGTGAGATCAGCAAGACGATCTCCGGACTCGACGACGTCCTCTCGGTCGCCCCGCCGATGCTCAACAAGGAGGGCGACACGGCGATCATCAGCGTCGTCCCGTCCTCCAAGCCCAGCGGCATCGAGACCGAGAACCTCGTGCACTCGATCCGCGACGCGGGCGCCGACATCAAGGCCGACACCGGCGCGAGCGTCATGGTCACCGGCACGACGGCCATGAACATCGACGTCTCGCAGAAGCTGAACGACGCCCTGCTGCCCTACCTGGCCCTGGTCGTCGGCCTCGCCTTCCTCCTCCTGATCGTCGTCTTCCGCTCCATCCTGGTCCCGCTCAAGGCGGCGCTCGGCTTCCTGCTCTCGGTCCTCGCGGCCCTGGGCGCGGTCGTCGCGGTCTTCCAGTGGGGCTGGCTCGGCTCGCTCTTCGGCGTGGAGCAGACCGGCCCGATCATGAGCATGATGCCGATCTTCATGGTGGGCGTCGTCTTCGGCCTCGCGATGGACTACGAGGTGTTCCTCGTGACGCGCATGCGAGAGGCGTACGTCCACGGGGAGCGGCCCGGCCAGGCGGTCGTGACCGGCTTCCGGCACGGGGCGCGCGTGGTCTCGGCGGCCGCCGTGATCATGATGGCGGTGTTCGCCGGCTTCATCGGCTCCAGCGAGCAGATGGTCAAGATGATCGGCTTCGGTCTCGCGATCGCCGTCTTCTTCGACGCGTTCATCGTGCGCATGGCGCTGGTCCCGGCCGTGCTCGCGCTGCTGGGCAAGCGGGCGTGGTGGCTGCCGAAGTGGCTGGACCGCGCGCTGCCGAACGTCGACGTCGAGGGCGAGGGCCTGCGTGACCTCGACGCGTCGGGCGCGGGAGGTCCCGAGGAGGACCGGGAGCTCACGCGCGTCTGACCCGCGTCAGTGCGGGACGGGGGCGGTCGCGTACGTGCGGCGCAGGAAGCGGATCAGCGCCGATGCGTCGAACTGCACGACCGCCACTCCCTGCGCCGAGTGGAACTCCATGACCGTCTGGACCCGCCCACAGGGCCATATGTGTACGTCGCCGCTGGTGGTCGGGGCCCGCAGCCCCTGTTCGAGCAGCTGCCGGGCGAAGGTCCACTCGTGGGAACCAGGGAGGCCGATCCGCACCGACTGCGGGTCGGCCTCCGGGTCGTACCGGAGGACGGCGGGGACGGCCAGCTGGTCGTCAGGGGAGTCCGTGACGACGTGGGCACGTGCGAACTGCTCTACTGCGGACATCGCCGAACTCCTCACCATCACGTGCCTTCTGCCCTCTAATGTCCCATATATTCCGATTCCTGCTCCAGGTGTGACCGGGATAACTGGGTAGTCGCCGCTCTTGCAAACCGTTCGCAACAAGGCACTATCATTGAACGGTTCACGAGCGATCCGCTCTGCTTCTCTCTTCCTGTCCTGCCCAGGAGCGCGCGCATGCATGTCCCCGACGGATTCATCAACGCACCCGTCTCCGCCGCCACCGGGGTCATCGCCGCCGGGGCGATCGCCGTCAGCCTCCGTGGCGCACGGCGTGAGCTGGACGAACGGACCGCGCCGCTGGCCGGCCTCGTCGCCGCGTTCATCTTCGCGGTGCAGATGCTGAACTTCCCGGTCGCCGCCGGCACCAGCGGACATCTGCTCGGCGGAGCACTCGCCGCGATACTCGTCGGCCCCTATACAGGCGTCCTGTGCGTCTCCGTCGTGCTGCTCATGCAGGGCGTCCTCTTCGCCGACGGCGGCCTGACCGCGCTCGGCGTGAACATCACGGACATGGCGATCGTCACGACCGTCGTGGCCTACCTCGTCTTCCGCGGCCTGGTGAAGGTGCTCCCGCGCACCCGCCGCTCCATCACCGCCTCCTCCTTCGTCGCCGCGCTGCTCTCCGTGCCCGCCGCCGCGGTCGCCTTCACGTTCCTCTACGCGCTCGGCGGCACCACCGACGTCTCCATCGGCAAGGTCGCCACCGCCATGGTCGGCGTGCACGTCCTCATCGGCATCGGCGAGGCGGCCATCACCGCGCTCACCGTCGGAGCCGTCATCGCGGTCCGCCCCGACCTGGTCTACGGCGCCCGCGGCCTCACCCAGAAGCTGAAGCTGCGCGTCGCGGGCGAGCTGGTCGACGCCCCCGCCGCCGATACCCCGGCCCCTGCAGCCGCGCGCTCCCACCGCAAGGTGTGGATCGCGGGCCTGGTCACCTCCCTCGTCCTCGCGGGCTTCGTCAGCTTCTACGCCTCCGCGAACCCCGACGGCCTGGAGAAGGTCGCCGCCGACAAGGGCATCGACAAGAAGGCCGAGGAGCACGCCACGTCGGACTCCCCGCTCGCCGACTACGGCGTCAAGGACATCACCGACAGCCGCCTCTCCGGCGGCCTCGCGGGCGTGATCGGCGTCGGCGTCACCGTCGTCGCGGGATCGGCCGTCTTCTGGGCGCTGCGGCGTCGCCGTACGGCGGACACGGACCCGGCATCCACGGCGTCCGTCTCCGAGAACGCCTGACATGGGTTCGGGCCACGCCCACCGGCTCTACCGGCACGGCCACTCCCCGGTGCACGCGCTGCCCCCGCACACCAAGCTCGCGGCGGTCTTCTGCTTCGTGGTCGTGGTGGTCTCCACACCGCGCGAGGCGATGTGGGCGTTCGCTCTCTACGCGGTGCTGCTCGGCGTGGTGGCGTACGCGTCCCGCGTCCCGCTCCCCTTCCTCCTGAAGCGGCTGCTCATCGAGGTGCCGTTCGTGGCGTTCGCGGTGCTCATGCCGTTCGTGGCGGAGGGCGAGCGCGTCGACGTACTGGGCATGTCCCTGAGCGTGAACGGACTCTGGGGCGCCTGGAACGTCCTGGCCAAGGGCACGCTCGGCGTCGCGGCCTCCGTGCTCCTCGCCTCGACCACCGAACTGCGCTCGCTGCTCCTGGGCCTCCAGCGGCTGAAGCTGCCGCCGCTGCTCGTCCAGATCGCCTCGTTCATGATCCGCTACGGCGACGTGATCACGGACGAGATGCGCCGCATGAAGATCGCACGCGAGTCGCGCGGCTTCGAGGCGCGGGGCGTGAGCCAGTGGGGCGTCCTCGCGAAGTCCGCCGGCGCGCTCTTCATCCGCTCGTACGAGAGGGGCGAGCGGGTGCACCTGGCCATGGTCAGCCGGGGATACGCCGGTTCGATGCCGGTGATCGACGAGGTCACGGCCTCGCGTGCACAGTGGACGTACGCCTTCGCCCTGCCGGGCGCCGCTCTTGTCGTCTGCCTGCTGGGATGGACCCTGTGACTACTGCTCCCGCCTCTCTGGACGTCTCCGGCCTCGCCTTCGCCTACCCCGACGGGCACCAGGCGCTCTTCGGCGTCGACATGACGATCGGCCGCGGCGAGCGGGTCGCGCTGCTCGGCCCGAACGGCGCGGGCAAGACGACGCTCGTCCTGCACCTGAACGGCATCCTGACGGGCGGCGCGGGCACGGTCACCGTCGCGGGCCTGCCCGTCGGCAAGAAGCACATGGCGGAGATCAGGCGACGGGTCGGCATCGTCTTCCAGGACCCCGACGACCAGCTCTTCATGCCGACGGTGCGCGAGGACGTGGCGTTCGGCCCGGCGGCGGCCGGGATGCGGGGTCCCGAACTGGAGGCGCGGGTCCAGAAGGCGCTGGCGCAGGTGGGCATGGCGGAGTTCGCCGACCGCCCGCCGCACCACCTCTCCTTCGGCCAGCGCAGGCGGGTCGCGGTGGCGACGGTCCTCGCGATGGAGCCGGAGATCCTGGTCCTCGACGAACCGTCGTCGAACCTGGACCCGGCATCACGCCGCGAACTGGCCGACATCCTGCGGTCGTTGGACGTGACGGTCCTGATGGTCACGCACGACCTGCCGTACGCGCTCGAACTGTGCCCCCGGGCCCTGATCCTCAGCGAAGGCGTGATCGCGGCGGACGGGCCGTCGGGGGAGCTGCTCGGTGACGAGGACCTCATGGGCGCGCACCGGCTTGAGCTGCCGTTCGGCTTCGATCCGAAGACGGTGAAGGTGAACCGGTAGGGAATCCATGGCAGTGGGCGGCTGTTGGTCCTGGCATGGATGTCGATGTGCGCGGTGTGGTCGCCGAGGGGTTCGAGCCGGTCCGGGACGCTTTCGTCCGCAACTTCCGCGAACTCGGCGAGCAGGGAGCGGCGGTCACCGTGTACCGCGACGGGCGGCCGGTCGTGGAGCTGTGGGGCGGCACGGAGTCGTTCGACGGGGGCGGGGCGTGGGAGCGGGGGACCGCCCAGGTGGTGCGCTCGGCCACGAAGGGCGTGGCGGCGGCCGTCCTGCTCCTCCTCCACCAGCGCGGCGAGCTGGACCTGGACGCGCCCGTCGGCTCCTACTGGCCGGAGTTCAAGGCCGGGGGCAAGGAAGGGGCGCTGGTCCGCGACGTGCTCGCGCACCGGGCGGGGGTACCGGCGCTCGACGTTCCGCTGACACCTGCCCAGGCGGCGGACCCCGACTTCGCCGCCGCGGCGGTCGCGGCCCAGGCTCCGTTCTGGGAGCCGGGCACGGAGCACGGCTATCACGCGCATACGTACGGCTGGCTGACCGGGGAGTTGGTGCGGCGGGTGACGGGGCGGGGCATCGGGGAGTGGGTGGCCTCGGAGATCGCCGGGCCGCTCGGCCTCGACCTGTGGATCGGGCTTCCGGAGGGGGAGGCGGGGCGGGTCGGTCGGCTCGGGCAGGTCTCGGCTCCCGCGGCGCCGGGTGGCCTCAGGATCCGCCCCCGCCGGAACGTGGCCGAGGCGTACGCCGATCCCGACTCCCTCACGCAGCGGGCCTTCGGTGCGATCACCCCGTCACCGGACGAGAACGACCCGGCGTACCGGGCGGCGGTCCTTCCCGCGTCGAACGGCATCGCGACGGCTTCTTCGCTGGCGCGGTTCTACGCCTCGCTGATCGGTGAAGTCGAGGGCGGGGCGCGGTTGTTGACCCCGGAGGCGGTGGCGCTGGCGCGGGGCGAGGTGTCGGCAGGGCCGGACCGCGTCCTGATCGTCAACACCCGCTTCGGGCTCGGCTACATGCTGCACGGCGGTGCGTCGCCCCTGCTGCGGGCCGGGTCGTTCGGGCACCCCGGCCGGGGCGGCGCGCTCGGCTTCGCCGATCCGGAGTCGGGGATCGGCTTTGGGTATGTGACGAACGGGATGAACAAGGGGGTTACGGCGGACCCGCGGGCACAGGGGTTGGTGCGGGCCCTGCGGGGGCTGTTGTAGGGGCCTTTGCCCCAACCCCGCCCCTTCCCGTAAACCCGCTCTGGCGCGGGGGCCTTCCGGGAGCTTTGGGGGCCGTCATCACCGGCTCCGCCGAGTTAGTCCTCAAACGCCGGACGGGCTGGATTTCCAGCCCGTCCGGCGTTTGAGGACATCTTGTCCGGGGTCCGGGGCGGAGCCCCAGGTAGGTCCGGGGCGCAGGCACGGTTTTCGGGAAGGGGCGGGGCTGGGAAAAGAAAGACGCTCTCACCCCGCGTGCAGCATCAACCCGATCCCCGCCACCATCAGCCCCGCCGCCACCAGCCTCGGTGCGCCGAACTTCTCCTTGAAGAACACCGCTCCGATTCCCGCGCCCACGATGATCGACGACTCCCGCAGCGCCGAGATGGGCGCGAGGTCCGCCTTCGTCTGGGCCCACAGGACCAGGCCGTACGCGGCCACGGACAGGGCCGCCCCCAGCAGGCCCACCGCCGCGAACGGCCGCAGCCGGGCCACGAAAGCCCCGCGCCAGCGGTATGCCGCGTACACCGGGATCGCGAGGCCCTCCAGGATCATCAGCCACGCGATGTAGCCCAGGGAGGAACCGGAGGCACGGACGCCGAGTCCGTCCACCACCGTGTACGCCGCGATCGAGACGCCCGTCGCGAGCGCCGCGCCGATCGCCGCCCAGTGGGGGCGCCGGCCCGAGCCGCGTATGCCCCACAGGGCGAGGCCCGTCAGGCCCGCGCAGGAGACCGCGACGCCCGCCGCCTGCCAGCCGTCCGGGATCTCGCCCGCGAAGACCGCAGCGAGGATGGTGACCACCAGCGGCGCCGTGCCGCGCGCGATCGGGTACGCCTGGCCGAAGTCGCCGAGCTTGAACGACTTCATCAGCAGGGCGTAGTAGCCGATGTGGATCAGCGCGGAGACGATCAGGTACGGCCACGCACCGGCCGCGGGCATCGCCGCGAACGGGGCGATGAGCACGCCGATCAGCAGACCGCCGCCGGATATGAGGGTGAAGCCGACCAGCTTGTCGGTGATGTGGTGTGCGATCGCGTTCCAGCACGCGTGCGTGACGGCGGCAAGCAGCACCGCCGACGCGACCAGCGGCGTCACTTGGCGGTCTCGCGCACGTCCACCAGGGTGCCGTTCGCGTGGTGGACCAGGTCCTTGGGCGCCATGGGGAAGACGGCGTACGGGGTTCCTGCCGCCGCCCACACCACCTCGTGGCCGAGCAGCGAGCGGTCCGCGAGCACCCGGGTCCGCGTCACGTGGCCGAAGGGCGGTACGCCGCCGATCGCGTACCCCGTGGTCTCCCGCACGACGTCCGCCTTCGCGCGCGTCACCTTCTCCGCGCCCAGCTCACGCCGCACGAGCTCCAGGTCGACCCTTGAGGCGCCGTCCATCAGGACCAGGACCGGAACACCGTCCGCCGCGAAGATCAGCGACTTGCAGATCTGGCTCAGCTCGCAGCCGATGGCCGCGGCGGCCTCCTGGGCGGTGCGCGTCGCCTCCGGGAAGCGGCGGACCTCGCCGACGAGTTCAGCGAGACCGAGGTCCGCGAGGGCCGCGGCGAACCGGGGGTGGGCGGGGGAATCTGTAGCGCTCATGCCCGGCACGCTAGCGGTCCGTGTACCGGGCACGCGACCGTGTATCCGCATACCGGACAGCGGGTCCCGCCGAGTGCGACCGCGGCTACCGACCCGCCTGGAACATCGCCCGCACCAGCGGCCCGGCCGACTCGCCGCCGTGTCCGCCCTGCTGCACCACCGCTCCCGCGGCCAGGTCACCGCGGTACGCCGTGAACCAGCCGTTGGGCTTCTTCTGGCCGTCGACCTCCGCGGAGCCCGTCTTCGCGCCCATGTCGGAGCCGAGCCCGGACATGGGCTCCACCGCCGTGCCCGCGACCGCCGTGTAGTGCATCAGGTCACGCAGCGCCGAGGCCGTCGCGCCCGACATCTTCCGGGGCGCCGTCGCGAGCGTGCGCTTGTCGACGTCCGGGGAGACCAGGTACGGCTGCCTGAACGTGCCCGACTTCGCCGTGGCCGCCACCGACGCCATGTTCAGCGGGTTCATGCGGACCCCGCCCTGCCCGATCAGCGAGGCGCCCATCTGCGCGTCGCTCTGCACCGGGATCGCGCCGTCGAAGGACGGGACGCCGATCGACCAGTTGTCGCGGCCGAGGCCGAAGACCTCCTGCGCCTGCTTGGTCAGGGAGTCGTTCTGGAGCTTCTTGGCCTGGCTGATGAAGGCGGTGTTGCAGGACCGGGCGAAGCTCGCGCGGAACGTGCCGTCCTTGATCTGGAACTTGTCGTCGTTCTGGAACTTCCAGCCGCCGTACGTCACGTACTTCGGGCAGGGGTGCTTCTTGTCGACCCCCGCGAGCTTCTTCTCCAGGAGCAGCGACGACGTGATGACCTTCATCGTCGAGCCGGGGGCCAGCGAACCCTGGAACGCGGTGTTGAAGCCGCCGGGGTTCGAGTTGGCCGCCGCCAGGATCTCGCCCGTGCTGGGCTTCACCAGGACGACCGCCGCCTGCTTGCGCTTGCCCGTCTCCTTCTCCGCCGCCGACTGGAGCTTCGCGTCGAAGGTGGTCTTCAGGGTGCCGGGGGTTCCGGGGGAGAGCGTGAGCAGCGTCTTGTCGGGCGTCGCCTTGGCGTCGTCCTTCGTCGTCGCCGACTTCTCGGCCGCCTTCGCGCTGTCCTTGCGCACGACGCGCAGTTCCACGCCCGCCGTGCCGCCGGCCTTCTCGCCGTACTTCTCGCGCAGGCTGTCCAACACCGTGCCCAGGGAGGGGTACTTCGCCTTCGTCAGCTCGCCGCCGTCGCGGTCCACCGCCTTGATCGGCGGGTCACCGGCCTCGCCGGTGACCAGGCGGTCGCCGTCCTTCAGGTCCGGGTGGACGACGGAGGGCTGCCAGCCGACCAGCGTCTTGCCGTCGTGCTTTCTTCGCACCACGGTGAGCTCGGACCCGTAGGCGAAGGGCTTCTTCTTTCCCTCGTACGAGACCGTGGACGTGACCGAGAACGGCACCTTGGCGCCCGCCCGCTTGCCCGGCGCCAGCTTCACCTCGGTGAGGTGGGAGTCCTTGGCGTACGCGGTCAGCGCGGTCTTCGCGGCCGTCCGGTCGTCCGTGAGCGCCGCGGCCTTCGCCACGTCGCCCTTCTCCCACGCGGCGAGGAAGTCCCGCGTGGTGGCCCGGACCTCGGCGGCCGTCGGCGGGCCCGCGGCCACCGGCTTCTCGTCGACCGTCGGTCCTTCGTCGCCGGACGAGCCGCCGATCAGGCTGTACGCGGCGATGCCCACGCCGCACACCACCACGGCGGCGGCGCCGCCGAGCACGCCGGGGTGCACCTTGGCGCCGCCGGTGCCCGATGTGCCCGTGATGTTCTTGATGCCCTTGCGCTCGCTGGCGCGTCCTCGCTTGCCCACTGATCCTCCGCAGATCCCGGAGCCCCCAAGCTCCGCACCGGAAGGCCCAACACTAGGGGGCTTTCATGAAGCCCCCGACCAATCACCTCAACTGCCTGCGGCAAGCACCGCCGCCACGATAGGACCGGCCGCGTCGCCGCCGTGGCCGCCCTTCTGGACCACCGCGGCGGCCGCCACGTCCTCCCGGTAGCCCGTGAACCAGCTGTCCGGCTTCTCCTGGCCCGTGACCTCCGCCGAACCGGTCTTCGCGCCGATGCTGCCGCTGAGCCCGGACATGGCACGGGCGCCGGTGCCGCTGACCGCCGTGCGGTTCATCATCTGGCGCAGCTGCTGGACGGTGGAGGCGGGCAGGCCGCGCGCCTGGGCCAGTTCCCGGTCGTCGAGGCCCGGGTCCACGATGACCGGCTGCCGGAAGGCGCCCGTCATCGCGGTCGCCGTGACCGACGCCATGTTGAGCGGGTTCAGCTGCACCTTGCCCTGGCCGATCATGTTCTGCGCGCGGTCGGGGCCGCCGGACGCCGGGACCGAGCCGTCCGTCGTCCGGACGCCGACCTTCCAGTCGAGCCCGAGGCCGAACCGGTTCTGCGCCTCCTCGGTGAGGGACGCGTCCGTGATGCCGTCCTCGTCGACCAGCTTCACGAACGCGGTGTTGCAGGAGCGCGCGAAGCTGTCCGACAGGGTCGCGCCCTCGTCCGGGGCCAGGCCGGGGAGGTTGTTGATCCGGTTGCTCTGCCAGACCGCGCTGTCCGGACAGGGCGCGGGGCCGCTCGCCTTCGTCACGCCCTTGTCGATGAGCATCGCCGCCGAGACGATCTTCATGGTCGAGCCGGGGGCCATCGTGCCCTCGAAGGCCGCGTTGAACTCGTCCTGCCGGTGGTTGGCGACCGCGAGGACCTCGCCGGAGCTCGGCTGCACGGCGACCACGGAGGAGTCCGCGTGCCGCGCCACCGCCTTCTCCGCGGCGCGTTGCACGGACGCGCTCAGCGTCGTCCGCAACTGCCCGGCCTTGCCCTTGGCGAGGGTGAGGAGCGTCTTGGTGCCCGCGTTCTCGTCCGCGTGCTGGACGTAGAGCTCGACGCCCGGTGTGCCGCCCGCCTTGTCGCCGTACTTCGCGCGCAACTGGTCCAGGACCGGGCCGAGCGAGGGGTAGTCCTTCTTGTCCAGGACCTGGCCGTTGCGGTCCACGGCCTGGATGGGGGGCGCGGCGGCCTCGCCGGTCTCCAGGGTGTCGTCCCGCTTCAGGTCCGGGTGGATGACCGAGGGGTCCCAGTCGACGAGCGCGCGGCCGGTGGTCTCGCCGCGGACGACGGTCAGTTCGGAGTCGTACGCGAGGGGCTTGGTCCTCCCCTTGTACGACACCGTTGCCTCCACCGAGAACGGCACGATCGTGCCGGTGGTCTTGCCCGGCGTGAGCTTCACCTTCGTCAGGTGGGCGTCCTCGCGGTAGCCGGTCAGGATCTTCGAGGCCACTTCGGCGTTGTTCGTGTACTGCCCGGCCTGTTCGGCGTCGCCGGCGGCCCACGCGGCGAAGAACTTCTTCGTCGTCTCGCCGATCTCACCGCTCGTCGGCGGCCCCGTCTTCACGGCCCGCGGGCCCGCCCCCGACGAACCGCCGCCCCCGGTCACGCCGTTCACCACGTTGTACGCGCCGTACCCCGCGCCCCCCACCATGACGGCGAACACCCCGCCGACCAGAGTGACCTTTACCCCTCTTCGCATATCGCGTTCCCCTCCCCAGGAGCCCTCCCGAATGCATTCGGGAGGGACGCTCGCCCCGAACCCTAAGCGGCGGAGGAGACGTACGAGAGGGCTGTTATCCGAAGGTGTCCTAGGTGCCCACTACAGCCAGATGTCTAGACCCACGTGTCCAGGAGCATGCGGGCCCGCCAGGAATCGATGGGAATGGCCTGGCCGGTGTAAATGGGCCAGAACCAGATGAAGTTCCAGAGGATCAGGAGGACCAGAACACCCGATGCCGCGGCGCCCACCACGCGCCGCCGTTCGCCGGAACCGGGCGGACCCAGGATCGCGCCGATCATCATCGCGACGGCCAGGCACAGGAACGGCACGAAGACGACGGCGTAGAAGAAGAAGATCGTCCGCTCCTGGTACATGAACCACGGCAGATATCCCGCCGCGATCCCGCACACGATCGCGCCCGCGCGCCAGTCCCTGCGGAACACCCACCGCCACAGCACGTAAAGCAGCGCGAAGGCCCCGGCCCACCACAGCATCGGGGTGCCGAGCGCGAGGACCTCGCGCGCGCACTTCTCCGCCGTGCCCGAGGGGCAGCCGTCCTTGCCGGGCAGCGGCGACTCGTAGAAGTACGAGACGGGGCGCCCGTCGACGATCCAGCTCCACGGGTTCGACTGGTAGGTGTGCGGCGAGGAGAGCCCCACGTGGAAGTCGTACACCGCGTGTTCGTAGTGCCACAGGCTGCGCAGCCAGTCCGGCAGGAGCGTCCAGGAGCCGCCCTTGCCGTCCGTGGCCGCCCAGTTGCGGTAGTAGCCGCCCGTGCCGTCGGTCGGGGAGAGGATCCAGCCGAGCCAGGACAGGACGTACGTGCCGATCGCGACCGGCACCGTCGAGACGAACGCCGGGAACACGTCCCGCTTCAGGACCGCCAGGTAGGGGCGCGTCGCCCCGGCGACGCGACGGCCGCCCACGTCCCACAGGACGGTCATCAAGCAGAAGAAGACCATGATGTACAGGCCGTTCCACTTGGTCCCGAAGGCGAGACCGAGGCAGAGACCGGCCGCCCAGCGCCAGGGGCGCCGGCCCAGGCGCAGGTTCTCGGCGACGTACGCGTCCGGGCGCACGATCCCGTCCTCGTCCGTGGGCAGCGCGGCCGCGAGCCTCGCGCGCGCCTTGTCACGGTCGATCAGGAAGCAGCCGAACGCGGCGAGCACGAAGAACATCAGGACCTGGTCGAGCAGCGCGGTGCGGCTCATCACGAAGTGCAGCCCGTCCACCGCGAGCAGCCCGCCCGCCAGACAGCCCAGGAACGTCGAGCGGAAGAGCCGCCGTCCGATCCGGCACAGCATCAGGACCGACAGGGTGCCGAGCACCGCCGTCATGAAGCGCCAGCCGAAGGGATCGAAACCGAAGATCCACTCGCCGACGCCGATGACGTACTTGCCGACCGGCGGATGCACCACGTACGCGGCGTCCGTGGGGATCGTGACGTTCGATCCCTGCTCCAGGACGGTGTCGTTGACCTTCTCGGGCCAGTTGACCTCGAAGCCCCGGTGGATCAGCGCCCAGGCGTCCTTGGCGTAATACGTCTCGTCGAATATCACGGCCTTCGGGCTGCCGAGATTCCAGAACCGGGTGATCCCCGCGACGAGCGTGATCAGCAGCGGGCCGATCCAGCCCGACCACCGGACCAGTAGATCGGCGTACCGCTTGGGCATGCCGATCGACGCCCACAGCCGCGGGCTCGGCTCGGTGTACGCGGGCACGAGCCGGGCCCGGACATCGGCCGTGGGCCGCGCGACATGTCCGAAGCGGCGCAGCCTGTGCTGCCACGACGGCTGCTGCTCCTCGGCTGCCTGGCCCTGGCGGGTGTCCGGGGAAGACGCGGTACTGGTCACCGCGCCATCGTAGGGAACCCGACTGTGTGAGTCCCGCTCCCGGCCCCTGCGAGGATGGATCCGTGACAGGAAGCGCTGATTCCCCCGGAAACCCGTCCCCCGGAACCCTCGTGCTCGCGGGCACGCCCATCGGCGACGTCGCGGACGCGCCGCCGCGGCTCGCCACCGAGCTGGAGTCGGCCGACGTCGTGGCCGCCGAGGACACCCGGCGGCTCCGCAGGCTCACCCAGGCGCTCGGCGTGCAGGTGGGCGGGCGGGTCGTCTCGTACTTCGAGGGCAACGAGACCGCACGTACGCCCGAGCTGGTCGAGGCGCTGCTCGGCGGTGCGCGGGTGCTGCTCGTGACCGATGCCGGGATGCCCTCGGTGTCCGACCCCGGCTACCGGCTCGTGGCCGCCGCCGTGGAGAAGGACATCCGGGTCACCGCCGTGCCAGGACCGTCCGCCGTGCTCACCGCGCTCGCCCTGTCGGGCCTCCCGGTGGACCGTTTCTGCTTCGAGGGCTTCCTGCCGCGCAAGGCGGGCGAGCGGCTCTCGCGGCTGCGCGAGGTGGCCGACGACCGTCGCACTCTCGTCTACTTCGAGGCACCGCACCGGATCGACGACACCCTCGTCGCGATGGCCGAGGCGTTCGGCGACGAGCGCAGGGCGGCCGTCTGCCGCGAGCTGACCAAGACGTACGAAGAGGTCAAGCGCGGTTCGCTGAAGGAGCTCGCCGAGTGGGCGGCCGACGGCGTACGCGGTGAGATCACCGTCGTCGTCGAGGGAGCACCGGAGAAGAGCGCCGGTGACCTGGGCCCGGAGGAGCTGGTGCGCAGGGTGCGGGTGCGCGAGGAGGCGGGGGAGCGGCGCAAGGAGGCGATCGCCGCCGTGGCGGCCGACGCGGGGCTACCCAAGCGCGATGTGTTCGATGCGGTGGTGGCGGCAAAGAATGCGGCTCAGGCCGCCCCATCGGACGGCAAAGGACTATCGTAAAAGGCAAAGTGCGGGCCGTGCAGCGGGCCTGAAGGCTATGGAAAGGCCAAATCGCCTTCAACTGTCGACAGGTCTGATGCACTCGCTCCGGGAAAGGCGTCCACTGGTCAAAGGGGACGCACCCGTCCCCACGCTTCCGGTCGGGAGGAAATCCCCGGTCCGGCAGCGCTTGTCCAGCGGACAAGAGGAGCTGGCATGAGTGAGATCGCCGACACCGGTCACCACACCACGGCGTCCCGAGCGATAGACGCGACAAGCGTCGTTCACGAGTCGTACGCCTTCGCCTGCATGCGGTGCGGGCACGGCTGGGAGCAGTCCTACGACATCGAGCATCACGTGGACGGCAAGGGCAAGGAATTCGTGATGTACCGGGCGGACGGCCGGCATGTGCCGTCGCCCCTGACCCGGCCGACGTGCCTGAACTGCGGCGGACATGTCGTACGGATCATGCGAGCCGGGCAGGTGTCGTCGGTGCTCGATCTGATGCGAGGGCAGCGGCATCACGCGCCGCGGGCGGCGGGAGCGGTCGACGCCGGGGCCGGCTCGGGAGCCGAGGCCGCGCAGCCCCATGAGCCCAAACATCACCACTGGCATCTGTCGGCGCTGCTGCATCCCTTCCACCACCGCAAGGCGGGATGACGCCGGGAAGCCGGGATGACGTCGGGAAGCCGGGATGACGTCGGTGTGAGGACCCCTTCGTAGGATCGGGTCATGCCTTCCTCTTCCACTTCCGCTTCCAAGGGCGCCGACGCCAAGAACGCCGCGCCGCCGCTGCCCGAACCCCTGCGGGTTCCGGTCGCCGACTCCCACACCCACCTCGACATGCAGTCGGGGACGGTGGACGAGGGGCTCGCCAAGGCCGCGGCGGTGGGCGTGACGACGGTCGTGCAGGTGGGCTGCGACATCGCGGGTTCGCGCTGGGCCGCCGAGACGGCCGCCGCGCACGAGAGCGTGCACGCCACCGTCGCCCTGCATCCCAACGAGGCGCCGCGCATCGTGCTCGGCGACCCCGACGGCTGGTCCCGGCAGGGCGCGCGCGAGGCGGGCGGCGAGGGCGCGCTCGACGCCGCGCTCGCCGAGATCGACCGGCTGGCCGCGCTGCCGCAGGTCAAGGGCGTGGGCGAGACCGGGCTCGACTACTTCCGCACCGGACCCGAGGGTAAGGCCGCCCAGGAGCGGTCCTTCCGCGCCCACATCGAGATCGCCAAGCGGCACGGCAAGGCCCTGGTCATCCACGATCGCGAGGCGCATGAAGATGTGCTGCGGGTCCTGAAGGAAGAGGGGGCGCCGGAGCGCACCGTCTTCCACTGCTACTCGGGCGACGCGGCGATGGCCCAAGTGTGCGCGGAGAACGGCTACTTCATGTCCTTCGCGGGCAACATGACGTTCAAGAACGCGCAAGGGCTGCGGGACGCGCTGGCCGTCGCCCCGCTCGAACTGGTGCTCGTGGAGACGGACGCGCCCTTCCTCACGCCCGCTCCCTACCGCGGACGGCCTAACGCGCCGTATCTCATTCCGGTCACATTGCGGGCCATGGCCGAGGTGCGCGGTATCGGCGAGGACGCCATGGCCGAGGCGATCTCGGTCAATACGGCGCGCGCATTTGATTACTGAGCGATAACGAACGATTACGCCCATTGCCCCGCGGTTCAGGGCAACACCGCGACACTGCGTAGTCGTGCTGCTTTGGAGAGTGACGAATGCTCCGCTAGGTTCTGGTCCGCCTCGCCCGATCCGGACCCCGGACCAGAACGAGAACGCTGGAGCGTCGTCGTGAGTCATGCGCCGCAGTACGAGACGTCTTATGCAGGCGCCGCGACCTATGAGCCGGAGCTGGAACCGGAGCTGGAACCGGAGCTGGAACCGGAACTGAACCCGGAACTGGACCCGGAGCCGTGGCCCGCCGAGGCCGAGCCCGGGGACTGCTTCCCCCGGCAGGCCACCGGGTCCGCTCCCGACGGAGGGCGGGCCGAGGCGCGGCGGGCCGCCCGGCGGAAGAAGACGAAGCCGCGGTCGAGACCGAAGGCTCCGTCGGGGAAGCCCGAGGCGTTTCGGCGGCTGCTGCCGCAGGCGCTGGTCGTCGCCTTCCTCGCGGGCGGCACCTCCGCCTTCGTGGCCAACGACAAGGCCGTGCGGCTGAGCGTCGACGGCGAGTCGCGGACCCTGCACACCTTCGCGGACGACGTGGGGGAGCTCCTTGAGGACGAGGGCGTGGACTTCGGCACCCACGACATCGTGGCGCCGACCGCGAGCACGGCCCTGGCCAGCGGCGACGAGATCGCCGTCCGCTACGGCCGGCCGGTCAAGCTCACCCTCGACGGGCAGCGGCGCGAGGTGTGGACGACGGCGCGCACGGTGGACGGCGCGCTGCGGCAGCTCGGGGTGCGGGCCGAGGGCGCCTATCTGTCGGCCTCGCGGAGCAAGCGGATCGAGCGGGGCGGGCTCGATCTGGACGTACGCACCGAGCGCACCGTGACGATCATGGCGGACGGCCGTGAGCGGACCATCCGTACGAACGCGGCGACGGTGGGGGAGGCGGTCGCGGAGTCCGGGATCACCCTGAACGGCCAGGACACGACCTCCGTCGCGGCCGACAGCTTTCCGCGCGACGGGCAGACGGTCACCGTCATGCGGATCTCCGGGCGCAAGGAGGTGCGGGAGGAGCCGATCCCGTTCGACGTGCGGCGGGTGGACGACGCGTCGATCTTCGCCGGTACGGAGGTCGTGGAGCGGCAGGGGCACCAGGGGACCCGGCGGGTCACGTACGCGCTGCGGACGGTCAACGGCGTCAAGCAGAAGCCGCGGCGGGTGCGGTCGGAGGTCGTGCGGGAGCCGCAGACGCGGATCGTGAAGGTGGGGACGAAGCAGCTGCCGAATTCGGTGTCGGGGGCGGACGGCCTGAACTGGGGGTCGCTGGCGCACTGCGAGTCGGGCGGCCGACCGAACGCGGTGGACGCGTCGGGGACCTACGGCGGCCTGTACCAGTTCGATACGCGGACGTGGCAGGGGCTCGGCGGGTCGGGGCGCCCCCAGGACGCTCCGGCGGAGGAACAGACGTTCCGCGCGAAGAAGCTGTACGTGCAGCGGGGGGCCAGCCCGTGGCCGCATTGCGGGGCGCGGCTGTAGGGCCGGGGCGGCCGTTCCCGGCCCCGCTCCCTCCGCGGATCCCCCGTCGCCCCTCCCACCCTTGGTCGCCGCGGGGTAATGGGGCGGGTGGGAGAGGCTTGTTCGGGCAGGGGCGCTGCGGGGCGCCGGCGGCTGGCTGGGGCCAGGGGTCAGGACCCGTAACCTGGGGTGGTGAGTAACAGTGAGCCCGGCACCCTCCTCGGCGCCGCCGACATCCGCGAGCTGGCCGCCGCCCTGGGCGTACGCCCGACCAAGCAGCGCGGCCAGAATTTCGTCATCGACGCCAACACCGTCCGCCGCATCGTCCGCACCGCGGAAGTCGGCCCACAAGACGTGGTCGTCGAGGTCGGGCCGGGGCTCGGCTCGCTGACCCTGGCCCTGCTGGACACCGCGGACCGCGTCGTCGCGGTCGAGATCGACGACGTACTCGCGGGCGCCCTGCCGGCCACCATCGAGGCCCGCCTCCCCGCGAAGGCGGACTCCTTCGCGCTGGTGCACAGCGACGCCATGCTCGTGCGCGAGCTGCCGGGCCCCGCCCCGACCGCGCTGGTCGCCAACCTCCCGTACAACGTCGCCGTGCCCGTCCTGCTGCACATGCTCGACACCTTCCCCACCATCGAGCGCACGCTCGTGATGGTGCAGGCCGAGGTCGCCGACCGGCTCGCCGCCGATCCCGGCTCGAAGGTGTACGGCGTGCCCTCGGTGAAGGCGAACTGGTACGCCGACGTGAAGCGCGCCGGATCCATCGGGCGCAACGTCTTCTGGCCCGCCCCGAACGTCGACTCCGGTCTGGTGTCGCTCGTCCGGCGTGCCGAGCCGGTCAAGACCACCGCCTCGAAGAAGGAGGTCTTCGCCGTCGTCGACGCGGCCTTCGCCCAGCGCCGCAAGACCCTGCGCGCCGCGCTCGCCGGATGGGCGGGCTCCGCCGCCGCGGCGGAGGCGGCGCTCGTCGCCGCCGGAGTCTCGCCGCAGGCGCGCGGCGAGGCGCTGACGGTGGAGGAGTTCGCGCGGATCGCCGAGAACAAGGGAGCGGGCGCGTGAGCGTGACCGTCCGCGTTCCCGCGAAGGTCAATGTGCGGCTCGCCGTGGGCGGCGCCCGTGCCGACGGGTTCCATGACCTGGCCAACGTCTTTCTCGCCGTCGGGCTGTACGACGAAGTCACCGTGACCCCCGCCGAGCAGCTGCGCGTGACCTGCTCCGGGCCCGATGCCTCGCAAGTCCCCCTGGACCGAACGAACTTGGCGGCCAGGGCCGCGGAGCTGCTCGCCGCGCGCCATGGGCGTACGGCCGACGTGCACATCCACATCGCCAAGGACATCCCCGTCGCGGGCGGCATGGCGGGCGGCAGCGCGGACGGCGCGGGCGCGCTCCTGGCGTGCGACGTGCTGTGGGGGACCGAGGCCTCGCGGGACGAACTGCTCGACATCTGCGCCGAGTTGGGCAGCGACGTGCCGTTCAGTCTGGTGGGCGGGGCCGCGCTCGGTACCGGGCGCGGCGAGAAGCTCGAAGTCCTCGAGGTGGGCGGGGCCTTCCACTGGGTGTTCGCCGTGGCCGACGGCGGTCTCTCCACGCCCGCCGTCTATCGCGAGTTCGACCGGCTGACGCCGGACGCTCCCGCCCCGGAGGCGTCCGCCGAACTGCTCGACGCCCTGCGCACGGGGGACGTCACGGCGCTCGCCGGTGCCGTTGCCAATGATCTTCAGCCTGCCGCGCTCTCGCTCTTCCCCTCGCTCGTCGACACGCTCGCCGCGGGTACCGACGCGGGCGCCCTGGCCGCGCTCGTCTCCGGCTCGGGGCCGACGACCGCGTTCCTGGCCGCGGATGCCGCTGCCGCGGAACGGATCGCCGAGGCTCTCACGGCCTCCGGCACCTGCCGCTCGGCCCGGGTGGCGGACTCGCCCGCGACGGGTGCGACCGTCCTTTAGGGCGCTGCTGGGCGCTGCTGGGCGCTGCGTACTCAGGCGCGGATCTGAGTACGTACGCGCTGACGCGCGGCCCGCGGTGCGCGCGACCGTACGTGCATGGGATCAAGCGTTCGCGAACTGGCCGAGAAGACGCCCACCGGGCGTGACCGGTACATCGACCTGCTGCGGGTCGCCTCGCTCGGCACGGTCGTCGTCGGGCACTGGCTGATGGCGGCCGTGACCGTCGGCGCCGACGGCCGCACCGAGGTGGGGAACCTGCTCGCCGTCGTGCCCGGCCTGCAGCTGCTCACCTGGGTGCTGCAGATCATGCCGGTGTTCTTCTTCGTCGGCGGCTTCTCGCACGCCCTGTCGTATCGCTCCCTGAGCCGGAAGGCACCTGGCGGTTCCGTCTACTCGGCCTTCCTGCGGGCGCGGCTCCAGCGGCTGCTGCGGCCGACGATGGTCTTCATCGGGGTGTGGGGCGTCGCCGCGCTTGCGGTTCAACTGCTGGGCGAGGGCGGGGCGTTGCTGGACGTGACGCTGCGGCTCGTCGCCCAGCCGCTGTGGTTCATCGGCATCTACCTGGCCATGGTCGCCTTCACACCGCCGCTGCTGAGGCTGCACGAGCGGTACGGGTGGGGCGCGTTCGGCGGGCTCGTGCTGGCCGCGGGGGCGGTGGACGTGGCGCGCTTCGCCTTCGGCGTGCCGTACGTGGAGTTCCTGAACTTCGCCTTCGTGTGGCTCGCCGTGCATCAGCTCGGCTTCCTGCGGGCGGACGGCAGGCTGCGGGTGCCCGCCGCCCTGGCCGTGGCGGGGCTCGCGGGCGCATCGGCCCTGGTGGTCTTCGGGCCCTATCCGCTCTCGATGGTCGGCATGCCCGGCGAGCGCGTCTCGAACATGGCCCCGCCGACCCTCGCGCTGCTCTGCCACGGGATGTGGCTGGTGGGCGCGGTGGAGCTGCTGCGGGGGCCCGCGGTGCGGTGGCTCGCGCGGCCTCGGGTGTGGCGGGGCGTGGTGGCGGCGAACGGGGTCTCGATGACGGCGTTCCTGTGGCACCTGACGGCGATGCTCGGGGTGTACGGGGTGCTGATCGCGCTGGACGTGCCGCTGCCGGAGCCCGCTTCGGGCCAGTGGTGGGCGCAGGTTCCGCCGCGCATGGCGGCCGCGGCGGTGCTCACCGGGCTGCTGGTCGCGGCGTTCCGCCGCTTCGAGAGGCCGGGGCCGGCGCGGGAGCCGGGAGGGGGCTCCGGTCCCGTCGCCGCGGTGGGGGTCGTGCTCTGCCTCTTCGGGGTGCTCGGGATCTCCATGGTCGGGTTCGGGGGACTGCTCGAAGGGCGTACGGCGATGGTGGTGGCCGTGCGGATGACGGCGCCCGTGGCGGTGGGGATGGCGCTGGTGGGGTGGCTGCTGGTGGAGCGGGCGGGGCGTTCGTCCCTGTCCGGCTCCGGCGGCCGTACGGGCTGATCGCCCCGGGAACGGCCGCCGGTCCCGCGGCCGCCGCCTCCGACTACGCTGGAGGTCGATCGATCCCCTTCCCTGGAGCGTTAATGGCCGTCAACCTGGTCAATGTCGAGGCAGTCAGCAAGGTGTACGGCACGCGTGCCCTGCTCGACGGTGTCTCCCTCGGCGTGTCCGAGGGGGACCGGATCGGCGTCGTGGGGCGCAACGGAGACGGCAAGACGACCCTCATCCGCATGCTCGCCAAGCTGGAGGAGACGGACTCCGGCCGGGTCACGCACAACGGCGGTCTGCAGCTCGGCGTGCTGACCCAGCACGACTCGCTCGACCCCGAGGCCACCGTGCGGCACGAGGTCATCGGTGACCTCGCCGATCACGAGTGGGCCGGCAGCGCCAAGATCCGGGACGTCCTGACCGGGCTGTTCGGCGGCCTGGACATGCCGGGCTTCCCGCAGGGGCTCGACACCGTCATCGGACCGCTCTCCGGTGGCGAGCGCCGCCGTATCGCGCTCGCGAAGCTGCTCATCGGCGAGCCCGATCTGATCGTGCTCGACGAGCCGACCAACCACCTCGACGTCGAGGGCATCGCCTGGCTCGCCGAGCACCTGCGGACGCGGCGCTCGGCGCTCGTCTGCGTCACGCACGACCGCTGGTTCCTGGACCAGGTCTGCACGCGCATGTGGGACGTGCAGAGCGGGTCCGTCTTCGAGTACGAGGGCGGGTACTCCGACTACGTCTTCGCCCGTGCCGAGCGCGAGCGCATCGCGTCCACCGAGGAGACCAAGCGCAAGAACCTGATGCGCAAGGAGCTGGCCTGGCTGCGGCGCGGCGCCCCCGCCCGCACCAGCAAGCCCCGCTACCGCATCGAGGCGGCCAACGAGCTCATCGCCGACGTGCCGCCGCCCCGCGACACCAGCGAGCTGATGAAGTTCGCCACGACCCGGCTCGGCAAGACCGTCTTCGACCTGGAGGACGTGACCGTCCAGGCCGGTCCCAAGCTGCTCCTGAAGCACCTGACCTGGCAGCTCGGTCCCGGCGACCGCATCGGCCTGGTGGGTGTCAACGGCGCGGGCAAGACCTCGCTCCTGCGGGCGATGGCGCAGGCGCAGCGCTCCGACGGCGACGTGCAGCCCGAGGCGGGTCGCGTGGTGGTCGGCAAGACCGTCAAGCTCGCCTACCTCTCGCAGGAAGTGGCCGAACTGGCCCCGACGCTGCGGGTGTTGCAGGCCGTGCAGCAGGTGCGCGAGCGGGTCGACCTCGGCAAGGGCCGGGAGATGACCGCGGGGCAGCTCTGCGAGACGTTCGGGTTCAACAAGGAGAAGCAGTGGACGCCCGTCGGTGATCTGTCCGGCGGTGAGCGGCGGCGGCTCCAGCTGCTTCGGCTGCTCATGGACGAGCCGAACGTCCTCTTCCTCGACGAGCCCACGAACGACCTCGACATCGAGACCCTGACCCAGCTCGAGGACGTGCTCGACGGGTGGCCGGGTTCGATGGTCGTGATCTCCCACGACCGGTTCTTCCTGGAGCGCACCACCGACAAGGTCTTCGCGCTGCTCGGCGACACCACCATGCGGATGCTGCCGCGCGGCATCGACGAGTACCTGGAGCGGCGCAAGCGGATGGCGGACGCCGGTGTTCCGGCGGCTCCCGTCGCCGCCGCGTCCGCCGCGGCGCCGGCCGTCGCGCAGAAGACCGTCTCCTCCGCCGACGCCCGCGCCGCGAAGAAGGAACTCCAGAAGATCGAGCGGCAGCTGGACAAGATGTCCACGAAGGAAACATGGCTGCACGCCCAAATCGCCGATAACGCCACCGACTTCGGAAAAGTGGCCAAACTGGACGCCGAGTTGCGTGAACTCGTCAGCGAGCGGGACGAGTTGGAGATGCGCTGGCTGGAGCTCGCGGAGAGCGCGTAGAGGTCTCGTAACGGACGCATCACGGGCCGGTCCTCCCTTGGGAACAGGGGTCGGACCGGTCAGGTGTGCTAGGCGGTCAGGGTGATAGAAAGGGCGCCCTGAGCACCACTTGGCGTGCCGAAAAATCAGTGAAGGGGGAAGCGCTGATGACTCAGCCGCCCAACCAGCCGCCGTCCGGCGGTTTCGGAGCTCCGCAGGATCCGAAGCCGGGAGCGGCGCCGCAGCCACCGGGTCAGCCCGCGCAGCCGCCGCAGATGCCCGGCCAGCCGCCGCAGGCCCCGCCGACCGCGCCGTCGGGGACCCCGCAGACTCCGCCCGCACCGCAGCCCGGCTACGGCTACCCGCAGACTCCGCCCGCACCCCAGCCGGGTTACGGCTACCCGCAGCAGCCCGGCCAGCCCGGACCGTACAACCAGCCCGGACCCTACGGCCAGCCCACGCAGCCCGGTCAGCCGGGTCCCTACGGCCAGCCCACGCAGCCGGGCCCTTACGGGCAGCCCACGCAGCCGGGCCCCTACGCCCAGCAGCCCCCGTACGGCTACCCGCAGCAGCAGTTCCCCGGCGGCCCCGGCGTGCCCGGCACCCCGCCCGGCGGCGGTGGCGGCAAGAACCCCTTCAAGGGCAAGCCCGGTCTGATCGTGGCGGCCGTCGCGGCCGCCGCGCTCGTCATCGGCGGCGTCGCCTGGGCGGTCGTCGGCAGTGACGACGGCGGCAAGAAGAAGCCGGTCGCCGAGAAGACCGACGACCCCAAGGCCAGCGGCTCCGCACCGGTCAACCCGGGCGACGGCGACGGCGACGGCGAGAAGGAGCAGGAAGACCTCAACGCCGGCCGTCAGCCCGGCGAGGCGAAGGTGCTCTGGTACAAGGAGGCGCCCAAGGTGCCCGGTTCCGGCGCCGACGCCAAGGGCATGTGGGTCAAGGACAACGTCGCCGTCAAGGCCGCGTACAAGGAGATCACCGCCTACGACGTCACGTCGGGCGAAGAGGCCTGGCCGACGATCAAGTTCCCGCAGAAGATCTGTGGCACGACCCCGCAGATGACGGACGACGGCAAGATCGTCGTCGCGTACAAGGACGGCCAGAAGGACGACGCCAAGTGCAGCCAGGTTCAGGTCGTCGACCTGAAGACGGGTGACAGGGGATGGAAGAAGCCGGTCGAGGAGGAAGGTCTCTTCGACTTCGCCACCAACGCCGACCTCTCCCTGACCGGCGACACCCTGATGGTCGGCCGCTCCCAGTCCGGCACCGCCCTGCGGATGCGTGACGGCAAGGAGCTCTTCGTGGCCGGCAAGAAGGAGGAGGGCACCTGTTTCCCCAGCGGCTTCGCCGGCGGCAAGAAGATGCTCGTCTCCTACTCGTGCGGTGCGGGTTCGTCCTCCGAGCACGACGAGCTTCAGCAGATCGACCCGAAGACCGGCGACGCCGTGTGGACGAAGAAGTTCCCCAAGGGCTGGCGGGTGGGCCGGATCTACTCCGAGAGCCCCACGATCGTCTACCTCACCAATGAGGACAAGAAGAAGTGGAACATCACCACGCTGAAGCCCAACAGCAGCGCCACCCGCTCTGAGGTCACCGTCGACGAGAAGTTCGCCCCGGAGTGCGACGGCTCGACGTTCCTCGGCGGCAGTCTGCAGGGCTGCCTGGGCGCGACGACCGACGACAAGAACCTCTACCTGCCGACCGAGGCGACGTCCGGCGCCAACGAGGTCGTGGCGATCAGTCTCGCCACCGGCAAGGAGGCCTGGCGCACGAAATCCCCGCTTGAGGAATCGATGCTGCCGATGAAGGTCGAGGGCGGTTCGGTCATCGCCTACGTGAATCCTTCGTACGACGCCGGCGGCCGGGTCGTCTCGATCCCGATCTCGGGCTCGCACAAGCCGAAGACGCTCCTGAAGAACCCCGGCGGGATCTCGGAGATCGAGAACGGCTTCTTCTCCAAGACGGTCGACTACGTGGACGGTCGCTTCTACATCTCCACCACGCGGCTCTCGGGCAGCGCGAAGGGCCAGGAGAAGCTGATGCTGGCCTACGGCAAGTGACCTTCTCCGGCGGCCAAGCCGCCCCCTTTGTCGCCTAGTTCACCTCTCGTCCCCAAGGAATCGACGTCATGACCCAGCCGCCCCAGCCGCCCAACGAGCCCCCGCAGGGCGGGTTCGGCGCTCCCCAGGACCCCCCGCCCGGCGGTTTCGGCGCCCCCCAGGACCCCCCGCCGGTGGGCTTCGGCAAGGCTCCCGAGCCGAACAACCCGTCGTACGGCTACCCGCAGACCCCGCCGCCGGCCCAGCCGCCGACGCAGCCCGCGGGTCAGCCCCAGGTCGGCCCGCCGCAGACGCCGCCTCCGCCGCCGCAGGGCCAGCCCAACTACGGCTACCCGCAGGCGCCGCAGGCCCCCGGCACCCCGCCCCCCGGCCAGCCCCAGGGCTACGGCTACCCGGGCCAGCCGACCCAGCCCTACGGCCAGCAGCTCCCGTACGGGCAGCAGCCGCCCTACGGCGCCTACCAGCAGCCCGGCACGATGCCGATGGCGCCTGCCGCCGCGGGCTCGGGCGGCGGTTCGAAGCTCAGCAGCCAGATGAAGATCATCATCGGTGCGGTCGTCGCGATCGCCCTGATCGTCGGCGGCGGCGTCATCTACGCCACGACGTCGGACAAGGACAACACCGAGGCGAGCTCCGAGGGCTCGACCGGCGGCAAGGACGGCAAGGGCGGCGAGGAGAAGAGCGGCAACGAGCAGGGCCCGAGCGGCCCCGGCACGGAGAAGGTCCCGGCCAACACCAGCGCCACGGTCTCCATGCAGCTCCCGCAGCCCGAGGTCCCCAAGGACGCCGTCTGGAGCATCAAGGGCTCCTGGCTCACCGACGACGTGTACGCCAAGGCGGGCGTCAACGAGATCGTGGGCTACGACCCGACCGACGGCAAGGAGCTGTGGACGCTGCCGCTCGCGGGCCAGACGTGTGCGGGATCGCGCGAGGTCACCAAGGACGGCATCGCCGCGGTCGCGTACGAAGAGGCCAAGCGGAAGAAGGAGGGCGACCACGAGACCTGCTCGCAGATCTCCGCGATCGACCTGAAGAGCGGCAAGCGGCTCTGGACCGAGACCATCGACGAGGGCAGCTCGGCCGCCCGCGTCGAAGAGGTCACCATCAGCGGCAGCACCGTCGCCGCCGGTTCCAGCGCGGGTGGCGCGGCCTTCGACCTCACCACGGGCGACCACCTGTGGGAGCCCACCGTGGGCGACAAGTGCCAGGACGAGGGCTACGCCGGCGGCGAGCAGCTCGTCGTCGTCCAGAAGTGCGGTGACTACGGCGACGAGAAGCTGAAGGTCCAGCTCCTCAACTCCAAGACCGGCAAGGTCAAGTGGACCTACCCGGTGACGCCGGGCGTCGACAACGCCAAGATCATCTCGACCCGCCCGGTCGTCTTCGGCCAGGACACCCAGGAGATCACCGCGAGCGGCGTCACGGACGTCTTCTCGATCGACGACAAGGGCGAGCTCCGCGCCAAGATCTCGCTGCCCGACGGCAAGTACGACCACGACTGCGAGGTCAACGTCATCTACGCGTGCACCGCGCTGGCCGTCGGCAACGACAAGCTCTACGTCCCCACCCGTCAGCACGACGGCGGCGGTGACGGCTACAGCCAGACGAACGAGATCATCGCTTTCTCGCTGGCCACCGGCAAGACCACCGGCGACCGCGCCGACGCGGGCGAGGACGGCGAGATGTTCCCGATCCGCATGGACGGCGGCGACATCCTGGCGTACAAGGACGCGGGCTACAACAAGGGCGCCCAGGTCGTCTCCCTCAACGGCAAGACGATGAAGGAGACCAAGCTCCTGGAGACCCCCGCGGCCGAGTCCGTCGGCAGCGCGATCAGCAGCATGGTCCCGAAATCGAACGAACTCCTTTACGGGAACGGCAGGCTGTACCTCGGCAAGGAGCTGATCAGCAAGCCGTACTCGAAGGACGAGAAGGAGTACACGGCCCTGGGGTTCGTCGCCAAGTAACCCGTGTGACCTCCGCGTACGCACCGGACGGCCCCGTTCCTGAAGAGGAGCGGGGCCGCTGCGTTCTCCCCGCTTTCCCCCGCGATTCCCCGCGCGTCTTCCGTACGCGTGTACTCCCCCTCACCCGTACATGGCCGGGATTTGGGCATTCCGGGCCGCTTATCGCCGGTAGGGGGCGCGCGACGTCGAACAAGCGTGTAGCTTCCGGGGGATGAGTGGGTGCGGGGCCGGGGGGCCCTCGATCCGTGGGGGATCCGTGGGGGAAGGTGGGGGGTTGCTCGATGGGTGTGCGACTCATGGTGGTCGACGACCACCGACTGCTCGCCGAGGCACTCGCCTCGGCCTTGAAGCTGCGCGGGCACCGTGTGCTCGCCGCGGCCGCGCCCGCGGCCGGGGCGGCGGAGCTGGTCATCAGCCGCGCTCCCGAGGTCTGCCTGCTCGGTACGGCGACGCCCGCGGAGCCCGGGATGTTCGATCCGGTGGTGAAGATCAAGCGGGAGCGTCCGCAGGTCGCCGTGGTGGTGCTCGGCCCGGTGCCCAGCCCGCGCGGCATCGCCGCGGCCTTCGCGTCGGGGGCTTCGGGGTACGTACGCCACGACGAGCGGATCGAGGGCGTCGAGCGCGCCATCATGAAGGCGAGAGCGGGCGAGGCGGCCGTCGCCCCGCAGCTGCTCCAGGGCGCGTTCAGCGAACTGCTCAACCCCGCAGCGCAGCCCGACGACGAGGGGCAGCGCCTGCTCCAGATGCTGACGCCGCGCGAGGTCGAGGTCCTGGTGCGGGTCGCGGACGGCGAGGACACCCGGCTGATCGCCGCCGGGATGGGCATCGCGCCCAGCACGGCGCGCACGCATGTGCAGCGCGTCCTGATGAAACTGGGCGTCGGGTCCCGCCTGGAGGCCGCCGCGCTCGCCGCGCGGACCGGCCTGCTCGACCGGGCGGAGCGGCCCGCCGCGGCCTACGCGAACGACACGGAGACGCCGACGGGGCCCGAGTCACCGGCACAGTGAACTCGGGCCCCGCTCAAGGGTTACTTCTCCGGCGTTACTTCTCTTCCGCCGCCTCGGTGGGCGTTTCGGCGGGCGCCACCGTGGGGCGCAGCCAGAGCCAGCCGAGGAAGAAGAGCCCGAGCGCCAGCATGGCCAGGCCCGTCCACAGGTTGATGCTGATGCCCTCCGCCTTCTTCAGGTCGGCGTCGGACGGTGAGATTCCGGCGATCGTCACGATGATCCCGTAGACGACGAACAGGCCACCGATGATCCGCCGGATGTCGAAGAGGCGAGCCGCCGTGGCGGACTTGGCCTCCAGCTCGGAGACTTCGCGTCGCAGTTCAGACATGTTCTTCCAGACCTCCGATCGGGGTTAGAGCGAGTACGGCAGGTAGCAGAGCGCGGCGAGCACGATCGCTCCCCAGCCGAGCAGCGCGGGCTTGCGGTACCAGGCGTCGTCGCCCTCGGCGGGCGGCTCCTCCAGGCCGGGCGACGCCGTCCCGTAGACCAGACCGGCCAGTTCGGCCTCCGGCTTGGGCGCGGTGAAGAGCGTGACCACGACCATCACCACGGCTCCGGCCACGAAGCCGACGATCGCCGAGACGAAGTTGGCGCCCTGGTCGGTCGGGATGTCGATGACGCCCTGCTTGTAGATGTAGAAGTAGTTGACCATCGCGGCGGTCGTGCCCGCGAGCAGGCCCCACACGCCGGACTTCATCGAGGCCCGCTTCCAGAACATGCCGATGATGAAGACCACGAACATCGGGACGTTGAAGAAGGAGAACAGCGTCTGGAGGTACCCCATGATGTTCGAGAACGACGAGGCGATGAAGGCCGTTCCGACGGAGGCGAGGACACCGATGGCGGTGATCACGCGGCCGAACTTCAGGTAGTAGCCGTCCTCGCGGTCCTTGACCACGTACTTCGCCCAGATGTCGTACGTGAAGACGGTGTTGAAGGACGACACGTTGGCCGCCATGCCCGCCATGAACGCCGCGAGCAGACCGGTCACCGCGATGCCGAGCACGCCGTTGGGCAGCAGCTCCTGCATCAGGTAGGGGATCGCGTCGTTGTACGTCAGGTCCGAACCGGCGGTGCCGATCTTCGGGACGAGTACGGCCGCGACCAGGCCCGGGATCATCACCAGGAAGACGATGAAGATCTTCGGGAAGGCGGCGATCAGCGGCGTGCGCTGGGCGGCGGAGAGGTTCTTCGCGGACAGGGCGCGCTGCACCTCGGCGAAGTTGGTCGTCCAGTAGCCGAAGGAGAGCACGAAGCCGAGGCCGAGGATGATCGTCAGCCAGTTCGCGCCCAGCGGGTTGGCGTCACCGATGCCGGTGCCGCCCCACGCGCTCATGAAGTCCGCGCCGTGCGACTTCTCGATCGAGCCGGACAGACCGTCCCAGCCGCCGACCTTCTTCAGGCCGATGACGCAGATCGGGATGAGCGCGGCCAGGATCACGAAGAACTGGAGCACTTCGTTGTAGATCGCCGAGGAGAGCCCGCCGATCGTGATGTACGCGAGGACGAAGAAGCCGGCGACCACGATCGCCACCCACTGCGGCCAGCCGAGCAGCGCCTCGACGACGATCGACAGGGCGTAGAGGTTCACGCCCGCGATGAGGATCGCGGCGAACGCGAAGAGCACCGAGCTCAGCAGGTGCGCCGACTTGTCGAAGCGCTGGAGCAGGTATTCGGGTACCGAGCGGACCTTGCTGCGGTAGTAGAACGGCATCATCACGAGGCCGAGGAAGACCATCGCGGGGATGGCGCCGATCCAGTACCAGTGGACGACCGCGACGCCGTACTGGGCGCCGGTCGCGGCCATGCCCAGGATCTCGGTGGCGCCGAGGTTCGCGGCGACGAACGCGAGGCCGGTGACCCAGGCGGGCAGTGAGCGGCCGGACAGGAAGAAGTCGAGGCTGGTCTTCACGGAGCGCCGGGCGGCGAAGCCGATGCCGAGGACCACGATGAAGTAGATCGCGAGGATCGCGTAGTCGAGGCCGTTGGTGGGCAGCCGAAGCCCCTCGGCCAGGGTCTGTGTGGGGGACTGCATGGGGAACTCGCTTCGTTGCGCGAACTGATCAGACCGGAACCTACGCTCCTCACTTCAATAACTGAAGACTTCTGTTGGTGTTCTTTGTTGGATTGTGATCGGACCCATGGCTCCGACCGCATTGACGCCGCTGTTGCCTTGTGATTTGTTATGTTCGGTTATGTTGGGTGGGTGTTGGTGAGGAGCCCCGGACGTGAAGAAGACCTCGACCCGTCTCGCAGACGGTCGTGAGCTCATCTACTACGACTCGCGCGACGACGCGGTGCGCGACGCCATCGACCGAAGGCCCCTGGACCCCATCGCCACCACGGCGGAGATCCGCAGGGACCCGCTCCTGGGCGACGCGGTCGCCATCGCGTCGCACCGCCAGGGCCGCACCTACCACCCGCCGGCCGACGAATGCCCGCTGTGCCCCTCCGCGGGCGAGCGGCTGAGCGAGGTCCCCGACTCCTCGTACGACGTGGTGGTCTTCGAGAACCGCTTCCCCTCGCTGGCCGGGGACGCCGGACGGTGCGAGGTCGTCTGCTTCACCTCCGACCACGACTCGTCCTTCGCCGACCTCACGGAGGAGCAGGCGGGACTCGTCCTGGAGGCATGGACCGACCGGACCGCCGAGCTCTCGCACCTGCCCTCCGTGGAGCAGGTGTTCTGCTTCGAGAACCGCGGCGCCGAGATCGGCGTGACCCTGGGCCACCCGCACGGCCAGATCTACGCCTATCCCTTCGTCACCCCGCGCACGTCCCTGATGCTGAGGTCGCTCGCCGCGCACAAGGAGGCGACGGGCCGCAACCTCTTCGACGACGTCGTGGCCGACGAGTCGGCCGCCGAGCGGGTGGTCCTGGAGACCGGGCACTGGGTGGCGTTCGTCCCCCGCGCCGCGCACTGGCCGTACGAGGTGCACCTCTACCCCAAGCGCCGGGTGCCGGACCTGCTCGGGCTCGACGAAGCCGCGCGCACAGAGTTTCCCCAGGTCTATCTGGAACTGTTGAGGCGCTTCGACCGGATCTTCGGCGAAGGTGAGGGCGGGACCGGGGCCCAGGCGCTCACTCCGTACATCGCGGCGTGGCACCAGGCACCGTTCGGCGCGCTCGACGAGCACGAAGGGGTCAATAGGGACGACTTCGCGCTCCACCTCGAGCTTTTCACCATTCGCCGCACTTCGGGCAAGCTGAAGTTCCTCGCGGGTTCCGAATCCGGCATGAGCGTGTTCATCAACGACGTGCCGCCGGAAGCCGCGGCCCAGCGACTGCGAGAGGTAGCGAGTTCATGAGCGGTAAGTACCTGGTCACCGGCGGGGCGGGCTATGTGGGAAGCGTGGTGGCCCAGCATCTGATCGAGGCCGGGCACGAGGTGACCGTCCTGGACAACCTCTCCACCGGATTCCGCGAGGGCGTCCCGGCCGGCGCGACGTTCGTCGAGGGCGACATCCGCGATGCCGCCAAGTGGCTGGACTCCTCCTTCGACGCCGTGTTGCATTTCGCCGCCTTCTCGCAGGTCGGCGAGTCCGTCGTGAAGCCCGAGAAGTACTGGGACAACAACGTCGGCGGCACGATGGCGCTGCTCGCCGCGATGCGCGACGCCGGGGTCCGCAGGCTCGTCTTCTCCTCGACGGCGGCGACGTACGGCGAGCCGGTCAGCACCCCCATCACCGAGACCGACCCGACCGCCCCGACCTCCCCGTACGGCGCGTCGAAGCTCGCCGTCGACCACATGATCACCGGTGAGGCCACCGCCCACGGCCTGGCCGCGGTCTCCCTGCGCTACTTCAACGTGGCGGGGGCGTACGGCCAGTACGGCGAGCGGCACGACCCCGAGTCGCACCTGATCCCGCTGGTCCTCCAGGTCGCGCAGGGCCGCCGCGAGGCGATCAACGTCTTCGGCGACGACTACCCGACCCCGGACGGCACCTGCGTCCGCGACTACATCCACGTCGCGGACCTCGCGCAGGCGCACCTCCTGGCGGTCGAGGCGGCCGCCCCCGGCGAGCACCTGATCTGCAACCTCGGCAACGGCAACGGCTTCTCCGTGCGCGAGGTCATCGAAACCGTCCGCAAGGTCACCGGACACCCGATCCCCGAGGTCATGGCCCCGCGCCGCGGCGGCGACCCGGCGGTCCTCGTCGCGTCCGCGGCCACCGCGCGGGAACGGCTCGGCTGGAATCCGTCCCGCGCGGACCTCGCGGGCATCGTCGCCGACGCGTGGGCATTCGCCCGGCGTTGACCGGTATCAAGGGGTAACTGATGGACGTAGCGGGACAGTTCGCCGAGTTGTACGGGTACGAGGCGGACGGGGTCTGGTCGGCGCCGGGCCGGGTCAACCTCATCGGCGAGTACACGGACTTCAACGAGGGCTTCGTGATGCCGCTCGCCCTTCCGCACACCGCGGTGGCGGCGGTGGCGCGCCGCACCGACGGCGTGCTGCGGCTGCACTCGGCGGACATCGACGCTCCCGTCGCCGAGCTGCGCGTCGACGAGCTGACACCCCTGTCGAAGTACGGCCAGGGCGGCTGGGCGGCCTACCCGGCGGGCGTGGTGTGGGCGCTGCGGGACGCGGGCCACGAGGTCTCCGGGGGCGCGGACATCCACCTCGCCTCGACCGTGCCGACGGGGGCGGGCCTGTCCTCGTCGGCCGCCCTGGAGGTCGTCACGGCACTCGCCCTGAACGACCTGTACGAACTGGGCCTGGACCGGCCCGGGTTGGCGGTCCTGGCCCAGCGCGCCGAGAACGCCTTCGTCGGCGTGCCCTGCGGTGTCATGGACCAGATGGCCTCCGCGTGCGCCACCGAGGGCCACGCCCTGCACCTGGACTGCCGGGACCTGACGACACGGCAGGTCCCCTTCGACCTCGCCGCGCACGGCCTGCGGCTGCTCGTCGTCGACACCCGGGTCAAGCACGAGCTGGGCGACGGGGCGTACGCCGAGCGGCGGGCCGGCTGCGAGGAGGGCGCGCGCGTCCTCGGCGTCTCCCACCTGAGGGACGTGCCGTACGCCGAACTCCCCGCCGCCCTGGAGAAGCTGACGGACGAGAAGATCCGCCGCTACGTACGCCACATCGTCTCGGACGACCACCGGGTGGAGCAGGTCATCGGCCTGCTCGACGCGGGGGAGGTCCGGGCGATCGGCCCGGTCCTGACCGAGGGCCACGCCTCGCTCCGCGACGATCTCCGCATCTCCTGCGAGGAGTTGGACCTGGTGGTGTCCACCGCGAACGCGGCCGGGGCGATCGGCTCCCGGATGACGGGCGGCGGCTTCGGCGGCTCGGCGATCGTCCTGGTGGAGGAGGTGGACGCGGAGCCGGTGACGAAGACGATCCTGGAGGCGTTCGCCTCGGCGGGCTTCACGGCCCCGCGGGTGTTCCCGGCGGTCCCGTCGACGGGAGCGCGCCGGGAGAGCTGACTTTCCCCGGCCCCGGCTGATCCAGCCCCCGGCTACCCCAGCCGCTTCGTGAGGGTGAACTCCTTCGCGCCCTCGGGGTAGTCGGGGATCACCGCCACCACTTCGTACCCCTGCCCGCGGTAGAAGCCGGGCGCCTGGAAGTCCCATGTCTCCACACGGGAGTTGAGGCAGTCCCGCTCCTCGCGCGCGATGCGCTCCGCCTCGGCGAGCAGCCGCGCGCCCAGGCCTGCCCCCTGGTGGTGCTCGCTGACCCAGAGGTGGTCCACATGGAGCCAGCGGCCCCAGGTGTGCCCGGCGAGGCCGCCCACCAGGCCCTCCGTGCGCTCCAGCAGCCAGACGGCCAGCGGTATTTCGCGGTCCTGCGGGGTGCCGCGCAGTGCGCGGATCACGGGTGACGCGGCGTTGTTCGCGTCCTGGAGCCCGGCAAGGAGCAGAGCGAACCGGTCTTTGTCGACTCCTGTCTCAATACGAAACATACGGCTCACCATAAACGCGCTGGCCAGTCAGTTCTGTAAATTACCTTCCGCTCCTGCCGTGCGGCCCTACTCTGAGTGGCAGTGCCGGTGGGGGCCGGCACTGATCAGGGGGCGAGACAGTCGGGTACGACACCCGGCGTGGGGGTAGTGGTCCAGTCCGGCGGCGGCCGGGCGACTGCGGCGACCCCCGCTCCGAGTGTCGTGCCCGCACCGTACGTCCTCCGACGTCTTTTCGACGGGGACATCCCCTGCTCTCCGAGGAGAGCTTGGGGAAGGGGGTTTCAGTGGTTCGTATCCGAGTCCTGGTCGTCGACGACCATCGCATCTTCGCCGAGTCGCTCGCAGCGGCCCTGGCGGCGGAACCCGACGTGGACGTGTCCGCGGCGGGCAGCGGTCCGGCCGCGCTGCGCTGCCTGGAGCGGGCGATAGCCGAGGGGCGCAGATACGACGTGCTGCTCGTCGACGCCGATCTGGGCGCCTCCGCGAGCGCAGTGCAGGGCGTGCGCCCCGCACCTTCGGTGCAGGAGGGCAACGCGGACGCTCTGGTGGACGGCATCTCCCTGGTGGCCGGGGTCCGTTCGGGCCAGCCGATGGTCCGCACGGTCGTGCTCGCCGAGAAGGACGACCCGCGCAGGGCCGCTCTCGCGCTGCAGGCCGGCGCTTCGGGCTGGGTCGCCAAGGACTGTTCGCTCTCCCGGCTCCTGACGGTCATACGGGGAGTGCTGCGGGAGGAGACCCATCTGCCGCCCGCGCTGCTCACCGGCGTCCTGCGTGAGCTGACCGCCGCGCGCAAGCACCGCACGGAGTCCGAGCGCCTGGTGGAGTCCCTGACGCCGCGCGAGCGCGAGGTGCTGCGCTGCATGGTGGCGGGCCTGGGCAGGAAGGCCGTGGCCGAGCGCCTCTTCCTCTCCCCGCACACGGTGCGTACGCACATGCAGAACGTGCTGGGGAAGCTGGGCGTCCACTCCACGCTCGCGGCCGTCGCGCTGGCGCGCAGGGCAGGGGTCGGGCCGGTCGACCTAGCCGGGGATGTTGTCGAACGGGGCGGTCAACTGGCGTAGCAGCGCGGCCAGTTCGCCACGCTGTCCGCGCGAGAGCTCGGCCAGGATCGCCCGCTCCTGCTTGAGGAGCCCGGCGAGTGCCTGGTCGGCGCGGTCCTGCCCTTCCTCGGTCAGCCGCACGAGCACGCCCCGCCGGTCGCTGGGGTCCGGAAGGCGCTCGACCAGGCCCTTCTTCGCGAGCCGGTCGATGCGGTTGGTCATCGTGCCGGAGGTCACCAGGGTCTGGGTCAGGAGTTGTCCGGGGGAGAGCTGGTAGGGGGCGCCCGCGCGCCGCAGCGACGTCAGTACGTCGAACTCCCACGGCTCCAGATGGTGCTCGGAGAACGCGAGGCGACGGGCCCTGTCGAGATGCCGCGCGAGCCTGCTGACGCGGCTGAGCACCTCGAGTGGTTCCACGTCGAGGTCGGGGCGCTCCCGGCGCCATGCTGCGACCAGACGGTCGACCTCGTCCTCCATGACGATCAGTGTAGGGGGTCTGTCGACATGAAGTCTCTTGACGTCAAGATACTTCGGGGTTCAGGATGGCGATACGACGTCCGTGGCGCCGGTACGAAGCGATGTGACGCCGGTACGAAGGTGACGTGACGCCGGTCCGAAGCGTGCACGAAGTCTGTGCGACGCCGAGGTCCTTACCGCTCGCCCCTTGCCCCCTGCCCCCTGCCCCTTGCCCCATGCCCCTTGCCCCTTGGCCCGAGGAGGCCCTCTGATGCCCGCCGCTTCCGGTAGCCCCGCCCCCACCTGGGACCCCGGCCAGTACCTGCGCCACTCCGGCCACCGCGCCCGCCCCTTCGTGGACCTGCTGGCCCGCGTCCCCGAACTGCCCGCCGCCGAAGGGCGTGCGCCGCGCATCGCGGACCTGGGCTGCGGCCCCGGCAACGTGACGCGCCTGCTCGCCGAGCGCTGGCCCACGGCGCACGTCACGGGCTTCGACAACTCCCCGCAGATGCTGGAGCAGGCGGAGCGCCTCGCGGGCCCCACCTCCGGCGGTGGCCGCCTGGACTTCGCCGCGGCGGACGCGGCGGACTGGGCGCCGCCCGCAAAAACGTACGACCTGATCCTGTCCAACGCGACGCTGCAATGGGTGCCGGGTCACCCGGACTCCTTCCCCGCCTGGATCGCGGCGCTGGCCCCCGGCGGCACGTTCGCCTTCCAGGTGCCCGGCAACTTCGACGCCCCGAGCCATGTCCTGATGCGGGAGCTGAGCGAGTCGGAGCGCTGGCGCGGCCGGCTCGGCGGCCGGCTCCGCCACGCGGACGCGGTGCTCCCGCCGACGGCCTACCTGGAGCGGCTGGTCTCCCTGGGGTGCGAGGCGGACGTCTGGGAGACGACGTACCTGCACCTGCTGGAGGGGGCGGACCCGGTCCTGGACTGGGTGAAGGGAACGGGCCTGCGGCCTGTGCTCACGGCCCTGGCGGGCGACGAGGGGGCGAGGCGGGAGTTCCTCTCCGAGTACGGGGAGCTGCTGAGGAAGGCGTACCCGGCGGGGCCGGGGGGCAGCACGGTCTTCCCCTTCCGCCGGGTCTTCGGAGTGGCCCGGAGGGAGGTCTGAGCCGGATGCTGACTGGCATCGACCACGTCCAGCTGGTCGCTCCCCCGGGGAGCGAGCCGGAGCTGCGGGCGTTCTACTGCGGGGTGCTGGGCATGACGGAGATCCCGAAGCCGGGGGCGCTGGTGGGGCGGGGCGGGTGCTGGTTCCTGGCGGGGGCCGGGGCCGGGGCCGGGGCGGGGGCGGGGGCCGGGGCCGTGCAGCTCCACCTCGGGATAGAGGGGGACTTCCGCCCGGCGAGGAAGGCGCATCCGGGGCTGCGGGTGCGGGACATCACCGCGTACGCGGAGCGGCTTGCCTCGCGGGGCGCGCCGGTGACGTGGGACGACGCGCTGCCGGGCCACCGCCGCTTCTACACGAACGACCCGGTGGGCAACCGCCTGGAGTTCCTGGAGGGGGCCCCTCCCACTCCACCCTGACCCCCGCTTCGCGGCGGAAGCCCCCACCCACCCACCCGAGCGCCCGGCAGTGCCCGATGCCTTCCGCCCGTCTCGACCTGAACCCCCGCTTTGCGGCGGATGCCCCCACCCACCCACCCGAGCGCCCGGCAGTGCCCGATGCCTTGCGCCCGTCTCGACCTGAACCCCCGCTTCGCGGCGGATGCCCCCGCCCACCCACCCGGGCGCCCGGCAGTGCCCGATGCCTTGCGCCCGTCTCGACCTGAACCCCCGCTTCGCGGCGGATGCCCCCGCCCACCCACCCATTACCCCGTGGCGTCGGATGCTCAGGGATCACCCCACCAGTCCGCGTGCTCGCTGTGGGGTGATCGGGTGGGCCGGAGGGAGACATCTGCCGCGAGGCGGCGGTCTCGGAGGGGGCGCCCCCCGATTACCCCGTGGCGGCGGATGCTCAGGGATCACCCCACCAGTCCGCGTGCTCGCTGCGGGGTGATCGGGTGGGTGGGAGGGAGACATCTGCCGCGAAGCGGCGGTCTCGGAGGGGGCGCCCACGGCAGGGTGCCGGGCGAAGTTCGGCGGTGCAGGGCGCGGGTGCTGCGGGGTGCTCGCCGGGGGACCGCGGGGAGTTCGCCGGAGCTTGTGGGGTGGGCGCCCGCGGGGTCTCGGGCGGGGGGGCGCCTCCCGGGCACCTGGACGCCGGGGGTCCGAATCCCCGGTGTGCAGGTGTCCGCCCTGGGGCGTCAGCTTTTGCGGTGGCCTATCAGGCGCGGCTTCGGCTCCAGGCCGTCCAGGCCGTGCCAGGCCAGGTTCACCAGGTGCGCCGCCACCTCCGCCTTCTTCGGCTTGCGGACGTCCAGCCACCACTGGCCCGTCAGCGCCACCATGCCCACCAGCGCCTGGGCGTAGAGAGGCGCCAGCTTCTGGTCGAAGCCCCGCGTCTTGAACTCCTGGCCCAGGATGTCCTCCACCTGCGTCGCGATGTCCGAGATCAGGGAAGCGAACGTGCCCGTCGACTGCGCCACCGGCGAGTCGCGGACCAGGATGCGGAAGCCGTCCGTGTACGTCTCGATGTAGTCGAGGAGGGCGAACGCCGCCTGTTCCAGGAGCTCGCGCGGATGGCCCGCCGTCAGCGCTCCCGTCACGCCGTCGAGCAGCGCCCGCATCTCGCGGTCCACCACCACCGCGTACAGACCCTCCTTGCCGCCGAAGTGCTCGTACACGACAGGCTTGGAGACACCGGCCTTCGCCGCGATCTCCTCCACCGACGTGCCCTCGAAGCCCTTGGCGGCGAAGAGCGTGCGCCCGATGTCCAGCAACTGCTCCCGGCGCTCGGCACCCGTCATCCGCGTCCGGCGCGTACGCCGGGGCTGCTTCTCTTTGCTGGCAGAACTGGAATTGCTGGAGTCGGTCGCCACGTCGTCAATCATGCCGGGCCGACGGTGTTCGGCTTCCGGCGGGAGTCGATACGGGACTCCGAGGGCCAGCGCACGTCCGTCGCCCAGCCCAGCTGCTCGCACCAGCGGATGATCCGCGCGGAGGAGTCCACCTGGCCCCGCAGCACACCGTGCCGCGCCGACGTCGGGTCGGCGTGGTGCAGGTTGTGCCAGGACTCGCCGCAGGACAGGACCGCGAGCCACCACACGTTGCCCGAGCGGTCGCGCGACTTGAAGGGGCGCTTGCCCACCGCGTGGCAGATCGAGTTGATCGACCACGTGACGTGGTGGAGGAGAGCCACCCGGACCAGTGAGCCCCAGAAGAACGCCGTGCAGGCGCCCCACCACGACATCGTCACCAGGCCGCCGACCAGCGGCGGGATCGCGAGGGAAACGATTGTCCAGAGCAGGAACTGGCGGGAGACCAGACGGATCGCCGGGTCCTTGATCAGGTCAGGCGCGTACTTCTCCTGCGAAGTCTGCTCCTCGTCGAACATCCAGGCGATGTGCGCCCACCACAGGCCCTTCATCAGGGCAGGGACCGTCTCGCCGAAGCGCCACGGGGAGTGCGGGTCGCCCTCCGCGTCCGAGAACTTGTGGTGCTTGCGGTGGTCCGCCACCCAGCGCACCAGCGGGCCCTCCACCGCCATCGACCCCGCCACGGCCAGCGCGATCCGCAGCGGACGCTTCGCCTTGAAGGAGCCGTGCGTGAAGTAGCGGTGGAATCCGATCGTGATGCCGTGGCAGCCCAGGTAGTACATGAACACCAGCAGGCCGAGGTCCAGCCAGCTCACCCCCCAGCCCCAGACCAACGGCACCGCCGCGACCAGGGCGAGGAACGGGACGATGATGAACAGAAGCAGCGTGATCTGCTCAAGGGAGCGCTTCTGCTCACCGCCCAGCGTCGCGGAGGGGGCCGAAGAGGGCGAGGAGACGTTCGTGGGGGCGTCGGTCGTCGATCGCGAAGCGTCTTCGATCACATCGGTGTCGGAATACGCATCGGAAGATGTGGTCATGGGCACGTCCCCTGTGGGGTCGAGGGTATGAGGGTCACGGCGCGAGTGCGGCGGGCGCACGATCACGGGTCCCGCGTTATCTACGGTCCCGTAACCTACGGCGTCGTAAGTATGGCAGCGCGGAACCCCGCGGCAAGAGGCCGCGAGTCCGTGCCGCGATGTGACACCTATCCTTGGAAACGGTCGGACAGCGCGGTCCGCTCTCTCTAACTCCCCCGGAACGCGGATTCCTATCCGGCCGGGGACCCCCCTCCCAGACCTGACGTGCTTCAACACTGCAAGGAGCCGCACCTGTGAGCAGTGCCGACGACCAGACCACCACAGCCAGCACCGAGCTGCGCGCCGACATCCGCCGCCTCGGCGACCTGCTGGGCGAGACCCTCGTACGTCAAGAGGGCTCAGAGCTCCTCGAACTGGTCGAGAAGGTCCGCAGCCTGACCCGAGAGGACGGCGAGGCCGCCGCCCGCCTGCTCGGTGGCACCGAACTGGAGACCGCGGCCAAGCTGGTCCGCGCCTTCTCCACGTACTTCCACCTGGCGAACGTGACCGAGCAGGTCCACCGCGGTCGCGAGCTGCGCGCCCGGCGTGCCGCCGAGGGCGGACTCCTGTCCCGTACCGCGGACCGGCTCAAGGACGCCGACCCCGAGCACCTGCGCCAGACCGTGCAGCACCTGAACGTGCGCCCCGTCTTCACCGCGCACCCCACCGAGGCCGCCCGCCGCTCCGTCCTCAACAAGCTGCGCCGCATCGCCGAGCTCCTGGAGACCCCGGTCATCGAGTCCGACCGGCGCCGCCACGACACCCGCCTGGCCGAGAGCATCGACCTGGTGTGGCAGACCGACGAGCTGCGCGTGGTCCGGCCCGAACCCGCGGACGAGGCGCGCAACGCCATCTACTACCTGGACGAGCTGCACGCCGGCGCCGTCGGGGACGTACTCGAAGACCTCACCGCCGAGCTGGAGCGCGTCGGCGTCCAGCTGCCGGAAGGCACCCGGCCGCTCACCTTCGGCACCTGGATCGGCGGCGACCGCGACGGCAACCCGAACGTGACGCCCGCCGTCACCTGGGACGTCCTGATCCTCCAGCACGAGCACGGCATCAACGACGCGCTCCTGCTCGTCGACGAGCTGCGCGGCTTCCTCTCGAACTCCATCCGCTACACCGGAGCCACCGAGGAGCTGAAGTCATCCCTCCAGCTCGACCTGGAGCGGCTGCCCGAGATCAGCCCCCGCTACAAGCGGCTGAACTCCGAGGAGCCCTACCGCCTCAAGGCCACCTGCATCCGGCAGAAGCTGGAGAACACCAAGGAGCGCCTGGCCCGCGGCACCGCCCACGAGGACGGGCGCGACTACCTCGGCACCGGTGAGCTGCTGCACGACCTCACCCTCGTCCAGACGTCGCTGCGCGCGCACAAGGGCGCCCTGTTCGCCGACGGCCGGATGAACCGCACGATCCGTACGCTCGCCGCGTTCGGTCTGCAGCTGGCCACCATGGACGTACGGGAGCACGCCGACGCCCACCACCACGCGCTCGGCCAGCTCTTCGACCGCCTGGGCGAGGAGTCCTGGCGGTACGTGGACATGCCGCGCGAGTACCGGCAGAAGCTGCTCGCCAAGGAGCTGCGCTCGCGCAGGCCGCTCGGTCCCTCCCCGGCCCCGCTGGACGCCGCGGGGGAGAAGACCCTCGGGGTCTTCCTCACCGTCAAGAAGGCCTTGGAGGTCTTCGGGCCCGAGGTCATCGAGTCCTACATCATCTCCATGTGCCAGGGCGCGGACGACGTCTTCGCGGCGGCCGTCCTGGCCCGCGAGGCCGGGCTCATCGACCTGCACGCCGGCTGGGCGAAGATCGGCATCGTGCCGCTCCTGGAGACGACGGACGAGCTGCGCGCCGCCGACGTCATCCTCGACGAGATGCTCGCCGACCCGTCCTACCGCAAGCTGGTCGCGCTTCGGGGCGACGTCCAGGAGGTCATGCTCGGCTACTCGGACTCCTCCAAGTTCGGCGGCATCACCACCTCGCAGTGGGAGATCCACCGCGCCCAGCGCAGGCTGCGTGACGTCGCGCACCGCTACGGCGTGCGCCTTCGCCTCTTCCACGGCCGCGGCGGCACCGTCGGCCGCGGCGGCGGCCCCTCGCACGACGCGATCCTCGCGCAGCCGTGGGGCACCCTCGAGGGCGAGATCAAGGTGACCGAGCAGGGCGAGGTCATCTCCGACAAGTACCTCGTGCCCTCGCTGGCCCGGGAGAACCTGGAGCTGACGGTCGCGGCGACGCTGCAGGCCTCGGCCCTGCACACCTCTCCCCGCCAGTCGGACGAGGCGCTCGCCCGCTGGGACGCGGCGATGGACGTCGTCTCGGACGCCGCGCACTCCGCGTACCGCAAGCTGGTCGAGGACCCGGACCTGCCGACGTACTTCCTCGCGTCGACGCCCGTCGACCAGCTCGCCGACCTGCACCTCGGCTCCCGGCCGTCGCGCCGCCCCGGCTCGGGCGTCTCGCTCGACGGCCTGCGCGCCATCCCGTGGGTCTTCGGCTGGACGCAGTCGCGGCAGATCGTGCCGGGCTGGTTCGGCGTCGGCTCGGGCCTGAAGGCGCTGCGCGAGGCCGGTCTGGACACCGTGCTCGGCGAGATGCAGGAGCACTGGCACTTCTTCCGGAACTTCATCTCGAACGTGGAGATGACCCTGGCCAAGACGGACCTGCGGATCGCCCGGCACTACGTGGACACGCTCGTCCCCGACGAGCTGAAGCACGTCTTCGACGTGATCGAGGCGGAGCACGCGCTGACGGTGCAGGAGGTCCTGCGCGTCACCGGCGGCGAGCAACTGCTCGACTCCCACCCGGAGCTTCAGCAGACGTTCGGCATCCGGGACGCGTACCTGGACCCGATCTCCTACCTCCAGGTCGCGCTCCTCAAGCGCCAGCGCGACGCGGCCGCGGCGGGCGAGGAGGCGGACCCGCTCCTCGGCCGCGCGCTGCTCCTCACCGTGAACGGTGTCGCGGCGGGCCTGCGCAACACCGGCTGACGCACGTGCGGGCGGGTGCTCCGGCACCCGGAGCACCCGCCCGCACGTCAGGTCAGGTCAGAACGCCAGCGTCGCGAAGGACGCCGTCAGGAGCGCGCCGCCCGCCACCGCGAGGCCCCAGGCCGTACGAGGGAGGCGAAGACCCCCGGCGACCACCACCGCGGACAGCAGCAGCGCCCCGCCCAGGGGGAGCCACGCGTGCAGGAAACCGGGGCCGCCGGTGCGGACGACCTCGGAGGTGCCGGGCTTCACCGCCACCGGAATCCGCGCCCCCTCCTTCTCCGCGATCGAGCGGTCGATCTCGACCCGGTCGCGCGGCTTGAAGCCGGAGGCCGAGGAGGACGACGAAGGGGCGTACGGACCCACGCAGGTGTCCGACGAGCACCGCGTCACCCGCATCGTGCCCCGCTCCCGCTCACCGGAGAGCATCACGTGCTGCGCCGTGCCCCAGGACGCCCAGAACCCCGCGACCAGCAGCAGCGCCGCAAGCGTGCCCATGGCCGTCCGGCGTACGAGTAGCAGCGCAGTCATGGCGGCGATCCTTGGCCATGGCGCTGCGCTCAGTCAACAGCCCTGGGGCAACCGGTCAAGAGTTGTACGAACTCTGCGCCCGCTCAAGACCCTCGATCACCAGAGCCTCCGCCGCGTCCGCCGCCCGGTCCACGAAGTAGCCGAGCTCCTTGCGCTCCGCCGACGAGAAGTCCTTCAGGACGAAGTCCGCGACCTGCATGCGCCCCGGCGGACGCCCGATCCCGAACCGCACCCGGTGGTAGTCCGGGCCCATCGCCTTCGTCATCGACTTCAGACCGTTGTGGCCGTTGTCGCCGCCGCCCAGCTTCAGGCGCAGCGTGCCGTAGTCGATGTCCAGCTCGTCGTGGACCGCCACGATGTTCGCCGTCGGCACCTTGTAGAAGTCGCGCAGCGCCGTCACCGGACCGCCCGACACATTCATGTACGACATCGGCTTCGCCAGGACGACCCGGCGGTTCGCCGGTCCCACGGGGCCGATCCGGCCCTCCAGCACCTGCGCCTGCGTACGACCGCTCCGCTTGAACGAGCCGCCGATCCGCTCCGCCAGGAGATCGGCCACCATGAAGCCCACGTTGTGCCGGTTCATGGCGTACCCAGGGCCTGGATTGCCCAGACCCACGATCAGCCAGGGCGCGCTGGGGTCCGTCGTCATCTGCATGTCTCCTTCATAGCCCAACCGCCGCCCCGCGCAGGAGCGCGGAGCGGCGGTTGGCAGAGTTCGAACCAAGTCGAGCTCAGGCGTTCGCGGTCGAGGCTCAGGCCTCGGCGGCGGCGTCGCCCTCGGCCTCGGTCTCGGAGGCCTCCTCGGCCTGCGCGGCCAGAACCTGCAGGACGACGACGTCGTCCTCGACGTTCAGGGTGGTGCCGGCGGGCAGCGGGATGTCCTTGGCGAGGATGGTCGCGCCGGCCTCGAGGCCCGCGATGGAGACGGTGACCGACTCGGGGATGTGCGTGGCCTCGGCCTCGACGGGCAGCGCGTTCAGGACGTGCTCGAGCAGGTTGCCGCCCGGGGCGAGCTCGCCCTCGGTGTGGACGTAGATGTCGACGTTGACCTTCTCGCCCTGACGGACGAGGAGCAGGTCGACGTGCTCGAGGAAGCCCTTGATGGCGTCACGCTGGACGGCCTTCGGGATCGCCAGGTGCTTCTTGCCGTCGATGTCGAGGGCGAGAAGGACGTTGGACGTACGGAGCGCGAGGTGCAGCTCGTGGCCCGGAAGCGTGATGTGGACGGGGTCGGCGCCGTGACCGTAGACAACGGCCGGGACCTTGCTCTCGCGGCGGATGCGGCGGGCGGCGCCCTTGCCGAACTCGGTGCGGGTCTCGGCGGCGAGCTTGACCTCGGACATGTGCACTCCTCGTAAGTCAGAAATGTCGAATGGGGTCGGTTACCCGGCCATACGACTACTGGCCTGCTACGAAGAGCGCGTCGATAACGGACCGCCGTACTGCAATGAGTACGGCCTCCCTCGCCGAGCAACTCCGTGAGTCTACCCGGCGGGGGAGGCCGCCTCAAAGTTGATCTATCGAACCCGCGAGGGCTAGGCCTGCTCGTCGAAGAGGCTCGTGACCGAACCGTCCTCGAAGACCTCACGCACCGCGTTCGCGATGGTCGGCGCGATCGAGAGCACCGTGATCTTGTCGAGCTCCAGGTCACCCGGGTCGGGCAGCGTGTCCGTGAACACGAACTCGCTCACCTTGGAGTTCTTCAGACGGTCCGCGGCCGGGCCGGACAGCACGCCGTGCGTCGCCGTCACGATGACGTCCTCCGCACCGTGCGCGAACAGCGCGTCGGCGGCGGCGCAGATCGTGCCACCGGTGTCGATCATGTCGTCGACCAGGACGCAGACGCGGCCCTTCACCTCACCCACGACCTCGTGGACGGTGACCTGGTTGGCGACGTCCTTGTCACGGCGCTTGTGCACGATGGCCAGCGGGGCGCCGAGACGGTCGCACCAGCGGTCGGCGACACGCACGCGGCCGGCGTCGGGGGAGACCACTGTCAGCTTGTCGCGGTCGACCTTCGCGCCCACGTAGTCCGCGAGGATCGGCAGGGCGAAGAGATGGTCGACCGGGCCGTCGAAGAAGCCCTGGATCTGGTCGGTGTGCAGGTCGACCGTGAGGATGCGGTCCGCACCCGCGGTCTTCATCAGGTCCGCCACCATGCGGGCCGAGATCGGCTCACGGCCGCGGTGCTTCTTGTCCTGGCGCGCGTAGCCGTAGAACGGCACGATCACGGTGATGGAGCGGGCCGACGCGCGCTTCAGCGCGTCGATCATGATCAGCTGCTCCATGATCCACTTGTTGATCGGAGCCGTGTGGCTCTGGATCAAGAAGCAGTCCGCGCCACGAGCCGACTCCTGGTACCGCACATAGATCTCGCCGTTGGCGAAATCGAAAGCCTTCGTCGGCACGATGCCGACACCCAGCTTGTGTGCGACCTCCTCGGCCAACTCGGGGTGGGCGCGGCCGGAGAAGAGCATCAACTTCTTCTCGCCGGTCGTCTTGATCCCGGTCACAGCACTTGTCTCCTCAGACGAGTTCTTCCCGCTGCCGAGTCCGCGCGTCCCGTGCGCTGAGTCGGCCGAAATGGTGTGCATCTATCACGGTACGCCGTGTCCGACGCACCTGTTTCCGGTCAGCTTCCGCTTGCCGAATTCCTGGACTCCCCGGACGCCGCCTCGGCCGCCCTCGCGGCCGCGCTGCCCGGACGCTTGCGCGCCACCCAACCCTCGATATTCCTTTGCTGGCCACGGGCCACGGCCAGCGAACCCGCAGGAACGTCCTTCGTGATGACCGAACCCGCCGCCGTGTAGGCGCCGTCCCCGACCGTGACAGGAGCCACAAACATGTTGTCCGAACCGGTCTTGCAGTGCGAGCCCACCGTCGTGTGGTGCTTGGCCTCGCCGTCGTAGTTCACGAAGACGCTGGCGGCACCGATGTTGGTGAAATCACCGATCGTCGCGTCACCCACGTAGGAAAGGTGCGGGATCTTCGTCCCCTCACCGATCTTCGCGTTCTTCATCTCGACGTACGTGCCGGCCTTCGACTTCACACCGAGCCGGGTGCCCGGCCGCAGATACGCGTACGGACCGACGCTCGCCTGCTCCCCGACCTCGGCGTCGTTCGCCACCGTGTTGTCCACGCGCGCGCCCGCGCCCACCCTGGTGTCCTTCAGGCGGGAGTTGGGCCCCACCTCGGAACCCTCACCGAGGTGCGTGGCGCCCTGGAGCTGCGTGCCCGGGTGCACGAGCGCGTCCTGCTCGTACGTCACCGTCGCGTCGATCCACGTCGAGGCGGGGTCCACGACCGTGACACCGGCCAGCATGGCCTCCGTCAGGAGGCGGTCGTTCAAGGTGCGGCGGGCCTGCGCCAGTTGCACCCGGTTGTTGATCCCCGCGATCTCCTGGTGATCACCGGCGACGGCGGCCCCCACCCGGTGCCCCGCCTCACGGAGGATTCCCAGCACGTCGGTGAGGTACTCCTCGCCCTGGCTGTTGTCCGTGCGCACCTTGCCGAGCGCCTTCGCGAGCAGCTGCCCGTCGAACGCGAAAACGCCGGAGTTGATCTCACGGATCAGACGCTGCTTCTCGGTGGCGTCCTTGTGCTCGACGATGCCGGTCACCGCGCCGCTCTCGCCGTCCCGCACGATGCGGCCGTAGCCGGTCGCGTCCGGGACCTCGGCGGTCAGCACCGTCACGGCGTTGCCGTCGCCGGTGTGCGTGGCCGCCAGCTTCCGCAGGGTCGCGCCGGTCAGCAGTGGGGTGTCGCCGCAGACGACGATGACGGTCCCGTCCACGGCGCCGCCGAGCTCGTCCAGGCCGATACGGACGGCGTGGCCGGTGCCCTTCTGCTCGCTCTGGTAGGCGGTGCGCACGTCGGGGGCGACGGCGGAGAGATGGCCGATGACCTGCTCGCGGGCGAACCCGACGACGGTGACGAGCCGCTCCGGGCTCAGCGCGTACGCGGCCTCGAGGACGTGCCCGATGAGGGAACGGCCGCAGATCTCGTGCAGGACCTTGGGGGTGGCCGACTTCATACGGGTGCCCTCACCCGCTGCGAGGACGACGACGGCTGCCGGGCAGTTGGCGCTCACGGGGATGCCCTTCGGCTTCGGATTGTGCGGGGAGTGGACATCCGCAGGATACCGGGGCGTTGTGGGGCGGAAATGAGGGCGGGTCCTGACCTTGCGGTCAGGACCCGAACGTAAGCAGCTCCCCCGCCAGGACTTGAACCCGGACAGATGGCACCAAAAGCCACAGTGCTGCCAATTACACCACGGGGGATTGAAGCGACCCAAATTGGACATTTGGCTAGGTCGCCGTTTCGGCACCCAACACTATGCCGTACCAAGCCCCTTCCATGCGACGGTAGAGATCGGCGCTTTGCCTCACATAGATCACGAGGCACCCGTAGTACCCGTCTCCCGTGTTCTTGCGCACGGTGCGGGGGTGGTGCTTTTTCAGGGTCGGCTTGCTGAACGCTCCCGCGTCGATGCCGACGACCTCTGCCCAGTGTCTTTCGGCGGCCGCCACGTCCGCGGATTCATGAATGCTGACGCGCAAGGTCAAGCGGTCGAGGCCGACGCCGAGCAGCGCCAGCCAGCGCATGTGGAGTCGGATCACGTTCGGGTCGCTGTTGATGAACTGGAGTACCTCGGTGCGGCGGTACGGCTTGTCCTTGGAGCCTTCGGCCCAATAGAGGGCGACTCCGGCGATGAGCAGCTCGCGGTCCGACAGCTCGCCGATCGCTGCCGCCGCTGCCTGCTTGGTCGCCCGGCGTTCGCGGTCCTGGTCGGCTCGCAGCCGTGCGAGTCCGGCGTTCATGCGTGCTCGTTGTTCCTCGGGCGTGCACTTGGGTTCTGGCTTCGGCAGGTCCCGCACCCACAGCGATACCGAACTCTTCGAGCAGCCCAGCTCGGCCTGGATCTCGTTGTACGTCCGGCCTTGGAGGCGCAGCTCCCGTGCCCGCTCCCGTAGGCCGTCCTTCGCCCTCGGGCGCTTGGTCCACTCGGCGGGAGGCTCGCCCTGCACGAGTCGGCTCAAGGTCTCCTTGTTGCGCACCCCGAGTTCCTCGGAGATCTGCCGCAGGCTCAGCCCCTCGCGCCGCAGCGCGATCGCTCGCTCTCGCAGGCCCTCGAAGTCCGCGTACTTGCTCGTGATTTCCGTCATGCGACGACCGTCGTCCGGAATGTGGACGTCCGGCCGGAAAGCGGGAGCGGTTCAACAGTTCGAGGGATTCCGGGCGGTTTCGCTTTGCGTCGAACGGCGCGTGCGTTCGATCACCGAGCACGAAACTCGCCGGAAAAGGAGGGCTTGTCGCCCGTAGGCTGGAAGGCATGACCACGACGGGGGAGAACCACAGCGCGGCCGTGACCGGGCCGTGGTGGTGGGAGCGGCGGCGCAGTGCCGTGCTGGATGTGGGGCTCGCGCTGGCATCGGCGGCGGAGTGCGGGGCCGAGGGGATCACGTTCGCGGGGGACACGGGGGTGCCCACGGGGGTGGGGATCGCGTTCGGGGTGCTGGCCGGCGCCTCGCTCGTGCTGCGGCGGCGGTGGCCGATCGCCGTGGTGCTCATCTCCATCGCGATCACGCCGGCTCAGATGGGGATCTTCCTGACGGTTGTCGGGCTCTACACCCTGGCCGCCTCCGAGCTGCCCCGGCGCATCATCGGGTCGCTCGCCGGGATGTCCCTGCTGGGCACGATGATCGTGACGCTGGTGCGGACCCGGCAGGACATGGAGAGCGGGGAGCTGGGGTTCGCCGAGGGGTTCATACCGTTCATCGCGATCACCACCTCCATCGGGCTCACCGCGCCGCCGATCCTGCTCGGTCTTTACGTCGGGGCCCGGCGGCGGCTCATGGAGAGCCTGCGGGAGCGTGCCGACAGTCTTGAGCGTGAGTTGCAGCTGCTGGCCGAGCGGGCCGAGGAGCGGGCCGAGTGGGCGCGCAACGAGGAGCGGACCCGGATCGCGCGGGAGATGCACGACGTCGTCGCGCATCGGGTGAGTCTGATGGTCGTGCATGCGGCGGCTTTGCAGGCTGTCGCTCGGAAAGATCCCGAGAAGGCCGTCAAGAACGCCGCCCTCGTCGGTGACATGGGGCGGCAGGCGCTGACCGAGCTGCGCGAGATGCTCGGTGTGCTGCGGACCGGGGAGACCCCGCCGGCCGCGGGTGGCCGGCACGGGTCGGTCTCCGACGCGGTGCCGCTGGCCGCCGTGGGGTTCGCCGCCGCGGCCGCCGCCTCGCGTGCGGTGGACGAGGACGGGCCGTGCCTGGAGGAGATCGAGGAGCTGGTGGGGCAGTCCCGTGCCGCGGGGATGGCGGTGGACCTGTCCGTGGAGGGCGAGTCGCGTGCGTACGCGGCGGACGTGGAGCAGACCGCGTACCGCGTGGTCCAGGAGGCGTTGACCAACGTGCACAAGCACGCCGCGGGCGCCAAGACGTACGTACGCCTCGCGCACCGCGGTGCGGAGATCGCGATGCAGGTGGAGAACGAGCCGCCGCCGGAGGCGGGCTCCGGGGACGCCCGGCTGCCCAGTGGGGGCAACGGCCTGGTGGGCATGAAGGAGCGGGTCGTCGCGCTGGGCGGTGTCTTCGTGTCGGGGCCGACGGACGCGGGCGGCTTCCGGGTGTCGGCGGTACTGCCCGCGGCCGCGGCCTAGCTCCCCGGGGCTGCTGTCAGCTCGCCTTCAGGCGTTCCGGCTGGGTGCCCGATGCCAGGGTGGCCAGTGCCTCGTCGATGTGGGAGCCCAGGTACCAGTCGCCGCTGTGGTCGAGGCTGTAGACGCGGCCGTCCGCGTCGATGGCGAGCAGGGCCTGGGTCTCCGTCTCCTCTCCTATGGGGCAGACCTCGGTGTCGAGGGCGCGGCCCAGGTCGCCGAGGGTGCGGGCCAGGTGGAGGCCGTACAGCGGGTCCAGGTGCACGGCGGCGGGCGCTATGTGGCGGCCGGGGCCCTGCGGGGTGATGTGCAGTCCGCCGAACTCCGCCCACGCCTCGACGGCGGCGGGGAAGACGGCGTGCCGGTGGCCCGCCGGCGAGGTGTGGCGGCGCAGGACGTCGGCCCAGATCTCCGCCTGCTTTATGTCCCAGCGTCCGGGGCGCCAGCCCGCCGCGCGCAGGGCGGCGTCGACGGGGACGGGGAAGCGGGGCGACGCGGCGGTCGGCGCGGTGGGGTGGTCGGTGTGCTGTTCCGTGTGCATGGGCGGCCCTCGTTGCGGTTCGGCGGTTCGGCGGCTTGGTGGGGTCAGGATTCCGGGGTCGCGGGTTCCACGATCCGTACGCCGAAGTGCGCTGTGAGGGCGGTGCAGGAGCGGCACGGGCGGGCGAAGCCGCCGTGCAGGGGGTCGCCGTCCTCGCGGATGCGGCGGGTGGTGAGCTTGGAGTGCTTGAGGGCCTTGCGGGCCTCGCCGTTGGTCATCGGTTTTCGCGCCGCCCGTTTCGAGCGGGACCCGTCGGCCGCCGTGAGGTGGCGCGAGATGAGGATGGCCTCGGCGCACCGCCCGGTGAAGCGTTCGCGCTGACCGCTTGTGAGGGTGTCGAGGAAGTCCTGTACGAGTGGGTGCAGAGCGGGCGGTTCCTCCCCGCGGCCCGCGGTGCACGTGAGGGTCGCGCCGCGGACGGAGAGCGCCGCCGCGACGGTGGGAAGTATGCCGTCGCGGCGCTGGCGCAGCGTGGGCGCCTGCGCGGAGGTGCTGCTCCAGCCGACGCGCGGGTCCCCCGCGCCGTCGTGGTGCTCGGCGGTCGCCGAGGGCGCCGTCGTGGCCGCCGTGCGGCCTGCCGTACCGGTCTGTGCCGTGTGCATGGTGGTGCTTCCCTCCCCGCAACTCGCGGTGTGACCGCGTGTGCCACGCCCCCGCGTTGCGGTGACAGCCTGCCAAATGGGGCGGGTGGTGCGGAAGCTGGGGCACCGCGACACGCCCGGCTTTCGTCGCACGGTGACGGTCCGGTGGCTGCTGGTCATGGAACCGGAGGCCCGGTGACCCGTGTCGTCCTTACGCATAGGCTGTCGACATCCGCAGACCGCGGAACGCAGGACGAAGTACGCACAATCCACGCACAGCGACATCCACGCACGGCGCCGTCCGTGCACAGCGATCCGCAGAACTCACAGTGCCGCAGGGGGCAACCGCCATGACGACAGGTCGGCTGGGGCAGCAAGCCGCGCCGCCGAACGCGGCCTACGCCGGGCAGGTCGTGCACTTCCCGGATCCGGTCCGGGCCACGCGCCACCCCAGAGGGGTGCGCGTGGACGAGCACGGCTATCCGGACTTCTCCGTCTACGCGCGTGCGGCCGCCGAGATCGCCGAGCCCCCGGAGGGCTTCGGCGTCGACGAGCTGCGCCTGACGGACTACGTCTCCGCGAACGCGGCGCTGGCCGCGGCGGACCACGAGCTGTGGGACACGATTCCGCCGGTGGCGACCCCGCACGGCTGGACCTGGCACCACGTGCCGGGCGGCAGGCGCCTGGAGCTGGTCCCGGTGGAGGTGAAGGCGCTCCTGCGGCACCACGGCGGGCTCGCCACGACGCCGGTGGACCAGGACAAGCGGGGCACGCGCCCGCTCCAGGAGACCCGTCCCGCGCATCTCGCGCTGCCGAAGTCGGCGGTCGCGGTGAGCGAGCAGGAGGTCCTCGGCGCCGAGGAGGAGCTGGGCTACCGGCTGCCCGGCGCCTACCGCTCCTTCCTGAAGGCGGCGGGGGGCTGCGCGCCGGTCGGCGCGGCGCTGGACGCGGAGCTCGGCCTCCTGATCGACCAGCCGTTCTTCACGGTGCGGGACGAGGCAGCGGTCAACGACCTGGTGTACGTGAACAAGTGCCTGCGCGACCATCTCACCAAGGACTACTTGGGAGTTGGTTTCGTGCAGGGCGGCATTCTCGCCGTGAAGGTCAAGGGCGACCGGATCGGTTCGGTGTGGTTCTGCGCGTACGACGACGCACGGGACGTCTCGGAAACGGCTGCCTGGCAGCCCGCCGAGCGGGTGCAGCGGCTGCTGCTGCCGTGCGGTGACGACTTCGACGCGTTCTTGTCCCGGCTCGCGGGGAACCCGCCGGAGCTGGAGACCGTGGCGAACCTGATGGTGGACGGCGGCTTCGCGCGCGCCGTCCCGGTGGGGGAGTGACTTGTCGATGGTGACCTTCGCGCAGGCGCAGGAGCGCGCCGAGGAGTGGATCAACGGCGATGTGCCCGGATACCAGCACCGCGAGGTGCGGGTGCGGGAGTTCGAGCTCGGTTTCGTCGTGTGGGCGGAGGACCGTGAGAACGGTCCGGTGTCCGACGGCGGCCGTCAGCGGCTCGTCATCGCGCGCGACAGCGGCGATGCCTCGCTCTGGCCGGGCCTGCCGGTCGGTGAGGTGATCCGCCGGTACGAAGAGGAGTACGGCGCCCCTGAGGTGGCGCCGCAGGACGCGGCGCCGGCTCCGCCGGAGCGGGTCGACCTGAATCAGACGTCGTTCCTGTTGAGCCCTCCGGAGTGGCTCCAGGAGGCGGCGGACAAGCTGGGCATCCCTGATCGGCGGGCGGAGTCCGCGAAGGCGGGCGCGGCCGCGGCTGCGGACGCGGGGTTGTCTCCTGCTCCGGAGGCGTCCGACGAGGGTGTGGGGTACGGCGGTCCGGCGCCGTCCGAGCCGTCTGCGCCGTCTGTGCCGTCTGTGCCGTCCGCGCCTGCCGAGACCGCGGCGCCTGTCGCGTCCGCGGCTCCCGAAGCGCCCGGTGGCGGTACGCCGTGGCCCGCGGCCGGGGGGTCGGGTGAGCCCGTCGAGGACACCCCGTGGGCCGGTACGGACACCAACGCCGACTCCGGTGACGACCGTTCGGTACCGGCGCCCGCGACGGTGTTCGCGCCGCCGCTGGTCGGCGGTGACGATGACGACGTCCGGCCGCCCGGTGTGGCGCCGGAGGCCAAGACCGCGCTGATGCGCGGCGGCAGCGGCCTTCCGTCGACCACGGTGGCGCCCGCGCTCGACGGCCCGAACCTGCCGCCTCCGGGTGCCGGTGCGCCCGACGCGTCCGCGTACGGCTATCCGCAGGGGCCCGGTCCGCGGACCCCGGCGGCTCCGGGGCCGAACCTGCCCCCGCCGCCCGCCGGTGCCGCGGTGAACATGCCGCCGCCTCCGGGCGTGAGCCCGCCGGACCCGTCCACGTACGGCTACCCGCAGGGTCCCGCTCCCGGAGCCGCTCAGCACTCCGTGCCGCCCGGCTCCGGGGACATCGCCGACGCCGCGACCAGCAAGGCGCAGGCGCCGCCGCGCGGTGCGCGTGGCGGCGGTGCGGTCACGCCGCCGCCTCCCGGTGCCCCGGGTACGCCCGGTGTGCCCCAGGGGAGTACGCCGCCGCCGTCCGGTCCCGGTGCTCCGGGCACCCCGGCGGGGGGTTACGTCCCGACGCAGCTCGTATCGGCGCTGGGCCCCGACGGACCTCAGCCGCCCGCGGCTCCCGACGCCCCGCAGCCGCCGAACGCACCCGGCACCCCGCCTCCCGGCGGCGGTGTCCACCACGCGGCCACGATGCTGGCCGACCCGAGCCTGGGTGGCCCCGGCGGGATCAAGCCGCCGGGTGCTCCTGGTGCTCCTGGTGCTCCCGGCGCTCCGGGTGCCCCTGGAGCTCCTGGTGCGCCGCAGCCTCCCGGCCCGCCCGGTGCTCCGGGGACGCCTCCCGGCGGGGTGCACCACGCGGCGACGATGCTGGCGGACCCGAGCCTGGGTGGCCCCGGCGGGATCAAGCCGCCGGGTGCTCCTGGTGCTCCTGGTGCGCCGCAGCCTCCCGGTCCGCCCGGTGCTCCGGGCGCTGGTGCGCCGCAGCCTCCTGGTGCCCCCGGCACCCCCGGTGCGCCCGGCGGTGGCGTCCACCACGCGGCGACCATGCTGGCCGGGCCCGCGGTCGGCGGCCCCGGCGCGCCCCTGCCGCCGCAGGCCCCGGGCGCTCCCGGCGCTCCGGGTGCCCCCGGCATGCCGCCTCCCATGCAGGGCCGGCCCGGTCAGCCCGCTCCCGGTCAGCCCTACGGCTATCCGCAGCCGCCCGCAGGTCAGCCGACCGTCGGGCCCGGCTACCAGGCCGTACTCCGCTATCGCGCGCAGGACGGCTCCGAGCAGCAGCTCATCCGCCGCTCGGCGCCCGGTACCCCGCACCCGGAGTGGCAGATCCTGCACGAGCTGCGCGGCATGAACGTGCCGCCGCAGCAGGTGCTCGAACTCCACACCGAGCTGGAGTCCTGCGAGCTGCCGGGCGCGTACTGCGCCCGGATGATCCGCGAGACCTGGCCGCAGGCGCGGATCACGAGCATCGCCCCGTACGGCAGGGACCACGCGTCCCGGCAGGGCGGCATGCAGCAGCTCATCGCGCACCAGGCCGAGTTGCACCAGGTCGCGGACGGTCCGGCGCGCCCGGCGCCGGTGCGCGCGCCGCTGCCGCAGGTGCAGCCCGCGCCGCCGATCCCGCCGGAGGGCGTGGCGCAGGAGCTGGTGGGCGCGTTCGGGCCCGGCATCTTCCGCTTCGACCAGCGGGCGGTCTCCCGGCAGGGCGTGCCCGACCTCGTGGCGCACACGCTCGTCGTGGCGGGCCTGCCCGTCGACTTCGGTCCGTTCTTCTGGGCGCAGGCCCAGCCGGGTCGGCCGGTGCCGACCCTCGCCGAGACGGCGCAGGAGCGGGGGGTGCAGCCGGCGTCGGACGCGGGCTCGTACCTCGTCATGGGCAGCGACTTCGGCCGCGCGATCTGCGTCCAGTACGGCACGGCGAACATCGTCGCCGTGCCCGTGGAGGCGGGACCCGGCGGCGCCCCGGTGGCGCCGCAGTTCGTGAACACGGGTCTTCCCGAGTTCGCGCGCTGCCTGGCACTCCTCGGCCGCATGTGGCGGTTGCGGTTCGGGCTGAACCAGGAGCAGGCGGGGCGCTGGACCGTGGACTTCCAGGGGCAGCTGGCGGCGCTGGACCCGGCGGCGCTCGCTTCGCCGGAGAGCTGGTGGTCGGTGCTGCTCGAGCAGATGTGGGACGGGCTTCTGTAGCCCCCTCGCCGTGGTGAACGAGGCGCTCGACCCTGTGCGTGGGTCGGGCGCCTCGTGCGTTGTCCCGACGAGTGCGAACCCGATTCCGGCTTCTGGTGGCAAATAGAGCATCCTTGAGCGGATGACATGCGCGGAGTGTCGCGTTATGAGCGCTTCCGCTTGATCCATCAAGATGTGCGCCAATCGCGTAATACGCGCGTGGTGCGTCGGAGGAGGGATTCAAGGATGAGCAGCGGTGCAACGGCGTCGGAGCACGGCTTCGTCGCCGTGCGCGGACGTGGCTACCGTCCCGAGCAGGTGGACGCGTACGCCTTCGATCTGTCCCAGGACCGCGACGGCGCGTGGGAACGTGCCGCCCGGCTCACCGTCCTCGCCAAGGAGATGGAGGCGGAGGCGGAGCGGCTGCGGGACGTGGTGTCGCGGCTCGCGCCTCAGACGTACGAGAATTTGAGCGAGCGCGCGCGGAACATCCTCGCCCTGGGCGAGGAGGAGGCCGCGGCCGTGCGGGCAGCGGCCGAGGCGGACGTGCAGCGCGTGACGGAGGCGGCCGACGCGGAGGCCCGGGAGGTCCGTGAGGCCGCTCGCGCGTACGCCGACGAGGTCCTCGGCGAGGCCGAGGAGCGGGCCCGGCAGCGGCTGCTCGCCTGCCGCGCCGCCGCGGACGAGTCGCGGATCGCGGCCCGCCGTGACGTGAAGGAGTGGCGGGGCGAGGCCCTTGCCGCGCTGCGGGAGACGCGGCAGCGCAGTGCCGCGCTCCTGGAGGAGCAGGAGAAGGAGCACGCGGAGCGCTGGGAGGCCGCCGAGCGGGAGATCGCCCTGCGGGAAGCGGAGGCGGCGGCCGCGGAGGCCTCGCTCGTCGCTGCCGCGGAGGCCCGCCTCTCCGAGGCGAAGCGGGCCTCGGTCGAGGCGGAGGAGTCCGCCCGGCACGGGCAGGAGGACGCGGAGGCGCGGGGCGCCGAGTTGCTCGCTGCCGCGAGGGTGCGGGAGGAGCAGGTCGGGCGGGAGACGGAGCGGATGCTGCGGGAGCACGGGGAGGAGTGGGACGAGGTGCGGGCGCACATGGAGCATGTGCGCAGTAGCCTCGCTGCCCTGACCGGGCGGGCTGCCGCCGAGGGTGCCCCCTAGCTGGGCGGGGCGTTTCAGGCCGCCGCTTCGCGGCGATTCTTTCCCGCCCACCCACCCGATTTCCCCGCGTCGAGCCTTCCTGGAAGGGGCGGGGGTGGGTGATCAGCTCGCGTCGGCTCCTGAGGGGTGGGTGATCAGCTCGCGGCGAGTGTCATCTCCTCGTCACCCCCGCCAAGATCCAGCCCTCCACCGCCTCGTACCGCTTGCGCTGTTCCTCCGATTCCCTGGGGCCTGACGACACCGTGCCCAGCCAGCCCAGGAAGAAGCCGAGGGGGATGGAGGCCAGGCCTGTTGTGGTGAAGGGGAACCAGTTGAAGTCGTGGTTCGGGAAGGCTGATGTGGGGGCGCCCGAGACCAGGTTGGTGCCCGTCATGAGGATGACCGAGCCGAGCGTGCCGCCGATCAGGGTCCAGAGCAGGCCCCTGCGGGTGTAGCGGCGCCAGAAGAGGCTGTAGACGAGTGCCGGGGCGAGGGCGGACGCGCCCAGGCAGAACGACAGCGTGACCAGTGGCTGGAGGTTGTGGTGCTGGACCATGACCGCCAGGGCGATCGCCAGGCCCCCTATGGCCAGCGCCGAGACGCGGGCCAGTGTCATCTCCCGGCGTGGGGTCAGCTCCCTGCGCAGATGCGCGAAGACGTCGTGCGCCAGGGAATTGGCGCAGGCCAGGATCATTCCGGCGACCGAGGCCAGCAGCGTCAGGAAGATCGCCGTGGTGACCGTCGTGAAGACGAGGGTCTCCGCCGTCGACGCGTTCGCGCCGAACACCGCCTTGGAGCCGAGGAGATAGGCCGTGTTGCCCTGCGGGTCCGCCTGTGCGATGGCCGCCCGTCCGAGCATCGCCGTCGCGCCGAAGCCGACGATCGCGATGATCAGTACGAAGAGGGCCACCGACGACACCGCCCAGGACAGCGAGCGGCGTACCTCGCGCGCACTGCGCGCCGTGTACATCCGCATCGTGACGTGCGGCAGGCACGCGCCGCCGAGCACCACCGTCAGCTCCGAACTGATCATGTCCAGGCGGGGGTTGGGGCCGCCCGCGAACTGCAGTCCGGACTGGAGGAAGGCCGGGCCGACCCCGCTGCCCTTCTCGGCGGCGGCGAGCAGCGCGCCCGGGTCCCAGTCGAAGCGGCGCAGGATCAGGGCGGCGATGACCACTCCGGAGCCGAGCAGCATCACGATCTTCAGGATCTGGATGAGGGCGGTGCCCTTCATGCCGCCGATCGCCGCGTAGCTGATCATGAGCGCGCCGAGCGCGACGACGCAGCCCGTCTTCACGCCTTCGCCGGAGAAGCCGAGGATGAAGGAGAGCAGATCGCCCGCGCCCGCCAGTTGCACCAGCATGAGCGGGATCAGCGCGGCCAGCGTCGCCGCGCACGCGGTGATGCGTACGGCGCGGCCCGGCATCCGGCGGGTCAGTACGTCGCCCATGGTGAACTGGCCCGCGTTGCGCAGGGGTTCGGCCAGCAGGAACATCAGGAGCATGAGGGAGAGGGCCGTGCTCAGGGCCAGGACGACCCCGTCGTACCCGAGGAGCGCGATCACTCCGCCCGTGCCGAGCACGGTCGCCGCCGAGATGTAGTCGCCCGCGATGGCCAGGCCGTTGCGCATCGGTGAGAGGGCGCCGTAGCCGGTGTAGAACTCGCCGAGGTTGTCGCGGTCGGGGCCCGTCATCACGCACAGGAGCAGCGTGAGGGTGACGACGGCGGTGAACGCCACCAGGGACATGGCCTGGGCCGAGTCGGTGGCCAGCGTGATGTCGGAGCGGGTCAGCGGGGACGGGGGGCCGGTCAGAGGGGAGCGGGAGTTCATCGGTTGGCCTCCAACTCCGCCAGTTTGCGCAGGCGTTCGGCCAGCGGGTCGACCCTGCGGCGGGCGGTGTACTCGTACAGCGCTATGGCCAGCAAGGTGACGGGCACCTGGCACAGGCCGAGCAGCAGGCCGGTGGAGAGGCCGCCGGAGACCGTGCCCGTCATCAGGGTCGGGGCGAACGCGGAGAGGATCAGGAAGAGCGTGAAGTAGCCGAGCGCCGTGAGGGTGGCGACGCGGCGCTGCCAGCGGTAGGCGCTGCGCAGGTGGCGCAGGTCGCTGTGGCGGCCAAGTGCGGGGTGGCGGGGGAGCCTTGGGGGTGGTGGGGGGTCCGGTGGCGCGACGGGCTGCCAGGGATAGGTGGGGTAGGAGGGGGAGGAGCTGTGCGGGGGGAGGTGGGGGTGGTAGGCGTGATGCGGGTGCTGGGGTTGAGGGCTCTGAGGGCTCTGAGGGCTCTGAGGGCTCTGAGGGCGTTGAGGGTTCTGAGGGGGTTGCTGGGGGCGGTGCGGGCGCTGGGGTTGATGAGGGTAGGACATCCCGGTTCTCCTTGCGCGGCGTCGGTCCGGTGCGGGACCGCAGGGAGCGAGAGGTGAGAATCGAGCACGTTACTTGTAAGTAGTAGAGCCGCGTAAGGTTTTGCACATACTGGTTGGTCGGTCTATTCGGCCGGTTTGTTCATAGGGCGTTCGCGCGGGGTCGGTTCGGGGTTTTCCTGGCCCTTCAGGGCCTCTGACTCCCCGTTTTCCGGGGTTTCCGTCCCGATTACCGGAAAGCGCCGAGGCGCCAGGAACACCAGAACGAGGAGTGCGATCACCGCCGCGCACCCCGCTCCCACGTACACCGTGTCGACCGCCGAATCGACCGCGCGGCGCAGCCGTTCGGGGTCGGCGACCGCGGCCGGGTTCTCCAGGGCGTGGGCCACCGAGTCCAGGGAGCCCGCGCCGCCGAGCCGCGAGGTGAGCACCCCGTTGGCCACCGCGCCGAAGAGCGCGGCGCCCAGGGTCTGGCCGATCTGGCGGCAGAAGAGGATGGACGCGGTGGCCGTGCCGCGCTCGGACCAGCCGACGCTGGACTGCACCCCGATGATCAGCGGCAGCTGGAAGAGGCCGAGTGCCGCGCCGAGCAGCAGCATGATCAGGGCCGGCTGCCAGGCCTGCCCCGGGTAGGGCAGGAGGGGGAACGCGAAGAGGACGAGGGCGGCCCCGCCGATGCCGATGAGCGCCGTGTCGCGGAAGCCGAGCCTGCGGTAGACGTGCTGGCTCAGGGCGGCGGAGACCGGCCAGCTCAGGGTCATCACGGAGAGCACGAACCCGGCGGCGATCGGCGCGAGGCCGAGCACGGACTGGGCGTACGTCGGCAGGAACACGGTGGGCGCGACCATCAGGAGGCCGAGCGCGCCCAGGGCGAGGTTGACCGCCGCGATGGTGCGCCGGCGCCAGACCCAGCCGGGGATGATCGGCTCCGCCGCGCGCCGCTCGATGACCACGACGGCCCCGGCCAGCAGCAGTCCGCCCGCGAACAGCGCCAGTGACTGGGCGGAGAGCCAGCCCCAGGCGACGCCGCCCTGCACGAGCGCGGTGAGCAGGACGCCACCGCAGGCGAAGACGGTGAGCGCGCCCGCCCAGTCGGTGCGCCCCCGGGTGACCGCCTCGCGCTGCGGCTCGTGCAGGTGGCGCACGATCAGCCAGAGGGCGACCGCCCCGATGGGCAGATTGATCAGGAAGATCCAGCGCCAGTCGGCGTACGCGGCGATCAGGCCGCCGAGACCCGGCCCCGCGATCGAGGAGGCGGCCCACACGGTGGACAACTTGGCCTGGATCTTGGGGCGTTCCTTGAGCGGATAGAGGTCGGCGGCGAGCGTCTGCACCGTGCCCTGGAGCGCGCCGCCGCCCAGGCCCTGGATGACGCGGAAGGCGATCAGCGCCCCCATGTTCCAGGCCAGGGCGCACAGGGCCGAGCCGATCAGGAAGAGGACGCTGCCCGCGATGAGGACGGGCTTGCGGCCGAAGGTGTCGGAGAGCTTGCCGTAGATGGGCAGGGTGACGGTGACGGCGAGCAGATAGCCGGAGAAGAGCCAGGAGAAGACGGAGAAGCCGCCGAGGTCGCCGACGATCTGCGGGATGGCGGTCGAGACGATGGTGGAGTCCAGGGCGGCGAGCGCCATGGCGAGCATGAGGGCGGCGACGACGGGGCCGCGCCGCCCGCTGCCGGTGGCGTTCGAACGTATGCCGTCCGTGCCCGAACCTGCCGCGCCGCCCGCTCCGGCTGTGCCCACCGAGATTCCTTCCCCCTGCATCTAATTGCTCCGGGCCACCTTCTCACCCGGTGGGTTCCGAGGGCAGGGGTGGAGAACATCTCGGCAGGTGGGTCGGGGTGTGGTCAGCAGGAGGGTGGAGTGACCCCGAGAGCGGCTCCACCGGCGGGTGGAGATCCCTTAAGGGATCCTCCGTACTACGGACCGGGGTTCCTTCGTACCGCTGGAGGATGAGAAGGCCACGGCCGCTTCTTAGATTGGCTTTATGCCGACGGACGGACCGGGGGACGGCCGACGGAGGCGCCGACTTCAGGGCCGGGGGACGGCCCCGAAGTCGGCCGACCACACCCCCGGGGGTGGGGTTTTCCCCCGCAAAAGACTGCGCTGGGCACCAGGGTGCCGGAGCCGTCGGACGACCAGACTCTTTATGCGTAGCGAACACGCCTGACCCACCGCGCAACCGACTTAGGAGACTTACCGTGACATCGGCTGTAACCATTCCCAGGCACGGGGGCACTGGAGGGCGTACGGCCGTGGCGGCACGGGCGCGCCAGGTCGTGAAGGCGTACGGGTCCGGGGAGACCCGGGTCGTCGCGCTCGACGAGATCGACGTGGACATCGCCCGCGGGCAGTTCACCGCGATCATGGGTCCGTCCGGCTCCGGCAAGTCGACCCTGATGCACTGCCTCGCGGGCCTCGACACCGTCTCCTCCGGGCACATCTACCTCGACGAGACCGAGATCACCGGCCTCAAGGACAAGAAGCTCACGCAGCTGCGCCGGGACCGGATCGGCTTCATCTTCCAGGCGTTCAACCTGCTGCCGACGCTCAACGCCCTGGAGAACATCACGCTCCCGATGGACATCGCGGGCCGCAAGCCCGACCGCGGCTGGCTCGACCAGGTCGTGGAGACCGTCGGCCTCGCGGGCCGCCTCAAGCACCGCCCGACCGAGCTCTCCGGCGGCCAGCAGCAGCGGGTCGCCGTGGCCCGCGCCCTGGCCGCGCGCCCCGAGATCATCTTCGGTGACGAGCCGACCGGCAACCTCGACTCCCGTGCGGGCGCCGAAGTGCTGGGCTTCCTGCGCAAGTCGGTGACCGAGCTGGGCCAGACCATCGTGATGGTCACGCACGACCCGGTGGCGGCCTCGTACGCGGACCGGGTGCTGTACCTCGCGGACGGCCGCATCGTCGACGAGATGTACGCGCCGACCGCCGAGACCGTCCTCGACCGCATGAAGGACTTCGACGCCCGGGGGCGTACGTCATGACCGTCCTCAAGACCTCGATGCGCAACTTCTTCGCGCACAAGGGCCGCATGGCGCTCTCCGCCGTGGCCGTGGTCCTCTCGGTGGCGTTCGTCTGCGGCACCCTCGTCTTCTCCGACACGATGAACACGACGTTCGACAAGCTCTTCGCCGCGACGTCCGCCGATGTCACCGTCACCTCCAAGTCCGCGACGGACCCGGGCGACCGGCCCGACACGGGCAAGCCCGAGTCGATGCCCGCATCGGTCGTCGAGCAGGCGAAGAAGGCACAGGGCGCCAAGTCCGCCGAGGGCGCGGTCGTCAGCGAGAGCGTCACCGTCGTCAACTCCGAGAAGAAGAACGTGGGTCCCACCGGCGGCGGCCCGACCATGGCCGGCAACTGGACGCGCAACGAACTGCGTTCGATGGACATCACCTCCGGGCACGCCCCGCGCGGGCCCACCGACGTGATGGTCGACTCCGACACCGCCGACAAGCACCACCTCAAGATCGGTGACGAGCTGCGCACCATCGCCGTCACCGGCGACCACACCGCGAAGATCTCCGGCATAGCCACCTTCAAGGTGACCAACCCCGGCGCCGCGATCGTCTACTTCGACACCGCGACCGCACAGCGCGAACTCCTCGGCGCCACCGGCAGGTTCACACACGTCAACGTGGTCGCCGACGAGGGCGTCAGCGACACGGTCCTCAAGGGGAGCGTGACGCGGGCCATGGGCGCGGACGCCTCCGCGTACAAGGTCAAGACGCAGAAGGAGAGCTCGGACGACAACCGCAAGAGCGTCAGCGGCTTCCTGGACGTCATGAAGTACGCGATGCTCGGCTTCGCCGGGATCGCCTTCCTCGTCGGCATCTTCCTCATCATCAACACCTTCTCGATGCTGGTCGCCCAGCGCACCCGCGAGATCGGCCTGATGCGCGCCATCGGATCGAGCCGCAAGCAGGTCAACCGCTCCGTGCTCGTCGAGGCGCTGCTGCTCGGTGTCTTCGGCTCGGTCCTCGGTGTCGGCGCGGGCGTCGGCCTCGCCGTCGGCCTGATGCAGCTCATGTCCGGCATGGGCATGGAACTGTCCACCCAGGACCTCACCGTCAAGTGGACGACCCCCGCGGTCGGCATGGTCCTCGGCATCGTCGTCACCGTCCTGGCCGCCTACCTCCCCGCGCGGCGCGCCGCCAAGGTCTCCCCGATGGCCGCCCTGCGCGACGCCGGGACACCGGCCGACGGCAAGGCGAGCGCCGTGCGCGCGGTCATCGGCCTGGTCCTCACCGGCGCCGGCGGCTTCGGCCTCTACACCGCGTCCCAGGCGGACAAGGCGAGCGAGGGCTCGCTCTTCCTCGGCGGCGGCGTGGTCCTGACCCTGATCGGCTTCGTCGTCATCGGCCCGGTCCTGGCCAACGGCGTGGTCCGCGTCATCAGCGCCGTACTGCTTCGGATGTTCGGCCCCATCGGGCGGATGGCCGAGCGCAACGCCCTGCGCAACCCGCGCCGCACCGGCGCCACCGGCGCGGCCCTGATGATCGGCCTCGCCCTGGTCGCCTGCCTCTCCGTGGTCGGCTCCTCGATGGTCGCCTCCGCCACGGACGAGCTCGACAAGTCGGTCGGCGCGGACTTCATCATCCAGCCCGACGGCCAGCAGGCGATCACGCCGAAGGCCGCGAAGGCCCTGGAGAAGGCCGACCACATCGCCCACATCACCCAGTACAAGGACATCAAGGCGGACCTGACCGCCGCCAACGGCAAGGTCGCCAAGGGGGTCGGCCTCAGCGCCGCCGACGCGACGTACGCCCAGGACCTGCGCAGCGAGACGGTCGCCGGCAAGCTCGCCGACGCCTACAAGCCGGACTCCATGTCGGTCGGCGCGGACTTCGCCAAGGACCACGGCATCACCGTCGGCGACAAGGTGAAGCTCGCCTTCGACCACGGCAGGACGGGCGAGATGACGGTCCGGGCCATCACGTCGAGCGACACCTCGATCGACTCGGGCGCGATGTACGTGAACCTCACGACCGCCGAGAAGTACGTGCCGGCCGACCGGATGCCGCCGAACGAGATCATGTTCGCCAAGGCGGAGAAGGGCCAGCAGGACGCGGCGTACAAGTCGCTGAAGGCGGCCATGGCCGAGTACCCGCAGTACAAGGTCATGGACCAGACCGACTTCAAGCAGACCCTGAAGGACCAGGTCGGCCAGATGCTGAACATGGTCTACGGCCTGCTCGGCCTCGCGATCATCGTCGCGATCCTGGGCGTGGTGAACACGCTGGCCCTCTCGGTGGTCGAGCGCACCCGCGAGATCGGCCTGATGCGGGCGATCGGCCTCTCGCGCCGCCAGCTGCGCCGCATGATCCGCCTGGAGTCGGTGGTCATCGCCCTCTTCGGCGCGCTGCTCGGCCTGGGCCTCGGCATGGGCTGGGGGGCCACGGCCCAGAAGCTCCTGGCCCTGGAGGGCCTGAAGGTCCTGGAGATCCCCTGGCCGACGATCCTCACCGTCTTCGTCGGCTCGGCGTTCGTGGGCCTCTTCGCGGCCCTGGTCCCCGCCTTCAGGGCGGGCAGGATGAACGTCCTGAACGCCATCGCCACCGAATAGCTCCTGCTACGGGGGTGCGGGAAGAGCGGCCCCGGCGGCGCGAGTACGCGCCGCCGGGGCCGTCTGCTTTCGGCCGGTCCGGCGACCGCCCTGTCCGACCGAGCCGCGCCTGTCACTCCGGAGTCGTACGCTGGAGATCCCCCGGCCCGTTCACGTTGCCGGGCGGTTCGCGTTGCCCTGCGCGCCCCAGAACCTGGACGGAAAGCGAAAGCCCACATGAGCCTGCACGGTCTGCTCGACGCTGTCGTCAAGGACTCCGCACTCGCCGAAGCGGTCAAGACCGCCACCGACGGCAACCGCGCCCACGTAGACCTGGTCGGTCCGCCCGCCGCGCGCCCCTTCGCCATCGCGGCCCTCGCCCGCGAGACGAACCGCACCGTCCTTGCCGTGACGGCGACCGGCCGCGAGGCCGAGGACCTGGCGGCCGCCCTGCGCACGATCATCCCGCCGGACGGAGTCGTCGAGTACCCCTCCTGGGAGACGCTCCCCCACGAGCGCCTCTCGCCGCGCTCCGACACCGTCGGCCGCCGCCTCGCCGTCCTGCGCCGCCTGGCGCACCCCCGGCCCGACGACCCCGAGACGGGCCGGGTCTCCGTCATCGTCGCCCCCGTGCGCTCGGTCCTCCAGCCGCAGGTCAAGGGCCTGGGCGACCTGGAGCCCGTGGCCCTGCGCACCGGCGAGACCACGGACCTGAACGACACCGTGGAAGCCCTCGCGGCAGCCGCGTACTCCCGCGTGGAGCTGGTCGAGAAGCGCGGCGAGTTCGCCGTGCGCGGCGGCATCCTGGACGTCTTCCCGCCGACCGAGGAGCACCCCCTGCGCGTCGAGTTCTGGGGCGACGACGTCGAGGAGATCCGCTACTTCAAGGTCGCCGACCAGCGCTCCCTGGAGGTCGCGGCGCACGGCCTGTGGGCCCCGCCCTGCCGCGAGCTGCTCCTGACGGACGACGTACGGGAACGGGCCGCCGCCCTCGCGCAGGCCCACCCCGAGCTGGGCGAGCTGCTCGGCAAGATCGCCGAGGGCATCGCCGTCGAGGGCATGGAGTCCCTCGCCCCTGTCCTGGTCGACGACATGGAGCTGCTGCTCGACGTCCTGCCGCGGGACAGCATGGCCGTGGTCTGCGACCCCGAGCGCGTGCGCACCCGCGCCTCCGACCTCGTGGCGACCTCGCAGGAGTTCCTCCAGGCCAGCTGGGCCGCGACGGCCGGTGGCGGCGAGGCCCCCATCGACGTGGGCGCCGCCTCCCTGTGGGGCATCGCGGACGTCCGCGACCACGCCCGTGACCTGGGCATGATGTGGTGGTCCGTCTCCCCCTTCGCCGCCGACGAAGACGTGGACGACGACACCCTCAAGCTCGGCATGCACGCCACCGAGACCTACCGCGGCGACACCGCGAAGGCGCTCGCCGACACCAAGGGCTGGCTGGCCGAAGGCTGGCGCACCGTCTACGTGACGGAGGGCCACGGCCCCGCGGCCCGCACCGTCGAGGTCCTGGGCGGCGAGGGCATCGCGGCCCGCCTGGACGCGGACCTCAGCGAGCTCACCCCCTCCGTCGTGCACGTCTCCTGCGGCTCGATCGACTACGGCTTCCTGGACCCGGCCCTCAAGCTCGCGGTCCTCACCGAGACCGACCTCTCCGGCCAGAAGGCGGCCGGCAAGGACGGCCAGCGGATGCCCGCGCGCCGCAGGAAGACGATCGACCCGCTGACCCTGGAGACCGGCGACTACATCGTCCACGAGCAGCACGGCGTGGGCCGCTACATCGAGATGGTGCAGCGCACCGTCCAGGGCGCGACCCGCGAATACCTGGTCGTCGAGTACGCGCCCGCCAAGCGCGGCCAGCCCGGCGACCGCCTCTACATCCCCACCGACCAGCTGGAACAGATCACCAAGTACGTCGGCGGCGAGGCCCCCACGCTGCACCGCCTGGGCGGCGCCGACTGGACGAAGACGAAGGCGCGCGCGAAGAAGGCCGTCAAGGAGATCGCCGCCGACCTCATCAAGCTCTACAGCGCCCGCATGGCGGCCCCCGGCCACGCCTTCGGCCCCGACACCCCCTGGCAGCGCGAGCTGGAGGACGCCTTCCCGTACGTGGAGACGCCCGACCAGCTGACCACCATCGCCGAGGTGAAGGACGACATGGAGAAGACGGTCCCGATGGACCGCCTGATCTGTGGCGACGTCGGCTACGGCAAGACGGAGATCGCGGTCCGCGCCGCCTTCAAGGCGGTCCAGGACGGCAAGCAGGTGGCGGTCCTGGTCCCCACCACGCTCCTGGTGCAGCAGCACTTCGGCACGTTCTCCGAGCGCTACTCCCAGTTCCCCGTGAAGGTGCGGGCGTTGAGCCGCTTCCAGACCGACACGGAGTCCAAGGCGACCCTGGAGGGCCTGCGCGACGGCTCGGTCGACATCGTGATCGGCACGCACCGCCTCTTCTCCTCCGAGACGAAGTTCAAGGACCTGGGCCTGGTCATCGTCGACGAGGAGCAGCGCTTCGGCGTCGAGCACAAGGAGCAGCTGAAGAAGCTGCGCGCGAACGTCGACGTCCTGACGATGTCGGCGACACCGATCCCGCGAACCCTCGAAATGGCCGTGACCGGCATCCGCGAGATGTCGACGATCACCACGCCTCCCGAGGAGCGCCACCCGGTCCTGACCTTCGTCGGCCCGTACGAGGAGAAGCAGATCGGCGCGGCCATCCGCCGCGAGCTGCTGCGCGAGGGCCAGGTCTTCTACATCCACAACCGCGTCGAGTCCATCGACCGGGCGGCGGCCCGCCTGCGGGACATCGTCCCCGAGGCCCGCATCGCCACCGCGCACGGCCAGATGTCCGAACAGGCCCTGGAACAAGTGGTGGTGGACTTCTGGGAGAAGAAGTTCGACGTCCTCGTCTCGACGACGATCGTCGAGTCGGGCATCGACATCTCCAACGCCAACACCCTGATCGTCGAGCGCGGCGACAACTTCGGCCTCTCCCAGCTGCACCAGCTGCGGGGCCGCGTGGGCCGAGGCCGCGAGCGCGGCTACTCCTACTTCCTCTACCCGCCGGAGAAGCCCCTCACGGAGACCGCCCACGAGCGCCTCGCCACGATCGCCCAGCACACGGAGATGGGCGCGGGCATGTACGTGGCGATGAAGGACCTGGAGATCCGCGGCGCGGGCAATCTCCTGGGCGGTGAACAGTCGGGCCACATCGCGGGCGTCGGCTTCGACCTCTACGTACGCATGGTGGGCGAGGCGGTGGCCGACTACCGCGCGTCCCTGGAGGGCGGGGTGGAGGAGGAGCCGCCGTTGGAGGTCAAGGTCGAGCTGCCGGTCGACGCGCACGTCCCGCACGACTACGCGCCCGGCGAGCGCCTGCGCCTTGCGGCCTACCGTTCCATCGCATCGGCGAGCAGCGAGCAGGACGTCAAGGCGGTGCGCGAGGAACTCACCGACCGCTACGGCAAGTTGCCCGAGCCGGTGGAGAACCTCCTCCTGGTGGCGGGCCTGCGCATGCTGGCCCGCGCGTGCGAGGTCGGCGAGATCGTGCTCCAGGGCAACAACATCCGGTTCGCCCCGGTGGAGCTGCGGGAGTCGCAGGAGCTCCGGCTCAAGCGTCTCTACCCCGGCACGGTCATCAAGGCCAACGCCCACCAGCTCCTGGTGCCGCGTCCGAAGACGGCCAAGGTCGGCGGAAAGCCGTTGGTCGGCCGCGAACTGCTCGGCTGGGTGGGGGAGTTCCTCACGACGATCGTGGGGTCGTAGCGCTCGGGCCCCGCCCTCCTTCGGGGGCGGGGGTCACGGGGTGCAGGCGTCGGCGATCGACCGGCTGTTCTCGTAGAGGTGGTGCCGCGTGATCCGGCCGTCCTCGACCGTCAGGCGCAGCGAGAAGGGGCCCTCGAAGGACTTGCCGGTGGCGCGCACGGTGCCCCAGAGGCGGCCGAAGATCACGGCTTCCGTGCCCTCGACGACGATCGTGTCGACGGTGGCGCCCGCCTTCTCCGGGACGGTGTGCGCGGCGAGTTCTTCGGCCTGGGCCGCGCACTCGGCGGCGGTGGAGCGCGGCCGGATCCACGGCACGCCCGGGTTCTCGGCCAGCAGCCAGTCGACCTCGTCGGCGAAGAGGGCGGTGAGCCCCTCGGTGTCGCCCGCCAGCCTGCACTGCAGGAAGGCCTGGACGGCGGCGCGGGTGGTGTCTTCGGTCGTCATTTCTCACTCCTCGGTCGGCGTTCCTGCGGATGAGGTCGATGGTGCCGTGCGTCCTCCGGCGGGTCGATTACGCCGGAGGTAATGCGGGGGACGATATGGTCTAAACCAGTCGCTCGGTACGGTGGCGGTGCGAGACGAAAGCGTGTGGGCCAGGGGAGGGGAAGTGCCGTGGGGCATGGGGCTGTTGTGGGGCTCGTCTGTTTTCCGGTGAAGTCGATGCTGGGGGACGAGCGGGATCACCTCGTCGTCGACGAGCGGGGCGTGGCCGGAGACCGGCTGTGGGCCCTGCGCTACGAGGACGGGAAGCTGGCGAGCGGCAAGAACCACCGCCGGTTCCGGCGGACGCCGGGGATGCTGGAGCACACCGCCGTGTACGAGGGTGACGGCCCCGTCGTCACCACGCCGGACGGCGAGACGCTGCGGCCCGGCGATCCCCGGATCGCCGAACTCTTCGGCGTAGGCGCGGAGTTGGTGCGCGAAGGCGAGACGAGCCATCAGGACGCGGGAGCCGTCTCGCTCGTCGGCACCGCCTCGCTGCGCGCGCTCGGCGAGCTGCTCGGCGACTCCGACCCCGTCGACGTACGCCGGCTGCGCAAGAACATCGTGGTCGGTACCGACGAGCCGTGGGTCGAGGAGGACTGGGTCGGCCGGGAGATCGCCTTCGACGGCGGCCTGCGGCTGCGCGTCACCGAGCGCATCGAACGCTGTGTCATGACCACCCAGGCCCAGCGCGGGCTTCCGGCGGACGGCCGCATCCTGAAGACGCTCACCGCCTCGCGCGGCATGTGCATCGGCGTGTACGCGGACGTCGTGACGCCCGGCACGCTCGCACTCGGGGCGGAGGTGACCGTCGCGTGAACCCCCGTACCAGCCGCCGTGTCACTGGAGTTCGGGCCGCGCTGCTGCTCGCGGTCCTCGCCGCCGGGTCCGTCACCGGCTGTATGCCCGAGGAGAAGGACAGCGGCTCATCCGGGCCCGACGCCAAGGCCGGGCCCGCGCTCGCCGCCGTCGACGCGCTCACCGTCAAGGGCCGCGCGCCCAAGACCGGCTACGACCGCGACCGGTTCGGCAGCCCCTGGGCCGACACGGACTCCAACGGCTGCGGCACCCGCGACGACATACTCAAGCGCGACCTGGAGGACGTGAAGTACCGCGACGGGGACTGCGAGGTCGCCTCCGGCTCGCTCTCGCCGGACCCCTACACCGGCAAGGACGTAACGTTCGTGCGCGGTCGCAGCCAGGTCGACATCGACCACCTCGTCGCCCTCTCCGACGCCTGGCAGAAGGGCGCGGGCACCTGGGAGCCGAGCAAGCGCATCGCCTTCGCCAACGATCCGCTCAACCTCCTCGCCGTCGACGCGGGCCCCAACCGCGGCAAGGGCGACGGCGACACGGCCACCTGGCTGCCGCCGGACAAGGGCTACCGGTGCGCCTACGTGGCGCGCCAGGTGGCGGTGAAGAAGAAGTACGGGGTGTGGGTGACGGGCGCCGAGCGGGACGCCATGAAGCGGGTCCTGACGGGCTGCCCGGGGGAGAAGCTGCCGGCCGGGGACAGCCCGACGGCCGCGCCCGGGCGGTTCCACGCGCGCTGAGGTCTTCCCGTACGGACGGAAAACCGCTTAACAGACGGGCCCGTGGCCGCTAGCGTCCCGGGCATGGACCTGAAGATCACGACGCTGGCCGAGCGGCCCGAACTCGCCGGGCCGCTCTGGGCGATGGACGACACCTGGCCGGAGTTCATCGGGAACGACCCCATCGCGTGGTCGATGATCGGGCGGATCGTCAAGGATCTTCCCGAGTACGTCCTGGTCGCCACGGACGCGGAGGGCGCGGTCGTGGCCCGGGCGTTCAGCGTGCCGTTCGCGCTGCGGGCGGACGGGCGCGGGGAGCTGCCGGACGGCGGCTGGGACCAGGTCATGCTGTGGGCGTTCTCCGACCTGCGGCACGGCAGGAAGTCCGACACGGTGAGCGCGATCGAGATCACCGTGGCGAAGTCCTTCCTCGGGCAGGGCGTCTCGGGGCGGATGCTCACCGCGATGCGCGAGAACGCACGCGCGCGCGGCTTCACGGAAGTCGTCGCTCCGGTGCGCCCGAACGCCAAGCACCTCGAACCGGCCGCGCTGATCGACACGTACGCACAGCGCAAGCGCGACGACGGTCTGCCCGCCGACCCGTGGCTGCGGGTGCACGTGCGGGCGGGCGGCACCATCGCGAAGGTGGCGCACGCGTCGATGACGGTGTCCGGTTCGACCGCGCAGTGGCGGGCGTGGACCGGCCTTCCGTTCGACACGGCGGGTCCCGTCGAGGTGCCGGGCGCGCTGGTGCCGGTGCACTGCGAGCCGGAGCGCGGGTACGCCGTGTACGTCGAGCCGAACGTGTGGGTGCGGCACGTGCTGTGAGCCCGTGCCGCGTGCCACGTGGGACCGGGAGGCTCAGCCCGCGAGCTTGTCGATGTCCATGACGTCGCCGGCGGGAGGCGTCGTGTCGACCGGCTTGTCGAAGTCGCTGAACGCGATGGTGTCCGGCGTCTTCGCGGTCTCGTTCACGACCTTCAGGAGATACGGCTTGCCCTCCGTGGCGACGTAGAGGGTGTACCGGTCGGTGCCGTCGTTCTCGGTCAGCATGAGGGCCGGTGTGCCGTCGACGGTGGTCGTCTTCCCCCTGCGGGCGGGGGAGTCGGCGCCCCTGAACTCGTCGAGCAGGACGTCCAGGTCGCAGAACCCGGTGATGTCCTTGGCGTCGGAGCCGGTCGCGGACGTCTTCACCCACTTGCCCGCGAGCATGTCCACGGCGGCCTGCGTCTCGGCCGCGGGCTCGCCCTTGCCCTGGGCGCGCAGGAACTTCTCGTCGTACTTCATGTAGACCGTCTTCGCGGTCGTGATCAGGTCGAGCGAGCCCTCCCCGCCCATCGCCATCGTGCCCGCGCAGCGGCCCTTGGTGTCGAGGGCCATGTCCAGCTCGATGGTGCCGCTCTCGTCCGGGACGCTGCCCTGCACGGTGAGGGACGAGGCGCCGGTCGTCACCTTCACGGCCTTGTCGACGATGTCGGGCCCGGACAGGCCGGGGAACGGCCCCGCCTCCTTCTTCGGCTTGGCGGCGGTCGTGGAGCCGTCCGTCTCGGTGCCGCAGGCCGTCAGGCCGACGGTCGCGGCGGCGGCCAGGCACACGGCGGCAAGAGTGGTACGTCGCATGAAGATCCCCCCACGGGATTGGAAGTGCTGCCGCCATCTCAGCAGAGCCTGTGAACCGAGTCAACACGACGACAGGTGGATGGTCTGTTAACACCCGTGAAGCGGGCGGTCCCGCATGAGGTGGGTAGGATCGGCGCCACAGCGCCGCGGGGGGTACGCGCGCGGCGGGCAGCGGGACCGAGGGGAGCCAGTTGGTGCGGGAGAACGCGACAGAGGTGACCGCCGCGGGGATCGCCCGGCTCGCCGGCGTCGGCCGGGCGGCCGTCAGCAACTGGCGCCGCCGCCACCCCGACTTCCCCAAGCCCGTCGGCGGCACCGACACCAGCCCCTCCTTCGCGCTCGCGGAGGTCGAGGAGTGGCTGCGCACCCAGGGCAAGCTGGGCGAGCTGGGCGAAGTGCCGCTCAGGGAACGCGTCTGGCAGCACCTGGCGGGCCACCCCGCGGGCCCGGTCACCGCCCTCCTGCACGCGGGCTGCGCCCTGCTCCTCGTACGCGACCGCCACCCGGACTGGCTCAGGGTGAGCGCGGTGTCGGACGAACGGATGGCGGAACTGCTCCCGGAGGCGCTCGCGCAGGTCGTCACCCCGCGGTTCGGTGCGCCCGCGGCCGCCGCCCCGGGCCACGGCGGCCCGCGGCGGGCCGCCGTGGCCGTCCCGGACGCCGAGCGGCTCCTGCCCTCCGTCCCCCTCCTGCGGGGCGTGGCCGAGCTGGCCTCCGAGCTGGGCGCCCGGCAGACGTACGAGTTCCTGATCGGGCGGCACATCGACGCCAGCCCCCGGCAGTACACGCTCACTCCGGCCGGTCCCGCCGACCTGATGGCCGCGCTCGCCGAGCCCGCGCTCGCCGGTCCCGCGCCGACCGTGCTCGACCCGGCCTGCGGCACCGGCGCCCTGCTGCGAGCCGTCGCGCCCCGGCCGGGGCAGCGCCTCTACGGCCAGGACGGCGCCCCCGAACTCGCCGCCCTCACCGCCCTGCGCCTGGCCCTGCACTCCGACGCCACCGTGCGCGCCGCCGCCGCCGACACCTTGCGCGCGGACGCCTTCGGCGAGGCGCGGGCCGACGCCGTGCTCTGCCACCCGCCGTTCAACGACCGCAACTGGGGGCACGACGAACTCGCCTACGACCCCCGCTGGGAGTACGGCTTCCCGGCCCGTACGGAGTCCGAACTCGCCTGGGTCCAGCACGCGTTGGCCCGCCTCCGGGACGGCGGCACCGCCGTCCTGCTGATGCCGCCCGCCGCCGCGTCGCGCCGCTCGGGGCGCCGGGTGCGCGCCGACCTCCTGCGCCGCGGCGCCCTGCGCGCCGTCATCGCGCTGCCCGCCGGTGCCGCGCCCCCGTACAACATCCCGCTGCACGTGTGGGTCCTCAAGCGCCCGGTGCCGGACGGGCAGGCCTCGCCCGAGCTGCTCCTCGTCGAGACGGCGGGGCTCGCCGCCGCCGACGGCAGGGACCGGCAGGCGTGGCGGCCGGTGCAGGACGCCGTGCTGGACGTCTGGCGGCGCTTCGACCGGCACGGCACGGTCGAGGAACAGCCGGGGCTCGCCCGCTGCGTGCCGGTGCTCGAACTCCTCGACGACGAGGTCGACCTGGCCCCGGCCCGCCGCCTGCCGCCACCGGCCACGGACGGCGGCGCCGAGGAGCTGACCGCTGTTCGCGAACGGCTCGGGGACGCGGTGCGCCGCACGGCGGAGCTCATGCCGCCGCCCGCGCAGGCGGGTGACGCGACCCGGGGGCCGGTCACCACCGTGGGCGAACTCGCCCGCGCGGGCGCGCTGTCGCTGCGTACGGCGACGGGGTCCGGGGGCGGGGCGCCCGGCGTCACGCGGGTCCTCACCGAGCACGACGTGCTGGCCGGAACGGAACCCTCCGGCTCCGTCGACCCGTCGGCCGACCGGGCCGACTCCGTGGTGACCCGCCCCGGCGACGTCGTCATCCCGCTCTCCGGCGCCACCACCACCGCCCGCGTCGTCGACGAGGCCACGGCGGGCGCCGCGCTCGGCCGGGGGCTCACCCTCCTGCGCCCCGACCCGGCGGCCCTGGACCCGTGGTTCCTCGCCGGCTTCCTGCGGGGCACCGCCAACAACCGCCAGGCGAGCAGCTATGCGTCCACCGCGGCCCGGCTCGACGTCCGCCGCATCCGCCTTCCGCGCCTGCCGCTCGACGGGCAGCGCGCCTACGGAGAGCGGTTCCGGGCGCTCGCCGCCTTCGAGGACGCCCTGCGGCTCGCGGGCAGGCTGGGCGAGCAGTTGGTGCGGGGCCTGCACGACGGACTGACGGACGGCACGCTTCCGCCGGAGTGACAGGACCGGGTTCCGCCGAAGTGGCACGACCGGGTTCCGCCGGGGGCCGCGATCGGGACGTGACCAGTACGGCAACGGTTCGGTACAACCCTGGACCGCTTCTCCTTGTCGGCCTATACGCTCGAATCTGCATCCTTTCGTATTTCGACTTTCGGCCGCGCGTTCCTCCAGGCGAACGTGCGGCCGCATCAGGCACCAGGAGCAGCCATGCACGGCCACGGCTACGCGCCGCAGCAACCGCCGCCGACCTCCGGCGGCACTCATGTGACGCTGCGCGTGATGTTCGTGGTCCTCGCCGTCGTGACGTGCGGTCTGCTCGCCTGGGCGCCGATGCTGCGGCTCGCGATCGTGACGCGCAAGGCGTACGACTGGGCCTTCTTCGGCCTGGTGACCGCGCTCGACGTGACGGCCCTCGTGCTCGTCGGCGTCGACCCGGGCGAGGACGAGTTCCAGGGCCCCGGCAGCGCGGGCATGGTGATCCTGCTGAGCACGCTGGTCGCGGTGATCGCCTACTACTTGTTCGCGGACATCCGGCACTTCAGCCGCCACCGGCAGCCGCAGTACGTGGGCTACGCAGGGCCGCAGCCCACGTACGGCTATCCGCAGCAGCAGGGACCCGCCCCCGTCCACCTCCAGCCCACGCAGCAGCACCAGCCGCCGGTCCAGCCGACGCAGCAGCACCAGCCGCCGGTCCAGCAGACGCCGCCCCCGCCCACGCGCCCCGCACCGGCCCGCATCCACCAAGTACAGGCCGAGCTCGACGAGCTCAGTGACTACCTGCGCAAGCAGGAAGGCGGCAACTGACCGTGTCACTGGGGACGGGCGGCCGTGTGGTCGCCGGGCGCTACGAACTCTCCACGCTCATCGGCCAGGGCGGCATGGGCCAGGTCTGGACGGCGTACGACCAACGCCTCGACCGCCGCGTCGCGGTCAAGCTGCTCCGCCCCGACCGGGTCGCGGGCGCCGAGGCCGAGGAGCTGCGCCGCCGCTTCGTGCGCGAGTGCCGCGTCACCGCACAGGTCGACCACCCGGGCCTGGTCACCGTCCACGACGCGGGCACGGAGGGCGAGGACCTCTACCTCGTCATGCAGTACGTGGACGGGGCGGACCTCGGCGACCACCTCGCCGAGCACGACCCCTACCCGTGGCAGTGGGCCGTCGCGATCGCGGCCCAACTGTGCGCCGTGCTCTCCGCGGTGCACGCCGTGCCGATCGTGCACCGCGACCTCAAGCCGCGGAACGTGATGGTCAAGCAGGACGGCACCGTCGCCATCCTCGACCTGGGCATCGCCTCGGTGATGGACACCGACACCACCCGCCTCACCCACACCGGCTCGCCCATCGGCAGCCCCGCGTACATGGCGCCCGAGCAGGCGATGGGCGGCGCGGTCGGCCCGTACACCGACCTGTACGCCCTGGGCGTCCTGCTGCACGAACTCCTCAGCGGCGACGTGCCGTTCAGCGGCTCGACCGCGCTCGGCGTGCTCCACCGCCACCTCTACGAGCCGCCGCTCCCGGTCCGCCGGCTGCGCGCCGAGGTCCCCGAGGCCCTCGAAGCCCTGGTGCTCCGGCTCCTGGCCAAGGACCCCCAGCACCGGCACGCCAGCGCCCAGGAGGTCTACGAGGAACTGGCCCCGCTCCTTCCCGCGCGCGGCATCCCGACCGGCGGCCCGCTCGACCCGACCCGCCCCTTCCTGCGCCCGCACGCGCCGTGGCCCGACCGCGCCGCGACACCGGCGTCGGCCCCCGACATCCAGCCGGACCGGCCCGGCCAGAGCCAGGTCCCGGGCGGTCCCGGCAGCCAGACGGACGTCGTGCGCGCGGTCGACGAGGTCAAGCGGCTCCTGGGCGAGGGCCGCATCACCCAGGCCGTGGACATCCTCGGCTCGATCCTGCCCGCGGCCGCAGCCAAGCACGGCGAGCACTCCCCGGTGGTCCGCTCCCTGCGCAAGCAGTACGCGGCGACGCTGATGGACGACGGCCAGTACCGCCGCGCCCTGCCCGAACTGCGCCGCCTCGCCGACGAGCGCGCCGCCGAGTCGGGCCAGGCCGACCCGCACTCGCTCCAGTTCCGCTACGAGGCCGCGCAGTGCCTCGAACAGCTCGGCGAACCGGCGGCGGCACTCGCGGAGTACCGCGCCCTCCTGCCGTACTACGAGAACCGCTACGCGTCGGACGACCGCGAGCGCCCCCTCGACATCCGCCGCCGCATCGGCCACCTGCTCCTGGCCCTGGGCGACCGGGCGGCGGCCCACGACACGCTGGCGCGGCTGCTCATGGACGCCGAGCGGATGCACGGCGTGGGGCATCCGTTCCCCGCGGAGATCCGGCGGACGTTGCAGTGGCTAGGACAAGTGCGCGGGTAGTGACGGCTCGGCGCGGGGGTGCCCCAACCGGTGCCCCAACTCTTCGAGAATCGTTGGTCGAATAGGTGGCCGAGAGACCGGCCACTCCCTAACATCGATCACCGCAAGACTTTGTGCACCGCCGCACAATCTCTCGACCGGGAGGCTCACTTGCACCGCCGCCGTCGCACCGCGCTCACCCTCTCCGCCGCCGCGATCGCCGCGGCCCCTCTCCTCACGGCCTGCGGCAGCGAGGCGCATCCGGGCGCCGCGGCCGTCGTGGGCAACGACCGGATCACGGTCTCGCAGCTGGAGGGCCGGGTGAACGAGGTGCGTGACGCGCAGCGCGCGGCGATCCCGGACGAGCAGCAGTACGAGCAGGCGATCGCCAAGACCGGCGGCCTCACGCGCAGCACGCTGCACACGATGGTCCTGGACAAGGTGCTGCACCAGGCTGCGTCCGACGCCGGGGTGAAGGTCACGCGCCGCGACATCCAGACGATGAGAGCGGGCCTGGAACAGCAGGCGGGCGGCAAGAAGGCGCTCGAACAGGGCTGGCTCCAGCAGTACAGCGTCGCCCCGTCCCGCCTGGAGGAAAGCCTCCGTACGGAGATCGAGGCGCAGAAGCTGGCGAAGAGGCTGGGCGCGGACATGAACGCCCCGGAGGGCCAGGAGGCCTTCTGGAAGGAACTCTCCAAGGCCTCCAAGAAGCTGGACGTGGACCTGAACCCGCGGTACGGCACGTGGGACGTGGAGAAGAACAAGCGCACGGACACGAAGACGCCGTGGGTGCGCGAGGTCTCCGGGGACGGTGCCGCGGCGCCCAAACAGGCGTAGGGGGAGCCCGGGTAGCCCGAGCGGACGTGAGGAGGGGGCTGTCGGCGCCGTGGGTTACGTTCGACGGGTGAACGAAACCACGCTCCCGGCCGACGCCCCCGGCCGCGTCATCCTCCTCACCACCAGCCACCGGGTGGCCCCCGGCCTGCTGTCCTGGCCCGCGTGGCAGGCCCTGCACGGGGCGGACGAGGTGCTGTGCGCCGACGTGGACCACCCCCAGCTGCCGTATCTGCGTGAGGCGGGCGTGGCGGTGGACCAGGCGTCGCCCACGGCCCAGGAACTGGTGGACGCCTGCTCCGGCGGCCGCACGGTCCTGGTCGTCGCCACGGCCGAGGGCGACCGCGCCCTGACGGACGGCCTGGCCAGGCTCGCGGGCTCGGGCCGCGTGTCGATGCCGGACCTGGAACTGCTCCCGGCGTCGTACGACCTGCCGGGCGCGCGGCTCCTGGACCTGGTCCAGGTCATGGACCGGATCCGCGTCGAGTGCCCGTGGTCCTCCCAGCAGACGCACAAGGGCCTGGCGAAGTACGCGATCGAGGAGGCGTACGAACTCGTCGAGGCGATCGAGGAGGGCGACAGGGATGAGCTCCGGGAGGAGCTGGGCGACGTCCTGCTCCAGGTGGTCTTCCACGCGCGCATCGCCGAGGAGGACGAGGAGTCCCCCTTCTCCGTGGACGACGTGGCGGGCACGCTCGTCGAGAAGCTGATCCACCGTCACCCGCACATCTTCGGCGACGACTCGGCGGACACCCCCGAGGACGTGAAGGCGCACTGGCTGCGTACCAAGGCTGAGGAGAAGCAGCGCTCGTCCCTGACGGAGGGCATCCCCCTGGGTCAGCCGGGCCTCGCCCTGGCGGCAAAGCTGGCTTCACGGGTGCGGACGGCGGGCCTCGAGGTGCCGCTGCCCTCGGGCGAGGGCGTCGGATACGAACTCCTCGCGCTTGCCCTGCGGTCCGAGGCGCAGGGCGTCGACCCGGAGGCGGCGCTGCGGGTCGCGGCGCGGGCTTACCGGGACGCGGTTCGCGCTGCCGAGGGCACGGGGGCTGAGTACCTTTGAGATAGGGCAGTTCGAGATGCGTGGGGGCGTGCGTGGAACCGGAGTTGGAGGAGCTCGCGGCTTCGGCGGCACGGGCCCTGCTCGTGGCGTCCCGGACGCCGCGGTGGCGGGAAGTGGCCCTCCGGGTGACGCTGCTGCTCCGGGAGGTCGGGCTGCACGAAGGCTGGATCGGGCTCCCCACGACGGGCGGTTACGAGTGGCCTCCGAGTCGGCGGATCATGGAAGAGTGGCAGGGACGGATGGGGCGCCTGCTGGTCTCCAACCCCGGCTCCGCCGCCGAACTGCGAGGCATCGTGGCCGAGTTCGGCAGCGGGGACGTGCCCGCGCGCCGTGCCGACTTCTGCCCGAACGGGCACCTGGTCGGCGCCTCCGGCTGGTGTCCGCTCTGCGCGGCCCCGACCCCGGCTCCGACCCCGGCCCCGGACACCACCAACACCGTCTCCGGCGGCACCGTGCACGGCGCGGTGATCCAGTCGCGGGAGATCGACTCGGTCGTGGTGAACACCGCGCCCGTCGTCGCGGGCGACCACGTCGACTTCGGCGACGGCACCTTCAACGGCCCCACGATCGGCGTCCAGTACAACCACTACGGCCCACGGCCGGACAACGCCCCCGCGGCGGCGACCGGCTGGCCCCGCGTCGACCAACTGCGGCGCCTGGCCCTCGGCGTGCACCCCACCCGGCGGTTCGGCGACGAGCCGAGCCTGCCGCCGTACGTTCCGCGCGACTGCCACGGAGAGCTGACGGGCCTGGTCGCTCAGGCCGTGGCCAAGGGCGGCCTGGTCGTCGTCACGGGCGAGCCGCTCTCCGGCAAGACGATGACGGCATGGGCCGCGCTGCGCGGCGCCGTCGCGGACGACACCAGGGTCTACGCCCCGGACGCGGGGGCCGACCTGCGCGACCTCCCCGCCCGGCTCCGGGGTCGCGACGCCAAGGGCACGTACGTGGTGTGGCTCGACGACCTGGACGGCCACCTCGGCGAGCACGGCCTCACCGCGGGGCTCCTCGCCCACCTCACGCATGAGGGCATCCTCGTACTGGCCACGATGAACGACGAGGCGTACGACACCCACCGCTTCGGGGGCAGCCCCGCGTCCCGCGTCCTGAGCGCGGCCCGCACGGTGGAGGTGCCGGTCCAGTGGAGTCCCGCGGAGCTCGCGCGGCTCGCGCAGGCCGACGATCCGCGGCTCGTGGACGCCCTGCGGTGGCGCGGCGAGCGGGGGGTCGGCGAATTCCTCGTCATCGGGCCGGAGTTGTGGGACGAGTGGCGCCGGGCGCGGCGGCCCGCCGCGCAGCCGCTGGGGCATCTGCTGGTGAGGGCCGCGATCGACCTCGCCCGGTGCGGGATCGAGGACGTACCGGAAGAGCTGCTGGAAGCGGTGTGCGCCGTCTACGGCTCCGTCCTTGAGGACGCCGACTCCGAGGCGGTCGGCCAAGCGCTCTCCTGGGCGACCGAGCCTCGGCAGGGCATCACCGGGCTGCTGGTGTCGGACGACGAACGGGGCACCTGGCGGGTCTACGGCTCGCTCGTCGCGGACGCCGTCCGCTCTACGGACATCGCGCCGGTTCCGCTCATGGTCTGGCTCCAGGCTCTCGGAACGGCGGAGGACGACGCGCTCTCGTTCGACGCGGTGGCGGAGGCCGCCCGGCGGATCCTGACGCCGCGCGCCGCGCAAGAGGACGGCGACGCTCTGACGGCGCTCGGCATGCTGGCCGCCGCGGAGGACGACGAGGAGGGCGCGGTGGAGTGGCTGCGCAAGGCGGCGGACTCCGGGAGCCTCGTCGGGGCCGGGGCGCTGGGCGATCTCCTCTTCTTCCAGGGCAGGGACGCCGAAGCCATCCCGTACCTGGAGCGGGCCGTGGCGGGGGACTGGCCCGACGTCGAGGTCACGCTCGGCCGCGCCCACCAGAACCGCGCCGTCCACTACCTCCGCCGGGCCGAGGCCTCGGGCAACGCCGATGCCGGGCGGCGCCTGAAGGGCCCCCTCGCCCCGCCCGACCAGGGATCGGCCCCCGGCTAGGGATACCGTCGACCCCATGCAAGACCAGCCGCCCGCCCCCGCAGAGGCGACCCCCGCAGCCTGCCCCGCAGGGGCCGCGTCCCCGGCGCCCGACGCCCAGGGGCCCGAGCTCTTCACCTGGGAGTTCGCCACCGATCCCTACCCCGCCTACGCCTGGCTGCGCGAGCACGCACCCGTGCACAAGACCCGGCTGCCCAGCGGTGTGGAGGCCTGGCTGGTCACGCGGTACGCCGATGCCAAGCAGGCGCTCGCCGACCCCCGGCTCAGCAAGAATCCGGCCCATCACGGCGAGCCCGCGCACGCGAAGAGCAAGACCGGCATCCCGGGCGAGCGCAGCGCGAACCTCATGACGCATCTGCTCAACATCGACCCGCCGGACCACACGCGGCTGCGGCGCCTGGTCTCCAAGGCCTTCACTCCCCGCCGTATCGCCGCATTCGCGCCGCGCGTGCAGGAGTTGACCGACCGGCTCATCGACCAGTTCGTGGAGAAGGGGGAGGCCGACCTCATCCACGACTTCGCCTTCCCGCTGCCCATCTACGCCATCTGCGACCTGCTCGGCGTCCCCCGCGAGGACCAGGACGACTTCCGCGACTGGGCGGGGATGATGATCCGCCACGGCGGAGGGCCCAGGGGAGGAGTCGCCCGGTCCGTGAAGAAGATGCGCGGCTACCTCGCCGAGCTGATCCACCGCAAGCGCCTCGAACCGGGCGACGACCTCATCTCCGGGCTCATCCGCGCCTCCGACCACGGCGAGCACCTCACTGAGAACGAGGCCGCCGCGATGGCGTTCATCCTTCTCTTCGCCGGGTTCGAGACCACCGTCAACCTCATCGGGAACGGGACGTACGCCCTCCTGACCCACCCCGAGCAGCGCGAGCAGCTCCAGGACTCCCTCAAGGACGGCGACACCGCCCTCCTGGAGACCGGGCTCGAGGAGCTCCTGCGCTTCGACGGTCCCGTGGAGCTCGCCACCTGGCGGTTCGCCACCGAGGCGCTGACCGTCGGAGGGGAGGACATCGCCGCCGGCGACCCCGTCCTCGTCGTGCTCGCCGCCGCCGATCGCGACCCGGAACGGTTCCGGTATCCGGACACGATCGACCTCGCCCGCCGCGACAACCAACACCTCGGCTACGGCCATGGCATTCATTACTGTCTCGGCGCACCGCTCGCCCGGCTCGAAGGCCAGGCCGCCCTCGCGACCCTCCTGCGGCGCCTGCCTGACCTGCGACTCGCGGTGGAACCTGGTGATTTGAGGTGGCGTGGCGGGCTCATCATGCGCGGACTCCGCACGCTGCCCGTGGAGTTCACACCCGCACAGCGGAGCAAATATTCGACACCTGGAGAGACGTTTAACTGACGGACCGTCAAGACTGTGACTTTCACGTGATCTCCGCTGCATCGACTTGTGACAAGCGTTCGACTGCCGCTACGTTCACCGACGACTCGGCATCCCGTGCCGCAGTCGTCGCTCCAGTCACGCGAAAGGCAACCGCATGCTCTCCGGCAATGGTCGTCACCGACGCCCCCGCCAGGCCCCGGCCCTGATCGTCGCGGCAGGAGTCGCAGGATCGGCCATCGCGATCCCGCTGCTCGGTGCCACCAGCGCGAGCGCGGCGGACACCGCCACGTGGGACAAGCTCGCGGAGTGCGAGAGCGGCGGGTCCTGGAGCGCGGACGCGGGCAACGGGTACTACGGCGGGCTCCAGTTCTCGCAGCAGGTCTGGGAGGAGTACGGCGGCCTCGACTTCGCGCCGAGCGCCGACCTGGCCAGCCGCTCGCAGCAGATATCCGTCGCCGAGAAGGTCCTCGACGACCAGGGGACCAGCGCCTGGCCGAGCTGCGCGCCGATCGCCGGTCTCACCCAGGACGGCGCCGCCGCGGACGTCGACCCGGGCGCTCCGATCACGACGATTCCTTCCGACGAGTCGACCGAGTCCGGTGAGTCGGCCGAGCCGGACGAGTCGGACGAGCCGAGTAAGTCGCCGAGCGAGTCGGCCGACTCCGCGGACGGCACCAAGTCTTCGGACAAGCCCTCGGACAAGTCCTCCGAGAAGCCGGGCGCCGATGACGACGCTGACGCCGACGCCGACGCGCGAGACAAGAATCACGACGAGCCGGGCAACTCGGGCGAGTCGGATGACCCGGGCAAGTCCGGGCAGAGCGATGAAACTTCGCCCACTCCCACCCCCTCCTCCGGCGCGGGCGAGGGCCGTCACCGCGGCGACAGCGCGGACGACAAGCCCTCCGACGACACCTCCCGCGAGGGCTCGGGCCGGCACGCCTCCCGCGGAGAGGAGCGTCAGCAGGACGGCTCCGACGGGACGTACACGGTCCGTTCCGGAGACAGCCTCTCGCTCATCGCCGACGACCTCGACGTGAAGGGCGGGTGGACCGAGCTGTACTCCGAGAACGAGAAGTCCGTCGGCTCCGACCCCGATCTCATCCTTCCCGGTCAGAGCCTCGATTTGGGCGAAAAGTAGGGGTAGTTGACGACTCGTTTTGCGCTTGATGTCCCAATTGGCGCAAGTGAGAGATGGGTCTCAGAAGCCCTGATCGTCTTTGAGTTTCTCCCGATCGCATGACTACGGTCGGGACCGCTCGCCACAGCGGGCCCCGCCGGTCGGTACGCCGAGTCCTGCCAACGGCCGTTCGGGAACAGTCGTCGCGTAAGCGCCGTAGGCAGGAGCGGGGGACCCAAGGTTTCCGCCGGGACCGGATGTCGAGCGTCGCGAGAGCGAGGCCGACGGAAGGAAACGGCTAGGGGTTAAGTCGCGCTTCAAGGAAGCGCGGCCGGGCAACTTCATCGGCCCGAACCCGACAGCTCACCTCGCAGGCGTCGGTGAGGGGATCACTCATGCTGTTTTCCAGCAAGGGCAAGCACCGCCGCCCGTCCAAGGCCACCCGTGTCGCCACGCTCGCAGGCGTCACCGGTGTCGCCGTCGCCGCCCCGCTGATGGCGGCCGGCTCGGCCTCCGCCGCGACCGGCTCCGAGTGGGACGCCGTCGCCCAGTGCGAGTCCGGCGGCAACTGGTCCATCAACACCGGCAACGGCTACACGGGCGGCCTGCAGTTCTCGTCGTCCACGTGGGCCGCGTACGGCGGCACGAAGTACGCGCCCACCGCCGACAAGGCCTCCAAGGCCCAGCAGATCGAGATAGGCGAGAAGGTCCTCGCGGGCCAGGGCAAGGGTGCCTGGCCGAGCTGCGGCGTCGGCCTCTCGGGCGCCTCCTACGAGGGTGGCGGTGCGCAGGAGAGCGCCCCGCAGCAGACCCAGGAGCAGCCCAAGAGCCAGCCCAGCGCCCAGACCGAGCAGCCGCAGCAGGCCGCTCCGAAGGCCGAGGCCCCCAAGGCCGAGGCTCCGAAGACCGAGTCCAAGAAGACCGTCGAGACCCCGACCGGCAAGACGGTCAAGAAGGGCGACGGCGAGTACAAGGTCAAGAAGGGTGACACCCTCTCCAAGATCGCCGAGGCGAAGGACGTCAAGGGCGGCTGGCACAAGGTGTACAAGCTCAACGGCGACATCATCGACAACGCCGACATGATCTACCCGGGCCAGCAGCTCCACCTCAGCTAAGAGCTGACGGCGGCGGCGCCTCGGCGGAGGCGTCGCCCCACCCCCGTCCCCACGGGCCCTCCCCGCCCCGGTGCGCGTATCCCCCGTACGCACCGGGGCGGGGTCATGTGCGCCCTCCACGTTTTGTTCCGTTCGGAAACATTTTGCTCTCGGTTTGTCCACAGGGCGGTCGCTCGGCTGGCTCTTGTCCGGGAGCCGGTTAGGCTCGTGTCCGCGAGGCCAACGCCCCGCGTACCCGCGTCACATCCCAGAAGGAGATGCTCGTGCCGTCCATCGACGTCGTCGTAGCCCGGGAAATCCTGGACTCCCGAGGCAACCCCACGGTCGAGGTCGAGGTCGGCCTCGACGACGGCAGCACGGGTCGTGCCGCCGTTCCGTCCGGTGCGTCCACCGGTGCTTTCGAGGCCATCGAACTCCGTGACGGTGACCCCAACCGTTACCAGGGCAAGGGCGTGGAGAAGGCCGTCCTCGCCGTCATCGAGCAGATCGGCCCGGAGCTCGTCGGGTACGACGCGACCGAGCAGCGCCTGATCGACCAGGCGATGTTCGACCTCGACGCCACCGACAACAAGGGCTCGCTCGGCGCCAACGCCATCCTCGGCGTCTCGCTGGCCGTCGCGCACGCCGCGTCGGAGGCCTCCGACCTCCCGCTCTTCCGCTACCTCGGCGGCCCGAACGCGCACCTGCTGCCCGTTCCGATGATGAACATCCTGAACGGCGGGTCGCACGCCGACTCGAACGTGGACATCCAGGAGTTCATGATCGCGCCGATCGGCGCCGAGTCGTTCTCGGAGGCCCTGCGCTGGGGCACCGAGGTCTACCACACGCTGAAGAAGGTCCTGAAGGACAAGGGTCTCTCCACCGGCCTGGGCGACGAGGGCGGCTTCGCCCCGAACCTGGACTCCAACCGCGCCGCGCTCGACCTCATCCTCGAGGCCATCAAGCAGGCCGGTTACGTCCCCGGTGAGCAGATCGGTCTCGCGCTCGACGTCGCCGCGTCCGAGTTCTACAAGGACGGCAAGTACGAGTTCGAGGGCAAGTCCCGCTCGGCCGCCGAGATGACCGAGTACTACGAGGAGCTCGTCGCCTCGTACCCCCTCGTCTCCATCGAGGACCCGCTGTTCGAGGACGACTGGGCCGGCTGGAACGCCATCACCGAGAAGCTCGGCGAGAAGGTCCAGCTCGTGGGCGACGACCTGTTCGTCACCAACCCCGAGCGCCTGGCCCGTGGCATCGAGGAGAAGTCGGCCAACGCCCTTCTGGTGAAGGTCAACCAGATCGGCTCGCTGACCGAGACCCTGGACGCCGTCGAGATGGCCCAGCGCAACGGCTTCAAGTGCATGATGTCGCACCGCTCCGGTGAGACCGAGGACGTCACCATCGCCGACCTCGCCGTCGCCACCAACTGCGGCCAGATCAAGACCGGCGCCCCGGCCCGCTCCGAGCGCGTCGCCAAGTACAACCAGCTCCTGCGCATCGAGGAGATCCTCGACGACGCCGCGGTCTACGCCGGTCGTTCGGCGTTCCCCCGCTTCAAGGGCTGAGCCGCTTCTCCGGGCCGAGGCTCGGGCTCCGGCTCCGCTGAGCAGTTACCTACGTCCCCGTACTCGGTCCCGTACCGTGTGCGGGGACGTACGTACGTATCGGGGAGGCGGCACACATGGCCGTGAAGGACCGCGACCGGTTCTCCACCGCGACCAGACTGCGGCTGCTCGGCGAGCAGACCGCGGAGCGTGTCTACCGCTCCCAGACCAAGCGCCAGGCGCGCCGCTCCCGGCTCACGGGACGTGCCGCGCTCCTCGCGCTCGTGCTCTGCTCGCTGGTCGTCGCGCTCGCCTACCCGATAAGGCAGTACGTCTCCCAGCGCGCCGAGATCGCGGACCAGCGCAAGGAGCAGGCCGAGCGCCGCGCGAACGTCGAGAAGCTGCGCGACGAGAAGGCCCGCTGGCGGGACGACGAGTACGCGGAGCAGCGCATCCGGGACCGGCTGCACTACGTGATGCCGGGCGAGACCGGCTACACGGTGGTCGACCCCGAGGCGGCGAAGAAGCAGCGCTCCGACCAGGGGGCGGCCGCCAGGCCCTGGTACTCGAACGTCTGGGACGGCGTCGACAAGGCGGACCGCCCGGCCGACGACTGACCCGGTACCACCACCATTCTCCGTAGTCACCGCACCATCTCTCCTTGAGAACCGATCGAAAGACAGGCATGGAAACGCCCCCGCCGACCACCCCGCGCACCGAGCCCACCGACGCCGACGTCGAGGCCTTCAAGCAGCAGCTCGGCCGTCCGCCGCGCGGCCTGCGGGCCATCGCCCACCGCTGCCCGTGCGGGCAGCCGGACGTCGTCGAGACGGCGCCGCGCCTGCCGGACGGGACGCCGTTCCCGACGACGTACTACCTGACGTGCCCGCGGGCCGCCTCCGCGATCGGCACGCTTGAGGCCAACGGCGTCATGAAGGAGATGACGGAGCGGCTGGGGACGGACCCCGAGCTCGCCGCCGCGTACCGCGCGGCGCACGAGGACTACATCGCGCGCCGGGACGCCATCGAGGTCCTGGAAGGCTTCCCGAGCGCGGGCGGCATGCCCGACCGCGTGAAGTGCCTGCACGTCCTGGTCGGCCACTCCCTGGCCGCGGGCCCCGGCGTGAACCCCCTGGGCGACGAGGCGATCGCGATGCTCCCGGAGTGGTGGCGCAAGGGCGCGTGCGTGTCCCTTGCGGAGGCCGAGCCCGCCGCGGAGGAGCGCGCATGACCCGCGTGGCCGCCATCGACTGCGGTACGAACTCGATCCGCCTGCTCGTCGCGGACGCCGACCCCGCCACCGGCGAACTGGTCGACCTGGACCGCCGGATGACCATCGTCCGCCTGGGCCAGGGCGTCGACAAGACGGGCCGTCTGGCCCCGGAGGCCCTGGAGCGGACCTTCGCGGCGTGCCGCGAGTACGCCGAGGTCATCAAGGAGCACGGCGCCGAGCGCCTCCGCTTCGTGGCGACCTCCGCCTCCCGCGACGCCGAGAACCGCGACGACTTCGTACGCGGCGTCCTGGACATTCTCGGCGTCGAGCCGGAGGTCATCAGCGGTGACCAGGAGGCCGAGTTCTCCTTCACGGGAGCGACGAAGGAGCTGGCGGGCAGCGACCACCTGGCCAAGCCGTATCTCGTCGTGGACATCGGCGGCGGCTCGACGGAGTTCGTCGTCGGCGACGAACACGTCGCCGCGGCCCGCTCCGTCGACGTCGGCTGCGTGCGCCTGACGGAGCGCCACATCCGCTCCGACCCGCCCGCGCCCGCCGAACTCGACGCCGTCCGCGCCGACATCGAGGCCGCGCTCGATCTGGCCGAGCGGACGGTGCCGATCCGCGAGGCCCGCACCCTGGTCGGGCTCGCGGGTTCGGTGACCACGGTCTCCGCGATCGCGCTGGGCCTGGACGCGTACGACTCCGCGGCGATCCACCACTCCCGGATCTCCTACGAGCGGGTGAGCGAGATCGTGGGACGCCTGAGCCGGGCCACGCACGACGAGCGCGCCGCGATCCCGGTGATGCATCCGGGCCGCGTGGACGTGATCGTGTCGGGCGCCCTGGTCCTTCTGTCGATCATGGATCGGACCGGCGCCCGGGAGGTCGTCGTCAGCGAGCACGACATCCTCGACGGCATCGGCTGGTCGATCGCCTGAGCGCGTCATATAGCGTCTGAGCGGCTGGTGAGGGGGTCGAAGGGCCCCGCGGCGACATGCCGTCGGGAAACTTCGTGAAGTTCTTCACAAGGAAATCGGCTCGGTTGGTCGATGTTCAGGGGTTCCGAGCCCCTGAAAGTGCTCCCAGAGGACTCCGCGACCCATGACAGTGAAGGTTCGCGAGTGTGTCCGGAGCGTGTTCCGGGCGGGTGGTCCACACGGCCTCGGAGGCCAGAGTGGCAGCTCACAAGGGGTGCACAACGTTTCGGGTTGCCGCGTGGTTCCCCTGGGGCGCTATGGCCTGCGTCACGTGGGCGGCGAAGTGTAGCAGAGGGTCTACCCATGCTTGTGAAGGGGCGCACGAGCGACCCCCGTCGGGCAGGTGGATACTCGATGGCATGAGCACCACGGAGCGTCCCAGGATCCTCGTAGTAGGCGGTGGGTACGTAGGCCTGTACGCAGCTCGGCGCATCCTCAAGAAGATGCGCTACGGAGAGGCGACCGTCACGGTCGTCGACCCCCGGTCGTACATGACCTACCAGCCCTTCCTCCCCGAAGCTGCAGCCGGCAGCATTTCGCCTCGGCACGTCGTCGTCCCGCTGCGACGCGTGCTGCCCAAGGCGGAAGTTCTGACCGGCCGGGTCACCACCATCGACCAGGACCGCAAGGTCGCGACGATCGCCCCCCTCGTGGGCGAGGCGTACGAGCTGCCTTTCGACTACCTGGTCATCGCGATGGGCGCGGTCTCCCGCACCTTCCCGATCCCCGGCCTCGCCGAGCAGGGCATCGGCATGAAGGGCATCGAGGAGGCCATCGGCCTGCGCAACCACGTCCTCGAGCAGCTGGACAAGGCTGACTCCACGACGGACGAAGAGGTCCGCCGCAAGGCGCTGACCTTCGTCTTCGTCGGCGGTGGCTTCGCGGGTGCGGAGACCATCGGCGAGGTCGAGGACATGGCCCGCGACGCGGCCAAGTACTACAACAACGTGAAGCGCGAGGACATGCGCTTCGTGCTCGTCGACGTCGCGGACAAGATCCTCCCCGAGGTCGGTCCGAAGCTCGGCCAGTACGGCAAGGAGCACCTCGAGGGCCGCGGTGTCGAGGTCTACCTCAAGACCGGCATGGACTCCTGCGTGGACGGCCACGTGGTGCTGAACAACGGCCTCGAGGTCGACTCCAGCACCATCGTGTGGACCGCGGGCGTCAAGCCGAACCCGGCGCTCGCCCGCTTCGGTCTGCCGCTGGGCCCCCGTGGCCACGTCGACACCCAGACGACCCTCCAGGTCCAGGGCACCGACTACATCTGGGCCGCGGGCGACAACGCCCAGGTGCCGGACATGGTCGGCCGCAAGGCCGGCAACGAGAACGCCTGGTGCCCGCCGAACGCCCAGCACGCGCTGCGTCAGGCCAAGGTCCTCGGCGACAACGTGATCTCCGGCATGCGGGGCTTCCCGCAGAAGGAGTACAGCCACGCCAACAAGGGTGCGGTCGCCGGTCTGGGCCTGCACAAGGGCGTCGCGATGATCGTCATGGGCAAGGTGAAGATCAAGCTCAAGGGCCGTCTGGCCTGGTACATGCACCGCGCGTACCACGGCATGGCGATGCCGACGTTCAACCGCAAGATCCGTGTCTTCGCCGACTGGACGCTCGCGGTCTTCCTCAAGCGTGAGGTCGTCTCGCTGGGCGCCATGGAGACGCCGCGCGAGGAGTTCTACGAGGCCGCCAAGCCCGCGCCGAAGCCCGCCGCGGCCAAGGCCGAGCCGGTCGCCGCCGGGTCCGAGGAGAGGGCCAAGGCCTCCTGACCTCCGGTCGCTGAAAAGGCCCGAAGGGGCCGCCCGCCATCCGTGGTGCGGGCGGCCCCTTCGGGTTTTTCCGGCGCCGTATACATGCCGCCTACATGTATTTTGCCGATCCGTGACGCGGCAACGGGACTGCGGGAGCGTCCGGTTGGTGTTTACGTGGTGTTGAACCTATCCGGGATATCCCGAATCACGGAGGTGTGCACCATGCCAGACGCCGCACTGCGGCTGAAGAGCCTTGCCGAACAACTGCTGGGGGCCCCGCTCCCCGTACGCATTCGTGCCTGGGATGGTTCCGAAGCAGGCCCGCCGGGTGGCCCCACCCTCGTCGTACGCAATCGCCGCGCCCTGCGCCGCCTCATGTGGAAGCCGGGCGAGCTGGGCCTGGCCCGGGCCTGGGTGGCCGGGGACCTGGACGTCGAGGGCGACCTGTACGCCGCGCTCGACGCACTCGCCGGGTTCATCTGGGAGCGCGACGAGGACGCCAAGGGCCTAGGGCAGTCCCTGCGCGACCCGAAGTTCCGTGCCGCCGCCCGCACCCTGGTGGGCCTCGCCGCGCCCTTCCTGCCGCCACCCCCGCCCCAGGAGGAGATGCGCAGGCGGCGCACCCTCCACCTGCACACCAAGGGCAGCGACCGGCAGGCCATCAGCCACCACTACGACGTGGGCAACGACTTCTACGAGCTGGTGCTCGGCCCCTCGATGGTCTACTCGTGCGCCTACTGGGAGTCCGAGCACTCCACCCTGGAGGACGCCCAGCGCGACAAGCTGGAGCTCATCTCCCGCAAGCTCGACCTGAAGCCCGGCATGCGGCTGCTCGACGTCGGCTGCGGCTGGGGCTCCATGGCGATCCACGCGGCGCGCGAGCACGGCGTCACCGTCGTCGGCGTCACGCTCTCCCAGGAGCAGGCCGCGTACGGCAGGAAGCGCATCGCGGAGGAGGGCCTGACCGACCGGATCGAGATCCGCGTCCAGGACTACCGCGACGTGCGCGACGGTCCGTACGACGCGATCTCCTCCATCGGTATGGCCGAACACGTCGGCGCCGAGCGGTACTTGGAGTACGCACACGACCTGCACGCGCTCCTGGCGCCCGGCGGCAGGCTCCTCAACCACCAGATCGCGCGCAGGCCGCAGGCCGACGAGTCGGCGTACGAGGTGGACGACTTCATCGACGCCTATGTCTTCCCCGGCGGCGAGCTCGCGCCCGTGGGGTCCACCGTCGGGCTCCTGGAGCGCGCCGGGTTCGAGGTGCGCGACGTGGAGGCGATCCGCGAGCACTACGCCCTCACGCTGCGCCGCTGGGTCGCCAACCTGGAGGCCCACTGGAAGGAGGGCCAGCGGCTCACCTCGCCGGGCCGCGCCCGCATCTGGCGCCTCTACATGGCGGCGTCCGCGCTGGCCTTCGAGCGCAACCGCATCGGCGTCAACCAGGTCCTCGCGGTGAAGACCCCGGAGGTGGGCACCTCCGGGATGCCGCTGCGGGCCCGCGCCTGGCGGTAGGGCGTACGCGAGCGGGGCCCCGGACGGTGGATGTCCGGGGCCCCGCTCCTGTCACGTACCGCCGGGGGCTACTCGCTCTTGATCGCCATCAGCGGGTTCAGCTTGGCCGCGCTGCGGGCCGGCCACATCGCCGCGAGGACGCCGACCAGGGCCGCGATGCAGAGGAAGATCGCGATACGGCCGACCGGGACCTCCATCGCGTAGGTCTTCACCGTCCCGGAGATGCTGTTGCCCGCGGCCCAGCCCATGAAGAGGCCGAGGCCGATGCCGAGCACCGCGCCGAACAGGGAGATGATGACCGCCTCCAGGCGCACCATCTGCTTGACCTTCGCGCGGTCCAGGCCGATGGCCCGCATCATGCCGATCTCGTGCTTCCGCTCGAAGACCGACATGGCCAGGGTGTTGATGACACCGAGCACCGCGATCAGGATGGCCATCGCCAGGAGGCCGTAGAGCATGTTCAGCATCAGGTTGATCGCGCCCGCGATCTCGTTGCTGATCGCGTCCTTGTCCTGGATCTTGATGGCGGGGTTGTCGCCGAGGGCCTTGACGATGGTGTCCTCGGCCTTGTCGGACGTGCCGCCCTCCATCTTCACCAGGACCTGCTGGTCGGTGATCTTGGAGAGGTGCGGGTCGACCACGGCGAGCGGCGTGAACAGACCGTCGATCATCTCGTTCGGCTCGTAGACGCCGGCGACCTTCAGCTGTGCCGTCTTGTCGTCGTCGAACTTCACCGGGACGGTGTCGCCCGGCTTCAGGTTCTCCCTGTCCGCGGTCTCCTTGTCGATCAGCGTGGAGTCGCCCTTCAGGGCGGCGAGCGAGCCACTGGTGAAGTCCAGGCTGGCCAGCTTGCCGAAGGCCTTCTCGTCGACGCCGGAGATCTTGCTGTACGAGCCGTCCACCTCGCCGTAGGCCGTGCGCAGCGGGCTGCTCGCCTCGACCTCGGGAAGCTTGTCCAGCTTCTCGCGGACCTCCGGGGTCAGCGGCTGGTAGTTCGCCATGGAGACGGTGTAGTCGGCCTTCAGGGAGCCCGCGGCCATCTTGTTGATCGCGCTGCTCATGGAGGTCGCGACCACCGTCATCGCCGTGATGAGGGTCAGGCCGATCATCAGGGCCGCGGCCGTGGACGCCGTACGGCGCGGGTTGCGCACCGCGTTGAGCCGGGACAGCTTGCCCGTGACGCCGAACGGCTTCAGGAGCGGGGCCGACGCGGCGATGAACGGGCGCGACAGGAGCGGGGTGAGGACGATGACGCCGACCATGATCGTCGCGGCGCCGCCGGCCATCACGTAGTTGTCGTCCATGAAGAGCATGACCGCGCCGAGGGCGACGATGATCGAGCCGATGGTGTTGCGCACGACCAGGCCGCGCATGGTGGGCGACGCGTGGACGCTGTTCATCGCGGCGACCGGCGGGATCTTCGCGGCGCGGCGGCCCGGCAGCCAGGCGGCCAGCATGGTCACGACCACGCCGATGATCAGGGCGACGACGATCGTGGTCGGGGCGATGACGAGCGGTCCGTCGGGCAGCGAGGCGCCCGCGGAGTTCATCAGGGACTCCAGGCCCATGGCCACGCCGATGCCGAGCGCGAAGCCGGTCACGGCGGCCACCAGGCCCACCAGGAACGCCTCGATGAGCACGGAGCGCGTCACCTGACGGCGCGAGGCGCCGACGGCGCGCATCAGGGCCAGTTCCTTGGTGCGCTGGGCGACCAGCATCGTGAAGGTGTTGGCGATGATGAAGATGCCGACGAAGAGCGCGATGCCCGCGAAGATGAGCAGCACCTGGCTCATCGACTTGGTCTGCTCCTCGATCATCGCCTCCTGGTTGTCGGAGAGCTGGTCGCCGGTGAGGGCGTCCGTCTCCTTCGGCAGGATCTTCTCGACCGAGCTCTTCAGCGCCGTCTCGGAGGTGCCCGCGGCGGCCTTCACGTCGATCTCGTCGTACTCGGTCTTGCCGAGGACCTTGAGAGCGGTGTCGTTGTCGAACACCACCAGGCTGCCGCCCGCCAGGACGCTGCCGTCCTCGGTGTCGAAGACGCCGCTGATCTTCGCCTGCTTCACCGGTCCGTCGGTGGAGTAGCGGACCGTGTCGCCGACCTGGTAGCCGGTGCGCTCGGCGGTCCTGGAGTCCAGGGCGAGGTCACCGGCGGACTTGGGGGCCGCGCCCTCGGTGAAGTCGTAGCGGGGGTCCTTGCCGTCCTTGCCGGGGTAGTAGTTGGCCCCGTTGGTGCCCCACTCGCCGCCGACGAGCTTGCCGTCCTTGTCGGCGAGCGCGGTGAAGCCCATGACGCCGCCTATCGCCGATTCGGCGCCGGGCAGGTTCTGGGCCTTCTTCAGGAGGGCGTCGGTCAGCCGCGGCGGCTTCTTGGCCTCGCCCTCGTCGGGGGACGAGTAGAAGGAGGAGCCGCCTTCGGGCTGGACGGCGACGGAGACGTGGTCGAAGCTCTTCGCCGACTTGTTCTTGTAGGCGTTGCCGAAGGTGTCGGTGAAGACCAGGGTGCCGGAGACGAAGGCGACGCCGAGCATGACGGCGAGCACGGTCATGAGCAGCCTGGCCTTGTGCGCGAGCACGTTGCGCAGGGCGGTACGGAACATGGGTGTGAGTCCTGGGAGAGAGAAGGTGGGCCCCGGAGAGGGCGCCCTCGAAGGGGCGCGGGGAACTGCGCGACAAGCCACGGCGTACCCGCGGGCGGGAGCCTGCGGAGGTGGCACGGCGCTCAGCTCGTGCGGCCCTTGGCGTCGAAGTCCTTCATCCGGTCGAGGACCCCGTCGGCCGTCGGCCCGTGCATCTCGTCGACCACACGACCGTCGGCCAGGAAGATCACGCGGTCCGCGTACGCCGCGGCCACCGGATCGTGGGTGACCATGACGACGGTCTGGCCCAGTTCGCGTACGGAGTTGCGCAGGAAGCCCAGGACCTCCGCGCCCGAGCGCGAGTCCAGGTTTCCGGTCGGCTCGTCGCCGAAGATGATGTCGGGCTGCGAGGCCAGCGCGCGGGCCACGGCGACGCGCTGCTGCTGGCCGCCGGAGAGCTCGGTGGGCCGGTGCTTGAGCCGCCCGGCCAGGCCGACCATGGAGATGACCTGCTCCAGCCACGCCTTGTCGGGCTTGCGGCCCGCGATGTCCATCGGCAGCGTGATGTTCTCCAGGGCCGTCAGCGTCGGCAGGAGGTTGAAGGCCTGGAAGATGAAGCCGATCTTGTCCCGGCGGAGCTTGGTGAGCTGCTTGTCCTTGAGGGTGGACAGCTCGGTCTCGCCGATCCGCACGGAGCCGCCGCTGAAGCTGTCGAGCCCCGCGACGCAGTGCATCAGGGTCGACTTGCCGGAGCCCGACGGGCCCATGATCGCGGTGAACTCGCCCTGCCGGAAGTCGACGGAGACATGGTCCAGGGCGACCACCTGGGTCTCGCCCTGTCCGTACACCTTGGAGAGATCCGTGGCGCGCGCGGCCACTGCGGTGGTGCGGGCGGCGAAGGGGGTGGTGGTCACGGGGCGGTGCTCCTGTCGGGACGACGAGTGGGGACGTACTCCATCGTCCTTGCGGATCCGCGCCGTGTAGTCAGCCGCTGTTCCGGTTCCGAGGGCCCTCTGCAGTCGGACCCCGGGCGCCGGTGTCATACCTGGGGATGACACCGACCCCTGACACGGGTACCACTCGCCAGTGACCCCCCGGACGTTCCGGAGGCGGCTAAATTCCGTCATTCCGTCACGGAGGCCGCACAGTGGCGGAAGGGCCTGCGGCATGTACCTATGGGCTGTACCGGTGGCTGATGCACCCTCAGACGTCAATAAAATAAGACAACATCGGGCTGTTGTTCCGCTGTTCGGGGGACGCCTCCCGATAGGGTCGAATCACTTGATGCGGAGCCCATGGCCTGCCCGGATGGTGGAATGCAGACACGGCGAGCTTAAACCTCGCTGCCCCTAGCGGGCGTGCCGGTTCAAGTCCGGCTCCGGGCACCTCCGCTAAGACGTCGGCGGTATCCCGCTACGGCATCAGTACGCCGTTGAAGCGGGCCGCCGTGTGCAGGTCCGCCTCGATCGCCGCCGCCGTCTCGCGCAGTGCGGGAAGCAGCGCCCCGATGGTCTCCGCCAGCGGGGCGGTGCCCGCGTGCTGGGCCACGTTCAGGGCGCCGACCACGCGCCCCCGGGCGTCCTTGAGCGGTACGGCGACCGAGCGCAGACCTTCCTCCAGTTCCTCGTCCGCGGTGGCGTAGCCGTCGGCGGCGGCCCGGTCCAGGACGCGGTTCAGCTCCGCGGGGTCGGTGACGGTGCGCCGGGTGAGGGGCTCGGGCGGGGCGGCCTGCAGGATGCGCGCGCGCTCCGGCGCGGGCAGCCCGGCGAGCAGGACGCGGCCCATGGCGGTGGGGTAGGCGGGGAAGCGCGTGCCGAGCGTGATGTGGACGCTCATGACGCGGACGGTCGCCGCCCGCGCCACGTACAGGATGTCCGTGCCGTCGAGCACCGTCACCGAGGCCGACTGGTGGACGCGCCCCGTCAGTTGGCGCAGGTGCGGCTCGGCGATGTCGGCGAGGCCGAGGCGGGAGAGGCGCGCGTAGCCGAGCTCCAGGATGCGGGGGAGCGGGCGGTAGAGGCGGCCGTCGTGCGCCGCGTACCCCTCCAGTTCCAGGGTGTGCAGGCAGCGGCGTGCGGTGGCCCGGGGCAGCCCGGTGGCCGCGGCGATCGCGGTGAGCGGGAGTCCGTCGCCGCGGGCCCGGCCCAGCGCGCGCAGGACGGCGAGACCGCGGGCGAGCGACTGGAGGAACCCGGGGCCCAGTTCGGTCTTGGCGTCGGCGGTGTCCGGCTCCTGAGCTGCCGTCAGTTCCTCTTCCGCGTACGCCGCTTGGACGGTCGGCAGCGCTTCGAGCAGCGCCGCCTCCTGTCGCAGCCGTGGCAGCACGAGCTCCGCGAGGCCCTGCGCCGTGTGCCTGCTGGTGTGGCTCACCGCAGACAGGGCGTACCGGGCCTGGCCCGTGGCGTCGCGCACCGGGACCGCCGTCGCGATCAGGCCCGGCTCGATCAGCTGGTCGTCCAGGGCCCAGCCCGTCGCCCGCGAGCGCTCCACGCGGTCCGCCAGAGCCGGGGGCGGCGCGGCCGGGCCCGGCGGCAGCGCGGGGAAGGCGCTCCCCTCGGGGTCGGCGGCCACGCGGGCCCGCCACGCCGCCCACGCGGCCTCGTCCCACTCGGCGGCGAACAGTGCCCCCGGCGCGCACCGCTCGGCGGGCAGCAGATCGCCGATGCGGAAGGCCACGGACATGGCGCGGCGCCGCGCTGCCTGCGTGACGAAGCGGACGCCGTCGCCGTCCGGCACCGCGAGGGACACCGACTCGTCCAGCTCGTCCGCGAGCCGGGCGGTGCGCGCCGCGACCTCGCCGCTGAGGCCGCCGGCCGCGAGATAGGCGTTGCCGAGCTCCATCAGGCGGGGTGTGAGGTGCAGTTCCTGGCCGTGCTCGCGTACGTAGCCGATGCGGGCCAGGGTCGCCACGACCCGGTCCACCGTCGAGCGGGCCAGGCCGGTGGCGCGGACGAGGTCGCCCGCCCGTGCCTGGTCGGCGACGGCGAGGGCGCGCAGGACCGCGAGACCGCGCTCCAGGGGGCGTACGGACTCTTCTGGCATGGCGCCGCTCCTCGCACGGGTGGACATCGGGTTCCCCGCAACCGTTGACAGCCGCATGGTCCGGTCGGAGACTCCCGTCAGCACATTATGAACGAAAGTTCACCAGACGAACAAGTGGAGGGGTCGGCCGATGCGCACCACCGTCGGAATCATCGGAGCCGGACCGGCGGGGCTGCTCCTCGCCCGCCTGCTGCACAACGCCGGCATCGACTCCGTCGTCCTGGAGAGCCGGGACCGCGCCTACGTGGAGCAGCGCCAGCGCGCCGGAATCCTGGAGCAGGGCACCGTCGACGTCCTGCGCGCGGCGGGCGCCGCGGCCCGCATGGACCGCGAGGGCATTCCGCACGACGGCATCGAGCTGCGCTTCGACCGCCGCAGGCACCGCGTCGACTTCCCCGCCCTCACCGGCGGCCGGTCCGTGATGGTCTACGCCCAGACCGAGGTCTGCAAGGACCTCATAGCCCTCCAGCTCGCCGCCGGTGGCCCGCTGCTCTTCGAGGCCGAGGCGCTCGCCGTCGAGGGCGCGGAGACCGAGAGCCCCAGCATCCGCTTTTGCCACCAGGGCCGCGAGGACGTCCTCGAATGCGACTACGTGGTGGGCTGCGACGGCTCCTGGGGCGTGGCCCGCAAGGCCGTGCCCGCCGACGTCTCCCAGGTCTTCGAGCGGACGTACCCCTTCGGCTGGCTCGGCATCCTCGCCGACGTACCGCCCTCGCACGACGAACTGGTCTACGCCCGCCACGACCGGGGCTTCGCGCTCCTCTCGATGCGCTCGCCCACGGTGACCCGCGCCTACCTCCAGGTCCCCGCGGGCACGGACGCCGCCGACTGGGGCGACGAGGAGATCTGGGACGAGCTCGACCGGCGCCTGGAGACCGACGACGCCTGGACGCTGAAGCGCGGCCCCATCACCGCCAAGTCCGTCACCCCCATGCGCAGCTACGTCCACGAGCCCATGCGGCACGGACGCGTCTTCCTCGCCGGGGACGCCGCCCACATCGTCCCGCCCACCGGCGCCAAGGGCCTCAACCTCGCCGTCGGCGACGTCGTCACCTTCGCCCGCGCGCTCGTCGAACTCCGCGAGACGGGCTCCGACGCCCGCCTGGAGGCGTACTCCGCGACCTGCCTGCGCCGCGTCTGGCAGGCCGAGCGCTTCTCGTACGCGATGACCACGATGCTGCACCGTGCCCCCGACGCCACCGGCTTCGAGGACCGCATCCAGCTCGCTCAGCTGGACCGCATCACCACCGCACGCCCGGCCGAGACCGACCTCGCCGAGGGCTACACGGGCTTCCCCCTCGACTGAGCCCATCCCGCCGCACCCCCCAAAAAATCCCCACTCCACAAAGAAGTGAGAGCCCCGTGACCGCTCCCCAAGGCGCCGCGCCCCAGCGGACCTTCAAATCCGTCGCCCCCGTCATAGCCCTGTGCTGGCTCGTCGTCTTCTTCGACGGCATGGACGTCAACATCTACGGCGCCGTGATGCCGCACCTCATCGACGACGAGGGCTTCGGCTTCACCGCGTCGACCGCGGGCACCATCGGCTCCTGGACCACCTTCGGCATGCTCATCGGCGCCCTCGGCTGCGGCACGCTCACCGACTGGGCAGGCCGCAAGCCGATGGTGACGGGCAGCGTCGCGCTCTTCTCCCTGGGCTCCGCGGTCTGCGCGCTCGCGCCCAGCGCCGCCGTCTTCGGCGGCGGCCGGTTCATCGCCGGGCTCGGGCTCGGCGGCCTGATGCCGATCAGCCTCGCGATCGTCGCCGAGTTCGCGCCGCGGCGCAGGGCCGCGCTTGCCACCGGCCTGATGATGACCTCGTACCACGCGGGCGGCATGGCGGCCACGGGCCTCGGGCTCTGGCTCGGGCCCGACCACGGCTGGCGCGTCGTCTTCTGGGCGGGCGTGATCCCCGCCGTCGTCGCCATCCCCCTCGTACTGAAGTGGCTGCCCGAATCGCCCGGCGTGCTGCTCGCCAAGGGGCGCGCGAGCGAGGCCGATGCCGTCGCCGCCCGCTACCTGCTGCCGTCCCCGACGCTCGCCGAAGCCCCCGAGGCGGGCGCCAAGGGCCGCTTCGCCGCCGTCGCCTCGCTCTTCACGCCGGGCCAACGCCTGGCGACCCCGCTCCTGTGGCTCGCGTCCTTCGCCGGACTGCTCCTCGTCTACGGGGTCTCGACCTGGCTCCCCGAGCTGATGCGGGCCTCCGGCTACTCGCTCTCCTCCTCCGTCACCTTCCTCATGGTGATCAACGCGGGCGGCATCGTCGGCATGCTCGTCGCGGGGCGGATGGCGGACAAGTTCGGCGCCGTGCGGATCTCCGCCATCTGGTTCCTGCTCACCGCCTGCGGCGCCTTCCTGCTCAAGGCGGAGCTGCCGCTCGGTGTCGCGTACGTGATCGTCTTCGTCACCGGCATCTGGCTCTTCTCGGCGCAGGTGATGGTCTACGCCTCCGCCCCGTCCGTCTACACGCCCGCCCAGCGCGCCACCGGGCTCGGCTGGATCACCGGCGTAGGGCGCACCGGCGCGGTCGTCGGACCGTGGCTGGGAGGCGCCGTCGTCTCCGGCGGGAACGCGTCACTCGGATTCACCACGTTCGCCGTGGCCGCCGTGCTCGGAGCCGTCGCGATCTCGCTCGTGCCACTCGTCCGGCGCAGCCGGCGGACCCCGGCCGACGAGGGTGTATCCCCGGCCTCACCGGGAACAGAGAGCACCGGGCCGGACGTTCTTGGTCACAAGGAGGGAAAGATCCTCCCCAAGCACTAGGGTCTTCCTTTTGCCTACGCATTACTCTTGAGCCAAAGCCACGCACGGTGGCCATGGAGGAGTGAAATGAGGAGCAGCAACCCGGTCTTCTCGCGACGGGGGTTCAGCCGCGACAACGGCTACGCGGGCTTCGGCACGCAGCCGCAGGCCGGGGGACCCGCCGCCGGGACGCAGACCCAGCAGGGCAACCCGTACGCGGGCACCGCGGGCCAGCAGGCCCCGGCCAATCCGTACGCGACGAACCCCTACGCCCAGCAGGACCTGCAGCACGGCGCCCCCCAGGCGCCCGTAACCACCGCCGGCCGGATGACGATGGACGACGTCGTCATGCGTACGGCCACCACGCTCGGCACGCTCCTGGTCACGGCGGCGCTCGCATGGGCGCTGCTGCCCGTGGACGACGCCAACATCGGCAAGTCGTACGGCATCGCGATCGGCGCAGGCCTCATCGCGATGGTGCTCGGCCTCGTGCAGGCCTTCAAGCGCAAGGCCTCGCCCGCGCTGATCCTGACGTACGCCGCCCTGGAAGGTGTCTTCCTCGGCGTCGTCTCGAGCGTCGTCGACAACCGCATCGCGGACGGCGCGGCCATGCAGGCCGTGATCGGCACGATGGCGGTCTTCGTCGGAGTCCTCGTCGCCTACAAGGCGGGCTGGATCCGCGTCAACCGTCGCTTCTACGGCTTCGTGATGGCCGCGGCGATGGGCTTCCTGCTGCTGACCGCGGTGAACCTGCTGTTCGCGGTCTTCGGCGGCGGCGACGGCCTCGGGTTCCGCAGCGGCGGCCTCGGCATCGTCTTCGGCATCGTCGGCATCCTGCTCGGCGCGTGCTTCCTGGCCCTGGACTTCAAGCAGGTCGAGGACGGCATCGCGTACGGCGCGCCGAAGGAAGAGGCCTGGCTCGCGGCGTTCGGTCTGACGATGACGCTCGTCTGGATCTACCTCGAGTTCCTGCGCCTGATCGCCATCCTTCAGGGCAACGACTGACGCGGCTGATCAGCTCACCGAAGGGCCCCGCGGAACGGAAGTTCCGCGGGGCCCTTCGTCGTGTGTGAGTGAGTGAGGGAACAGGGGGGTCAGAGCAGCTTGCGCGCGGCCCGGCGCAAGTCGTACTCGTGAATGATGGCCTTTGCGTGCCCATAAGCCAGGTTGTGCTCCGCGCGGAGCCAGCTGACTTTCTCCTCGAAGCGGAAGAGCGAGGGGCCTTCGTCCACGGCGCGAAGCCAGTCGGAGATCTCACGACCGGTGCAGTGGGGGATGCGGGCGATCAGATTGCGGTGGGTCTCCTCGGAGAAGACTTGTGACATCGGCGCCTCCGGACGCGTCGCGATGTGTTCCGTCCTTCACGCCACCGTGCCTGAGCGTTGGGGCGTTGGCAACAGTCCCGCCCGGGCGCATAAGGTCGCCGGGTGCTTGATACGACGCCTTTGACGGCCGCAGTGGACCAATTCGCCGACCGGTTGCGGGCCGCCCCGCAGAGCCGCCTGCAGCGGGGGGCGGCGACCGAGGCGCTCGCTCTGGCCAGGGAACTGGCGGCGTGGGCGCAGCGGATCGAGGTACCGGACGCGGAGCCGCGGGAGATGCCGGACGCCGGGATGTTCGCGGCGGCCGACCAGATCACGGTCGCGGGGCGGGATTTGGCCCTTGTGCTGGAGGATTCCGGTCAGCTCGCGGAGGCGCTGACGCTCGTGGAGAAGGCGCAGAAGCGCGCCGCGGTGTGACGTGTGACCCCGGCGTGTGCCGGGGTCGCTCCGGTCAGACCGAGGCGATGACGCGGTCGGCCAGGATGTAGACGTTCTCGGTGCCGCACTCGAAGGTCAGCGCGTAGGCGCCGGAGACTCCGGAGCCGCCGAGCAGGACCGGGGTGTGGCCGTCGCGCAGGGCGTCGGACAGGAGCTCCGCGGTCTCGCGGTGGCCCGGGGTCATGCAGAGCGTCGTGCCGTCGGCGAAGACGTAGACGTCCAGCGTGCCGAGCGGTCCGGGGCGCACGTCGGCGAGCGCCGTGCGGGCGTCGGCCAGTTCCTCAAGACAGGCGACCGTGCGCTCGTGGTCGCCGTTGACGGGGGACTGGACCGGCACGAAGTCCGGGTGCGAGGGGTGGCGGCGGCGGGCCGCGGCCAGCTCCGGCGAATCTCCCCCATGGACTCCGTCCAGGGAGGTGCCCCCAGCGAACTCGTCGGCCGGATCGCCGTACGGCTCGACGACCGGCTCCAGGCTGTCCTGCTCCAGGCCCGAGAAGTCCGCCTGGCGGGGCAGGAACAGCTCGTCGGCCATGTCGGAGAGGCCGGGCAGGCCGCTCAGCAACGAGGGCGCGTCCGAGGCGTCACGGGCTTCCTGGGCGGCCCAGAAGGCCCGTGCCTCGGCCAGCTCGCGCTCCCGTTCCTCGGCGAGTGCCTCGGCGACAGCCGTGCGTATCTCGTCGGTGTCCGGAGTGGTGCGGGCGGCGGGCACGACGGCGTGTGCGGTCGCCGAGCGGCTCTGGGCCAGCTCGGTGCGCAACGTCGTGATCTGCTTCCGAAGCCCGTGCACGGCGTGCAGGGCGGCGGCACCCACGGCCGTGGCAGCGGCCGTGGAGAGCAGCAAGGCAATAGGCATGGCGCTCACTGACGTACTCCCGGTTTCAAGTCGACCCCCGACTTCCTACATCAGCTTGAAGCCTGCACGATCCACCTGTCAGTGCATTACGTCACGAATTGGACAGGTCTTTCGGCCCGGTGTTTATCCACAGACATGCTCTGACCTGGGGATATGCATCTCCCCCAGGAGATAGGTCACATCCTGGGGGAGATTGAGTCACGAATCAATGGAGACGTGAGGCATCCGCAGGGGCGGAAGGGGTCAGCTGAGGCGCTCGATGACCATCGCCATGCCCTGGCCGCCGCCGACGCACATCGTCTCCAGACCGAACTGCTTGTCGTGGAACTGGAGGGAGTTGATGAGCGTGCCGGTGATGCGGGCGCCCGTCATGCCGAAGGGGTGGCCGACGGCGATGGCGCCGCCGTTGACGTTCAGCTTGTCGAGCGGGATGTTCAGGTCGCGGTAGGAGGGGATCACCTGGGCGGCGAAGGCCTCGTTGATCTCGAAGAGGTCGATGTCGTCGACGGTGAGACCGGCGCGGGAGAGGGCCTGCTTCGACGCCTCGACCGGGCCCAGGCCCATGATCTCGGGGGAGAGGCCGGTGACGCCGGTGGAGACGATGCGGGCCAGCGGGGTCAGGCCGAGCTCGCGGGCCTTGGTGTCGCTCATGATCACGAGGGCGGCGGCGCCGTCGTTGAGCGGGCAGCAGTTGGCGGCGGTGACGCGGCCGTCGGGGCGGAAGACGGGCTTGAGGCCCTCGACGCCCTCCAGGGTGACGCCGGCGCGGGGGCCGTCGTCCTTGCTGACGACCGTGCCGTCGGGGGTGGTCACCGGGGTGATCTCACGCTCCCAGAAGCCGTTCTTGAGGGCTTCCTCGGCGAGGTTCTGGGACCGCACCCCGAACTCGTCCATGTCCTTGCGGGTGACGCCCTTGGCGCGGGCCAGGTTCTCGGCGGTCTGCCCCATCGCGATGTAGGCGTCCGGGATCAGGCCGTCCTCGCGCGGGTCGTGCCAGTCGGTGCCCTCGGTCTTGGACACGGCCTCGGTACGGGCCTCGGCGTCGGCGAAGAGGGGGTTGTGGGTGTCGGGAAGCCCGTCGCTGGACCCCTTGATGCTGCGCGACACCATCTCCACGCCGGCGGAGATGAAGACGTCGCCCTCCCCGGCCTTGATCGCGTGCAGGGCCATGCGGGAGGTCTGCAGGGAGGAGGAGCAGTACCGGGTGATGGTGCAGCCCGGCAGGTGGTCCATGCCCATCTGCACGGCCACGATGCGGCCGAGGTTGTGCCCCTGCTCGCCGCCCGGCAGACCACAGCCGAGCATCAGGTCGTCGATGAGCTTCGGGTCGAGCTCGGGGACCTTGGCGAGGGCGGCCTCGATGATCGTGGCGGTCAGGTCGTCCGGGCGCAGATCCTTCAGGGAGCCCTTGAAGGCGCGGCCGATCGGGGTGCGGGCGGCGGAGACGATCACGGCTTCGGGCATCGAGGCACTCCAGTGACGAGGGGGCAGGCAGGACTCCTTGGGAAGTTACCTGCACGTATCGCCATAGGTCATCGGGCGGGGACTGTGATGCGGGCCGCATTTTCCTAAGCGCTTGCTCAGCCTGGCGGGGGTGCGCCGGGGGCCTTGCGGGGGCCTTGCGAGGGGCCTCGGAGGGCTCGGAGGGCTCGGAGGGCTTGGACACCCCGCCCCCCCCTCGGCCCCCGCAGGGCTTGGACACCCCGCCCCCCCTCGGCCCCCGCAGGGCTACTGCGGCAAGGGGGACGGGTCCGGTGCGTGGTGGATGCGCCGCCGGCGACGGCGCTTGAGCAGGGCCCAGGGACCGCGAGGCCCCGTCGGCATCGCGGCCGCCACCTCCGTGCCGCCCTCCGAGGCGGCCTGCGCGGCCGCCCGGGCCACCGGCAGGAAGCCCTCGCGCCGCGACACGTCGGGGCGCTCCTCCTCCGGCCACAGCCCCAGCGAAGCGCACAGCGTCGGCAGCACCGCCATCGCCGCGGTCGCGTACCCCTCCGCGGAAGGGTGGTAATTGTCCGGGCCGAACAGCTCCCGCGGGTTCGCGAGGAACTCCGGGCCCAGCAGGTCGCCGAGCGACACCGTCCGCCCGCCCTGCTCGACCACGCCGATCGTCTGCGCGGCGGCCAGCTGCCGCGACACCCGCCGCGCCATCCACCGCAGGGGTTGGTAGACGTTCTCGACCGTCCCCAGGTCCGGGCACGTCCCGACCACCACCTCCGCCCCGGCCGTACGCAGCCTGCGCACCGCGGCCGCCAGATGGCGCACGGAGCGCGTCGCGGGCATCCGGTGCGTCACGTCGTTCGCGCCGATCATCACGACGCAGACGTCGGGAACCCAGGACGAAGGGTCGGACAGGATCAGCGTCACCTGGCGGTCCAGATCGTCCGACTGCGCACCCGGCAGCGCCACGTTCCGCAGCTCCACCGGCCGCTCGGCCACCGCGGCGAGCCCCGCCGCCAGCAGGGCTGCGGGAGTCTGCCGGGCCCGGTGCACCCCCTGGCCCGCGGCGGTCGAATCGCCGAGCATCGCGAACCGCAGGGGTTCCGCACCGTCCGGCCGATCCGCGTACCCCCAGCCGTAGCGACCGTCCGCCCGCGGTGGAGCCGCATGCTCCCCGCTGTTCCCGACGGTCCGCTTCGCCAGCTGCACCTCGGCGAGGACCACTCCCACGGTCGCCGCCCCGAGCAGCCCGATACCTCCGCCGCCGTAAGCCGCGCCCGCGGCGATCCGCCGCGCCACCCTCGCCCTCGACATGCCCTGCAGCCACCTCCTCGTCGTCATACCGCCCTACATCAACTCATTGCCCCGTAAGGACGGTCGGCCAATCGCATGCGGAGGTGAACGACTGAACGGGACCCTTAGGCTGACGGCACCCATTCGTCGCACTACATCGCAGCCCGGAGACAACGGTGCAATTCCACGACTCGATGATCAGTCTCGTCGGCAACACCCCGCTGGTGAGGCTCAACAACGTGACCACGGGCATTCAGGCGACCGTCCTGGCCAAGGTCGAGTACTTCAACCCCGGCGGTTCCGTGAAGGACCGCATCGCGCTGCGCATGATCGAGGCGGCCGAGCAGAGCGGGGAGCTCAAGCCCGGCGGCACCATCGTCGAGCCGACCTCCGGCAACACCGGGGTGGGGCTCGCCATCGTGGCCCAGCAGAAGGGCTACAAGTGCATCTTCGTGTGCCCGGACAAGGTCTCCCTGGACAAGATCAATGTCCTGCGGGCCTACGGCGCCGATGTCGTCGTCTGCCCCACGGCCGTCGATCCCGACCACCCGGACTCGTACTACAACGTCTCCGACCGCCTGGTGCGCGAGACCCCCGGCTCCTGGAAGCCCGACCAGTACAGCAACCCGAACAACCCGCTCTCCCACTACCACTCCACCGGCCCCGAGCTGTGGGAGCAGACGGAGGGGAAGATCACCCATTTCGTGGCCGGCATCGGGACCGGAGGCACCATCTCCGGGACCGGCGGGTACCTGAAGGAGATCTCGAAGGGCGCGGTCACCGTCGTCGGCGCCGACCCCGAGGGGTCCGTGTACTCCGGCGGCTCCGGGCGGCCCTACCTCGTCGAGGGCGTCGGTGAGGACTTCTGGCCGACGGCCTACGACCGGAACGTGACGGACGAGATCATCGCGGTGTCCGACAAGGACTCCTTCCAGATGACGCGGCGGCTCGCGAAGGAGGAGGGGCTGCTCGTCGGCGGGTCCTGCGGGATGGCCGTCGTGGCCGCGCTGCGGGTCGCCGAGCGGCTCGGTCCGGACGACGTCGTGGTCGTGCTCCTGCCCGACTCCGGCCGTGGCTACATGAGCAAGATCTTCAGCGACGAGTGGATGAACGACTACGGATTCCTGGAGCAGGCGGGCGACGCGCCTCGCGTCGGTGACGTACTGCGCCGCAAGGAGGGTGGCCAACTGCCCTCGCTCGTCCACATGCACCCGGAGGAGACGGTCGGCGAGGCCATCGACGTACTGCGTGAGTACGGCGTCTCGCAGATGCCCATCGTCAAGCCGGGCGCGGGCCACCCGGACGTGATGGCGGCCGAGGTCATCGGCTCCGTCGTCGAACGCGAGCTCCTGGACGCCCTGTTCACGCAGCGCGCCTCGCTCGGCGACCCGCTGGAGAAGCACATGTCGGACCCGCTGCCGCAGGTCGGCTCCGGCGAGCCGGTCGCGGACCTGATGTCGGTGCTCGGCGGGGCCGACGCGGCGATCGTCCTGGTCGAGGGCAAGCCGACCGGTGTGGTGAGCCGTCAGGACCTGCTGGCCTTCCTGGCGGAGCAGCAGGGGCAGTAGGAGCCGGCCCCGGGTGTGCCGTGGGTCGTGTGCCGTGAGGCGTGTGCCGTGGGGTCGTGGGGCCGTGGGGCGAACTTCGCGGAAGTGGTACGAGCGCGACACGTCCGCGCAGCACCCGCTTAACACGGCTCCGGCACATTGGTTGTTGTCGGCGTACAGGAACTCCGGAGCGGCTCCCGGACCTCTGAACGCCTGGACGTCGCCTGGTCCTGACCCGGCCGGCGTCCCTCGCGGGGACCGCCGTCGTCCCGCCCCCTGGGTATCCGGGGGTGCGGCGGTCCCCGCGCATGAACTTCGTATACGTCGCGGCGTCTCTTGTCGCGCGCCTCTTCAGGCGTGACGGGAGACGTGAGGGGCCGTCACTCCGCTCCCGGCGACACCACCAGGCCCCGCCCTGTCCCCTCGATCAACTCGACGTACGCGCGGACCACCTCGGCGACCGGAGTCCCCTGCGACCCGTCGCGCCCCATCTTCTCCAGCGTCTGCGCCACCCATCCGGGGCTGACGGAGTTCAGCCTGATGCCGCGCGGCATCTCTTCCGCTGCGGTCGGCACGAAGTGGGCGAGGCCCCCGTTCACGAGGGCGGCGAAGGAGAGGCCGGGCTCGGAGAAGGCCGAGATGCCGTTGGTGAGGGTGAGCGAGCCGCCGTCCGCGAGGTGGTGCGCGGCGCGGCGGGTGAGGTGGACCTGGCCCAGCATCTTGCCTTCGAGGCCCCGGAAGTAGTCCGCGTCGGAGGAGGCGTCGATCCGCGCGATCTGCCCGCTTCCCGCCACCGCGACGACCGCGTCGACGGCCCCGACCGCCTCGAACATCGCGTCGATGGACGTCGGCTCCGCCAGATCCACCACGACCGGACCGCGCCGCGACGCCCGGACCACCTCGTGGCTCCCGCCCGTCTCCAGGGTGTCGGCGAGTGCGGATCCGATGGTGCCGGTGGCACCGATGACGACGATCTTCATGAGGGTCCCGATTCCCGAGCGGTGAGCAACAGATTCCTGCGGGGTGAGCAGTGCTCGTTCAGGCTCGGGGAGTGTCCGACCGGCGTCCAATACCTGCCGTCATAACCACCGGGGATGACCCTCCCCCCGGGTGGCGATCGGCGGCGGAATGCCGTGAGCCGCAGCCTCAGTCGTCCCACTCCGACTTGCGCCCGCGGTCGCCGCGGCGCCCGAAGTTCATGCCCCGCATCGAGTGCACCGCGTTCACGCCGACGATGCCGCCCCAGGTGACGAAGAGGCCGGGCAGGTCCGCGTTGACCACGCCGATCGCCGAGAGCGGGATGGCGAGGATCAGCGAGACGATGCCGAAGCCGAAGCGCTCGCCCCAGGAGTCCACGGCGCCGTTGGGCGCGCGGGAGCCGCGGGCGACGACCATCTGCTGCTCGGCCATGTGCCGGCGCATCCGCCGGTCGATGGTGCCGTCCAGTCGCTGCTCGACCTTTCCGAGGAAAGAGTCGACCAGCGCGGACTCGTACTCTTCGCCTAGTTCCCTGCGGGCGTGCAGAGTGGCGTCGAGTTCCTTCTTGAGTTCGGCGTCACGGGCTTCCATGGTTCCGTACGGTACGCAGCCGTCGCGGGCCTGACAGTGGGGCTATCCCCCCTTTTTTCGGCGGGGCCCAGCACCCGTCCTCAGACCTTGCTCAGGGCGTGCTCCCGTTCCGTCGGGATGTGCGAGGTGTCGCGGCGGGCGATGAGCCAGTAGAGGACCGCCGGGACCACCAGGCCCACGATCCAGGAGATGTCCGCGCCGCCCAGCGGCTCCACGAGCGGGCCGGTGTAGAAGTGCGTGACCAGGAAGGGGAGTTGGGCGAGCAGGCCGACTCCGTAGACCGTGAGCGCGTCCCAGCGCCAGGCTCCGTAGCGGCCGTGGGGGTCCGAGAGCGCCGGGATGTCGTAGCGCTCCCGCGAGATCAGGTAGTAGTCGACCAGGTTGATCGCCGACCAGGGCGTGAAGAACGTCAGCAGGAACAGCAGGAAGTCCTTGAAGGACGTCAGGAAGCTGTCCTTGCCGAGCAGCGCCACGACCGTGCCCGCGATCATGATCAGGGTGATGTACGCCGCCCTGCCGCGCGGCGAGAGCGTCTTCTGGCCGCGGAATCCGCTGATGCTGGTCACCATCGACATGAAGCCGCCGTAGGTGTTGAGCACGTTGATGGTCAGCTTGCCGAGCGCGATCACGAAGTACAGGAACGACGCGATCAGGCCCGTGCCGCCCAGGCCCACCACGTATCCGACCTGGTTGGCGAGGAAGGCGTCGCCCGCGCTCGCCGCCACGAGCACACCGAACGTCATCGACCACTGCGAGCCGAGCGCGGAGCCGGACAGGGTCCACCAGAAGGTGGCCCGCCCCGACGTCGTACGCGGCAGATAGCGCGAGTAGTCCGCGACGTAAGGACCGAAGGCGAGCTGCCAGGACGCCGAGAGCGACACCGCGAGCAGGAACATCGGCAGGTCGAAGTGGGCGTCGCCGAGCAGTGCCGATATGTCCACGCGGTCCAGGAGGCGGATGCCGAGGTAGATGAAGGCGAGCGCGCAGATCACGCTCGCCACCCGGCCCAGGACGTGGATCACGCGGTAGCCGACCGCCGCCACCACGGCCGTGACCACCGCGAAGACGATGATGCCGGTGGTGTCGTTCGTGTGCGTGAGTTGGGCCGTGGCCTGTCCTGCCAGGACGCTGCCGCTGGCGAAGAAGCCGACGTACATGAGGATGACCAGCAGGAGCGGGACGACCGCGCCGCGCACCCCGAACTGGGCGCGGGACTGGATCATCTGGGGCAGGCCGAGCTTGGGGCCCTGCGCCGAGTGCAGGGCCATCACCGCGCCGCCGAGCAGATTGCCGAGCAGCAGGCCCACCACCGACCACACCACGTCGCCGCCGAAGACGACGGCGAGCGCGCCGGTGACGACCGCGGTGATCTGGAGGTTGGCGCCGAGCCAGAGGGTGAACTGGCTGAACGCCGTGCCGTGCCGTTCGTCGTCGGGGACGACGTCGATGGAGCGCCGCTCCACGAGAGTGTCTGCCATGATCCGGTGAACTCCCTGCTGCCGAGCCGGTGGTGAGCTACTTCTTGCTGATGCCGTGCTTCGCCGCCCAGTCGTTCGCGACGTCCTCGGGGTCCTTCTTGTCCTTGTCCACCAGGCGGTTGAGCTCGGTGAGGTCCTTGGTGGTCAGCGCGTTGCCCAGGCGGGCGAGCGCCGCCCGCACCGTCGAGTCGGCCTTGCGGTCGGCGATGAGCGGGACGACGTGCTGGCCGGGGATCAGGTTCTTGGGGTCGGTGAGCACGACCCACTTCTCGGCGATGATGTCGGTGTCGGTGGTGAAGAGGTTCGCCACGTCGACGTCGCCCTTGCGCAGGGCGCCCTTCACCAACGGGCCGGAGGAGTCGAGGGACTTGAACTCCTTGAACTCCACGCCGTAGACGTCCTTGAGGCCCACCGAGCCGACCGTGCGCTTCTTGACCTCGGGCGCGGCGCCGATGACGAGCTTGCCGTTGTGCTTCGCGAGGTCGGCGAGGGTCTTGAGGCCGTACTCGTCGGCGGTCTCGCGGGTGACGACGAAGGCGTCGGAGTCCTCGGCCTTGCCGTAGGGCAGGATCTGCAGGCCGCGCGGCAGGGCCATGGCGAGGGCGTTCTGCATCTCGCCCTCCTCGGTGGCCTTCGCCTTGGTGTCGAGGTAGTGCAGGAGCGCGCCCTGGTACTCGGGCAGGAGATCGATGTCGCCGCCCTTGAGGGCGGGGATGAGGATCTCGCGGGTGCCGAGGTTGGGGCGGACCTTGGTCGTCACGCCGGCCGCTTCGAGGGCGGCGGCGTAGAGGTAGCCGAGGACCTGGTTCTCGGTGAAGTTGGCGGTGCCGATGGTGACGCCGTTCTTGCTGGAGCCACCGCCCGAGCCGCCGGAGCCGCCGCCGTCGAGGGAGGTGATGCCGCCGCTGCAGGAGGCGAGCGCGGGGACGGACGCGGCGGCGAAGAGCCCGCCGAGGAGGTTTCTGCGGTTCATGGGGGCCATCTGGGTTTCTCCTAGGCCGACTTGGCGGGGCGGTGGCGGAAGAGGGCGCGCTGAAGCGCGGAGAGCGCGAGATCGAGTACGACGGCGACGAGGGCCACGAGCACGGCGCCGCCGAGCACCTGCACGAGGTCGCGCTGGGCGAGCCCGTCGAAGACGTACCGGCCGAGCCCGCCGAAGGAGACGTACGCGGCGATGGTGGCCGTCGCGACGACCTGGATGAGCGCGAGCCTCAGGCCGGTCATGATCAGGGGGAGCGCGAGGGGCAGTTCGACCTGGAACAGGACCTGGTGCCAGCGCATGCCCTGGCCGCGCGCCGCGTCCCGCACCTCGGGGTCGACGGCGGTCATGCCCGCGTACGTGTTGGTGACGATGGACGGCACGGCGAGGGCGACGAGCGCGATGTAGACGGGCCACATCGAGAGCCCGCTGGCCAGGAAGACCAGGACGACGAGCCCGACCGTGGGCAGCGCGCGTCCGAAGCTGGAGAGGTTGATGGCGAGGAAGGCGCCGCGCCCGGTGTGCCCGATGAGCAGGCCGACCGGCAGCGCGATCGCGGCGGCGATGAGGGTCGCGAGCAGTGAGTACTGGAGGTGCTCGGCGAGGCGGGTGCCGATGCCGTCGGACCCGGCCCACTGCTCGCCGCTGACCAGCCAGGCGCCGAGGTCCTTGAAGAGTTCGTACATGTCACGCGCTCCTCTTGCGGCGGGTCCAGGGCGTCAGGACGTACTGGAGGGTGACGAGCAGCGCGTCCGCGACGAGTGCGAGGAGCAGGGTCAGGACGACGCCGACGATGACGGGGGTGGGGAAGTTGCGCTGGAACCCGTCCGTGAAGAGCTGTCCGAGGCCGCCGTCGCCGATGTACGTGGCGACGGAGACGAGCGAGATCGCCATGACCGTCGCGATGCGTACGCCCGCCATGATCACCGGGAGCGCGAGGGGCAGTTCGACGGTGAGGAGGGTGCGCAGGGGTCGGGTGCCCATGGCCTTGGCCGCCTCCTTCGTCTTGGCCGGGACGGAGTCCAGACCCTCGACGGTGTTCCGCAGGAGCACGACGAGCGTGTAGATCGTCAGGCCGATGACGGTGGTGGTGCGGGTGAGCCCGCTGACCGGCAGGAGCAGCACGAAGATCGCGATGGAGGGGATGGTGAACAGGACGTTCGACAGGCCGAGGAGCAGTCCGCGCAGGGGGCGCACGCGGTGCGCGACGACGGCCAGGGGGAGCGAGATGAGCAGGCCGAGGAGTACGGCGGTGAGGGCGGCCTGAAGGTGCGAGAGGGTGAGGGTGGTGAGGTCGTCGGTGTGGTCGGCTATCCACGACCAGTCGACGCTCACGCGGGTCGCTCCGCGGGCTTGACCGGGTCCACTGCCTCGGCCTCGGCTTCGGCGTCCCGCGGGTGCGTCTGCGTCCGATGGTCCGTCGGCGGGTGCGGGTCGTCCTGGGTTGCTCGCGCTGTTCCCCGCGCCCCTTCGGCGGCACCCCTGTCCCGGCGGCCCTGCTCGTGCGCCACGCCTGCGTGCTCGTGGATGTCGTCGCGCGACGTCACACCGGTCAGGGTGCCGTCCGCGTCGACCCGGGCCACCAGACCGCTCGGCGCGGCTATCGACTCGTTCAGCGCCGACAGCAGCGAGTCCGTGTCCCGCAGCGGGCGTACGGGGATGTCCGCCGCGTCGCCGTCCTTGTGCCGCCAGGCCAGCGGTGCCCCCGCCGAGTCCAGGCGCAGCGTCCAGGCGCCGCCCTCAGGGGCGGGGCCCTGCGGGACCGCGGCGAGGGTGGAGAGCGAGAGCAGCTTGAGGCCGCGCTCGGCGCCCAGGAAGTCCGCGACGAAGTCGTCGGCGGGGCGGGCCAGGAGCTCGGCGGGGCTCGCGCACTGGACGAGGTGGCCGCCGGTGCGGAAGACGGCTATGCGGTCGCCGAGCCGTACGGCCTCGTCGATGTCGTGCGTGACGAAGACGATGGTCTTGTTCAACTCCCGCTGGAGGCGCAGGAGTTCGTCCTGGAGCTGGGTGCGGACCACGGGGTCGACCGCGCCGAACGGCTCGTCCATCAGGAGCACCGGCGGGTCCGCGGCGAGTGCGCGCGCCACGCCGACCCGCTGCTGCTGGCCGCCGGAGAGCTGGTGCGGGTAGCGCTTCCCGGCATCGGCGGCGAGGCCGACCGTCTCCAGGAGCTCCGCCGCCCGCGTCCGCGCCTTCCTGCGGCCCCAGCCGAGCAGGAGCGGCACCGTCGCGATGTTGTCCAGGACGGTCCGGTGCGGGAAGAGCCCGGACTGCTGGATCACGTAGCCGATGGAGCGGCGCAGCTCGGCCGCGTCCTGCTCCAGGACGTCCTTGCCGTTGACCCTGATCGTCCCGGAGGTCGGATCGACCATCCGGTTGATCATGCGGAGCGTCGTCGTCTTGCCGCAACCGGAAGATCCGACGAGGACGGTCACGCCCCCTTCCGGCATCTCAAGGGTCAGGTCGTGGACCGCGGTTGTGCCGTTCGGGAAGCGCTTGTGGACCGTATCGAATTGGATCATGAGGAGTCCCTTGCCCGGCTGTATATCGTCATGCAGAGTTCTCGTTGACTGAATAGATTGTCAATAGCTTGTCCACGCCCCGGCGTAAATCACTGGTAACGAGTGGTCGCAGGGCAAGACGGAGCGTCCGGGTTGAGGAGGAATTACGAGTGATGTCGTCTCGTATCGCGGACAGGGCGACCGACAGGGCACCTGACGACAGCGGCTCGGTCGTCGTCCTGGACGGCCGCGGATTGATGGTCGCAGATGTCGTACGTATGGCCGAATCCACCGCAAAGCCCGTTCCCGGCACGGACGGGATGAAGCGTGTGGAGGCCTCCTGGAACGCCGCGCGGGAGATCGCCTCCTGGGGCCGCGTCTACGGCCGCTCCACCGGCGTGGGCGCGAACCGGAATGAGTCCGTGCCCACCGAGGCGGCGTCCGACCACGGTCTGCGCCTGCTGCGCAGCCACGCCGGCGCGATCGGCGACGAGCTGCCCGCACGGCAGGTGCGCGCCATGCTCGCGGTCCGCGCCAACCAGCTGCTCGCCGGTGGCGCGGGGCTGCGCCCGACCGTCGTCACCGCGCTCTGCGAGGCCCTGGAGACGGGCGCCTACCCGAAGGTCAACGAATTCGGCTCGGTCGGCACGGGCGACATCGCCGCGCTCGCGCAGATGGGCCTCGCGCTCGCGGGCGAGCACCCCTGGCAGGGGTCGGGCGCGGCCCCCGCCCCGCAGCCCCTGGACAACAACGACGCCCTCGCCCTGATCAGCAGCAACGCCCTCACGCTCGGCCAGTCCGCGCTCGCCCTGCACGAGCTGCGCGGCCTCATCGCGGCCACGCAGGTGGTGGCTGCGCTCTCCCTGATGGCGGTCGACGGTTCGTACGAGGCGTACGCGCTGCCCGTGCACGAGGCGCGGCGCCACGCGGGTTCCTACGCGGTCGCCGAACGCATGCGGCTGATCCTGGGCGCCCCCGACCGCCCCACGCCCCCGCTCGGCCGCATCCAGGACCCCTACGGCCTGCGCTGCGTCCCGCAGATCCACGGGCCCGCGCACGACGCGGCGGACGCCCTTGAAGACGTCCTCACGGTGGAGATCAACGCGGCCGCCGAGAACCCGCTGATCTCGGCGGATGACATGGCGGCGTACCATCACGGCGGCTTCTACCTGGCCCAACTCGCCCTGTCCCTGGACCACTTCAGGCTCGCGGTGACGCAGGCCGCGCGCCTGTCGACCTCGCGCCTCTCGACCCTGAACGAGCCGGGCTTCACGCGCCTTCGCCCGTTCCTCGCGGACGGCGAACCGGCGTCGTCGGGCGTGATGATCCTGGAGTACGCGGCCGGGGCGGCCCTCGGTGACCTGCGCGCCTTCTCCGCGCCCGCGTCCCTGGGCCACGCGGTGCTCTCGCGCGGCGTGGAGGAGCAGGCCAGCTTCGCCTCGCTCGCGGCGCGGCAGACGCTGCGGGCGTGCGACGCCTACCGCCTGGTCGTGGGCTGTGAACTCGTCGCGGCGGTCAGGGCGTTGCGGCAGCGGGACATGCGGCTCGACCCGGACCTGCCCGTGGGGCGGGCCTTCGAGCTCGCGGACTCGATACTCGACGCGGAGCTGGCCGACCGGCCGCTGACGGATGATGTGACGGCGGCGGCCGGGCTGCTCGACCGGTTCACGGAGCTGTGGCTGGACCTCGGGGCCGGGGGCGGAACGGCCTTCGAGAGCAAGGGTGTTGTGAGGGGAACGGGAGCGGTATGAGTGACAGTCCTGCGGCGCGGCTGCAAGTGCTCTTCGAGGGGCACCGGCTCACGCCCACACAGCGGCGCATCGCGCACTGCATGGTGCGGCGGGCGGGGGACGTCCCCTTCCTCTCCAGCGTCGAGCTGGCGGAGCTGGCCGGGGTGAGCCAGCCCTCGGTGACCCGTTTCGCCGTGGCGCTCGGCTTCGACGGGTACCCGGCGCTGCGCAGGCACCTGCGGGAGCTCGCACCCGCGGAGGCGGCGGGCGAGGCCTCGCTCAACGAGTACCAGCAGGCGGTCGAGGCGGAGATCGCGAACCTCCGGCATCTGGCGGAGGTCCTCGCCGACCCCTCGCCGGTGGAGCGCGCCGGACAGCTCCTCGCCTCCTCGCGCCCGCTGCCGGTCCTCGGCCTGCGGGCGGCGGCGTCCCAGGCGTACGGCTTCTCGTACTTCGCGGCGAAGGTCCATCCCGACGTACGCCTCCTCGACGCGGGCGGCACGATGCTGGCCGACCGGATCGACGCGGCGGTGCGGGCGGGGGCCTCGGCCCTGCTCTGCTTCGCGCTGCCGAGGCATCCGCGGGAGGTGGTGGACGCGCTGGCCTACGCGCAGGCGGCGGGCCTCTCGGTGGTGACGGTCGCGGACTCGGCGTTCGCCCCCGTGGCGGCCCACTCCGACCTCCTGCTCCCGGCGGCGGTCGGCACGGGCCTGGCCTTCGACACGGCCTGCGCGCCGATGCTGCTCGGCCGGGTGCTCCTGGAGGCCATGTGCGACGGACTGCCGGACGCGCAGGCACGGTTGGAGGAGTTCGACGCGGGGGCCGCGGCGCGCGGTCTCTTCGTGGAGTAGCGGGCCGGGCCCGAAAGGCCCGGCCCGCCGGGTGTCACGTCCCGGCTCAGACCTCCAGATTCGCCTCGATGCGCCGGAGTTGATGGCGGGCCATGGCCAGGTTGGCCCGGTCCTTGTCGAGGGCGATGTAGAGGAAGAGGCCGTTGTTGTTGCGGCCCTTGATCAGCCGGATCAGGTGGTACTGGCTGCTGAGCGAGATCAGGATGTCCTCGATCTCTTCCTTGAGGTCCAGGAGCTCCATCGTGCGCAGCTTGGCCCGCACCACGTCGGTGTTGCCGGCCGCGGCGACGTTCAGGTCCAGGTCCTTTCCGCCGCCGATCGTGCCCAGCGCCATGCCGCTCGTGTAGTCGACCAGGGCGGCGCCGATGACTCCCTCGATCGAGGTGGTCGCTTCCTTGAGTGCTGTCTCTGTGTTGGCCATGAATTTCGCACTTCCTTTCCGTCTGCTGGGCGTCCGCGGTGACGGGGACGATGAGGGTGTTGTGGGGGACATGGGTCAGGTTTCCTCCGCTCGTTTTTCGACGGCGGCGTCGACGAGCTCTCCGATGAGCGCGCTGGAACGGCGGCCCTCCAGATGCAGCCGGCCCACGTTCACGCGGGGCTCGGCGAGCAGGGTCAGCACGGCGGAGGAACCGGCCGTGTACGTCGCCACATAGCCGTCCTCGCCGCGGATGAGCAGTTCGCGGAAGCCGCCCTGATGCGTCGCGTCGGACAGCCGCAGGGCCACCCCGAGCGCCGCCGCCGTCAGGGCGCAGACGCCCTCCGCGTCGACGTCCGCCGCGTCCTGCGCGAGCACGAGCCCGTCGACGCTGGCCGTCAGGGCTCCCCTGAGCTGAGGAATCCTGGTCCGCAGCCGTTTCAGTTCGCCCAGTACGTCGGCTTCCACGGCCATCAGCTGTCTCCTCCCGGCGCGCTTCCAGAGCGCGAAGAACTTCATGGGTGCGGGGGCCGGATCCGCCGAGCGGCACGGAGATTCACAGACTTGCCTCCAGCGCGTCGCGGACCCGGCGCAGGAGGTCGATGTCCGGCTCGGCGTGGTCCTCGGGGATCGGCAGGTGGAGCATCCTCGGCGCCGGGTCCGGTGTCCGCGGGGGCTCCACGAGCCCGGCCGCGGCGAGCCGTCTGACCTCGATGAGGGTGTGGAACGAAGGGCGGCCGAGCGCCCAGGCGATCGCCGTCGGCGTACGGACACCGTCGGCGAGCCGCAGCAGGGCGTCCTGGCGTCCGGTGACGGTCTGGCCGGGCGCGGGCTCGCGCGGCACGACGGGGGAGGTGTCCAGTTCCGGACAGGGCCAGACGCTGTCCAGCAGGGCCCGGCGCCGCCGGGTCTCGCGCTCCACGGTCTCGGCCGACACCGGCCGCACCCGGCCGAGCCAGTGCGCGACGCCGTATCGGAACCGGGTGGGCCCGCTCGCCGGGCCGAGGACGAAGAACGCGGCGTCGAACAGCGCGCCGGTGTGGCACATCTCCAGCTCGCCCGCGGTGACCCGGCCGCTGTCTATCAGATGCCGCCCCACCTCGTGCCGGGTGCCCGCGAGCGAGAGTGCCTCCTGCCAGCCCTGCGGGGGCAGCGCCCCGCCGGCCGTGAGCAGGACGTCGATGCCGGGCGCCGCGGGGCTCTCCGCGTGCACGACGCGGCCGTCGACGAGGTAGAGGGTGCCCTGGTCGCGCAGCAGGGCGCCGGTCGCCCGCTCACCGGCCAGGCGCATCAGCATGGGCGAGGTGGCGGGCGCCGTTATCCGCATGGCGCTCACACCAGCACCAGGCGCTCGGAGAGGTCCCGCAGCCGCATGCGCGCGAGCGCGAGATTGCCGGTGTGCCGGTCGAGCCAGAGATAGAGGAAGACGCTGCTGTCGAAGGTCGTCTCGACGAAGCGGATCAGGTGGTACTCGGTCCGCGTGGTGACCATGAGGTCCTCGACGGGGAGCCCCTTGCGGTCCGCGGTCCGCGCCGGGTCCAGCGCGTCGGGCCGGGGCGCGAACGCCTGGTACTCGGCCGCCGACCGCGCCACCTCCGCGGTCTCGGCCGCGGTCGCCTCGTGGTCGCCGCCCGGAGGATCGCCGACCGAACCGAGGGCGAGCCCACTGGTCCAGTCGACGATCGCCGCGCCGCGCGCACCGGGCAGTGTCATGGCTTCGAGCAGACACTCGTCGATTCCGGGCACGCGGCTCCCCTTCCCCAGGGTTGAACCGGGTGGCCCCTACCACCCGACCGGGGGCTCAGCGCCGCCCGGTGTGAGGAAGGTACGCAGAAGTGGTGGAGTTTCCAGGGAAATGGGCACTTTCCAGGGGTACATGCCCGACCTCGACGGGATCAGTGCGAGGAGAGGTCCGGGGCGGCCCATGACTGACCGAATGTGGCGATCGGACGACCGGACCGCCCCCGTTCCCCCCTGGCTCTTCACGACCCTTCATCCCTGAACCTTCACCCCTGGCCCGTCACTCCTCGCCGTGCGCCTTGAGTACCACCTTGTTCACGCCCCACAGCGCGATGCCGATGGCGATCAGCACCCCCGCCCGGATGTAGACCTCGGCAGGACGGTCCGCGAGAGGGCTCGCGAGGATCAGGGCGGTGATGGCGCCGAGCACCGGAAGGACCGTCGGCGCGCGGAAGTGCTCGTGGTCGACGGGGTCGCGGCGCAGGACAAGGACCGCCACGTTGACCACCGCGAACACGCACAGGAGCAGGAACGCGGTGGTGTCGCCGAGCCCCTCGATCTCACCCGTCGACACCAGGCCGATCGCGAGCAGCGACACGAAGACGATGCCGACCACCGGTGTACGGCGCCGGGGCAGGACCCGGCCCATCGCGCGCGGCAGGATGCGCTCGTTGGCCATGCCGTAGCAGAGCCGCGAGGCCATCATGATGTTGATCAGGGCCGAGTTGGTGACCGCGAACAGGGCGATCAGCGCGAAGAGTTTGTGCGGGAAGTCGATGCCGCCCGCCTTCACGACCTCAAGGAGCGGGCCGCTCGACCCTTCGAGCACCTTGTAGTCCACGAGCAGCGACGACACCAGCGCCACCAGGACGTAGATCGTGCCCGTCACCGCGACTCCGATGAAGATCGCCCGCGGGAACGTGCGCACCGGGTCCTTCGTCTCCTCGGCCATGTTCACCGAGTCCTCGAAGCCGACGAAGGCGAAGAAGCCGAGCGCGGTCGCCCCGAGCACGCCCGTCATCAGGGCGTAGGCAGTGCCGTCCCCGGCCTCGAACTCCGTCAGACGGGACGGTTCACCGTCCCCGCTCAGGACCGCGTACGCGCCGATGGTGAGGATGATGACCAGGCCCGTCAGCTCGACGATCGTGAGGACCACGTTCGTCTTCACCGACTCGGCGACGCCCCGCAGGTTCAGCGCCGCGAGCGCGAGGATGAAGAGGATCGCGATCAGGGTCGGCGGGAGCGCGTCGCTCGTCAGCTCGCTCAGGTAGTCGCCGCTGAAGGCGCGGGCCGCCGCGCTCGCGGACGAGAGCCCCGACGCCATCACCATGAACGCGACGATGAAGGTGAGGAACGGGACCTTGAAGGCCTTCTGCGTGTAGAGCGCGGCGCCCGCCGCCTTCGGGTACTTGCCCACCAGCTCGACGTACGACGCGGCGGTCAGGATCGCCACGACGAAGCCGATCGCGAACGGCACCCACAGCGCGCCGCCGACCTTCCCCGCGACCTTGCCGGTGGTGGCGTAGATGCCGGTGCCGAGGATGTCGCCGATCACGAAGAGGATCAGGAGCTTGGGGCCGATCGCGCGGTTCAGCGCGGGTTCTTCGGCGGGTGGCGGTGTGCTGGTGGCTTTTCCGGATGTCGTCACAGGATCATCTCCCCCGAGGGTGTGCCTGGGGGGAGCATCTGCCCCGGATGTGGCGCGGGAATGCGGGAGTTGAGGAACTTCAGAGCTCGCGCAGCGCGTCCCGCCGCGCGCCTCCCGACTCGGCGACGATCTCCTCCAGGGTCTGCGGCTCCCGCACGGTGGCGAAGGCGACGGACCCGGCCGCGCCCGCCGCGAAGCCGTAGATCCCGGGCCGGGCAAGGCTGTTGTACGAGTAGTGGTGCGCGAAGTAGTAGGCGCCCGTGTCGAGGACCGCCGCGTAGTCGCCCTGTTCGAGCAGCGGCAGCGGACGGTTCTCGGCGAGCAGGTCGCCCGCGAAGCAGGCAGGGCCCGCGATGTCCTGGCCGACGGGCGGGCCGCTCTTGGCGCGCCCCTTCGCGTCGTACGCGGCGATCCGCAGCGGCCAGGACGCGGGCGCGTACACCGTGCGCGCCGCCACCTGGACGCCCGCGTGCGTCACCGCGATGGGCCGGGCGCCCGCCGTCTTGGCGTACTCGACGCGGGCCAGGATCGTGCCGTGCTTGGCGAGCAGCGAGCGGCCGAACTCGGTGACCAGGCCGTAGCGCCCGTCGAGCAGGCCGGGCACGCGGGACTTCAGGCGGCGCGCGTACTGCGCGTGCGTCGGGGTCTCCTCGTCCGAGCCGAAGTTGACGGGCAGGCCGCCGCCGATGTCGATGGTGTCGATCTGCTGCCGGCCGACCCGTTCGTTGATCTCCTCGGCCAGCTCGTACGTCGCCGCCACACCCCGCACCATCAGTTCCAGCGGCATGCCCTGCGACCCCGAGTGCGCGTGCAGCCGCGTCAGCCAGGGGCGGTCGAGATACGCCTGGACGATCCACTCGCGGGCGCCCTCGTCGCGCAGCGCGACGCCGAACTTGGAGGTCGCCGTGGCGGTGGAGAGGGCGCCGATGGAGCCGCCGCCGATCTGCGGGTTCACGCGCAGGCCGACGGGGGAGCGGGTGGGCGCGGAGCGGGTCATCGCGTCGATGCGGGCCAGCTCCTGCGGGTTGTCCGCGTTCACGGCGATGCCGAGGGCCAGGGCCTCGCGCAGCTCGGCGGGGGTCTTCGCGGGCGAGTCCAGGACGGTGTGCGTGGGCGGCACGCCGGCGGCCCGCGCCAGGGCCAGCTCGCCGGGGCTCGCCACCTCGGCGCCGATGCCCGCGTCGCGCAGCAGGCGCAGGACCGGGACCAGGGGCGATGCCTTGACCGCGAAGGCGTGCAGGACGGGGGTGCCGGGCGGCGTGACCGCCTCGAAGGCGGCGCGCAGGGCGGCGGCGGACGAGCGGATGCCGGTGACGTCCAGGAGGCCGACGATGGGGGACGCGGGGTCGACGAGGCCCTGCTCGACGGCGGCGCGGACGGCCTGGTCGCGCCGGGCGGCGGCGTCCGGCGCCGCATCCGCCGGGGGAGGTCCCGCGGGGTCGGCCGTCGCGAGGCGCCGGGTGGCGGCCTCCGGGTCCGTGACCGCCTCGGATACGTGTGTGGTCTCCGCGCCCTGATCGCTCATGTGTTCCAGCCAATCACCCGCGACGCGGTATCGCTGCCCCGTCAACGTATTGACTAGCTCTATTCAGCATCGCAGGATGTGAATAACAAGGTCACAGCAGCACGTGACCGCCGGAGCACCACCAGCAGAACTTCACGCGAGGAGGCATCGCCATGTCAGGACCCCGCCCCGTACGGGCACCGCGCGGTACGGAATTGAGCGCCCTGGGATGGCAGCAGGAAGCCGCCCTGCGCATGCTGCAGAACAACCTCGACCCCGAGGTCGCCGAGCACCCCGACAAGCTCGTCGTCTACGGCGGCACCGGCAAGGCCGCCCGCGACTGGCGCTCCTTCGACGCGATGGTCCGTACGCTCAAGACCCTCAAGCAGGACGAGACGATGCTCGTCCAGTCCGGCCGCCCGGTCGGCGTCATGCAGACCCACGAGTGGGCCCCGCGCGTCCTGATCGCCAACTCGAACCTCGTGGGCGACTGGGCGAACTGGGAGGAGTTCCGGCGCCTTGAGGCCCTCGGCCTCACCATGTACGGGCAGATGACCGCGGGCTCCTGGATCTACATCGGCACGCAGGGCATCCTCCAGGGCACGTACGAGACGTTCGCCGCCGTCGCCGCCAAGAAGTTCAACGGCACCCTCGCGGGCACGATCACCCTCACCGCCGGGCTCGGCGGCATGGGCGGCGCCCAGCCGCTCGCCGTCACCATGAACGACGGCGTCGCGATCTGTATCGACGTCGACCCGCGCGCCATCGAGCGCCGCATCGAGCACAAGTACCTGGACGTGAAGGCCGACTCCCTGGAGCACGCGCTCCAGCTGGCCGTCGAGGCGCGCGACGCCCGCCGTCCGCTCTCCATCGGCCTGCTCGGCAACGCGGCGGACCTGCTCCCGCGCATGCTCGCCGAGGGCGCTCCCATCGACATCGTCACGGACCAGACCTCCGCCCACGACCCGCTCGCCTACCTCCCGACCGGCGTCGACTTCGACGACATGCAGACCCTCGCGGCCAAGGACCCGGCGGGCTTCACCACCCGCGCCCGTGAGTCCATGGCCAGGCACGTCGAGGCGATGGTCGGCTTCATGGACGCGGGCGCCGAGGTCTTCGACTACGGAAACTCGATCCGCGGCGAGGCCCAACTGGCGGGCTACGACCGCGCGTTCGCCTTCCCCGGCTTCGTCCCCGCCTACATCCGCCCCCTCTTCTGCGAGGGCAAGGGCCCGTTCCGCTGGGCCGCGCTCTCCGGCGAGGCATCGGACATCCACAAGACCGACAAGGCGCTCCTGGACCTCTTCCCGGAGAACGAGTCCCTGCACCGCTGGATCAAGATGGCGGGGGAGCGGGTCCACTTCCAGGGCCTGCCCGCGCGCATCTGCTGGCTCGGCCAGGGCGAGCGCGACAAGGCGGGCGACATGTTCAACGACATGGTCGGCAACGGCACCCTCGCCGCCCCGCTCGCGATCGGCCGCGACCACCTCGACTGCGGCTCGGTGGCATCCCCGTACCGCGAGACCGAGGCCATGCTCGACGGCTCCGACGCGATCGCCGACTGGCCGCTCCTGAACGCCATGGTGAACGTCGCGTCGGGCGCCTCCTGGGTCTCCATCCACCACGGCGGCGGCGTCGGCATGGGCCGCTCCATCCACGCGGGCCAGGTCTCGGTCGCCGACGGCACCGCGCTGGCCGGCGAGAAGATCCGCCGCGTCCTGACGAACGACCCCGGCATGGGCGTCATCCGGCACGTGGACGCGGGCTACGACATCGCGGAGTCGGTGGCGGACGAGAAGGGCGTACGGATTCCGATGCGCGAGGACGGCACCGCGTGAGCGACACCTTCCTCGCCATGTGGCGTTCGCTGCGGCCCATCGGCCGCAGCGACGCCTCCGGCGGCTACCGCCGCTACGCCTGGACCGGCGCCGACGCCGACTGCCGCGTCTGGTTCCAGGCGCAGGCGGAGGCGCGCGGCCTCGACTACGAGGTCGACCGCAACGGCAACCAGTGGGCCTGGCTCGGCGACCCGTCCCGGGGCGACGCGGTCGTCACCGGCTCCCACCTGGACTCCGTCCCGGACGGCGGCGCCTTCGACGGCCCCCTCGGGGTCGTCTCCGCCTTCGCCGCGCTCGACGAGCTCCGCGCACGGAAGGTGGCATTCCGCCGCCCCCTCGCCATCACCAACTTCGCCGACGAGGAGGGCGCCCGCTTCGGCCTGGCCTGCGTGGGCTCGCGTCTGACGGCGGGCAAGCTGACCGTCGAGGCCGCGGGTGCGCTGACGGACGCCGACGGCATCACGCTCCCGCAGGCGATGGAGGCGGCCGGGTACGACCCCGAGGCCATCGGCCCGGACCCCGAACGCCTCGCCCGCATCGGCGCGTTCGTCGAGCTGCACGTCGAGCAGGGCCGCGCCCTTGACCTGACCGGCGACCCGGTCGGCATCGCCTCCGCCATCTGGCCGCACGGCCGCTGGCGCTTCGACTTCAGGGGCGAGGCCAACCACGCGGGCACCACCCGCCTGGTGGACCGCCGCGACCCGATGCTCACGTACGCGGAGACGGTCCTGGCGGCCCGCAGGGAGGCCGAACTTGCGGGCGCGGTGGCGACCTTCGGCAAGATCGCGGTCGAGCCGAACGGCGTCAACGCGATCCCGTCCCTGGTCCGGGGCTGGCTGGACTCCCGCGCGGCGGACCAGTCGACGCTCGACACGGTCGTGACGGGCATCGAGAAGGCCGCGCGCGAGTACGCGGACCGGCACGGCATCGACCTCGACGTCGTACGCGAGTCCTTCACGCCGGTGGTCGAGTTCGAGCACGCGCTGCGGGACGAGCTCGGCACGATCCTGGGGAGCGGATCGGAGAGGCCGCTCCCGGTCCTCGGGACGGGTGCGGGACACGACGCGGGCATTTTGTCCGAATCGATCCCCACCGCCATGCTGTTCGTACGGAACCCCACGGGCATCTCGCACTCCCCGGCCGAGTTCGCCGCCGAGGACGACTGCCTGACCGGGGTGACCGCACTGGCCGACGTACTGGAAGGGCTGGCGTGCAGGTGACGACGGAGACCTACTGGCTGGAGCATGCCTGGCTCGACCCGACGGTGGAGCCGGGCGTGGCGGTGGAGGTGACGGGCGACCGGATCACGGCCGTCCGCAAGGGGGTGGACTCCCCGCCACCCGGTGCCACGGTCCTGCGCGGCCTGACGGTCCCCGGCCTGGCGAACACCCACTCGCACGCCTTCCACCGCGCGCTGCGCGGCACGGTCCAGGTGGGCTCGGGCACGTTCTGGACGTGGCGCGAGGTCATGTACTCGGTGGCGGACCGTCTGACGCCTCAGACGTACCACGCGCTGGCCCGCGCGGTGTACGCGGAGATGGCCCTCGCGGGCATCACCACGGTGGGCGAGTTCCACTACCTGCACCACGGGCCGGGCGGCACGCCGTACGCCGACCCGAACGCGATGGGCGAGGCGCTGATCCAGGCTGCGGCGGACGCGGGCATCCGCATCACGCTCCTGGACACGGCGTACGTGGCGTCCGGTCTCCTGACGGAGTCGCGGGGCGAGCCCCCCAACCGCCACCAGCTGCGCTTCTCCGACGGCACGACGGAGGCGTGGGCGGAGCGGGCATCGGCGCTGACGGACCGCGACCACGCGCGCATCGGCGCGGCGATCCACTCCGTACGGGCCGTGCCCGCGCGACAGTTGGGGGTGGTGGCGGAGTGGGCATCGGCCCGCAGCGCACCGCTCCACGTGCACCTCTCCGAACAGACGGCGGAGAACGAAGCGTGCCAGGCGGTGCACGGCCGCACCCCGACGCAACTCCTCGCGGACCACGGGGTGTTGGGCGCCCGCACGACGGGCGTGCACAACACGCACCTCACGGACGAGGACATCGCCCTGCTCGGCCGCACGACGACGGGCACGTGCATGTGCCCCACGACGGAGCGGGACCTGGCGGACGGCATCGGCCCCGCGGTCCGCCTGCAACGGGCGGGCAGCCCGCTCTCCCTGGGCAGCGACAGCCACGCGGTGATCGACATCCTCGAAGAGGCGCGGGCGATGGAACTGAACGAGCGCCTGCGCTCGCACACGCGGGGCCACTGGACGGCGGCGGCGCTGCTGCGGGCGGCGACGGCCGACGGGCACGCGGCGCTGGGCTGGGCGGACGCGGGCGTGATCGAGGCGGGCGCGCTGGCCGACTTCGCGACGGTCGCGCTCGACTCGGTCCGCACGGCGGGCCCGCTGCCACGCCTCGCGGCGGAGACGGCGGTCTTCGCGGCCACGGCATCGGACGTCCGCCACACGGTGGTGGGCGGCCGGCATGTCGTCCGGGACGGGGAGCATGCGCTGGTTCCGGACGTGGCCTCGGCTCTGACGGAGGCGATCGCGGCGCTCAGAGAGTGAAGTTGTCCCCAACCCCACCCCTTCCCGAAAACCCGCTGGCGCGGGGGCCCTGGCCTTGGGTGCTGTCGTCACCGGCTCCGCGGAGTTCGTCCTCAAACGCCGGACGGGCTGGAAATCCAGCCCGTCCGGCGTTTGAGGACATCTTGTCCGGGGTCTGGCGCGGGAGCCCCAGGTAGGTCCGGGGCGCAGGCACGGTTTTCGGGAAGGGGCGGGGCTGGGAAAAAAGTGTCCGAACCTCAGCCCCCTGGAGCCAGCCATGCCCACCACCCTCATCACCAACATCGCCAGCCTCGTCACGAACGACCCCTCCCAGGGCGACGGAACCCCCCTCGGCCTCCTCACGAACGCAGCCGTCGTCCTGGACGGCGAACGAATCGCCTGGGTGGGCCCCGCCGCCAAGGCCCCCGCGGCGGACGAGACCCACGACGCGCAAGGCCAGGCGGCCATCCCCGGCTTCGTCGACTCCCACTCCCACCTGGTCTTCGCGGGCGACCGCACCCAGGAGTTCAACGCCCGCATGTCGGGCCGCGCGTACTCGGCGGGAGGCATCCGTACGACGGTCGCGGCGACCCGGGCCGCGACGGACGCCGAGCTGGAGGCGAACCTCACCCACTACCTCCGCGAGGCCCTGCGCCAAGGCACCACCACCTTCGAGACGAAGTCGGGCTACGGCCTCAACACCGAGGACGAGTCCCGAGCCCTGCGCATCGCGGCGGCCCACACCGACGAGGTGACGTTCCTCGGCGCGCACATCGTCTCCCCGGACTACGCCGAGGACCCGGCGGCATACGTGGACCTCGTCACCGGCGAGATGCTGGAGGCCTGCGCGCCCCACGCCCGCTGGATCGACGTCTTCTGCGAGAAGGGCGCCTTCGACGGCGACCAGGCCCGCGCCATCCTGACGGCCGGCAAGGCGAAGGGCCTGCACCCCCGCATCCACGCCAACCAGCTCTCCTACGGCCCCGGTGTCCAGCTCGCCGTAGAGCTGGACGCGGCGTCGGCGGACCACTGCACGCACCTCACGGACGCGGACGTGGACGCCCTGGCCAACAGCGACACGGTGGCGACGCTGCTCCCGGGCGCGGAGTTCTCCACCCGGGCCGAGTGGCCGGACGCCCGCCGCATCCTGGACGCGGGCGCGACGGTCGCCCTCTCCACGGACTGCAACCCGGGCTCGTCCTTCACGTCCTCGGTCCCCTTCTGCATCGCCCTGGCGGTACGGGACATGGGCATGACCCCGGACGAGGCGATCTGGTCCGCCACGGCGGGCGGCGCGGCGGCCCTGCGCCGCACGGACATCGGCGTCGTCCGCGAGGGCGCCCGCGCCGACCTCGCCCTCCTCGCCGCCCCGAGCCACGTCCACCTGGCCTACCGCCCGGGCGTCCCGCTGGTGAGCGAGGTCTGGCGCCGGGGTACGCGGGTGGCCTGACGTCCGGGGCGAGCCGTACCGCACTGCCCGGCGGCCCGCTCTAGCGGCCCGCGGGCTCCAGCGGGATGTCCAGGACCGCCTTGCCCGCGACCTCGCGGGCGAGCAGCGCGGCCAGGGACTCGCCGGTGCGGCTCCAGTCGTCGCGGCGGCCGATCTGGGGGTCCAGTTCGCCACGGGCGACGAGGGAAGCGAGCCAGCCGAGGTCGGCGCCGAGGCCGTCGGCGTCGTCCAGCAGGAAGAACGTGGTGAGGGAGCGGTCGTGGCGCCCGCCGTCCCCGAACAGGGCGCCGAACGGGAACTCCTCGCCGGCGCCCGAGCTGTGGCCGACGGCCACCAGGGTCCCGTGGGGCGCCAACGTGTCGTAGGCGTCGACCAGTTGGGGACCGCCGACCACGTCGATCACCCCGTGGACCGGCTGTATGGACTTCAGGGCGTCGTTCGCCACGATCTCGTGGGCGCCCAGACGGGTCAGCGCATCGCCGTTGGCGGGGTCGCTGGTCGCCGCCACGACCTGCGCGCCGCCGCGCGCCGCGAGCTGTACCGCGAACCTGCCCACGCCGCCGCTCGCCCCCGTCACCAGGACCCGGCGCCCCAGGATCGGCCCGAGTCGCCGCAGCGCGCGCAGCGCCGACCCGGCGGCCACCGGCAGCGCACCGGCCGCGCCCAGCTCCGCGCCCTCGGGCACCGTACCCATGAACTCCGTTTCGACCGCCCGGAGTTCGGCCCAGGCGCCGGTGGGTCCGATCGTGACGACCCGGGTACCGGGCGCGGGTCCGGAGCCGTCGGCGGCTGCCCGCACGACGACCCCCGCGGCGTCCCATCCGGGGACGGTGCCTTCCTCACCGCTCGGTACGACGAACGCGGCTTCCCCGTGGTTGACGGAGAACGTGTGGATGCGGACGAGCGCCTGGTGGGGGGCGGGTTTCGGGTCGGGAATCTCGTTCAGGGCGAGGTGGCCGGGGGCGGAGTGATCGATCGTGAGTGCTCGCATGCCGGTGATAGTGCCACTGAGTGGCATAAGCCAGCAAGGGGCAAATGCTCTCGGGGGGCGGGCCGAGTTAGAGTGACGACATGACGGATGGCAAGGAGACCGGCAAGAACGGCGGCAAGAAGGGCGGCGGCCGCGGCGAGTTGCCGCTGCGGGAGCGGAAGAAGCTGCGTACACGGCGGGCTCTGGCCGAGACGGCCCTCGAACTGTTCTCCGCCAAGGGGTTCGCGGCCGCCACGCTCGACGAGCTGGTCGAGGCCGTCGAGGTCTCCAAGCGCACCTTCTTCCGCACGTTCGCCTCCAAGGAGGACGTCGCGCTCGCGCCGGAGCGCGAGCTCTGGCGGGCCTACGTCGACGACATCAGCGAGCGGCCGTTCGGCGGACAGCCCCTGCTCGCCGTCTTCGAGGGGTCGCTGTACGCCGCCGTGGCGAGCATGGATGAGGGCTGGGAGCGGCGCTTCCTGACGAGCCGCGCGCTGGCCGATGCCACGCCCGCACTCAACGCGCACAGCCTGCGGCACTGCGCGGAGGTCACCGACGAGGTCGTCGCCCTCGCCGTCGCGCGGCTCGGCGCGGAGCCCCGCACGGACATCACCCCGCTGCGGGTACGGCTGCTCCTGGAGCTGATGCTCTCGGCCTGGCGCGGCGCGCTCAAGGAGTGGTCGGCCCCCGGCGGTGAGCAAGGCCGCGCGGCCCTCGTCGAGGGGATGGACGCCGCGTTCGGCGAGATCCCGGCGCTCCTCGAACTGGCCGCGCAGGAGCCCGTCTTCCGTAGGGTGCGGGCATGAGGGCGATGAAGACCATCGGGCTGCTGGGCGGCATGAGTTGGGAGTCCAGCGCCGAGTACTACCGGCTGCTCAACGAACTCGTGCGGGAGCGGCTCGGCGGTCTGCACTCCGCGCGCTGCGTGCTGTACTCCGTCGACTTCGCCGAGATCGAGCGGCTCCAGGCCGCGGGGGAGTGGGAGCGGGCGGGCGAGGTGCTCGCGCGGGCCGCCAAGGGGGTCGAGGCGGCCGGTGCCGACCTCGTCCTCATCTGCACCAACACCATGCACAAGGTCGCTGAACAGGTCCAGGCGGCTCTCTCCGTGCCTCTCCTGCACCTGGCGGACGCGACCGCCGACGCGGTGCTGCGAGGCGGCGTACGGCGCGTAGGGCTGCTCGGCACCGCGTTCACCATGGAGCAGGACTTCTACCGGGACCGGCTGGCCGCGCGCGGCCTCGAGGTGCTGGTGCCGGACGCGGAGGGGCGCGCGCTGGTGCACCGGGTGATCTACGAGGAATTGTGCCTCGGGGTGGTGCGTGCGGAGTCTCGCGCTGGGTACCAGAAGGTCATCGGCGAACTCGTACGGGACGGTGCCGAGGGCGTGATTCTCGGGTGCACGGAGATCGAGCTGCTCATCGGGCAGGAGCACAGCCCGGTGCCGGTCTACCCGACGACCAGGCTGCACGCGGAGGCGGCCGTGGCGGCGGCGCTGTAGATCAACTCAATAGCGATGCAGCGATGCAGCGATGCCATGAGGGCTCCCGCCCCGGGCCGCGAGACGAACGAACCCACCCGCCTGCCCCGAGCTGCGGGGCAAACGGGTGGGTGGGGATGATCCGTCGCGAAGCGGCGGCCTCGATGTCCGCGAGAACGCCGAGCGGCGAGACCCCTCACTCGTCGACGGTCAATCCCTTGCGGAGCTTGACGAGCGTGCGCGACAGCAGCCGCGACACATGCATCTGCGAGATGCCCAGCTCATCGCCTATCTCCGACTGCGTCATGTTGGCGACGAAGCGGAGCGAGAGGATCTTCCGGTCGCGCGGCGGCAGTTCGGCGATCAGCGGCTTCAACGACTCGACGTACTCGATGCCTTCGAGTCCGTGGTCCTCGTAGCCGATCCGGTCCGCCAGCGCGCCCTCGGAGTCGTCCTCCTCGGGCTGGGCGTCCAGCGAGCTGGCCGTGTAGGCGTTGGACGCCGCCATGCCCTCGACGACCTCGTCGTTGGAGATGCCCAGGCGCTCGGCGAGCTCGCCCACCGTGGGGGCGCGATCGAATTGCTGGGCGAGTTCGTCGCCCGCCTTGGCGAGGTCCAGTCGGAGTTCCTGAAGGCGGCGCGGGACGCGCACCGACCAACTCGTGTCGCGGAAGAAGCGCTTGATCTCGCCGACGATGGTCGGCATCGCGAAGGTGGGGAACTCGACGCCTCGGCTGAGTTCGAAGCGGTCGATCGCCTTGATCAGGCCGATCGTGCCGACCTGGATGATGTCCTCCATGGGCTCACTGCGGGAGCGGAACCGGGAGGCGGCGAACTTGACCAGGGCGAGGTTGAGTTCGACGAGGGTGTTGCGGACGTACGCGTACTCGTGCGTGCCTTCCTCGAGAGACTCGAGGCGTTCGAAGAGGGTCTTGGACAGAGCCCTCGCATCCAGCGGCCCCACCTCGGCGAACGGCGGGATCTCAGGCAGGTCGGCGAGCCCCTCGGGGACCGCCTCCGTCTCCGGCACGGCCGTCAGGGCCGGAAAGTCGTCCGGCGTGGCTTCCGTGCGGGGACCCGGGATCTCGGTCTCGATACGGTTCGGTGAGAGTGTCGACGTCGCTCGGTCAGTGCGCGATTCGTCGAGCCGGGGTGACATGGTGTCCTCCATCGTTCTCGGCATATGGCTGCCGATGCCAATACGTGCACTGCGGTGTGCGGCGCCTCCAAAGCCGTCCGTGTTGATTACTGTCTCTTCTACCCCTACCCGGTTCCACAGCCCGGTCGCAAGTGCGTTGTGCGGCGAAATGTCCGAATTCGGGGGGATGTTCGGGTACCCGAGCGCGTGTGGAAGGCGTAATGTTCGGGGGCGTCATCAACAGCCACGACGGTCGGAAGTGAGTGACGGAATGGACCGCGGGACAGTCGGTAGCGCGCAGGGTGGCCGGCTTCTGGTCGAAGTCCGGGCCGAGGGCCCGAGCGTCGTCGTGACTCCGGCAGGTGAGTTGGATCACCACACCGCCGATTTGTTGCGTGAACCACTCGAGGCCTGCCTCGACGACGGCTTCTCGCGCCTGGTCGTCGACTGCTCGCGACTGGAATTCATGGACTCCACCGGACTCAATGTCCTCCTGGGGGCCCGGCTCAAGGCCGAGGCCGCGGGGGGCGGAGTGCATCTGGCCGCGATGCAGTCGGTGGTGGCCCGAGTCTTCGAGATCACGGGAGCCGAGGCGGTCTTCACTGTCCACGAGACGCTGGAAGCGGCGTTGACCGACTGACGGGCGGCCCGCTGACGGAGCGTGCTCAAGAGTTACGTGCCGGTTGTCTCTATGTGATCACGGCGTTACCAGCGTCACACGGGTCACGTCGAATAAGTGGGTGTTCTCACGGTTCGGCCGGGCAGGAGACACTCTGGATCCGTCGACAGCGGTCCGCGAAATCAATCGTTGCCAAAACAACAGCAGGAACGGCCGAGCAGCCGATGATCCCTCTTGGAGTCCCGCTACTTGTCCAGTTCCTTGTCCAGAGTCCTCCTTGTCGGTGAGGTGAAGCGCTGATGAGCACCACCCGGCCTTGCTCGCCGGGCGACCGCGGTCCGGAGTACGAGACCGCCGTCGCGGACGCTCCCGCGGACCAGGCCGCTCCGGCGGCCGCGGGTCGTCAGGGGCGCCAGGTCCGCAGGCTGAGCCTGAGCGGCGCGAGCGGCATCGTGCCGCTCGCCCGGGACTTCGCGCGCCAGGCGCTTCAGGCGTGGGGCTGGCTGCCCGCGGCGGGCGCGGATCAGCGGGCGGCCGCGGAGGACGTCCTCCTCGTCGTGTCCGAGCTGGTGACCAACGCGTGCCTGCACGCCGAGGGCCCGGACGAGCTCTGGATCTCCTCCGACAGCAAGGTGCTGCGGATAGAGGTCTCCGACCGCGGCGCCGGTCAGCCCGCGCCCCGTACACCGCACCGCGCCGGCCGGCCCGGCGGGCACGGGATGTTCATAGTCCAGCGGCTCTGCCTGGACTGGGGGGTCGTCCGCACCCCGGGGGTCTCGGGCAAGACGGTGTGGGCGGAACTGAGCGCGCCGGTGTAGGGCCGCTCAGTTCCCCCTTGGGTTACCCACGGTTAGTACGCGCGCCGGATCACTGAGATCCGGCGCGTTCTTTGTCTTCCCTCGACAAGGCCCCGGGCGTACCTTGAGCGCCCAATCTGATGTGCCGTCAGTAAATCCGCACCGCGGCACGCCACGACCGGCATGAGGGGAACCTGAGGTGTCTCACCAGAAACGAAGCGCCGCACTCGCGCTCGCCACGGTCCTGGCCGGCGGCTCGGCGGTGCTGATGGCCGCCCCCGCCGCGCAGGCCGAGGTCCAGGACGTCAACTATCAGTGCAAGACGCCCATCGGCAACAAAGGCGCCGTATCGCCGATCGACATCAAGAGCGTCAAGAGCGGCAGCGGCTACAAACTCACCATGTCCTTCCAGAAGGGCGTCTCCTCCAGCCCCGTGGAGCTGGGCAAGGGTGCGATGAAGCCGAGCGCGCTCATCAAACTCGGCGGCGCGGAGAGCGGCACCGTGCCGGTCTCCGGGGCGCCTAACGACAAGGCGATCCCCGCCAACACCCCCATCAAGATCAGCGACCTGTCGGGGACGTACACGCCGAAGAAGAGCGGCAAGGTCACCTTCACCGCGGGTGTCCTGACGATCAAGGCGCTCGGTACGACGACGACGTGCACGCCGTCCAACAGCCCCAAGCCCTCGCTCTCCCTCGACGTGAAGGGATCGGGCGGCGGTGGCACCACGGGCGGCGGCTCCGGCGGCTCCAGTGACGACGGCGGCTCCGGCGGCTCGGCGAGCGCCCCCTCCGGCGGCGACGAGCTCCCGCAGACCGGACCCGCGGACTCCGCGATCGCGCTCGGCACCCTCGGCGGCACGGTGCTGCTCGCGGGCGCGGCCGGCGCGCTCTGGCTGACCCGCAGGAACCAGGCGGCCCGGTCGCGCTAGGCGCGGTGCGCGGCGTCGCAGGGACGCGGTGACCGCGCGCGCCCCTGCCCCGACCACCGTGTACGACGCGTACGCCGTGTACGACGCGCACATCGCGCACATCGCGCACATCGCGTACGAAGATCCAGGAGCCGCCGATGCCGTCGCTGCTGTCCGTTGCCCGTGCTCTCACCGTGGCCGTGGCCCTACTGGTGACGGGCGTGGCACCGGCGCCTGAGGCGTTCGCCGACGACGCCGGAGCGTGGTCGCTCGCGCCCTCCGCGGGAGGAGGGACGCGGCCCGCGAAGGACGGGCGGCCCTACTTCTACGTGGAGGGCACGCCGGGCTCCGTCCTGGAGGACACGGTGACGGTCACCAATCCGGGGGCGAAGCCGCGCACGGTGGAGCTGAGCGGCGCGGACGCGGACAACACCAAGGGTGGCGCGTTCTCCCTGGAGCGGGGAAAGCCGAAGGACACCGGCTCCTGGATCACGTTCGCCGAGCGCAAGGTCAAGGTGCCGCCGCGCACCCGCGCCGAGGTGCCGTTCAGCGTGAGCGTGCCCGAGGGCGCGGTACCGGGCGACCACCCCGGGGCGATCGTCGCGCGGGAGGGCGGCCGTGACGCCGGGGTCCGCGTGCACCTGCGGGTGAGCGGTCCGACGCTCTCGGCGCTGACGGTGGAGCGCGTGAAGGCCGAGGGCGGGCGCATCTCGTACGACGTCGTCAACCGCGGCAACACGGTCCTGACCCCCAGGCTGACGGTCCACGCGGAGGGTCTCTTCGGCCCGCTGCTCGACCGGGGCCCGCGCCCGCTCCCGGTGGAGCTCCTGCCCGGCCGCAGGGTCTCCCTGACGGAACCGTGGTCCGACGCACCCGCGCTGGACTCCGTCCAGGTCACGCTCACGGTGACGGCGTCGGGCGGAGCCCACGACAAGGCGAAGGCGTCGGCCCGCTTCGTGCCGTGGGGCGCGGTGGCGGGGGCGGGCGCCGGGGTGCTCGGGCTCGTGGCGGCGGGGGTGTGGGCCGTGCGCAGACGCAGAGCCTCCGGGGACCCACCGCGGGACGAACTCGAACAGGGCGGTACGGAGCTGGAGTTGGCGGGAGCGGGCACGGGAAGGGGCGAGCAACTGTGAACGGCTACCGACGAGGCGGCAGGGCATCCATGGCCGCGGCCGCCGTGCTTGCGGCACTCGTGGCGCTCCTGCTCCCTGCGGGGCAGGCCGCCGCCGCGGACAAGCCGGAGGTCACCCTCTCCAAGGCCGAGGCCGGCAAAGGGGGCGACATCACCGTCAAGGGCGAGGGATGGCGGCCCGGCGCCCTGCTCATGATGCTCGTCTGCGGTCAGGCCACCCCGGCCAGGGGCGTACCCGGCGGCACGAACTCCTGCGCCAACGACACCGGCCGCGCCGTCACCACGGACGGCAAGGGCACCTTCAGCAAGAAGCTCCCCGTGGCCGAGCCGCCCAAGGCCTGCCCCTGCGTGGTCCACGTGGCGACGGTGACCGGGGAGAAGGCCCAGGCGGACGCCGCCTTCAAGGTCGCGGGCCACCCCGTGGAACCCCTGCCCAAGCAGCAGGGCGGCGGCAGGCTCTCCGTCCTCACCGACACCCGGCTCGAAGGCTCCAGCGGCGTACTGACCTGGTTCGGCGCCCCGCCGTCCCGCACGTTCGTCTTCACCGTGGGCAACGTCGGCTCGGCTCCCGTCAAGGACCCCGTCTTCCAAGTGGGCACCTCGCACGGCGTGTTCGCCCCGCAGTGGGAGGAGCAGCAGTGGCGCGGCACCATCGCCCCCGGCAAGAAGGCCCAGATCAAGCTGCCGGTCGAGCTCTCGGCCGGAGCGCACGGCGACTACCTCGTCTCCCTGAAGTTCGGCGGCAAGGTGCTCGCCGAGCAGCCCTGGGGCGTCGGCCGCCCCTGGGGCGTCACCGTCTTCTGGATCCTGCTCTGCGTCGTCGTGCCGGCCGCCGTCTTCCGCATCGGCATGGCGGTGGTGGACAAGCTCCGCCCCAACCGCCGCCGAGGAGGCCGGGGCTCCCGCCCGGCGGGGCGCCACCGCACCGGCAGGATCGCCGAACTCACCGACCGGCTGCCGAAGTTGCGACTGCCCCAGGGTGCGGTCGCGGCGGACGAGACGGCCCGTACGCCACGTACGCAGCCGCCCCGCGATTCCGGCAGGTCCGGCAAGTCCGGCAAGTCCGCCAACGACGGGGCCACGACCACGGGCACCCTCCCGTGGTTCACCCCTGACACAGACCCCGGCGCAGGGACCCCACCCGCCGGAAAGCTCTCCGCACCGTCAGAGAACAGCCCGACGACGAAGGGAAACACGTGATCAGCACACGACGGAGAGCGGGCGCGGCCTCGGTCTCGCTCCTGCTGGGCGGGGCGGGCATCCTGCTGGGCGCGAGCCCCGCGCAGGCGGCCGAGGTGGCGTACAAGACGGAGTGCATACCGCCGTCGATCTCGGGCCTTCCGCCCGTGCAGGGCACCACGAAGGTGGAGATCACCGCGCCCGCCACCGCGAAGGTGGGCGACGAGGTCGAGGTCGTGTGGAAGACCACTCAGGCCGCGTCCAAGAACCCGGACATCCTCGACCTGGACAAGGACACGGTGAAGCCGACCGGCACCATCAAGCTGGGCGGCGGCCAGAGCGGTGACCTGGCGGTGGCGGGCGAGCGGGTCAATCCGCCGATCAAGAAGAACAGCCCGATGATCCTGTCCGACATGAAGGGCAAGCTGAAGCTGACCAAGGCGGGCGACATCACGCTCACCCCGGGCGCGTACAACATCAACGTCAGCAAGCCGATGTCGACCGACACCAAGTGCACGCCGAAGGAAGAGGTCAAGGCGGGCGCGACCATCAAGGTGACGGAGGGCGGCGGCGGTTCGGGCGGCGGTACGTCGGGTGGCAGCACCTCGGGCGGCAGCACGTCCGGAGGCACCACGTCCGGAGGCAGCACCTCCGGCGGCTCCAACGGCGGTGACACCGGGGGCGGTTCCACCGGCGGTGGCGGCGGCGAGACCGACTTCCCCGGCAAGGAAGTCCAGACCCCCTACAAGTGCAAGACGCCCATCGGCGACAAGGACGCCACCTCCCCCGTCCAGATCAACGCCAAGAAGGACGGCGGCGACTACGGCCTCACCGTCGAGTTCAAGAAGTCCGTCATGGACAGCCCCGCCGACATCCCCGCGGACTCGGTGAAGCCGTCGATGGAGGTCAAGCTGGGCGGCGCGGACAAGGGCACGGTGCACGTCGAGGGCCCCACCAACAAGGAGCCCATCAAGTCCGGCGACCCGATGACCATCCCTGACCTGACGGGCACGTACAAGCCGGGCGCCGACGGCAAGTCGACGCTCTCGCCGGGCGTCCTCACGGTCAAGGCGCTGGGTACGACGACGACCTGCACCCCGACCAAGGCCGATGTGTCCCTGGAGATCGACACGGCGGCACAGCCTGGTGGCGCGGCCGGTGGTTCCGGCGACGGTTCTGCGGGCGGATCCGCAACCGGCGGTGGCTCCGCCGCGGGCGGTGGCGGCGACCTCGCCGAGACCGGCGCCGACGACAACGGGGCCTTGCGGGCGCTCGGCCTCGTCGCGGGCACGGTGATCCTGCTGGGCGGCGCGGTCTTCACGTTCCTCCCGAGGCGAAGGAGTGGCGTGCGCTGAGGCCCCCGTAAGGGGGCGCGGGGAACTGCGCGAGCAACCAGAGATGACCCGCACCGGCCGATGGTGTGCACCCCGCAGACGCGTCTGCCCGCGGCGGTCCGACCGGCGGGTGCGGGCCGCCTTGCGTTGCTCGCGCAGTTCCCCGCGCCCTTCAAGGGGCCCTCAGGCGTGCTGCCGCAGCCAGCGGAGGACCGCCTGGGCGAGACCGGGGCGCTTCAGGAGCTCGCCCCCATGAGCCGTACCCGGCTCGACACGCACGGTGACGTCGCGCAGGCCCGCCCGCCGCTCCGCGCCCGCGAGGTCGTTGGAGTGCGCGGTCGGCACGAAGTCGCCCGCCGAGTGCGTGAGGAACATCGGCGGGTCGTCCGTGCCCGACGCGTGCGACATGGCGGCGAGGTCGTCCCACTTCCGCAGGCACCGCCGCTCGCCCCGGTCCGGCGAGCACCCCGCGAGCCGCTCCGCCGAGCGCCGCAGCTTGCGGTGCGCCGGCGAGGCGCCGGGCGTCCCGCCGTCGAGCCAGGCGCGGTAGGGCGAGGCCACGGGGGAGAGGGCCACCACGCCGCGCACCCGCCCCCGCCCCGCGCCGTAGGCCCCGGCGCTGACGGCGAGGTGCCCGCCGGCGGACGATCCGAGCACCACGGGAGCGCCGCCGCCGCGCCGCTTCACCCACCGCAGGGCCGCGAGCACGTCGTCGCGCTGCGCGGGCCAGGCGGCGTCCGTGGCGAGCCGGTAGTCGGTGTCGTACACGGTGAACCCGCGGGCCGCGAACCACCGCGCCCACCCGCTCCAGTCGGTGTCCCGCACCCAGGAGCCGCCGTGCAGGATCAGCAGGGCCGGGCGCCCGGAACGGTCGCCGTACACGGTGATCTTCTGCCGCGCGTGCCCCCCGTACGAGAAGGTCCGGCCCGGCGACGGCTCGGGAGCCGCCTGGACGGCGGCACTGGACGACAGCAACGCCACACAGAGGGCGAGGACCGGCAATGTACGGCGCATGGCCAGATGCTCCACCGCGCGGCCCCGCCACCGGCACAGAAACGTTCCGCGTCACCGCCACGGGTTAGCGAACGATCCCCTGTTCGCGCGAGTGGACGTACGAAAAGGGCCGCCGCACCCTTCACAGGTGCGGCGGCCCTTCCCTTCGTCCACCGGCCCGCTGAGGGCGCGGCGGACGTCAGTTGACGGAACCCATGAGTTCCTTGACCTTCTTGCGGTTCATCCAGATGCCGAAGCCCGCGATGACGGCGATGGCCGCCTCGACGGCGACCGCACCCGAGTTGTTCAGGTCGATGCCGAGCTGCGGCGATGTCAGCAGACCGGTGACGGAGTCGCCCGCGGTGACCGCGAGGAACCAGACACCCATCATCTGGGCGGTGTACTTCGCCGGGGCCATCTTCGTGGTGACGGAGAGGCCGACCGGGGAGAGGCAGAGCTCGCCGACGGTCTGGATGAAGTAGATCGCCACCAGCCACATCGGGCTGACCTTGCCGCCGTTGTTGGCGGTGTCGATCAGCGGGATGAGGAAGACGAGGAAGGAGATGCCGATCAGCGTGAGGCTGGAGGCGAACTTGACCGCCGTGCTCGGCTCCTTGCCCCGCTTGTTCAGCCAGAGCCACGCCGAGGCGACCACGGGGGCGAGCGCCATGATGAAGATCGGGTTCAGCGACTGGTACCAGGAGGTCGGGAAGTCGAACCCGAGCAGGTTGTTCGTCGTCGAGTGCTCGCCGAAGATCGACAGCGTCGAGCCGTTCTGGTCGTAGATCATCCAGAAGACGGCGGCGACGATGAAGAACCAGACGTAGCCCGACAGCTTGGACTGCTCCAGGTCCGTCAGTTCCTTGTCGCGCTTCATACGGACCAGGACGGTGACCGGGATGACCAGACCGGCGATGGTGAGGGGCATCAGGGCCCAGTCGGCGAAGTTGCCGGTCACACCGAGGAACGAGTAGAGGGCGACCGCGACGATCAGCCAGATCAGGCCGTTGCGCAGGGCGGACGCGCGCTGCTGCGGCGTCGCGGGCTGCGAGACGACGCTGCTCTCCGCGCTGAGGTGGCGCGAGCCGAGCATGAACTGGCCGAGGCCGAGCGCCATGCCGATCGCGGCGAGCGCGAAGCCGAAGTGCCAGTTGACGTTCTCGCCCACGGTGCCGATGGTCAGCGGGGCGAGGAAGGCGCCCACGTTGATGCCGATGTAGAACAGCGTGAAGCCGCCGTCACGGCGCGGGTCCTCCGGACCGTCGTAGAGGTGGCCGACCATCGCGGAGATGTTCGCCTTCAGCAGGCCGGAGCCGAGCGCGACGAGACCGAGACCCGCGAAGAACGTCGCCGAGCTGGGCAGGGCGAGCGTGATGTGGCCGAGGATGACGACGATGGCGCCGATGGCGACCGTCTTGCGCGGCCCCCAGAAGCGGTCCGCCATCCAGCCGCCGGGCATGGCGAGCAGGTAGACCATCGACATGTAGACGGAGTAGATCGCCGTCGCCGTCGTGGCCGACATGTTCATGCCGCCGGGAGCGATCAAGTACAGCGGGAGCAGAGCTTTCATGCCGTAGAAGCTGTAGCGCTCCCACATCTCGGTCATGAACAGTGTGGCCAGTCCGCGGGGGTGGCCGAAGAAGGTCTTCTCAGAGCCGGGGGTACCGGCGGAGTCCTTCGTCAGGCTGGACGCCATGGGTCGATCCTCGTGTTCGGGACGCGCGGCAAGAGCGTGTGCGCGCCCGGTGGGGGGCGGTCGGCACCGGGGTCCTGCCGTCCACACCCCCACGCCCGGGGGGAGTTCGCGCTCCGTAGGGGGAAGGCGCTGGTACGGGGACTCCGAGATCCACGCCCTGGCGCGTCATCACGCTCAGGGCCCGACCACAGGTCATTCCTTTCAAGGCTGGCAGAAGCCGGCCCGCACATAAAAGAGACCTAAGGCCGCACAGTGGGCCAAAGGTCCTTGCATAGTGCATCAGGCGTTGGGTCACCATACGCCACGACAGTGCGGCATATGGAAGGACTTGAGAGATGGATCACAGGTTGTGATGGAACCAACGGCCCACATTTGAAGGTGATCCTCAGGATCGCACCCCATAGCCGCAGGCGTCGACGATCAGCGGGCGATCACCCCACGACGGTCGTCCGGCGCGGACTACCATCACCCCATGACCCGTGTACTGCTCGCCGAGGACGACGCGTCCATCTCGGAGCCGCTGGCCCGTGCCCTGCGCAGGGAGGGGTACGAGGTCGAAGTGCGTGAGGACGGCCCGACCGCCCTCGACGCCGGGCTGCAGGGCAGCGTCGACCTCGTCGTACTCGACCTGGGGCTGCCCGGCATGGACGGCCTCGAGGTGGCCCGCCGCCTCCGTGCGGAGGGGCACACGGCGCCGATCCTCATCCTGACCGCCCGCGCCGACGAGGTGGACACCGTCGTCGGCCTGGACGCGGGCGCCGACGACTACGTGACCAAGCCCTTCCGCCTCGCCGAACTGCTCGCCCGGGTCCGGGCCCTGCTCCGGCGCGGCGCGGCCGAACCGCAGCAGCCGCCGGCCACGCACGGCGTGCGCATCGACGTCGAGTCGCACCGCGCCTGGATGGGCGAGGAGGAGCTCCAGCTCACGGCCAAGGAGTTCGACCTGCTGCGGGTCCTGGTCCGGGACGCGGGCCGGGTGGTGACGCGGGACCAGCTGATGCGGGAGGTCTGGGACACGACGTGGTGGTCGTCCACGAAGACCCTGGACATGCACATCTCCTGGCTGCGCAAGAAGCTGGGCGACGATGCGGCCAACCCCCGGTACATCGCCACCGTGCGGGGCGTCGGCTTCCGCTTCGAGAAAAGTTAGGGGCTGCGCCCCGTCAGGGGCGCGGGGAACTGCGCGAGCAACTCAAGAAGACCCGCACTCGCCGTAAGACCGCCGTGGGCAAACGCGTCCGCGGGCCCGTCGTGGCCGGCCGCGCAGTTCCCCGCGCCCCTGACGGGGCCCCTGCCGGTTCGTGATCCGGGACACTGGGGGCATGCGCCGTCGTCTCATCAACTCCACGCTCGCCGTGGTCCTCGTCGTCATCGCGGTCTTCGGGGTGAGCCTCGTCATCGTGGAGACGAGGACCATCAGCAGCAGCGCCCAGGAGCGGGTCACATCCGAGGCGCTCCGCCTGGCCAGCATCGTCGACAGCCGTCTCATCAGCGACGAGCGGATCAGCGCCGAGATCCTGCGGGACGTGGCCGCGGTCGACACCGACCGCTATGCCCTCATCGAGATCCCCGGCCGCCGCCCCATCGAGATCGGCAGCCGCCCCACCGGTGACGTCATCCACGACACGGCCAGGGGCGAGGAGGGCGAGAAGGTCACCGTCGAGGAGCCGCGCACCGCGGTCACCCAGGAGGTCGGCCGCACCCTGCTGATCATCGCCGCGGTGGCCCTGCTCGCGATCGTCGCCGCCGTGCTCCTCGCCGTCCGGCAGGCCAACCGCCTGGCCTCGCCGCTCACCGACCTCGCGGAGACCGCGGAGCGCCTCGGCTCGGGCGATCCCAGGCCCCGCCACAAGCGGTACGGGGTGCCGGAGCTCGACCGCGTCGCGGACGTCCTGGACGGCAGCGCCGAGCGGATCGCCCGGATGCTGACCGCCGAGCGCAGGCTCGCCGCCGATGCCTCGCACCAGCTGCGTACGCCGCTGACGGCCCTCTCCATGCGCCTGGAGGAGATCACCGTCACCGAGGACCTGGACACGGTGAAGGAGGAGGCCACGATCGCGCTCGCGCAGGTCGAGCGCCTCACCGACGTCGTGCAGCGGCTGCTCACGAACTCACGCGACCCGCGCACCGGCTCCGCGGTCTCCTTCGACCTGGACGAGGTCATCAAGCAGCAGCTGGAGGAGTGGCGCCCGGCCTACCGCAGCGCGGGCCGCGCCATCGTCAGCTCGGGCAAGCAGCACCTGCGGGCCGTGGGCACGCCGGGGGCGGTCGCACAGGTCCTCGCGGCGCTCATCGAGAACTCGCTCATGCACGGCGGCGGCACCGTGGCCCTGCGGACCCGCGTGACGGGAACCCAGACGGTCGTGGAGGTCACGGACGACGGTCCCGGCGTCCCCGCCGATCTCGGCGCGCGGATCTTCGAGCGGACCATCAGTGGCCGCAACTCGACGGGGATCGGCCTGGCGGTCGCCCGGGACCTGGCCGAGGCCGACGGCGGCCGCCTGGAGATGCTCCAGACCAAGCCACCGGTGTTCGGCCTGTTCCTGTCGCGCACGCCGCCGCACAAGCGCGACCGTGAGCACGAGGAGACGGTGCGCTAGCGCGTGCCCCGCACGACGGGCCGCTTCTCTTCGCCCGCCGGAGCCGCCGGAGCCGCCGGAGCCGCCGGAGCCGCCGGAGCCGCCGGGGCCGCCGGGGCCGCGGTCCCGTCCTCCAGGAACGATTCCGCACGGGCGACGGCCTCCCGCGCGGGCAGCGTCTTGAAGACCCAGGTGCGGTAGGACCAGAAGCGGAAGCAGGTGGCGATGCCGATGCCGACGAACTTGAAGATGTTGCGCTGCAGCGGGCTGTCCCAGTCGAAGCCGTAGATCGCCGCGTACAGGACGCCGTTCTCGATCACCAGGCCGACCGCGCTGAACATCAGGAACAGCGTGAGCTCCTTGGTGCGGGAGCTCTTGTCGCGGTCCCTGTACGTGAAGTAACGGAAACCGACGTAATTGAAGGCGATGGCCACGACCGTGGCGATCACGTTCGCGCGCACGGCCTGGAGATCCGTCGTGTGCCACAGCAGGTTGGAGACGCCGAAATTCACCAGCGTGCCCAGCGCCCCCACGGCGCCGAACTTGGCCACTTCGCGCGCGAGCTGCTCCAGTCGCACCCGTAGTGCGCCACGTTCCGTCATGGTGGTCGCCCCAACCCCCGTCGTCGATTCGTTCCGGTCCGGTCCTCGTCGACGTATGTGGTGATTCGGTCGCGTCAACCCAGCCATGCTAACCAGCGACCCCCACCGGTCGCGCGCGGACTTCTCCACACTGTGGCGGCTCCGTGACGACGCTGCCCGTGCGGTGCACGGAAACCGGCCGTTCCCGCGTGGCTGATACAGGCCGATACCCTGGGGGTGTGACGTTCCCGGTAGTCGGCATGGTCGGCGGCGGTCAGCTCGCTCGTATGACACACGAGTCGGGCATCCCGCTAGGCATCAGATTCAAGCTCCTCAGTGACACCCCTCAGGATTCCGCGGCGCAGGTCGTCAGCGATGTCGTCATCGGCGACTATCGCGACCTCGACACGCTGCGTGCGTTCGCGAGGGGCTGCGACGTGATCACTTTTGATCACGAACACGTACCCACCGAGCATCTACGGGCCCTGGAGGCGGACGGCATCCCCGTGCGTCCGGGGCCCGACGCGCTGGTGCACGCCCAGGACAAGGGCGTGATGCGCGAGAAGCTCACGGAGATCGGCGTGCCGTGTCCACGCCACCGGATCGTGCGCGATCCGGCCGACGCGGCGGCCTTCGCGGCCGAAGGCGACGGCTTCCCCGTGATCCTCAAGACGGTGCGTGGCGGCTATGACGGGAAGGGGGTGTGGTTCGTCCGTTCCGTCGAGGACGCCGAAGACCCCTTCCGGGCCGGTGTCCCCGTCCTGGCCGAGGAGAAGGTCGACTTCGTACGGGAGCTCGCGGCGAACGTCGTGCGCTCGCCGCACGGCCAGGCCGTGGCCTACCCCGTCGTCGAGTCGCAGCAGGTCGACGGCGTCTGCGACACGGTGATCGCACCCGCGCCCGGCCTCTCGGAGGAGCTCGCGGGCCAGGCGCAGGAGCTGGCGCTCAGGGTCGCCAAGGAGCTCGGCGTGGTCGGCCACCTCGCGGTCGAGCTCTTCGAGACGCGCGACGGCCGCATCCTGGTGAACGAACTGGCGATGCGCCCGCACAACTCGGGCCACTGGACGCAGGACGGGGCGATCACGTCCCAGTTCGCGAACCACGTGCGCGCGGTCCTCGACCTGCCCCTGGGCGACCCGCGCCCTCGGTCGAAGTGGACGGTCATGGCCAATGTCCTGGGCGGCGACTACCCGGACATGTACCAGGCGTACCTGCACTGCATGGCGCGCGACCCGCAGCTGAAGATCCACATGTATGGCAAGGACGTGAAGCCGGGACGCAAGATCGGCCACGTCAACACCTACGGCGATGACCTGGACGACGTGCTCGAGCGCGCGCGTCACGCGGCCGGCTATCTCAGAGGAACGATCACCGAATGACCGCACCTGTAGTTGGCATTGTCATGGGCTCGGACTCGGACTGGCCGGTCATGGAGGCCGCGGCCAAGGCCCTGGACGAGTTCGAGATCCCGTACGAGGTGGACGTCGTCTCGGCGCACCGCATGCCGCGCGAGATGGTCGCGTACGGCGAGGAGGCGGCGGACCGGGGCCTCAAGGCGATCATCGCCGGGGCCGGCGGCGCCGCGCACCTGCCGGGCATGCTGGCTTCGGTCACCCCGCTGCCGGTGATCGGCGTGCCCGTACCGCTCAAGTATCTGGACGGCATGGACTCGCTCCTGTCCATCGTGCAGATGCCCGCGGGTGTGCCGGTGGCGACGGTCTCGGTGGGCGGCGCGCGCAACGCGGGCCTCCTCGCGGCGCGCATCCTTGCCACGCACGACCCCGAACTCCTGGCCCGGATGCGGGAGTTCCAGCAGGAGCTGAACGAACAGGCCACGGAGAAGGGCAAGCGACTTCGCGCCAAGGTCGAAAGCATGGGTTCCGGCTTCGGCTTCGGCTCGGGAAAGTGAGCGGCATGACGTCTCCCGCTCTTCCCGACGCCCGCGCCCTGCTCGCCGAATTCCCGGTGGTCGACGGCCACAACGACCTGCCCTGGGCCCTGCGCGAGAAGGCCGGTTACGACATCGACCGCCTCGACATCGCGGCCGACCAGACCGGCAGGCTCCACACGGACATCGCGCGCCTGCGGGCGGGCGGGGTCGGTGCGCAGTTCTGGTCGGTGTACGTCCGCACGGACCTGACGGGCGACGCCGCGGTGAGCGCGACGCTCGAACAGATCGACTGCGTCGACCAGTTGATCACGCGCTACCCGGCGGACCTGCGGCGCGCGCTGACGGCGGCGGACATGGAGGAGGCGCGGGCGGAGGGCCGCATCGCGTCCCTGATGGGCGCCGAGGGCGGCCACTCCATCAACAACTCCCTGGCGACACTGCGGGCGTTGCACGCGCTCGGCGTCCGCTACATGACGCTGACGCACAACGACAACATCGCGTGGGCGGACTCGGCGACGGACGAGCCGGGGGTCGGCGGGCTCTCCCCGTTCGGCCACGAGGTCGTACGCGAGATGAACCGCAGCGGCATGCTCGTGGACCTCTCCCACGTGGCGGCGACGACGATGCGGGCGGCCCTGGACACCTCCGTGGCGCCGGTGATCTTCTCGCACTCCTCGGCGCGCGCGGTGTGCGACCACCCGCGCAACATCCCGGACGACGTCCTGGAGCGCCTGCCCGCCAACGGCGGCGTCGCGATGGCCACCTTCGTGCCGAAGTTCGTGCTCCAGGCGGCGGTCGACTGGACGGCGGCGGCCGACGAGAACATGCGGGCGCACGGCTTCCACCACCTGGAGACGACGCCGGAGGCGATGAAGGTCCACGCGGCCTTCGAGGAGTCGACCCCGCGCCCGGTGGCCACGGCGGCGACGGTCGCCGACCACCTCGACCACATGCGCGAGGTCGCCGGCATCGACCACATCGGCATCGGCGGCGACTACGACGGCACGGCGTTCACGCCGGACGGCCTGGACGACGTCGCGGGATATCCGAACCTGATCGCGGAGCTCCTGACCCGCGGCTGGTCGAAGGACGACCTGGCCAAGCTGACGTGGCGGAACGCGGTGCGCGTCCTGGGCGCCGCGGAGGACGTGGCACGCGACGTGCGGTCCCGTCGCGGTCCGTCGAACGCGACGCTTCAGCAGCTGGACTGCTGAGGGCCGCAGACGGTCAAGAGAGTGGGGGCGCGGCCGGTCGGCCGCGCCCCCACTCCCGTTTCCAGACCACGCACTTCCGCTCTAGGCCACGCACGTGCGCGCGAAACGCAGCGAGCCGGCGAAGACCTCCTCCACCGCGTCGTCGGACGCGCCGTACCAGCCGTGGTCGGCGCCCGGCACCGTACGCAGTTCCACCGGCGCGCCCACCTCCCGCAGCCGCGCGGCGAGCGCCTCGCTGTGCGTGCCCGGGACCATCGTGTCCTGCTCGCCGTGGACCAGGAGGAAGGGCGGGGCGGCGCGGTGGGCCTGCGAGACGGGGCTGGCCGCGCGGGCCCGCTCGGGCACGGTGGCGGGGGCGGCGCCGAGCAGCAGGGCCTCCGGGGTCGTGGCGCTGTGCGGGTCGAACGGGCCGCGGGGGACGGTCAGGTCGCTCGGGGCGTACCAGATGACGGCGCCGGTGGCCGGGGCCGCGGGGTCGAGGGCGAGGAGCGAGGCCAGGTGGCCGCCCGCGGACTCGCCCCACACCACGGTCCGTGCGGTGTCGATGCCGAGCTCCGGCGCACGCAGTCCGAGCCAGCGCAGTGCGGCGCGCAGGTCGTCGAGGGGGGCGGGGAAGAGGGCCTCGCCGCTGAGCCGGTAGTCGGCGCAGGCCACCGCGAAGCCCGCCGCGGCGATGCGCGCCAGAGGGCTCGGGTCCCAGTGCCGGGTGCGCAGCCCCATGTCGTCACGGCGCCCTCGCCGCCAGGCGCCGCCGTGTACGAAGAGGACCAGCGGGGCGGGCCCCTCCGCGGTGGCGGGCAGCCAGAGGTCGAGCTCCAGCGGGCGCCCGCCCTCGACCTCGCCGTACGGGACTCCGCGCAGCAGGCGCAGGTCCGGTGCCGGATGCGCGGCGGGCGGCAGGGGAGCGGCGTCCGGGTGGGGCGAGGCGATCAGTGCCCGCAGGGCGGGGCCCGTGGCGCTCACCGGGTGCGCCACTGGTGCTCGGGCATGAAGCGCACGTCGTACTGCCCGGGGACGGTGGCGAACTTGTCGGGGGTGGGCACGACCGGCTCGCGCGGCAGACCGAGGCCGTCGGCGGGCGCCCCGAGGGTCTCGAAGAACCGCTCGAAGGTGCCGCCGGGGCCCGCGGCGACGCCGACGACCTGGCTGTGGTGGCGCTCCATGCGGTAGGCGTGCGGGCAGTTCTTCGGTACGAAGCCGAAGTCGCCGGGGGTGAGGAGCTTCTCCTGCTGCTCGCCCTCCAGGTCCTCGACGAAGAGGCGGACGGCGCCCTGGGTGACGTAGAAGACCTCGTACGTGTCGGGGTGCAGGTGGGCCGGGATGACGTTGCCCTTGGGGCCCTCGACGGTGAAGAAGTTGAAGGCGTTCTCGGTCTGCTCGCCGCCCGCGTAGATGGTGATCAGGTCGCCGAACAGATGGGCGCGGTCGCCCTCGCCCTTCTCGATGACGTAGGGCTTGCCCGGCTCGGCGGGGATGCGTGACGAGCGCCGGTAGCGGGTGGCGTACTCGATGGTCATGGGCTCTCCCTGGGGGTGCGGAGCTGGGGTGCGGAGCTGGGCGCATAGCGATGCGCTGGAATGTCAGGCAGCCTGACATAGTGGAGGCAGTTCGGGCAACCCGTCGACGCATAGGCTCTTCGACATGCAAGCCACCGGCCGCAACCTCCCCCAACTGCTCGGCGACGCCCGCCGCTGGTTCGAGGACGCGCTCCTCGCGACCCTGGAGGAGGCGGGGGAAGCCCATGTCTCGCCCACCCAGGCGGGCCTCTTCGCCGTCCTGGACGAGCAGGGCACGACGGTCTCCGAGCTGGCCCGCCGCATGGGCGTCACCCGGCAGACCTGCCACCAGGCGGTGCACGGCCTGGTGGCGGCGGGCCTCCTGGAACAGGTCCCGGACCCCTCCTCCGGCCGGCAGCGGCTGATCCGCCGCACCGAGGAGGGCGCGCGCACGCACCGCAGGGCGGAACTGGTCCTGCGCCGCGTCGAGCAGGAGCTCGCCGACCGGATCGGCGAACAGGCGGTGCGCGCGCTGCGGGCGGCGCTCGAACAGCCGTGGGGGAGCCCTCCGGTCCTCGCCCCGCCCGAGGAGTGAGCCCAAGCCCCGGGAAAACACGATCGCCCTCCCCCTGTGACAGGGAGAGGGCGATCGCGTACCGCTCAGGGTTACGGCAGGTTGCGGGCCATCACGATCCGCTGGACCTGGTTCGTGCCCTCGTAGATCTGTGTGATCTTCGCGTCGCGCATCATCCGCTCGACGGGGTAGTCACGGGTGTAGCCGTAGCCGCCGAGCAGCTGGACGGCGTCCGTGGTGACCTCCATCGCGACGTCCGAGGCGAAGCACTTGGCGGCGGCGCCCTGGAAGGTCAGGTCCGCGTCGCCGCGCTCCGACTTGGCCGCGGCCGCGTACGTCAGCTGACGCGCGGCCTCGATCTTCATCGCCATGTCCGCGAGCATGAACTGCACGCCCTGGAAGTCGGCGATCGGCTTCCCGAACTGCTTGCGCTCCTTGACGTACCCCTTGGCGTAGTCCAGGGCGCCCTGCGCGATGCCGAGCGCCTGGGCCGCGATCGTGATGCGGGTGTGGTCCAGGGTCTTCATCGCCGTGGCGAAGCCCGTGCCCTCCTCGCCGATCATGCGGTCGGCGGGGATGCGGACGTTGTCGAAGTAGACCTCGCGGGTCGGCGAACCCTTGATGCCGAGCTTGCGCTCGGGGGCGCCGAAGGAGACGCCCTCGTCCGACTTCTCGACGACGAAGGCGGAGATGCCCTTCGAGCGCTTGGTCGGGTCGGTGACGGCCATCACCGTGTAGTACTCGGAGACGCCCGCGTTCGTGATCCAGCGCTTCACGCCGTTCAGGACCCAGGAGTCCCCGTCACGGACGGCCTTCGTCTTCATGCCCGCCGCGTCCGAACCGGCGTCCGGCTCGGAGAGGCAGTACGAGAACATGCCCTCGCCCTTGGCGAGCGGCGTCATGTACTTCTTCTTCAGCTCCTCGGACCCGGAGAGGATCACGGGGAGCGAGCCCAGCTTGTTCACGGCCGGGATGAGCGAGGACGAGGCGCAGACGCGGGCCACCTCCTCGATCACGATGACGGTGGCGAGCGCGTCGGCGCCCGTGCCGCCGTAGCTCTCCGGTACGTGCACGGCGTGCAGGTCGGAGGAGACGAGGGCGTCGAGCGCCTCCTGGGGGAAGCGGGCCTCCTCGTCCACCGCCGCGGCGAACGGCGCGATCTTCGCCTCGGAGAGCGAACGGATCGCGTCGCGGAGCATGTCGTGCTCCTCGGACGGGCGGTACAGGTCGAAATCAGCCGATCCGGCCAAGGTCTCTCACGCTCCAAGGATGCTAATTACCGTTAAGTAACCCAAATTTTAGAGGGCGGCTCACGTGAGGGATACGTGAGCTTGCCGACAGCGGGCATCCCGCCGGTGGCAATGCCGGAAACGTGCCCTGTCAGGGGCCCGACTATGCTCGGGCACCGCACTGACGGCCGTAGACCCCTGGAGCACCGCATGGCCCTCAAGATCACCGTGATCGGCACCGGGTACCTCGGTGCGACGCACGCCGCGGCCATGGCCGAGCTCGGTTTCGAGGTGCTCGGCCTCGATGTCGTGCCCGAGAAGATCGAGATGCTCCAGCGGGGCGAGGTCCCGATGTACGAGCCCGGCCTCGAAGAGCTGCTGCGCAAGCACGTCGCCGGGATCGAGGGCTCCAGCGGGCGGCTGCGCTTCACCATGGACTTCGCCGAGGCCGCCGCCTTCGGTGACGTCCACTTCGTCTGCGTGAACACCCCGCAGAAGCACGGCGAGTACGCCTGTGACATGAGCTACGTCGACAGCGCCTTCGCGCAGCTCGCCCCGCACCTGACGAAGCCCGCGCTCGTCGTCGGCAAGTCGACCGTGCCGGTCGGCTCCGCGGACCGCCTCGCGCGTGAGCTCGCCGCGAACGCTCCGGTGGGCGCGGAGGCCGAGCTGGCCTGGAACCCGGAGTTCCTGCGGGAGGGCCTGGCCGTGCAGGACACGCTGCACCCGGACCGCATCGTCGTCGGCGTACGCAGCGCGCACGCGGAGAAGCTGCTTCGCGAGGTGTACGCGGGTCCGGTGAACGAGGGTTCGCCCTTCGTCGTGACGGACTTCCCGACCGCCGAGCTGGTGAAGACGGCCGCCAACTCCTTCCTCGCCACGAAGATCTCCTTCATCAACGCGATGGCCGAGGTGTGCGAGGCCGCGGGCGGCGACGTCGTGAAGCTGGCCGAGGCGCTCGGCTACGACGACCGGATCGGCAAGAAGTTCCTGCGGGCCGGGATCGGCTTCGGCGGCGGCTGCCTGCCCAAGGACATCCGGGCGTTCATGGCCCGTGCCGGGGAGCTGGGCGCCGACCAGGCGCTGACCTTCCTCCGGGAGATCGACTCCATCAACATGCGGCGGCGCGGGCAGATGGTGGAGATGGCGCGCGAGGCGCTGGGCGGCGGGTCCTTCCTGGGCAAGCGCGTCGCGGTCCTCGGCGCCACGTTCAAGCCGGACTCGGACGACGTCCGTGACTCGCCCGCGCTGAACGTCGCCGGGCAGATCCACCTCCAGGGCGGCCAGGTCACCGTCTACGACCCCAAGGGGATGGCGAACGCGGGCCGCCTCTTCCCGACGCTCGCGTACGCGGAGAGCGCCGTGGACGCGGTCCGGGGCGCGGACGTGGTCCTGCACCTCACGGAGTGGCGCGAGTTCCGCGAACTCGACCCGGCGGCGCTCGGCGAGGTGGCGTCGAACCGGCTCATCCTGGACGGCCGCAACGCGCTGGACCCCGCGGTGTGGCGCGCGGCGGGCTGGACGTACCGCGCGATGGGCAGGCCGTCGGCCTGAGGGCCTTCAGCGCTCCCCGTTCCATCAGCGTTTCTCCTTCTTTCAGCGCTCCCCGGTCGAGCCCTTCGTGCCCTTCCGTGCCCGGTAGGCCCGCATCTTCGCGCGGGCCCCGCACACGCCCATGGCGCACCACCGGCTGCGCCCCGCCGGGCTGCGGTCGTAGTACGCCCAGTGGCAGTCCGGGGCTTCGCACGCCTTGAGGCGGCCCCACGTGCCGGCGGCCGCCGCCTGAGCGACGGCCGCCGCCACCCGTGACACCAGCGGCGCCGGGTCGGCCGGGGCGAGCGACGCCGACCCGTCCTCCGCGTCGACCAGCACCAACAGCGGCGCCCCCGCGAGGAGTCGGGTGAGCGCCGGCACGGTCGCGTGCGGGCCGTGCCCCGCGTGGGCGAGACAGGCGACCCGCAGCGACTCGCGCAGCTCCTGAGCCGCCCGCGTCTGCGCACCCGGCGCGAGGCCGAACGGGGCGCGCCCCTCCGACGTGTCGAGAGCGTCCGCGCCCGTCTCCAGGTCCAGGGTGTTCACCAGCGCCTGGACCAGCGCGAGGCCCCCTGGAGCAGGTGCTCTGTCATTCATGCTTGCGACGTTACCGCCAGTGCGGGAGTATGCAGTAACCGTTACTGGAAGAGCTCTTCTTCCGGTAACCCTTCCGCGAACGAGGAGAAGTAGTCATGCCCCTCGCCAAACTCGGTTACGTCGTACTCGACTGTCCCGACCCCCTCGCGCTCGCCACCTTCTACGCGGCCGTCGTCGGCGGCACCCCCAAGGACGACGGTGACGGCTGGGCGAGCCTCGACGGCACCGGCGGCACACCGCTCGCGTTCCAGGCCGCCCCCGGTCACGAGCCGCCGCAGTGGCCATCCGCGGCGCACTCGCAGCAGTTCCACCTCGACCTGCACGTGGCGCAGGCGGAGATGGACGCCGTCGAGAAGGAGGTGCTCGCGCTCGGCGCCACCGTGCTCGACGCACAGGACCGCGACCGGAGCTTCCGTGTGTACGCCGACCCCGCCGGGCACCCGTTCTGTCTCTGCGCCTGCTAGGAGTACTCATGACGCCCACGTCCACGCCTTCCGGGGCACCCGTCGCGCGCATGCGCAACGTCGTCCTCGACTGCCCCGACCCCGGTCGACTGGCCGAGTTCTACGCGCACTTGCTTGGCGGCGCCGTCGAGGGGGACGAGGACAACGACTGGGTCACCCTGCACACCCCCGGTGGCCTGCGGCTCTGCTTCCAGGAAGCCCCGGGCCACCGGCCGCCGAACTGGCCGCAGGAGGACGCCGGTTCCCAGCAGATCCACCTCGATCTCGACGTGGGGCCCACCGTCCAGGACATCGAGCGCGCCCAGGACCGCGTACTCGCCCTGGGCGCCAAGCCGTTGGACATCGACGACGACGACGGCGAGCGCGACTTCCGCGTCTACGCCGATCCGGCAGGGCACCCCTTCTGCCTCTGCCGGATCACCGAGGACTGAGGCCCCAAAACCTCGGAGGCGTCAGCCGCCCGCCTGCTGCTGCCGCCGCCTCTCGCGCGCCGCACGCGCCGCGAAGTCCGCCCCGCGCAGCACCCGTTGGACATTGCCCCACGTCAGGCGGGCGAGGTCGGCCTGCGGCCAGTCGCGGTCGATGAGCTCGGCGACGAGGTGCGGATAGCGCGAGGCGTCGGCCAGGCCCTCGGGGTGCGCGGCCGAGGTGTCGTACGTCCCCGAGAGGCCCACGCACTCCGGGCCCGCGATGCGGCGTACGTGATCGAGGTGGTCCGCCACCTCGCGTATCGAGGAACCCGTCTGCTCGGCCGCCAGGGGCACCAGGCACAGGCCCTTGGCGGCGCCGAGCGCGGTGAGCAGGTCGTCCGGGAGGTTCGCCGGGGCGTCCCGCAGCGCACGCGCCCCCGAGCGCGCGAACAGGACCGGCGCCCTGGAGACGGTGAGCACCCGGTGAGCCGTGGCCTCGGAGGCGCCCGACAACTCGGCGAGCACCCCGAGCCGGTTCAGCTCGCGCACCACCTCCTCGCCGAACGGGGTCAGCCCCTGCGGGCCCGCCCATGACGTGCCGGAGAGCGTGAGCGAGCACAGGCCGAGGGTGTGCAGGGCGCGCAGCGTGGCGAGCGAGTCGCCGATCGCCTCGGCGCGCGCCGGGCCGATCAGCGTGGCGATGCGGCCGCAGTGACGGGCGTCGGCCACCTCGGAGGCCGTACGGGCCAGGCGCAGGCCCTCGGAGTGGCCGCCGACGACGTGCTTGACGAGGTCGAGCTGTTCGAGGGTCGCGCCGAGCACGCGGTCACCGGTGATGGTCTCCGGGACGTGCACGGACCAGAACTGCGCCCCCACGCCCCCCTGACGCAGCCGCGGCACATCGGCGTCCACGGCGCTGTCGCCCAGCTCCAGGTCGTACCAGGGCAGCCCGCGCAGCGTCCAGGGCAGTCCGCTGTACCCGTCGGCGACGGGGTGCGCGCAGAGCAGCGCGCGGGCGCGGCGCAGCGGGTCGGGTGCGGGCTCGGATATCGGTAGGGGCGGGGGCTCGGGGGGCCGTACGAAGGGCTGGTCCAGCTCTCCGGCTTCGGCGGTGGCGTTGAGTTCGACCTGCAGGTCTGCCATGGCAGTGCTCCGGACTTCAGGGTGGCAGTCCGGTCAACCGTGACACGCGGGAGCCGCGGCTTCACGGCGGGCGAAGCGTTCGGGGTACGAGGCCGGGACCGCGGCACGCGAGAGGGCCCCGCCGGTGGATCGGCGGGGCCCTCTCGCATGCGGGTGAGACGCCTCAGTCGCTGGAGACGGTCACCTTCTCGTCGTTGTTCAGCTGCTTCACCATCTGCTTGACCTTGGCCTTGTCCCACAGGAGGTTGCCGCCGGTCTGGCCCGCGATCGGAATGTTCATGGACTTGCCTTCGCCGCCGGTGACGCCCTTCATCGCCCAGAACATGGACGCCACGTCGAACAGGCCCATGTCCTTGTCGACGATCAGCGTGTCCAGGCCGGCGCCCATCGTGGGGTAGAGCTTGAAGGGGTTCATGACCGTGCCCGGCGTCGCCGCCTGGTTGGCCAGGGACGCGAGGAACTTCTGCTGGTTCTTCGTGCGGTCCAGGTCGCTGGAGAAGGCGTGCCGGGTGCGGACGAAGGCCAGGGCCTCCTGGCCGTTGAGAGTCTGCTTGCCCGCCTCGAAGTCGGCGCCCGACCACTTGTCCTTGAAGGCCTTGGGGATGTCCATCTCGACGCCGCCGACCGCGTCCACGATCTTGGCGAAGCCGCCGAAGCCGATCTCGGCGTAGTGGTCGATCTTCAGGCCGGTGTTGTACTCGACGGTGCGGACGAGCAGCTCGGGGCCGTCCTCCGCGTACGCCGCGTTGAGCTTCGTCTGGCGGCCCTGGTTCGGGTAGAGCTTGCCGGACTCGGCGCCCTTGAAGGAGGGGATCGTCACGTTCGAGTCGCGGGGCAGCGAGATCATCGTGTTCCCGCCGTCGTCCGCGACGTGCAGGATCATCATCGAGTCCGTGCGCTTGCCCGCGGCGGAACCCGTGTGGAGGTCCTTCTTGTCCTGATCGGACATGCCCTCGCGGCTGTCGGAGCCGACGATCAGGTAGTTCGTGCCCGCGCCGTCCTCGGGGCGCTCGATGACCTTGGAGAGGTCGACCTCGCGCTTGAGCTTGGAGTCGGCCCAGAAGTACGTGCCGATGGAGACGGCGAGCAGCACCACGACGAGGGTGATCGAGCCGATCTTGATGCGGCGCCGCCAGTTCGGGGCGGGACGGGACGCGCGGGTGCCGTACCCGTCGTCGCCCTCGCCGCCCTGGCGGTAGCCGCCGCCCTGACCGCCGTCGTTCGGCGAGCCGTAGACCTGGCCGGTGTTGTAGCCGCTGTCGTAGCCCTCCTGGCGGGGGCTGCGGGGCTCGAACATGTCGTCGCGCGCGTCGCCGTACGGCCGGCCGTACCCGTCGTCGTACGCGGGCTGCTGCGGGACGCCTCCCTGCTGCTGGCCCGGTCGGCCGGACGGGCCGCCGCGCTGGACATGCCGCATCCTGCGGGCGCCCTCAGGCTGCGTGCTCCCGCTGCCACGGCCGTATCCTCGGCCGTTGCCCTGGTCGTCAGGCCAATCGCTCATGTGGCCCAGTGTGCCGTCTCTGCCTACGTGCCTCACAGGGCAGGCGGGATTTCGGTTCAGGGCTGTTGCAGAGCTGATGCAAAGCGGCCGGGGGCGGCCATGGCATACGTCAGACATAGGGTGGAGCCCATGACAGACCTGGCCCCTGGCACGGAATCGGAGATTCCGGGCAAGCCGACCTCGGCATCCCGTACGACACTCAGCCACATCATGACCCACGGCGACACCAACCTCCTGGGCACGGTGCACGGTGGCGTGATCATGAAACTGGTGGACGACGCGGCGGGGGCCGTCGCGGGGCGGCACTCGGGCGGGCCCGCGGTCACCGCGTCCATGGACGAGATGGCCTTCCTGGAGCCGGTGCGGGTGGGCGACCTCGTCCATGTGAAGGCGCAGGTGAACTGGACCGGGCGCAGCTCCATGGAGGTCGGCGGCCGGGTCCTGGCCGAGCGCTGGAACGAGTCGACGCCCGCGCAGCAGGTGGGCTCGGCCTACCTCGTCTTCGCCGCCGTCGACGCGGACGGCAAGCCGCGGGGCGTGCCGCCGGTGCTTCCGGAGACCGAGCGGGACCGGCGCCGCTACCAGGAGGCGCAGATCCGGCGTACGCACCGCCTCGCGCGGCGCCGTGCCATCAAGGAGCTGCGGCAGGCGCGTGCCGCGGAGGGCCTGGACGACTGAGCGCCGGGCGCGCCCGGCCCCTCGCTACTGGCACACCACCTGGTCGCCGGTCAGCGCCCCGAACTCGCCTTGGTAGGCGTCCTCCGCCCGCACCGGCCTGACCTGCTTGAAGTCCTGGCCCGCGAACACCTTCAGGGTCGCTCCCTGGCCCTTGACCGCCCGCAGCTCACAGCCGGGCAGCGCCGTCGCCAGGGACTTAGCCGAGCGGTCCCAGCGCGGGTCGAACGCGACGACCGTGCGCTTCAGCGGCCCGCCCACGAAATTGCCCGGGGCCCGCGTCGTGCGGAAGCCGGTGGACCGCAGCGCGGTGTCGACCCGCTTGCCCAGGCCCGGCGTGCCCGCGGCGTTGTCGACCTGCACCCGGATCTGCTGCGGCGACACGTCGACGATGGCCTTGCGCCTGGCGCCGTGCGCGGCCAGGGGGCGGTCGTCGCGCAGCGCCTGGAAGAGCCTCGCGGACCGCTTCGGGTCCCACTTCAGCGTCGAGCCGATGCCCGGCACCAGCTCGCCCTTGCTGCGCAGCGGCACGGTGGTGAACTCCGACGAGGACGGCGAGAAGCCGCGCATCGCCCGCCCCAGGGCGAGCATCTCGTTCGTCCCGAAGCCCTTGTCGGCCCGGACCGAGCTGAGCAGCGTCCTGGTCACGTCGCGGAACTTGAGCGGGTTGAGCAGCACCCCGCTGCCGGTCGCCTTCGAGATCAGCGCCGCGAGGAACCGCTGCTGGCGCTGCATCCGCCCCAGGTCGGATGTGCCGTCGACGTGGCGTGTGCGGACGTACTGGAGCGCGGCGCCGCCGTTCAGCTTGTGCGTGCCGACGGCCAGATCGAGTCCGGTGTACGAGTCCTTCAGCGGGCGTGCGGTGCAGATGTCGACGCCGCCGAGCACGTCCACGGTCTTCATGAAGCTGGTGAAATCGACCTCCAGATAGTGGTCGATCTTGACCTTCGTCATGTTCTCGACGGTCCGCACGGTGAGGTTGGGGCCGCCCTCCGCGTACGCCGCGTTCATCTTGACCGGATGCGGCTTGTGCTTGTCGCCGGAGTTCCGGTCGACGTGCTCGGGCATCTCGGCGTAGCTGTCCCGGGGCAGGCTCACGACGCTGGCGCGGTCCCGGTCCTCCGAGATGTGCACGATCATGATCGTGTCCGTGCAGTGGCAGGGCGCTCCGCCGAGGCGGTACTTCTCCCGCTCGGCCTTCGTGATCTTGTCGCGGCCGTCGGTGCCGACCAGCAGCACGTTCATGCCATTGCCGCCCTTGGGCCGGTTCTTCATGTCCTTGAAGGCGTCGACCCGGTTGATCTCGGTGTCGAGGCTGGTCACGACGCCGTGCCCGATCCCGGCCGCCGCGAGCACGCACAGGGAGAACGTGGTCACCACCCGCATCGCCCACCGTGGCCGCCTGCGCTGCTTGACCGGCCGCCCCGCGGGGTGCTGCACGGGTTGCCTCGCACGGGGCGGGCGGGGGCCGTGCGGTGGCGGAGCGGGGGAGCGGCGGGGCGGTGTGGGCACGTGAAGGGACACCTCCGCGGTGACGGGCCTGTCCGGGACGGGTAGGGGGGACCTGTCGATGGGGCCGGGGAACGCGAGAACCGTAGGCCCATACGATCTGCGACCCGGGGCAGCAGGCCGGGCGGCGCGCGCCGGTGTCCCCCATTCGCGGTAACGTGGCGCCGATGAACGCGACGCCCGACGTGCAGCTTCCTGCCGTATCCGTGATCATGCCGGTGCTCAACGAGGAACGGCATCTGCGTGCTGCCGTCTCCGCGATCCTTGAGCAGGACTACGACGGTGAGATGGAGGTCGTCGTCGCGCTGGGTCCCTCAACGGACCGCACGAACGAGATCGCCGCCGAACTGGTCGCCGAGACCGCGGGCAACCGCGCGAAGGTGCAGACGGTCCCCAACCCCACGGGGCGCACCCCCGCGGCACTGAACGCCGCGATCAAGGCGTCGAGTCACCCGATCGTGGTGCGCGTGGACGGCCACGGCATCCTGTCGCCGGGTTACATCGCGACCGCCGTGCGCCTCCTGGAGGAGACCGGCGCGCAGAACGTCGGCGGCATCATGCACGCCGAGGGCGAGAACGACTGGGAGCACGCGGTCGCCGCCGCCATGACGTCGAAGATCGGCGTGGGCAACGCGGCCTTCCACACCGGTGGCGCCGCCCAGCAGGCGGAGACCGTCTACCTCGGCGTCTTCCGCCGCGAGGCCCTGGAGCAGCAGGGCGGTTACAACGAGGAGTTCATCCGCGCCCAGGACTGGGAGCTGAACTTCCGCATCCGCGAGGCGGGCGGCCTCATCTGGTTCTCGCCCGAACTGAAGGTGCAGTACCGCCCCCGGCCGAGCGTGAAGGCGCTCGCCAAGCAGTACAAGGACTACGGCCGCTGGCGGCACGTCGTCGCCCGCTACCACGAGGGCTCCATCAACCTGCGCTATCTCGCGCCGCCGACCGCGGTCTGCGCGATCGCGGCGGGCGTCGTGGTGGGCGCCCTGGTGACGCCCTGGGGCTTCGTCGTCCCCGCCGGATACGTCGCGGCGATCGCGGCGGGCTCGCTGCCCGCGGGCAAGGGGCTTCCGCTGAAGGCGCGCCTCCAGATCCCGGTGGCGCTCGCGACCATGCACATGTCGTGGGGCTGGGGCTTTTTGACCAGCCCGCGCTCGCTCGCCAAGAAGGTCATCGCCTCCCGGCGTCCGGCTGTTCTCAGCGAGGCCTGAGCACAGCCGGACGGACCGGAACGGACCGGACGGACCGGAAGCGGCTTCACTTCCAGGTGAACGCCGGATCGACGTGCATGCACGCCTTCTTGTCCGAGCCGTTGAGCGCTTCGGCCGACTCCGGGGTCTTGTCGTCCTGCTTCGACTTCGACTTGGGGTAGGCGTTCCCCTCCCGCCAGTCGGCGCCCACGACCAGGGTGACCCCCGAGACGTCGGTCGACTTCTTCACCGAACTCAGCGGCATGCCCAGGGACTTGGCGACCCGCTGGGCGTCACCCTCCAGCTCGGCGCTGGGGAACTGGATGACGGTCTTCTCCTGGGAGAGGACCGTCGTCGTGTCGGCCGCCGCCTTGGCGAAACCCTTGCCGGCGAGGACCTGGGTGACGGTGCTCGCGCGCCCGCTGACCGGCGGCTCGACGTCCGTGCGGGTGCCGTTCTGCACCTGCACGGCGATCTCGGCGTCGTCGGCCGCCGGGTCGTCCGAGAGCTTCTCCTTGGCGGGCTTCTTCTTGCCCTTGCCGTCCAGTGAGATGTCGTCGCGCACGAGACGGAAGAGCTGCTCGGCGTCGCCCGGCTTGGGGATCACACGGGCGCCCACGTACTCGTAGGGCATGGTCGTCATCGTGGTCCGCTCCGGCGAGACCTTCTTGAGCTCGTTGCTCAGGTCGAAGAGCTTCTTGACGGTGCCCAGGCCGTCGTCGACCTTGAGCGCGTTGGTGGCCGTCTCGGCGAGCCTGCGCAGCTTGTTGGGGCTGCTCAGATTGGCGTTCTCGCGCAGCTCGCGCACGAGCGCGTTCATGTACATGTGCTGGGCCTTGGCCCGGCTGATGTCGGTGCCGCCGTCGAAGCCGTAGCGGGTGCGCAGCCACTGCAGGGCCTGCTCGCCCTTGACGTACGTGGTGCCCTTCTCGAGCTTGAGACCGGAGCCGTGGCCCTGGTTGTCGCGCGAGTGGATGTTGGCGTCCACGCAGACCGGTACGCCGCCGATGGCGTCGGCCATGGAGACCACACCCGCGAAGTCCACCTCCATGAAGTGGTTGATGCGGATGTTGGTGAGCTTCTCCCAGGTGGCGACCGTGCAGCCGGGGCCGCCGCGGCCGAGCGACTGGTTCGTCATCGTCCGCTGCGTCGACGCTTCGTAGACCTTGCCGTCGTCAGGATCGGTGCACTTGGGAATGTCGAGGAGGGTGTCGCGCGGCATGCTGACGACCGACATGTTCGTGCGGTCGGCCGACAGGTGCAGCAGCATCTGGACGTCGGCGAGCGGCGTGCCGCCGAAGGTCTCCTTGGCACCGCCGAGCTTCTGGTTCTCCTTGGAGTCCCGCGCGTCCGAACCGATCAGCAGGATGTTCAGCGGGGTCTGGCCCGCCGCGTTCGGCGTGGGCTCGGGGGCCCGGTGCTCGCCGAGGTTCAGGTCGTCGGTCTCCAGGTTGCCGTTCAAGTGCTGGTAATAGAGATATCCGGCGCCGGCCGTGCCAAGTATCAGCAGCGAAAGGATCGTTGCCGACCAGCGCAGTATCCGCCGTCTTGGACGCGGTGCCCGGCCGCCACCACCCCCGCGGCGACGTCTCTGGTGCCCGCTGTCCGCCGAGGGCTCCCCTCCCTCGTGCGGCGGGCCTTCTTCCAAGCCAAGATCACTGGCGTGCGGGGCGCGTGGTCGCGCCCCCTCCCCACGCACGCTGCTCTTCCCCATCCCCTGCCCCTCCCCGCGCTCCCCGCGCTACCCCGAATTACGGCCATCCTGCGCCTGGTTAGACGCAGAACGGCCGCTTCAGGTCACTTGGCACACACAGTCTTGTCCGCTTCGACCTTCTGAATGCCCTCAGGCGCCTTCGACGGGGTGCTGATGGGCACCCCGGCCCCCTTGAAGTCGCTGCCGAGCGTCAGCTTGATGGCGGGGAGACCCTGCGAGTTCTTCTCGCTCTTGCCGGGCTTCATCGCGGAGCCGGAGAGCCCCATGACGTCGGCGAGCCGCCGGGCCTGGTCGGCCTGGTCGGGGGCGTACTCCAGCGTCGTCTTCTTGAGGTCGGACGGCGCGTTGCCGAGCTGGCTGGCTTTGGACATGCCCTCAGTGTTCTGCAAGTACGTGAGAGTTGCCTGAGCGGCGCCGGTCTTCCCGCTGCCGTTGTAGATGTTGACCCGTACCTCGGAGGCCGCGGACTTGCTGCCCTTGAGGCGGGCGGCGACGGCGGCCTTCTCCTTCTTCTCCTTCTTCTTCACCGCGGTCAGCGACTCGTCGGCGCGCATCATGGCGAAGAGCGGATCGGCCTTGGCCTCGTTCACGACGACCGTCGTGTGGACCTCCTCCGCCGGGTTGTCGACCACGGGCACGGTCGCGAAGCTGAGGTTCTTCATGTCGAACTTGCCGAGCTCCATGCCCAGGTCACGGAGTTTCATGATGTCCGCGATGGTGGAGTCGACGGTGAGCGCCTTCGTGCCCGCTTCGGCCAGCTTTATCATCTTCGACGGGCTGGTCAGCGTGTCGTTCGACTTGAGCTTGCGCATCAGCGAGCTGAGGAACTGCTGCTGCAGCTCGATGCGGCTCAAGTCGCCGCCGGTGCCCACGGAATGGCGCGTGCGGACGAACGCCAGCGCCTCCTCGCCCTCGATGTTGTGCTTGCCCGCGGACAGCTTCAGGTGCGAGTCCGGGTCGTCGATGTCCTTGGCCAGACAGACGTCCACGCCGCCGACCGCGCTGGAGAGCGTCTTGACCGCGTTGAAGTCGGCCACCATGAAGTGGTCGGGCACTATCCCGGTGATCTCCGTGACCGTACGCATGGTGCAGCTGGGCGTGCGTTCGTTCTGACCGAGGCTCTCGTTGAAGCGGACGCCCTTCGAACCCGGGATGGTCTTCTTGCTGCCGTCCTCCATCGTGGTCGGGCAGTCCGGAATGTCCGTGATCATGTCGCGCGGGATGCTCAACGCGGTGGCGTTCGTGCGGTCCTTGGAGACGTGCAGCAGGATCGTCGTGTCGGCGTGACCGAGGCTTCCCTTGTCGCCGTACTTCTCGTTGCCCTTGCCGCTGCGCTTGTCCGTGCCCATCACGAGGATGTTGATGGCGCGGTCCTTGCTGAAGCCGCCGGTGCTCGCGCCGTCGTCGGCGATCGAGTTGATGTTGTCGTTGAGGTGTTGGTAGTAGAGGTACCCCGACACACCCGCCGCGACCAGGACGAAGGCGAGCGTGCCGCCCGTCCACATCGCGATCTTCTTGCCCTTGGCCTTCTTCGGCTTCTGCTTGCGCCGGCCGCCCGCGGCCTCCGGCTGCGGAGCCCGTCGCCTGCGCTGCGGCGGCACGTCGCGCTGCTCGTCACGGCGCTCGTCGCGTCGGCCATCGCGGCCGCGCGTTCCCTGGCGTGACGTGGACCTCGGTGATCTGCGAGGTCCGGGCACTGCCGACTGCCCTGCGGAAGGGCTCAGTCGCAGTTCGTAATCGCCGGTGTTCGGGTTGAGCACCCACTGGTCTGCGGGGTCGATGTTCTCCGCCCGCCCACGGCCTTGCGCGTCCACGGTTGTCTGCGTCCTCCGTCGGGGCCACGCGGCGCCTTTCCCCCCTCAAGAAAGACGCTCGGTCAGTCGTTCAGCGATGCTCGGCCCTGAAGGGGCCCGGCGCACCGGATCGCTCACACTATCCGGCCAGTTCGACGTCGAACGACGCCGGTGACAAATTCCACTCCCCTACAACTGGGCAATCCGCCCTATTTCTTTGTGCAGGCGGTCTTGCGCTTGGCGATGGCTTTACTCGCAGGTCGTTCCGGCGGCCGTGTTGCCCCGGAATGTGGGAGCGGGGCTCGGCGTATGGGAAGGGTCGTCCGGCTTCTCGTCGCTGTCGTACTCGTCGGGGTCCTCGTAGCCCTCGGCCTGTTCGTCGAGAGGGGTCGTTTCGGGCTCCTCGCGCGTCACTTGAAGGGGTGCGTCCGTTCGGATGCGGGTGAAAAGTTCGTCCGCCGCGGGCTCCACGAGTTCATCCCGATTGGCGTCGTAGACATAGGACCGCCGGGGCACCGTGAGGAACTGCACCTGTTCTGTGGGGATGTTGCGCATGCCGCGCACCAGTTCGTACAAACCACGCAAACTCGCTAGTGCCGGGTCCGTGGTCAGTGAGGAAGTGGCCGCGTCGAGAACCGGATAGAGCTTCGCCGGATTGAGCAGGACGTCATTGCTCTGCACCTTGTTGACGAGCGCCGCGAGGAACTGCTGCTGGCGGTCCATCCGGTCGGTGTCGCTGCCGTTGCCGATGCTCTTGCGGGCCCGCACGTAACCGAGCGCCTGCTCGCCGTCGAGGGTGTGCCGGCCCGCGGGGAGCTTGAGCCGCGCGGCCTTGTCGTTGATCGGCTTCTTGAGGCAGACCCGTACGCCGTCGACGGCGTCGACCATGTCCTTGAACCCGGCGAAGTCCACGACCATGTGGTGATCGATGCGGATCTTCGTCATCTTCTCGACCGTACGGATGGTGCAGGCGGTCCCGCCGAACTGGAACGCCCAGTTGAACTGCGCGAACTGGGCCCGCGTCCGCGTTCCGTCGGGCCTGCGGCAGCGGGGCAGGTCCACCATCACGTCCCGCGGGATCGACACCGCGGTCGCGCTCTGCCGGTCGGCCGCCAGGTGCAGCAGGATCGTGGTGTCCGAGCGCTGGGTGCCCGGGTCGCGCCCGTACTTCTTGTTGCCCCGGCCCGAACGGGTGTCGGAGCCGATGAGCAGGATGTTCTGCGCGTCGTGCACCAGCGGCGTCGGGCGCTCCTTCTCGAAGCGCGCCAGCTCCGCCGCGGCGTCGGTGTCCTCGGTGATGTTGCCGTCGAGCTTGTTGTAGACCGCCCATCCGGCGCCCCCGGCGACCAGCACGAGCCCGGCCGCCCCCATGGCCGTCCACCGCAGCCAGCGCCGCCTGCGCCGGGCGACGCCCGCACCCGTGGGGCTCGAGCCCGCGCCGGGTGCGTACGTGGCCAGCGGCTCAGGCGGGGTGCCGTCCGGGTCCGGGCGATCCGGTCCGGCGGGCATGCCTGCGGTGTCGGGCACGTGTACGGCCACCCCTCATAGCGACGTCGGTGCATGGTGCGCTCCTACGACCATGGACCGACGTGACGCCGGGGGCCTGCGGGCCAGGGGCTCGCGTGGGCCGAACGGGGGAGGGTGAGGGCGGGCGAGGGAGGGCGGGGGCGCGCTACTTCGCGGTCGTGGTGACCCGCTCGTCCTCGACCCGCTTGGCGAGTCCGTCCTCGGAGAGCTGGTCGAGGTGGCGGCAGAGCACCACGGAGCCGCCCGCCGCCAGCGGGGCGTACAGACCGGAGCTCAGCCCCTCCCAGGTGTCGTACGACAGACCGGAGAGCAGCCGGGAGCCGGGCGCGAGCCCCAGCGCGGCGGCGTCGGCGCGGGCCCGCTCCACCAGCTCCGCACCCGTCAGCTCGCCCGCGCCGCCGACGGCGAGCGCGGGCTCGTCCGGGTCCACGGGGGCGTACGGAGCGAAACGGTCGCCCTGGCTCGGCACCTCGACCGCGTAGTCCGCGAAGCCGTCGGGGGCCTGCGGGAAGCGCCCGCCGAGCGGCCGGAGCGCGAGCGCCACCCGCTCCCCGGAGCAGGCCCGCGCCGCGTCGAGCGAGACGGGCCCGCTGACCACGAGATCGGCGCCCGCCGGGTCGCCGCCCACGTCCGCGACGACCCCGACGGACGAACAGGCGAGCAGCCAGACCGCCGTCTGCCAGTGCGCGGGCAGCAGCAGCGCGAGCCGGTCGCCGGGCTGCGCGGCGAGATCGTCCTGGAGCAGATTGGCGGTCTTGGCCACCCAATTGGCGAAGGTGGCCACGGACAATTCGACGCGCTCGCCCGTGGCGTCGTCGTAGAAGGTGATGAGCGGGCGGCCCGGGTCCGCGGCGAGCGCGGATCGCAGCAGGTCGGCAGGGGTGCGGTCGGTGGCGTTCACGGGCGCAAGGGTACGCGGCTGCCCTGGTGCCCCCGGGTGTGGCGGGGGAGGGAGGGCCACCGGTTCGGCGGACACGAACAGACGGTCCGTCAATTCCGCAATGGACAGATGCGTTCGGCTATGCGAACTATCGGTTGTATGCGTGGATTTCTAGCTTCCTCGATCGGCGTCACGTGCGCGGCCGCCCTGGCCCTTCCCCTCACCCTGCCGTCGTCCGGCGCTCGCGCCGCGACCCCGGCCGCGGAGTCCCCGGCGGGGCGATCCGCGGAATCGGTCCCCGGCAGCACCCAGTCCCTCCCGCTCACCCCACTCGGCGCCGACCGCTCCGGCGGCGGCGCGTCCCACGAACAGGGCCTGCTCCAGCGCGAGGTCCGGCCCTTCTCCCTCGTCGGCGTCGTCTGGGACGACCCGGACGACGAACTGCACGGCAGCGTCCAGGTCCGCACCCGGGCCAGCGACACCGGCACCTGGTCCGGCTGGCAGCCCGTGGAGACGCACAACCACGAGCACGCCGCCGACCCCGACGCCCCCGAGCGCGCGTCGGGCCGGGTCCGCGGCTCCACGGCACCGCTGTGGGTCGGCGACTCGGACGGCGTCGAGATCCGCGTACGGGGCGAGGCGGATCAGCACCGCGCGAGCGCGGGGTCGCCCGCCGGGCAGGCCCTTCCGGCGGGCCTGCGCCTCGAACTCGTCGACCCCGGCGCCGACCCGCCCCCGCAGGGCTCCGTGCCCGAGGGCCCCGGCACCACGGTCATGACCGCCGAGAGTGCCGCCTCCTCCGCGGTCAACGCGGACCTCGCCCCGATGGGCGCCGCCGTCATCCCCGCGCTCAGCAAGAAGGAGACGGAGGCCGACCTCATCGCGGCCCGTGGGGGACCGCAGGACGCCGCGGGGAAGGCCAGGCCCTACGTGGGCCCCCGGCCGCGCATCATCACGCGCAAGGGCTGGGGCGCGGACGAGAAGCTCCGCGAGAAGCAGTTCGGGTACTCCAAGACGGTGAAGGCCGCCTTCGTGCACCACAGCGCGACCGGCAACAACTACCGCTGCTCACAGGCGGGCTCCGTCCTGCGCAGTATCTACCGCTACCACGTCAAGAGCAGCGGCTGGCGTGACTTCGGCTACAACTTCGCGGTCGACAAGTGCGGAAACATCTACGAAGGCCGTGCCGGAGGTGTGGCCAAGCCCGTCCTCGGGGCCCACACTCTCGGTTTCAACACCAACAGCATGGGCATCGCCGTCCTCGGCAGCTTCGGCTACTCCGCCCCGCCCGCGGCCGCCGTGAACGCCATCGCCCGGCTGACGGCGTGGAAGCTCGGCCTGTACGGCGCGAACCCGCGAGGAACGACCTATCTGAAGTCCGGGGGTGGCAATCTCTACAAGAAGGGCAGGAACGTCCGGCTCCACGTGATCTCCGGGCACCGTGACGGCTTCGCCACGGAATGCCCCGGCAGTCGCCTGTACAAGAAGCTGGGCAAGGCCCGGTCCAGCTCGGCCCGCTACCAGGGCCGCTGAGGCCGGGGCGCCCGCGACCGGTACCACGGGGCACACCGCACGACCCGCACAGCGCACTGCACGATCTGCAAAGCCATCTGCATACACTGGCCGGCCGCGACTCAAGTTCGGCCGGCCCCAGCAGGAAGCAGAGACGACAGGTGACAGAAGCGATCCTCCTGGTCGGCGGCAAGGGAACCCGGCTGCGTCCGCTCACGGTGCACACCCCCAAGCCGATGGTTCCGGCGGCGGGCGTCCCGTTCCTCACCCACCAGCTGGCGCGCGCCCGCGCGGCAGGCGTGGACCACATCGTCCTGGCGACCTCGTACCTCGCCGAGGTGTTCGAGCCGTACTTCGGGGACGGCTCGGCGCTCGGCCTCCACATCGAGTACGTCACGGAGACCGAGCCCCTGGGGACGGGCGGCGCGATCCGCAACGTGGCGTCGCGCCTCACGTCGGGCCCCGACGACCCGGTCCTGATCTTCAACGGCGACATCCTCACGGGCCTGGACATCCGCGCCCTGGTCGCGACGCACGAGGAGTCGGGGGCGGACGTCTCCCTGCACCTGACGAAGGTCACCGACCCCCGCGCGTTCGGCCTGGTGCCGACCGACGCGACGGGCAGGGTGCAGGCCTTCCTGGAGAAGCCGCAGACCCCCGAAGAGATCGTCACCGACCAGATCAATGCGGGGGCGTACGTGTTCCGCCGCTCGGTCATCGACACGATCCCGGTGGGCCGCCCGGTCTCGGTCGAGCGCGAGACGTTCCCCGACCTCCTGGCCGCCGGAGCCCACCTCCAGGGCATGGTCGACTCGACGTACTGGCTGGACCTGGGCACGCCCCAGGCCTTCGTACGCGGCTCCGCCGACCTGGTCCTCGGCCGCGCCCCGTCCCCCGCGGTCCCCGGCCGCTGCGGCGACCGCCTGGTCCTGCCGACCGCCACGGTCGCCCCGGACGCGAAGCTCACCGGCGGCACGGTGATCGGCGACGACGCGGTGATCGGCGAGGGCGCACGGGTGGACGGCAGCACGGTCCTGTCCGGCGCGGTCGTCGAACCGAACGCGGTGATCACCGACTCCCTGATCGGCGCGGGCGCGAGGGTGGGCGCACGCACGGTCCTGGCAGGCGCGGTGATCGGCGACGGCGCGGACGTAGGCCCGGACAACGAACTGCGCGACGGAGTACGGGTGTGGTGCGGGGCGAGGCTGCCGGCGGGGTCGGTGCGGTTCTCGTCGGACCAGTAGTTCTTTTTCGCGCGGGGCAGCGAGGTCTTCAGCCTGGACCGGCGGATAATTTCAGCCCGTCCGGCGTCTGAGGACGAGCTCGGCGGAGCCGGTGATGGCGGTGCGCAGGGCTTCGGGACAACCGGTCCTCGGGGTGGGGCGGGCTGCTCTTCAGCCCGTCCGGCGTCTGGGGACCAGCTCGGCGGAGCCGGTGATGGACGGCGACCAAGGCCCCCGCGCCGGAGCGGGTTTTCGGGAAGGGGCGGGGTAGGGGAGAAAACCCCCTACCCTCGTACAGATGTCATCCCGTTTCGCCCCCCGCCCCACCCGCACCACCGTGCGCGGCGGCGAAACGGCGATCCCCCAGGGCACGCCCCGCCTGGCGACGGCGGCGCGGACCCGCACCTGGACCCCGCCCCACCCCCTGAACCTGGGCCTGACCCTGGGCCCCCTCCGCAGGGGCCCCGCGGACCCCACCTTCCGCGCCACCCCCGACGGCTCGGCCTGGCGGGCGAGCCGCACCCCGGCGGGCCCCGGCACCCTCAGGGTGGCCTTCCGCACGAAGGCGAACACGGTGGAAGCAGAGGCCTGGGGCCCAGGAGCCGGCTGGCTCCTGGACCAGCTCCCGGACCTCCTGGGCGGGTCCGACACCCCGGAGGACTTCACCCCCCGCCACCGCCTGCTCGCAGCGACAGCGCACCGCCGCCCGGGCCTGCGCCTCCTGCGCACGGGCCTGGTCCTGGAGTCCCTGATCCCGTCGATCCTGGAGCAGAAGGTCACGACGGACGAGGCGTACCGCGCCTGGCGCCTCCTGGTCCGCAAGTACGGCGAACCGGCACCGGGCCCGGTCCCCGCCCAGCTCCGCATGCACGTCATGCCGGACCCGAGGACCTGGACCCTGATCCCGTCCTGGGAGTGGCACAAGGCGGGCGTGGACGACAAACGCGCCTCGACGATCCTGCGGGCGGCACGAAGGGCCGCGCGCATGGAGGAGGCGGCCACGATGTCCCCGCCCGAAGCCCAGGCACGCCTGGAGCTGATCCCGGGCATCGGCCCCTGGACGTCGGCGGAGACGGTCCAGCGCAGCAACGGCGCCCCGGACGCGGTCACGGTGGGCGACCTGCACCTGCCGGGAATCGTCGGCCACGCGCTCGCGGGCGACCGTACGGCGGACGACGAGGAGATGCTGCGGCTCCTGGCCCCCTACGAGGGCCAGCGCCACCGGGCGGCCCGCCTGATCCTCCTGAGCGGCCGCACCCCGGCCCGCAGGCAGCCACGTATGCCGGTGGGGGACATCGCGGCGCTGTAGGACACCGACGCGGGGCCGGTGTCCACGGAAGCCGGGGCCGGCGTCAACGCACCTGGATGAAGTCCTCCGCGTCCCGCGCGGGCCGAGCGCCGGGCTCGACCGCGGAGTGGCCCACAGCCACGGCTCCCATCGGGTCCCACGACTGCGGGAGCCCCAGAACGTCCCGTACGACATCCCGGCAGAACATCGTCGACGAAACCCACGCGGAGCCCAGCCGCTCCCCGGCGAGCGCGACCAGGAAGTTCTGCACCCCGGCCCCGGCCGCGACCACGAACATCTCCCGCTCGGCCGCGTCCCGCCGCTCGTCCCCGTACGTGTGGGAGCCGTCCATGACGAGGCAGGGCACCACCAAGTAGGGGGCCCTGCGCAGCACATCACCGCGCCGCACCCGCTTGGCGACGGACTCCGCGGACTTGCCGTCCTTCTGGAGATCGGCGATCCACGCGTCCCGCATCGCGTCGAGCAGCCGCACCCGCGCGTCCTCGGACTCCAGCAGGACGAACCGCCACGGCGTCGTGTGATGCGGCGCGGGCGCGGTCACCGCCGCCGCCACGGCCCGCCGCACGGCCCCGGGGTCGACCGGCTCGTCCGTGAACTCCCGCACGGTCCGCCGCTGCGTCACCGCTTCCCGCACGGCCTCGGACGTGCCGAGCCGGAACATGTCGTCACGTGAGTCGCGCACCATGACCCGGGCGCCATCGCCGGTCTCCCCGACGACGTGCGGCAGCCCGCGGACCACCGCGACCGGCAGTCCGCCGGCCTTCCCCTTGACCAGATCCCCCGCGGCGGCCAGCTCGTCCGCGGTGGCGACGACCGTCGCGCTCAGCGGATTGCCGTACGCGTCGAACCCGCCCCGCAGATCGTCCAGGACCCGCACGCCCGCCGCCCCGATGGCGACATCCGTCAGGCCGTTGCGCCAGGGCCGCCCGAAGGTGTCCGTGACCACGACTCCCACGTCCACCCCCAGCGCGTCCCGCAGCCCGTCCCGCACCGCGCGCGCGGACGCGTCGGCGTCCTCGGGCAGCAACAGGACGGTCCCGGCAGGCGTGTTCGAGGCGTCGACACCGGCGGCGGCCATCACCAGGCCCTGCCGGTTCTCGACGATGCGCAGCGTCCCGCGCCGCGCCACGACCCGCACGGTCTCCGCGTCGATGGCCGCCTCGCGGTCACCCGCCTCGACGATCCGCCCCTCGGCCTTGCTGACGATCTTCGAGGTGACCAGGAGTACGTCGCCGTCGGCGAGGCCCGGCTCCGCCGCGGCGATCAGCTTGGCGAGGTCGTCCCCCTGCCGCACCTCGGGCAGCCCGGGAACGGCCCACACACGGAACGACGGCGAAGAGCCGGCAGCGGACCCGGCCTCGGAGGAACTCACGCCCGCACCTCCTCCGCGAGGGCGAGCGCCGCACGCGCCATCTCGGCGGTCGCGTCCACGTCGCTCATCATCAGCGGAATCGCCCGGCACTGGATGCCCGCCGACTCGACCCGCTCCACGACCCCGGCGTCCACGGTGTCGACGAGCCAGCCGTCGAGCAGCCCGCTTCCGTAGTGCTCGGCGACCGCGGCGGCCGTCGTCTCCACGCCCACCGCGGCGAGCACCTTGTCGGCCATGCCCCGCACGGGTGCGTCCCCGACGATGGGGGAGAGCCCGACGACGGGCACGCCCGCGTCGGCGATGGCCTCGCGGATGCCCGGCACGGCGAGGATCGTCCCGACGCTCACCACGGGGTTGGACGGCGGGAAGATCACGACGTCCGCGTCGGCGATCGCCTCCAGGACGCCGGGTGCCGGCTTGGCCTGGTCCGCGCCGACCGGCACGATGGCGTGCGCGTCCACGGAGGCCCGCAGCCGCACCCAGTACTCCTGGAAGTGCACGGCCTTCTGCTCGCCGTCGACCGTGACGGCGACATGCGTCTCGACACGGTCGTCCGACATCGGGATGAGCCGAACGCCGGGCTGCCACCGCTCGCAGAGCGCTTCCGTCACCGCGCTGAGCGGGAATCCGGCGGCGAGCATCTGCGTCCGCACGATGTGCGTGGCGAAGTCGCGGTCGCCGAGCCCGAACCACTCGGGCCCCACGCCGTACGCCGCGAGCTCTTCCTTGACCTTGAACGTCTCGTCCGTACGCCCCCAGCCCTGCTCTTCGTTGATGCCGCCGCCGAGGGTGTACATCACGGTGTCGAGGTCGGGGCAGACCTTGAGCCCGAACAGGTGGATGTCGTCACCGGTGTTGCCGATGACGGTGATGTCCGCGTCAGGCGCGGCTTTCTTGAGCCCGCGGAGGAAACGGGCGCCGCCGATACCGCCGGCCAGGACCACAATGCGCATGGCACCAAGCATGTCAGGCAGGTACGACAGTGCGTCAGGCGGTTACGACATCTCCGGCCGCCGGAGCGGTGGCCCGCTCGCCGCACTGCGCCGCGTGCATCGGCATGTCGGTCAGGCCGGGGTAGTAGATGTGCAGGCTGACGGCCGGTTCCAGGGAGTCGTTGACCACGTCGTGCACGTACCCGGGCGCGAACACGCGCTGGGACCCGGCGTCGAGCGCGCGCTGCCCGCGCTCCGTACGCTCCGTCAGTTCACCCTCCAGGACCGTGAGTACGCCGGAGGAGCGGCCGTGGTCGTGCGGTCCACTGCCCTGTCCGGGCACCCAGGAGAGCAGCCAGACCTCGTAACCGGGGCCCGTGCGCAGGCGGTGGTACCAGCGGCTCGTCGCGTCGTACTCGACGAGGTGGGACCACTGTGCGCGGTCGGCCGCGATGGTGCGGGCCAGGCCGACGAACTCGGCCACGGTGGCCGGGTGCTCGCGGGCGGGCTGCAGGAGGTGCGTGACTTCGAGGATGTCGCCGGCGATCTGGAGGTCGCTGTCGCTGTTCATGGTGCGGTGGTTCCTCAACGTGAGAGTGCTGGGGTGTCGCGCGGAAGGTGGAGCGGGGAGGTGCTCGACAACAAGCCGGAAGGCTTCAGACGATTGCTCGGGCGGTGAAGGGCCGGAGCGGGCTCAACAGCTGGAAGCGGTGTGGCTCAACAGCTGGAACAGGAACAGCGACAGCGCGCGTGGGCAGCACCGAGGAGCCCGCTGGTGCGGGTCGTCGAGAGTGCCAAGTTTGCGAGCATGCCCACTAGAACAGCGGCTCACACCTTCCCTGTCAACTCTATGTCCGCTATGTGGGATATGTTTCACCTCATCCGGTTGTTCTCTCAGGTGAAAGGTTTGTGCACCGGGCTCACGGGACACATCGCGCTTCAACCGGCGCGTAAACCCCGGCGTGATCTCGTGACCCGAATGTGATCCCCTTCGCTTCGGTGGACCGGTCGCAACGGGATCGATCTCCGTGACGTCCTTCCCTGATGAGGGCGGCCGCGGGGCGCCTCGGGATGGGCCACTGGCAAGTGTCAGGGTTTATGCCGATTTGAACACTTTCCGCATTACCTTGGTTCCGCAGGGTGAATAAGGGGCCCAATAGCAGATCTCGGCTTGACTGGCCCGGATCGGCACACTTGTAATTTCACTCGTGTCGTTCAGCCGAAATCGGTAACGGCAAGCACCACGGGGACGCACAGACAGACGAGGGGCGCACATGACCGAGCTGGTTCAGGAACTGCTGGTCGAGGACGCGGACGAGGAACTCGGCTGGCAGGAGCGCGCGCTGTGCGCCCAGACCGATCCCGAGTCCTTCTTCCCCGAGAAGGGCGGCTCCACGCGAGAGGCCAAGAAGGTCTGTCTCGCCTGCGAGGTTCGCTCGGAATGCCTTGAGTACGCACTGGCGAACGACGAGCGGTTCGGAATCTGGGGCGGCCTTTCGGAGCGCGAACGGCGCCGTCTGAAGAAGGCCGCCGTCTGAACACCAGCTGGTTCTGCCCGACCATCCGCCCGACCAAACGGCACACACCCCTACGTAAGGAACAGCCCGTCGCCCGTGGGTTATCCACAGGCGGCGGGCTGTTGTGATGCCAGCCGTTAGTGTGGGGCCCCGTCCGAGACGCCCCGGCGCCCCCATGAAGCGCAGGCGTCCACCGCAGTCCATCGAACCGGGGCCCGTACCTCGATGTCCGTGCACAGCCATCCGGCAGCCAGTCACCACGACGCTGCCGCCCCTGAGTTCCCGCGGCACGTCGTCACCGCCGTGATCGTCTCCCACGACGGCGCCCGCTGGCTGCCCGACGCCCTCGCCGGCCTGCTCGGCCAGGAGCGCCCGGTGCAGAACGCCGTGGCCGCGGACACCGGCAGCGCGGACGACTCCGCCCGCCTGGTCACCGAGGCACTCGGCCCCGACCGCGTCCTGCACCTGGCCCGGCGCTCCGGCTTCGGCACCGCCGTCGACGAGGCCAACCGCACCGCCGGCGTGCTGACCCCGGAAGAGCTGCCCTATCTGAAACGCCCCAGCGGCTGGGACCCGGTCAGCCGGTCCTGGCGCGACGACGCCTACGACCTGCCCGACCTGCCGCACGGCGAGCCCGAGCAGTGGCTGTGGCTGCTGCACGACGACTGCGCGCCCGAGCCGGGCGCCCTCGCCGAGCTGCTCCGGGTGGTGGAGAACGAACGCGAGGTCGGCAAGGACGTCGCCATCGTCGGCCCCAAGCTGCGCGGCTGGTACGACCGCCGCCAACTCCTTGAGGTCGGCGTCTCGATCGCCAACAGCGGCCGCCGCTGGACCGGCATCGACCGCCGCGAACAGGACCAGGGCCAGCACGACCACGTACGGCCCGTCCTCTCCGTGTCCACCGCCGGCATGCTGATCCGGCGTGACGTCTTCGACGAACTGGGCGGCTTCGACCGGCGCCTGCCGCTCATGCGGGACGACGTCGACCTGTGCTGGCGCGCGCAGAACGCGGGCCACCGCGTCCTCGTCGCCCCCGAAGCCGTCGTCCGGCACGCCGAGGCCTCCTCGCGCGAGCGCCGCACCGTCGACTGCGTCGGCCGTACGTCGACGTCGCCGCACCGCGTGGACAAGGCGGGCGCCGCCTACACCCTGCTCGTCAACGCGCGTACGGCCGTGCTGCCCTGGGTGCTCTTCCGGCTCGTGGTGGGCACCCTGCTGCGCACCGTCGCCTATCTGGTCGGCAAGGTCCCCGGCCAGGCCGTCGACGAGGTCGCCGGGCTCCTGGGGACGCTGCTGCGGCCCGGACGGATCGTCAGCGCCCGCAAGCAGCGCGGCAAGTCGGCGCTCGAACCGGCCGAGATGCGGCCGCTCTTCCCGCCGCCCGGCGCCACCGTGCGCGCCACCGTCGAACAGGTCGCCGGCAATGTCGTCGGCCGCTCCGACCCCGAGGCCGTCACCGGCGCGGGCCGGCACGGCGCCGTCGAGTCGGGACCCGGCGGGGACGACGCGGACTTCCTCCAGGTCGAGCAGTTCGCACGGCTCAAGCGCGTGGCCCGCAAGCCGGGACCGATGCTCTTCGTGGTGCTCCTGTTCGTCTCGCTCATCGCCTGCCGCGAACTCCTCGGCGGCGGCGCGCTCGCGGGCGGCGCGCTGCTGCCCGCACCCGGCGACTCCTCCGGCCTCTGGGCGCGCTATCTGGATGCCTGGCACCCCGTGGGGACCGGCGGCACGCAGTCGGCGCCGCCCTACCTCGCGCTCGTCGCGGGGCTCAGCACCCTGATGTTCGGGTCCACCGGGCTCGCGGTCACGGTGCTCCTGGTCGGCTCGGTGCCGCTGGCCGGCTTCGCCGCCTACTTCGCCTCACGGCCGCTGGTCGAGTCGCGCCTGCTGCGCGCCTGGGCCTCGGTCGCCTACGCCTTCCTGCCGGCCGCCACGGGCGCGCTCGCGGGCGGGCGCATCGGCACCGCCGTCCTCGCGGTCCTGCTGCCGCTCATGGCGCGCGCGGGCATCGCCGCGAGCGGACTGTCCTCTTCGGAGGGCACGCGCGGCAGCTGGCGCGCCTCGTGGGCGTTCGCCCTGCTCCTGACGATCACCACCGCCTTCACGCCGATCATCTGGCCCATCGCCGTGGTGCTCGGCCTCGCGCTCCTCGTGGTCCGCAGGGGCGACATCACGGCGTACGGCCTGCGCTTCCTCGCCGCGCTCGGCACCCCGCTGCTGATCCTCGCGCCCTGGTCGCTCTCGCTGCTGCCCTTCGGCTTCTTCGGTGAGGCGGGCCTGGAGTTCGGCACCGGCTCGGCGACCGGGCTCGATCTGCTCGGCGGCAGCCCCGGCGGCCCCGGGACCGTGGACGGGCTGCTGCTCATCGGCATCGTGCTCGCCGCCCTTGCCGCGCTCCTTCGTACCGAGCGGCAGCTCGCCGTCCGTACCGCCTGGGTCGTCGCGCTGGTCTCGCTGGTCTTCGCGGCTCTCTCGAACGGCTCGGCGTGGGCGGGCCCCGCCACCCTCGGGTACGGCATCGCGCTCCTTGCCGCCGCCGCGCTCGGCGCCGACGGCGCACGCACGCGTGTCGCCGAGCAGAGCTTCGGCTGGCGCCAGCCGGTCGCCGTCCTCATCGCCTTCGCGGCGGCCGCCGGGCCGCTGCTCGTCGCCGCCGGATGGATGATCCGCGGCGCCGACGGCCCCCTGGAGCGGCGCGACCCGGTGCAGGTGCCCGCGTTCGTCGCCGAGGAGAGCGGCACGCAGGACCAGGCCCGCACGCTCGTCCTGGACAGCGAGTCGGCCGCCCAGGTGTCGTACACGCTCGTCCGCGGCTCGGGTGCCCGGCTCGGAGACGCCGAACTCGCCGACGCGGGCGGCTCGAACCGGAGCCTCGACAAGATCGTCGCCCGGCTCCTCGCGGGCTCCGGCGCCGACCAGGCCGACCAGCTCGGCGGCTTCGCCGTGCGCTACGTCCTCGTACGCGACGGCGCGCCCCGCCAGATGAGCCGCACCCTGGACTCCACCCCCGGCCTCACCCGGCTCAGCCAGGAGGACGGCAGCGCCCTGTGGCGCGTGGACCGGCAGGTCTCGCGCGCCGCGATCGTGCCCGAGTCCGGCGATCCGATGCCGGTGGCCGCGGGCCCCGTCGAGCTGCACACGAACATCCCGGCGGGCGACGAGGGCCGCACCCTGCGGCTCGCCGACGCGGCCGACGACGGCTGGACGGCGACCCTGGACGGCACCCCGCTGACCAGGACCACCCTGGACGGCTGGGCGCAGGGCTTCGACCTGCCCGCGACGGGCGGCCGTCTGGACGTCACGTACGACGCGCCCGCGAGCCACACGGGATGGCTGTGGGCCCAGGGCGCGCTCGCCGTGGTCCTGGTGGTCCTCGCCCTTCCGGGACGCCGCCGCGACGTGGACGACGACCTCCCCGACGAGCCCGTCGTCCCGGCCCAGCCGGTCGAGGGCGAGGGGCGCAGGGCCCGCAGGCTGCGGGCCGCGCAGGCCGAGCAGGAGGCCGCGCTGGAAGGCGCCGGGCAGGACGACGCCGGGCAGGACGACGCCGGTACGCCGCCCCCTCCTCCGGAGGAGGCCTACGCGGCGGTGCCCCATCAGCAGTCGTACGGCGAGTGGGAGGCCCCCGCCCACGCGGGCGCCGACCACGGCACGTACCAGGGCGAGCAGCAGTACCAGGACGCGCGGTACCCACAGGGCGGCTACGACCAGGGCGCGTACCAGGACCCCTACCAGGGCGGCCAGTACGACCCGTACGCCTACGGAGCGCAGGGCGGCGCCGAGCAGTACGGCCAGTCGTTCGACGCCACGTACGGTCAGCCCCCGATGCCGCCCCAGCCCCCGCAGCCGCCGCACGGCACCGACAGTGAGCGCCCCGACGGGAGCCAGCAGTGAACCGCACGACCCAGTCCCTGATCGCCGCGGTGGCCGCGCTCGCCGCCGTCACCGGATTCGCCGTGGCCAACGCCCCCGACGGCAGCGGAGACGACGGCGCGAAGGCGGCCGCGCGGCTGCCCGTCGAGCGCACCAGCCTGCTCTGCCCGGTGCCCAGTTCGTCCGACCTCGCCGAGACCTCGTACACGGCGTTCACGCCCAAGGGCGAGGGCTCCGGCGAGGCGGGCAGGGCGGAGCTGCTGCCTGCCACCAGGGCGTTGAAGGTCACGCCGGAGGACGCCCCCAGGGAAAAGAAGAAGGACGACAAGCCCTTCCTGACCTCGAAGACGCCGGGCAAGCCCGTCACCGGCGAGGAGTCCGGAGGGGAGTCGCCCGCGCTCCTGGGCACCGCCGACGGCACGCTGGCCCCGGGCTGGACCGTCCAGCAGACCACCAAGTACTCCGTGGGCAGCGGCCGCGGCCTCCAGGGCGCCAACTGCACGGCGCCCGACACGGACTTCTGGTTCCCGGGCGCGAGCACCGACAAGGACCGCAGCGACTACGTCCACCTGACCAACCCGGACGACACGGCGGCCGTCGTCGACGTCGAGCTGTACGGCTCGGACGGCGCCCTCAAGACCGAGGTGGGCGAGGCCATCCAGGTCCAGCCGCACTCCAGCGTCCCGGTGCTGCTGTCCACGCTCTCGCCCAAGGAGCACACCAACCTCACGATGCACGTGACCGCGCGCAGCGGCCGGGTGGCGGCCGCCGTGCAGTCGTCGGACGACAAGCTCGGCGGCGACTGGCTGCCCGCGTCCGCCGACCCCGCGAGCCGCCTGGTCCTGCCCGGCATCCCCAAGGACGCCACGTCCGTACGTCTGGTGGCCTTCGCGCCCGGCGCTGACGACGCCGACCTGAAGGTCCAACTGGCCGCGCCCAGCGGCTCGATCAGCCCGGCCGGACACGCGAACCTGCACGTCAAGTCCGGCATGACGACCGCCGTCGACCTCGGCGACGTCACCAAGGGCGAGGCGGGCTCCCTGCTCCTGACGCCCACCGACGACGCGGCGCCGGTGGTGGCCGCCCTGCGCGTCACCCGGGGCAAGGGCGTCGACCAGGAGACGGCGTTCATCCCCGCCACGAACCCGATCGGCATGCGCGCGACGGTGGCCGACAACCGCGCCAAGGGCTCCACGCTGTCCCTCGTCGCCCCCGGCAGGACCGGGAAGGTGAAGGTCACGGCGTCGGCGGGCACCGAGGGCGGTACGCCGACGAGCAAGACGTACACGGTCAAGGGCGGTACGACGCTGGGGATCAAGGCCCCGGTCCCGAGCGGCCTGAAGGGCACGTACGCACTCACGGTGGAACCGGTGTCGGGGGGCTCGGGGGGCTCGGGGGGTGACGTCTACGCCTCGCGCATGCTGGAGGAAGCGGAGGACGGCGTCCCGATGTTCACCGTGCAGACGCTGCCGGACGACAGGGGCACGGTGTCGGTGCCGAAGGCGGAGCAGGACCTGAAGGTGCTCCAGAAGTAGACGTAGCGGCGGGGAGGCCGGGAAGCCAGGGAAGCCGGGGAGGCTCAGTCTTCCCCGTATCTCGGGTCCACCGACTCGGGCGAGAGGCCGAGGAGCTCGGCGACCTGCTCGACCACCACTTCGTGGACGAGTGCGGCCCGGTCGTCCCGCCCCTTGGTGCGGATCTCCACCGGGCGCCGGTAGACGACCACCCGCGCGGGCCGCCCGTCGGCGGCCTCGATCGTGCCGCCCAGCGGTACGACGTCATCGCTCCAGTCGTCCTCGCCCGCGCCCCCGCCACGCCCCAGCGCGGGAACCTCGAGCACCAGGAACTCGATCTCGCTCAGCTGCGGCCACCGCCGCTCCAGGCGCTCCACGGAGTCCTGCACCAGGTCGGTGAAGACCTCGGCGCGGCTGGCGGACAGCGGCACCTGGGGAGGCGCCACGGGGCCGCGCATGCCCCTGCCGTGGCGGTCGCGGCGGCGGGGCCTCGGGTCTGCGGTGCGGGGCTGTACGGGGTCGTCCATCACTGACGAAGAGTAGTCCTCGAGATCGCCGTTCCCGCACAGCTTGACCCGGCTTTCACCTGGCTTCCGCAGGCTTTCCGCACGGCTTCCGGGTGGCGCGCGGGCGGCGTGCGTCCGGCGTGCGCCATGTCGTCCGATGACCGTTCCAGCCAGGCTTGGGCTCGATTCCGTATCTCTCCAGGACCGTCGATCTCGCGATGAATGACGGGATTTGCGCCACGTGGTGACCGGATTCAACACCACTGGACACTCAGGCCCCTTGTGTCACCGCAGGTCAGCGAGGCGCCGTGCGAAGGCGCCGTGGCGGGGATCACAGCACGACACGGTGGGGTGACCTCCCGGAGAGTCGTCGCGGCCCGCTCAAGAGTGCGGTACCGTCCAACATCGTGAGCCCTGTACGTCGCTGTTCGCGCACCGCTTGCGGCCGTCCCGCCGTCGCGACGCTGACGTACGTCTACGCCGACTCGACCGCGGTCCTCGGCCCCCTCGCCACCTACGCCGAACCCCACTGCTACGACCTGTGCGCCGAGCACTCCGAGCGCCTCACCGCGCCCCGCGGCTGGGAGGTCGTCCGCCTCGCCGACGCCTCCGGTCCGGCCCGCCCCAGCGGTGACGACCTCGAAGCGCTCGCCAACGCGGTGCGCGAGGCGGCACGCCCGCAGGAGCGCGCGGCGGAGGCCGGCGGTGCGGGCCCGCGCAGGGCCGACCCGATGGAGGTCGCGCGCCGCGGCCATCTGCGGGTGCTGCGCTCACCGGATTCCTGAGCGCCCCTCTTTCCGGACTTCCTGCTGCCCCTCCGCGAAGCCCCCTGTCGTTTATCGCTGAACAATTTCTCGCACACGACCCATTGACGTGCCCACGCCATCGACACGACCATTCCCCCACTCGTGAGAGATCACTTTCCGCATCACGGAAACCGGGGAGCCGTCCGTGTACGTGCAGCAGCTGGAGCCCGTGGCCGATTCGCTCGGCCTGTCCGCCCTCATCGCGACCCTGCCCCTCCTGACCGTCCTCGTCCTGCTCGGCGCCGTCCGCATGAAGGCCCACCACGCGGGACTCATCGGCCTGGCCGTCGCCGCCCTGGTCGCCTGGCTCGCGTACGGGATGCCGCTGGGCCAGACCGCCTCGGGCGCCGCGCAAGGTGCCCTCTTCGGGCTCTTCCCCATCCTGTGGATCGTCGTCAACGCCCTGTGGGTGTACCGGATGACCGTCCGCACCCGGCACTTCGACATCCTGCGCCGCTCCTTCGGACGGCTCTCGGACGATCCGCGCATCCAGGCACTCGTCGTGGCCTTCTGTTTCGGCGCGCTCCTGGAGGCGCTCGCGGGCTTCGGGGCGCCCGTCGCGATCTGCGCGGTGATGCTGGTGGCGCTCGGCTTCGACCCGGTCAAGGCCGCGGTCGTCGCCCTCGTGGCCAACACCGCGCCCGTCGCCTTCGGCGCCATGGGTACCCCCGTGGTGACGCTCGCGCAGGTCACCGGGCTTCCGCTGGACACCGTCGCCACGGTCGTCGGCCGCCAGACACCGCTGCTCGCCCTGGTGGTGCCGCTGCTCCTGGTCGGCCTGGTGGACGGGCGGCGCGGCCTGCGCGAGACCTGGGTGCCCGCCCTGGTGTGCGGATTCGCCTTCGCCGCGGCGCAGTTCGCCGCGTCCAACTACGTCTCCGCCCAGCTGGCCGACATCGGGGCGGCGTTGGCCGGCGCGGGCGCGCTGGTGGCGGTGCCCAGCGCCCGCAGGCCCGCCGCGGAGCCCGTACGCGTCGCGGTCCTCACCGGCGTACGCAGCGAGGACCTGGACCAGGACGACCCGCGCCCCGAGATCCTGCGCGCCTACGCCCCGTACGCGCTCATCGTCGCCATCTTCTCCGTCGCCCAAATCCCGCCGGTGAAGGACTTCTTGGCCAAGGCGACGCAGACCTTCGACTGGCCCTTCCTGAACGTCGCCGACCCGGACGGGGACCCGGTCGCGGGCAACCTCTTCTCGCTGCCGCTCGTCGCGACGGGCGGGACGCTCGTGCTGCTGGCCGGTGTGGGCACGGCGGCCGTCATCGGGGTGCACGCGCGCGTGGCGGTGCGGGAGTGGCTGGCGACCGTGCACGAACTGCGGTTCGCGATCCTCACCGTGACCTCGGTCCTCGCCCTCGCGTACGTGATGAACCTGTCCGGGCAGGCCGCCACCATCGGCCACTTCGTGGCGGCGGCGGGTGCGGGGCTCGCCTTCCTGTCGCCGGTGCTCGGCTGGTTCGGCGTCGCGGTCTCCGGCTCGGACACCTCGGCCAACGCGCTCTTCGGCGCGCTCCAGGTGACGGCCGCTCAGCAGTCCGGGCTCTCGCCCGAACTCCTCGCCGCCGCCAACAGTTCGGGCGGTGTGCTCGGCAAGATGATCTCTCCGCAGAACCTGACGATCGCGTGCGCGGCGGTCGGGCTCGCGGGCAAGGAGGGCGATCTGCTGCGCAAGGTGCTGCCCTGGAGCCTGGGGTTGTTGCTGGTGATGTGTCTGATCGTGGTGGGACAGAGCACGGTGGTGCTCGGCTGGATGCTGCCGTGAGGGGCCTGAGGTCAGCCCGAGGAGGTGAGCCCGAGGCCGGCCTGACGTCGCCCTGACGTCGGCCTGACGTCGGCCAGGAGGCGCCTTGGGGCCGCTCACAGCTGGTTGTCAGTCGTTGCGGGTAGTTTGGGTCACCGACGAGCACTCGTCGGTGTCGCTGAACTCGCAGAACCTGCAGAGAGGGTTGGCCGTGACTGCTGATCTGTCCCAGATCGTGAAGGCGTACGACGTGCGCGGGGTGGTCCCGGACCAGTGGGACGAGTCGCTTGCCGAACTGTTCGGCGCGGCCTTCGCGAAGGTGACGGGCGCGGACGCGATCGTGACCGGGCACGACATGCGGCCGTCGTCGCCCGGCCTCTCCCGGGCCTTCGCGCGCGGGGCCGCGGCGCTCGGCGTGGACGTCACGGAGATCGGCCTCTGCTCGACGGACCAGCTCTACTACGCGTCGGGTGCGCTGAACCTGCCGGGCGCGATGTTCACGGCCTCGCACAACCCCGCGCAGTACAACGGCATCAAGATGTGCCGCGCGGGCGCCGCCCCGGTCGGCCAGGACACCGGCCTCGCCGAGATCCGCGCCCTGGTGGAGGGCTGGTCGGAGTCCGGCGCCCCCGAGGCGGCGGCCACGCCCGGCACGCTCACGGAGCGGGACACCCTCAAGGACTACGCGGCGCACCTGCGCGGCCTGGTGGACCTGACCTCCATCCGCCCCCTGAAGGTCGTCGTCGACGCGGGCAACGGCATGGGCGGGCACACCGTCCCGACGGTCTTCGAGGGCCTGCCGCTCACGCTCGTACCGATGTACTTCGAGCTGGACGGCACGTTCCCGAACCACGAGGCCAACCCCCTCGACCCGAAGAACATCGTGGACCTCCAGCAGCGGGTGCGCGAGGAGGGCGCCGACCTCGGCATCGCCTTCGACGGCGACGCGGACCGCTGCTTCGTCGTCGACCAGAACGGCGACCCGGTCTCCCCGTCGGCCATCACCGCCCTGGTCGCCTCGCGCGAGCTCGCGCGCAACGGCGGCAAGGGCACGGTCATCCACAACCTCATCACCTCGTGGTCGGTCCCCGAGGTCGTGCGGGAGAACGGCGGCACGCCGGTCCGTACGCGGGTGGGCCACTCCTTCATCAAGGAGGAGATGGCCAAGACGGGCGCCATCTTCGGCGGCGAGCACTCGGCGCACTACTACTTCCGCGACTTCTGGAACGCGGACACGGGCATGCTGGCCGCGCTCCACGTCCTCGCGGCGCTCGGCGGCCAGGACGGCACGCTGTCGGCCCTCGTCGCGCAGTACGACCGCTATGCGGCGTCCGGCGAGATCAACTCCACGGTCGACGACCAGACGGCCCGCCTCGCGGCGATCAAGACCAAGTACGAGGCCGAGGAGGGCGTCACCATCGACGACCTGGACGGCCTCACGGTGACGGCCACGGACTGGTGGTTCAACGTCCGAGCCTCCAACACGGAACCGCTCCTGCGCCTGAACGTAGAGGCAAGGGACGAGGCCACGATGACCAGGGCCCGGGACGAGGCACTGGCCATCATCAGGGCCTGACCGAAGTCCTCGGCGACCGGGTGGGCGGGCGCTCCACCGCTCCCACCCACCCGGCCCGCGCGTTCGTGGGCGGGCGTTCTGGCGCTTCCATCCACCCGGTCCGCGTGTTTGTGGGCGGGCGTTCTGGCGCTTCCATCCACCCGGTCCGCGTGTTTGTGGGCGGGCGTTCCGGCGCTTCCATCCACCCGGTCCGCGTGTTCGTGGGCGGGCGTTCTGGCGCTTCCATCCACCCGGTCCGCGTGTTTGTGGGCGGGCGTTCTGGCGCTTCCATCCACCCGGTCCGCGTGTTTG